>DIYI01000017.1:356337-438657 GCA_002428965.1 Jejuia sp. UBA6058 | reverse complement strand
GCACTGGCATTAATGGTATGCGTTGTTGAAAAATTTCGTATTTCAATGGCATTAACCAAAGGATTTTCTATTGGTCCATGTAAGAATTTAATGTTAAGTTCTCCATCGCTTACTGTTATAGGGAAGGATAGCATGCCGGCGGTTCGATGTCCAAATTCTGTAATAATATCAAGATTGGCTTTAACAACACTACCTTCAATTTCAATATCAAAGATTCTCTCTCCAACGTTGCTAGTAGCAACTAGTGAATTACACAAAAATAGGTTTACTATTAAATCTTGATTTGGTACAGAGAAAGTGAATTCCATTTCTGGTTCCCCAGAACTATCCCATCTCTCATTGGTGAAAATGTTGTCAAAAACTGTATTACTTATGTAATTAGGAATGGATGAGTGTCGAGTGATATTGCCAATTGCACTAGTATGAACACCAATAGCTCCAGTATTAACTGAATAGTTGGTTCCATCAAAAGCTCCTGGGGTATCATTAGCTTCCCAATCAACATCAGCATCATTTGAGTTAATGAATACACCACCTGCATTGATACGATGTAGAACAGTTGAATTAGATAGATCATTTGCAATAGTCCATGTAAATTCTGTAGTAACAGTATCTGTAGTATCTTGGTCTGAGTCATCTACAGTAATTGTAACAGTATATGGACTGTAAGTTTCTGCTCCTAACAAAATTTCTCCTCCAATTTGACCATTCGTCGGTTCTATAGATACACCTGAGGGTAAACCTTGAGCTGTATAGGATAAATTTCCGTCACCTCCTGATGCATTTACTACCAAGCTTCCATCAAGAATATCCCCGACAGTATTGAATTGATTTGTAATTGAATTTACATTTATGGGTGTGCCATTGGTAATTTCTTCCAAAGATCTTATTTCAATGGCATTAACCAAAGGATTTTCTATTGGTCCATGTAAGAATTTAATGTTAAGTTCTCCATCGCTTATTGTTATAGGGAAGGAGAGCATGCCAGCAGTTCGATGTCCGAATTCTGTAATAAGATCAAGATTTGCTTTAACAACACTACCTTCAATTTCAATATCAAAGATTCTCTCTCCAACGTTGCTAGTAGCAACTAGTGAATTACATAAATATAGGTTTACGATTAAATCTTGATTTGGTACAGAGAAAGTAAATTCCATTTCAGGTTCGCCAGCACCATCCCATCTCTCATTAGTGAAGATATCATCAAAAATCGTATCGCTAATATAATCAGGGATAGAAGAGTGTCTAATTATATTACCAATTGCACTGGTATGAACACCAACCCCTCCAGTATTAACTGAATAATTGGTTCCATCAAAAGCTCCTGGGGTATCATTAGCTTCCCAATCAACATCGGCGTCATTAGCGTCAATAAATACACCACCTGCATTAATTCTTAGATAAGGGTAAGATCCGCTAAATGAAGTGTTTATATTCCAACTAAAATTTAATGTTGCATTATCAGTATCATTTCCATCACTATCTTCAACGGTGATAAGCACATTATAAGGGTTGTTCGTGTCAGCATTGGATGAGATTGTACCGCTTATAGTGCCATTAACTTGATCAATTGATAGACCTGGTGGCAGCCCTATGGCATTATAGTGCAATTCACCTTCGCCACCACTAGCGTCAACTTGAATATTAAAAACTACATCTCCCACAGCATGTGTTTGATCAGGAATTGATTCTACAATTATTTGTTCTTCTTGTTCTTTAGTAACATTTAATGCTCCCCAAGTACCCTCTAGCTCAACACCAGTAGCATTTGATGTCCCTATAAAGCCAACAGCCAAATCATGATTGCTTTGTTGTATAGCATTTAAAACATTACCTTCTGCAATAAGACTACCAACAGAAATAAAACTATCCGTATCAAAAGCATATTCAAAATTGATATTACCTGTCGCTGGATTTATTATAAAATTAAAAGTTATACTAGTCTGAGGGCGGTCAATTTCATCAATTAAAATATCTACAGGTGTTTGCAGTATATCATTTATTTCTTGCTGAAAAGTTAACCCATGCTTTGTTGCAACAAATTTGATATAGTTGCTTTGTGTACCATCTCCTATAAAGAAACCTAACTCTCCATTAGGGGTCTGATTGTTACCATATAATTGTAATGGTTGATTAAAATTAACAAGTGTACCAGAAACGGTAAAGATCCCAGTATTTTCATCGGTCTGAACACCATATTGGAACGCCTTTTCTTGCGTATTTATTAAACCTAAAGCTGTTCCAGATGTCATTTGCATGGTCATTGCTCCAATGGCTCCCCCTAATATATCGTTCGGGTTAGGATCATTCGAGTCATCCCGTCTATCTATCCAATTAAGCCAATTACCATTAGAATCCCCATTATTCATCATGCCTGTTAGTCCTAGTCCTAAATATCCACCTAATAACTGATTATCAGAAAATAGCTCGTTTATAACGGGAATTATAAATGCGTCGCTGCCTGAGGTATTAAAATCACCTAATTGAAAAGGATCATTTGCATCAATAATACCATCATTATCGTCATCAGTATCGTTCAAATTAGATATCAAATTCCCGCCAGCTGCCTTATCAAAATCATTAGGTTGAGAGGCTCCGTTGCATGGAGCTGTAAGATTGTCTTCTTCATCTTGATTAGTATAGCCATCACTATCATAATCGGCCGTTGCATCATATCCAGGTTCCGATGGGTCAATGCATGTCACAAAATCTTGAGGTTCCAAAACAGTAATGCTTTGATTAAATGTACCAACCCAAATAGTGCCAGGGAAAATTTCGTTATCTCCATTACACGTTATACCTAAGCTATTTCCATTAATTCCAGAAATAAAAGAAGGAGAATAATTTTCGACGTTTCCATTATTATCTAATTCAACTCTTCTAAGCACTCCAGAGTTAGTTCCGGCGATTAAATCACCTTGCATCATTCCTCCAAAATTACTGGCGGTGTATTCATCGATGCCATTTGTATTAGTGCCCCATTCAAGAATGGAATTATCATCTGGTCCATCAGGATTAATCTCGCCTGGTCCACGCCAATCACCTTCAATAGGATTTGCTAGCTCAATTGGTACAGGTGGCCAATCAGCAGGTAAAGCCTGATTGGGGTCTGAGATAGAATTAGCTGTAGAACCATCAGGATCATAATTTTGTGTTCTAAAAAAAGCACCTTCAAGACCAACTTTTGCTGGAGCTGTAAACAAACCTGCTCCACCTGGATTGGCTCTTGTCGGGTTTGGGTGGCCACCATAAAGAGACCCAAAATTATATGAGTTTATATCATTGGTTACCAAATGGAGTTGGTCTTGATTATTAATTTGTTCTCCTCCAGATGGAGTACTACTACCAGGTTCTCCAGTTAAATATTCGTTAGTAACGCTTCCTGTTCCTTCATTTGCAGGGAAGCCACCCCAACCGCCATTAGCCCCATTATCTGTAACATATACAGATCCGGAGGTTGTTACCACTAGATCGTAAGAATTCCTATATCCAGGTGAAAAAATTTGAACGGGTCCTCCAGGAACTAGTTTGGCTTGATTTAAGCCATCGTTACCACCAAATGGGTCATTTACGTCAATACCATCATATCCAGGATTATCAGGATCTTCAATGCCATTCAGATTTGCCCTAGTAGGATCATCCAATGTTGGTATATCATATATGTAATTTCTACCATTATCATTTAAAATTGGCATTTGATTCAGTTGGGTTAGATTAATACTTAAAATTGCAGCTGACAAAGCGTACTCTGGTAAGTAAGTAAAACTATAAGAAGGAGCCCCTCCATTAGTGTTTCCCCCTGAACATACAATAAGGTAATCAATACCATTACTTTTTACAAACTCTAATCCATGAGTTCCATGGTTTTCTTCAGACCGAGGCAACCCTCTTACAATATCCGTTATGTCCCATGCTGTACCATTCCAAATGTATCTAGTGATTATCCCTGAATTAGTATCAAGGCCACTATCACCCTTGCCGCCACCACCAATTCTTATGTCAGAAGATGTTACATAAAATTCAGGACTTTCTGCAGTTCCAGTGACAGTAATTCCAGTAGTTTCTCTTTCAGCTACAGGAAATAAAGAGCCAGAGTCATTATAGTCCTGTATATTTAATATGTCATTTATTATTTCAACTCCGGTAACATTATAGATTCCATTAGATGTTCTTTCAATTGAATAAATTTTTATTAATCCAGTATATTCAACAGTATAGAGCCTGCCATCAGGTCCAAACATCAGTGATGTAATTTGGTTTGCAGCGTCAAAACCATTAAAATTTAAGTTACTTTGGCTAAAATTTTGGCAATAACCAACCAACGAATAAAATGCAATGATTAAGGTAGTAGAAAATGTAAGTAATTGTTTTAATGGGGTTTTCATAATAACAAATAAATTAAATCGTTCTAAAACTCTTTTGAAGTTTTATGTGCTTCCTTCTTCCAAATAGTTTCATTTGGGTATATTATTTTGCTATCAATCAATTCGGCCAAATAAGTACCAGTCAACAGTGGACTTATACTTGACCTTGGACAAAATTAAAGTTTGAAAGTTTAAAACTTTCAACTAATCTTTACATGGCATTTTTATTCGTTGAATAACCGTTAATTTATGTGTAGTTGTATTTCGTCGACTTAATTAGTTAATTATCAGAATGGTGGGTTTTTTTTTGCAAATAACAATATCTTTATTATTAGCTTTAAAATTACCAATACCATATTTTTTTTGATAAATTTTTGAGAATAAATAAATATTATTTTTTGTGAGTTTTACTTTTTATAATTTCAAAAATTTCCTCATTAATTCATTGTTATTGATAAATAACTTACTTCTCCAATAAAATTTATTATGATATTTTAATTAATCTCTTTACGAATAGTCCAAAATTTTAAATTTTTCAATTTTGGTTTTACTATTTGAGGAGATGGCTAATAGATTTATTGCTTTCTAATTCATTTAATTTTAAGCAAAGGTTCTAAATTTTGATCAACTAAAGGATTTAGTTTATAAGTAGAACAAACTAATTTCTAATTTGAAATAAAAGTTTGGTTGCATTTTAATAAAAAATGTATATTTGCAGCCACTTAAAAAGGCCTCGTAGTTCAACTGAATAGAATACCTGATTACGGCTCAGGCGGTTGCAGGTTTGAATCCTGCCGAGGTCACTTAAACGGAGATTGTATTATAATAATATGTTCTCCGTTTTTTATTTCAATAGTTTCCCTGAATAAATTTCTTTAAGAGGTGTAAACTAAATTTATTAAATTCAACTCCACAATTTTATTTCTAACAACTAACTAAATTAAAATATATGAGTTCATACAAAAGTAATGCTTACAAATACGCCACCATAGTTGCTATGGGTGGCTTTGTTTTTGGATTGGACGCCGCTTTAATTTCTGGAACTGTCAATTTTATTTCTCAAGAATTTGGATTAAATGAAATTCAGCTTGGAATGGTGGTTGGAGCACCAGCACTTGGGGTTTTATTAGCTTTACTATTTGCCGGTTATGCATGTAACGAGTACGGTAGAAAGAAAACTTTACAGATTGTTGCTGCTCTATATGTGGTTTCAGCAGTTGGTTCTACGCTTGCCTCGGGTTATTGGACGTTATTAGGGTTTAGATTTTTAGGGGGATTAGCGTTCACCTCAATTTCCTTAGCATCAATGTACATTGGTGAAATTGCTCCTCCAAAATTAAGAGGTAAACTGGTAACAATGATTCAAATTAATATTGTAGTTGGATTATCTGGTGCATACTTTATCAATTATCTCATTTTACAATGGGCATCATCAGATGCTTCTTGGTTGGTTAATCTTGGATTTGATAAATATACATGGCGATGGATGTTAGGATCCGAAATAATTCCTGCACTATTATGGTTGGTTTTGTTGTTTACAGTTCCGCGAAGTCCAGCTTGGTTATTTCTAAAGGGTAAAGTGGACGAGGCGCGAAGAACACTATCTAAATTACTACCACAAGAGAAAGTAGATGTATATTTAGAAGAAATAAAAGATGGTTTGGGCGTGGGTTCAGACGACCGTTCTGTACTTGCCCAATTAAAAGGAGTTTTTGATAAAAAGTTCAGAGTTATTTTTATTATTGCCTTAACCCTTGCCATTGCACAACAAACTTCTGGAATTAATGCCATATTGTTTTATGCACCCACAGTTTTTGAGCAAATAGGTTTAGGAACGGATGCAGCATTTATGCAAGCAATTTGGACTGGTTTAACAGGTTTGGTTTTTACTGTTTTAGGTTTATTTCTTGTAGATAGAATAGGGCGTAGACCTATGATATTAGGAGGTATGTTATGGGTTGTAATAAGTTTAGCCATTGCTTTTTATGGATTTAAAACAGCGGCTTACACTTTAACCAAGGACGCGGTTTCGGAAATGACCGAAATAAAGAATTCTGAAAGATTGGAAGGTATGATTGGTGTAGAGTATGGCAGTGATATAGAACTTAAGAAGGCTTTATTAGAATCAGTAGGGGAGGAAGAAGCAAGAGAATATGCGGGATTATTAATTCAGAAGTCGGCTAGAATAAATGCCGTTATAATATTGGTTGGAATTTTGAGTTTTATTGCAGCGTTTCATTTTTCCTTGGGACCCGTAATGTGGGTACTTTTTTCAGAAATTTTTCCAAATACCATTCGAGGAATTGCTATTCCCTTTTTTACCTTAATTACCAGTACCGTAAGTTGGTTGATTCAAGCATTTTTTCCCACGCAGTTGTCAACATTCGGTATTAGTAATACTCTATTGTTTTATGCAAGTACAGTTTTTATTGGAATGATCATTCTTTATAAATATTTGGTTGAAACAAAAGGATTATCCATAGAAGAGATACAGGACAAATTGACAAATTAAAATTGAAAAAATTGTAATATCTATAAAAGTCTGAATTATGACCATTTGTGATGGCAGAGTTTAATGTGTTATGTTAATTTTGATTTCCTAAATTAATTTACTAATGAAAGGTTTCAAGATATACGTATTATTACTTTGTAGTTGCATATGTGTTTATGCCCAACAACAACCAAATGTTATTGTTGTTTTGGCTGATGATATTGGTACTGGAGATATTTCCTATTATAGAAATTTGCAATCTCAAAATATTGTTGTTGAAACCCCTACTCTAGATATGTTATCAGAAGGGGGAATGGTATTTACAGATGCGCATTCTCCTGCCGCTTTGTGCGCACCAACGCGATATGCAATTATGACAGGAAGTCATTGCTATAGGAGTTATGCGCCTTGGGGTGTTTGGGGAAGTTATCAACCTTCTCCAATTGAAGAGGATCAACTTACTTTAGGTAAATTAATGAAACGTGCAGGCTACAAGACTTCATTTTTTGGAAAATGGGGATTTGGGATGGATTTTGCTAAAAAAGATGATCCCACAGAGGTGTATAGAAGCCCCCGTATGAAACACGAAATTAACGTAGATATTACTAAAGTAATTGATAAAGGGCCTGTGCAAAACGGTTTTGATTACAGCTTTATGTATCCAGCAGGTATACAAGCTGAACCTTATGCAGTTTACGAAAATGGCAAGATGATGCCAATAAAGGAAGATTCTGAAATAGTTTTGATAACTAATGAGCGGACAAAAAAGATGGGTTTCAAGTTAGATAAGAAAGAAGGTTTGGGAGACAGTAATTGGAATGCCTTTAATGCAGGAGAATTGCTAGCTAATAAAGCTGTAAATTTCATCAAAAGTGCCACTGAGGATACCACACAACCCTTCTTTATGTATTATTGTTCTCAAGCTGTACATAAACCACATACGCCATCGAAAGTTTTAAACGGGAAAGAAATAAGGGGTGCTACACCTTCCAACCATTTAGATATGGTCAAAGAACTAGACGTCCAGATGGAAATGTTAATTCAGACTCTAAAAGAACAAGGTGTTTATGATAATACACTATTTATATTTACTTCTGATAATGGAGGATTACGGGTTTCAGGTACTTTAAAAGCAGGTCATAAATCTAGCGGTATTTATCGCGGAAGTAAAAATCAGTGTTATGAGGGAGGAACTCGTGTACCATTTATTGCATGGTGGCCAGGTGAAATTAATGCAAAATCAATTTCTGCAGAGCCTATTTTAGGTATTGATATTCTGGCTACATTGGCTGATATTACTAATCAAACTATCGCGGAGAATCAAGCAAAGGATTCTTCATCCTTACTGGATTTACTTAAAGGAAACGAAACCAGTAAACCTCATGATTTTTTAATCACACAATCTGGAACAGGTAAACAAGGTATGATTACAAAAAACGGATGGAAATTAATAATTCAGTTTGATAAAAAAGATAAGACGTATAACACAATGACGCCTATGGCCTTATTCAATTTAGAAGAAAACATCTTGGAAAAGGAAAGCGAAAATCTTATAGACAACCCAGAGTATAAGGCGAAAATCACTGAGTTATTCGAACTTTATAAAACTACAAGGATTAGTGATGCTTCTACTGGGATTAGATAATTGAGTTATTCTGCCTTTGTTTTATTCTGTCTGACGTATTCACTAGGTTTAACACCAAATTGTTTTTTGAAACACTTAGCGAAATAAGAGGAGGTGTTAAACCCTGTCATGTACATAATTTCTTTTACAGATAAATCACTTTGTTCAAATAACTGTACCGCACGTTTTAGACGTATATTTCTTATGAATTCGCTTGAGGATAAACCTGTGATTTCCTTAAACTTTTTATAGAGATTTGTTCTACTGTACCCCATTTCTTTAACTAGCATTTCTACGTTAAAGTCTGTATTCATCATATGCTTTTCAACAATTTCTATTGCCTGATTTAAAAAGCGTTCATCTACAGATGTTACGGTAATTTCTTTAGGCTGTAGTGTAATATCTAAGTTGAATTTTTTTCTTAATTCTTCTCTATGCTTAAGAATATTTTCAAGTTTTAGCTCTAGAAGTTCAATGTCAAATGGCTTTCTAATGTATGCGTCTGCTCCTGTCTTTAAACCTATTATTTCATTTTCTTGAGATAGTTTTGCAGTTAGCATTACTACAGGAATGTGGCTTGTCTCCTTTTTACTTTTTATGTGTTTACATAGCTCAATTCCGTCCATAATCGGCATCATTACATCCGTTATCACAATTTTAGGAGATATGTCACTAAGAATATCTAAAGCCTCTTCACCATTTTCTGCGGCGTATATAATATACTTGTCCTTTAGAGCTTGTTTAATAAATGTTCTAATATCTTCATTATCATCAACAACAAGTAAAATAGGTAAATCATTACCAGAATCCATAAGACTTTTATCAACGATATCATCATTTAAAC
This sequence comes from Jejuia sp. UBA6058, assembly GCA_002428965.1. Taxonomy (GTDB): domain Bacteria; phylum Bacteroidota; class Bacteroidia; order Flavobacteriales; family Flavobacteriaceae; genus Jejuia. The sequence continues at coordinate 429,334 of DIYI01000017.1, read as the reverse complement.
TAATGGCCATGGAGTCTGATTCAGAAGAGCGTAAGTGAAAGTCACTCTCTGATGCATCTTTACATATAATTTCAGGAATATCTGTATAAGCCCTCTTTTCAGTAGGTAGTTTTACAATAAAAGAAGTGCCCTCATTTAGTTTGCTTTCTACCTTTATTTCTCCCTGATGCAGCTCAATGAGGTCTTTAGTGAAAGTAAGACCAATACCCATGCCTTTTGCATCTTTTCTATCTTCATTCTTTTCTGAGAAGAAACGCTCAAATATATTTTTAACCTTGTCTTCAGACATTCCAGGGCCAGAATCCTTAACATCAATTTGGACATAACTGGGGAATTGAGAAGATGGTGAAGTTTCTAATTCTTTGTGATAGCCAATCGTAATATTGATACGACCATTTTCGGGTGTAAATTTAAAAGCATTAGAAAGCAGGTTATTTATTATTTTTTCAATGGCATCATGATCAAACCAAGACAATTTGCCATTAGTTTTAGATTCAACCTTAAAAATAATATGCTGTTTTCTTGCCATAAATTGGAAGGGTTCGCTTACCTCTTTAATAAAGTTTACGATGTTACTATTTCTCATTACAAGGCGCATTTTGCCTTGATTTATTTTCCTGAAATCCAGTAACTGAGAAATAAGTCGCATTAAGTAGTCCGTATTTTTCTCCATGAGCTTATACTGCTCTTGTTTCGTCTCATGAGACAAAGAGTTACCTCTTTTTTGAAGATACTTTAATGGGCCTTGAATTAAGGTTAATGGTGTGGTAAATTCGTGAGTTATGTTTGTGAAAAACTCTAATTTAGCCTTTTGTAGTTCTTCATTTTTTTCACTTTCAATATGTTCAAGTTCTAGTTTATGCTTTTTTGAAGTTTTAATAATGGTAAACCTTCTGTAAAGTAATAGCGCTCCAATTATTAATAAGGCATAAATAAGAAAGGCGAAACCTGTAAGATAATAAGGCGGTGCAACCACAAGTTCGATTTGTGCTGGACTAGAATCCCAAATATTATCATTGTTAGAGGCTCTTACTTTAAAGGTATAGGTGCCTGGTGATAAATTTGTGTAGGTGGCTTGTCGTTTTTGTGAATTTGCGAATATCCAATCTTTATCAAAACCCTCTAGCTTGTACAAATAATTATTTTTATTTGGGGCAGAAAAATGTAATCCTGCAAAATCTATTGCAAAACTATTCTCCTTGTATTTCAGGTTTACTTGTTTGGTTTTACTAATAGGTTCATCTAACAAAATTCTGCCATTGATAGTATCCCCAATTTTTACTTTTTTATTGAAAATTGATAGGCCTGTTATAACAGTTTCACCTTCTACAGGGTTGTCTTTAATATTGTTAGGGTCAAAAACATTAAAACCGTTAACACCTCCAAAAAGTAGTTCTCCGTTTTTTCGCCTTAAACGTGCTAATTCTTGAAATTCATTGTCTTGCAAACCATCATTTGCATCATAATTCTTGAAAGTTTCATTTTCTGGATCAAACTTTGAAATTCCCTTATTAGTTGATATCCATAGGTTGCCATAATCGTCTTCTAAAATTCCCTTAACTACATTGTTGGAAAGTCCGTCTTTTTCTTGATACGCAACGAAGTAAGGCTTTGAAACCGATGATTCTGGAACAAATTTGTTCAGCCCTCCACCAAAAGTACCTATCCACAAATCTCCGTTTTTACTCTCGTACAACTCCAATATGTAATTATGACTTAGGCTTTTATCGTCTAATGGAACATGTTTAAAAATTTGAAATTTTGGATTTTTTTTATGCTTTTCCTCATCGGTTAACATGGATATACCATCAGCTGTGGCAAACCAAATATTACCATTTTTATCCTCTAAGATATTTCTTATAATACTACTTGAAATGCTTAATACGTCCCTTTCACTAGATGCAAGCTTGTCTTTTACATATTCATTTGTATCATTGTTATACAACCAGCGATACACGCCATCAGCATAAGAACCAATCCATAAATTATTTTCGCTATCGTTTAAAATTGTAAAAATACTACCAGAAATCCCAGAAAAGTCTAATTTTGAAGATAGAGAAATGTTTCTAGGATTAGTGATATCTAATTGAGAGATACCATAAGGCGACTCACCACCAAATAGGAGTATATTTCTACTGCCTACCTTTATTTCCTCAATAGAGAAAGTCTTTTTTATATCCGTAAACTCCTTAAAACCAAGGTAGTTGTTGCTGTTTTCGCCTGAAAGCATATTTAAATTTCCGCCTTCAGTACCTACCCATAAGTTTTTGTTAGAGTCTTCGTATAGGGCTCTTATTTTATCATAACTTAAACTCCCTTTTTGGGTAGTACTTTTAACATGAGTGAACGGCTTTCTAATAGGATCGTATTTATTTACACCACCCCCGTTTGTACCTATCCATATGAGACCCGTTTTGTCTTTATATAAAGATTTAATAATATTTTTATTAATGGAATTTGGATTTTCCGCATTATAGCGATACTCTTTGTAAAGAGATATTTCTGGTTGGGTTTTAAAGCTATAGAGTCCGTTACCCGTTCCCGCCCAAATTGTGTTGTTACTTGCAAGCAGATTACTAATAGCACCAAGGTTGTTTTTACTCCATTCTTTTTGCAATCTATATCCGTTTTTACGGTTTTGTAATGTGAATAAACCGTTGTTGCCACCTAAAATTATGGTTTCATTTATTTCACAAATACTTCTTACGTTAAAATACCTGTACGTTACTCTCTCCAAAGAAAAACTTTCTTTTGTTCGTCCTTCCTTTACCAGAAATAATCCATTTGTAGTACCCAGCCAAACATTGTTTTTGCTGTCTTCAAAAAAACAAGTTCCAGAATCAAAATTATGATTCTTACTAAAATTTTTAAATTTAAGTTGTGTTATACCATTTTCAGTAAATGCCATGTCAATTCCTTCTTTTGAAGCAATCCACAATCTATTTTTTGAGTCTAACAAAATCTTGGAAATATTATCATCACTCAAGCTTGTTTTGTCGCTGGCATCGTGTTTAAAATGAAAAAATTCTTCAGTTTTTCTACTGAAGTAGTTCAAGCCATCGCCAGAGGTGCCTATCCAAAGATTTCCCTTCTTGTCGCCATCAATTGTAAAAACAAGGTTGCTACTAATACTTTTTGGATTATTTGATTGAGGAAGGTATACTGTGAAATTATATCCGTCGTATTTATTTAGGCCATCATGCGTTGCAAACCACATGTATCCATTAACATCTTGATAAATAGCATTTACATCATTTTGAGATAGTCCATCATTGGTGCCAATTTGCTCAAAAACTACATCATTTAAATAGCTTTGTGCAACGATCACATTTATGGATAAAGAAAATAATAAAAGAATACTATAAACTAGGTACCGCATTAACTTTGATTTTAGGGAAACACTATTTCAAAGATACCTATTTAAACGAAATTAGTATAGTATTTAATTTATAGAGGCGTTTTTAAAATTTAAAATTCTAGTTCAAAGCATTTTTGGTAACATACCAGCGCCATCCAATAATGGCCAGTTGTAATTTTGAAGCTTGAGATAAATCTAATCTGCGTTTTGAATAACTGGGGAGTACTGCTTTATTAATTTTGGCTAAGAATTTAAAAACTTGTTTTTTCACATTTAATTTGTCTTGTGTCAAAAATAGTAAAACTTATTCTAGACTAAGCTCTACATCTTTTTGGAAAGGGCTAGATAATCGATATTATTAGTATTACAATATCAACTACAAATTTGGCAAGTGTCATCATATTTTAAGTGGTTTTAAGGTTAACTATTATCAATGTTTTTTCAATATATAGTTAGCCTGAGCTCTTGTCAACAATTTTGAAGAAAATCGATGAAATTGAATACTGAATTGTAAGTTTAAAAATATATTTAGTTTCAATAATGATGTGACGACCTCGTGTAAGGTTATATTTGTAAAGGTAAATAAGATTTTTGGTTTTAAAATGTAATAATTAAAGAGGTTTTTTATGAGTGTTTTTTTAAACCAAGGCCCCTTTTATCCTAAAAACTGTATTTTTTCTGCTATTCATCTTTTTGTAAATAAAAAAAGACACTCAATCCGAGTGTCTTGAATTTTATAAATAATGTTCTTTTAATTTTATTTTTTAGTGGTAATTTCAATGACTCCGTCTTTACCTTCATCGCCATATTTATCTATTGCCGACTTTCCTTTAAGTACTTTTATATCGGTAATATCATCTGGATCTATTTTTTTTACTTTCTTTCTTGATGTTTCTTTACCGTTTACAAAGATCAGAGCTTTATTACCTTTTTTTAATTCTAATTTGGCATTACCGTTAAAATCTGAAGTTCCGTTTTTGTCATCTATTATTATTGAGTTCTTTTCTTTGTTATTATTCATCTCAAGAACAAATGGGTTTTTAGTTGAAATTAATACCACACCATCCTTAGCTCTGTCACCAAAAATTACAGTTGCACTCTCTCCTTTTAAAACCTTAACCTCTTCTATCTCTTCTGGAGTTATATCATCTAATTTAGATCTTTTTAATTCCTTTCCATTAAGTATTAATAAAGGTTCAGAGTCGTCTTTTTTATCCCTAAATATTATTTTACTTTTCGTTGTTTTAAATTTTAGATCTTTTTTATCCATTATACTATCTCCCTGACGGAAAATAAGAACATCATTTTCTTTATGATTTTTATCTTGTTCTCTAATTATGATGACATCTTCTTCAACCTCCTTATCTATTCCATTTTCATCCTTAATAACTTCTGTAATTACCTCAACTACTTTATTTTTATCATTAGATAGAATGAACTTATTAGCCGCCTCGGTATTACCTATAGAAACAGAACCTTCAGAATTATACTTTATCATTATGGGCTTAATGGCGTTAGTGTTACTTATACTATAGTTGGCGTTTGCATCTTCCATACTAGCTTCAATTTTTATAGCGATAATAGCACCATTATCATTTCGTTTTACACCACTAAATTTTAATGTTAGCCCATTTTTTTTCTGAGATATAACTAAATCATCTAACTCTGTATCCGTGGTATTTTTTGTTACAATTATAATCTCATCATTCTTTTTTTGAGAATAATCACCATTTTGGTTTATAGAACGTACTTCAGCAAAAGTCTTAGTGTTAGAAGGTATATTTTTAGTACTTGAATTACGTACTTCTTGACTCTTAGAAGCATTAGTCTCCGTTATAAAGGGAATGGCTTCTTCAATAACATCGAATTCTGGCGTTACAAAACTTGTTGCAGGTTCCTTATAGATATAACGCTCTTCAGTATTAAAACTCATTAAAAATAACCCTAAAAGCGGGAGAATAATTAGGAATTTAAACTGACTTGATTTTTTTGATTTTGATTTGTGTAACATAACGATTCGTTTTTTGATTAATGAATTATAAAATGTATTCCCTAAAACCAATTGTTGATGAGCAATACCGGTTTTAAGTAATGTATATTGATAGGTTTTTTTGCAACGAGAAGCTTTTAGAGCAGATTTATCCGCTAAAAATTCAAGATTTTGTTTTAAACTTTTACTGTAAAACCAAATAATTGGGTTAAACCAAAACGCAATACAAGCTATTTGAGTAAGTAAAACATCCATAGAATGATTTTGGTTCACATGCACTTTTTCATGTGTAATTACCTGGTCTAATTCTATTTTGCTAAAAGATGCCGGGTTATAAACTATCCAATTGAAAAAAGAGAAGGGTGGCACCTTTTCTGATGTTGTTACATAAATAAAGTTGCCATAACGTTCTTTCCTATTTCTAAGAATAATTTTAACTACGGTTACCAATTGTATAATAAATCTAGTGAAGCACAATATAACTCCACACAAATAGGCAAACATTAGGTAATCATTCAAACTTAAGATAGGAGTCGTTTCTTCAACTATCTGTAAGCTATTCACATCAAAAACAAAATTAGGCACATCAATAGCTGCACGCTCCACATATATTGGTATAACTACAAGTGGAACAGTAAAGGTTAGCAATATGCCTAAAATTAGAAAAATTCTATTAGCATTATAAAAGGTATCTTTTCTTAGAAATAATAAATAGAACAGATAGAATATCACAATAACCCCCGAAGCTTTTAACAAGTAATCCATAACTATTTCTTCTTTTCAATTATTGCAATAATCTCTTTCAAATCCTCCACACTAATTTTATCTTCCTTGGCAAAAAACGAAACCACGTTTTTGTAAGAATTATTAAAATAATTGTTTATTGCTGTATTCATAAACCCTTTTCGGTAGTCTTCCTTATTTATAATAGGGTAGTATTGGTGTGTTTTGCCGTAGGCATTGTAACTTACATATCCCTTCTCCTCTAAATTTCTTATAATGGTAGAAAGTGTATTGTAGTGTGGTTTATCTTCTTTTATTTCAGCAAGTACGTCTTTAACAAATGCTTTTTCCAGTCTCCATAAAATATGCATTATCTCTTCTTCTTTGTTTGTGAGTTTTTCCATTACATTAGATTTGAATACAAACATATAACTATTTTTATAGTTGTAAAACTATTTTAGTAGTTATTTAACGAAAACTTTAGTTTTATACCAAATAAAAAAGGCAATACATATCGTTATGTATCGCCTTTAGTAGTTAGTTTTTAAATGTTATTTGCCGAAAATAGAAATGCATCTAAATTTATCCTTATCTACGCCAACACCACATTCCCATTGTTCTTCTGGTGGTATTTCACCATCAGTAGCTATCTTGTAAACCAAGTAGTTCTGTCGCATTAAGCCCCACATTTCAGTTTCTCCATCCATATAGGTAATAAGCCGTTTTGAGCTGTCTTCAATATTCACAAATTTTGGACCCTTAGTGTGGTTTTCGTCCTTCATGTATGTACCATTTAGGGTAAAGGTGCCGCTTATTTCAACACCGATAACTCTATCTGCTTCAGTAGAGCATGAGGTGAAACAGATGGCTGCAAACGCCATTATCACAATGGCTTTTCTTTTAAATAGTTTTTTCATTTTAGGTTAAGTTTAAAATTTGGAACTTGAATTTAAATATTGGTAATTCAAGTTATTATAGAATTTTACATTTTTCGATAAGCGGAATCTAAATTTAACCCTTTATCGAATTTACAAGATGAATAACGTATGTATCTGATTTATAAATCTTGAATCTTAGTAGTATATTCGCAAAAAATTAATGTATGAGTATCCTTTGGGTAATACTAGGTTTTATTTTATTGGTAGTAGGAGGGGAGTATTTGGTGCGTTCTTCTGTGGCGCTATCTTTTAAGTTTGATATATCTAAAATGGTAATAGGTATGACTGTAGTATCCTTTGCTACTTCAGCGCCAGAGTTACTTGTTAGCTTACAGGCTGCATTCTCAGGTTCTCCGGCCATAGCCATAAACAATGTTGTTGGTTCTAATATTGCTAATATTGGTTTGGTTTTAGGGGTTACAGCTCTAATAGGCTCAATAGCCGTAGATAAATCATTTTATAAGTTAAATTGGCCAGTAATGATGTTATTCTCAATAGCGCTTTACTTCTTTTTAAAAAACGATAATAAATTATCAGCCCTAGAAGGTGGTTTTTTGTTTTCAGGGCTCATTACTTTTTTGGTAATTCTAATTCGCAATGCAAAAAAGGATACGGTGGTTGATGAAGTTGATGACGCATTGGCAAAAGTATCTAACTTTAAAATTATAATTTGGCTATTAATTGGTGCGGTAGCACTTTATTTTGGTAGTGAGTGGTTGGTGGAAGGCTCTAAAGAAATTGCACGTTCCGTTGGAGTTAGCGAAGCTGTAATTGGGGTGTCTCTTATTGCAATTGGTACTAGTGTTCCAGAACTTGCCGCTTCGGTTATTGCCGCAGCCAAACAAGAAAAGGCTATTTCTTTGGGAAATTTAATAGGATCAAATATTTTTAATATCGCCTCGGTATTGGGTTTAACATCCCTTGTAAAGCCTATAGTTATAGATGATGCTATTATTTTGTCTAGAGATGTTTTTTGGATGCTTGGTTTTGCTGCAGTGTTATTGCCTATTATTTTCATCCCTAAACAAATGCAAATAAGTCGTTATAAAGGGTTTTTCTTGGTGCTGGCCTATGGCGTTTTTATGGTTTTTGTGTTTTCCAACCCATAATTAGTTATTCTTTATAGTATCTTTTAAATTATTATTTCGAATTATTGATCGATAACAAAGATTTGTATGAAATATGTTATTCTTATTGTATTTCCAATCATTTTAGGTTGTAAACAACCACCTAAATCTTTATCGGCAAAAGAAATAATTGATAAAGCCATAGCCGCTCATTGTTCGGGTAATTGTAATAACAGTGCAATTACCTTTAGTTTTAGAGATAAGGAGTATAGGTCTATTAAAAATAATGGTTTGTTTCAGTACGAGCGTATTCAGAGAACGGGTGATCGTATGATTCGGGACGTTTTATCTAATGCTGGATTTAAAAGATTTGTTAATGATTCTCTTATAATTCTTTCAAATGAAATGGCCACGAAATATTCAAATAGTGTTAATAGCGTGCATTATTTTGTGCAATTGCCGTATGGCTTAAACGCACCCGCTGTTAAAAAGGAGTTGTTGGGTGAAAGTACTGTTAAGGGCAAGTTATATTATGAAATAGGCATTTCATTTAATGAAGAAGATGGTGGTACCGATTTTGAAGATAAATTTGTGTATTGGATTTCTAAAGACGATTTTTCTCTTGATTATTTATCGTATAGTTATTCTGTAAATGGTGGAGGTATAAGATTTAGAGAGGCCTATAATAAAAGAGTTGTTAATGGTATTACATTTTTAGATTATAACAATTATAGGCCTGATAATTTAGATGTGGACTTGGTAGATTTAGATGATTTGTTTCAACAAGAAAAACTTCAACTAATATCCAAGATTGAGCTAAGAAATATAAACGTGTCTATGAATTGATTGTAAAGGGATTGCTTAAAAAAAAGCTACCTATGGTAGCTTTTAAATTATTTAATTCTTAAAAATAGTCTGCTCTCTATCGGGTCCAACAGAAACGATTGTTATAGGAATTTCCAGTTCTTTTTCTAAGAAAGAAATATATTCGTTCAATGCTGCCGGAAGTTCCGAAGCATCAGACATTTTAGTTAAATCTTCACTCCAACCATTAAATTCAGTATAAATAGGAGATACATTTTCTTCTTCTATGTTATAAGGTAAATGTTTAATTGTTTCTCCTTTGTAATTATAAGCAGTACAAACTTTAAGTGTTTTAAACCCAGAAAGTACATCACCTTTCATCATCATTAATTGGGTGACACCGTTAACTTGACACGCATATTTTAATGCAACTAAATCTAACCAACCACAACGTCTTGGTCTCCCAGTAGTAGCACCAAATTCGTGACCAACTTTTGCCATTGTAGCTCCATCTTCATCAAATAACTCGGTAGGGAATGGGCCAGAACCCACTCTAGTAGTGTAGGCTTTAAAAATCCCGAAAACATCACCTATTTGGTTTGGGGCAACACCTAAACCTGTACAAGCTCCTGCAGCAGTGGTGTTACTTGAAGTAACAAATGGATAGGTTCCAAAATCTATATCGAGTAAAGAACCTTGGGCGCCTTCCGCCAAAATAGATTTGCTCTCTTTTTGAGCTTGATAAACGTATTCTTCGGAGTCAATAAATGTTAAAGATTTTAAAACTTCTATAGCTTCACAAAACTCAGTTTCTAGTTCCTCTAAATCATACTCGATTTTTGCATCGTAGTAATCAATCATCGATACGTGTTTGCTAGTTAAAGCTTCATAACGTTCTTTCCAATCGGCAAGTTCTAAATCTCCAACACGAATACCATTTCTACCTGTTTTATCCATATAAGTTGGCCCAATGCCTTTTAAGGTAGAACCTATTTTAGCTTTTCCTTTAGAAGCTTCACTAGCGGCATCCAACAATCTGTGAGTTGGCAATATAATATGTGCTTTTCTCGAAATTAAGAGAGACTTCTTATAATCGATATCCTGTTCAGCTAATTTGTCTAATTCTTTTTTAAAGATAACAGGGTCTATAACAACGCCATTACCCACTAAATTGATGGCATCATCATGAAAAATACCAGAAGGAATTGTGTGTAAAACGTGTTTTTTGCCATTAAAAACCAAAGTGTGTCCTGCGTTGGGGCCACCTTGAAAACGCGCAATAATATTATAATTTTTCGTTAATACGTCAACAATTTTTCCTTTGCCTTCGTCTCCCCATTGTAATCCTAGTAGTAAATCTACTGCCATCGTAAAAGTAAATTAGTTTAAAGTAAGTTTGTTAGTTGTTTTGTAAGTTATCTTCTGAAGTATTTCTATTTCCGTAGAAATAAAGTGAATGATTATTGATTTTAATATCGAAAACTTCTTCAATAGTTTTTTTAATAGATTGTATTCTTGGGTCGCAGAACTCTATTACCTCGCCCGTATCGGTTAAAATAACATGGTCATGCTGCCTGTCAAAATAAGACTTTTCGTAGTGCGCTTGATTTTGACCAAATTGATGTTTTCTAACCAACTTACATTCCATAAGCAACTCTATTGTGTTGTACAAAGTTGCTCTAGAAACCCGATAGTTTTTATTTTTCATATTGAGATATAAAGATTCAATATCAAAGTGCTCATTACTATCGTATATTTCCTGAAGTATAGCATAACGCTCGGGCGTTTTTCTATGTCCGTTTTCTTCAAGAAAGCTGGTAAATACGCTTTTTACAATCTCTTGATTTTTACTATCTGTTTTTGAATTCATAATCGCGGTGCAAATTTACACTTTAAACTCTTGAAACCTTGTCGATGCCATTAATTTTTTTAAGGTTATCTAATATTTTTTTCAACAGGGCTTTGTTTTTAACTACTAGTTTTATTTTTCCTGAGAAAATGCCATCATCTGTTTCGAAGTTAAGGCTTTTCATATTAACGTGCATATTGTTAGAAATTACTTTCGTTATTTCATTCACAAGTCCCATATGGTCTATTCCAGATACTCTTATCTCAGTGGCATATTCTTGCTGAGAAGAATCAATCCACTTAGCTTTCATTATGCGATAAGCGTAGTTAGATTGTAAACTAAGTGCATTAGGACAGTTGTGTTTATGAACTTTAATACCTTCTGAAACGGTTAAAAAACCAAATACATCATCCCCAGGAATAGGATTGCAACAATTTGATAGTTTGTAGTCCAGTTTTTCTTCTTCTTTACCAAAAACCAACGAATCGAAATTGGATGTAATTTCATCTTTTTCTAACTGTTCTTTAGAAATATTCTGTTTTCTGGTGATTTTATTCTTGATAAAACTTACAAAGGCGTTACTCCTAGACGAAGCGAATTCCTTAAGCATCGTATTATCAATAGATCCAATGCCTACACGATAAAACAGATCTAAACTTGTCTTTAAATTGAAATGCCGCACTAGATCATTAACCGTAGTTTCATTTAGGGCAATTTTTAGCTGCCTTAATTTACGTCTTAAAATTTCCTTGCCCTCTTCTCCTTTTAGTTTTCTATCCTCTCGAAGTGCTGATTTGATTTTGGCCCTTGCCCTTGCTGTAGTAGCATAATTTAACCAGTTAGCGTTTGGTTTAGAAGATTCTGAGGTTATAATCTCTACTTGATCACCACTTTTTAATTCATGGCTAAGGGGTACTAATTTGTTGTTTACCCTCGCGCCTCGGGTACGCATGCCAACCTCCGTATGAATATGAAATGCAAAATCGAGAGAAGTTGCTCCCTTTGGCAATGATTTTAACTCACCTTTTGGTGTGAATACAAAAATTTCTTGTGCATAAAGATTTAGTTTAAATTGCTCTACAAAATCTACAGCATTCAAACTTGGGTTTTCAAGCGCTTCTTGCAATCGGTTAATCCAATTTTCTAGATTGTCTTCCTTTTCCTGTTGCTGTTTGTATTTATAGTGCGCTGCATATCCTTTTTCGGCAATTTCATGCATGCGTTCACTACGAATTTGAACCTCCACCCAGCGCCCTTTAGGTCCCATAACCGTTATGTGTAAAGCCTCATAACCTGTTCCTTTTGGAGAAGTGATCCAATCGCGAAGTCTTAATGGGTTAGGTCTGAAAAAATCCGTAACTATAGAATAAATTTTCCAAGCTAAAAACTTTTCGCTTTTTTCATCACTTTCATAAATAATTCGGATAGCAAACTTATCATAAACCTCTTCAAAGGAAACTCCTTGTTTTACCATTTTTCTGCGAATGGAGAAAATAGATTTAGGTCTTCCTTTAATTGTATATGCAAAATCTTCTTTATCCAAAGATTTTTTTATTACAGAACTAAATTGTTCAATGTATTTATCCTGCTCCTCTTTACTCTCCCTTATCTTATTTAATATGTCTTTATAAACATCAGGTTCCGTGTACTTAAGTGCCAAATCCTCAAGTTCATTCTTTATATTGTAGAGTCCTATTCTATGTGCAAGTGGGGCATAAATATATAGTGTTTCCGAAGCTATTTTAACCTGTTTGTCAGGTCGCATGGCATCCATAGTTTGCATATTGTGCAAACGATCAGCTATTTTGATTATAATTACCCTAACATCATCGTTGAGGGTTAATAGCATCTTTCTGAAATTTTCGGCCTGCAAGGAAACATCCATATCTTGCTCCTTGCTTAATGAAGAAATTTTAGTTAAGCCATCTACAATTCTGGCGACAGTTTCACCAAATAATTGTTCGATATCATCAATGGAGTAGTCGTCACAATCTTCAACTACATCATGCAATAGTGCAGAGGCTATAGAGGTGGCATCCAGACCAATTTCTTGAGCCACGATTTTAGCAACTGCCAAGGGATGGAAAATATAAGCCTCACCAGATTTTCTGCGCTGGGTTTTATGACCATCAAGCGCTACCTCAAAAGCTTTTCTAATTAGTTTTTTATCATCGCTAGAAAGCGTTGTATAGCTTACCTTTAAAAGGTTCTTATAGGCTTTTGCTATCTCTTTGTTTTCTTTCTCGATCTCTTCTTCAGACATCAAATAAAAGTAATATAAACAGTTTAAATAGCCAATATAGCACTGCTAATTTTTTTGATAAAGCCCAATAAGAAACTTAACCAGTTGCGAAACTGCTTTTCCTCTATGCCCTATCTTATTTTTTAGAGTCAAATCCATTTCCGCAAATGTCTTATCATGCCCATTAGGTTTAAAAATAGGATCATATCCAAACCCTCTCTCTCCAGTTTTCGCTTTAGTGATTTCACCTTTACAAATTCCTGTAAATTGAGTTTCGGTATTGTCTAAAATGAGTGAAATCACCGTCTTAAATTGGGCGCTTCTACTGTCAGCCTTTTCTAACTTTTTAAGCAACAAATTCATGTTATCTTCGTCATTTCTTTGAGTGCCAGCGTATCGTGCAGAAAATACCCCAGGAGCTCCATTTAGGGCTTCTACTTCTAAACCTGTATCATCTGCAAAACAATTATAACCATACTTATCTTTTACGTACTGAGATTTTTGTGTTGCATTGCCTTCGATGGTATTTTGCGTTTCGGGAATCTCTTCAAGACATCCAATATCTTTTAAAGACAACAATTTTATTTCAGAAGGAATTAAGGCTTGTACTTCTTTTAATTTGTTTTGATTGTTGGTAGCAAATACCAGTTGCATAATGTGGAAATTTAAGGCAAAAGTACTGCTATTCGAGAGATACTAAAAGCTAATAGTGCAACTTTGAGATTTACCGAACCATTTCACCCTGTGTTTTGAAGCTATTTTGTAAATGGTGTCTCGTATTAGTCTAGGTATAAATGCTAAAAACGCTGCTACTCGTTGCCACCTTGGTATTTTTGAAACTATTTTTAAAAAACCGTCAGAATGTGTTTTAACACTATCTTCATCAATTAAAATTACAGTATCTAGTGTTTTAGTTGGGAAACCATATTGCATTAATAATTCTTGACCTTGAGGCGACTGGAACGCCACATATTTAAAAGTATTTACAGGGGCGAATTTTAAAAGCCAACCTACAACACCATTGCATGAATTACATTCGCCATCAAATATAATAACGGACTTAGGTTGGGTTGTTTTCATAAATAATTGATTGTGTTGTTAATAGACGATGTTGTTGGCTTTAACTTTCAGAGCTAATCATATTTTATATTTTTTTTATGATAATTATCAACTTATATGCATGTTAAAAATTGTAATTTAACAGTGAGATAAATTTTAAAATGAACCGACTATGGCTGTAAATTTTCAATATGTAAATGTTGATGTAAGTGAAACACTTTCAAGTTTCGCAAAGGATAAATTAGAAAAATTGTTTAATAGATATGAGTTTTTGATAAATGCTTCGGTGTATTTTAAGCAAGATGAAAAAGATCACGAAAGGGGTAAGATTTGTAATATTGAATTGAGTTTACCAGGACCAAGAATTTATGCAACATCAAACGAGCATAATTTTGAGGTTTCAGTGAGGGAAACTATTAGTGATTTAGAACGCCAGCTTAAAAAGCGGAAGCAGGTCTATAAAACGTATTAAAAGAATTGAAGAAAGTTATATTAAAAAGGATAATTAAAGTTTTTTAATTATCCTTTTTTCTTTAAATAAGTAAACTTTTTTGTTGCCTGTAATTTACTGATGATGATAAGGCTCGTTCCTTAAAATAGTAAAACCTCTGTATAGTTGTTCGATAAAAAATAAGCGCACCATTTGATGCGAAAATGTCATTTTAGAAAGCGCAATCTTTCCTTTTGCTTTATGATACAATTCATCAGAAAACCCATAAGGCCCACCAATAACAAAAACAAGTTGTTTTATACCCGAATTCATATGTTTTTGAAGATAGTTTGAGAAGTCGATAGAGTTAAACTCTTTACCTTTTTCATCTAAAAGAACCAGGAAATCATTAGAGGATAACTTTTTTAGAATCAATTCCCCCTCCTTTTGCTTCTGTTCATTCTCACTTAAATTCTTACTGTTTTTTACATCTGGTATAATTTCAAATTGAAACTTAATATAGTGGTTTAGACGTTTTTTATAAACCTCAATTAAGGTTATAAGTTCCTTATTATCAGTTTTTCCTATAGCAAGTAGTTTAATCGTCATAAGGCAAAATTAAAAGTTCTATTTTATGAAATTTATATTTTCTGGCAATAAAACTAAAAAATTCGCAAATTAATATTGCATTTATTATTTTAGCCGAAATTTTCCTAGTATGATTACGAAAGATTATTTCGAGAAAGAAGTAGCTTATATTATTGAAAACGCTATAAGAGAAGATGTTGGAGATGGCGACCATAGTTCCTTGGCTTGTATTCCAGAAAATGCTAGAGGTAGAGCTAAATTATTAGTTAAGGATAAAGGTGTAATTGCGGGTGTGAATTTTGCACGTAGAGTTTTTGATTATGTTGACAAAAGGCTAAGGGTTGATATTAAGATAGAAGATGGTACAGCAGTTTCTTTTGGAGATGTTGTTTTATATGTAGAAGGTCCTTCGCAATCTATACTTAAAGCAGAGCGCACCTTGCTTAATGCAATGCAGCGTATGAGTGCTATTGCTACAAAAACAAGAAGTTTTGTAGATTTACTAGAAGGCACAAATACACAAATTTTAGATACCAGAAAAACTACACCTGGAATTAGAATTTTAGAGAAATGGGCAGTTCAAATTGGAGGCGGCAAAAACCATAGGTTTGCATTGTATGACATGATTATGCTAAAAGACAATCATATCGATTTTGCAGGTGGTATTACCAAGGCTATTAATATGACCAAAGATTATTTGTCCGAAACAGGTAAAGACCTTCAAATAATGGTTGAAGCTCGTGATTTATCAGAGGTGGAAGAAATTCTAGAAAGCGACGGGGTGTACCGCATTTTATTGGATAATTTTGATTATGCAGATACCATAACAGCTGTAGAATTGATTGGGGATAAATGTCTTACAGAGAGTTCTGGTAATATTAACGAAACTACAATTCGCCATTATGCCGAATGTGGTGTAGATTATATTTCTTGCGGTGCTTTAACGCATTCGGTTCATAATATGGATTTGAGTTTAAAAGCCGTTAAATAAAACAATTTCTTACTTATTTTTTTGAAACATTATCTGTCTTAATGCTACTAATTTTTTAACTTGCTAATTGTAAGTAGAAAAGAAAATTTTAGTAATTAATGTCGAAACCTATTGAAGATAAACTAGAAAAAATTCCTTTAGTTAATATCTTAGTTAGGTTATTAAAGCAGATAAAATTACCCGGTTTTGAGGGGCTTTCCACTTATGATTTACTAGAACTGTATGTGTTGGGTGTGGTAAAAGGGGCACTAACTACGAGAGCCAGTGCTATTGCCTTTAGTTTTTTCACAGCTATCTTCCCATTTTTGCTATTTGTCATTATTCTTATTCCGTATATTCCAATTCAAGATTTTCAAGACAAGTTTTTGGAATTTTTGAATTCGTTTTTACCTCCGCAAACGTCAGATTTTTTCTTATCCAATATTTTTGAAAATATAAGTGCTGGTTCAGGGGCAGGATTATTGTCTTCGGTTTTTTTACTATCAATGCTGTTAATGGCAAATGGTGTAAATGCTGTGTTTTCTGGCTTTGAGAATTCGTATCATGAACAATTAACAAGAAATGTGTTTCAACAATACTTATACGCGTTAGGTATCGCCTTGATTTTGGCAATTTTGGTATTGCTCACTGTAGCGGTATTTGGTTACTTCCAAATATACATTTTAAGCCCAATTTACAAAAGTGTAAGTGGGGCGTCTTTAGAAGAAAATGGCCAAGGTTTGGGTTGGATAATTTTTGCTAAATATATGTTTTTTATCATTATGGTTTATGTTGCCACTGCAACTTTGTATTATTTTGGAACTAAAGAAGGTAGAGCTTCCCGATTTTTTTCCATAGGAGCTTTATTAACTACCATCCTAATAATATTAACGTCTTATTTGTTTAGTATTTACATTGAAAATTTTAGTCAGTACAATAAACTATATGGTTCTATAGGTGCGTTATTAATTTTGCTGTTGTATTTATGGTTAAACTCTAACATTTTGCTATTGGGGTATGAATTGAATGCATCATTAAATATGTTAAGAAAATTGAGAAAATATGAAGCATAAAGGATTGATTTTAGGATTTAGTTTGATAGTTTGTTTTGCACAAGCACAAGATATTTTTGGTAAATGGAAAACTATTGATGATGAAACTGGAGAAGCGAAATCTATAGTTGAAATTTATGAGAGTAATGGGAAAGTATTTGGTAAAATCGTTGACATTCTAAATCCTGAGCGTAAAAATGCGATTTGTACTAAATGTGAAGGGAAAGATAAAAACAAACCCATTCTTGGTTTTGTATTGATTAAAAACCTTGAAAAAGACGGTGATTACTATGAAGGAGGTACAATTTTCGATCCGCAAAAGGGTAAAAAATATAAGTGTCGTATCGGATTAGACCTAGATAATATAGACTTACTACAGGTACGCGGTTACGTGGCATTCTTTTATGCAACGCAATATTGGGAACGTATTAAATAATTCTTTTCAATAGAAAAACTTGTCATATTTCATAGATGTAATATTGCCCATTCCTATACAGAAACTGTTTACCTACAGCATAACGGACGCTGAGGCTGAATATCTTGAAGTCGGAATGCGTGTTTCTGTGCCTTTCGGAAAATCAAAAATATATACTGGGTTAGTTTATAACATTCATCAAAAACCGCCACTGGTTTATGAAGCCAAAGAAATTCATCAAATTTTAGATGAAGTTCCTTTAGTTAATACTTTACAAATAAAGTTTTGGAAATGGATTTCTAGTTACTATATGTGCACTTTAGGTGATGTTATGCGTGCTGCATTACCCAGTGCTTTTGTTTTGGAAAGCGAGACCATAATATCAAAAACCTCTGAGCAATTAAATGATGAAACCCTAAGAGATGACGAATTTTTAGTTTACGAAGCACTACATCATCAATCGTCTTTAAAGATTCAAGATATTATGAATATTTTGGATAAGAAAAGTGTTTTACCAGTAATTAAAAGACTAATTGAAAAAGAAGCTATTTCAGTTCATGAGGAGGTATTTGAAAAGTATAAGCCGAAATTGGTGCGTTATGTAAAACTCACTTCAAAATATACTTCCGAAGAGAATTTGAACAATTTATTGGACGAATTGAATCGAGCACCCAAGCAAAAACAAGTTATCCTTACGCTGTTCATGCTGTCTTCAAAAACAAAAAAGCCAATTAAAGTTAAGGATTTATCCAACGAAAGCAGTGCTTCATCTTCAATAATTAAAACTTTAATAGATAAGAAAATATTAGAGGAATATTTTATTCAGACAGATAGGGTAACATTTTCTGGTAGTGAAAATAATGAATCAAAACAACTTAATGAATACCAAAAAAGAGCATTAGATGAAATAAACTTAGAATTTCAAGCCCAACATACGGTATTATTGCATGGTGTTACCTCTTCTGGAAAAACAGAAATCTATGTAAAACTTATTGAGGAAAAATTGCAAAAACAGCAACAGGTTCTGTATTTATTACCGGAAATTGCCTTAACAACGCAGCTGGTAACAAGACTGCAAAACTATTTTGGTGAAAAAGTCGCAATATTTCATTCTAAGTATTCATCACATGAGCGTGTTGAGGTATGGAATAATGTTTTGAATAATTCTAAGAAGGCGCAAATAGTACTTGGAGCACGTTCGTCTATATTTTTGCCTTTTAGCAATTTGGGATTGATTATTGTAGATGAAGAGCATGAGCAATCCTTCAAACAGTTTGATCCTGCGCCTCGTTATCACGCAAGAGATGCAGCCATTGTATTGGCTAATATGCATAAAGCAAAAACATTGCTGGGTTCTGCAACACCAAGTTTAGAAAGTTATTTCAATGCACAACAGCAGCGTTATGGCATGGTGGAGTTGAAGCATAGATTTAATAATGTTCTAATGCCCGAAATAGAATTGGTAGACATTAAGGATAAGCATAAACGTAAATTGATGAAAGGGCATTTTAGTGATAGATTGATTGAGGAAATGACCGAAACCCTTTCAGAAGGGCATCAAATTATTCTGTTTCAAAATAGAAGAGGCTTTTCTCCAATTATTGAGTGCAATACGTGTGGGCATTCTCCTCAATGTCCAAATTGCGATGTTAGTTTAACATATCATCAATATCGAAACCAGTTACGATGTCATTACTGCGGATATAATGCACCAATGCCGAAAACTTGCGAAGCTTGTGGTAGCACAGAACTAAATAATAAAGGTTTTGGTACAGAGCAAATAGAAGAAGAGGTGAAGGTTATATTTCCAGACCACAAAGTTGCTAGAATGGATTTGGATACAACGCGCGGAAAGTATGGTTACGAAAAAGTAATCACAGCGTTTGAACAACAAGAAGTAGATATTTTGGTGGGAACACAAATGCTAACAAAAGGTTTGGATTTTAGAAATGTAAAGCTCGTTGGGGTTATGAATGCTGATAATATGTTGAATTTTCCAGATTTTAGAGCCCATGAGCGTAGTTTTCAATTGATTATGCAAGTAAGCGGCAGAGCAGGACGAACGGATAAGCGTGGCAAGGTCTTAGTGCAAACATACAATCCATATCATACTATTTTGCAACAAGTGTCAACAAATAACTATAATGCAATGTTTAAAGAGCAAATGGATGATCGCTTCAATTTTAAATACCCACCAATTT
Organism: Jejuia sp. UBA6058; assembly: GCA_002428965.1. Taxonomy (GTDB): domain Bacteria; phylum Bacteroidota; class Bacteroidia; order Flavobacteriales; family Flavobacteriaceae; genus Jejuia. Next base: position 409,648 of record DIYI01000017.1, on the reverse strand, counting down.
ACAAGCAGATTAAAATTACACTAAAGCACAAGGATTATAATAGGGTGGAGCAGGCCTCAATTTGGTTTGGAAGGTCTTTACGTCAAATATTTGGAGATTATGTTTTGGGTCCAGAGTCGCCACCAATTGCAAGAATACGCAATCAGTTTCACAAGAATATTTTGGTGAAGATTCCCAAAAAGCAATCCTTATCAAAAACAAAAGAAGCTATCATAAAAATAAACAATAGCTTCTTGAGTATAAAAGATTTTCGGTCGGTTAAAATAATTTTAAATGTTGATAATTATTAGCGAAACAAGGTTTAAAATTTTTCAAGTTTCAACTAATTGTTGCCTGAAGGCTACCTAAAATTAAATGTTATTTAAAGCATCAACCAATTGCGTCTTTTTATTTCGACTTAATGGTATTTCGTAAGCACCAACTTCAACATTTTTACTGTTAAATCTATCAATCTTATCAAGATTAACAATATAAGATTTGTGGATTCTTAAAAATTTATTTTCAGGCAGTTCTGCCTCAAAAGCTTTCATTGTAGATAATACAACAAGACTTGTTTCTTCGGTAACTAATTTTACATAGTCACCAAGAGCTTCAATCCATTTAATGTCTTTAATGTAAACTTTACGTTTTTTGAGATTACTTTTCACAAAAATATGTTCACCTTCTTCTTCTTGGAAATCAAGTGTTAATTTGTGTTGTTCTAGTGCTTTGTCCACAGATGTGTTAAAGCGTTCTTTTGTAATAGGTTTATGCAAATAATCGGTAGCATCATAATTAAATGCCTTAAAAGCATATTCGGTTTTACCAGTTACAAAAATAATTTGGGGTTTTTTGTTTAATACGTCTAACAGTTCAAAACCATTTAGCACTGGCATTTCAATGTCTAAAAAGATTAAGTCTACTTGATGCGTATTTAAACCATTTTTTGTTTCGAGCGCACTACTGTATTCTGCAATTAAGTTTAGTGAGGGATGATTCTCTACTAACTTAACAATAGAAAGACGTTGTATTGCGGAATCGTCTACTACTACACAGTTTAAAGTCATAACATTTTATATTATTTCGGTTAAGATATCGACAATAGTACAACTTTTTCCGCTAAAAACCAAAAATCATCGGTAAAGTGTACAATTTAACATAATATTAACAGTTTAAAACAGCACCGAAAATATGAGTAAATATATATATTTTCTTGTAATGTGTATGGTTGTGTAATCCATAAAAATTATTTACTTTTGCAGCCAATTTTTAATAATAAAATAGATTTTTATGAATCATTATGAAACTGTTTTCATCTTAAATCCCGTTTTATCTGAAGAACAGATAAAGGAAACAGTAAAGAAATACGAAGATTTTCTCGTTTCTAAAGGTGCTAAGATGATATCGAAAGAAGATTGGGGGCTTAAAAAATTAGCGTATCCAATTCAAAACAAAAAAAGTGGATTTTATCACTTATTTGAGTACCAAGTTGCTGGAGAGGTAATAGATACTTTGGAGGTTGAGTTTAGACGTGACGAGCGTTTTATGCGTTACTTAACTGTAAAACTAGACAAGCACGCTGTGGCTTGGGCAGAAAGAAGAAGAGAAAAACTTAAAACTAAGGCTTAATTTATGGCATCTATAGATCAACAAGCAAAAGGAAAGAAAGACGGAGAAATTAGATATTTAACTCCGCTTAATATTGAAACAAACAAACAAAAGAAATATTGTCGTTTTAAAAAGTCTGGTATCAAATATATAGATTATAAGGATCCCGATTTCTTATTAAAGTTTGTGAACGAGCAAGGTAAAATTTTACCAAGGCGCTTAACAGGTACGTCTTTAAAGTACCAACGTAAAGTGTCCGTTGCTGTAAAAAGAGCACGTCATTTAGCATTAATGCCTTACGTGGCTGATTTATTAAAATAAAACAATCATAACAATGGAACTTATATTAAAACAAGACGTTGAAAATTTAGGATTTAAAGACGACATTGTAACAGTTAAGAACGGTTATGGTAGAAATTATTTAATTCCTCAAGGACACGCTATTATAGCTACACCTTCTGCTAAAAAGGTTTTGGCAGAAAATTTAAAACAAAGAGCTTTTAAAGAGAAGAAAATAGTTGATGATGCTAACAAAACTGCTGAAGCTTTAAAGGCATTAGAAATTAAGATTGCTTCTAAAGTAGGGGCAGGAGACAAGTTGTTTGGCTCTGTAAATAACATTGACGTTGCTGGTGCTTTAGAAAAAGAAGGTCATGAAATAGACAAAAAGTTCATTTCTGTAGCAGGTGGAAATGTAAAACGTTTAGGGCAATACAATGCTACTATTCGTTTGCACAGAGAAGTAGTTGTAGAATTGCCTTTTGAGGTAGTAGCACAATCAAATTAATTGTTAACTTTTAGTTAATAAATTTTTATAATATTATGAAACCACTCGTATGAGTGGTTTTTTTTTTTAAACTACATTTGAAGAACTAACTCAAATAATTTGGAATGAAGCAAACTAAAATTACACTTCTGTTTTTCCTTTTTGGATTTTTTGCCTTTTCGCAAGTAACAACCTCAAACATTAAAGGTCTTGTTCAAGACCAAAATTCCGAACCGCTTCCTGGGGCCAATGTATTAGCAATACATACGCCTACAGGCACCAAGTATGGTGCTGCTACCAACTTCGATGGGCGCTTTAATTTATTAAACTTAAGAGTTGGAGGGCCTTATGATATTACAATTAGCTACGTGGGCTATCAAACCCAAACATTTAATGGTGTATACCTTTCTTTAGGTAAAACACAAAATATCGATGTGACTTTGGTTGAGGACGCTGCCCAATTGGATGCAGTTGTTATCCAAAGCACGGGTACTGGTACTTTTGGAAGTGATAGAACAGGAGCTGAAACCAGTGTTGGTAGACGAGAGATTACTCGATTACCAACTATTTCTAGATCTCAAGCAGACTTTACAAGACTGGAACCGTCAGCTAGTGCTGGTTCTTTTGGCGGTAGAAACGATCAGTTTAATAACTTTTCATTAGATGGAGCCATTTTTAATAATCCATTTGGATTAGATGCACCTACACCAGGTGGACAAACGGGTGCACAACCTATTTCATTAGATGCGATAGATCAGATATCAGTTACAACGGCACCTTATGATGTAACGCAATCTGGTTTTACAGGAGCTTCAGTTAATGCAGTAACGAAAAGTGGTACAAACGAATTTCATGGTACAGTTTATGGATTTTATAGAGATGAAACCATGACAGGTAAAAAAATTAAAGGAGAAGAAGTTACGAGACCAGACCTAAATCAAAAACAATATGGTATAAGTATTGGAGGACCAATTATAAAAAATAAATTATTCTTTTTTGCCAATTTTGAAACTGACGATAGGGATGATTTGGGAACAAACGGCTGGGTTCCAAATACTGGCTCTGGAGCTATAAACGAATCTAGAGTTACTGAAAGTGATTTAATAGCGGTAAGTGATGCTTTATCAGCTTTGGGATACGATACAGGTGCTTATCAAGGGTTTACTTATGCTTCTGAGTCTACTAAAGGGATATTTAAGTTAGATTGGAATATCAATGATAATAACCGTTTAGCAATTATATACAATTTCCTAAATGCTTCAAAAGAAAAACCTGCTCATCCAACTGCTTTAGGGTTTAGAGGTCCGAATGCAGCAACCCTGCAATACGAAAACACAGGTTATGAGATCAATAACAAACTAAATTCTGTACAATTAGAATTAAACTCAACGTTATCCGATGAGGCTACTAATAAGCTCCAAGTTGGATATACTCATTTTGATGACTTTAGAAACCCCTTATCCGTTCCAGCGCCAACTATTACAATTTTAGAAGGTGGTTCAAACTATATTATTGCTGGTCATGAACCATTTTCAATAAATAACAGATTGGATCAAAAAGTATTTCAGTTTACTGATAATTTAAACTTTTTTAAAGGAGATCACACCTTTACTATTGGTACTTCTTTTGAGAAATTTCAATTCGATAACTCCTTTAACCTAGGCGTTTATGGAGGCAGAGGAGTTTTCTTCCCTTCTTACGGAAGTGTTGCTGAATTATTAGCAGATGCAGCCCCAGGAGGTGGATTAGAGGCTATGTTAAATGATGCTACCGCAGCTCATAATGCCTTGTCAGCCGCCGGAACTGGAGCAGCAGGAGGATGGGCTCTAAACGAAACCAACGTAGGGCAACTTTCGTTTTATGTGCAAGATGAGTGGAACGTTAGCGATAAATTTAAATTAACTTATGGTGTGCGTTTTGATAAGCCCTTATTTTTTGACACTGCTGAAAAGGCACAAAATGTTATTGATTTAGCTTCAGATTATGCTCCCGGAACCCCATATGTAAATCCTAATACGGGACAGGTACAAATGCTTGAAAATACTAATATGCCGAATAACGATTGGTTAATATCTCCTAGAGTGGGATTTAACTATGATGCAAATGGAGACAGCACATTCCAATTACGTGGTGGATCTGGCTTGTTTACGGGGCGTTTCCCTTTTGTATGGTTATCAAACCAAACAGGAAACCCAAACTGGTGGTTTCATCAAATGGTGGATCCAGACTACAAGTTTCCTCAAGTTTGGAGAACAAACCTTGGAGCGGATAAAAGATTGGAAAACGGTTTAGTTTTGACGGCTGATGTATCTTACACAAAAGATATTAATGGACCACATGTTCAAAATTGGGGACTTACAGAGCCTACAGGAACATTACAAGGTGTAGATAATAGAGCTATTTATACCGCTGCAGATTATGTACAGGTAGATGTGCCATTCCCTGCCAATGCCAATGCATATGTGATGACAAATTCTGATAAAGGTAGAATTTGGAATGCTTCTTTAAAAACACAAAAAACATTTGAAGGCGGTTTTTACACCATGTTAGCTTATAACTATTTAAATTCTAAAGATGTAAACTCTATTGAAGCTGAAATTACAGGAGATGCATTTGCCGGAAACCCAGCCCTTGGTAATGTTAATAATGATGTGTTATCTTACTCTAAATATGGAGATACGCATCGTTTTATAGGTGTTGCTAGTAAAAAATGGACTTATGGAAATGACAAGATAGCAACAACAGTTTCTACGTTTTTTGAATATGCACAAGGTGGACGCTTTAACTACACTTATGGAGGTGATATTAATGGAGACGGTTCAGGTTTAAACGATTTAATATACATACCGACGTCAAGTGAAATAGGGCAAATGCAATTTGCCAATGCTGGAGATGCCGCTGCCTTAGAAAACTACATTCAGCAAGATGACTATTTGAGTGGAAGAAGAGGGCAGTATGCAGAACGTTATGGTGCACTAGCGCCTTGGCGTGGACGTTGGGATATAAAAGTATTGCAAGACTTTATTGTTGGTATCGGTAACGAGAAAACAAATACCATACAAATCAGTTTAGATATCTTGAATTTTGGAAATTTATTAAGTTCAGAATGGGGAGTAATCCAACAACCAAATAACATTCAGCCAATAGGTGTTACTGTTGATGGTACTGGTACACCAACATATTCTTTTAATGGTGATTTAACCGATACATTTGGTTTCGATTCTAGTTTAGCCTCACGTTGGCAGGCACAAATCGGTTTACGTTATATTTTCTAACGAAAACGCCACAATATTATTAAATTTGCGCTTCTTGATAGAAGCGCATTTTTATTTATTAGTAAATGAAAAAAATAGTTTTTCTTTTTTTGGTAGTTTGTTTTTCTTGTAAAAATGAGAAAGCAGTAAAAGCTGAAGATGTTTTGCAGGAAACCATTCAACCATCAAAACTTTTAAAGTCTTTTGCATATAACTCAAGCCATAATCCTATTATAAGTGTACATAGAGGAGGTAAAGGCTTAAAAAATTATCCCGAAAATTGTTTAGAGACGTTAAAATATATAAACGATAGTATTAGTGCTATTTATGAAATTGACGTCGCTAAAACCAAAGACAATATTCTAATTTTAATGCACGATAATACCTTAGAGCGCACTTCAACAGGGAATGGGAAGGTTATAGATTATACGTTTAAGGAGCTTCAAAAATTTGATCTTGAAGATGATTTTGGCAATATAACTAGTTTTAAGATTCCATTGTTTAAAGATATTTTGGAGTGGGCGAGGGATAATGCTGTTGTACTAACTATTGATATTAAGAGAAGTGTAGACGTTGAAGATGTTGTTAAATTGATTCGAAAAGTTAAGGCAGAGGATATTTCTATTATTATTACTTATGATATAAAACAAGCTGAACGGGCAAATGCCATAGCGCCAGAACTATTGCTATCTGTTTCTGCAAGAAATAATGAAGAGTTTGAATGGTTATTAAGGTCTGGGATTCCAACAGAAAATATGATTGCTTTTACGGGAACGCGCTTATCCCCTAACAAACTTTACAATAAAATTCAAAACCATGGTATAAAAACTATGTTAGGCACTTTGGGTAACTTGGATAAAAGAGCAGAAACTAGAGGAGATTCGCTTTATAACGTTTGGGTTGAAAAAGGTATTGATGTAATAGCAACAGATAGACCGTTTGCGGTTGCCAATGCCATTTATAATTAAAAAATACAGTTAACCGAGACAGTTTTTCTGTTTCGGGAAGGTTAAGAACAGCTCATGAAATATTCAAGACTTACAAAAGAACAATTTGAAGAATTACACCAAGAATTCATTAATTTTTTGGCTACCCAATCTATAACTGCTGATGAGTGGGACAATTTAAAAGTAAACAAGCCTGAAGTGGCTGAAATGGAATTGGATGTATTTAGCGATTTAATATGGGAGGGTGTTTTAAACAAAGCTGAGTATTTGGAGCATTTTGCACCACAGCACATGTACCTGTTTAATTTAGGTGAAGATAAAATGTACGCGATAGTCGTAAATGTAAAGAATGAAGAGGTTGATATAACTACAAAATCTGGCTATAATTGGCTTAGAGAGAATTTAATGGATGATCGTGTGGAGTTTTTACAGGCGGATAAGGACTATTCTGAAGATAAAAATTTAGATAAGTTTAAGATGATTGAACAAGGTGCATCAATCACTAAAGGCGAATTGTATCATTATTTTGATAATTTGATTAATTAGATATGTTATTCCCACTATGGGACAAATATATTTTCGAAGTAATCCACTATTTTTGTCATTCCGCACTTGATGCGGAATCCACCTTAAATTTAGAGACCCAAAAGAAGCATCCGAATTTATTAGATTATGCCACAAAAACCAAGCATACCAAAAGGAACTAGAGATTTTAATCCAGAACAAGTAGCAAAGCGCAACTATATTTTTAATACAATTCGTAGTACTTTTGAAACCTTTGGATTTCAACCTATTGAAACCCCAAGTTTTGAAAATTCCGAAACCTTGATGGGCAAATATGGTGATGAGGGAGATCGTTTAATTTTTAAGATTTTGAATTCTGGGGATTTTCTAAGAAGTTTTAATGATAATTTAATAAAAACAATAAAAACAGCTGTTTATAATTTAGGTGTTGGTATTCGAGAAGATGCGAATTTTGAACTGGAAGCTTTTAAGACAAACTTTATAAAGAAGTTTCCGAATATATTAAGATCCTTAAAAAATATAAAATTTGATGAGAGTTATATAAATTTAGATAACTTAACTATAGATATCTGGATTCGAATTGAGAAAATTATTTTTGGTCATGAAAGCCTTAAAAGGAAATTATTAAGTGACAATAATGAAGATGTCACTGAACTATCAAATATTATATATGGAGATTTTTATTTTCAATTAGGTAATAAATATGTTGGAAATTATATAAGCGAAAAAGCATTGCGTTATGATTTAACAGTACCTTTTGCACGTTACGTTGTACAACACCAAAACGAGATAGAATTTCCGTTTAAGCGTTATCAAATTCAGCCCGTTTGGCGTGCTGATAGACCACAAAAAGGGCGCTTTAGAGAGTTTTACCAATGTGATGCTGACGTTGTAGGAAGTGATTCCTTATGGCAGGAGGTAGAGTTTATTCAGTTGTATGATACTGTGTTTAATGCTTTAGGGTTAGAAGGTGTTACCATTAAAATTAACAATCGTAAAATATTATCTGGTATTGCCGAGGTTATTGGGGCTAGTGATAAATTAATTGATTTTACTGTAGCACTTGATAAACTAGATAAAATAGGTGAGGAGAAGGTAAAAGCTGAAATGATAGATAAAGGTATTTCCCAATCTGGTATTGATAAATTACAACCTTTGTTTTCTATATCAGGGAATTTTGAATCTCAAATAGAAAGTCTAAGCTCTATTTTATCTTCTTCGGAAGAAGGAAAAAAAGGTATTGAAGAATTAGCCTTTATTAATACTGCAATTACTGAATTGGGTTTAAAAACAGCAAAATTACAACTTGATGTTACGCTTGCACGTGGTTTAAATTATTACACCGGTGCTATTTTTGAAGTTGCTGCACCAGAAGGTGTAAAAATGGGTTCCATTGGTGGTGGTGGTCGTTATGACGATTTAACTGGAATTTTTGGAATGAAAAATATGAGTGGTGTAGGTATTAGTTTTGGTTTAGATCGTATTTATTTGGTGTTGGAAGAACTTAATCTATTCCCCGAAACTGTCAATAAAAATATTGAAGTTTTATTTATCAACTTTGGTGAAAGGGAAGCTCTATTTTCTTTAAAAGCTATAAAGGAATTACGGGAAAGCGGAATAAATGCCGAATTATATCCAGATAACACTAAAATGAAAAAGCAGATGACTTATGCCAACAAAAGATCTGTTCCTTTTGTGGTGCTTGTAGGCGAGGAGGAAATTAATTCTAACATGTATACTCTAAAGCAAATGAAAACTGGGGAGCAAGATAAGGTGTCTCTAAATGATTTAGTATCTGCAATAAAAAAGTCCTAAATGTTAATTCAGGACTTAGAAATAATAGCTAATTGAAGTTTTGATTTGGGTTTATTTTGTGTGACTAATTCAAATAACTATTGTATCAATACTTTTTTGGAGATTAATCCATATTCTGTTTCAATTTTTATTATATAATTTCCTGTATGGATTCGGGTGGCTCTGTAGCTTATATGCCTTTTGTTGGAATTTACACCAAGATTAAAAAGAGATTGCCCCAGAATATTATACATTTCAATAGACTTAATACGTTGCAACATGGGGTTGTTGATGACGATACTTTCATTTTCATTTGAGTAAAATATTTCAATAGAATTGCTATCTACTATATCCGATGTGCTCAATGTTTCAAACGTTGAAAAACTGATTTCAAATCGATTTAAATATGAACCAGCGAGTAAATAGATGTCATAATTACTTCCTCTTAAATCATGATAAATATCTAGTTCTTTGTCATGCAAATAGATATCTTGATTAGGAGGAAAATTTTCTAGTTTATCAATTGTTATTTGATTTTGCCCATCATTTTTTGTGTGCATACCCAACGGAATTACTACGGAGTCATCAATGGCATCAATACCTTGGATATTATATTTTTTATCATCAATCATCCAATACATATCGTCCACCTGTTCATCAATATGAAGCGCGTCATAGCCCCAGTCATAATCTTTTGAAGCTGTAGAGTCTACTGTTACTAAAAGTTGCCTATGAATAGAGTTAACAGAGTTAAACCCTAGTCTTAGTCTCATTCTGGTGTCCAGATCTTCAGTTTTATTCGATGCAGTTTTTTTGGTACTAGCCGATTTAACGAATAATGAATTTGTGCCATCTTCAGTTTGAAATACACGTTGCCCATTATTAAAGTTTATGGTTCCCGTAGATTCGGCAGTTACAAAAAAGCCTTGAGCTACTGGAATATAGCGACCTGGTAATTTGGTTGGTAGACCTCCAGTTCCAACATCTGGGTCATTTGTACCATGAGAAGCTGCAGGAGTACTTCCAGATAAGGAATATGTCGCATAACCACCTTGGTAGTCTCTTAAGTAATGAGATCCACCACCCCAATGTTCCCAGAAATACAGGGTGCCGTTTATTGTTGGGCCAACATCAACACTGTCAATAACAGGTCCATTATCTAAGATAAACTGTTGTGCGTCAATAGCTGAAGGATATGGATTACCCACTAAATAGTCGTTTCCCGCATCAATATTTAAATTGATGTCACCATTGTTAGGTTTTCCTTCTAACACGTAATTTTGTGATGTAGCAATATCTCCAGTTCCAGGGCCCTTCATTGTAAACCCTTCTCCAACCGAGATATTTCCTGTACTCTGCACATGTTGCCATTTAGAATAATTATCACTTTCCTGATTACTAAACTTCCAAATCCAGTAGTCTGCAATGGTTAACGGTGATGCTTTACCATCATATCCTGAACTTGAAAATGTAACATTAGTGAAAATATCAGCTGGAGTGTAAGTATTATTATTAGTTGTGGCGTTAGATAATCCAACGGGAGAAGACCAATAATTGTAAGTATGCGTATCTGCCGTACCTTGTTGATCTTTTTCTAAAGTTCCAGAGCTGGCAGGATCTAAATAACTTTCTTCACCTTGTACAAGTTGAGAGTCTCCTTCCAAATCAATTTTACCATCAAGTTTTAGATACCAACTTACGTTAAGTTCAGAATCATTTCCAACGGTTAAAGTAATCGGGTTAGAACTGCCATCCTGTTCATCCACTATAAGCCCCAAATGTTGATGATCTGAATTGTAATGCGTGTTGGCATTATGTATTTTTACAATAGACCAGTCATAGTTTACAACATCGTTTCCATTTACACCACTACTAGATATATCAACTGCAGTTGGTAAATCACCATCAGAATGTGTTTCAAAAGGTAATGGTGCAGACTGCGCCTCAATTTTTTTGACGTTGTAAATGTGTGTTCCCGTACCTTCATCAATAGCAGACGTAGTTAGATCATCAATAATATCATCTTTATAAGTGTCTAGACGATAATATCTTAATAAGTTAGACCAGTCTAATGTTACGATATTATCTTCATCTATAAAATCGGTAATGTCTAGAGGTATTTCTGTGCCACGTATAATACCAGAATTATCTTCAAGTTCTTGATATATCATTTTTTGAAGCTCATTATCGGAAAGCGATTTACTAAATACGCGGACTTCATCTATGTAACCTTTAAAATAAGAAGTATTATCATATATGCTTGCTGCTTTACCTATTGTAAATGGATAAGTATTTGTGTTTAATGTACTGCCAATTCCAGTTGTTGAAGAAATATTCTCTCCATTTAAGTATAGCTTTAGCGAATCGTTTATGCCATCATAAACCAAAGCTAAATGGTACCAACGGTTAGTTACTATTGGGTGTGTACTGGTGCTATTGGAGATAGAAATACCATTTACTCTTCCATAAACACGTGGAGACGAATAATTATGAACTTGTAACTCAATATTAGATTGACCAAAAACCATACTGTAACCACTGAAATCGGCATCTATTTTTACCCATCCCATTATGGTAACATTTTGTAATCCACTTAAAATTTCACTATCTGTTGCGTAATCGTTTCGTCCATCAAAATAAAGTTGAAATTTACTATCTAAATCTCTTGGAGATCCAAATACCGCATCATTAGTGTCAAACAAATCTAAAATACCATCACCTTCTGCGTCGTTCGTATCGTCTATTAGACCATCATCATTAGCATCAAGATTAGCGTAAAGCGTATGAGATATATCGTATGTTGATCCATCTGAAGTAATATCGAGATAATCAGGTGTTCCATCATTATCGGAATCAATAACATAATACTCCCAACCTGTGCCAGTAGATCCTTGATTTTCATTGCCAAAAGCGGTTGACATATCACTACCTTCAAAATAATCATATAAATCTAGAATTCCATCAGTAAAATATTCTACAACGCCGTCGGAGTCGATATCAGTTTCCCTTACCGTATCTGTATCTGTACCGTCACCTACACCATCACCTGTAATGTCGCCATCGCCGTTTTCATAACTTGAATCTGCGGAGTTTCCTGCTCCAGATTCGTCCACATCAAAAATTGTGTCATTATCACTATCTAAATCAAGGTGATTTGGTGTTGAATCGCCGTCTGAATCCAAAGGTGTTGTTCCCTCAGCCAAATCGTGCATTCCATTGGAATTTGCATCTACCCAAGAACCAACACCTGTTAAAGTTGCATTGCCTTCACTATAACTACCTAATCCAGTTTCAACGACATCAGGAATGCCATCATTATCAGAGTCTAGATCAAAAACATCTGCTACACCATCACCATCACTATCACAAAGCGTTTGTGAGATAACAATGTCGTCTATAGCTAAATCGTTTCCAGCACCACCAACTTCGTTATTTATGAAGTACACATAAAATTCACTTACACTAAATGTTAAATCGGCAGTAAATTGGTGCCAGCTATTTTCGGCATCGCCATTTATTGAAGGATCAATATCACCAGTTGTAATTGATGCTAAAACATTATTATTTACGTCTCGAAATTCTACCAAAATATTTGGCCTTAAGCGGGAACCAATTCCTGGAGCCGTTGTAGTATCTAAGTTTAATACCCAAAAGCTATACGTAATGGGTACATTGGGTAGGGCTCCAATAATAGTAGCTGTATAGAATGTACCTGGATCGTAAGAGGCATTAAACATGGCCATTCTTCCGTTTGTGTCACCAGAAGTATGATCTTCTCCAGTGTACCAATAATCGTCAGCCCAAGAGGCCACTTCGTCATTTGGGGTATCATCGGTACCGTCACCATCTCCAGCTTTGTAATACACCACGTACTCACCATCATTTAAACTTATATTACTAAGGGATGGACACTCTGTAACATTTGTACCCGCGGTTCCATCTTCGTAGCAATACGTAGTAATAGCATCATAGGTAGTATTAATCGTTGTTCTGCTACCTTCTCCAAATGTTTCATTTAAAAATTTATAGTTGGTAGTAGTGGCAGTTGATGAGTTTTGACAAGCAATCTCTTCAGTGCTGTCCAAAATACCGTCATTGTCGTCATCAATATCTTCATTGTCTAAAATACCATCACCATCACTATCAAAAAAATTCTGTTCAGCTCTAGCCTCAATGTCAAATGTATATGTTCCCTCATCAGAGTCGTCATTTGAAACCGTTACGGTACTTGTTTTAGTGCCAAGAGACAAAGAATTGAATTGTATTGTAAACGTAGTAGAACCACTTGTGGCTACTATGGGTGAACTATAATACGGTGCTATTATTGTAAAATCTGTAGTATTGGACAAAGAAATATTTGTAATACTTAAGTCTTCGCCTCCGTAATTATTTATCGTATAAGTTCTAGAAATTTGAGTTCCGAAGTTTGCAGTACCAAAACCCGTATGATCGGAATTATTGGGGGTAATATCACCATCTGCAATGGTTATATTATTGCCTTGTATATCAATCTCACCTTCAGATACTTTTACTAGAACATCATCAAAATAATTGTATTCTCCATTATGATCGCCGGTACCCGTAAACCTATATTGTGAACTTGAAGAGAGGCCACTTGCTACAGTTGCATAAAACTCATATTTAACATGATTTGACGAAAAATCAGTACCAAGAACATAGGTTCTAAGGGTTGACCAACTAGAACCATCATAATATTGAAGTGAAAAACCTTCTCCAGAATCAAGATTTCTTCCTATGAAGGAAAAGGAAAAGTCCACTGAACTGTATGATGAAAGATCTAAACTTGGTGAGGTAGTATAATTATTTGAGGTGTCATCATCTTTTGAATATATAGACTGACTTCCGTTTGCGGCATACACAGCATCTGTATTAAGACCCGAATCTGAACCGCCATCAGTCCATCCTTGTAAACCACTTTCAAAATCATAGGATGCAATGGTTTGCGCATTAGAAATAAAACTAATACAAGCTATACATACGGTAATAGCCAACCTATATAGTTTGATGCTTTGCTCCATAAGTAGGTTATTTAGTTGGGGACTAAATAATTAGCGTTTTTAATTCACCATTGCGAATATATTGTTTTTTTTAATAAATATCGTTAAAAAGCAATAAAATTCGATAAAATGAATTAGAAACCACCTGCAAGACGTTCAAAAAAGTCGCACAAAGAAGAAAATTTTGATAAATACTTTATGTTTTAAAACAATGCCTTAATAAGGTGTTATATTGCCTGCATAAATATATGCAATGTAATATGCAAAAGCGACTTGCCATAAAATTGAACGCTAAAGGAGAGCAATTTGTATTAAGAGGTCATCCTTGGGTGTTTTCAAATAGTATTACAAAAGTAAATAGTGATGCGAATACAGGAGATTTAGCCATAATTTTTAGCAAGAATAAAAACAAGGTAATCGGGTTAGGTTTGTATGATAAAAATTCTCCCATCCGCATAAAAATGCTGCATTCAGGTACTAAGAAAGAAGAAATTAATTCTGAATTTTTTCAAAGAAAAATAAATGAAGCTTTTGATAGACGAAAAGCGTTGTTACAAACAAATACTAATAGCTATCGCCTAATTTTTGGTGAAAACGATGGTTTTCCTGGATTAATTGCAGATGTATATGCAAAAGTCCTTGTTGTAAAGTTGTACTCTGAGATTTGGTTGACCTATTTGGAATATTTGCTGGATAGTTTAAGAAGGGTTGCTAACTCTGAAACTGTCATACTGCGTTTAAGCAGAAGTCTACAACAATCTAAAAACCATAAATATAGAGATGGAGAAGTTGTTTATGGTGAACTGAAAGATGAGGTTGTGAAATTCATAGAACATGGGGTTCATTTTTCTGCCAATGTTATTAAAGGTCATAAAACAGGTTATTTTCTAGACCATCGTGCAAATCGAAAACAAGTGGGTGTATGGAGTAAAGGTAAGACTATATTAGATGTGTTTTCTTATGCGGGCGGATTTTCAGTACACGCCTTGGCAAATGGGGCGCAGGAAGTTACTAGTTTGGATATTAGTAAACAAGCCTTAGAAATTGCAGTAGAAAACGGAAAATTAAATTCGTATTCTGGAATTCATAAGACTATTGCGGGAGATGCTTTTGAAGAAATGCAAAAGCTTATAAAAAGAAAAATAACTTTTGATGTGGTAGTTATAGACCCACCAAGTTTTGCAAAACAAGCTTCGGAAATAGAGTTGGCTAAAAAAAAATATAGGCAATTAGCAATACTAGGAGAAAAGCTTACTGCTAAAAATGGATTATTGGTTCTCGCATCATGTTCATCTCGAGTAGTCGCTGAAGAGTTTTATAAAATTAATAAGGAAGCTCTCGCAGTAAATGATCGATTATATAAGTTAAAACTAAAAACCCAACATGATGTAGACCATCCTATTGGGTTTCCCGAAGGGGCATATTTAAAAAGTGGGTATTATGTATTTGTGGATTAAATAAAATTACCCTCGGCATTCATCTTTACAGTAATTATTTCTTCTTGATTTTTAATTTTTATTTTGTATTCTTCTTTTACTTTAGCGGCTTCACTATGATAGCGCAAAACGTAAATATCTTCAATGATATTGTAATTGGGGTAGTTGTTAATAACCGCCTGTATAATAGGCTCTGGTAGTCTAACATTGTTATACTTTTCATAGGTTCTAATTATTTTTCCTTGTTTATTAAACCAAGCTATAATTTTTCCTTCAGAAGTTTCAAATGATACTCTGTATATATCATTTTTGGTTTCATAAAGTTTTTCAATATTAGAATGTTTAAAGTTCAAAAGTGCTTGTTCTAATTGTTTTACATTATTGCAGGCATTTTCAATATTTGTAGATTTAAAATAATTAGTATTAACAGAAATTAAAGTTTCGGGTAAAGCAACGGTTTGAGAATTTAGATTGCCTAAAAAAGCAAAATAGATTAATAATTTAAGAAGTGTTTTCATGATAAAAGTTTTGAAAAGTGTAGTTCAAAATTAACTATGCATGCATAATAAAAAAATGATAAATATCATGTTATCAATAAATTAAATAATAAGCAATACATATAGAACATAGTAGTATAGTGTGTTTATTATGCGTGCATAATATTTTGTATATTTGATAAAAATATTTATATGGCCACCAGCTTAAAAGATTTACTTGATATAAAGTACCCAATTATTCAGGCTCCCATGTTTTTAGTGTCAAATGTTGCTATGGTTAAAGAAGCAATGCGCGGTGGTATTGCTGGATGTATTCCTGCGCTCAATTATAGAACGTTAGACGAGTTACGTGCAGCTTTAAAGGAATTAAAAGCGGTAAAGCCTGAAGGTGGATCTTTTGGTTTTAACTTAATTGTTAATAAGTCTAATGTTAAATATAGAAATCAACTTGAAGTTATTTGTGAAGAAGGTTGCGATTTTATTATTACTTCGTTAGGAAGTCCTGCTGAAACTATTTATGAAGCGCACAAAGTGGGTATTAGGGTTTTTTGTGATGTGGTAGATCTCAAGTTTGCTAAAAAAGTTGAAGATCTTGGGGCAGATGCTATTATTGCTGTTAATAATGAAGCAGGGGGGCATAGAGGAAATATTTCACCAGAAAATTTGATAAAAGAATTAAATGCAAATTGTAATATTCCCGTAATTTCAGCTGGAGGTGTAGGGTGTAAGGCGGATATAGATGAAATGCTAAGTTACGGAGCTGCGGGAGTTTCTGTTGGCAGCCCATTTATAGCCTCGATTGAAGCTAATGTTACACAGGACTATAAACAAGCCTGTGTAGACTATGGAGCAGATGATATTGTTATGACAGAGCGGATATCTGGGACACCATGTACAGTCATAAATACCCCTTATGTTCAAAAAATAGGAACAAAATCTACATGGATAGAAAATCTTTTAAACAAGAATCGTAAGCTAAAAAAATGGGTAAAAATGGTACGTTTTTCTATTGGAATGAAGGCTACTGAGAAGGCAGCAAAAAAAGCGACCTACAAGACCGTTTGGGTAGCGGGACCGAGCATAGAGCATACCAAGGCTATATTACCTGTAAAGGATATTATTGATAAGTTGGTAAAATAAAGGAGCTTTTCAACATTAATTTAAAGCAGCCTTATAAACCTCTAAGCAACGACCACGAGCCATTTTATGATCTACAATGGGTTGTGGGTAGGTTAATTCCTGAAAATCTGGAACCCAAGTGTTTATATAATTTAAGCCCTTGTCAAATTTTTGAATTTGAGTCGTGGGATTAAATATTCTAAAATAAGGAGCGGCATCTACACCAGAACCAGCTACCCATTGCCAGTTACCAATGTTACTTGCCATTTCGTAATCATGAAGTTTTTCGGCAAAATAAGCTTCGCCCCAGCGCCAATCGATTAATAAATGTTTGCATAAGAAGCTGCCCACTAACATCCTAACTCGGTTATGCATAAACCCTGTTTCATTAAGTTGTCGCATGCCAGCATCCACTAAAGGATATCCAGTTTTACCTTCACACCAAGATTTAAATTCAGTTTCATTATTACGCCATTGAATACGGTCGTATTTAGATTTAAAACTTTTCTCCGCTGTATGAGGAAAATGCCAAAGAATCTGCATAAAAAACTCCCTCCATATCAGTTCCTGCCAAAAAATCTCATTCTCCTCTGCAATAGCTCGTTTGACCATTTTTCGAACACTCACAGTTCCAAAACGCAAATGTGGCCCTAATCGGGAGGTGGCATCTTTAGCAGGGAAATTACGAGTAGCTTCGTATTCTTGAATTAAGGTTGAAGTTACCTTATATGGTTTTATTTTTTGTTCTGATGGTTTAAACCCAATTTCGGATAAACTTAGATTTGGGAGTTGTTCTTGTTTAATTAAATTATTAAGAAATCCTTCCGAATCAAAAGTTTCTATATCGTTTGTAGTAAATTTTGATTTCCAAGTTTTCATGTAAGGCGTATACACCACGTACGGATTACCATCGCCTTTCACCACTTCGTCCTTTTCAAAAATCACTTGATCTTTAAAGGTTTTGAAAGTAATATTATACCCCTTTAGAAATTCTTTTATGCTTTCATCACGTTCAGCAGCATAAGGCTCATAGTCATGATTGGTGTAAACAGACGCAACATCGTATTCTTCAACTATCTTCTCATAAATTTCTAAAGGTTTTCCGTGATATATAGCTATGCTGCTATTAAATTTATCTTGTAACATGTTAATCATGCCTTGTAGTGTATCATGGATAAAAGTAACACGGGCATCACTTTCCGGAAGTTTCTTTAAAATTTCAATATCAAATATGAAAATTGGTAAAACAGGTTTTCCACCTTTCAATGCTTCATAAAAACCATGATTGTCATCAAGTCTTAAATCTCGCCTAAACCAGAAGATGTTTATAGTTTGTTTCATTTAGTCTAATTAGTTCAGTATTAAAGTATTCTTACTAATATTTCCCGAAAAGTTCTTCTAGTTTTTGTGTTCTATAGTTAAAAATTTCTTCAAGTTTAGGTTTTACTAAAAAAGGGTGAACTAATTGTCCAACTATACCAAATGGCACCTTGTAATCAATGATATCTTCCATTTCAACACCGCCATCAATTGCTTTTATAAAATGTTTATGGTGCCATAATGCATATGGGCCAAAGCGTTGTTCATCAACAAAATAATGTTTATCAATTACATGAGTAATTTCAGTAACCCATTTTGTTTTAATACCCATAACAGGAGTAACGATATATTGAATTATCTGTCCAGCAAACATTGGTCTGTCAGCTCCAGATAATATGTTAAACCCCATATAATCGGGAGTTATAGTTTTTAAGTTTTTTGGATCTGACAAGAAATCCCAAGCCTTTTCAACAGAAATAGGTAGGTTTTGTTTTCTATGTAATGTATATATCTTCATTTTAATTATTCAAAAGAATGTATCCGTTTAAAGATGTGGCTATACAAAGCCAAATTAAATAAGGCAGGATAAAAAGCGTTTTAAGCTTTAACTGCTTTAGGTATCCAAACGTAAATGTGCCAACCACAAGAGTTAGCATGGTAATGATAGTAAGTCCTAGTCCTATGAAATGTTGATTGAAAAAAACGTAGTTCCAAATTACGTTTAGTATAAACTGTAATATGAATAGAGCAATTATTTTACCATCAAATTTTCGCTTCAGTAATGCCGCCATGTAGATTGAAAAACATATCATTATGGTGGTCCATGCAGCTCCAAATACCCATCCAGGTGGCGTCCATGGTGCTTTGTTTAAATTTAGGTACCAAGGTTCTCTAGGGCCATTTGCCATTAACCAATTTCCAATAGCCAGAGCTCCGAAATTTATGACTAGAAATATAACGATGTATTTAAGCAGCCTCATGCTTCATGTCGTTCAATACCTTGGCTATTTCTTGCGCTTCAGCATACTTTTTATCGCTTGCTGCACGATTTATGGAAGATAATTCATGCCACTCTTGCATTAACTTTTTAAATTTTTCTTCTAATTTTTCTTTTTTTGATTTCTTTTTAAAAAAACTGAACATAGCTTTTATTTTAAATGTTTTGTTATTTTTCCACTCATAGGGTTAGTAGTAGAAAAGAAATAATCTACCAAATTACCTTCGGGGTCAATTAAGTATTTCTGAAAATTCCATTTTACTGAGGAATCTTTTTTGTTATTATTTACTTTTTTAGTTAACCATTGGTATAAAGGATGTTGGTGTTTGCCTTTTACATCAATTTTCTCGGTAATAGGAAATGAAACCCCATAGTTTATTTCGCAAAATGAGGCTATATCCTGCGAATTTCCAGGTTCCTGACCACCAAATTGATTACATGGTACGCCTATAACGTGTATTTTGTCTGAGTAACGATCTTGCAATAATTGTAAATCTTTGTATTGAGGCGTAAACCCACATTTAGAAGCAACATTTACAAAGAGCATATGCTTGCCTTTTAGATAAGATAGGTCTAATGCTTGTCCATTCAAACCATTTATTTGGATGTCGTATATAGAATCAAAACCTAATTTTGATACTTCGTTACCCATATTCAAGGTAGCTACAAATGTTTTCAATGCATTCATAGTTTATATTTTAAAACTTACAATACCGCAATCCATTTCAAAAACTTGTCCTGAAATTGATGCACTATTTTCAGATAATAAAAACTCTACCATATGTGCCACTTCCTGTGGTGATAGAAACTTCTTTAATGGATGGCGCTCGGTGATATTTTCAATCATTTTATCATTACGCAGAAGTTTTGAGGCTAATTCAGTATTGGTAACAGTGGGTGCAATAGCATTAATGCGCAACGTAGGCGCTAATTCGGCACCTAAGGATTTTACTAAGCCTTCAATTCCAGATTTAGCCACAGCTATACTTGCATGAAAAGGCATGCCAAGTTTAGCAGCCACAGTACTAAATAAAACTATAGATGGGTTTATGCCATTTCGTAAAATGGGTAAGTATTTTTGAATGGCTTTTACCGTTCCGAGTACATTAATTTCAAAATCGCTCTTGAAATCGTCAATGCGCAGTCTAGAAATGGGTTTTAAATTAATACTTCCAGGACAATATACAAGTCCGTCGGCACTTTCAATTTCTGGTAATTCGTCTTGGGTAATATCGCACTGGTAATGCGTAAGGTTAGAATGCGATAATTCAGGTGTAGTTCTGCTAAGGTTTATAACCTTACAATAGGAGAGTAGCTTTTCTACTAAAGCTTTTCCAATGCCCTTACTTCCACCAATTACTATTATTGTTTTCATGGGTTTCAGGGCATTTTTTATGTTATGGCCTGCCCTTTAGCCGTTTTTCAATTTTCTGTTTAATCACAGTTAAACGCTTCATTAAATCCATAAGTTCTGGGTCTTTTTCCTTCTTATAGATATCGTTTATACTTAAAATTAAACTCTTTACTTCTCTAGAAGATTCAATACGCTCACTAGTAGTTTTAAAAGTGTGTTTACGTTGCTCGAACTCTAAAGCTTTATCAATAATCTCCATAATTTAACCTAACTATATTTATATGTGAAGTGCTCTTTTTTTTGAGCGGTTCGCAATATACTAAAATATAGCAGATTACAAGGTTTTCATTAGAAATATTAGATAAAATTTAATATTGTAGCTATTATTACCTTGATTATTTAAAATTATACTGTTAAAGGCGCTCCTTTCAAACGCTTTTCTACTTTTCTTTTAATGGCTGTAAGGCGTTTCATGATATCCATGATTTTTTCGTCTTTTTTGATCTTATAGATTTGATTCAAATCTAAAATCAACGCTTTAGCTTCTCTAGATATTTTTACACGATCGCTTGTAGAAAGAGATCTCATTTTTCTTTGCTCAAACTCTAAAGCTCTGTTTATTAATTCTAGTTCCATGATGTTAATTATTTAAGTAGTTCTGTAATTCTTTTATTTTGTCTGCTGTGTTGAATTTTCCACCATAATAAGCAGTAACGGTAGCCGAAGTATCATCTTTAATACCTCGTGACGATACACATAAATGTTTTGCATCAATAATAACAGCAACATCCTCTGTATCTAAGATGGTTTTTAATTCGTTTGCAATCTGATTGGTTAATCGCTCTTGAACCTGCGGACGTTTTGCATAATACTGCACGATTCTGTTCAATTTTGAAAGCCCAATTACTTTTCCGGACGAGATGTAAGCCACATGTGCTTTCCCGATAATTGGTACAAAATGATGTTCACAATTAGAATAGAAGGTAATATTCTTCTCTACCAACATTTGATTGTACTTATACTTATTATCAAAAAGAGCAACCTTTGGCTTATTCTTAGGGTTCAACCCAGAAAATATTTCCTCAATGTACATTTTTGCTACCCGGTCTGGGGTTCCCTTTAGAGAATCATCTGTTAGATCAAGCCCCATTACATCCATGATTTCTTCAAAAAGAATGGCAATACGCTCTTTCTTTTCTTCATCACTTAGTTTGAAAGCGTCTTCTCTCATGGGCGTTTCCAATCCTGTAGATAGGTGATCGTCTCCAATATCTTCTATGGAAAAGCCGTTTAAATTGTGTCCGTTAGTTTCTTTTTTTAATTGTTTTACTTGCATGTCATCTTTTTTATGTGCTGTCCTGGTTTGCTACGTCAGTCAAAGCACGTTAACGTTTTGAAATTTTATTGTGAGTTATTTGTTTTTGTCTTGTACATTTAAATCTTCCTTTTTCAAAAGATCTTAATTTTTCATGTTTTGTGGCTCTTCCTTGAACTCGCTTTCTCCACATTTTAAAACTGCTAGGTTTCATTTCCCTCCGCATTAATTCAATTACCTCTTGTTCTTTCAAACCAAATTGAAACTCAATAGCTTCAAAAGTGGTTCTATCTTCCCAAGCCATTTCAATAATTCTATCTACATCTTCTATTGCAAAAGTCATGCCCCCAAGAAGTTATATTGTTGGTCGTATTTTATTTTTTCATCTAACATCTTATTGAAAAAGCGTTTATTCTCCTTAAACGTTTTATTCTCCTTGAAATGAATAAACTTTCCTTGCGCATGGATACTGGCACCATTGGTTTTATACATTACCAATTGATAATAAGGTATGGCCCAAGTAAAATTCTGTAAACCTTTATTAATGAAAATGAGAATGCCATTTTTACGCAGTTCGATATTCGCATAGTTAATATCTGAAACTGTATTCATTAATGATTTTAAATTAGGACTTACATCTCCAACTATCATACGTTTTGAACCGATGCCTTTCATTTTAAAAGCTTCAAACAAAGAGAAAGATGATCCTACAATATCTCTCAATATTTGACGATGTTCTTTTTCAAAATGTGTTGTATTAAGTACCATTTTACCTTGTTTACAAAGTAAAGATACAAAATGTTTAACCTTTTAATAAATAAGTTAAACAAAAATTAACATATAACTATTAGAAAAACTTATACTGGAATTAAGTGATTGTAAAATAGCAATTTAAGTATTGTGAAATCTGTTTCTTAACGTGTGCTTTCTCAAGATTCTTTTACTTTCTTCAAGCACCGTCTTGTCTTTTCTCAAATTCCAGAGCGCATCACCCGCATTTTTTCTTGAAATTTCTAAATCTACTATTGGTTTTGGATAGTCCTTTCCTAATTTAAAGTTATAGAATTGTTGCTCCATTTCGGTCATCAAATAAGGTTGATGTGCAAAAGGCGTATCAAGATTTTCGAGTTCTGGAACCCATCTTTTTATAAATGAGGCTTCAGGATCGTGTTCTAAACTATTTTTAACAGGATTGTAAATACGCAACATATTGACCCCTGTTTCCCCAGCTTGCATCTGTAACTGCGGAAAATGAATACCAGGTTCAAAATCTAAAAACATTCTTGATAAATGAGTTGTAGCCTCCTGCCAAGGTTGCCATAGATTATGTGTAAAAAAGGAAACGACTAAGGCCCGCATTCTAAAGTTAAGATACCCTGTTTCATTTAAGCAACGCATACAGGCATCTACCAATGGATATCCTGTTTGTCCAGTTTCCCAAGCCGTTTTGTATACTTCTGAAATACTCTTTTTTAGTTTGCGAAACCCTTTATTTACACTTGCTTCTTCCATAGTATGTTCCATTTCAAACTTCTGAATAAAATGGGTCTGCCATCGCAATCTAGACATAAATGCTTCTAGCGCTTTTTTATGGGTTGCTGTTTCTTTTAAATGATAAGCTTCATGGTAGACCTCTCGAACAGATAGATTGCCCCAAGCTAAATACGGCGAAATTCTACTACAACTTGTTCTTGCTAATTCAGGTTTTGAAATGTTAAACATATAGTTAGGATAGCGTTCTTCAAAAAAAGATTTTAAATAACGAAGTCCTATGGAACGACCACCCCTTTGAAATGTTGTAACCTCTGGTGTGTTTAAATCGACAATATTGAAGTGTTTTTCTAGATGTTCAATTTGTTGAATAGTTATAAGTTGATGTTCATTTGGAGAAAACTGTAATGGCTCAATCGCATAAAAGGTATCTACCATATTATTCCAACCATCTCTATTTTTCAAACCACGCTGCACCCCATTATTAATATTTTCATACCATTGAATGAGATTGTTTTTACAATAACGTTTAAAATTTTTATCACGCTCGTAAGTCACCAAAATACCCGTTTCTTGATGGGAGTATATATCTGAAATGCGAAATTTTGAAAGCAACTGATTTATAGTTGGAATAATATCAGATTGTACAGCCAGAATTTTTGAATTGTAAGACGCCAGTTCTTTATTCAAATCTACAATGGACTCTTTAATAAAATTCCAATGACGTTCACTGTAATGCGGATCATTAAGTAAAATAGGTTCAAAGCAATATACTAATAGTATCCGCTTTTCAGATTTTAAAGCGTTAACAATAGCTTCGTTATCATGTAGTCGTAAATCGCGTTTTAGCCAAACAATATTTATAAGTTCTCTTTCATTCATTATCTAGGGCATTAAAAAAAGTTTCCGCATGTTTAAAATGGGAGCTTTTTGTTTCAGGTTTCATTTTATCAAAAGTTCTTATCAGCATACCAAGTCTTGGGTTGCTCAAAAAGAAATCACGATGCTTATCCATAAACGTCCAAAACAAACCATCCCAAGTCTGCTGCCATTCACCTTTGCCATAATTACTCATTTTCATAATGTAATTACTACTACTTATATAGGGTTTGGTGCTCATCAACCCACCATCGGCAAACAGACTCATGCCGTACACATTGGGCACCATTACCCAATCGTAAGCATCAATAAACAGTTCCATAAACCATTGGTATACATCATCAGGATCAAACTCGCATAACACCATAAAGTTTCCAAGAATCATGAGACGTTCAATATGATGGGCATATCCTGTTTTTAGCACTTTTTTGATGACATCGTCCACAGGTGCAATTCCTGTTGAACCATCATAAAACGATTTAGGAATTTTTCTACTGAAATTCCAGAAGTTTTTAGTGCGTTCTTCAGTGCCCTTTACTTCATAAATCCCTCGAATAAATTCGCGCCATCCTAAAATTTGACGCACAAAGCCTTCAGTAGAATTTAATGGAACATCATTATCAGTAGCGTAGGTTACAGCTTTCAGAATAACCTCATTTGAGTCTAAAAGTCCAACATTAATCAATGGTGATAATAAACTATGGTTTAAAAAATGTTCTTCTTTTACAATGGCATCTTCGTAAACTCCAAATTCATGAAAACGGTATTCTAGAAATTGGTCTAGCCATTTTTCGGCAGACTCAAAATCAATAGGATAAACTACAAAATCGTTCAGTTCTCCATAATGTGAGTCGAAATTTTTCTCTACGTATGTTTCAGCTTCTTTATGAAATTTTGTTTTCTTTGGAAAAGAAATAATTGGAGGTGTTTTTCCTTTTGGATATTTTTTTCGATTCTCAGCATCAAAGGTCCATTTGCCACCTAAGGGTTTTTCATCATGCATCAGAATATCTCTCTTTTTGCGCTGATCTTTATAAAAAGAGGTCTGAAAAAATTTTTGTTTTGTAGGTTTAAAAAATGAGGATAGTTCGGCTTTAGTATTAATGAAAAGTGGGTTGTCGTACCAAATCACTTCTAAATTTGAAGCTGAATTTTTAATACGCTTTTCAAGCCAATTATCTGTAGGGTCTAAGATATGAATACCTTTTATACCTTCCCCTGAAAGTTTCGGAAGCAGAACTCTTATGTCACTTTCACCTTGTATAGCTTCAATGTAAGTGACTGATTTCCCTAATGATTCCAAATACGCTTGGTATGCTTTCATACTAGCCCGATGAAACGCAATTTTCTGTTTATGGAATTTGTATTGCTTAAAAAAGAGATATTCTTCAACTAAATAAACAATATCCGTAACATCAAGAGCTTTTGATGTTTTGAATAATTGATGAGGGAATATAATGTGAATATCATTGTTGTTCATGTCTTAGAATAATGTCTTTTGAAGCCATGTATTTTGAAACTTTCCTGAGGTATCGTAGCGTTCAGCCTGTAAATCCACATTAAATTTTCTATCTCGCGGATCGTTACCTACGCCAGCAACATACATCCAATTGCCATAGTTACTATGAACATCATAATCAATCAACAGAGATTCAAAATAAGCAGCACCAATTCTCCAATCTAGCAACAAATCTTTAGCGAAAAACGATGCAACATTTTGTCTTCCACGATTACTCATCCAACCTGTTTCTTTCAATTCTATCATGTTGGCATTAACAAAATGGGAGCATGTTTCGCCATGTATCCAGTTTTGGACTTGAGTTCAATCAGTTTTCCATTCGTAGTTTTTATTCAAGATACCACCAATTTTAAAGATGTTTCTCCCATGTTTCAATGAGATATATTTAAAATAATCTCTCCAAATCAGTTCGAAGATCAACCAATAGGTAGATTGGTTTTTGTAATGCTCTTTTTCAAATTGTTTTACTTTCCTGTAAATCGTTCTTGCTGAAATACTGCCATTTGCTAACCAAGAGGAGAACTTTGAACTATAATCAGTACCAACAAGACCATTTCTTGTTTTCTTGTAAAATCCTAGTTTCTTAGTTTGAAAAAAATAATCATCCAAACGATTTAAAGCAGCGTTTTCTCCTCCTTCAAAAGGAAAAGCAGATTTTGGATGTGTATCAAAGTATTCAAACCCTAAATCTTCAAGTGTTGGGATTTCTGTTGGGGTTTTAATGTTTTGATTTGGCTCTGAAGCTATCGGATGATCTATTGGTCTTACGGCACTATATTTTTCAACTTTTTTTCTGAAATTGGTAAATACTTGTGGGATTTTGTCAATAGGCATATTGATATCCTCTGGATGAAATAAAAACTGGTCGTAATATTCTTGAAAAGTAGTGTCTTCGGGACAATTTGACTTTACTTGTTTGGTGATTGTTGTTTCTTCACTTGTCCATTCTTTTTGCATATAAATAGTAGTGATGTTGAATTTTTCAACTACTTCTGGGATGGCTGTTTCAGGTTTACTATGGTAAAGGAACAATTCAATATTTAAATCCTTTAGATTTCGTTTTAAATCCTCAACGGTTTCAATTAAAAACTTCGCTCTAAATTTTTCGGTTTTTTTGAAACCAAAGATGTCTATTTCAAAGTATCTTGGGTCAAAACAGTACACAGCTATTATATGCTGATGGTGTTTAATAGCTTCATTTAAAACTGAATTATCATTAACTCTCAAGTCATTTCTAAACCAAACTAAACCGATGTTGTTTTGTTTCTCCTGCATTTTTCGCTACAATATTTTACGTGTTCCCAATCTTTTGCCCATTTTTTTCTCCAAGAGAATGGACGATTACAGGTTGGACACATTTTCTGTGGTAAGTGCTGCTTCTTGTGGCTCAACGTTGACCAATTTGTTAATCATTCCAGAAAAGATAAATCCATGGAAGGGGAGAACGCTGCACCAGTACAACCTACCCCAAAGCCCACGAGGTCTAAATGTTGCGGTTTGTATAAGTTTACCATCGCGTATTTTGAATTCGAGCCACGCTTCACCAGGAAGGCGCATTTCAGCATAGAGTAATAATTTTTGTTGTGTTTTATTCGCGTAAATCACTCGCCAAAAATCCAGAGCATCTCCGGCATCAAGCTCGGTGGGATTTGTTCTTCCGCGTCTTAAACCAATGCCTCCAAATAGTTTGTCGATATAACCACGAATGCGCCATAAAAATGTACCATAATACCAACCATTTTCGCCACCAATGCGCCAAATTTTTTCTATGGTAACATCTTCATCTTCAACATAACGCTCACGCTGATCTTGGAAACAACCAAATTGTGGCACATTAACGTATTTGTGTAGGCTGTTGCTTAATCTACCACTACTTACCATAGAATCTTTCCAACTCGAAATAATACTATTTTGCTCAATTTTTTCAAATGCCAATTCTACCGCTTCCTTGTAGGTTATTGGATTGACTTTGAGTAATTTGTTGATATTACTTGTTTTGCCAATAATTTGAATACCCATACTGTCTACCAAAGATGTAGCTAGCTTGTAAGACGTTGAAGTCACAAAATATAACCAATAGGATGACAATTTCGGCGTCATAACTGGTACCGTTAAGATGTAACGTTTTAAGCCTCTTACCTCGGCAAATTGTAATAACATCTCTTTATAGGTAATAATTTCTGGACCAAAAACATCATAGGTTTTACTGTAGACCGCTTCGTTTCCGGCAGCGCGATATAAGAAAGCGAGAACATCCCGAACAGCAAGCGGCTGTGTTCTTGTATTTAACCACTTAGGCGCAATCATAAAAGGGAGTTTTTCAACTAAATCCCTAATAATTTCGAATGAAGAACTCCCTGAGCCCACAATGATTCCCGCTTTGAATATAGTAAGTGCGTAATGTTCTGATTTTAAATGGTCCTCTACGTTTTTTCGAGAACGTAAATGTTTAGAAAGCACATCCTCATTTGTAATACCACTCAAATAAATGACTTGTTTGGTATTTGTGGTTTCAATATAGTTTTTGAAGTTTATGGCACAACGTCCCTCTAAACTTTCAAAATCTTTAGAAGAGTTGGACATAGAATGTATCAAATAATACGCTACATCTATTTTTAGTGGAATATTTTTTAGTGTTTCTGGTTTTAAAAAGTCCGCCTCAATCACATAAACGTTTTCCTCTTCGGCATAACTTTTATCTGCTCTCAATCTGTCTCTAACCACACAAACAACAGTATGGCCTTGATTCAGCAAAAACGGAATCAAACGTTTACCAATATAACCTGTTGCTCCTGTTACTAATATAGTCATGAGTCGTGCATTAAAACTTTTGGTCTTTGATAGCCATAGCGCATGTTGTTTTCTGGAATAGCATAACCATCTAATCCATTTATTGCTGCCACTTCTGCCTTTGACAGATTGATGAAACCATCTTTCTCAATTAAATCTTCATTTACATAAAGTCCAGTAACTTTTCCAATCACCAAAATGGTGTTGTTCGCTTTTATAGGATATTCTTCCACAAACTCCATGGCCAATTGAATGGGCGCGCCTTTTACGAAAGGAGCTATACATTCTGGTTTGTACTCTGATTGCAAACCAGTTACATCAAATTCAGAAATGTCAGCTTCATATTTAGCTGAAGTATGATGCGCATCCGCAGCAATATTTTTATGAATATGATTAATTGTATACACGCCTGTAGCTTTCAAATTTTCATAAGTATTTCTAATGACTGTTTTTGGTCTTAGGAAAAACCCCAACATAGCTGGACTGGAACCAATATGCGTAATCGAACTAAAAACGGCAACGTTCTCTTTTCCATATTCAGAAATGGAACCGATTAGGTTGGCAGATTTGTAGCCAGAACAGCTGTTAATCAAATTGATCTTATAGATATGATTTAGACTCTGTATGTCGCTTTCGCTGAAATATTTCATTCTAAGATAATCTCAAGTAATTATTTATTTTGATGTTTTCGGCTTTTAAATCGAACATCAAATTGTAAAGTCCGAAAAAGGTTCTATTTATGTAAATGAAATGCTTAGATCCGCGATTTCCGTTCATTTTCTTTAAATCCGTACTTTTTGAATATTTTTCACCTAATTCGGCAATTTTCCCAAAAAAGGTTTCATCTGAAAAATCGAAACTATCTGCATGAAAAGGTTGTGTAAACAAGCTCAACATCTCGTGAAACATCTCGGTAAAAAACTCTAATTCTTCCCTGCTATCATCTTTTCTTAAAATTTCAAGCGCATAAAGTTTTGTGGTAAACTTTTCTTCATTGTTGATGTTTTCAGGTAGGGCGAGTTCAAAATAGGGTGTATAAAATTCCAGAGGGATCGATTTCATACACCCGAAATCTAAAGCTATTAATTCTCCTTTTTCAGAAATTAGGAAATTCCCAGGATGCGGATCTGCATGAACCTTCTTCAAATTATGAATTTGGTACATATAAAAATCCCATAGGGCTTGTCCTAACTTATTTGCTTTGTCTTGGTCAGTATTGTGCGCCGCGAATTCTGATAGATGTTCACCTTCCATATAATCCATTGTGATGATGCGTTCAGAAGATAAGTCTTCGTAATACTTTGGAAATTTTAAATTAGAAATGTGCGCACAAGCTTTTGAGATTTCTTTGCTTTGAGCCACTTCTAGAATATAATTAGTTTCCTCAACCAATTTATATTCTACCTCTTTAAAATATTTATCAGAATCTTTTCCCTTTATGTTGAACATGCTCATAGCCACAGGTTTTACCATGGCTAAATCTGAAGCGATACTCTCAGCAACTCCTGGATATTGGATTTTCACAGCAAGTTTTTTCCCATCTTTAATTGCGATATGCACCTGACCGATGCTAGCAGCATTTACAGAAGTTGCGTTGAAAGTATCAAATAAGTCATTCGGGTGCTTTCCGAAGTATTTTTTAAATGTTTTAATCACTAACGGAGGCGATAGTGGTGGTACCGAGAATTGTGCTAAAGAGAACTTTTCTACGTAAGCCCTAGGTAAAATGCTTTTTTCCATACTTAACATTTGAGCTACTTTTAGCGCACTACCCTTGAGCTGTTTTAAACCATCGTATATATCTTCTGCATTATTTTTGTTTAAACGCTCTTTGGCCTCTTCTTCGGTTTTTACAATTTTCTCACCATAATACTTCAAGTAATTCACGCCCACTTTGGCTCCAGTAGATACCAACTTTGTGGCACGTTGAATTTTTGATGTAGGTATGTTGTCAATGGTTTTCATATACTAGTTCATGTGGAATTTTTCTTTAAATAGAAATTTACCAAGATCTATAACACTTTTTACTGGCGCAATATCTAAAACATCAAATGTGGTATTCACTGATTTTTCAATAAATATATCTGTTTTTTCAAAGGAAGCCGAGGTATCATCTAACCAAAATTTCATTGTCATTAATAATTGTAACCAAGCAGATTCTTTTAGTGCTCTATCTTGAATTTTCTCTAACTGTTCTTGCTTTATGTCTAACATCTGAATACCCAATTCACTTACATACTTAGTAAAATGCTTTTTTAACCCTGAGAGCATTTGTAAACCTTTCAAATCGCTGTTGTATTTATCAAGTACATGTTTTACATAACTTCTATTTGCTGTTAAGTTCTCAAAGAGGGTGAAGTAGAAACTCAATAGCTTGTTGCGGGCATCAAATATGTTATAATCTTCACTTTTATTAAGAGCATTTATCGAATTATTATAAAACGCTTCGAAAATTCCTTTTTCGATAGTTTCAAAAGAGGAGAAGTGTTCGTAAAATTTGGCTTCTTCAAAATTGTTCATTTTGGCAAAAGCAAATACAGTTTTTGGGTTTTCATCATATTCTAGAACATAATCCATGTACCAGTTGATGATATCGTTTTTTGTGATAGGTTTTTTCTTTGCCATAATTGCTTATTTATGGTAAAGATACAAAATGTTTAACTAATTTTAAAAAAAGTTAAACAAAATAAAATATTATGAGATAGACGTTATCTATTGAACCTTAACAACACTGCTCGTACTTGACCAATTTACAACTAGAAACAGCTACAATAGCACCTAAAATGGGCGAAGCAATATACAGCCATAAATATTGGAAGTTTCCAGTAAAGAGCGCAGGAGCAATAGATCTAATAGGGTTCATTGACGCCTTTGTCATTGGACCTGCAAACATGGCTTCCAAAAGGATAACCCCACCAACGGCGATGGCAGCCATTGTTCCTATTTCTTTGCTTCCTGTAGACACATTTATGATAACCACCATTAAAAAGAAAGTGAGTAAGAATTCTAAGATTGCTGCTTTGTAGGCGGGAAATCCATCGGCAGGAACCGTTTCGCCTAAGGTCTGGCTTTCGGGGAATAAAAACCACAATAAAAATATTGCAAGAATAGCTCCAGTACATTGAAATATAATATAGGTAGGTACTTTTTTCCAAGGGAATTTTTTTGCAAACGCGAAACCTATGGTAACCGCTGGATTAAAGTGTGCTCCCGAAATTTCACCAAACGCGTAGATCATAGCCATTACAATTAGTCCCCAAGTTGCTGCAACACCGACGTGAGAAATTGCACCTCCCGTAATTTCGTTAATGGTCATTGCACCACAGCCGCAGAATATCATGGCAAAGGTTCCTATGGTTTCGGATATGTATTGTTTCATTACTAATTTTGAATATACAGACAAACTTGCGTTAGGGATTGAGGCATTTGTTGAAGCTCCTCGACGTAGGAGAGAGCGACTGCCGAAAGCCCGACCCTTGTGGTAACGCCCAAATGAATCTTGGACAAAGATACAACCTCTTATTTTAAGCTTTTGTTAACAATAACCGATTTTAGTTTGGTTAATTTTAGAGCAGTAAAAACCTAATGACAAACAACTAGAACAATGAAAAAATTATTATTACTTTTTATGGCCTGTGCAACGGTATATTCGGTTCAAGCACAATTGGAAACACCGCAACCTAGTCCTGCAGCTAAACTACAGCAAAAAGTGGGTTTAACTGATATTACGATAGAATATTCTAGACCAGGTGTAAAGGGCAGAAAAATATTTGGTGGCTTAGAGGCTTTTGACAAAATATGGAGAACAGGTGCCAATAAGAATACAACTATTAGTTTTAGTACTGATGCGACTGTAGACGGACAAACACTTAAAGCAGGAACGTACGCTATTTTTACAAAACCGGGAGAGGAAACTTGGGATGTATATTTTTATACGGATACTGAAAATTGGGGTGCACCTGCAGAGTGGGATGAGAGTAAAGTAGCTGCTAAAACTAGCGTAAAAGCATATGAAGTTCCTTTTAACGTGGAAACGTTTACCATTGATATCAATAGTATTACGAATAACGGAGGAACTTTAGAGTTTATATGGGAAAAAACGTATGTTGGCGTGCCTTTTACTGTGCCTACAGACAATGCTGTTCTAGCTAATATTAATAAGGTAATGAGCGGACCAAGTGTTAACGATTACTTCTCGTCTGCAGTATATTATTTACAAGAAAATAAGAACATAGCTCAAGCAAAAGAATGGATTGATAAGGCGGTTGAAATGACTAAAGAAAATCCTCGTTTTTGGATTTTAAGACAACAATCTTTAATTCATGCTAAGGCTGGCGAAACTAAAAGTGCTATAGCTGCTGCAAAATCTTCTTTAGAGCTTGCTAAAAAAGCTGGTAATAATGGTTATGTAAAAATGAATCAGGATTCTCTTAAAGAGTGGGGTGCTATGTAGTCACTAAACAACTTAGAGTCTTGAAATATTAGATAATTAAAAAGCGTAACTTTTTTAAGTTACGCTTTTTTGTTTTTGGGCGTTGCCCACAAGGGGTCGCGCTTTACGTCAAAAGTTTTGGCTCGATGCGCGCCCCGCCAAAAGCTACCACTGCAATCGCTAACGCGGGTGTGTTTGCTAGCTTAGTTTTTTGGGCTTGAGTTATATTATTTACTTATTTATTGGGCTTTGTTTGACCTTCCAGTTTATAACTTATGGGTTGTTGTTTTTAAAAAATCGAATATCCAAATATCATAGAAAATGTTCGGTAATCAGAGTTCCAGTATACATACTCACTTAATATTTCTCTTGATGTTTGATACCTCAATTCTAAACTATATCTATCATTGTGCTTATAACCTAGTCCAAATGCTAAATTACTCCTTGTTTCTATTCGTAAATCTACTCCTGATTCAAAGTTTATTATTGAATTATTACTACTTCTATCAAAAAAAACGGAACCATTTATAAAAAGTTTAGAATTTTCATTAAGAAACAAGTAGTGCCTGAATCCAATTGTTAATTCAATTGATTTATAATCTACATCAACAATTTGATTAGAAGCTTCACCTTCCGATTTAAAGTATTGATATGTAGGTTCAATGATTAATGCCCATTTATTTTTGTTAAATGGCATTATAAACTCTGCCTCAACCCCAAACCTAAAAGCCAATTCATTGCCAAAATCTGTATTTCTAGAATTTGAAATACTGTTCTGTATTGAAAGATTTGAAAAATTGATACCTGGCCTAAAACTTAAATTGAAAAAATCCTTTTTTTGTTTTTCTTCATAGTCTATATATGTTTCATTATTACATTCATTGTATTTAGCAAAATAATAAACTAAATCACTTTTTTGATACTTTAAATTCTCAACAACACTAATTTTAAATGTTGAGCATTTTAAATCATTCCATAGTTGATTTTTAAATCTATTATTCTTACCAATTTTATTATTTTCGGTTTTATAGGATTTATAAACCAATTGCTTAATGCTAGAACCTTCTTTATTATAAAAGTATCTTGTTAAGTTTCCATCTTTAAATTCGTAAAGGCTTGCTTTACCTTCAACTAATACTTTTAAAAACAAAGTTTCTTCCTTAAAAATAGGCTTTCTGTCGTAGCTTAGGTTATTAATATTTTCAACAGACCTATCAATATCTAAAGTACTTCTGATATATTTTGAAATATTATCGATTCCAAACTCTTTAACTGATTTTATTTTAGCTATTTTTGACTCCTTCTCTGCAGCTAAACTGTATTCAAACTCTGTAGGGTTGCTATTCCAGTCAATATTTTTTATTAGACAATTAATTTTTTGCCCTGAATTGTCAATGTAATATCCTTGTTCAAAAGAAATTTGACTGTAAATGTTTGAAGATAAAATCAAAATAAAAATAGATAATAAGAGATTTTTCATTGTATTTGAGATCAATTAATTTGCTTTGCTAATACAACCATAATGTAATTACGGATATCGTTATATTTTCGTAAACGAAGGTAGAAGAAATTTTTTACAAAGTCAAGTTTTTGAACTTGATTAAAGCAGTATTTCTTAGTTAAAAACCCCGTTAATAAATCACTGTTTATTGTGGGTTTCTTAAACTGTGATTTTTAAAATATTCCGTTTCTTTGCAGCACAATAAGCAACCATGAGTCAAGAAGTTTCAAAACGCTACGCACAAAGAGGGGTTTCGGCCTCTAAGGAAGATGTTCATAACGCTATAAAAAACATAGATAAAGGTTTATTCCCCAAAGCTTTCTGTAAAATTGTGCCCGATTACTTAACTAATGATGATGACTATTGTTTGATTATGCATGCCGATGGTGCTGGTACAAAATCGTCTTTAGCGTATATGTACTGGAAAGAAACTGGTGATGTTTCAGTTTGGAAGGGCATTGCGCAAGATGCGTTAATCATGAATATTGATGATTTGCTGTGTGTTGGTGCTACAGATAATATCATGTTATCTTCAACCATTGGAAGAAATAAAAACTTGATTCCAGGTGAGGTTATTTCAGCCATTATAAATGGTACCGAGGAGCTTATCGAAGATTTAAAATCTTTTGGTGTTACCATTCATTCCACGGGTGGAGAAACTGCAGATGTTGGCGATTTAGTACGCACCATAATTGTAGATTCTACGGTTACGGCAAGAATGAAACGTAGCGAAGTAATAGACAATGCTAATATTCAAGCGGGAGATGTAATAGTTGGTTTAGAGTCCTTCGGACAAGCTACTTACGAGACCAAATATAATGGCGGTATGGGTAGCAATGGTTTAACGTCTGCACGCCATGATGTGTTTCATAACTATTTGGTAAAAAAATACCCTGAGAGTTTTGATGCTGCCGTTCCTGAAGATTTGGTGTACTCTGGTAATGTAAAATTAACTGATGCTGTTGAAGATTCACCTATTGATGCAGGTAAGCTTGTGCTATCTCCTACTAGAACTTACGCACCAATTATAAAAGCAATACTTTCAAAATATAAAAGTGAAGATGTGCACGGGATGATCCATTGTTCTGGTGGTGCACAAACTAAAATTCTTCATTTTGTGGATAGTTTGCATATTGTGAAAGATAATATGTTTCCAATTCCGCCACTATTTAAATTGATACAAGAACAATCAAAAACCGATTGGAAAGAAATGTATCAAGTGTTTAATTGCGGACACAGAATGGAGCTTTATGTTAGTGAAGCTATAGCCAATGATATTATTGAAATATCAAAGTCTTTTAATGTTGAGGCTAAGGTTGTTGGTAGAGTAGAAGCCTCAACAGAAAAGAAGCTCACAATAAAAAGTGAGTTTGGTGAGTTTGTATATTTGTAAAACCATTCTATTTTAGTCTTTTGGAATGGTTTTTGTTAAATAAAAGTTTTTTGCCTAAACCAAATAACCCACATTCATGAGAAGACTAATTTTAGCCCTCACAATTTTCTCAATTCAATTCTCTTTTGCGCAACCAGATTCTCTATTTATTATTGAGAAAAAGGTTTACGACGGCCCTCAATGGAAACAAACCCGTAAGGCAACGGTAGATATTAGTCAGGTAAGTTTTACCAACTGGAATGCTGGTGGTACCAATTCTATATCGGCTATATTAGGTTATCTACATAAGGCGAACTATAAGGATAAGTTTTTCTTTTGGAACAACAGTTTTAGAGTGGGCTACGGTGTAAATAAACAAGAAAGTAGAGAGTTAAGAAAAACGGATGATATAGTTGAAATAATATCGAATCTTGGATATCAACCAGCTCAAGATTCTAAATGGTTTTATTCGGCTCGATTAAACTTTAAAACTCAAGTTACAAACGGCTATAATTATCCAAATAGAGATAACCCAATTTCCAGACTAATGGCACCAGGGTATTTGTTTTTTGGAGGCGGAATGGAGTATGGCAAAAATATTGAAGAATTGTCGTTTTATGCGTCGCCATTAACCCTTAAAGCTACTTTTGTTTTAGACCAAGATTTGGCAAATGCAGGTTCCTTCGGGGTAGAAGGTGCTGTGTTTGATGACAATGGTAACATTATTAGAGAAGGTGAAAATATTCGTAGAGAAGTTGGGATTTTGGTAACAAATAGCTATGCCATGGAACTCGCTAAAAATATAAAAGCTACAAATTTATTAAGTGTATATACAGATTACATCAATAACTTCGGAAATGTAGATGTAGATTGGAGGCTTAATTTCGATTTTAAAGTAAACAGCTTTGTTAGAGCAACGCTAGAGTCTCATTTACGTTATGACGATGATGTAAAAACCTTAGAGCCTTCATCAACTGTAGAAGGTGAATTTGATGAAGCTGGAGCTAAAGTACAATGGAAACAATTTCTAGGAATAGGGTTTGCTGTTGACTTCTAATTCTTTTCAAAATTTGTTAACTTTTTGATGTTAATAAATATTTAAGTTATTGATAATCATAGCTTTAATCTTTGTTTGATGCAAACTTCATGATTTTTATCAGTTTCAAAATAAAATAATTTTTGTTGTTTTATAGTTTCATAATTATTCCATAAATCGTATTAAACTGTAAGACAACAAATGAAGGTACAAACTTCCCCCAGTCAAAAAACTTTTTCGCAAGAAGAAGCCTTTCAAGCCTCCCTTAAGTATTTTAAAAATGATGATTTAGCGGCGCGTGTTTGGATAAATAAATATGCGTTAAAAGATTCATCTGGAAATTTATACGAGAAATCCCCAAATGATATGCACCGTCGTATTGCTAAGGAAATTGCTCGAGTAGAACAAAAATATGCCAATCCACTTACTGAAGAAACTGTTTTTAACTTAATTAAGGACTTTAAATATATTGTGCCTCAAGGTAGTCCAATGGCTGGAATAGGTAATCCGTATCAAGTGGCATCTCTATCCAATTGCTTCGTTATTGGTAATGATTGTGCTTCAGATTCTTATGGAGGCATTATGAAAATAGATCAAGAACAGGTGCAGCTAATGAAAAGAAGAGGCGGTGTTGGTCACGATTTATCTCATATCCGTCCCAAAGGTTCAGCTGTAAAGAATTCTGCTTTAACATCAACTGGTATTGTACCTTTTATGGAACGTTATTCAAATTCTACTAGAGAAGTGGCGCAAGATGGAAGACGAGGCGCTCTAATGTTATCAATTTCTATAAATCATCCAGATGCGGAAGATTTTATTGACGCAAAATTAGAAGCAGGAAAAGTAACAGGTGCCAATGTTTCCGTTAGAATAGATGATACCTTTATGAAGGCTGTAAAAGCTGAGGCTGACTATGTTCAGAAATATCCTGTATTAAGTAAAACACCAAAATTTAAGCAAACTATTCAAGCAAATGGTTTGTGGAAGAAAATTGTGCACAATGCATGGAAATCTGCCGAACCAGGGATTTTGTTTTGGGATACTATTGCTAACGAATCGGTTCCTGATTGTTATGCAGATTTAGGGTATAAAACGGTATCTACAAATCCTTGTGGAGAAATACCTCTTTGTCCTTATGATTCTTGTCGATTGTTAGCCATTAACCTATTCTCATATGTTGAACAGCCATTTACGGAACAAGCTGCATTTAATTTTGAATTGTTTAAAGAGCATGTGGCTTATGCGCAACGTATTATGGATGATATTATTGATTTAGAATTGGAAAAAATCGATGCTATCCTAAATAAAATTGATGAAGATCCTGAAAATGATGAAGTTAAATATGTGGAGCGTAACCTTTGGTTAAATATTAGAAAGAAGGCTTTTGAAGGACGTAGAACCGGAATTGGCATTACAGCAGAAGGCGATATGCTAGCCGCATTAGGCTTGCGCTATGGCAGTAATGAAGGAAATGCGTTTTCAGTAGAGTTGCATAAAACCATCGCTTTAGAAGCTTACCGTGGTTCAGTGAATTTAGCTAAAGAAAGAGGTGCTTTTTCAATTTATGATTCCGATAGAGAAAAAGATAATCCTTTTGTACTACGACTGAAAGAAGCCGATAGTCAATTGTACTATGAAATGCTAGAATATGGTAGGCGCAACATTGCATTATTAACTATAGCACCTACTGGAACTACAAGTTTAATGACGCAAACTACTTCTGGCATTGAGCCTGTATTTTTGCCCGTTTATAAAAGAAGACGAAAGGTAAATCCTAACGACAAAGATGTTCGTGTTGATTTTGTAGATGAGGTTGGAGATTCTTGGGAGGAGTATGTCGTGTTTCATCACCGATTTAAACAATGGATGGAAGTAAGCGGTATTGATACTTCTAAAAATTTCTCGCAAGAAGAACTGGATGATTTAATTAAGCAATCCCCATACTTCGGAGCAACTTCCAATGACGTGGATTGGTTGAGTAAAGTTAGTATGCAAGGTGCCATTCAAAAATGGGTAGACCATTCTATAAGTGTTACAATAAATTTACCGAACGATGTAAGCGAGGAGTTAGTTGGCGATTTATATGTAAAAGCTTGGGAAGTTGGTTGTAAAGGAGTTACTGTATATCGTGATGGTTCTCGATCTGGAGTTTTAATTTCGAATGAAGAAAAAAAGGAAGAAAGTACAGAAAATCAGTTGACGGTTTTTCCAAATAAACGTCCGCAGATTTTAGAAGCCGATGTCGTGCGTTTTCAAAATAACAAAGAAAAATGGATTGCTTTTATTGGGTTGGTAGATGAAAAACCATATGAGATTTTTACAGGATTAGCGGACGATGATGATGGTATTTTATTACCGCGTTGGGTTAACCGTGGTTTAATTATTAAAAATAAAAGTGAGGATGGCTCTAAACGTTACGACTTTCAGTATAAAAATACAAGAGGGTATAAAACAACGATTGAAGGGTTGTCGCATAAGTTTAATCCAGAGTTTTGGAATTACGCCAAACTAATTTCAAGTACGTTAAGACATGGGATGCCTATTGATAAAATTGTAGATTTAATTAATAGTTTACAGTTAGATAGTGAATCAATTAATACTTGGAAAAACGGTGTGGGACGTGCGCTTAAACGTTATATAGAGGACGGCACTGAGGTAAAAGGGCAAACCTGTTCTAATTGTAATTCCACAAATTTAGTATATCAAGAAGGCTGTCTAACCTGTAGTGATTGTGGTTCATCTAAGTGTGGATAAAGTATACAGCATCATAAATAAAAAAGGAAGCATTATTGCTTCCTTTTTTATTATTCAATTGAGCTAACGTATTTATAATCTTCT
Source organism: Jejuia sp. UBA6058 (assembly GCA_002428965.1). Classification (GTDB taxonomy): domain Bacteria; phylum Bacteroidota; class Bacteroidia; order Flavobacteriales; family Flavobacteriaceae; genus Jejuia. Next base: position 369,861 of record DIYI01000017.1, on the reverse strand, counting down.
AGTTCTCTTGGTTTATTTACTAATTTAGTACAACCATTTTTCAATAGATAAATATCATCTGAAACATCTATAATATGCCGATACATATGATCCGTAATCAAAATTACTTTATTCTTTTTTTCTTCTGAAATAATAGCTTTTACTGCTTCAATATGAAGCGGAGTCAGATGAGAAAATGGTTCATCTAGGAGCACAATATCCTTGTTGCTTTTTAAAACAATAAAGGTTTCTACGAGTCGGCGTTCACCTCCAGAAAGTGTTTTAAATTTTGATGTTTTAGAAATAGTAAGGTGTTTAAATGTGTCTAGGAATGAGCTCCAGTCAACTTTAAAAAGTTGAAATGCAGTTTTAAGTTGCATTCGATTTGGAATAAAATTATGCTGAGGTAAAATAGCAACTTTGTCTGTTTGATAAAGCGATTTTAAAACTGGTTTATGGTTGATTCTAATTAACTTGAATTTCGGTTTTAAACCCCCAAAGATAATTTGTAAAAGGCAGCTTTTGCCACAGCCGTTACTACCTAAAATACCTGTTACTTTTCCAGTTTCGGCTTTTACATAAACACCACTTAAAATACGTTTTGCCCTAAAATATAATTCAACATTATCTATTTCTAAAATCATACAAATTCCTTTAGAATAAGTAGAAATGGAATACTTAAAATCGTATCAATAACAAAGAAAATTGAGAACAGTTTAAATGTTGAAATTCCTAAATTTTTGTAAAACACTAATTTACGTTTGGCATTTGTTTCAGTAGTTATGTACCATAAAAAGCACACAAGAAACAGTTTGAATACAAATAAAGGAACGATATGTATGCCGAATAAAAGTAAAAGAAAATTTACAGCGAAAGATTTAATAAAAAAGGGTCTATAGAATAATATGATTGATGAAAAATGTTGCATAATATATAGATAAACGTCGATAATTTGATATTATTTTTTGAGTTTAAATCCCGTCTTTTAAATTCATAAATTATCGTATTTTTGGTCACCAATTAAAAAGAAGCTCTTCAATGTTAAACATTGAAGTACCATTTGAAATTGTCATTCCCGTGAAAACGGGAATCTAAATACAAAATTTCATTTTTAATGGGTTAATCTAATTGAGTTGACTGAACGTTATTTTTTGACGGATGATTAATAGTAAGTTGGCTTTAAGAAATTTTTAGTGAAAAGAAGATGTTAGACAAGTTACAGATAGTGAAACAGCGTTTTGATGAGGTGAGTGATTTAATCATTCAACCCGATATTATCTCAGATCAAAAGCGTTATGTTCAGTTAACTCGAGAATATAAAGATTTAAAACGTTTAATGGAAAAGCGGGATGCTTACATTGAACTTACGGATAATTTAAAGGAGGCTGAAGAGATTATTGCGGACGGCAGTGATGCAGAAATGGTGGAGATGGCCAAAATGCAATATGATGAGGCAAAAGATGGAATTCCTAAGCTTGAGGAAGAAATAAAAGTATTATTGATACCTAAAGACCCTGAAGATGCTAAAAACGCTGTTATGGAATTGCGTGCTGGTACTGGAGGAGATGAAGCTAGTATTTTTGCAGGCGATTTATTTAGAATGTACACTAAATATTGTGAAGGTAAGGGTTGGAATGTCAGCACTGTAGATTTTAGCGAAGGTACAAATGGTGGTTTTAAAGAAATACAGTTTGAAGTATCTGGTGAAGATGTTTATGGTACATTGAAATTTGAAGCAGGCGTGCATCGTGTACAGCGTGTACCGCAGACAGAAACACAAGGGCGAGTGCATACTAGTGCTGCCACTGTAATGGTATTTCCTGAAGCTGAAGAGTTTGACGTGGAGATTGATCCAAAAGACGTGCGTATAGATTATTTCTGTTCTTCTGGTCCAGGAGGGCAATCCGTAAACACTACGTATTCCGCAGTACGTTTAACGCACGAGCCTACTGGTTTGGTAGCACAATGTCAAGATCAAAAGTCGCAACATAAAAATAAAGAGAAGGCTTTTAAGGTATTGCGTTCTCGTTTGTATGATTTAGAGTTGGCTAAGAAACAAGAAGAAGATGCTGCCAAACGCGGGAGTATGGTGTCTTCTGGAGATAGAAGTGCGAAGATTAGAACGTATAACTATCCTCAAGGACGTGTTACCGATCATAGAATAGGTTTGACACTTTACGATTTGCAAAACATTGTGAATGGCGATATTCAAAAAATTATTGATGAATTACAGTTAGCTGAAAATACTGAAAAGTTAAAGGCTAGTGATGAAACTATTTAGTATTTCGTGACCGCATCTCAATTAATTTCAGAAATAAAAAAGAAGCAATCCTTTCTTTGCATTGGATTGGATGTAGATTTAAATAAAATCCCTAAACATCTTTTAGAAGAAGACGATCCTATTTTTGCCTTTAATAAGGCAATTATTGATGCAACGCATCATTTTTGTGTGGCTTATAAACCTAATACAGCTTTTTATGAAGCTTATGGAATTAAAGGTTGGCAGGCTTTGGAGAAAACCATCAATTACCTCAATGAAAAGCATCCAGAAATTTTCACCATAGCCGATGCAAAACGTGGCGATATAGGCAATACCAGTAGCATGTATGCTAAAGCGTTTTTTGAAGATTTAGCGTTTGATTCTGTGACTGTGGCGCCTTACATGGGTAAAGATTCAGTAGAACCATTTTTGGCATTCGAAAATAAACATACCATTCTATTGGCTTTAACATCTAATCAAGGTGCTTTTGATTTTCAAACTAAAACCGTTGAAAATAAAGAATTGTACATACAAGTTTTAGAGACTTCAAAAACGTGGAAAAATTCGAAAAACTTAATGTACGTTGTTGGCGCTACAAAGGCAGAATACTTAAGAGATATTAGAGAAATAATCCCTAATAGTTTTCTATTAGTACCAGGGGTTGGTGCTCAAGGAGGAAATCTTCAAGAGGTTTGCAAATATGGTATGAATGATTCAGTTGGACTTTTAATTAATTCTTCAAGAGGAATTATTTACGCATCAGATAATGATGACTTTGCTGAAGCTGCCATGAAAAAAGCGTCACAACTTCAATCCGAAATGTCTGCACTTCTGATTTAAATTTAGTAGAAAAAATAAAAGGAACTCAATTACAGAGTTCCTCTTACATTGCTAAAAGTCAAAAAGGGTTAATAAAAAAATTTAAAAAGGCCATATAATTGGCACTAGTAATAGTGATATAATGAAGAACACTAATAATAGTGGTGCGCCTACTTTTAAGTAATCCATAAATTTGTAACCACCTGCAGACATTACCATGGCATTTGTTGTTGTACCAACAGGGGTTAAAAACGCAGTGGATGCACTAATGGCAACTACTATCATAAATGGTTCTGGTGATATGTTTAATGAACTTGCTGCTAACATAGCTATTGGCGCCATTAATACAGCAGTTGCAGAGTTATTAATGACTTGACTAAAGGTTGTGGTGAGTAAAAAGATACCACCCAAAAGCATTACTGGATGTATAGAACCTAAGTAATCCACCAAAGCATTAGCTATTAATTGAGCTGTTCCTGTTTTTTGCAACGCAATACCCATTGGTATCATAGCGGCGATCATTACCACACTTGTCCAACTAATACCTTTATAGGCTTTATGCATTGGTACGCATCCTGTAAGTAATACAATACCACCACAAATTAGTGCCGCAATAGAGCCTGGTACTAATTTGAATACCAATAACACAATCATTAAAAGTAACGCACCTAATGCAATAAATGATTTTGAATTCAGGCTGTCAATATTTTTAGCCATACCTTCTGGACTTCCACAAATCACTAGATTATCATGTTGCTTTTTAAGTTTTTCAATGTCTTCCCAAGAACCTCTTAATAAAAAAGAGTCACCAACATGTATTTTAATTTCTTTGTCTAATAATGGCTTATTATTCCTAGAAGCAGCCAAAAGTTGAATTCCGAAACGTTGGAAGTAATCACCTAATTTATATCTCCTGCCTACGAGCATAGAATTAGGGTTTACAATGACTTCGGTCATCCCAACTTCTTGATTGATTAAGTTATGTTTTAACTCATCAGTAACAGGTTCTAAAGGTAAAAGCCCTAATCTAAATTTTATCATCAATCGGTTGATATCTTCTGTATTACCTTTTACGGTAATGATATCGTGATACATAAATTCAGTTTTTTGATCTGGAAATTCAACAAATTGCGGAATCCCCTTTAACGCATTTGGGTGTCTTCTTTTTAATCGAATGATTGATACATTATAGTTTTTTTCAATTTTCCATTTTTTCATTTTTGTGCCTAATAGTGGTGATATAGAACGCACGCGCAATCTATAGTAATCGTCATCAATCTTATAGGCTTCAATCCACTTATGGAAGGTGGTTTCAATATCAACAGGCTTATTATTCGTTTTGTTGTTAGGAAGAAGTTTGTAGCCCACATATCTAAAATATATTAAGGCAATTATTAATAATGGTAAGCCTATTAATCCAAATTCGAAAAATGAAAACCCTTCGTAACCTCCTTCAACAAGCGCATTACTTGCTATGATGTTTGGAGGTGTTCCAGTTAATGTCAGCAATCCGCCTGTATTTGAACCAAATGCCACTGGCATTAGCATTTTAGAAGGCAATGTGCCAATACTCCAAGCTGAAGAAATAGTCAATGGCATTAACGTAGCTACAGTACCAGTATTACTTACAAAGCCTGAAAGTACACCAGACCCTAGAGATACAATAACTAATAATTTTGGTACACTTTTTCCTGCCCATTCCACGAACTTTTTACCCGCAAGTGCTGTCCATCCGGTTTGGGATAACCCTTCCCCAATTATGAATAATGCAGCAATCATTATCACTGTGGGGTTGCTAAAACCACTTAAAGTTTCTTTAGCATCTAAAATGCCCGTTAGGAATAAACTTATCATGGATAGTAGGGCGACAATATCAGGTGTGAATTTACCCCATACAAATAAAGCTATTGTTATTACAAGTATTGCTAACATAAGGTATATCATGGTTTCTGAATTTTAATGGATGAATTTGCTCTTTATTTACAGTGTAAAATTACCCTTGCTTTATTTCTTTAATTATGACCGATGTCATGCTTTGGGTAATGTTTGAATTTTTATATAATTGTCCTTTTTAGGGGGCTTTTAATACCAAAAGATAATACGAAAACGCTTTCGTAATGTGGGGTTTTTAAAACCTGATAAGTTTCAGTTTTAAAAAATGAATTGGACTGTGTATTTATTTAAATAATCTCTAGTTTCTTGCCTGTACCTCACGTTTTTTTTAATTTAACATTTTAATATATAATTGTATGAAATTAGATTTACTTGCTGTAGGAGCACATCCAGATGATGTTGAATTGGGTTGTGGTGCGACCATAGCAAAGGAGGTGCACAATGGAAAGCAAGTTGGGATTATTGATTTAACCAGAGGTGAATTGGGTACGAGAGGTACGATACAAACGCGTAAAACAGAAGCAAATAGTGCCGCAGAAATTTTGGGTGTTGCGCTAAGAGATAATATGGGGTTTGCCGATGGCTTTTTTGTAAACGATAAAGAGCATCAAATTGAACTTGTCAAAAAAATAAGAGCGTATCAACCTGAAATAGTACTTTGTAACGCGATTGATGACAGGCATATTGACCACGGAAAAGGTAGTAAGTTAGTAAGCGACGCTTGCTTTTTAAGTGGATTAGTAAAAATTGAAACTACAAATAATGAAGGTGAAAATCAAAAACCTTGGCGACCAAAGTTTGTGTATCACTTTATTCAATGGAAAAACTTAGAACCGGATATTGTAGTTGATGTTTCAGGTTATTTAGATACTAAAATGAAAGCGGTTTTGGCTTATGAGACACAGTTTTATAGTGAAGATAGTAAGGAGCCAGAAACACCAATATCAAGTAAAAATTTTACAGATAGCGTAATTTATCGCGCAAGAGATTTAGGCAGATTAATTGGTGTTGAAGCAGGAGAGGGGTTTACTGTGGAGCGTTACCCTGCGGTAAATAGTATTTTTGATTTGAAGTAATGAAGAGTAGAGCATTTTTAGCCTGTAAAAATTGAAAAATAGCTTTGTAGTAACTCTTAAATCTGTTACATTTGCACTCGCATTGTAAAATGCAGTTGCAGGAATATATATTTGTTCTGAAAACATTAAATGGTGGTTGTAGCTCAGTTGGTTAGAGCGCCTGATTGTGGTTCAGGAGGTCGTCGGTTCGAGACCGATCTTCCACCCAAAAGTACAAAGCCTTTCAATATAATATTGAAAGGCTTTTTTTGTTTGGTTTTGGTTGGGTAGTTATTTTACTTTTATTACGATAAAGTTGGTACGTCTATTAAGTTTGTGCTCTTCCTCCGTACACTTAATGGTGCCATCACAATCATTAGTTAACTTGCTTTCTCCAAAGCCTTTATATTCAATAATTCTATTGGCTTCAATACCTTCAGAAACTAAATATTGGTAGGTAGCATAGGCGCGTTTTTCCGAAAGTTGATCGTTATAGCTGCTTGGACCTCTAGAATCAGTATGCGCCTCAATTTTAATAGTCATTGCTGGGAATCTATTTTTCATTAAATTCACAATATTCGCCAATTCAGAGGTGTCTTCTTTCCTTATTTTAGAACTATCAAAATCAAAGTATATCGGTGTGGTTATTTGTGCAATAAGCTCGTCTACATCAGAATCAGTCTCACTGTCTTCAGCAATTGGTTCGTTTTGTTTTTCTGGACTTATTACAAAATCTACAGTAACACTTTTTGCATCATTAGGCAACCCTTTTGTAGTAACCGATACCATGTTTTCTGGATAACCATCTTTATTAATTTTAACAATATAGTCGGTATCTCTATCAACATTTATTTCATAATCTCCATTCTCATCCGTTTCAACATATACAATTTGCACATCTTCATTATCAGATAATTTCACAAGCACATTTGGAATTGGAGTATTATTTATAGAATCTGTTACTTTTCCTCTTAATTTTAATTTAGGAATTCTATTATAGGCGTAAATATCATCATCACCTTTTCCACCTTCTCTATTAGAGGCTATATATCCAGTAACCCCGTCCTCATTCATAAAAAATGAAAAATCATCTTTATTTGAATTTACTGGAATTCCCAGGTTAACTACGCTTTCTAGTTTATTGTTTTCATCATAAACCGTCGCGAATATGTCTAAAAGACCCAAACCTAAATGGCCATCTGAAGAGAAAAACAATATGTTTTCAGAATTAACAAAGGGGAATACTTCGTTGTCTTTAGTATTGATGATTTCACCCAAATTTTTGGGCGAAGAATAAGAGCCATCCGTATTTATATCTACATAGTATATGTCTGAACCTCCGAAGCCGCCTGACATATCTGAAGAGAAATAAAGTTTGGTTTCGTCGGCATTTAGAGCAGGATGTCCAAAAGAATGTTCTTTATCATTAAAAGGTAAGGATTCAATATTTGTCCATTCGCCATCAACCAAAGAGGCCTTAAAAATGGCTAAATTGCTTATACCATCCTTATCCTTTTTTAAGCCGTATCTGGTAAAATTATTACGTGAAAAATACATTGTTTTTCCATCTTTTGTAATAATAGCCGGACCATCATGAAATCTTGAGTTAACATCACCAGATAATTTAGCTTTGTGATATATCAAAGTATCCGCATCTTTTTCAATAGCATAAATATCTAGGAATGGCTGGTTATTCCAACCATATGTTAATTTTCTGAGCGCACCTTTCTTAGCTGTCGAAGCAAAATATATTTTTCTATCAAATTCAAAAGCACCAAAATCACTAAACTCTGAGTTGAAATTTACATCTTTTAAAGAGTATTTGTTTTCGGCATTGAAAACGGCTGTTATAAAATCAGGATCTCTAGATAGTTTATTTTTTTCAATCACACCACCCTCATTTTTAAAGCGTTTCAACCAAGTGCGTGATGTTTTATAGTCTTTTTTTCCTCTTAAAGCTTGCGCATATTTATAGTAGTAAGCAATTGGAACATTTTCTTGCTGTACAACTTTTTGATAATAGGTTGCCGCACTATCGGGGTTTCTCATAAATGCATAACAATCTGCCAATTGTCTCGTGGCATAATCTGCATTATAATCTTTCTTTATTAGTTTTTTATAGGTTTTAGCTGCATCAACAAATGCAAATTTGTTGAAAAGGCTATCAGCTCTTTTTTGAAGTCCTTCTTGCGCAACTAAAGAGATATGTATTGCTAAAGCAAGAAAAAATATAACGTAATTTTTTAGTTTCATGGGGTCTTGTTTTAATTAAAACCACTAATGCTTGCGATTTTAACTGGTTTTTGGGGTTACTCCATTTGCACCACTATAAATTGTGTTCTTCGGTTTTGTTGGTGTTCTTCATCTTCACATTTTGCACCATCTTCACAACCATTAGTTAATCGTCTTTCTCCATATCCAACATGCTCCGTAATTCGTTTTGGGTCAACTCCGTTAGAAATCAAATAGTCGTATGTAGAGTTGGCTCTATCAATAGATAGCTTGTCATTATAGGATAAAGAACCTCTTGAATCGGTATGAGATTCTATCTTGATTACCATCTCTGGATAATCATCATTCATTAGTTTTACAATTTTATCTAACTCAATTTTAGCATCTTCTCTAATATTATGCTTATTGAAATCAAAATAGATGGTGTTTAATTGTAAATCAGCTAGAACCTCTACGTTTTGAACAGGGTTTAATATTAAATTAGCAACTATTATAGATTCAATACTAGAAATATTTTTTGAGGTAAATTCTCGGTAATCGTCTATATACTTGTCTTGAGAGGCTACAATTTTGTAGTCTTTATTTCTATCTATATTAATTTCATAAAAACCTTCTTTATCCGTAACCATGTACGCAATTTTATTGCCATCTGCATCAAAAAGATTAATGATTGAATTTGCAACTGGTTTTGTATTGATGGCATCAATTACTTGACCGCGAACGTTAAGTAGTGGTTTTCTATAAAATTCATAGATATCATCACTTCCACGACCACCACGCCTGTTTGATGAAAAGTAGCCCGTAAGCCCGTCGTCATTCATAAAAAAGCAAAAATCATCTTTTTCAGAATTTACCGGAACTCCAAGATTAACTACATCCGTAATCTTTCCTTCTTCATCAGTAACGGTTCCAAAAACGTCTAATAGTCCTAAACCAAAGTGTCCATCTGATGCGAAGAATAAAATTCCTTCATTGTTAACAAAGGGTGTACCTTCGGTATCTTTTGTATTTACAACGTTGCCTAGGTTTACTGGTTCTCCAAGGGTTCCATCTACATTTATATCGACAAAATATATATCAGAACCTCCTTCGCCTCCTGGCATATCTGAAGAAAAATATAACCTTTTGTTATCTCTACTTAGTGCAGGATGTTGTACGGAATAGTCATTGTTACTTATGCTTAATTTTTCAACGTTGGTCCAAATACTATCTTGGTATGAGGCTTTGTAAAGTCCCATATGACTAATGCCTTTACTATCTGTTTCTTTACCGAACTTGTTAGCTGCATTTCGGGAGAAATACATGGTTTTCCCATCGTTGGTAATAGCTACAGGGCCGTCATGGTAAATAGAATTAATATCTCCTTTTAGTTTGAAAGAATGATCTACTTTTCTTCTACTGCTTTTTTCTGTAACATAAATATCTAAAAATGGTTGCTCATTCCATCCGTAAAGGCGTTTAATTGAAACACCTTCATCTCTTGAAGAGGTAAAGTAAATTTTGCCATTGTGTTCTATAGCACCAAAATCGCTAAATTTTGAGTTGATTCTGGTTCGTTTTAAAAAATATTGTTTTTTAGCACTGAATACGTGTGCCATAAAATCGAGATCCCGTTCAAAATCTTGAGTATTCGCTATACCACCAGAATCTTTAAAACGTTGTAGCCACTCTCTACTTTCTTTGTATTTTTTGATACCTCTTAATGATTGCGCGTAACTGTAATAATAATCAATAGGCACATTTTCTTGTTCAACTACTTTTTTATAATATCTAGATGCTGCCGCAGGATTTCTTAAATACGCATAACAATCAGCAAGTTGCCTTGTGGCATAATCTTTATTATAGTTGTTTTTGATAAGATCTTTATAAACTTCAGCGGCTTTTACAAATGAGAATTTGTTGAACAATGTATCAGCTCTTTTTTGTTTACCAGGTTGAGCATAAGTGTGTAAACCTATTGTAAATAAGAGACTTAGCAATATGTAGTTCTTTAATTTCATAATTAAATAGTACTGAGTGATTTAGAAATATCTAGGTGATTTTAGTTTTGAACTTAAGAATTTAAACTCGTAAATAAGCAACACTTCATGAGTACCACTTGTGTATCTTCTAATTTCAGAAATAGGTTTTTCATAAGCATATCCAACTCGAAGTTGACGTGAAACCTGGAAGTCCAAAATGCCTCCAATAGCGGCAGTCTCATAATTAAATCTATATGTTCCTCCAAACCAAAATTTTTCATTGTATAGGAAATTGGCGGTTAAATCATAAGAGACTGGAGCTCCATTAGTAGCTTTTACGAGAAAAGCGGGCTTAAATTTAAAACTGCTGCTTAAATCGAAAACGTAACCACCAGTGAAGTAATATCCTAATCTCTCTAAAGCCTGAAATTCTTGAGATTCATTATAATCAGTATTAAGTATTCTTGGAACAGAAAGTCCCAGGTACCATTTGTTAGTATGCCAAAATAAACCAGCGCCAACATTGAAATTCCATTGATCAGGCGTATTTCCGATTTCAGGATCATCAATTTCAGCAGCTCTAAAATCCGCATCTAGACTGAATTGTGTAAAACCTGCTTTTACTCCAAAAGCTAACTTACCGTTTTGACCAGTTGGAATTGAATATGAAAAATCACCATACACAAAGGAAAAATTTAATGGGCCTAAATCATCTTCAATAAAAGACAAACCTAAGCCTATTCTATCATTCCTTAAGGGTGTATGAATAGAAAGGGTCTGAGTGATAGGACCGCCATCAAAACCAACCCATTGACTTCTATGTAATCCAATAATACTCAATGCTTCTCTACTACCAGCATAGGCAGGATTTATAGAGATAGTATTGTACATGTATTGCGTAAATTGCGGTAATTGTTGAGCTATTCCTAAAGAGCAGCTTAATAGCGCAAATGCGATTATATGTTGTTTAATACGTTTCATAGGTTATAGGTTTGTTATTTAGATCCTACATATAAGGGGCCAGTTATAGGTTTTAATTCTAAATCACCAGTAGCGGGATTTCGAAGCTCAATAATATAGTAATAGGTACCATTAGGAACTGTATTTGCTGATCCAATAGAGGATCGTGCATTACCTTTCCAGCTTCCATCAGGTCCATCAGGGTCGTTAGTTTCGTCTAAACCAATTTGTGGGTAATCGCTAGATTCGTAAACCAAGGCACCCCAACGGTTGAATATTTTAATATTTGCTTGGAAACCACATAACTCTATTCCTCCTATATAGAAAAACTCGTTATGTCCATCACCGTTTGGCGTAAGTGCTTTCGATATTACGATATCTGAATCTCCACATGGTAGAACAATACAATCTGCATTAATTGCCATACTTACTTCTGTAATATTTATACATCCATTATCTAAACCAGTGTATCTAAATACATAATTTATCGCTTCACTACCAGGAAGGAACTCCTCAGACGGTTCCAATGTTGTTGGGTTAAATATATTATCGTTTAATTGTGCCATGTCGTTGCCCTCAACTAGTTCCCAAATACCTTCTTTATTTTCTGAAGTCAGGAATTCATTAAGATCAATAACACCGTCATCAAAACATCTGTCAGGACCCGTTACTTGCGTAATTACTTCATCTAATAAAACATTAAGAGTTTGTGTGTAAACCGCTTCATTATTACACGCGTCTCTAACCGTCCATGTTCTAATAATTTGATAATCATCGAAAGCAGTATCGTCAAATCCGTTAACTTCATTAAATACAACTGTAATATCGTTTGAACAGTTGTCTGTGAAGTCCACTGAAGGTGCATCTGGAATTTCCGTACAGCTTACTGTTAATTCGGTTTCAAAACTTGTCGATGGAACAGGTGCAGTAGTATCAATAACAGTAATTGTTTGATTATATGAGGCTGTTAACCCACATTCATCCGTTGCAGTATATGTTCTTGCTATTGTATAAGAACCTTCGCAATCTCCAGGAGTATTTACATCATTCACGGTAACTTCTGCAGTTCCACAGTTGTCTGTAGCTGTTAAGCTTTCAGGTGAAGGTATAGCATCACATTCTACAGTTAAGTCTTCAGGCAGTCTTCCGTTGAATACAGGCAAAGTTTCATCTTTTATCGTGTATGTATAGATCCAGTCATCCTTATTGCCTGCACAGTCTGTATAAGTGAAAGTGTAAACTTTATCACCTTCGCAGGTAGGATCTGCACCTTCACTCATTACAGGTGTGATAGGGTCTCCATTAGTATCATTTACTACAGGAGGTGTTGGAGCAATTGCGTCTTCAATACATTCAACATTTGTTCTTTCATCATCAGGAGCAGTAAAAGGTGCCAATTCAATAGTATAAGTATATGTCCATTCCGCACTATTACCTGCACAGTCAGTGTAAGTATAAGTATACGTTACAATTCCTTGGCAAGCTGGTATTTCCGACACAGCAGGTCCCATTGGCGTTAATTCATTACCACAATTATCATTAACAGTTGGAGGGGTAGGTTCAATAGCGCTAGCTATATCTCCTACCGTTTGCGAACCATTAGCTGGTAATAAGAAAGGTTCTAAATCTATAGTATACACAAAGCTCCACTGGTCAGAGTTACCTGCACAATCTTCGAAAGTATATGTATATGTTCTAGTACCTTCACAAGTAATAGGATCTGGGCTATCAGTAATAACTGGAGCAGAAGCAGAAAGTGTATTTCCACAAGCATCTGTTACAGTTGGTAATATGATATCCGAACCGTCAGCATCCGCGATACATTCAACAGTAAGTGCGCCGTCAACATCCGCGATATTAAAGGTTGGGGTATCTATAGTATACACAAAGCTCCACTGGTCAGAGTTACCTGCACAATCCTCGAAAGTATAGGTATATGTTCTAGTACCTTCACAAGTAATAGGATCTGGGCTATCAGTAATAACTGGAGCGAAAGCAGAAAGTGTATTTCCACAAGCATCGGTTACTGTTGGTAATATGATATCAGAACCGTCAGCATCCGCGATACATTCAACAGTAAGTGCGCCGTCCGCATCCGCGATATTAAAGGTTGGGGTATCTATAGTATACACAAAGCTCCACTGGTCAGAGTTACCTGCACAATCTTCGAAAGTATAGGTATATGTTCTAGTACCTTCACAAGTAATAGGATCTGGGCTATCAGTAATAACTGGAGCGGAAGCAGAGAGTGTGTTTCCACAAGCATCGGTTACTGTTGGTAATATGATATCCGAACCGTCAGCATCCGCGATACATTCAACCGTCAGCGCACCGTCGGCATCAGGGATGTTGAATGTGGGTATAT
>DIYI01000017.1:355957-356160 GCA_002428965.1 Jejuia sp. UBA6058 | reverse complement strand
AAAACAGGAGTAATGGGATCGCCATTAGCGTCATTTACAACGGGAGGAGTTGGAGCGACAGCATCATCGATACATTCCACCGTGGAACTTTGGTCATCAGGAGCAGTAAAAGGCGCTAATTCTATAGTATAAGTATAGGTCCAATCTGCGGTATTACCTGCACAGTCTGTATAAGTAAAAGTATAAACAATAGAACCTTGACA
>DIYI01000017.1:0-355872 GCA_002428965.1 Jejuia sp. UBA6058 | reverse complement strand
TAAACAATAGAACCTTGACAAGCAGGAGTGTCCGTAACAGTTGGACCAGTAGGTGTTAATTCATTACCACAGTTATCGTTAACAGTTGGAGGAGTAGGTTCAATAGCACTCGCTAAATCTCCCACAGTCTCAATACCATTAGCTGGTAAAGTAAAAGGAGTTAGATCGATAGAGTATGTGTATGTATAAACAGAGTCGTTACCCGCACAGTCCGTATACGTAAAGGTGTAAATTTTTTGACCTTCACAGGTAGGGTCTGTACTTTCAGTGATTACAGGCGTAATATCATTACCACAAGCATCCGTTACAGCAGGAGCTGCAGGCTGTGTAGCATCTGCAAGACATTCAACAGTAGAGCCGCTATTAGCAGGTACTGTAGGAGCTGTAGTTAGATCTATGGTATAGGTGTATGTATAAACAGAGTCGTTACCCGCACAGTCCGTATACGTAAAGGTGTAAATTTTTTGACCTTCACAGGTAGGATCTGTATTTTCAGTGATTACAGGCGTAATATCATTACCACAAGCATCCGTTACAGCAGGAGCTGCAGGTTGCGTAGCATCAGCAAGACATTCAACAGTAGAACCAGTATTTGTTGGTACTATAGGAGCTGTAGTTAGATCGATAGTATAGGTGTATGTATAAACAGAGTCGTTACCCGCACAGTCCGTATACGTAAAGGTGTAAATTTTTTGACCTTCACAGGTAGGGTCTGTACTTTCAGTGATAACAGGTGTAATGTCGTTACCACAAGCATCCGTTACAGCAGGAGCTGCAGGTTGCGTAGCATCGGCAAGACATTCGACAGTAGAACCAGTATTTGTTGGTACTATAGGAGCTGTAGTTAGATCGATAGTATAGGTGTATGTATAAACAGAGTCGTTACCCGCACAGTCAGTATAAGTAAAGGTGTAAATTTTTTGACCTTCACAGGTAGGATCTGTATTTTCAGTGATTACAGGCGTAATATCATTACCACAAGCATCCGTTACAGCAGGGGCTGCAGGTTGCGTAGCATCGGCAAGACATTCAACAGTAGAGCCAGTATTTGCTGGTACTGTTAATGTGGATTTATTGAGTCCTGAGTAAGTAATCGTTTCATTAAGTAATTCGTTATCAGAAGCATCAACGACTTTGTAAGTGTAAGTAAGTGACCAACCGCAATCATCCCCAATTAACTCCGTATTGGTAAGTTCAATCGATAATATACCATTACAATTATCTGAATAATTTGATAAAATATTGGAACTATTAAATGGGTAGGTTGATAAAACGTCGTCAAAACACAAATCAACATCAGTAATTCCAGTAGGTGCCGTTCCAATGGGTGCTTCATCATCATTAATTAAAATAATTGGATTAACAGATGAAGTATTTATACAATTAGTTCCCTTATTTCTTACAATTAAGCTATAAGACCCTTCAAGTAAACCGGTAAAACTGGTGCCGTCTTGGTAATTTGATCCGCCATCAATTGAATATTCATACTCCGAAGGAGGAGAAGTAGTTAAATCATTAAGCGGACCTAAGACATTAACGGTAAAATTATCATCACCTAATCCACAATTTATTTCAAATGTTGGTTCTGGCGGCAAGTCAACATACATTAAAGTTACTTTACCAGTATCGCATACACTTGTATTTGGAGCAGGAAGGCATAGTTCATAACTAAATTCAACATCACCCACGAAACTAGGAGAGGGAACAAACTCATAAGTACCGTCAAAAGTTCCATTAATATCTAAATTAACATTAAGTGTTCCTGCGGATGCAGGATCTGGTGCAGATGTAATAGTATATCGTGAACCTGTAGGTGCATTATTTAAAATATTTAAATCACCCAAGTAAGTTTCATCAAGACATTCTATTAGTTGTTGGTCAACAGCATATTTCTGTAATAAAAAGAATTTACCATCACCATGATCCCAAGTTGCACCAATAAATTCAATTCTTGTAATGTGCGACCCTGTAGGGGCCAATTCATTCAAATAGAATAATGCAATAGCTATAGATTGGCCATTTTCGTTACAACGATCCGATTTCCAATAATCGGTATTGATGTTTGGAGGTGCGGATGCCACCCCACAATTAGTATTATAATTTACACTGCCGTTTCTTACAAAAGTTTCTCCAAGCTTCACAGGCGTACTACCGCCATTTGGATCTACGCCAACGGGATAACCCCATACTTCAACATAAAAACAGTTATTTCCTCCTCTTTCTGTAACCGCCAATACACCACCATCATTAGAAGGTATTGCTACATTATAAGAAATGGTTTGTTTTTGAGCGCTTGTTGTACTAGCCGCAGCATCAAAATCATTACAAATATTTTGTCCATTAGGGATGGCAGTAAAGTAATGGTTAAGGTTTTGATCTTGAAAAGCAGCTAGAGCAGCTGCATTCCATCCAGCACTATTTGAATTAGCAATTATGGTGTTGCCATTTTCAAGAATTCGATTGGCTCCCGGGTTAATACCAACTCTATCCATACTGTATGTAGTTGGAATTACAAATGTGTTGTATAAAGTGCCATCAATGGTTACGGATTCAATTGTTGCTGGTAAATTATCATTATACGGTGGCACATCTTGTTCATCCGACCACCCAAACTCAACAACTCCCGTTCTAATAGAAGGCGCTTGAGTTTGAGAGGTTGTTAAAAGGGGAGCAAATATTAATATAACAGAAACAAGCTCTTTAAAACTATTTACTAAACTTTTTGTGTATTTATTTCTCATATCGTTGATAAATAAATTTCGTTGGTATTTTAAGCCAACTTTATTAGATTAATTCTTTAATTCAGATTTTTTCATTATCTCCAATCAATTAGTTGCGATTGTTATTAATCTAAATTCTATTGAAACGAACTTGTTTTGTGAAGTTCCAGAGTTTTGTGTCCTAAGTTTTTGAGGGGAAAACTGAGAGAAAGGGTTTTGACTTTACAAGTCGGAAGTTGCTTCTTGAATTGATTTGGGGTCATTATTTAAGCTGTTTATAGGTATAACAAATAGACATATAACTCTATTTTTTTTCAAATAAATGAGTTGAAGTGCTAATAAAATCGACAAAAAGATGAATTTTGATTAAAAATAACTTATAAACATAAGATTATCAGCAACTTGAAAATTCGACTCCGTTTGTTAACTTTTTTAGTGATTTTCCTTATTTTTATTTTAAAGTTTCAAAAGCAAATAAACTGCTTTTTATCGATAATTACAACATTTTATCGATAAAAATAACATTTAATCGAGAATTAATGAAACAACTTATCCTCATACGACACGCAAAATCATCATGGGAATATGATGTAATTGATCATGAAAGACCATTAAAACAACGAGGTTTGAATGATGCTAAATTAGTTTCAAATGAATTAAGATCTCATGATTTGCAAATAGATCAAGTTCTAATTAGTGATGCTAAACGTACAAGGGAAACAGCGGAAATTATATTACAGGCACTTCATATACCCAAGAATATTGTAGTTCTTAATCATAAGCTTTATGACTTTTCTGGCTATGATTTGACTGAAGTGATTAAAAGTTGTGATACTAAAGTAAATGCACTTCTTATTTTTGGTCATAATCATGCAATTACCGCATTTGCCAATACTTATGGGAGTTTATATATTGCTAACGTTCCTACCTGCGGTGTTGTTTCAATAAACTTTGAAATCTCAAATTGGTCTGAAATTTATAAAGGTAAAACCATATTTACCATTTTCCCCAGAGATTTAAAATAACGTACAAAATATCCTTTAAGTGCCCAATTTCGCTTGTTAACTCATTTGCTTTTTTACGAATTTTTAGTGTTGAATTCACATCTATTTCAGCTCAAATAGAATATCTTTGTTAGTATTAATAACTTATCAAGAATGACTAAATCCGATACTGTAGAAAAGCGATATATTAATAGAGAAATTAGCTGGTTACAATTTAATGGTAGGGTTCTGCAGGAGGCATCAGATGCAAGAGTGCCACTTATTGAGCGATTACGGTTTCTTGGTATATTTTCGAATAATCTTGACGAATTTTTCAAAGTAAGATATGCCACTGTAAAGCGTATTGTTGAGGCTGGTAAAGGTGGTAAAAATGAATTAGGAGGTATAAAGGCCAAGGAACTTCTAGAAATAATTACACAGATTGTAATCAAACAGCAGGCGCGTAGTCTCGAAGTTCTTGGAGAAATTGATAAGTCATTAAAAGGAGAGAATATTTTTGTTATCAACGAATCTCAATTATCTGAGGAGCAGAAAAAATTTATTAAGAATTATTACTTTCAAAATATTAGTACTGCCTTGGTTACAATTGTTCTTAATGACCTAGTTGTACTGCCAAATTTGAAAGATAGTGCGGCTTATTTGGCGGTTCGAATGCAAATGAAGGATAATTCTAGGCAATATGCACTTGTAGAAATTCCTAAAACCGTTGATAGATTTGTAGTTCTACCTAAGGAAGATGATAAGAATTTCATCATTATGGTAGATGATTTACTGCGATACTGTTTAAGCGATATTTTTAACATTTTTGATTATGAAACTATTTCGGCACACATGATTAAAATCACCAGAGATGGTGAGTTGGATTTTGATAGTGATTTGAGTAAGAGTTTCATTGAAAAAATATCTGATAGTGTAAAACATCGAGAGGTAAGCGAACCTGTAAGATTTGTCTATGACAAAACTATTGATAGAGATACACTTGAATATTTGATGGAGAAAATGGGAATAGATAATACGGATAGTATCATTCCTGGCGGTCGTTATCACAACAAAAGAGATTATATGAGTTTTCCAAGTTTGGGAAGAACAGATTTAATGTATGATAAAATATCACCTTTAAGAGTAAAGGGCCTGAGTTTGGAGACCAGTATTTTCAATGCTATTTCTAAAAAGGATTATATGGTACACACGCCATATCATACCTTTTCTTATATCGTAAAATTCCTGAGAGAGGCAGCCTTAGATCCTAAAGTAAAAACCATAAAAATTACAATTTACAGATTAGCACAAATATCTCATGTTGCTAGTTCTTTAATTAATGCCGCTATCAACGGTAAAACAGTTACTGTTTCTATTGAGTTAAGAGCGCGTTTTGATGAAGAGGCTAATATTAAGTATGCCGAACAAATGAAAAAGGAAGGTGTAAATCTTATTTTTGGTGTACCAGGTTTAAAAGTACACAGCAAAATGTGTGTTATAGAACGAGAGGAAGGCAAGAAAATTAAACGTTATGGGTTTGTAAGCACAGGTAATTTTAATGAATCTACAGCAAAAGTTTATACAGATTACACTTTATTTACTGCAAAACAAGCTGTATTAAAGGACATCAATAAAATTTTTAGCTTCTTCGAGGCTAATTATCAAGTACATACCTTTAAGCATTTAATCGTGTCGCCACACTACACTAAAAAAGCATTGTTTAAGCTTATTGATGCAGAAATTACTAAATGTAAAAATGGAGAAAATGGCTACATAAGAATAAAATTAAATAGTCTATCAAGCTACGATATGGTTGATAAATTGTATGAAGCAAGTAATGCAGGTGTAAAGGTTGATATGATAGTAAGAGGTATATGTTGTTTAATACCTGGAATTAAAGGCATGAGTGAGAACATAAGTGTCATTAGTGTGATAGATAAGTTTTTAGAGCACCCTAGACTTTACATTTTTGGTGAGGATGAAGAGGCTAAAATCTACATATCGTCCGCAGATTGGATGACACGAAATATAGAAAATCGAGTTGAAGTAAGTTGTCCCATATATGATGAAGATATTAAAAAAGAGATTATTGATAACTACAATATTTGTTGGAGTGATAATGTAAAGGCAAGATTGATTAATACTGAAAATGAAAATGAATACCGCGTAAATAATAACCCTAAAGTGCGATCTCAAAAAGCGCTTTATGAATATTATTTAAATAGACTAGATGAGTAGTATGCTTTCAATAAAGAAGTTTGCAGCAATTGATATTGGTTCAAATGCTGTAAGATTATTAATTTCTAATGTAATTGAAGAAAAAGGAAAACCAGTAGTTTTTAAAAAAAACTCTTTGGTTAGGGTTCCTGTTCGTTTAGGAGCTGATGTTTTTATAAAAGGGCGCATTTCGAAAGAAAATACTCAAAGAATGTTAGATACAATGCTAGCATTTAAATTGCTTATGAAAACCCATAAGGTTGTAAAATATAAAGCTTGTGCTACTTCAGCAATGCGAGAATCTAAAAATGGAAATGAAATTGTTAACGCCATTTTGGAAAACTCAGGAATAAATATTGATATTATTGATGGAGAAGAAGAAGCGGCAATTATTGCAGCAACAGATTTGCAAAAATTTATAGACCCCAACAAGGTATACTTGTATGTAGATGTTGGAGGTGGAAGTACTGAGTTTTCGGTGATACGAAACGGGGAGCGCGTAATATCCAAATCTTTTAAGATTGGTACAGTGCGTTTATTGAATGATATGGTGAAGCGAGATGCGTGGACAGAATTGAACGATTGGATCCAAACATATACAAGTGAATATGAAAAAATTAGCGTAATTGGTTCTGGTGGGAACATCAATAAGATTTTCAAGGTATCAGGAAAAGCAATAGGTAAGCCGCTTACATACTTTTATTTAACTACTTACTATAATACACTTCAAAATTACTCTTACGAGGAAAGAATTACAGAGTTAGAACTTAATCAAGATAGGGCAGACGTAATTATTCCAGCAATGCGTATTTATCTTTTTGCTATGAAATGGAGTGGTGCAAAACATATTTATGTACCAAAAATTGGTCTTGCAGATGGTATTATAAAAAGTATATATTATAATACGGTTTCTAGTAATACGCAGTAAAATTCTGCACTTCAACTACAATTTCAGCTTTTTTTTAAATTTATAGTATATATTCGTGAGCATATTTTTATGTAAAAATATTAACCCAAAACTATTCAAAATGAAAAAATTAGCAGTTTTAGCTATTTTATTTAGCCTATCTTTTACAGGGTTTTCCCAAAGCGGAACTTACGGGGTTCGTGCAGGTTACACAATTTCAAATTTAGATTTTAAAGAAGGAGCAGCTTCTATGATTGAAAATAAACATAGAAACAGTTTTTATATTGGCTTTTATGGAGATTTCAGATTGTCAAATGCTGTTTCGGTTGTGCCTGAATTACAATTTTCTCCTGAAGGTGCGAATGACGAGCGCTTGCATTTAGATTTAATTCAGATGCCTATACTTTTTAAATTTCGATTAAACGAAAGGTGGCGATTTGGGTTGGGCCCTGAAGCAGCAATTAAATCTCATAAAACTGGAGACGGTATAAAAAACTTTCATTATTCAGGAATTGGTGGTTTAGAATTTAAACTAAACCAAATGTTTTTTATTGACTTAAGATATAGCTATGGGTTGACCAATATTTTTGATGACAATTTAGCGACGGAAGCTGCAAATACCAATATACAATTTGGTGTAGGTTATCAATTTTAACCGTGTATTGCTTCTGAAGTTCCAAGATTAGACATTATTTTAGCTTCATATTCAAGAAGTTGCTGCCATTTGGTGTCAACTTCTTTTTTATTGCCATACTGTCTCGCAAACCCCAAAAACATCGTATAATGATTAGCTTCGCTTACCATTAAATTTCTGTAAAAGGTTTTTAATTCTTCATCTTCAAGTTCTTCAGATAAAAGTCTAAAACGCTCACAACTTCTAGCTTCAATCAATGCTGCGTAAAGTAAGCGATGTACCAATTGCGTGGTTCTTGAACCACCCTTTGGGAAGAATTTCATAAGTTCTATAACGTAATCATCCTTTCTATCTCTGCCTAAAGTCCAACCACGTTCAATAATTTTATCATGCACCATTTTAAAATGACTAATTTCTTCTTTTACTAGGGAAGTCATTTCCTGAACAAGATCAGTATATTCAGGGAAGCTTACAATTAAAGAAATAGCGGTACTGGTTGCCTTTTGCTCGCAAAAAGCATGATCGGTCAATATCTCCTCAATGTTTTTTTCTACTATATTTACCCAACGCGGATCGGTTGGTAATTTAAGTCCTAACATAGTTAAATTATTTCTTCGTTAATGTACGACTGATTGATACTGAAATTACCTGATTCATCTATGCGCATACTGTAAAGAAAATGTTTATTTTCTTTAATGAATTTTAATCCAGTATCTATAATAATATAGTTGTTTGAATTTTCAAAATTGTCTGTATTAATGGCCGTTTCTAAATTAATTGTATTTAAAAGCGCCTTTGTATTAATACCTGTGTATTTCTGAAAAAAGGCATCATCAATAGTTTCGTTAAAAATAAGCTCACCATTTTTTTCAATTTTCACCTCAGAAACCCATTTTCTATGTATTTCTGTTACTACGGAAATAGTATCTTTTGTCGTTTTATGAATTATATCTCTATTCATATCTGTATAAGACTTAATACTAACCTTAACACCATTAGATAATATAGTATCGGTTCGTTTTTCAGAATAACCGTTCGGAAAATATTCCACAAATTCAATAGGCTCTAAGGATTTTTTGAATCTTGAAACGGCTTGTTCTAAACTATCGCGTTCTGTGGTTCTATTATTGCAACTCGTTAGAGCTACTATTCCTATAAATATTATAAAAATGATGTGTTTCATACTTTAAATATCTAAGCCGAAAGTTCTCTTTAGTACTTCAATATTAGGATTTTTTTCTTTTAGTTTTTCATATTTCTCTAAAGTAGTGTAAGCGTATTTTTTACTAGCCGCTTCATTTACTGTAATATCAAGGTTTATGTCGTAGTTTTTAAGTTGCTTTCTTAAAAACGACAATAAATCATACTGTTGACGTTCTAGCTCAACCTTATTAGTTTCATTGGGGAACTCTAAACAAATGGTGCTGCCTCTTAATTTGGGTTTGTCAATAGCTAAAATAGATGCTAAGTTGTGTTTACCATGTTGTTGCGTTTTTTCTATAAATGTATTCCAACATGTAATTAACTCTCTTTCTGTAAAGTCTTCTTTAGGAAGTTCTTCCTCATCTATTACGACCTCCATTTGTCGTATTTCATACTCTTTTTTGGCACGAATACTGCTTAATGATAGGCCAGAAGTTCTTTTGCTATCTTGTTTTAACTGAATTTTAGGCGGTTCAGCTACTTTAAATTTTTCAATGACATCAGCATTCCCTGAAACAGTTTCTTTTTCCTGTTTTACTGTTTTTGCGATAGGTTGATTAGTAATTGCTGTTTCAGGAAGAGATACGGCTATAGGTGTAATGCCTTTTTTCTGAAAATAGGATGCGGGAATTATGAAACGTTTATGGTTTTTTTTTTCTCCATCAAATGTGATAGAGGCAAGTTGCATAAGGCATAATTCAACTAATAAACGCTGATTTTTACTAGTCTTATACTTTAAATCACATTCGTTGGCTAGATGAATACCTTGGAGCAAAAATTCCTGTGAGGCTTTTTGAGATTGCTCTAAATACTTTTGCTTTATTTGGTCGCCCACTTCTAAAAGCTCAATGGTGCTTTGTGTTTTACTTACCAGTAAATCTCTAAAGTGAGAAGCTAAACCAGCAATGTAATGATGTCCGTCAAAACCTTTAGAAAGTGTATTATTGAATTGCAATAACAATTCTGGTATTTTATTTTCTAGAATTAAATCTGTACTTGTGAAATACGTCTCGTAATCTAGTACATTTAAGTTTTCTGTAACCGCTTGTCTTGTTAGGTTTTTACCAGAGAAACTTACTACACGGTCAAAAATAGACAACGCATCGCGCATAGCACCATCAGCTTTTTGGGCAATGATGTGTAGCGCATCATCTTCGGCGGTTACACCTTGTTCCTCAGCAATATATTTTAAATAGTCTTTAGCATCTTTTACCGTGATACGCTTAAAATCGAAAATTTGACAACGCGATAAAATAGTTGGAATAATTTTATGCTTCTCCGTAGTTGCTAATATGAAGATACAGTGTTTTGGTGGTTCTTCTAAAGTCTTTAAAAAGGCGTTAAAAGCTGCTTGAGATAGCATGTGAACCTCGTCAATAATATACACTTTGTATTTACCAACTTGTGGCGGAATACGTACCTGATCTGTTAAACTTCTAATATCATCTACAGAGTTGTTTGACGCTGCATCTAGTTCAAAGATGTTAAAGGCAAAATCTTCATCTTCACTTTCATTACCATCACTGTTAATCATTTTTGCCAAAATACGAGCGCAGGTGGTTTTACCAACACCACGCGGACCAGTAAAAAGCAATGCCTGCGCTAAATGATTATTTTCAATAGCGTTTAGTAGCGTATTTGTAATAGCCTGTTGCCCCACAACATCTTTAAAGGTTTGTGGGCGATACTTGCGGGCTGATACTACAAAGTGTTCCATTAGAAACAAATTTAATTATCTCAATTCAGAATTCAGAATTCAGAATTCAGAATTTGATATGAGTTATTAACAAATAGTCAATGTGAAAACCTTGACTTTGTATAAATTTTCAACTAACTTCGTTTACTGATGGATATAGGGCATTACTAACGGCGCATATCCATAATCACCTTTTAAAAAATTAATAATACTCTTATGAATAAAAAAATTCGGATTTTAATCATTGTACTTTTTCCTATTCTCGGATTAGCACAAACCGAGAATAAAAATTTAAACTCTCAACTCTCCAAAATGAAAAAGTTCTTTATTGCCGAAGATTACGAAAGCTTTTCAAAATACACATATCCAAAGGTTATTGAAATGATGGGTGGAAAATCTAATATGATTAATGCCACTAAACAAGCAATGAATTCCATGAAAAATGAAGGATTCATAGTCATGGAAATTAAACATAAGCATCCTTCTGAATTCTTAAAAAAGGGTAAAGAATTGCAATGTACTATAACCCAAGTTTTCATTATGAAAACACCGCAAGGGAAAATTGAATCGCAATATTCATTAATCGGAATATCAAGCGATAATGGTCAGAATTGGTCTTTTATTGATACCTCTGGAAAAGATAAAGCAACTATGCTGAAATACTTCCCAAACCTGCATAAAGATATCATTATAAAACCAAAAAAGCAGAAACTGATAAATTAACTATTTTACGACAAAGAACTGGGTTAAAAAATGAGCTTTTTTAGGTTAATCTTGATGCAAAGTTCTCTCTGATTTTCATCTTGATCTGTACTTGAAAAATGAAGTACTAATAACACAAGTATATTTAACCGAGACCTGATAAACGAATATTTCGGAATAGGAAAAGTCTCGTCTAATAAGTAATTACAAGCACAAATTCAGCCGCGTTAAGGATTGTACTTGGACTGCGCTCAGCAACCAGATCGTATGTTTGAACTCCCCGACGATAGGAGGGAGTGAGTAGTGAAAGCCTGACCCGAGCATGAATTGATCTTAAACTATTCTGCATGATCATCGAGGGAAAGGCCCAAAAAATAAAAATTTCATTTCTATAAAGTAATTGTATTTTTGCCTGCAAGTAAATCGCCTTATCGTCACGCTCATGGCGTGAAGGAAAGTCCGAACACCATAGTGCAACATAGTGGTTAATAGCCACCAGCCGAAAGGTTAGGAAAAGTGCAACAGAAAGCATGTACGGGTAGTGCCGTAGTGAAATCAGGTAAACTCTATGTGGTGCAATGCCATGTATACCAGCGTTTGAAAGCGGCACGTTTGATTGCTGGAGGGTAGGCAGCTAGAGCGTAGTGGCAACATTGCGCCAAGATAAATGATAAGGGTGTTTTGTCTTGTGGATAGGATCCTGAAACAAGTTCATGACATACAGAATTCGGCTTATAGATTTGCTTTAACATAATAAACCCTTCCTGAATTGCTCAAGAAGGGTTTATAGTTAAAAATTGGTTGGTTGTGTGTTTTTAGCTTTTTTTAGGTAAATAGGATAAATCTGGACGCATTCTACCTCTATGTTCTACCCAATTTTCTACGTAAGCCATTACTTTATCGAAGGTTTCGTAACGGTCTGGACCTAGTACTTTTTGATTTTCTTTTCCACGAGTTTCACTGTCCACACCATCTTTAGCAGCAACTGAAACTAAGAAATAGTTTTCCATAGTACCAAATCCTGTATGGTACACATTGTAGTACTCTGTGGAACCTTTTTCTTCAAACATTGCTTTAACGGCTTTCATGCCTTCCATTAGTTTTTCCTTGTTCTCAGATTGATAGTGCAACTCGTACCATGCACGGTAGTTTAAATCTGATCTGTCTGTCCCCTCTGGCGCTTTATAGCTCAAATCATCCACAGCATACATCATGTATGAGCCCGATGCAGTTGTGCATTTATCCATGTCCGTCAGCATACTTTTGAATTTATCACCCATAGCCTCTGCCATTTCTTTCATGGGTTTTTCGTCAAGATCTGCCATTTTTTCTATTGGAGAAATATAATAATAGGTGAAGTCGTCTTGAGAGGCAGCTTGCCAATAGACATCCACTTCATGTTCAACACAGGCATTATTATATTCCTTTACCGCTTTCTCGTAATCCATAACTTTTGAAGGCTTTACATTATCCTCGAATACTAGAAACATTTGTTGTGCATACGACATGCAAACTGTTATACAAATAGAAAGGCATGTTAATAAAATGGTTTTGTTAGTTTTCATAATTATATATGGTTTTAAAGGTTAGTATTCTTACTTAAAAACCATAACCTACTTAAACAAAAAATAAAAGCTTTTTGAATTCGAGAGCAATGTGCATAGAGCTTGGGACTCTAAGGGAGATTCCTAAAGTATTGAAAAAAAAGCACTTATAAGTTAACAAATGTTAATATTTAGAGTTTAAAAAAGCTAAATACGCTACCCCCATAACTTTTTGAAACGTCAAAATTAAGTATAGAATTGAGATTGGTTTGTTTGGAATGTTCTACTATAAGTACGCCATTTTCATTAAGTAGATTTTGCTGAAACACAAGTAGTGGAATACGCTCAAATTCCACTTTAGAGAAACCATAGGGTGGATCAGCAAATATAATATCGAACTTGGTTTTTGAATTTTCTAGAAACTTGAATACATCACTTTTTATAGTGTCAATCGGCATTTCAAATTTTTCTGCAGTTTGATTGATAAACTTTATACAACCAAAATGCTGATCTACGCAGAGTATTTTTTCTGTACCTCGAGAGGCAAACTCGTAACTTATATTGCCTGTACCTGCAAACAAATCTAAAACTGAAACTTCATCAAAATAGTAAGTGTTGTTTAAGATATTGAAAAGAGATTCCTTAGCCATATCAGTCGTTGGGCGAACAGGTAACTGTTTAGGAGCAACTATTTTACGACTTTTATATTGTCCCGAAATTATGCGCATTAAAAACTGTTAGTAATTATGAAACTAGATTGCTCTTTTTCCTCATTACGCGTAATACCATAACTGCTATTATATTCTGAAATACTAATATGGCGAATATATTTATATGCTATTTTGTAAAAGTTTGAATCCTTTGAAATATTACCAAGAAAAATAGCTTTTGTAGTTTCAGCGTTAAGTTGTAATTGCTCCATCGTAAATAAAACGTAGTAGATAAAGTCCTCTTCATTACTGTACTCAAAGGTGTTGTACAGCATAAGCTCTCCTTTTTGTGTAACTATTATTTCAAAATGATGTTTACTTATATGAATGTATAACTTCTTTGAAAGTGTGTTAATTTCATTTTTTAAAATTTCATCAATTAAAATAGTAGAGAAATGTTTAAAAGTAAATTCACCAAAGGTTTCGTAAATGTAGTTGTTGACGTTTACGTAGGGCACATATACATTTACACTTTCATTACGATTTAAAGTGTCGTAACTAATAAAGTCTGATTTTAATATTTTAGAATTGAACTTTAAATAATCTGCCAAATAATCTTCATTGAATAACACTTTTGGGACAAGCGTAGAAATGTCATTTTCATGAATTACTAGAATATCATCAAATTGGGTTTGGAGATATTCTCGTGTATCAAAATAGTGTATTAAGCGTTCTAATACCTCAAAAGGATTAAGCTTTTTATCAAAATCAATTTGCTCAAAAGCCTCAACTTTCGAATAAATATTATTTAGGATACAAAAAGAAAGTCCACTCAAACTAATTTGAATGGACAGTTTCTTGTGTGTTTTTATATCAGAATTATTATTTCTTTTTTGTGCCATATGTTTTTGGCCAGTTTCCGATAGTTTTTACTTCATCCATCGAGCCTACTTTAATAGCATCTCCATTTACACCTTCTACTGAAACTACCTCGTTTTCTTGTGATACTAATTCTTTTGGCTGATCAAATAAAATAATATTCTTTTTTACCGACGCTTCAAAAACTGGTATTTGTATATCGTTTTGCTCTAAAAATCCCGCTTCTAATTTAAACTTAGCACCTTCTTCACCAACAGGTACATTCATCATAGATTTATACCTGTCTGAATTTTTGAAAAGAGAGTCTTTCACAGGTTTAAAACCTAAAGTGTCAATTATCACTATATCTTTAAATGTTTCTACCCCTCCGTATCTTTTTGTTAATTCTTCATCAACAACACTAGAGTCTCTTCGTTGAGTTAGTGTAAATTGAGCTGTGTCAATAAATTTCACTAACTCATCCCATTTACCAGCAAATTTACCAGTTACCGTTCTATGCGCTAATTGCGCTTCTCTAATATCTTCTAAATTTTCAATAACTTTTGCATATCGTTTTTCCTTTTCTTGGTTAAATAAGATGGGATTATAAACTGACATGAAGGTTTGGTATGCTAAGAAAAATATTAAACCCCATAAAACAAGCATTACTACAGGTCTTAATTTATTAGGAATAAATTTATCAATTAGTTTTACCAATCCGATTGTGATAAGTATAACAAGTACCGTTACTATTATTACTGTAATCATTTTTTTATTTAAAATTAATTAGTGGTCTTTCGCAAATCTACAATTTTTTTTTAATGGTTAAAACTATCTTAATGAAAATCATTTCTATATTTGAATAATTTCTAAACCCTTCTTTTTTTTAATGACTGCCGCTGAATTTTATGCCTTGATAAAGCAAGATTTTCCATTTCAGCCTACGTTAAAACAAGATGTTGTTTTACAACAACTTTCAGAGTTTGTTCTGGGCAAGACAACCAATTCTATTTACTTACTTAAAGGATATGCTGGTACAGGAAAAACTACCATTATTAGTAGTGTAGTGAACAATTTATGGAAGGCAAAAATGAGTGCAGTTTTAATGGCGCCAACAGGAAGAGCTGCAAAAGTTATAGCGAATTATTCTAAAAAAGAGGCATTTACAATTCATAGAAAAATTTACTTCCCCAAAAAGAATTCTAGTGGTGGTGTTAGCTTTGTTTTACAACCCAATAAGCACAAAAACACCATTTTTATTGTGGACGAATCTTCCATGATTCCTGATACTCCAAGAGATTCTAAACTTTTTGAAAACGGGTCTCTTTTAGATGATTTAATGCACTATGTTTACTCTGGTTTTAAATGCAAATTACTACTTATTGGTGATACGGCGCAATTGCCACCTGTAAAGCTAGATATTAGCCCTGCCCTTGATGAAAATAAGTTGTCACTTAATTACAGCAAGGAAGTTAAACGTGTGGAATTAGATGAAGTTGTAAGGCAAGAAAAAGGGTCTGGTATTTTGATAAATGCTACAGAAATACGAGAAGCTTTAAGTAATAATTTTTTTGATGACTTTTCATTTCAATTGAATGGATACACTGATATTGTTAGGCTTACCGATGGTTATGAAATTATGGATGCCATTAACGACGCCTACAGTAACTTAGGGAATGAAGAAACGGCAATTATTGTAAGAAGTAATAAACGTGCCAATTTATATAATCAACAAATACGCAGTAGAATACTGTTTAATGAAAACGAGTTAACAGCTGGGGATTATTTAATGGTGGTAAAAAATAACTATTTCTGGGTAAAACCTACCACCGAAGCTGGGTTTATAGCAAACGGTGATATTATTGAAATATTAGAGATATTCAAGCTTATCGACTTGTACGGGTTTCGTTTCGCAGAAGTAAAAGTAAGAATGGTGGATTACCCCAAAATGCGCCCTTTTGAAACCGTATTATTATTAGATACAATTCATGCTGAAACCCCTTCTTTATCTTATGATGAATCCAACAGACTGTACCAAGAGGTAATGAAAGATTTTGAAGATGAAAAAAGCAAGTATAAAAAGTTTCTAAAAGTAAAGAACAACAAGTATTTTAATGCACTTCAGGTTAAATTTTCATACGCTATAACCTGCCATAAATCTCAAGGTGGGCAATGGCATACGGTGTTTGTAGAAAAGCCTTATTTAGCAAACGGTATAGATGTTGATTATATGAGGTGGTTGTATACAGCTGTAACCAGGGCAAAAGAAAAGTTGTACCTTATTGGTTTTAAAGATGATTTTTTTGAAGATTAAGAACGTTGTAAAATGACACCAGAAACTATAATAAGCATTTGTCTTGGTATTGGCTTATCAGCTTCAGTAGGTTTTCGTGTGTTTTTACCATTATTTGCTTTAAGTTTAGCATCGTATTTTGATATTTGGCAACTTAACGAATCTTGGGAGTGGGTTGGTAGTGTTCCTGCATTAGTTGCATTAGGTGTTGCCACCTTGGTAGAGATTTGCGCTTATTTTATTCCTTATGTTGATAATTTGTTAGATAGTATAGCAATACCTTTGGCGGGTATAGCGGGAACCGCAGTTATGTTATCTACAGTCGCAGATTTAAGCCCGCTAGTTACTTGGTCGCTTGCTATTATTGCTGGGGGAGGTACTGCTGCCGCAATTGCGGGAACATCAAGTGCAACACGCTTAACATCAACAGCAACCACAGGCGGCGTTGCTAATCCTGTTGTTTCAGTTATTGAAACAGGATCTTCTGTTGTCATGTCGATTATATCCATATTTCTTCCTCTTTTGGCTATTGTTCTAGTAATTGGTATTCTAGTTATAGTTTTAAAGTTATTTGGTAAGCTTAAAAAAAAGAAGCAAAAAATTGAATAAATTATTGGTATTTTTGAGACTTAACCAAAAGTAACAGATGAAAATAATTTCAATGATTCCCGCGCGCTATAGTGCCTCGAGGTTTCCTGGAAAGCTAATGCAAATTTTAGGGGGAAAATCTGTGATATTGCAAACCTATCAAGCTACCGTTGCCACTCAACTTTTTGATGATGTTATTGTTGTTACTGATAGCAAAATAATTTATGATGAAATTGAAAATAATGGCGGAAAGGCGGTTATGAGTAAAAAGGAGCATCATTCTGGTAGTGATAGAATTGCTGAAGCAATTGAAGAATTGGATGTAGATGTTGTGGTTAATGTTCAGGGTGATGAACCTTTTACAGATAGAGTTTCATTGGAAAAGTTAATCAACGTTTTTAAAACCGATTTGAACAAAGAAGTAGATTTGGCATCTTTAATGGTGCATATTACTGATAAGGATGAAATAGAAAGTCCTAACGCGGTTAAAGTTGTGGTAGATCAATCAAATTTTGCTTTGTATTTCTCAAGAAGCCCTATTCCATATGCTAGAGATTTAAATGTTAATATCAAATATTATAAACATAAAGGAGTTTACGCATTTAGAAGGCAAGCGTTATTAGATTTTTATAAATTACCTATGGCTATTTTAGAGGCTTCAGAAAAATTAGAACAATTACGCTATTTAGAGTATGGTAAGCGCATAAAAATGGTAGAAACGGATGTTGAAGGCGTTGAAATTGATACTCCTGAAGATCTAGAACGTGCAAAAAAAATATGGAAATAAATTACAGTATCAAAAAAGTTATTGGTTTTGATGCGGACGATACACTCTGGGTAAACGAAACTTATTTTAGAGAAGCCGAAGAGGAGTTTTCTAAACTATTATCAGAATTTGAAACACCCAATAAAATTGATCAAGAACTTTTTAAGAAGGAGATAGGTAATCTTGATTTGTATGGTTATGGTATTAAAGCATTTACACTATCAATGGTAGAGTGCGCATTAGAGTTGTCAAATTATACTATTTCCAATTCTAAAATTAAATCGATTATTAATATTGGAAAAGCAATGTTAGATAAACCAGTTGAACTATTGGATGGGGTGGAAGAGGTTTTGGAAAAATTGTCTAAAAATTACAGGCTTATTTTAGCAACAAAAGGAGATTTGTTGGACCAAGAGCGTAAGTTGGAGAAATCTGGGTTAACATCATATTTTCATCATATTGAAGTGCTTAGTGATAAGAAAGAAGAAAATTATTCGAAGCTGTTGAAACACCTAAAAGTAAAACCTTCTGAGTTTTTGATGATTGGAAATTCCTTAAAATCTGATGTTTTACCTCTTGTAAATATTGGTGCAAGTGCAGTTCATGTGCCGTTTCACACTACGTGGGCGCATGAGACGGTATCGGAAAAAGAGACCAATGGAAAAAAATATAAAACCCTAAATAGTTTAAAAGAGATATTGCAATTATTTGAATGATGACGATTATAGATACGGATAATTGGAGCCGCAAACATCAATACAATCATTTTAGGGATTTTAAAGATCCGTTTTTTGGTGTAACAATACCATTTAATGTGACTAAGGCGTATAACTTTTCAAAAGAAAATGGAGTTAGTTTTTTTGCTAGGTATCTACATGATTGTATGAAAGCTGTTAATAGCGTAAACAATTTAAAGTTAAGAATTAAAAATGATAAAGTTGTATCTTTTGATGTCATACATGCCTCGGCTACATTTATGAGACCTGATAAAAATTTTGCCTTATCATTTATTCCATTCGATGATGAATTGAAAGGTTTTATTAAAAATATCAATAAAGAAAAAGAACGAGTATTTAACGCTAATGAGTTTTATCCACCAACTAATAGTTTAGACTGTATACACTGTTCAGCACTGCCTTGGTTTAGTTTTACTGGGCATAAAGAACCTGTTTCTGGTTTTATGGAATCTGTTCCAAAGCTTGCATTTAGTAAAGCTTCAAAAGTAAATTCTGAATTAATTATGAATGTTGCTGTAAGCGTAAATCATGCTTTGGCCGATGGGTATCATATTGGTTTGTTTTGCGATAAATTTCAGCGTTATTTAAACCTTTAACTTTAAAATAATACTATTTTTACATTTCCTAAAAGAAAATACACTGCATGAGTTATAAAAACTTTCCAATGGTACCAAGAGTAATTTTTGGTCGCGGTAGTTTCAATCAGTTAGGTGAGTTGCTTGCTCCAAATCGCTTGAGTAATAACGCTCCTTTTGTCTTTTTGGTCGATGATGTTTTTCGTGCTGAAATTAACCTTACGTCAAGAATACCAATTTCTTACGATGATAAAATTATATACGTTTCAACAATTGAGGAGCCTAAAACATCTCAAGTTGATAAGTTGGTTGAAGATATTATTTTAACATCCAAAGAACGTCCCTCTGGTGTAATCGGTATTGGTGGTGGTTCTATATTAGACTTAGCAAAGGCAGTTGCCATTATGCTTACTAATGAAGGCAGTTCAGAAGACTATCAAGGTTGGGATTTAGTAAAGAATAAAGCTGTATATCACGTAGGTATTCCAACGATTTCTGGTACTGGGGCAGAGGTATCTAGAACCACAGTTTTAACAGGTTCAACACGAAAGCTGGGTATAAACTCAGACTATACACCTTTTGATCAAGTAGTTTTGGATCCTGAACTAACTAAAGGTGTAGAAAAAAACCAATGGTTTTTTACTGGAATGGACTGTTTTATTCATAGTGTTGAGTCACTTAATGGTACGTATCTTAATGCGTTTAGCAAAACATATGGAGAGATGTCCTATAACTTGTGTAAAGAAATATTTTTTGATGGAGGAATATCTGCAAAGGACGAACAAGATAAACTAATGATGGCCTCGTGGCATGGGGGTATGAGTATAGCCTATTCTCAGGTTGGGGTAGCACATGCTTTAAGTTACGGACTTTCCTATTTACTAGGTACAAAACATGGAATTGGTAACTGCATAGTTTTTAATCATTTAGAAGAGTTTTATCCAGATGATGTGAAATTATTTAAACAAATGTTAGTAAAACATAATATCGAGTTACCACAAGGTATTTGTAAAGACCTATCTGAAAATGATATTGATACCATGATTAATATTTCATTAAGTCTGGAGCCACTTTGGGAAAATGCTATTGGTAAGAACTGGAAAAAAAGTATTACTCACAAAAAAATAAAAGAACTTTATTTAAAAATGTAACATGCGTCAACGACTTGCCAAATTTATATATTTCAAGTTGTTGGGTTGGCAAGTTGATGGTCATTATAAAGTGCTTCAAGATGAGATTAAAAAAGCGGTAATAATTGCTGTTCCTCATACAAGCTGGCACGATTTCTACATAAGTGTTTTGGTTCGAACAGTTTTAGGAATAAAGGTCAACTTTATTGGTAAAAAGGAACTCTTTGTATTTCCATTTGGATATTTTTTTAGAGCGTTAGGAGGACGCCCCATAGATAGAAAAAATAATCACAATAAAGTTCAAGCTATCGCAGAAGTATTTAAGGAAAACAATAATTTTAAGATTGCTTTGGCACCAGAGGGAACGCGAAAAAAAGTTCTTAAGTGGCGCACTGGGTTTTATTACATTGCTAAAGCGGCAAATGTTCCTATTGTAATGTTTACTCTGGATTTTGAACATAAAAAGAACACTTTTTCAAAGCCCTTTTATCCAACAGATAATATGGAAGCGGATTTTCGTTTTATGAGGAAATTTTACGAGCACGTGAAAGGTAAAATACCAGAATATTCATAGCTAAGGTTACTAGTTTGGCACAAGTTTTGAAGTTTGTTCTGTAGTTAATGAAACATAAAGTAAACAAACAATTTGTCCCTAAAAAGAAACATTAAACTAAAAAGGTTACTTGATATCAAGTAACCTTTTTTAGTGCAATACCATTTATGTATTTTATTTCAGTTCTTTCAAGCCATTATCAATTAATGTTCTTAAATGCTCTTTATGTGCTCTTGAAGCAATATTTCCAGAGGGAGCTGCCATTGCTCTAATACGTTTTAAATTGTATAAAGCCATAGATTTTGAATTGTGCGTGTACCTTAAACTAGATTTTCCGGTAAGCATATTAAGTAACATTTTGGTGTATTCCAATTGTAAATTCTGTCTAAATGTATTTATACTACCATAAATATCAGCCTTAAAAATGGCATTGTTCAAATCAGTCATCATTAAAGAAAGTGTATACTTGTTTCCATAAAGTTCAGAATCTGAAATTCTTTGTAAGGTATTGTAATGCAATAAATGGTCTAACACCCTTTTTTGCGTTCTAAGAACAGCAGCATGAATTTTCGGATCTTCAGGGCCAGAGAAAAAGTTAAACCCTCTTCTTTGTCTTGCTAAATAGTTATATATATCATTAGGAACGTCAAAAGCTTTTGGTGCAAAAAGGTATTTGTCTAGTGCTTTCATGGCACGTTTTTGATCTTCTAAATTAACAGGAGTGTAAGGCTGGGTACCTCCTTCTTGTCCAGCAACTGCACGGTCTACATAAACACCGCCAATGTATCTAGAAATTACACCTGTTGCTGTAGCTTTTTGTCTACTTAAAGTGCCAAATACTCTTGTTAGTTCTTGATAAGTTTCTCCCGTTTTGATAAATCGTTCTTTTACGGTTTTCATTAAATCATTTGATAATTCAATTCTATCAACAGCATAGGTAATTGGATCATTAGATTGGTCAAAAATCATTACTCGGGGATCGATGGCTTTTCCAGGAGAACGCATATCATCAGCATCGTTTCCAAAAATATGTTCAGGTTTGGTAGACTCGCTTAAAACTGCCTGACGTTCAACTTCAGATTTAAAAGGTGTATATCCAAATCTAATCGCCCAAATATCATACGGCCCAACAGACATGTCATCGTATTGACCTTGCTTACTTCTGTCTCTCGTAATGTTTGTAGTAGCATAATCCATTATAGAAGCTGTAAGGCATTTACCTTTTATAAAATCTGGGTCTGCAAGTTGTTGAGGAGTATATAATTGGCTTGCTTTCATGTTATGATTTAATCCTAAAGTATGACCTATTTCATGTATTACTACAGCTGTAAGTACTTGCTTTTGAATTTCATTTAACTCAAATTTAGAATGACCAAAAATTCTTGCTGTTGTTTGCGCAAAATGAAGATTTTCCTGCATACCATGGGCTAGAGTACAATAGTTATGCGCATCATAAAGTTCTAGGCCGTTGTTCGAGTTTTGTAGAAGATCCGTATTGTCCGATTCGTAAACTTTAGATATAAAATTACCGCCAGAAAAAACATTATACTCCATCATAATATCTGCACCAATGATTTCTCCAGTTCTTGGATTGGCTAGTCTTGGACCATATCCGCCAAAAGGAGGTCTTGGAGAAGAAGTCCAGCGCATTACATTATATCGAATATCGCCCGCGTCCCATTCAGCATCATCAGGTTGCTGTTTTACCACAATAGCGTTTTTAAAACCAGCTTTTTCAAAAGCTTTATTCCATTCTAAAATTCCATTTTTAATAGTCTCTCTCCATTCTACAGGTGTTGTGTTTTCCATCCACCAGGTTATGGGTTTAATTGGTTCCGATATTTCTGCCTCTGGATTTTTTTTCTTTAAATTCCATCTATTGATTACATCTTTGTACGGTGCTGCACTGGTGCTTGTTTGGTCGTTTACCTCATTAATAAAATAGCCAACTCTTGGGTCATCATATCTAACCTCATAATCATCATCTGGCATAGCAATAAGATTGTGATTTACTTTTATACTCACATTTCGAGCATCGGTAACAGCCTCCGAACCACCATTAAGTATGGAAGGTTTTGAATACACATATTCTACCTCAATATTGACGTTATCAGTGTAGTTTCGAATAAAATTTATTTTCGTCTTATTTTTATCTAAGTTACCTAAAGAGAATGAGGATGGAGAGCTACCAGGGAACCTAGGTGGTTTTATTTGGATAAAGGTTTCTTTGAGAAATAAGTCGTCCGCTTTTATTAAATAAACCCCTTTTTTACTATCTGTAGCTTCAATTTTTATGCTTGCAACATTACCGTTAGAAATATTCGCATTTTTAGCTTTCGAAATAGCACTTTCAGGATTAAAATAGTAAGACGTATTTTGCTTAATAAATTCAATTTTATTGTAGTGTTTAACAATCTTAAAAATTCTTGCACCACGGTAGGAGCCTCTATAACGACCAGCATCAACAACGCCATCCGAAATTTGAGAAAAGTGAATAAACTCCTTATTCAAGTCGTCTTCGGAAATTATCATTTGTAAAGTACCCGTAATAGTATCTCTGTAAAATGTAAAGAATCCTTCTATTTTCTTACTGGACTTTGTGAGTGAAGCTATAGATTTCTTTTTTGAAGGCTTTTTTATTGGGGTGGTAACTTCAGTTTTGGCATTCTTTTTTTTATCCTTTTTTTTCTTTTGAGCTTCAATATTTTGTGGTGATAACAAAAAGGCCATTAAGATGGCAGATAATAGTAATTTTAAATGCCAAGGGGTATTTATTTTCATAGAGAACTTTTGATTGTGATATACTTATTGAACATTATTTCTGTAAATTTAAGTATAAATCAATCTAAATTTCAATTTCAAATGTTAAATGAAGTTAAATAGATAATAGGTTACGGAAAAACCGTAATTGAGTTTTTGAATGAAGCTATTTTGTCTTTTTTTAATAAAAGTTGAAAGTTGTTATTTTAATGGAACTATTCAAAAATCCATTTTCTCGAACTTGAACTTTCAGTTTTTGGAAAATCAAGAGGAAGTGATTGAGTAACATCACCAGTAGCAGCCCACTCCGAACCGCGTTGTAAAGTTGTAATAAATCCGACACATTCCATGGAATAATCTGTATGCCCTAAGGTTGTATGAAATACTCTTCCTTTTCCATAACTAATTGTCATTAACATAGGCTCGTGCCTACCAGTACGTTTTTCTCCATTTTCCTTATCCGAATATGCCGTAGCCAGAATTGTCATATTTTCGGCAGGACCACGTAGTTTTTCGTAAAGTTCATCTTTTCCGTGAAGCCATTCTTTTGGAATTCCTTTCATTATGGGGTGTTCTGGAGCTCTGGTGGTAATAATAAACTCACTTTGTTTACCATGTTGACCGCAATTGCCTTTTGATGGGTCTCTGACTAGTCTATTGTCATTATTGTAAAAGACATAAGGTCCAGTGATTTCATTTCTTCCTCCCCAGCCGCCAAGACCAATCATTTTATTGAATTCATCCCAATTACCCCATGAATTGTTTGCCGCATGAATAACAACCAAGCCACCACCATTTTTCATGTAGCTTTCAAAATTGACTTTGGTTTCTTCAGGAAGTTCTGAGGCTCTCCAACCTAAATTTGAAACTACAAGGTCGTAATCTTTAAAATTGGGTTTAAAATTGGGATCAAATTTTGGTTTTTTAACAGGGGTAGTTTCAATACGTAATGTGATAGGAAATTGTTTAATAAGTTCTTCTCCTTTCCAAGTATATGCTTTTCGCATAATATCTACCTCAAAAAGTCCTGTTTCTTGCAAATAACTTTTAATCATTAAGGTGCTTTTAGGCCAAATGGAATGATTGTTTTCACCATCCATAATTAAAACCTTAAGTTTATGACTACCTTCTTTTTGTGAAGTGTCAATTGATGATTTACAGCTCGTTATTAAAAGTGAAATACAAATTAGTATATATATCTTCTGCATTTTCTATTCTAGTGTTTTTTTGATTCTGAAGACCATGTAATTACACTCGTCTTATCTGGGGTAGGAAAGTTTTCAGGAATTGGTTGTGTTACTTTTCCTGATGCAGCCCACTCTGCACCTCTCTGAAATGTTGTTATAAACCCAACACATTCCATAGAATAATCCATATGCCCTAATGCAGAATGAAACACTCTTCCTTTTTCATAATTTACGGTAATTAACATGGGTTCGTGTCTTCCAGTTCCTCTAACATCTTTCATCCAAGGTGGAGCGTTGTTTTCTAAATCAGAATAAGCAGTAGCCAAAATAGTCATGTTCTTTCCTGGACCTCTCATACGATCGTAAAGCTCATCCTGAGCATGAAGCCATGTTTTGGGTATGTCTTTCATAATAGGATGTTCTGGAGCCCTAGTGTCAATATGAAATTCATGTTGTTTTCCATGCGAAGCACATATACCTTCCGAAGGATCATGTTCAATATTACCTTCATCATTATAAAAAATGTAAGGACCATTTGAAGCATCTCTACCTCCCCACGCACCTAAACCAATCATCTTATTATATTCATCCCAATCACCCCAAGCATTGTTCGCAGCATGAATAACAACCAATCCACCACCATTTTTCATGTAGTCCTCAAAATTTCTTTTGGTTTGTTCTGGCCATTCAGAAGATTTCCAACCCAAATTATTCACAACGACATCGTATTTTGAGAAATCAGGATTAAAATCAGGATCGTATTTTGTTGAATCGAGAGAGGTGCGTTCAATGCTGTCTTTCAAAGGATATATTGACAATAATTGTTCAATACTATCTAAATTTTTGACATTGTGATGCGGACCAACCCATAAATATTTTTTTCTTTGGATATCCACTTCAAAAAGACCTGTTTGCTCTAGATAGTCTTTCATCATAAATGTGCTTTTAGGCCAAATTCCATGATTATTTTCACCATCGATAATTAAGGCTTTTAGCTTTTTTGAGTTTTCTGTTTCTATTGTTTCAACTTTATCCTTACAATTAAAGATTAGCAGTAAAACAAAGGATAGTATGGCAACATTAAAAAGTTTCATTTAGTTTGGTTTTGAACAATTTTCGTCAAGATAAAAAAAAGCGCAATAACTTCATTTTTAAAACTGCGTATTCCACTTAAATTAGCGAAAGTTTTAAGCAGATTATTTTAACAAAAAAAGCACCGTAAAAGGTGCTTTAATTATAATGTAAAGTAGTTCCTTTAGAATTGGTAACGAATACCCAAGGCAATATCAAAATCTAAATCATCTGAGAAATCACCAAAACCTAAAGTTGGTCTGAAATCTAGAGAGAGCATTAATGGAATATCAAAATTATATTCAATACCAACATTCCCTGCTGCGAAAATTGCAGTTTCATCAGTACCAGCTAATCTGTTTTTACCATCAAAAGCAGCAATTCCACCACCAGCTCCTGCATACCAATTAAAGTCGCCGTCAAGCAACCATACCCATTGGTAAAGTCCAGTTAGTTGGAATGCGTTATAATCGTCACTGTTTCTCCAACCTAAATCGATTTCAAGTCTGTTTTCTTGCCCCAATGCACGCTGATAAGAAACTTCAGCACCAAGACCATTACTATCCCCTAGGCGTAGACCAATGGCATTTTCTGAAATTTCTTGGGCGTTGGTAGTAAAACAAAATCCAATTACGGCTAAGGTTAATACGAATAATTTTTTCATAAGTTTTTAGTTTTTTATTTGATTAATGATATACGATCCAAATACTAGAAATAGATCATTTTTGTTATTCTGAATAACTTTACAAAAATAACGCCAAAAATGTATTTATATTTACTTCTCTTAGACTTTCAGGGTAACAAAACATGGAAAAACAGCTAAACGCTTTACAATCAAAACTATCGGGAGAGTTGCTCTTTGACGATTTGGTTAAGGTTTTGTATGCCACAGACGCGTCAGTGTATCGTAGGTTGCCACTGGCCGTTGCATATCCTGAAAATGAAGAGGATATTAAGCACTTAATCCAATTTGCAAAAACTAACAAAACATCCTTAATTCCTAGAACAGCGGGTACTTCCTTGGCAGGTCAATGTGTAGGTGAGGGCATTGTAGTTGATGTTTCTAAACATTTTACAAAAATTATTAAGCTTGATGAAAAAGCAAAAACCGTAACCGTTCAACCTGGGGTTGTTCGAGATGCGTTAAATAACTCTTTAAAGCCTTACGGATTATTTTTTGGACCAAATACGTCTACGTCAAATAGATGTATGATAGGAGGTATGGTTGGGAATAACTCTTCTGGTACAACATCGATAAAATATGGTGTTACGCGAGATAAAGTTTTAGAATTAAAAACTATTTTAAGCGATGGGAGTGAAGTGGTTTTTGGTGAAATTGCTAAAGAAACCTTTATTGAAAAAACTAGACTGAAAACTCTTGAAGGTAGAATTTATAAGACAATTTATGATGAGTTAAAGAATGAATCAGTCCAAAATAGAATTAAAGACGATTTCCCAAAAACTGAAATTCATAGGAGAAATACAGGTTATGCCATTGATGAATTGATTAATACGAAGGTGTTTTCAAACACATCTGAAAATTTTAACATATGTAAGCTGTTGTCAGGAAGTGAAGGTACACTTGCGTTTACTACAGAAATTACACTTCAATTGGATGATTTACCACCTGAATATCGTGTTATGGTACCTGCGCATTTTGATTCCATTGAGAAGTGTTTGCAAGCTGTAGTACCAGTAATGAAGCACAATTTGTACACCTGTGAGATGATGGATAAAACCATTTTAGATTGTACAAAACGCAACAAAACACAACAAGAAAACAGACAATTTTTAGTAGGTGATCCTGAAGCTATTTTAATGTCCGAGGTAAAATCCAATACTTTGGAAGATGCTAAATCGCAAGCCCAAGAATTGATTCAAACTTTAGAACAATCAGGTTTAAGTTATGCCAATCCAGTTTTAATTGGTGATGATATTGATAAAGCCAATAATTTAAGAGGTGCTGGTTTAGGACTTTTAGGAAATATTGTTGGAGACAAAAAAGCCGTGGCGTGTATTGAAGATACTGCTGTTGTTGTGGATGACTTAGCAGATTACATTGCTGAATTCACTGCTTTAATGAAATCGTATAATCAAGATGCTGTGTATTATGCGCATGCTGGTGCAGGAGAGATTCATCTACGACCGATTTTGGATTTAAAGCAAAGTGAAGATGTTGCACTTTTCAGAAAAATAACAACTGACGTTGCACATTTGGTAAAAAAATATAAAGGTTCTTTTAGTGGAGAACACGGAGATGGCATTGTGCGCGCAGAGTTTATTCCGATGATGATTGGAGATGAAAATTATCAGATTTTAAAGCGTATTAAAACTGCGTTTGACCCAGACAATATTTTTAATCCAGGCAAAATTGTGGATGCTTTTCCAATGGATGCATCTTTACGTTATCAACCAGATAGAAAAGAACCAGAAATTGAAACTTTTATAGATTTTTCTAAATCTCAAGGTATTCTTCGTGAAACCGAAAAGTGCAATGGGTCTGGAGATTGTAGAAAGTTACCCGAATTTGGTGGTACAATGTGCCCGAGTTATCGCGCAACCAGAAATGAAAAGGATACTACAAGAGCTAGGGCGAATGCATTGCGTGAGTTTTTGACTAATTCAGATAAGACTAATAAATTCAACCATAAGGAATTAAAAGAAGTCTTTGATTTATGTTTAAGTTGTAAAGCTTGTGCAAGTGAATGCCCAAGTAGTGTTGATGCGGCGGGTTTAAAAGCTGAGTTTCAATATCAGTATCAAAAAATAAATGGCTTTAGCTTTAAAAACAAGTTCTTCGCGAATTCCACAAAATATAACAAGATAGCTTCAAGAGCTCCGAAGTTTTATAATTGGTTATTTCAAAATGGTATTACTTCATCTTTAATAAAAAAAACTTTAGGTATTCATTATGAAAGGAGTTTACCACACGTTACACTCTCGTTTACGTCTATAAATAATTTTTCAAATTGGATTGACGGAAAAGATTACCATTCAAAACCCATAAAAACGGTTTATTTATATGTTGATGAGTTTATTAATTATTTGGAGTCGGAAATTGCCTTAGATGGTTTAATCTTATTAGAAGCATTGAATTATAAGGTTATTCCTGTGTTTCATTTGGAATCTGCACGCTCATATCTATCTAAAGGGTTTTTAGAGGAAGCTAAGGAAATAGCAAATGAAAATATCTCATATTTTAAAGAGTTGATTTCTGATGAATCTCCCTTAATAGGAATAGAGCCATCTGCAATTTTAACTTTTAAAGACGAGTATTTAAAACTGGCAGATGATAAAGCATCCGCAGAAAACATTGCAAAACAAACGTTTCTGATTGAAGAGTTTTTACATCAAGAAATTGAATTGGGAAATATCAAACCAGAACAATTCGCTTTAGAGCATAAAGAAATCAAATTCCACGGACATTGCCATCAAAAAGCCTTGAGTAATCAATTATCTAGTTTTTCAGTGTTAAATCTTCCGAAGAATTACAAAGTGACTATTATTCCCAGTGGTTGTTGTGGAATGGCTGGAAGTTTTGGTTACGAAAAAGAACACTACGAAGTAAGTATGCAAATAGGAGAACATACCCTGTTTCCGGCAGTAAGAAAAGCTTCAAAAGATGTTATTATTTCAGCAAATGGGACAAGTTGTAGGCATCAAATTAAAGACGGTACTGGTCGTACAGCAAAACATCCTATAACTATTTTAAAAGAAGCACTTATTTAGCTTTTGCAGCTTTATCTACAATAGTAATAGCAGCAATTAAATCTTTTACTTCCATTTCTTTAACATCCTCATCTGCAAAGAAAGGAGAAAGTTTATCGTTATTGTAGTTATAGATTTTCCAACGTTTAAACTGATATTCCAAAGCCGTAAAGTTTTCTACCCAATCTCCAGAATTT
The DNA here is from genome assembly GCA_002428965.1 of Jejuia sp. UBA6058. Lineage (GTDB taxonomy): Bacteria > Bacteroidota > Bacteroidia > Flavobacteriales > Flavobacteriaceae > Jejuia. Next base: position 326,193 of record DIYI01000017.1, on the reverse strand, counting down.
AAATACATTGTTTTACCGTGCTTGTTCTCCCGAATTTCCATTTTTGGTTGGTGAATGTGTCCGCAAACCACATAATCATAGCCGTTATCAATGGCTAAATCTGTAATGGTTTTTTCATAGTCTGCCATAAATTTCACAGCACCTTTTACACCATTTTTAATTTTTTTAGAAAGCGAATAACGCTCTCTACCAAGTTTTGTAAGAATCCAATTGGTCAATCTGTTTAATAGAATCAATAAGTCATAGCCATAACCTCCTAATTTAGCCAACCATTTGGCATTTTGTATAGAAACATCAAACACATCACCATGAAAGAACCATCCTTTTTTTCCATCTAAATCTAAAACCACCTTATCAACTATGGAAATATTACCTATTGACGTATCGCTAAACTTACGCAACATCTCATCATGGTTACCTGTAATATAAATCACTTCAACACCATCTGCCGCAAAGTCCATTATTTTCTTAATCACTTTTAAGTGCGATTTTGGAAAATAACGCTTACTGAATTGCCAAATATCAATGATATCTCCATTTAGAATCAGTTTCTTGGGATTAATACTATTTAAATACGTGAGGAGTTGTTTAGCATGACAGCCGTAGGTGCCTAAATGTACATCAGAGATTACAGCAATTTCTACTTTTCGTTTTGTCTTCAATGGGGTGTAAATGGTTTGTAAATTCGCACTTTTTCACATTACAAATAACCACTTTTAGTATTATGTGAAGTTTACTATTTAATTAACTAATTATGAGGTTATTGTTAGGTTAATGTTACCAATTCTTACAAGCTACAGTTTTCAAAAAATTAGTGTAATTCAAGCTTAAAGATTATTTTAGCCAAAAATTTTGAAAATGGCTGGAAATTCCTTCGGAAAACTCTTTAGTGTATCGACGTATGGTGAATCTCACGGACCCGCTTTGGGAGGTGTTATTGATGGTTGTCCTCCAGGAATTGAATTGGATATAGATGCTATTCAAAATGAATTAAACCGACGTAAACCAGGGCAATCAGCTATTGTTACACAACGTAAAGAACCCGATGGTGTAAAGTTTTATTCAGGGATTTTTGAAGGTAAAACTACAGGAACACCTATTGGTTTTGTTATTGAAAATACCAATCAGAAATCTCACGATTATTCTCATATAAAAGATAGTTACCGTCCAAGTCATGCGGACTATACTTACGACAAAAAATATGGCTTCAGAGACTATCGCGGTGGAGGACGAAGCTCTGCTAGAGAAACTGCTTGTCGCGTAGTAGCAGGAGCTATTGCAAAACAAGTGTTGAAGAATGTAGAGATTTACGCTTACGTTTCAAGTGTGGGCACTATGAAGTTGGATAAGCCATATACTGAAATAGACCTTACTCAGATAGAATCTAATATTGTGCGTTGCCCAGACCAAGAGATGGCTTCAAAGATGGAACAGTATATCAAAGAAGTACGTAGTAAAGGCGATACCGTAGGTGGTGTTATTAGCTGCGTTATCAAAAATGTACCAGCTGGTTTGGGTGAGCCTGTTTTTGATAAATTGCATGCAGAATTAGGTAAAGCCATGCTATCCATCAATGCCGTAAAAGGTTTTGAATACGGTAGTGGCTTTCAAGGCAGTACCATGTATGGAAGCGATCATAACGATGCGTTCAATACTGACGGTAGTACAAAAACCAACTATTCAGGTGGTATTCAAGGCGGTATAAGCAATGGTATGGATATTTACTTTAATACTGCGTTTAAGCCGGTGGCAACTTTAATTCAGAAATACGAAACCATCGATAAAGAAGGTAAAGTGGTGCAAATGCAAGGAAAAGGACGCCACGATCCTTGTGTGGTACCAAGAGCGGTTCCCATTGTTGAAGCTATGGCGGCTTTAGTGTTGGCCGATTTTTATTTGATGAATAAGATGTATTCTTAATTTTTATACTTTAGTAGTGCCAACCTATCTTTAAAATTAGCCTGCTCAAAGACCTTTAAACTTTGATTTATTATTGGCTACACATTATTTACATTTTTATTGGTTCTAGATTTTTTTGGAAACGTGTTGACCTAGAAGCTAATCTTTCACGAATACGTTACGTTAATCTTTTAGATTGTGAAGCATTGCGCTACATGGCGAATTCAAAGTATTTCTATTACATGGATTTGATCCGATTGGAAATACTTTTTAGAACCAAATTATACAATGCAACGCTTAAAAAAGGGATGTTTCCAGTTTTAGGTTCTCAAAAAATAATCTACAAAAAGCCTTTAAAGTGCTTAACCAAATTCAAAATCACACTAATTCTTGAAGGATGGGAGGATAATTGGGTGTACCATCGTCAGGTGTTTTCTAGAAACGGAGAGATTTATGCTATTGGTATCACTAAGGTCGGATTTTGGAAAAAACATAAAATTCAAAATATGCGTGAGATTATAAAGGAAAGTGGCATTAGAACTGAGGAAATGCAACCTTCTTCTCAGATTTTCACTCTTTTTAATGAAGATGGTGCAATTTTAAAAAAGGAAGTTGAAAATCTTTAAAATACTTATCTTCACATTAAATTATTAATACTTTAAAGTTCCTCTCCTTGGGAGAGGTTAGGAGAGGCTTCATATGAAAAAACTAGCATTACATTGGAAGATTATTATTGGAATGATTCTCGGAATCATTTTTGGTTTTATAATGAATGGTGTTGATGGTGGAAAAGGATTGGTAACTGATTGGGTTTCCCCTTTTGGTACAATCTTTATCAATCTTTTAAAGTTAATTGCGGTGCCGCTTATTTTGGCTTCTTTAGTTAAAGGGATCTCCGATTTAAAAGATATTTCCAAAATAAAATCAATGGGATTTAGAACCATTGGTATTTACATTGGTACCACTTTAGTTGCTATAATTATTGGTTTAAGTATTGTGAATTTGATTAAACCTGGAGATGGTATGCCACAAGACACCATCGAAAAGATTAAGGTGAAGTATGCAAATGATGCAGGAGTAGCAGATAAACTTACTAAGGCCGCAGCACAAAAAGATGCAGGCCCATTGCAAGCTTTGGTAGATATTTTTCCAAGCAATATTTTTAAATCTTTTGCAGAAGCATCCATGTTACAGGTTATTTTCTTTGCGCTTTTTGTTGGTATTTGTTTGTTGCTTATAGGAGAAAAGAAAGCCGAACCATTGGTGAAGTTTTTTGATTCGTTAAATGAGGTTGTCATGAAAATGGTTGACCTAATTATGTTATTTGCACCATATGCCGTTTTTGCACTTTTAGCCAATGTTATTATTGCTTTTGATGATACTGAGATTCTACTTAAGTTATTGTATTACGCACTTTGTGTTGTTGGCGGCTTATTTTTAATGATTGGTTTTTATCTATTATTAATAAGTATTTACGCCAAAAAATCACCACTTTGGTTTTTAAGTCGTATAAGTCCCGCACAATTATTGGCATTTTCCACAAGTAGTAGTGCTGCAACCTTACCTGTTACTATGGAGCGTGTAGAAGAACATTTGGGCGTAGACAAAGAAGTATCTGGTTTTGTTTTACCCGTGGGTGCTACTGTAAATATGGACGGTACTAGTTTGTACCAAGGTATTGCTGCAGTATTTATTATGCAGGTTATTTGGCCAGAAGGTTTAGGTTTTGCTAATCAGTTAACTATTATATTAACTGCATTATTGGCTTCAATTGGAAGTGCCGCTGTACCGAGCGCTGGTATGGTAATGTTAGTCATTGTATTAGAGTCTATAGACTTTCCTTCAGAATTATTACCCATTGGATTAGCTTTAATTTTTGCGGTGGATAGACCTTTAGATATGTGTAGAACCGTGGTAAATGTAACCGGAGATGCCACAGTTTCTATGATGGTTGCAAAATCTCTTGATAAATTACATGATCCAAAACCGAAAGAATGGGATGACCATTATGATGAGGTTAAGTGATATTTATTTGAATAATTATTGATAATCTTAAAATATGGAGATATTACAACAGTTTGAAACTTACATTACTGCTCAAAAAAATGTAGCTATCCAATTTATTATTCTAGGATTAGGTTTACTAGTACTTTCTGGTATTCTTCACTTTTTTGGAAAAAGTGAATTATCTAATGGGCTTAAAATTGGCGGATTAGTTTGTGGTTGTTTTATTCTAATTGGTGGAATTGCCTATTTAAACACAGAAAACAAGTTGTTAGACACAAAAGTATCTTTATACAATGAAAATAAAGTTGAGTTTATGCAAACCGAAATTGAAAGAATGGAAAAAGTAAAAACAGACTATCCCATTTATCAATATGTCTTTGGGGCTTTTATTATAGCTTCTATTCTGGTGATTTGGTTAATGAAAAATCCGTTTTGGAATGGTGTTTCATTCTCAGTAATGCTTCTTTTTACAGTGGTATTAATTATTGAGGCTTATTCGTATGAATCGATCAACACTTACTTAAATGATTTAGTAGGCAAATAAGAGTATTTGTTTTTAACTAGAAAATTGCCTTGGCAGGAATACCTGCGTTAGGGATTGAGGCATTTGTTGAAGCTCCTCGACGCACGAGAGAGCGACTGCCGAAATGTTTACATTCACGAATTCACTAATTTAAAATATAAACCCATGAGTAAAGCCTGACCTGTAGCGATCCTGCAAGGTTTCTTGCACTGAGCGGAGTCGAAGTGTAAACCTTGTAGGTACGAGCGAAAGAGAACGCCCTAAAAAGGACATCTATTTCATGTTGTGATGTTCTAAAATTGTTTTTAACTTTATAACAAACCAAAAAATAGAATATGAATATTTGTTTCATAATGTATCCGTGGGAAAAGATTGATCCTGATAACGATACAACCCTAGCTCTAATTAAAGAATGTGTGAAGCGCAAACATGGTGTTGCCATGTGTATTCCTGCGGATTTGACCATACGAAATAGTGTTACTACAGCGAATTGTCAAGTAATTAACCGTATGGAAAAAACGCCTTCGTCTTTAAAATCGTTTTATAACAAGGCTGAACTTCGGGAGGAAATGTTACCGCTTGCCGGTTTTGATGTTATTTTCTTTAGAGCGAATCCGCCTTTGGATCCTATTATGCTTAACTTTTTAGATTCTGTAAAGGATGATGTGTTTATTATGAACTCTTTACAAGGGATGCGCGAGGCGAATAATAAACTCTATACCGCTGCTTTTGGTGATGCGCACAGTAATATTATTCCAGCGACTCATGTTTCGAAAAGCAAGCGCTATTTGATTAAACAAATTAAAGAGTCTAAAGCAGATAAGATGATTTTGAAACCTCTGAATGGTTTTGGAGGTTCTGGAGTGATTTTGATTGAGAAATCGGCGATGAGCAACATTAATTCGTTGTTAGATTTTTACATTACGAATAGTGATGGTTCTTCAAGTTATGTGATTTTACAAGATTACATTGAAGGTGCAGACCAAGGTGATGTTCGTATTTTAATTTTGAATGGCGAACCTGTTGGTGCGATGAAGCGTGTTCCGGGAAGTGATGATCATCGCTCTAATGTTTCGGCTGGAGGAAGTGTGCAACGACACACCTTAACTAAAGAGGAAAAAGCGCTTTGTAAGCAAATTGGCCCTAAACTAGTAAATGACGGTTTGTATTTTGTGGGTATTGATGTGATAGGTGGTAAGCTGGTTGAGGTAAATGTGATGTCTCCAGGTGGAATTACATACATTAACAAAGTCTATAAATTAAAGACCAAAATAGAAGAGAAGGTAATTGACTTTCTTGAAATGAAAGTAGTAGATAAATTGCAAGCTTTTGATAGAAGAACGAGACTGCGTAAGGCAGTTGAGGATGCATAATCAGTAAACAGTTTACACTTGCAGAAGGTAGTAATACGGTAGAAATAATATTTTTTCTATGCGCCTAAGCGTCTTTGAGAGATACCAACAAAATTCACATGAGTATAAAACTAACATCACCAGTTGTTCCTGTTGAATGGCTTTATGAGCATTTAGATGCCGATAATTTGGTTGTTTTAGATGGCACTATTGCCAAAGCTTTTGATCCTTTAGCATTACAGATTCCTAAGGCACGATTTTTTGATATAAAGCAAAAATTTAGTGATATATCGAATCCATTTCCAAGCGCTTTTCCTTCCGAAAAACAGTTTCAAAAGGAAGCACAGAATTTAGGTATTAATAATAATAGTACCATTGTTGTGTATGATGATAAGGGAATATATTCGAGTGCCAGAGTTTGGTGGTTATTTAAGGCCTTTGGATTTACAAATATTGCAATTTTAGATGGTGGTTTTCCAGAATGGCAAAAGATAGATTATCCTACTGAATATATGCAGAAATTCGAAGGTGTAGAGGGCGATTTCTTAGCAAATTTACAAGATGATTATATGATGTTTTTTGATGACATTCAAAACGCATCAAAAAACGAAACACATAAAATTATAGATGCACGTTCTTGGGCAAGATTTAATTGTGAAGTTCCAGAACCACGAGAGGGATTGCGTCGGGGTACAATTCCTAATTCGGTTAATTTGCCATTTACCAATTTGTTGGAAGATGGTAAGTTAAAATCTAAAAAAGATATTGAGAAGGCCTTTTATATGGTTGCAGAGAAAGATGAAGCTATTGCTTTTTCTTGCGGATCAGGGATTACGGCTTGTGTTTTGGCGTTAGGTGCTGAAATTTCGGGGTATCAAAATATTTCAGTTTATGATGGCTCTTGGACGGAATATGGCGCTTTAACTGCTGGCAATATGGAACAACCAAAAACATGGACTAAAGATGAATTACTGGTCTATATTTTGATCTACGTCTCGCATTCCGATTTAAAGGAAACCTGGAAGGAACGCGAATATATGTTAAGTCGGGTAGAGAAGGGGGTTTATAATCGTGTTTTTGCACAATTTGAAAAGGACAACGATTACCAAAGCATACAAAACATAATAGAAGCTGTAGAAGCTCAAGATTATTTTCGCAATGATTTAGCAGACTTGTTTGCAGATATTAAGTTGATGGCATTTGCAGATGGTGAATATAGTGGCATGGAACAATCTTTATATAACTATTTGAAGAAGATTTTAATAGATGGATAGGTTAACAGTTGACGAAATAATCACCAAAATAAAAGCTAAAGACACTTTTGAAGCGGTTTCGAAAGATTATTCCTTTACCCTAAAAATTGAAGCTTATGTGCCCTATGCGTGCGCTTCTATTCACGATGGACATCAGTTTAGAAAGGAGCTTTGGGAGAATTGCATTCATACAGAATACGAACGTTGGTACGAGGAAGATCCAGAAACCAAGAACATGATACAATCACATCCAATCGTTATTTCAGGTTGTGATTCACGTTTTGAGTATGATTTAAACCGCGCACCAGAAGACGCCGTTTTTGTAAATGCTTGGGGCAAACAGTTGTGGCATAAACCGCTTTCAGAAGACATGAAAAACAAAAGCCTTGATAAGCATGCCAACTTTTACAAAGTGGTATACGCTTTAATTGAAACTTTAGAATCAAAATTTGGTTTTTGTACGGTGTACGATATGCACAGTTATAATTGGAAACGTTGGGATAGGGAAGTGCCTACTTGGAATCTAGGAACAAGCAATGTAGATAATGCTCGATTTGTAGATGTTATTGAAGATTGGAGACAAAGTCTATCAGAAATTAAGCTTCCTCATGATATCAAATCCTCTTCAAAAATTAATGATACGTTTCAAGGGAATGGTTATTTCCTAAAATATATTACCAAAAACTTTAAAAATACCTTAGTTTTGGCGACCGAAATTGCCAAAGTGTATTGTGATGAATATGAGCAAGTTATTTTTCCTGAAGTAGTAAAAACAGTTGAGGGAGAATTGAAGATACGCATTCCAAAACATGCGAATGCTGTTTATGACAAGTTTAAGAACTAGACTTTGTCATTCTGAACTTGTTTCAGAATCTCATAACAAAAAATAAGTTTAATATGATTGATAATAGCACAAAAGCTTTATTAGAAATTGACAAAAGTGTTGATGCTCTGGTCAAACAAATAGAGTTATTGAGCTATGTTAACCCAATCAATATAGAGTCGGAAAAGGAACGCTTCTTTGCTTCAAAATATCTTACTGATCCTATTTTCAAATACCCGAATATTAATTTTGATAAGTTCAAATTGCACAGAGAATTGTTCACGCAACCTTTAGAGCAAATTGAAGATTCTGAAATTAGGGGCTTATATCAGGATATTATTTATGCTTATTCTGGGTTGATTCAATGTATTGAAAATATAGGTAATGGGAGACAATTCTATTTTGATAGTTTACATTGTTTTGGCACACCAACAGAAAATGATGTGGATAACGCTAAGTTTATTTTACATTTTGAAGATGAAAGTATTGACGAGGAGCGTTTTCAACCAAAATATAGTGCAAAAGACTCTGAAGTATTTTTTAAAGAGTTCTCTAAGAAATACGACTTCAGCTATAATATTCAATTTTCAGATAAGATTTCGGCAATAGCTATGGTTTTGAATAATGTTAGGGCTCTTGTGTTGAATACAAACCATACGTACTCTGATAATGAAATTGCTGTATTGACCAATCATGAAATAGGAGTACATATGGTAACCACTATGAATGGTTTACTGCATCCTTTAAAAATATTTTCTCACGGTTTCCCAAATAACGAGGAAACCCAAGAGGGTTTAGCCGTGTTTTCGGAATACATGAGTAATAACTTAACGGTAACGCGTTTAAAAGAATTGGCATATCGGGTGATTGCGGTAGATAGTTTAGCCAAAGGTTACCCGTTTTCAAGAACCTTTCGTTTACTTCATAACACTTACGATTTAGATCGAGAAACAGCCTTTTACATTACCTTAAGAGCGCATCGTGGTGGAGGCTTTACAAAAGATTACTTATACCTTTCTGGATTAAAAAAGATTTACGACTACTACCATTCAGGAAAAGACTTAAGTTTATTACTAACAGGAAAAGTGTCTTTGGAGTATGCCAATGAAATTCAATCTTTAATTGAAAAAGGATTTGCCGTTGCACCAAGGCATATTACAGATTCTTATGCTGAAAATAAGAATACTAATAAAAAGGTGGATTTTATTTTAAGGAGTTTGAAATGATCTGAAATAAAGAGTATTTAGTCATTTCGTCGATAGGAGAAATCGCGCTAGTTTAAACAATGAGATGTCTCAATCGAGCATTACATGACATTACATAGTACGTTTAGTTCTATTTTGAGAAGTTTGAAGTAATTCTAACCTCTGTTCTGCTTTTTCTGTTCATTAAATCGATTTTCGATCCGTGTAACAGGATCCTTCTTTATACCAAAACCTTTATGATATGGCAGTGGACCATCATGCGGTTTGTCCACATCATCTAATATGATATCCTTAAACCATTTATCCAGTTTTTTAAAGAAGTTTAAAATCAAGTTCTTTGATTCCATTAATCAAAAGATTATTTTCTATTCTGAATTACTTTGCCATAAGTAAGCTGTCTCCAAATCCATTCCATAGGGCCAAATTTATACCGCTTTAGCCACCAAGTACTAAAAATAACTTGTAGCGCAAAAACGCTTAAAGCAATACAAATAATTAAAGTGTATCCAAATTTGCCATTGAGCCCAAAACCAATACCATAAAAAATTAAAATTGCTGAAAATGTTTGTAACAGGTAATTGGTAAGCGCCATTTTGCCTATGGGCGCAAGCCAGTTAAATAGTTCACTTCTTTTTTTATAGATTAAGGCAATAGAAGCTGCATATCCTATTGCTAAAGGTACTGTTCCAAAGGCATAACTTATTGTTTTCAAGAAACTCCAAAAGGTATCGTAACCTCCAAAAAATGTGATAGCTGTTCTTGCGATACTAATAGGTAAACCAATGGAAATCCCCCAAACGGCTATTTTTTTTAATAAGTTAGTGTTTTCTAATAGGCTATCGTTTAATATTTTTCTTCCAGACCAAAGTCCTATTAAAAATATACCAAGCACTTTAAAAGGCCTCCCTTCTTCTAAAATAAAAGCTAAACGAATCATAGTGTTGCCAATATTAGTTTTAAAAAAATCTAAAAGGCTTTCATTTTGCAAATAAGCTGTAAAATTGGTCATTGCTATATCACCCCAATCAGAAATTGGAATATTCATACTCTTGTTGTACTGGGCATTCAAATCAAAAAAATAAGAAGGGTAATTGTACCCTAAGACACTTATAACAAACCAGTTTAAAATAGGGAGTAATATTAAGATTACAGCATATTTTAATAAGTACTTGTTATTTAAATTAACAAACCATAACAGCGCAAAGCCCAATAATGCATAAAGTGTCAGTATATCTCCCAACCAAAATAATCCTAAATGAATAAGTCCAATTATCACTAGCCAAAACATTCTTTTTCTAAAAAATGGAAGAAATGGTTTATTGTATTTTTTAAGGTTATGACTTTGTATAGCGCATCCAATTCCAAATAATAAAGAGAAAATAGAATAGAATTTACCATCCACTAATGTATACATAGCGAATTCAAAAATATCATCAATTGGAAAAAACAGAGACCCTACGCGACTATCTCTAGGGAAATCAAAATATCCAGAAAAATAGACAATGTTGGCACTGAAAATAAAGAAAATGGCTAATCCTCTTAAAATATCGAGGTATAAAATGCGGTTAGATTGGGTGATGGGTTTTGGTTGTACTGGAGTAGAACTCATAAAAATTTCTTGGTTGGAATACCCTTTTATTGATTTATAAGCTAATAAAAGGGTTTGAGTGTCTAACTTACTAAAAATGAATTTAAAAGTATCTAAATGTCACAAGAATCTGCATAGACCTACAAATTAATCTTCCGATACCTAGGATACTTAACCGTATAACCAAATTTATAAGTTTTAGTATTTTTGGGGTTAATAGCTGCGTTCCATTTCATAATACCTTTTTTAGGATCATAGTTTGAGTTCCCATAATTGATATCATCAACTTTTATGTCTTTATTTTGGCTTACAGGAATTCTATCTACTACTTGTACATCTATAGCAGTATTTTTATTGTTCTTTACTTCAATGGTATATGCTTTTTCAAGAATTCTGTTACTGCCAGTAAAGTTGGTCTTTTTAAAATTATTGGTTGGTTTTCTGGTAACAACAACATTAGGATCAATACCTAAAGATACTGTTAAACTATCTGATAGAGCATAAGGATTTATGCTCGTAACGCCTGAATAGCTGTCTTCAAAATAAATATTAGCTTCTCCAGGTAATAGGTTTAGTTTTTGCCAATTGCCAATTTTAGCAGTTAGGAAAACATTCTCGTTAATTACAGGTGCGGTGAAGTAAGAAAAAGTAGCTGGCAACTTAAAATTATCAATTTCAATAACTGTAATATCTCCATCTGAAACAATAGTGGATAATTTTTGAATTTCGAAATTAGTATTGGTGATTCCTTCTGAAATAATGTCGCCATTTGAAGTATAATTTCCTTTTTTTGTTGTTATAAGAATTACTCCGTTTGATGCTCTACTTCCATAAATACTAGTTGCATTAGTATCTTTTAAAACATCCACTTTATCTATTGTGGCTTCATCAAGCTGTTTGAAAACGTGTTCAGAAACTATCTTGCCATCAATAACAAATAATGGAGTGCCTTTAGATTTAAAAGTACCGTAGCCTTTTATTTTTATATTCGAAGTTGAGGGTAAATATGTAGATTGAGTACTAACTCCAGCAACTGAACCAGTTAGTAAATTATCATCAACATTACTTGTGCCATAACCAACCACAACAACCTCATCTAGCATTGCAAGATCCTCCTGAAGACTTACATTAATGACACTAGAGTGAATTGGAATTGTGGCTGTCGTAAAGCCTAAAAATGAAATATCAAGTGATTCACCACCATTTACCTTTAAGGTATATTTCCCATCAAAATCTGAAACTGCACCATTTGTTGTGCCTTTTACTATAATATTTGCACCTGGTAATGGGATACCAGATTCATCGGTAATAATTCCGCTTATAGTTTTAACAAAAGGGTTGAATTTAAAATCATAGCGTTTCGTTGAGGATTCGGATTTGTAATTGCTATATCTGCTTACAAAGTTTAAATACTTTGAATTCATTTCTGGTTTTGTGTTATTGATATTAGGATCGTTAGTAGAAAGAGTCAATTTTATGTTATCCCAATTTACGCCAGTAGTTTGATATACGTGTGCCTTATAGTTTAATTCTAAAGGTTTGTTAATGTCTTTAGCCTTTAAATCATAAATTGGAAACCAACCAGCATTGGACACGTTGTATTTAATGACTAGGTTAAGTTGTTTTTTGGAAGTTGATGTTAATTTCACTTTAATCTCTCCCGTTTGTATTTTATCATCAACATTAAGTTCCGATAGTTGTCTTTTTATATCTGTAATGTTCTTTTTATAGTTTCTATTCTTTTTTAAAGATTTAGATATTAATGTATTCAACTCTGTGACACGCTCTCTGTAATAGGCTGCAAATTGTTTTAGTTTGTCTAAACTTACCACTTGGTTTTCATTTCCTAGTTTTCGGTTTTCTTCAATAATTTTTATTTCTTGCATGTAACCTTCCATAGTATTCTCTTCAAGTTTAATAGCGTCATTAAGCATTTCTATTTCTTCTTGGAGTTGTTCTACCTTTTCTGATTTGTCTAGTTTTGAAATATGATTGATAGCATAGTTTATTGATAAAATTGAGGCTCCATCAAGCCCCGAAATAGAAATACTATTTTCATTAATATGTGGTGAAAGTTTGGTAAAAGAAAATTCAGTGGTTCCCGATAGTAGGTTAATATTTGCAGTTCTAGTAACCTGAGCACCATCAACAAACACAGTAACAGCTTTAACTGATGATTTTGTTGGTTGAGTTGGATTAGCAAAACTAAGTGCGGAAATAAAAATGAATAAATAGGGTAAATGTTTCATGGCCAGTTATTTAAAGTTTGAGATAAAGCTATCTATCAACTTAATACTATGAAATCATGAATGAGTTACACTATTTAAAGTGCAAGTGAAATGTCAATTTGAATTAGTTTACTCCAAAAACTTGCTCCTTAATTCAGGTGTTGGAATCATACAAGCATCTTTTTTACCATACCACTTGTAGCGGTTTTTTGCTATAAAATCATAAAACCAATTTCGAATAAACGTTGGAATAATTAAAAATAAACTTAATGCATTAGTTGGAAATCCAAGTTTTGAAGCCACTTCTAGGGCTGCAGTACTTTTTGCAACGATACCTTTAGCTGGTGTGTAGAGGAGTATTGAGTCTACTTTATTAGTATCAATATTAAAATGCTCAATAATTTTTTTACCTATCTCGCTTTGGAGTGCTGTAAACATAAAACGGTTTTTCTTATCGTGCTTTATTACGAATTGCACCGAAGAATTACAAAGGTTACATACACCATCAAAAAGAATCAATTTTTTATCTTTTGGAATATCTATCATAGCTTTTCATCACTACGAGGAGAGAAATGACGAGGTAGTCTGTATTATAGATTGCCACGACTAAAGTCTCGCAATGACAGTGCAAAGATACGCCCTTTACAAGTCACTTAAAAATTGGTTGAGGTCAGTTTCCTTATCAAGATTTAATTTCTTTTTTAATCTATATTTACTTTTTAAGACACTTTCTGGTAATACATTTAGCATTGAAGCTATCTCTTTAGTTGCCAAATTCATTCTTAAAAACGAAGCTAAACGCATTTCTTTTTCAGAAATATCTGGATAAATTTCCTTTATTTTATTATCGAAGTTGTTATGTACTTCAGTAAAATAAGATTTGAATACCTCCCAATCTTTATCTTCTGCACTTTCTTTTTTCAAGAGCATAACAATGCGTCTAAATTCTACTTTAAATAGTTCTGGAGATCGTTTTATCTTTTCTAGATTATCTTTTAATTCTTGTATGAACGTATTTTTTTGTACCAAATGCAGTGTTTGGCTTGCCAATTCCTTCTTCTTGAATTCAATTTCCTGCTTGTATATTGCTTCCTGCTTTTCTCTTTCTATTTTGTTTTTCTTGATACGTTGCCTAAAACTAAAATAGATTAAGCCAGCAATAACAAGAAATGAGAACATTCCTATACCGTAAAGTGTTTTAGTTAACTTGTCATTTTCAGTTTGGGTGTTTAGAGTCTCAATTTCTTTTTTCTGCAACGTAATTTCAGCTTCTTTTTGCTCCGATTCATAAATAGCCCTTAGTTCTTCTATTTGTTGCGACTTTTTTGTTGTGAATAGACTGTCATTAATAGTTTGGTACAATTTCAAAAACTCCAAGGCATCATTGTTTTTATTGAGCCCTTCTAAAAAGGAGGAACGATTTTTATATAAAGAGGCGAGGTGGGACATTGCTCCTAAAGATTTTGCAATTTCAATAGCTTCAGAATTACTGTTTAGCGCAGAATTGAAATTTTTATTTTGAAAATCAATTTTTGAAAGGCTTTCTAAACTATTTACCATCCCTAGTTTTAAATTTTCTTTTTCTGCAATAGCTTTGGCCTCACTTAAAATAGGTTTTGCTTCATTAAGTTTTCCTTGTAGACGTTTAATTTCTCCAAGGTTATGTAGTGCATTTGTAGTTCCTAAATTATCTTCTACCTTTTTAGCATTTTCAACAGCAAGATTGAAATAAGTTTCAGCGGATTTGTAATCATTTAAATTTTGATATGAAATGCCCATAGAGTTTTGAGTGTATGCAACATAAAACGTTTCTTCGAAACGCTTATAGATTTCTAAGGCGTCTTTAAAGTATTGTATTGAAGATTGATGGTTTTCCAAGCCACTTTCAATGTCACCAATCATTTTCAAAGCATCCGCTTTTCGAGTTTCATGGTTGATCTTCTCGAAGCATTCTAATCCTTGAAGGGCGTAGATTAAGGCTGTTTTATAATTAGCCTTTTCAACATAAATACCTGCCAAAGAAACATACTGAGCTCCTAAAAATTTGGTTTTGGCATCTCCTTCTTTTTCATGTGTTTTAATAAGTTCAATATTTTCTTTGGTAATAGCAATAGCGTTATCCAAATTACCATTAGAACTTTCAATTGATGATAAAGAATGATTAACAAAAATAAGCCCGCGCATACTATTTGCTTCTTTAAATACATTCTTTGCTCTATTGTAGTAAAACAAGGCGCTATCATTTTCAGATCTATTTGCAAAATAATCGGCTCGATGCATGTAACCTATTGCAATTCCTCTGGTGTAACCTATTTTTTGCGAAATTTTAAAACCTTTTTCAGCATATAATTTGGCTTCTTCGGGTTTCGAAAACATTAATTTTTCATGCAGACGCGTTAAAATCATCACTTTAACAGAGTCGTCCTCTTTTCTTTTAGATAATTCTTGCTGTAAGCTATCAATTATTTTAGTGTTCTGAGAAAATCCAAAAGATATTACAAAGAACAATAGTAAAACAGAAATTAAATTTTGGGTTTTCATTTTTGTATGAATTGGCTTTTGCTAAATTACCAATTAAAGCCTTTGATTTTACTCCACTGAAATTTTGAAATGATACAAAGTCTTTGGTTTGTCCATTTGAATTTGAGATAGAGATAAGTGTAAATTACTCAAAAACAGTAAGTTGTGTTGAGTTTTTGTTTCGAGTGTCCTGTGGAAGTGGTTGTTGTCAATACGAGTAATGTCCCCTTTTTGTCCACCAAAACAGATGTTTAAATTTGCTTGAAAGGAAGTTAAATTTTAAAATTTAGATTTAAAAAAGACTACTTCTTCGCTTCGACAAGTTCTAATAAATCTAAAGCCACATTAGTAGTAAACATACCATAGTTTACGTTCGCTTTATTTTTCTCTATGCTATCAATACTACCAACAGCTCTACCATCATGCATGCGTACACGATCACCGACTTTTAGAACAGGTTTTGGCGGTGCCGGTTTTTCTAGTTCTTTTTGTTTTGCAGCTTTTTTCTTTTTACGGATGACTTCCACCTTTTTCTCAGCTTCTTGTTTTACCTGTTGTTCTTTTGCTTTTTGGGCGCGCTTTTGTTTAGCGGAAATCTTTTTACGTTTGGAGTTTTCAATTTGAACCAATTTGAATAATTCTGCCATCAATTCACGTTTCTTTTTATTGTCAAAGTACTTTTCCGCAATATCGTTTACTTTTTGACCTAAATAGATCAGCCGTTGATTGCTATCATACAATTCTTGATAACTTTCTAATTTCTTCTGAATTTTTGCGTTGATTTCCTCTAGCTTATCCGCTTCTTCTTCCTTTTTGCGTTCGTTAGCTTTCAAGGATTGTCCTGTTTTTTCAAGTCTAGAACGTTCTTTTTGTAGTTTGGCAATGGTAGCATCAAAGCGTACTTTACTGCGCTCAATCTTCTTTTTAGCACGATTGATTAAAGAATAGGGAATTCCATTTTTCTGTGCCACTTCAAATGTAAAACTACTACCTGCTTGCCCCACTACGAGTTTAAACATTGGCTCTAAGGAACGTTCGTTGAATAACATATTGGCATTTACCATATGTGGCAATTCGGTGGCTAAAATCTTTAGGTTAGAATAATGTGTCGTTATAATGCCGAAAGCCTCACGATGATAAAACTCTTCCAAAAAGGTTTCTGCTAAAGCGCCGCCTAATTCGGGATCACTTCCTGTACCAAATTCATCAATTAAAAAAAGAGTGTTCTTATTACATTTCCTTAAAAAATAGTTCATCTGCTTTAAACGGTAACTATATGTACTTAGTTGATTTTCAATAGATTGATTGTCTCCTATATCACTCAAAATTCTATCAAACAAACAAACTTTACTACGTTCGTGTACAGGTATTAACATACCACTCTGCAACATCACTTGTAATAAGCCAACAGTTTTTAATGTGATACTTTTTCCACCAGCGTTAGGACCAGAAATCACGATAATTCTACTGCCATTATCCAAAGACAATGTTTGTGGAAACGTCTTTTCTTTTTTTTCTAAATTATTTAAATAGAGTAGTGGATGGTAGGCATCTCGCAAATACATGCTTTTATCTTCCGAAATTTCAGGCAGAATGGCATTCATAGATTTTGCATATTTTGCCTTTGCTGAAATTACGTCAATGTCAATCAAAAACTTTTGGTAATCCTTCAAAAGAGGTAAGAACGGACTTATAAAATCAGTAACTTCCTTTAAAATTCGAACTACTTCTTCCTTTTCTTCGTACTCCAAATTGTTAAGTTCTCGCGTGTATTGTAAAGTAGTCTCAGGTTCAATATAAACTATGCTTCCCGTTTTACTGCCTCCCATAATCGCTCCTTTTACTTTACGACGGTACATGGCTTTTACAGCTAACACACGACGATTATCCACCACAGATTCTCTGATGTCGTCTAAATACTCAAGATTGTGGTATGTGTTTAAAGCTGATGCAAAACTTTGGTTAATTTTGCCTTTAACTTTGTTGATGGATTTTCGTAAATCGTATAGAGCGTCTGAGGCATTGTCTTTTATATCTCCAAAACGATCTACAATGGCATCCACTTGTTCAATCAATACCTTAGTAACCTCAATATGAGAAGCAAATTGGTTTAAAGAGGGGTAATATTCTTCAAACTTCTTTAAAAACGTAACGATGGTATTCACGGTTAAGGACATTGAAACTATTTTTTTCAATCCATGAACCTCTAAAAAAGTGTTTTCAATATTTAGAAGTTGAATTTCTTTCGAGATAGTATCGAACCCATGATTTGGTATGCGGTTGTCGTTGTAGAAGGAAGATACATATTCATTAGTAAGGTTTAGGGAAAACAATAAACCTTCCTTCTTTTTGTAAGGTAGAATTTTTAATGTAGCAGCATTCCCCAAAGGCGTAATACACAATTCGCTTATTTGCTCTAATACGGTTTGGAACTCTAAATCCTGTAATGTTTTTTCGTGAATATGTATCATTCTTTTGCTCTAGCAAAGCTTTTTTTAAGATTGCAAAGTTAAATAATCTTGTGGATACGTAGTGTTTATAACCATGCACTGTTATATGCAAGAATACCTTTGCAACCGATAGAACAGTATATTTTTCTCAGAAATTGGTGGATTCAATAGCCTTATATCAAAATTATAACTTAATGTTTTGTGGAACCTAGTTATACTGAAACTCGTTGTCTAGTTTCACGTTTTCATAGGTTTCGTTGGAAGGCAAATCGAATTGGTATTTGGTTTTTTGATCAACTTGTACTATTAATGCGTCGATAGAGGTGAAATCCATGACATGACCACCCCATTTTCTATCGTCGCTTATAAAGTGAAAATGATGACCTTTGGTATTAATGTTTCCAATATAATCGGGACAATAGAATCCGACTAAAGTGCCTGATATGTTTGTGGTTTCAAACACAGGACGTCTTGGTATAAGAACATCCAAACCATATCTAAACGGCGGACTAACTTTCGGCACGCCACCAAGTTTTATATGGCTAAATACGCCATGTATTTTATATACGTAAAAATAGTGTGGTGATTTTTTCTTCTCATCTAATATTGAAGCAAGCTTCGAAAATTCTATTGAATTTTCGATAGGGAATTCATCCTTTGGAGTGAAAAATGCAGCATCCGCATAAACTATTTCATCCATATCTTCTCCAACACTTATTTCTCCATTTTCACGTATGCGATAAGGAATACCATCTAACATCACCAATTCTCCATCTAAAAAATCAAAAGATCCCAATCCTACATCTCCATGTGTTTTAAGGTCTTTAACTTTTAAATCACCATCAAAGACCTTATTTACGAATGCAAACCAAACAGAATATTGATAAAATGTGTCTGTATTCTTAATAGTTGCTTCTTGATTTATAGCAGTGTCCTCCACAGATTCATCCTTTTCAGAACTTTCAAGACAAGAAATAAAAGAGAACGTGACAAATACAAAAAATATATGTTTACTTAATTTCATGGTTCTTACAGCGTTTTAATATATGGCTAAAGTTAATTATTAAATAATCAAGTTGTTCTAGAAAACGGGAAATCCTTAGGTTTATAAGATTAATGTTTTCTAGATTTGTCAAATTTTTTTCTTGAAAGCTGTAAATTGTAACATTTTAGCACTTTTGAGACTAACGATAAAAATTAGGAGTAAATGAATTTTATAAAAAGAGTTTTTTCGACTGTAGTTGGCATTTTTGTTTTTTTAGCACTTTGCTTTATTGGATTAATTGTTATTGGGTTGCTGTTTGGTGGCTCTGATGAAGAAGTGGTTCAGGTTAAACCGAAGTCCGTATTAGATTTAAAATTGAATTTTCCAATAAACGATTATGCAGGAAAAACGATCTATAAAGAATATCCTTTTTTAAATGAAGACGATAAAAATGGACTGTTCAATTTAGTAGATGCCATTAAATATGCCAAAACTGATGAAAAAATAAAGGGAATTTCCATTGATAATAACTTCATTATGGCTGGTGTGACTCAAACTAAAACGTTACGAGACGCGCTATTGGATTTTAAAGACTCAGGCAAGTTTATTGTCGCTTATGCTGATATTTTTACACAGAAGGATTATTATTTAAGTTCGGTGGCGGATACTATTTATATCAATCCTGTTGGAATGATGGAGTTCAAAGGGTTGTACACCGAGCGTTTATATTTTAAAGATTTTCAAGAAAAGTCAGGTATAAAAATGGAAGTGGTACGTCATGGAAAATACAAAAGTGCAGTAGAACCGTTTTTAGAAAATGAAATGAGCGATAATAACCGTGAACAGATTTCTGTTTATTTAAATGGTTTATGGTCTGAACTGAAAAAAGAGGTTTCCGAGTCAAGGAATGTTTCAATGGAGCAATTAGATCTTATTGCAGATAGCCTACTTGCCAGAACTCCCGAATTGGCACTATCTTCTCAGTTGGTAGATAAGATTGCTTATCATGATGAATATATTAATGGAATAAAACATGCGGTGGATTTACCTGAAGATAAAGACTTGAAAATGGTATCTATTGCTGATTATGCAGAATATGCTGCTCCAAAAATAAAATCAACTACAAGTAAAGATAAAATTGCTATTATTTATGCTGAAGGTGATATTATATATGGTGAAGGTGAGAAAGGTAATGTTGGTCATATCACAACTAACAAAGCCATACAAAAAGCCAGAGAAGATGATAAGATAAAAGCTATCGTTTTACGA
Organism: Jejuia sp. UBA6058; assembly: GCA_002428965.1. Taxonomy (GTDB): domain Bacteria; phylum Bacteroidota; class Bacteroidia; order Flavobacteriales; family Flavobacteriaceae; genus Jejuia. The sequence continues at coordinate 306,091 of DIYI01000017.1, read as the reverse complement.
GTGAACTCTCCAGGAGGATCTGCTTTGGCAAGTGAATTAATTTGGCGTGAAATAGAATTAACAAAAAAGTTAAAACCTGTAATTGTTTCTATGGGAGATTTAGCAGCATCTGGAGGTTATTATATTGCTACCAATGCTGACAAAATTATTGCAGAACCCACAACCATTACAGGAAGTATAGGTGTGTTTGGTACCTTGCCTAATTTTAAGAATCTAACGGATAACATAGGTATTAATGCAGAACAAGTAGCAACCAATGCGAATACTGTTACCTATAGTGTTTTTGAACCTCTTAGTGAAAGTCAGCATAGATATATTAAAGAAGGTGTTATTGATATCTATAGCCTCTTTACAAAACGGGTGGCAGACGGAAGAAATTTAACTGCAGAACAAGTTGAGGAAATTGCTCAAGGCCGTGTTTGGACTGGAAAGGATGCATTGGAAAGAGGCTTGGTTGATGAACTTGGTGGATTGGATTTGGCATTACAATATGCCGCTGAAGCTGCTGAAATAGAAGATTATAAAATCAAAGAATATCCTGTTTTTGAAAAGAATTTAGATGAAGTGTTGGAAGCCTTCGGACTAGCAAAAGCCAAAGAACAAATTTTAGAAGAAGAACTTGGAGCAGAAAATTACAAGTTGATGAAAGAAGTAAAGCGTTTATCGCAGCAAAAAGGTGTGCAATTGTTGTTTCCTTTTAGTACAGAGATTAAATAGTTAATTTATAAGAAAGATTGGAAAGGCGAACTTAGGTTCGTCTTTTTTTGTTTACTCATGCAAATCCGAACTTCACTCAATATTGGTTTCATAAATTACTTTTCGGTAATAACTTTAAAGTAAACCACTTAAAGCCATTATTATGAAAACTATTTTAAAAACAACTGTAATTATTGCCCTTTTGAACTTTAACCAATTGATCTGTCAAGAAAAGAACATAGAAACACACTCCATTCAAATTGACAATCTTATCTCTTATATCGTGGAAAACTATAAAAGGGATAGAAACGATTTATACAACCTAACCTTTTTAATACAGACATCTAATGTTGGATATTCAGTTGAAGATAAAGTTGTGTTGAAGCAAGCTTTTAGTTTATTATCCAAGCGAATGGAAGAAGATAATACTATTTCTATTTTAGGTTATTCGGGTATAAATGGGGCGGCTTTAGAACAAACTTCAATACATAATGCAAAAAAGATTATGTATGCTTTAGAGAATTTTAAGGCTAATGTTAAAGAGTTTCACGAAGATGGTATAACGTTTGCCTATGATTACGCCAACAAAAATTTTGATGATGGAGCTATAAACAGAATTATAATGATACGGATTCCTAATTCAGTCAATACTTCAGAAGTTGCTGAAACAAAGCAAGCAAAAAAGAAAAATAACGCCGTAGTGCTTACGGCTATAGCACTTTTGCCAGAGATTATTTCAGTATTAAAAGATTAAACTTGCAAAACCCCTAAATTAAAAGGTTTTTTAATAGGAGCGTGGTTAGCGGCTTCAATACCCATAGAAATCCAAGTTCTGGTATCTAACGGGTTAATAATACCATCGGTCCATAATCTTGCTGCAGCATAATAGGGCGATACTTGATTGTCGTATCTCTCCTTGATTTTATTGTAAAGTGCTTCTTCCTTTTCCTTGGTGAATTTTTCACCCTGTTTTTCCAGTGAGGCTTTTTCAATTTGCAAGAGTACTTTTGCTGCAGATTTACCACTCATTACAGCAAGTTCTGCACTTGGCCATGCGATAATCAGCCTAGGATCATAAGCCTTTCCACACATGGCATAATTGCCTGCTCCATAGCTGTTTCCAATCACAATAGTAAATTTAGGCACAACCGAATTACTTACAGCATTTACCATTTTAGCACCATCTTTAATAATGCCAGAATGTTCACTTTTACTACCTACCATAAACCCTGTAACATCTTGGAGAAATACCAGCGGAATTTTCTTTTGGTTGCAATTGGCAATAAATCTAGTGGCTTTATCAGCTGAATCATTATAAATCACACCTCCAAATTGCATTTCGGTAGGTTTGGTTTTAGATCCTGTTGTTTTCACAATTTGACGTTGATTGGCAATAATACCAACTGCCCAACCGTCTATACGTGCATAACAGGTAATAATGGTTTGTCCGTAACCAGCTTTATATTCTTCGTATTCTGAGTTATCTACTAATCTTTTCATGATCTCATACATGTCGTACTGATCTGCACGACTTTTAGGAAGAATACCAAAAATATCCTCTTGATTTTCAGTAGGTTTTTTAGCCTCAACACGATTAAAGCCAGCCGTATCATAATCTCCAATTTTACCAACTATATTTTTGATTTTATCTAAAGCATCTTTATCATCTTTGGCTTTATAATCCGTTACTCCAGAAATTTCACAATGTGTGGTTGCTCCACCAAGGGTTTCATTATCAATACTTTCACCAATAGCAGCTTTTACCAAATAACTTCCTGCTAAAAAGATACTTCCTGTTTTATCTACAATTAAAGCCTCGTCACTCATAATAGGTAGGTAAGCACCACCTGCAACGCAGCTTCCCATTACTGCAGCAATTTGCGTAATGCCCATACTACTCATAACAGCGTTATTTCTAAAAATTCGTCCGAAATGTTCTTTGTCAGGGAAAATTTCGTCTTGCATGGGGAGGTAAACACCTGCAGAATCCACTAAATAAATAATTGGTAATCTATTTTCAATAGCAATTTCCTGAGCTCTTAAATTCTTTTTTCCGGTTATTGGAAACCAAGCACCAGCTTTAACGGTAGCGTCATTAGCCACAACAATACATTGTTTGCCTTTAATGTATCCAATCTTTACTACAACACCGCCTGATGGACAACCACCATGTTCTGGATACATATCTTCACCAGCAAAAGCTCCAATTTCTATGGATTTGGCTTTATCATCCAATAAATAATCAATGCGTTCTCGTGCAGTTAGTTTTCCCTTACTATGTAGTTTTTCAATACGAGATTTTCCACCGCCAAGACTAACTTTAGCTAGTCTTTTGTTTAATTCTGAAACTAAAAGTTTATTGTGATCTTCGTTTTTATTGAAGTTGATATCCATTAACGTCTTTTTATTTTAACGAAGTTACAAAACCATTTTTGCTCTTAAAAGTTAAGACTTTCTTAAATATATATAACATGGAAATATATTCCTTGGAATATAAATTTATTTATCGTAGTTTTGTACCAAACAAAATTAAAATATGAAAAAAATAATAGCATTTGCAGGAAGTAACAGTAAAACATCAATAAACAAAAAATTGGCTGTTTATGCATCCAGTTTGGTTCAAGATGTGGAGATATCAGTTCTTGATTTAAACGATTATGAATTACCCTTATATGGAATAGATTTAGAAAATGAGATGGGTATACCAGAAAATGCCAAAAAATTCTTAGATGAAATTAAAGCCTCAGATGGTATAGTACTATCTTTGGCAGAACATAATGGTGCTTACGCTTCGGTATTTAAAAATATATTTGATTGGATGTCCAGAATAGATGGAAAATTATGGAGTGATAAACCTATGTTGCTTATGGCAACTTCCCCAGGAGGTAGAGGAGGAGCAACTGTTTTAGATGTGGCTCAAGGTCGGTTTCCTTATATGGGTGGAAATATTGTTGAAGTGTTTTCACTACCTTCTTTTGGAACAAATTTTTCTGAAGGAAAAATTGTTAATGATGACTTAGGTACCGAATTAAAAGGTAAAGTAGATAAATTCCAAAAGGCCTTATAATTATGGGGATTCAACATGAAGTTTTAGGCAAAAAAGGGCGTTTTTATTTAGAAATTGATGGTGAGCAAAAAGCTGAAATGACTTATACCTTTGCGGGTGATAATAAAATTATTATTGATCATACCGAAGTCGACCCTTCTCTAAAAGGGCAAGGCGTTGGCTATAAATTGGTTGAAGCCGCGGTAACATACGCCCGCGAAAAGGACATTAAAATTTTACCATTATGTCCTTTTGCGAATGCGGTTTTTAAGAAAAAGAAAGAATATAGCGACGTATTATTTTAGAATAACATGGGAGATTTATCCAAAGATATTAATTCAAAATTCGCCAATAATAGGGTGAAAGCTTTATTGAATATTATTTATACAGCAAATTGGATTACGAGTCATCAAAATGAGTTTTTTAAAACATATGGCATTTCTCCACAGCAGTATAATATTTTAAGAATTTTGAGAGGTGCTGATGAGCCGTTAAATGTTCAGACCATAAAAGATAGAATGTTGGAACGTTCACCCAACGCTACACGATTAATGGATAAATTATGTGCTAAAAACTATATTGAGCGTTGTCCTTCAGAGCATGATAGACGAGTGGTTAAAATAGCTATAACAAAGGAAGGCAAAACGTTTTTAGAAAGTATACCAAATAATTTCAATAAAGAGTTATTGAATAATTTGAGTGAAGAAGAAGCAGAACAATTAAGTAATCTGCTTGATAAAATGCGATGATGAAACAAAGTTTCGTCATGCTGAACTTGTTTCAGTATCTCATGAAGGGATAGCATATTTTTTTAATTAAATATTTTCCATGGAAAATAAAAAGAAAAGAGTTTTAAAATGAAACTAAATAGTATTAAAACAGTAGGGCGAAGTGATTTCGTTAATATGGGACCAATTAGATTACGGCAACCCATACCCACACAGCAAATTGATAATATAGATCCGTTTATATTATTGCATCATTACGGGCCCTATGAAATTAACGCCAATAGCAACCCTTTTGATTTGGGACCACATCCACATCGTGGGTTTGAACCTATCACTTTTTTAATTCAAGGCGAACAGTTGCATCGGGATTCATTAGGAAATGAAAGTGTAGTTAAGGCAGGTGATGTACAATGGACAACGGCAGGTAGGGGCATTGTACATGCAGAAGGCCCAACCAAAGCATTTGTGGAAAAAGGGGGCACCATCGAGGGGATTCAGTTATGGTTGAACTTACCGGCTGAAAAGAAAATGATTGAAGCCAATTATCAGCACGTAAAGAATGAAGATTTTAGAGTTGTGAGTTCTGATGATGGTAAAGTGAACGTTCAAATTATTGCAGGAGAGTTAAATGGCGTTTATGGACGCATACATACCCAAACTTCGGTAAATGCTTTTATGATTGATGTTGAAGCTGATGGGAGCTTTGAAATCAATGTACCAAGTTCGCATCAATCAACGGTGTATTTATTGAAAGGTGATGTAATAATTAATGATGTAGAGCGCTTAAAACTGAATAAAAACCAGTTGATTGAATTTAATCAAGATGGTGAAGGTTTTTCTATTAAAGGCAATACAGAGAGTAAATTATTATTTCTTTCTGGAGCACCTTTTAATGAATCTATCCAGACATATGGCCCTTATGTGATGAACACTCAAACAGAGTTACTTGAGGCTATGAGAGATTATCAAATGGGAAAAATGGGGTTTCTGCTCGCTTAATGTATAAGAGTAAGCACATAACAGTGGCGCGTTAGGGATTGAACGGTATGTTTGAAATCCCCGACGTAGGAGGGATTGAGTAGTGAAAGCCCGACCCCTTGTGGGTACAGCCTAAATATTAACAAGAAAAAAAGAGAAATTATGAAAACAGTAATTCACAAAGCAGATTCGAGAGGATTTGCAAATCACGGATGGTTAAAGTCGCACCACACATTTAGTTTCGGGGGTTATCAAGACCCAGAGCGAATGAATTTTGGAAAATTACGTGTGTTGAATGACGATTTGGTACAACCAACAATGGGCTTTGGCACGCACCCGCACCAAAACATGGAGATTATTTCTATTCCTTTAAAAGGAGCTTTATCACATAAGGATAGTATGGGAAATAAGCGTGCAATTGAAGTTGGAGAGGTGCAGGTAATGAGTGCAGGCAAAGGGTTAACACATTCTGAATTTAATGATAGTACTACAGAGGAGGTTAATTTTTTACAACTTTGGATTATCCCTGAGGAATTGGGTGTAAAGCCTAATTATGAGCAACGCAAATTTGACGTTACAGAACGACAAAATAAATTGCAAACAGTGGTTGCACCTAAGGATAAGTTGGAAGGAGATGCATTACCGATTAGTCAACAGGCGTATATATACAGGTCAGAATTAGAGGAAGATAATTCTTTGAAATTGAATCCAAAATCGTCAGGTAATGGATTTTATGTATTTGTTACTGATGGCGAGGTTGAGGTTTCTGGGAACACCTTAAGTAGGCGTGATGCTATAGGTGTTTGGGATGTTGATGATTTGGAAATTTCGGCTAAGGACAATTCCGAAATTATTGTGATTGAAGTTCCTATGAACTAGTAGGTTATTTTGATTAATAGCGAAGAGCACCCTATTCGGGGTGCTTTTTAATTAAAATGAATTTTTAGGAGGGAAAATGAAATTTTATTGCAGTTGGTCGTTAAAAATGACCTGTTTTTACAAGGCAAAATCCATTGGTCGATTAAAAAATAGAGATTGAAGTTTTTTTTATTACAAATTCTTTTTTCAACAGAAATTTGTTCTTAGAAACCCAAATCTATTAAAATGAAAACGCTTAAAAATGGTATTATACCATTATTTCTTCTATTTACTTCTATTTCACTTTTTAGTCAAGAACCTCTATTAACCAAAAAGGATTCCACCGTGGTTAGTTCATGGATGTTTGGTATTGGTTATCATTTTATTGATGACTCTGGTGATGTTTTTGATGCTGTTTTAGATATTGATAAATCTTGGCACGCTTTATCTTACCCAAGTAGAATAAGTATTGGTAAGTATTTTAAAAATGGCCTTGGTATTGAAGCTATTGGTGCCTACATGAAATATAAAGAGGGTAAAAAAGTAGATGGATTGTTACTTTCTAACTATGTTGATTTTTGGTCTCTGGATGCCAGATTGAGTTACGACCTTAATAAAGTTTTAGGCGAAACAGGGTGGTTTGATCCTTATATTGGAGTTGGCGCAGGTTATACCGATGCAAATAACCTATCTAGAGGTACGTGGAATGGTGTATTAGGTTTTAGAACTTGGTTTAACGATAATATTGGTTTAGATATTAATAGTTCGGGTAAATGGTCTATGGATGGCACAGCGACCAATTATATACAACATGTTGTGGGAGTTGTTTTTAGATTTTCAGAAAAGAAGGATCTTACTAAAAAGGGAAGAGAAAAACTAGAACTAATAAATCAATTAGAACAAGAGAAAATAAGGGTAAGTGACTCTATTAAATTAGCAGCTAAAGCAAAGGTTGAGCAGGAGATGATAGCTCAAAAGCAAAAAGAAGAGGCTGAAAGAAAAAGACTTGAACAAATAGAGAAGGACAAAGAGGCTGCTAAACAAAAGAAAATAGCTGCGATAAACGAGGATATTCAAGGTTTAGAGAAATTATACTTCAGTTTTGATTCATCAGGCCTTAGTAATGCATCAAAAACTGTTCTTGAAAAATGGTTGAGTATATTGAGAAAGTATCCTGATGTAACTATAGATATTAGAGCACATACAGACTCACGCGGTAGTGCAACTTACAATAAAAGGCTTTCTCAAGAACGTTTCGAAACTACCGTAGAGTATCTCATTAAAAATGGAATTGCAAGGGAAAGAATTACTGGAGACGGCTATGGAGAAGAACAATTGACCAATGAGTGTGATGATAACACTAAATGTTCTGAAGTGAAACACAAAGAAAACAGACGATCAGAATTCAAAGTAAAAACTAACTAAAAAAGCTAATACTTTAAACTAGTAGCCTATTGTATCTATGTACTCAGATACAATAGGCTTTTTTGTTGCCATTTGTATTTATTTCTAATTATTATTTTTGGTAGTTAAAGGTTTTAACTAAAAATGCGATATTTGTCGTTCGACTAACCAATAAAAAGAAAAGATAATGGCGATGAATAAAAATACAGTTTTGGCATGGGCAACAATTTTAATGATTATAATGGGCGTTGTTTTAATTTTAATGGGAGCCTACAGATATGATGATGTAGCAGGTTGGGGCTTTGCAACTGTTGGTATTGGTTTTTTTGCAATTGCTTGGGTATTTAATGCTTTAAAAGGAAGAGTTTAAAGTATTATTCAGTGGACAGATGCAGTAGGCAATCCTACTAATTATGTCCAGTTATTCTAATAATTAAAAACTAACGACTATTAATTAAAAAATGAGTGACGATAAGAAAATAATCTTCTCAATGTCTGGTGTAACAAAGACATTTCAAAGTGCAAATACACCAGTTTTAAAAAACATTTATCTAAGTTTTTTCTATGGAGCCAAAATTGGAATTTTAGGTCTTAATGGTTCTGGAAAATCAACATTATTAAAGATTATTGCTGGTGTTGATAAGAATTATCAGGGAGATGTGGTATTTTCACAAGATTATTCTGTGGGCTATTTGGAACAGGAGCCTATTCTAGATGATGAAAAAACCGTGCTAGAAGTTGTGAAAGAAGGAGCGGCAGAAACGGTTGCTATTCTGGATGAATACAATAAAATTAATGAGCAATTTGGATTAGAAGAAGTTTACAGCGATCCAGATAAGATGGAAAAGCTTATGAACCGTCAAGCAGAATTGCAAGATCAGATTGATGCAGCCAATGCATGGGAGCTAGATACAAAGCTTGAAATTGCTATGGATGCTTTAAGGACCCCAGATGGTGATAAGAAAATAGGAGTATTGTCTGGTGGTGAGCGTCGTCGCGTAGCACTATGTCGTTTGTTGTTAAAAGAGCCTGATGTATTGCTTTTGGATGAACCTACCAACCACTTAGATGCAGAATCTGTTCATTGGTTAGAACATCATTTAGCACAATATAAAGGTACTGTAATTGCAGTAACGCACGATCGTTATTTCTTAGACAACGTTGCAGGATGGATTTTAGAACTAGATAGAGGAGAAGGCATTCCTTGGAAAGGCAATTATTCCTCTTGGTTAGATCAGAAATCCAAACGAATGGCACAAGAAGGAAAAGCAGCTTCTAAACGTCAAAAAACTTTGGAACGGGAGTTGGAATGGGTGCGCCAAGGTGCAAAAGGACGTCAAACCAAGCAGAAAGCGCGTTTAAAGAATTACGATAAATTATTAAGTCAAGATCAAAAGCAATTAGATGAGAAGCTGGAGATATATATTCCTAACGGACCGCGATTAGGTACTAATGTTATAGAAGCTAACGGTGTGGCTAAAGGATATGGAGATAAGCTATTATATGACGATTTAAATTTCAATCTACCCCAGGCTGGAATTGTTGGCATTATTGGACCAAATGGTGCTGGTAAGACCACGATTTTCCGCATGATAATGGTAGAAGAAACACCAGATAAAGGAGAATTTATTGTTGGTGATACGGCCAAAATAGCTTATGTAGATCAAAGTCATTCTAATATAGATCCTGAAAAAACAATCTGGCAGAACTTTAGTGATGAGCAGGAATTGGTTATGATGGGTGGAAAACAAGTGAATTCTCGCGCTTATTTAAGTAGATTTAATTTCTCTGGAAGCGAGCAAAATAAAAAGGTAAAACTGCTTTCAGGTGGTGAACGTAACAGACTCCATTTAGCCATGACGCTTAAAGAAGAAGGTAATGTTTTACTTTTAGATGAGCCTACTAACGATCTTGATGTGAATACATTACGTGCTTTAGAAGAAGGTTTGGAAAACTTTGCAGGTTGTGCAGTTGTCATAAGTCACGACCGTTGGTTTTTAGATAGAATATGTACACATATTTTGGCTTTTGAAGGAGACTCTCAGGTGTATTTCTTTGAAGGTAGTTTCTCTGATTATGAAGAGAATAAGAAAAAACGGTTAGGTGGCGATTTGATGCCTAAGCGCATAAAATATAAAAAGTTAATTAGGTAAAGAAGGTATTAAGTATGACTAAAAAGGCCCACTTTGTAAAAAAAGTGGGCCTTTTTGAGTTTATGTATGTCCCTTTTCTACATGTAAATATGGCCATCTCCTAACACAAAATCAGAATTTTTAATGTTTTCAAAACTCTTATTTGTAGCATCAAACTGACGTAACAGTGTACTTTGCTTTTCTATATTTCTAGTAATTAGAAAAAGAAGCACGAAAATAGGAGTTACCAAGAGGATTAGTATAATCATTGAAATTTAGTTATTATCATACATATGTCCCTCTCTAAAGTCTTTATAGACTTTTTCCTCTTCATCATTTTGAGAAGTCTTTATTTCACTTAACTTATCATTCTCCTTTTTCAAAATATAAGACTTTCTAACACCTAAAATTAAAAGAATCAGAAAAAAAACAACCACAATAGAGAGTACGGTCACAATCTGACTTTGACTAATAATCAGCGGAGGTATTTTCAAATAAGAGGTTAACAATAGCATTTAAAATAAATTTGGGTTAATAGCTACGCAAATATAATGCTTTTTATCGGTAAAAAAACAATTTTTATCGAAATAACACCGTTTTTTATTAACATTTGTTAAGGTTTTTTCTTCAAAAGTTGTTCCCGACATGTAGTGGCTGAAAACTTTTAGTAGCTATTAAATCTTAGAATGAAACACCAACCCTGCTTTTGTTGTAACAAAATAAGATAATTTAATACAGATATTTTAAAGTAATTTAAATTTCAAAAGTCATCTTTTTTAACGAAATTGCTTATCCTTTAAAATGTTCAACTCTAAAACACTATGCACAACATGTCTGATGATTTTGACTTATTAGAAACTAATTCCAATGAAAAAACTGAAAAAGTAGATGTCAATTGGGGGAAAGCTATTGATACCATGAAGTCTAAACTGTCGCAAGAGGACGATCCTGAGATGCGCCAGAAAATATTAAATGCAACATTGGATGATGTTGTTACAATGGCAGAAAAGGATAGAACAACGCTTTTAGACGCCATAAAAGATTTAACGGATTATCAAGATGAAGTTGGTATTTTATTCGAGAAGTTTTCATCACTCAATGCTACGGAACAAAAAGTAATTGATGATGCTCAAAAAGCATTGGAGAGGGCAAGAGTAGAGTTAGATGATGCTAAAGCCAAACCTGATACATGGTGGAATAACCTTTGGGGACGTAAAAGCAAAATAGCAAAGGCAGAACAAGCTCTAAAAGATGCAGAAAAAGTAAGGGCTTCAGCTGATAATAAAGCAAAAGCTATGTTCCAAGAGCGTATTGAAAATGCTGATGTACAAACCCTTTTAAAAGAATTGTCATATAAATCTCAAGCGGCTGTAACACGCCTTAAAAATAGAGAAGTAGAAATTAAGGAGGTTGAGGATAAATTACAAGACGCGATAGTTGAGGCTACTAAAAACCACACGAAAGCATTAGAGAAGAAGAAAGAAGTTGAAGCCAAATTAGAAGAGCAATATACACTTTTAAAACAAGCTAGACAGGAACTTGAGGATATTGCTGATAAACAATCTGCAGAATACGCACAAGCTATAGGTAAAGTAACTAAACTTGAGCAAAAAGTAGAGGAATTAGAAGGTTTAAAGAATGCCTATACCACTTTGGCTGCTAGTAAGGATAGTTTTGTACACAAACATAATTTAACCATTAAAGTACTCACATCGCTTAGAAGTAACCTGCAAACGCATCGCGCTAAATTAAAGAGTGATACCGAAGAGCGTTTAAAATATTACGATGGATACGTAGTGGCACTTAAAGCCAGAACGGACCAGGAGTTTGCTGCTATTTTGGAGCACTTGGGTGTAAAAACCGATGAGCACATTGGTGAAACCCTTGCTGCAATGCACACTGCAAGTGCCAAAGCGCGTCAAGACATGATGGATAATATACCAGTTCACGAAAAAGTAATGCAAGGTGTGTATAGCAGTTATGCAGAAGCTTTACAAGAAATTCGCGAGAAGGATGTGGATATCCAAAAGAACTTTGCGGAGCGTTATGGTATCGATATGAAGGAAATCTTTGAAGAGTATTATAAGGCTGATGCCAATGCGCCTTCAGGCGATGACGAACCAGCAGGAGCGCCTAAGCCAGAAGCTAACGACGACGATTTATTAAGCTAATTTGTCACTTCGAGTGATTTGTGAGGAACGAACAAATTGTATCGAGAAGTGAGCGTTACCATGCGGGTCGGGCTTTCCGTTAAAAGTTTTACCTCGATGCGTGCCTCGGCAAAAGCTACCACTGCAATCCCTAACGCGGGTGTACTTGCAAACGTATAGATTAACCTAGGGTTCGTGATGGTTAAAAAAGGTCAACTCAATTTTTAAAATATCCAACAAAAAACAATACACTTGAAGTTAGCCGAATCTGCGTTAGGGATTGAACGGCATGTTTGAGCTCCTCGCAGAGAGCGAGTAGTGAAAGCCCGACCCTTGTGGTAACGCCAAAAAAAGAAAAATTAATGACGCACAATGCTACTGCAAACTGCGACTGTTTACTGAAAACTGAAATATGTCAATTAACCAAATAGTTACACCTTTAGATTCTGCAATTTTAGATTCAAAAGCGCATTACACCTTTTATCATAAAATGATAGATTTTGTATTTAAGGAGTTGATTGTGGCTGTGCAACGCGAAAAAATTTGTAATGATGAGGAGGTGGCCATGTTTAAGCAGTATTGCGATTTATTGTTGTATTCCATTGAGGCGATGCGCATTAAATACATGTACGACGAAGAGGATAACATGAAGGTGGATTTGACAGAATCTGGATTTCCCAATTATCTGGAATTCAGGTATTTGTTCAACGATTTAGAACTTCGGGATGAGTATTTAGGTAGATTGACACCAATTGCAACGCTAAAAGAGGAATTTTTAGATACGTTGATGCGCAAAAAACAAAATGTTAAGAAGAGCAGGTTGTTTCAGGCGGCATCAATTGTATACTACGCTTCGGTAAACAAGAAATATATTTTTAATCGCTTTGTACAAGGAAAAATTGTAAGTGCGCCAAAAGATTCAGGTGCAGATTTATTGACAAGTTGGAGCTTTTATGATGTGATAAAAAACAGACCTTTTATATGCTTTATGTATTTCAATTATAACGGTAATCGCATCAATGATTACAAAAGTGAAATTTATGAAGTGCTTAAAAATGTGGCGGACCGTGATATGAATTTAGATACAATGGCCTATGCCATCGACAAGAAACTGCCTAAAGTATTTCCAAAAATCATTAAGCGTGTGGATTTGGGACCTGTGCACAATATGTTTACCAAAGATGAAAATGTCTTGACCCACACCGTTTTAGAAGCCATAAGCAAAAAGACAATTCCTTTGGAATCTTATGCAGTATCGTTAAAAGTAACCGAAGTAGCTTCAAAAAGTGAATTTAAGGAAGGCAGCTTCTTTAACAAGCAAATTTTTCAAAATTGGGGTGACGTGTTTCAACAAAAATATGTGTTGGCGCCACATCGTGTCATCCAATTGTTATATAACAAAACCCCAGATATTATGAATGGGCTGGCTAAACCGCCTATTGAGATTGCTGGGGTAGAAATAAAACTTTAAAGTAAGCAGTCACAGTCGCGGTAAGCAGTACTGAAAACTGTGACTGTGACTGAAAACTTATTAAAACATGGAACACAATTCAACATTTCCCATAAAACTATCAGAACTCGATATACTTCGTGATGAAGCTTCTTCTTATCTAAAAAGTGTACAGTGGGAGCAAGGTGCTCGTGCAAAAAATAGAGATAGGGATGCTAAAGATGAATCTATTCTATTATATCTGTCGCGTGCCAACAATGGCTCAAGTGCCGCTGAAATCACCTCGGTTTCTAAAACTATTCTAGCGCTAAAAAAGCGTTTGTTACCAGATTCTGTGGCAATTCCTATTTATTTAAATCAAACGTTATATGCGGTTCAAGAAGGGATTACCTTAGGAATTTGGATAAAGGATAGCTATTACGATGCTTCAGGTTTATCAAGTTTAAATGAAAACAAATCAGCCCTTGATAGAAACGGACAAAGAGAATTTGAAAGTAAAATGCATACAGCTACAGCATTTATGCTGTTTTCAAAAGCCTACAAAATATTGCACGACTTAAAACCACATGCCTCCGACGATTTAAGTGTAATGAAGCAAAAGTTTGCAGGCATTCCTGAGGTGTCTTTAATGTCGCCTATAAAAGGAATTTCATGTAGCTTGTTCTATTATGATAAGTATTTAGGGCATCCTGAAATTATTAAGTCTGATAAAGATGTTATCAATTTCACGGTAGTATATTTTGAAGCTTTAATTGATGAAATTCAATTACGTAAAAGTTCTCTAGAGTACACCGAAACTATTGAGGACAGAACGTATAAATTAGAAAACTCTGAGTTTGCGGTTTCTGGTTGGAACAATGTATTTCAAGGCACTGCAAAAAGCGTAGAGTTCAATAAAATTCAGTTTGAACAAATTGTTGGTAACCGAGATGCGAAGCATTTTGCACGTCGTTTAACCGAGCGTTTGTTGAGCTACGATTTTTCAACAAAGAAAAACCCATTTCAAGAATTGGGCGGTTTTATGCCAGTATTTATGGGCTATGGTATTCCGGGAACTGGTAAAAGCATGTTGATTGCCGCAATTGCTACACGATTAAAAGAGCATTGTGATACGTTGGATATCCCATTTTTGTTTCATCCCATGCCAGATACTTTGATATCTACTTTTCAAGGTGGTTCTGCTGAAAAAATGGTGGAGTGGATGAAACCTTTACAAGATCCTTCAAAATTGATTTTTGCACCGATTGATGATGCTGAAAACAATTTACAAGAACGTACTGCACAAGGAGTTTCGGCTGGTGTTAAGGAAGTAATTGGTGTGTTTTTAAGATATACTGAAGGAGCTTATGCTGTCAATTATGGTAATAGTTCCATTGGGTTGTTTACCAACCTACCTGAAATGTTAGATAAAGCTGTGATTTCTCGTGTGCAAGGGCGTTTTAAGATTGATGGGGCTAGGACAGAACACGACTTTTTAGATCAAGATCATTTGTGGTGGCGTAAAATTGAAGATACCATGCCCGATTTTGTAAACATGCAAGGACCTGAGAATTACAGTTATCTTCAAGATCAAGGGTTGGCAAAAAATATGGGAGACATTTTGAAAAGTGTTGAAAAACCTACGGAGGAGCGTGTTTATGAGGTGTATGATAAAATTGAAAAACAGTTTAAAACAAATCAGCATTTGTTTTATGCTAATTTGTATAAGGAGATGCAAGCAATATTCCCATTCTTTTCATCGCGGGATGTACGAAATATTCAAAGTGCAGTGTCTTTAAGATTGACCGATTTTGATTTGGAAGAAGATTGGTTTGAAAATCCGGAAATCTATTTCAAACAGGAATATGATACTAAGTTTAATATGCTTCAAGAATTAATGCGTTCCAATATGAAAGGATTGGATTTTTCCGAAATCCGCCGTCAGGAAGTGGTGCGTTATTTGGATAATGTGGCAACCATTGCAGATACCGATTTTAAACGAAAAGTAGATGCTAGAGTGAATCAGTTAAATATTGAAATGGAAGCGAGACAGCAGTTTGATGGTTCTAACTAGTAATATATGAAAGAGCATATTGTTAAATATTATTTACCAGTATTTGGTATTACTTTGGCAGCCATTCTTCCTGCTCTAGCTAAAAATTATGAAAATGAGAATTTTAAAATATTAGTACTTATTTTAATATGCATCAGTATTATTCTAACAATTATTATTGGTACAATCTATAAGAAAATTGAAAATAAGATTTTATCTAAATACAAAAAGCGTAAACTGAAAAATAAAACTTTTGAAGATTTTAAAAGTCGAGGATTTAAAGAATTTGGTGATTGTATTATTGCTAGAATAGAGGGATATCTAATTTTGATGTCTCCAGAAAAGAATTTTATTAGTGGGGAGAAGTGGGTGGAAATTAGAATCTTATTCAATCCGAAGATAAGTTCAATGTTCATTCCGCAGTATGTTTTTGAGAAATTAATGAAGCACAAAAAAAGTAATTTTACATGGCATACTAATATGTTGACCATTAAGAAAAAGTATGGATTAAAAATCCCCAGATATGAAAAGTTATATACTTTAATAAAAGAGGGTGTATCAAAACTAAAAGAAAACAATATTGAAAGTATTTCTTATGATAAATGGAAGGAACTGACCGAAGAAAATATCATTTATCAAAAACAAACGGAAAGTTTATATAGCTAAAATATAGATGATAAATAATAAAGTTAAAAACATAGAAAACACCCTCCTTTCAGGTAACTACTATATCCTAAAAAAATACAATTTTGATTATTTAATGCCCAATGGCAAATGGGTAAACCAAATGCGCGAAGTGTATGATAGAGGAGATGGTGCTGGGATTTTACTTTATAATACCACCAAAAAAACTATCATTTTAATTAAACAATTCAGAATACCGACCTATTTAAACGAAAATGATGATGGCATGTTATTAGAAATAGCAGCTGGTTTGTTAGATAAAGACAATCCCGAGGAGTGCATTATCAGAGAAACCGAAGAGGAAACAGGTTATCGTTTAAAATCTGTGAAGAAAGTGTATGAAGGGTATTCATCTCCAGGGGTAATGACAGAAAAAATGCACTTTTTTGTTGGAGAATATACCGATGACATGAAAGTAAGTGACGGTGGTGGTTTAGATGATGAAGCAGAAGATATTGAGGTGATGGAAATTCCATTCAAAAAAGCTGTAGAGATGTTACATAATGGTGAGATTGTGGATACACGAACCATTGTATTATTGCAGTATGCTATTATTCATAATTTATTAGGTTAAGTTATGAAGTACTTGAAGTTTTTATTAGTGTCATTAGTTGCGGTTTTAGGTGTTCTTTTCTTGTTCTTATATTTTTCAAATGCCTATGTGTTGCCTTGGGAAAAAGATGAGGTAATACAGAGTACATTGGAAATGGGTGGACTGAATAGTTTACCTGAAAATACTGAGATTATATCTATTGAAAAAAGAGGAAGCATTTTTACACGTCAATTTATCTTAGAATTCCAATTAAAAGATACACTAGAAATGAACACATGGATAAATCAAAGTAAAAGACTAAAAGGTAGTACTCCAAAAACTGAAAATAAATTAAAAGTATATGAAATTTATCATGGAGAAGGTGGAGCATATGGAGGAAAAGTGAAAATAGATGGTACTAAGGCTATTATAGATATGAGTTGGAGTTAAACTTCAATATTTATTAAAAATGAACAAACTAAAACAAGCAAACCTATACAGAAGCGAACTTATTCCAGTAAGTGGAAAATTAGTAGAGCGTTACAATAAGTGTTTGGTAAAACTCGGGTTTACCAAAACTAAGCTTAAAACCTTTCATATTGATGGTATCGGTTGGAGCCCTGAAGTTGCTGAAGAAAAAGACGATACAACTTATCTAAATAATGGAGAAGCAAATCCACACGGTATTATCATTTCTCCGCTTCAAAAAGGAAAACCTGTGTATTTGCCTTTTCATACGTTTGATAGGGACATGATGAAATATGTCTTTAAAATTCATGGTCAAAAAATAAAAGACATTACTAGAGATTCCGCCATTTGTTTAGATTTTGACCAAGGTATTGATGCATTTTATGAGCCTTTAGACGTTCTAAAATATAATGAAGTTGCTATTCATTTTCATTTAATTGATAATCTGGATAAGGTAAAAGAGGAGCAGTTGCAACTTGTTGAAGAATTCAATAGAGGAAATAATTTCATCAGCGAAACCATGCATCAAAAATTATTGGATTCTGCTAAAGCTTATGGTGACTTGCGTCATCGTGATTTAGATTTGCATGAGTTACAATATACCACAGATTCCTTTTACACCAGAGCTTTTGGAGGTGTTTATCTATTACGAGATTTTATAGTGCCTATTGCTATTTTTGAAGATGAGGAATGGCATAAAGAAGCTATAAAAGACACCACACATGATGTGTTGATTTATCACATTTCCCAACCTGAGTTAATGGATAAATTGAGAAGCCATTCTATTATCGATTATGATTTGGATTCTGAAGTGAAAACAGAGCGTTATAATCGCGTCAAGAAATTTGAGCTGTTTCAGAATCTAAAAAAGACACAGCATCCCATAAAAGAGATTTTAGATAACCCAATTCTATTTAAAAGTTATTTAAACAAAATGGATATCAAATCTCGAAAAAAAGTGATGAGTGTTGAACGTTATTTGGAGAAGATTGAAACCAGTAATGAGTTCAAAATTGCTGATATTGTAGATCCACAATTGTTTTTAGCGCTGCACCGTCCGCATTCCTCATTAGAGCCCAAACATCAAGATTTAATTTGGAAACTTTTGGTAAATATTACTCCGAAGGATGTGTTGTTTTGGTATTGGTATGACAAACCAGATTTTTATAAATCTTTTGAGACTTGGGACGATTCATTTAAAGACTGGGTGGTGGAAACGATTAGTAACAATATTTAAGTTTTTTAGACTAATAAATAGTCCTTAGGTTTATTTGATGTAAGTGGAATTAGTGTTACCATAAAAAAGAGTTAATGAAAAAAGTTTTGTTTATTTTAACTATTTCAATCCTAGTCACGAGCTGTAATTTTAGTAAAAAGTATCACAATCGGGAAGCAGATTTAATGGAAGCGCAAAAAGTAGTTGCAGATCTTTTTTATACTATTAGACACTCAGAATTTGACAATGCAACGGAGTTTTTTGGTGAAGAGTTTTATCAGGTAACTTCAAAAGCAGAATTGATTGAAATTTTTGAATTAACTGAAAATGAATTAGGATATTTAGATAGGGGAGAATTGATATTTTGGAATACAATGGTTTCAGAAGGCTCAATTAATCAAGGTATTTATAATATGGACTATGAAGTTAAATTTGAAAAAGGTAGTGCCAAAATAAAACTGGTATTAACAAAAAGTAATAATAGTAAAATAAAAGTTGTTGGCTATAATGTAGAGTTTAATAACTTTTAAGATAAAGAAAATGTTAATTAAAAACTTTTAGTATTAATGACACTAGAACTAATAATATTCGTGGGAGCTATTTTATTTGGCGCATTACTATATTGGAGGGAATCCTATGGAAATAAGTTATATCGATTTTTTAATAAATTGATGTATTCCAAAGAATTACAGATGAAACCAACGGATAAAACAGGTTTTTTGTATCAACAAAAGTTAATTGTCCGACTGGTATTTATTGGATTTTTGTTTTTAATTGGAATTGTGATTACCCGATTTTTAATCCCTATTGATATTGCTACAATTTCAATATTTGCTTCAATGATTGTAGGTACGCTTTTGGGGACGTATTTGGCAGGTTTTATTTTTAAGTCCAGTGAGATAATTGACGAAAAAAGCAACTCTATTGAAGATTTAGTTCAAGACACCATAGAAAAAGGAAAAGACTTTATTGAAGATTTAAAAACTAAAGAAGCCGAAGACGTAGTGGAAGTTCCAAAAGAAGAACCTAAATCTGAAGGAAAAAGCGCAAGAGAGCGCTTAAAAGATAAGGGCTATTTAAAATAAATGTCTGTCGTCTCGAACTTGTTTCGGGATCTCATAATTAGAAAGAATTAATCAAAAAAATAAGATTCTGAAACAAGTTCAGAATGACAAAATAAAAATGATAAGAAATTATTGGAATAAAGGCAAAAAACAAAAAACCGTTGCGATTGTAGTTGGGTTAATTCTATTGATTCTACTTTTTGTGTTGCGAGATGACTATCAACCAGCGCTTTTATTTGTTAGGAAGTTCATTTTTATCATTCTATTGAGTGGTTTAGTATTGTTTTTCGGATTGCGAAAATTCAGAAAATCTGCGAGTACGGGAGGTAGATTAGGGATTCTTGCTCTTTTATTAGTGTTTTTTGGAATTTTATACGTGGTAGGTTGGCACTTCAAAATGTATGATTATATGAAAACGTATAATGTTTTCAATCATCTCAATAAAGTTGAAATCAATGAACTTCCACTAACACAAAATGAACGTATTCAACCTTTAAGAAATATTTTCTCTATGGCTAATGAAAGTGTTGGAGAAACTAAGGATGTGTCATTACCACATTTGGTTCGCATTGCAGATGAGAATAAATGGACGATGGCGATTCAGCCTACTGAAAAATATGTTTGGCAGGGTATAACAGATAACACAGAAGAAGTTTTTGCAGTGTCTAGTACAACACCGTTTCCTAGATTTTCCAGTGAAAATAGAATACCTGTAACGTTTTCTATCGGGGAATCATTGAAATTTAGCAGAAACACCTATAATGCTGTAGTACAGCGCTTTAATTTCTTTCAGCTGTTTACAATGGAACCTAGTGACACATACTACATGCAGAATGATAAAGGTGCTTGGGTGCAAGTGGTAAGTTTAATAAAATGGAAAGGCTTTTTGTTTCCTTATCCAACCTTTGGTGGTGTTATGGTTATTGATAATGGTGAGCATGATTTTGGCGATTATATAGAGCGTATTTTAATAGGAAAAGGAACTTATATAAGCCCTGATGAAATGAAAAACCATGATTATCTAACACGTCAGAACACGCTTGCTGAAAAGGTTTCTCAGCTTCAAGCAGAATCTTTGAAATTCTTGGGTGGATTTAGTGATCCGTTACCTTGGAATATGGAAACAGCCGTTAAAATTCCTGAAATGCCAAAAGATCAAAACCAACAGCCTTTTGTTACTGATTTTGATTTTTCAGAAACTGAAGTTGATACTTACAGTGGTTTGTACCATTGGTTTGGTTTAGAACCAGTAGGAGAGGAGCGTACTAGTTTGGGCTTTAGTGTGTTTGTTCCTGCCGATGGCACTGATAAATTATACTACTATAATCATGCCGCTAAAAAACAAGGTTATGCTGGGGTTTCTGCGATGCCATTAAAAGTTAAAGAGTCGCGTAAAGAATATGATTGGACAGCTAATACTCCTGTTGAATTTCGTCCATATATTAAAAATATTGCGGGTAAAAAACGTTTGTTTTTTATGGGAACGGTTTCTGCTATTAGTAAAACCAATTCGCAACAATTTGATGGTGCTGCAACTCCCGATTTAGTTTTGATTGATAGTGAATACCGGGATGTGGTTTGGATTGATGTAAAGCATCCTAGTCAATGGGATAAATCGGTATACGATCAACTAAACGAAGCTTGGAGAGCCAGTGAAAAGATTGGCTATTATTTTGCGGAGGAAACAAAAGATATTGATATTGTTGAAACAGTAAAAGATTCCATCAATACATCTATTCCTATTCAAGATGATAAAGCAGAACTATTAGAAAAACTTCAAAAGCAAATAGATTCATTAAAATCTATGAATTAGTCCGCTTTTATCAAACTTTCAAGTTTTATTTGTAAACCGTTGGATTAACATTACATATTCATCTTCATTCAATCAACTAAGTATAGGTTCAAATTTTGACAACATATGTTTTATGTTTAGATAAAATCAAGTTTATTTTTTAATAAATCATTAATACCAACGTTAATTTTGTTGCATTAACAAATAAATTAAAAGAAAGATGTTAAAAAAAATTGCTTTAAATCGATTACAAATAGTCTCGTGCTTTTGTTCAGTACTTTTGTTTTTATCTTGTGGTGGAAGTGATTCGCCAGAGCCAGAACCGCAGCAACCTGCAAAACAAACACCAGTAGCAACTGACGATGCACTAACTGTGCAAGAAGATAGTAGTAGTGGGGTGTCAAATCAAGTGGATGTGTCTTCCAATGACAATATTGGAGATGCTGGAGGAGATGGTGACGATTATGCGTTGTTAGATAATGCTGAAAATGGGATAGTAACAGAGATTAGTGATGGGGTGTTTGAATACATTCCTAGCTACAACTATGACGGATCAGATACCTTTACTTATGAAATAATTGATGTTGAAGGTGATAAGTCTTCTGCAACAGTTAGAATTACTGTTGAAGCATATGTGCCAACAACCGAGGATTTTAATAATATGGATCCCAACTTTCCTACCTTCACATCAATAGATGATACAACACCACTTGATAAACAGTGGGTGAAGTTGGAGTCTATGTCCGATGAGTTTGATTTTTGGGACGCAAATAAGTGGTTTAAATCTACTTGGAATTATGGTGTTCCTGTTTCTGTTGTAAATAATACATTAAATTCGGGTGTTACAAATGGTAACCTATGGATAAAACCATCAGTAGCAACAGGTGAAAGGTGGTTTCAAACAGCAAGAATTCACTCCAAAGCAGAGACAAGCTATCCTATGTATACTGAGGCAAGAATTAAAACATCTCATATTTCTGCTTACAATACATATTGGTTAAATAATGGAGATATAAATAATAGGGATGAAATTGATATTATAGAAAACAATTCCAACCCATCTTGTACTAATTGTACTGCAGATGTTTTTCCAGAACAGATGAATTCACAGTATTTCCAAGCAGATGCCAATGAAGTTCCTCAAACAGTTAGAGAACATGGTAATTTTTTAAGGTCTAATTTAACCTCAACTAATCCACTGAGAAGTGTTGGTTGGAATGAAGATTATCATATTTATGGAGTTTGGTGGAAAGATTCCAAACATATTCAGTTTTATTTAAATGGTGAACCAGCAGGAAGTGTTGTAGTTGGCGAACATCAAGATGGTAATACCTATAATAGAGAATTTACTAGGGATTTAGAGATTATTTTTGATGTTTGGACCAATGAAGCCGGTTGGCTTGGAGGCTTACCTGATAAAACAGATCTGGCTGATGATAATAACAATACTATGAGAGTTGATTGGGTGCGAACTTGGAAATTAGAAGATAAATAGAATTCTAACATAGAACAATAGAAAACGGATCATGAAAGTGTTCCGTTTTTTTATTTTATAGATTAGCATGATTAGCACAAACACTTATTCATTAATATTGATTAAGTAGTTTGGAGTAATGTTTTTAGTTTTTATGTTTCTGTTTATCAGTTTTTTGTATTTAATTTTCTTCGTTCAACATCCAAATAAAATAAGTATGCGTATATGTTATTGAAACGAAAAGAGAATAATTTATTTTTAAGCAGACTTATATAAAAGTCGTTATTATTAACACTAAAAGACAATAACTATAATGGAAAATAAAAGCAACACAGGGTTAAAGGTTGGTTTAGGAATAGCGCTAGTACTATTTTTAGCAACAGGTTTCTACACAATTAACCTATACAAAGAAACTAACGACAATAAAAAACAACTTTTGGCAGAAAAAGAGTTGGTAATGAATGATTTGAATGCCATGGCGAAGCAATACGATGAAGCTATTGCCGAGAATGATATTGCAAATAATGACTTACTTGAGGCGAGAGAACGTATTCAAGGTTTAATTGACTCACTAAGAATATCAGAAACAAATGTTAAGAGCCTGTGGCGTTATAAAACAAAATATAAAAACCTTCAAAAGGAAATGGATGTGTTGTTGGCGCAAAATGATTCTCTTAGGATTGAGAATTCTTACTTGGCAACTTCGTTAGATAGCACAAGAGTAAGATTGGAAGAGCGCACTATGTTTACAGATTCTCTACTTGTTCAAAATACTGCCCTAGCGGAAGTTGTTGAAAATGCTTCTATATTAAACACAGTAGATTTAAAAGGTTTTGGAGTAATTGAAAGAACTTCTGGAAAACTAATTCCTACGGAAAGAGCAAAAAGAGCTGATAAAATTCGTATTTGTTTTACAGTTGCTAAAAACCCACTGGTACAAGCAGGAGATCAAGAACTATATGTTCAAGTAATTGATCCTAAAAGCAATATTTTAGGGGCTAATGCTCAGGTAACTTTTGAAGATAAAACTTTAAACTATAGTGTTGTAAGTAAGTTTAATTATGAAAATGCAAATCTAAATGTTTGCGAATTCGTAACTGCTAACGGGGATAATGATTTTGAAAAAGGACGATACATTGTAAATGTGTTTAACCAAAAAGATTTGGTGTCCGCTTCGGAGTTCACATTAAAATAAAGAGAGGCCTAATATCTTCTAAAGAAGTCCAAAAGAGCTCATTCTTTTGGACTTTTTTTTATCATAATGTATCGTTAAAACGACCTTACATAGATTTTTTTTCTTTTTTAAACAAACAAATTTTATATTGTATTACCAACCAATCCCTCTTAGTCGTGCAAAAAGTCATAGAATTTCTTAGTTCTCATGGAGAAATACCCTTTAGTACACTTTTAAAACTCCAAGATATTTCAGAACTAAAAACGGTTGAAGCGAACGTACAACTGGATAAATTAGGTAAGATACCTTCCAAATTATATCTAGTAATATCAGGAGCAATTCGTTGTTATATTACTTCAGAATCTGGAAAGGAGCATAATAAAAACTTTTTTTTTCCCTTTAGTTTTGCTGGCTCACTAACTGCACTAATAAATAAAGAGCCTGCAAAAATAGTATATGAAACACTCTCGGAATGTAAATTGTATGAAATTGATTTTTATGAGTTTATGAAGCTTGCTAAAACAGATAATAATATAAGTAATTTATATGCCAGATTGTTAGAACAAGTTTTTATTAAAAATGAAAAACGTCAACTGGAATTAATATCAATGGATGCATCCGAGCGTTATCAGAGGCTAAAAGAAGACATGCCGAACATTGACAAATTGATACCTCAGTACCATATTGCCTCTTATCTTAGTATTACTCCTGTTCAATTGAGTAGAATACGTAAAAAGTTGAAATAATTACAGATTTAACATTTGTTAATACCTGTTATCCCATATAAATATATATTTGCTACTCGTCTTCTATAAGATAAATTTATTGGAGGATTAATAGCTAACCAACCAAAAAGAAAGCAGGTATTCACCTGCTTTTTTAATTTTCTTATTTTCTGATAAATTACTTTAATGATCCCACCATATCTTCTGGCTTCACCCATTCGTCATATTCTTCGGCAGTAACATAACCTAGGTTAATGGCCTCTTCTTTAAGTGTCGTACCATTTTTATGTGCTGTATTAGCAATTTCAGCTGCTTTGTAATACCCTATTTTGGTGTTTAAAGCAGTCACCAGCATTAAAGAGTTATTAAGTAACTGCTTAATCGTTTTATGATTTGGTTTAATACCAACAGCACAATTTTCATCAAAGCTTACACAAGCATCACCAATTAATTGGGCAGATTGCAGAACGTTATAAGCCATTACGGGTTTAAATACATTAAGTTCATAATGACCTTGAGTACCCGCAACAGATACAGTAACATCGTTACCAATAACTTGTGCACAAACCATAGTTAAGGCTTCACATTGTGTAGGGTTTACTTTCCCTGGCATAATAGAGCTTCCAGGTTCGTTTGCAGGAATGATGATTTCACCAATACCAGAACGAGGACCAGATGCCATCATTCTAATATCGTTTGCAATCTTGTTTAATGACACTGCTAACTGTTTTAAAGCACCATGAGTTTCCACTAAGGCGTCATGAGCTGCTAAGGCTTCAAATTTATTTGGAGCAGTTACAAAAGGTAAGCCTGTAAATTCAGCAATAAATTCTGCTACGCGTTTGCTATAACCTTTAGGTGTATTTAACCCTGTACCAACTGCAGTTCCTCCTAAAGCTAATTCGCTTAAATGAGATAAGGTGTTTTCTAAGGCTTTAATGCCATGATCTAACTGTGCTACATATCCAGATAGTTCTTGACCTAAAGTCAACGGTGTTGCATCCATCAAATGTGTTCTACCAATTTTTACAACATCTTTAAAGTCGTTAGATTTTTTATGCAGCGTATCTCTTAGTTGCTTCACACCCGGAATTGTAGTTTCAACAATTTTCTTATACGCCGCAATGTGCATTCCAGTAGGGAAGGTGTCGTTGGAAGACTGTGATTTATTAACGTCATCATTAGGCTGAATGGTCTTTTCACCTTCACCAATAACTTTTCCAGCAATTTGATGCGCTCTATTGGCAATCACTTCATTAACATTCATATTACTTTGAGTTCCAGAACCTGTTTGCCAAACCACTAAAGGAAACTGATCATCATGCTTACCTTCCAAAATTTCATCACAAACTTGTCCTATATAATCCCTTTTTTCAATTGGTAAAACTCCAAGTTCACAATTAGTGTAAGCCGCGGCCTTTTTTAAATATGCAAAACCGTACACAATTTCTAACGGCATTGAAGCGCTTGGGCCAATTTTAAAGTTATTTCTCGAACGCTCCGTTTGCGCTCCCCATAGTTTATCAGCAGGCACTTTTACCTCGCCCATTGTATCTTTCTCTATTCTAAAACTCATGTTGTTGGTTTTTAAAAGTAAGGCACAAAGTTACTTTATTTAAAGCGGTTTTAAATATGATTTTTGTTAGTTTTTTGGATGTGTTTTTAACAAATAAATAACGAATTTAATTAGGTGCAATCTTTAAAACCTATTAATTTAGTAGGAATTAAATTTAATAGTAAAAACACTAAATAAAGCATAGTATTATGGCAACAATTAGACTAGGAGACGTAACTCCTAATTTTACAGCACAATCAACTGAAGGAGAAATTAATTTCCATGAATGGCTAGGGGATAGTTGGGGCATTTTGTTCTCTCACCCTGCAGATTACACACCGGTTTGTACAACAGAATTAGGAACAGTAGCAAAATATACCGAAGAATTTAAGAAACGTAACGTAAAGGTTGTGGCATTAAGTGTAGATGGATTGGAATCTCACAAAGGATGGATTGGAGATATCAACGAAACCCAAAATACCGAAGTTAATTTCCCCATTATTGCCGATGAGGATAGAAAGGTTTCTGAATTGTATGATATGATTCACCCAAATGCAGACAGCAAATTAACGGTGCGTTCTGTGTTTGTAATTGGAGACGATAAGAAAGTGAAACTAATTATTACATATCCAGCGTCTACAGGACGGAATTTTGATGAGCTATTGAGGGTTATCGATTCCCTACAATTAACAGCGTATCACAAGGTAGCGACACCTGCCAACTGGAAACATGGTGAAGATGTAGTAGTGTCACCATCTATTGCTACCGAAGATATTCCGGAGTTATTTCCAAAGGGGCACACCGTGGTTAAACCTTATTTAAGAACAACACCACAGCCTAGTTTGGACTAGAACCAAAGTGGTTAAAAAAACTGTTAATAATTTTTAATTTGGTATTGTAAAACAAAACGCTTTACACTAACTTTGCAAAACATTAATAAAACGCTTACAATGTTATTCGAATTTGACCAATATTTAGGATTTTTAGCTTTCTTAACCATATTAACAATAGGTTTTTGGTTAATGATTTTCTTATTAACCTTCGTTATCCCTTATTGGATTGGAGGTTCTCTAATCGAAAGACTAAAAGAAATAAGAGAAGAAAAGAAAGCAAAGCGTTTACAGAGTTAGACATCACAATAACCGATATATTTAAAGGGAAGCATATTTATGTTTCCCTTTTTTATTTGGGCGTTACCCACAAGGGGTCGGGCTTTCACTACTCAATCCCTCCTTCGTCGGGGATTTCAAACATGCCGTTCAATCCCTAACGCGGGTGTGTTTGCTAATTTAAGAGCTAAATCTGAAGGACAGTATTTTTTAATAAAATGAATTTTAATACATCTTATCTTAGTATTATTATTCTTTTTTTAAGATACTTTCTGTATTGTCCTTAAGTAAGTCAATCTTTTCACTCATTTCGGTCACCCAATCAGGAACTTGTTCTATCGTCGTAATATGTTGTTTTATGAGTTTAAATAGTTTTAAACCTTTTTTGGAAGTTTCAATTCCTAAATTTTCGTTTAAAGTGGCTTCAAATCCTAAAAACTTATCGTTAACGATGTTATCTGGAAAATCTTGATATATGTCAAATATTTCAAGTAACGCTTTGTTTTTCGCTATTGTACTTGCTTCATCTTGTGTCCCTATGTGTTGATTGTCTCCGTCAAAAATCATAAAACAAGGTATTCCAAACTCCGTATATAATCGATAAAACCTGTCAAGCTCACTTTTATCACCACATCTTACAATTGTAATACCTTTTCCAATGTAATCGTAATCAATTAGATTAAAAAAATAAGGCAAAAGTAATGTTTCGCTTTGTCCTTCAACTAAAATTATTTTTTTGGCAAAAAAGCCTTCGTTAGCTTTTTGAGTATCTCCAGTTTCCTCATAGGCATTTTTGTAATGAAGTAAAATATCATCATTCGTTGCATCAATATTTCTTCTAATCTTTATATCAGTTACAAAATCTGTAGGTTTCGCGCATCTTATATATGTGCCGTTTTCTGCATTTTTTCTAACCAAAAATATTTCATTAAATCTCCCAACATTAAGAAAATCAGGAGAATGAGTTGTAAAAAATATTTGTGTTCCCGTTTCAGTCAACTCACATAAAACTTTATAAAAATTTCTTTGTGCTTGGGGATGTAAGAATAATTCAGGCTCATCAATAAAAAGTGGAGTGCTATTATTTAGCTTTAATTGGGAATATGCCTTTAATATTGCTATTGAAATTGAAGCTTGAACTCCCATACCAAGTTTTGAAGCTTGGAATGATAGGTTAGTCTCGTTTTCACATATTACAAGTTGTAAAGTTCTAAAAAAATTCCAAGGGTCATAAAGATTTAAATCTACTTTAAGTTCATTACTTGGTCTGTTGAGTTGTTTAGCAGTTTCAACTTGTAAAACCTCAATAAACCTTTTCATTACCTGCGTCCCATTATCATCTTCAACGGTAAAAAGAATGTTATCACGAAGTTTTTCAATTTCGGACTTAAATAACTCCGTTTTTTTTATAATCTCGCCAGTTTCTTCGTTAACAACCTCCTGTTCTTTGAACATATGGTTGATGTCTTGGAGAATTCTCCCCATTAAAGACCATCTGTTGGATGGAGCATAATCAAGAATAGACCTATCCACTCCTAGGTATGCAGAACAATATTGTTGTCTATCTATATCCGTAATGTAATTACCAGAATGATTCAAACCAGATTTTTCATATCCTCTTAGGTCTGTCCACTTTTCGGCTAATTGCAAATATTTGCCATTATCAAATTCGAGTGATATTTTAATCTCATTGTCAGGGTCGCCCATAAAATGATCTTCTGGCATAGTTGAATTAAAGGACGGGTATATGGGGCCTAAAGGCCAATTAATAGCATCAAATATATTGCTCTTTCCTGTACTGTTTTCTCCGATAAAGGCATTTATCTTTTGTGAACAATCAATGTCGATGTGTTCTACACTTTTAAAGTTCCTAATTACAATTCTATTTATTTTCATTGGTTACAAGAGAGTAAAGAGTATGACGCTAATTTATGTTTTGTATCCGACTTCAAACGAAGTTAGCAGATTTTTTCTACAAAGAAAAGAAAGAGAGCAGAAATAAGTTTCTGTTAGTTGGTTGTAGAATATTATTGGCAAACACACCCGCGTTAGGGATTGCAGCGGCATCCTTTTTAAAACTTTGGAAGCACAAGTTAGTGAAGAGCTAAATTGTTTGAGATTGCTACGTCGCACACTCCTCGCAATGACGTAGTTTTTAAAAAGATATAGCGAAAAGCCCGACCCGAGGACGGGTGTTTCTTCAAAATTTCGGTAGTATAATCGAGGGGAACGCCCTAATAATTATTAGAACAAAAGGGCTACATTTCCATACCGCCACTATCAAAGTCTCTTTGGCGTTCGCGTTTTTTCTTCTGGTTGAATCTGTAGGTAAACGCGAGATTGTATATGCGACCGCCCCTAAATTGAATTTCTTGATATGCGGTGAATGTTGGGGCCGTAATATCGTTGCTGAAAAATCTGGTATTGAACACATCTTGCACGTTAAAGGCAATGGATGCTTTTTCTTTAAATAAATCTTTACTTAAGGCTATATTGGTTCCAAATACGCCTCTTCTGTTGTTTTGCGCATCTTGTGAAGGCCCGCGGTAGCTAATATTGGTCTGCCAATCGATACTATAAGGCAGGGTGATTTTGTTATTGATTCTGGCGGTCCAAGTTAGGTTGTTGGCACTAAGGTCTATACCGTTAAAAGTACCATCGCGCTCAAAATTAAAGATATTAAAATCGGTGTTGATGCGCCATTTTCTTGATGGGCTGTAGTTAACGTTTAGTTCAAAACCGTAACGGCGGTCTTTTCCTAAGTTTACCGGCCCACGCTCAATTACGGGAAATTCTTCTCCAGCAACAGTAACGGTTTCTCCGGTTTCTCTACTTACAAACGTCATGATATCCTTAGAACTTTGATAGTATATGGAAGACGCGATAGTAACTTTATCTAGTCGGTTGAGATAGCCCAATTCAAATGTGCCTGCGAAGGTTGGGTTGAGTCCTGGATTTCCTTGAAATACATTGGTAACACTAGAGCGGGAAGGGAAGGGGTTAAGCATAAAACCTCTAGGTCTTCGTATACGTCTGTTATACCCTAAACTGAAACTTTGGGTTTCACTTACTTCATAATTTAGGTTAACGGTTGGGAAGAGTCCGTTTATTTTTTTTCTATCAAAATCTCCAGTTGTGGGTTGGTCTAGGGTGATTCTAGTATTTTCCATTCTAAGCCCTAGCAAATAGGAGAACTTGCCAATTTTGCTACCAAATTGCGTGTAAACAGCGGTGATGTATTGTTTAAAATTAAAAACGTTGGTTAGGTTTCTGTTGATTTCGAAATTTCCAGAATCGGGATTTAGGATAGACACCTCAAAATCGGTGGAACGGGTACTAAAATCACCACGATACCCCATTTCAAACTGACTCATCTCTCCGATCGGCACTACATAATCCGTTTGCAGTAATATATTTTGTTGGTCTTCTAAAGTATTCACAATTTCAGAGTCAATGCCATTAATGGTGATGAGAGAATTTTGATCTTCATTGCTGTCTTCGTATTGAAAATCAGCCGTTAACTTATGGTCGGTTTTTTCAAAATTTTTGGTGAAGTTTAGCGCATATTGCACTGTTTTACTTTCTTGTTTTTCAGGATCATTTCTAAAACTCTCACTCGTAGTGTTGTTAACTTTATTGATTTGCGTTAAGGTATTAACAGAGTTATTCAGGTTGTCACTATCTCTATAAACAATAGAACCTATTAAAGATGCAGAGTCATTAATATACCATTCAACACCTGTATTTGTTGTGAAACCTTTTCTGGTGTCTGTCCACCTGCGTCTTTCATTTAAATCTGGGGTGTTGATATCAAAATAGCTAACATCGTTAAACCAGCGTCCGAAACGCTTTCTATCATTGTACGCTGTCGTATTAAAAAAGTTGACATCTCCAGTGCGATAATTAATATTTCCATTAATACCGTAGGTTTCCGGGTGACCAATATTGGTAGTAATAGAGCCGTTAAGCCCTTGGAGCTTGCTTCTTCTTAGAATGATATTTAAGATACCTGCAGTACCTTCAGCTTCATATCTTGCGGAAGGGGATGTGACCACTTCTACTTTTTCTATAGCCTCGGCAGGTAATTGCTGTAACGCTTCAGCAGAGTTTAAACCAACTAGTCCAGACGGTTTTCCGTTTATTAGAATACGTACGTTATCATTTCCACGGAGGGCTACAGTTCCTTCTGCATCAACTGAAACTGAAGGGACATTGTCGAGTACATCACTAACAGTTCCGCCACTTACTGTAAGGTCTTTACCAACATTGTAAATCTTTTTATCAAGACGAACTTCAACGGTTGTTTTTTCAGCAATAATTTCTACGGCCTCAAGTGTTTCGGTATCTAAAGCTAGACTAAAAACTCCAATATTTTCAGATTTAGTTAGCTTTCTATCGGGGATCGTAATGGTTTTAAATGAAATATATTCTATGGAAATATCGTAAATACCTGCCTTTACGGGAATACTAAAATTACCTTCTAAATCGGTGATACCTCCGGTTTCAATTTTGTTTTCTTTTTTATTGAAGAACGCTACGGTAGCATATTCTAAAGGTTGATTGGTTTCTTTGTCTAAAACCTTTCCTGTAATTGTAACCTCTTTTTGAGCTTGAAGTGAAAAGGTAGTGATGTATAACAGAAAACAAAATAATACTTGCTTCATAGGCTCTCTCTAATTTTTGGGCAAAATTAGAGGTTCATTATACCTATTAAGGTTAAAGGGATGTTAAAAGAATTAATGTAGAATCAGTTTAAAGTATCTCAAGAATTTTTTGAGGTGGTCTTCCAATTACAGCCGTATTTCCATGGATAATAATTGGGCGTTCAATCAGCTTTGGGTTTTCTACCATAGCTTTAATGATATCATCATCCGAAAGTTCTTTTCCTTTGTACTCCCATTTCCAAATAGCTTCGTTTTTTCTAACGAGCTCAATGGGTTGAATACCAAGCTTTTCAATAATAGCTTTGAGCTCTTCTTCTGAAGGTACATCTTCTAAATACTTTACAACTTGAAATTCCTTTCCGGAATTTTCTAATATTTCTAGACCTTCACGAGATTTTCTACAACGGTTATTGTGGTAAATGGTTATCATTAGATATTTATATTGAATGTTTTTAAATCAGAAATTAATTGTTCGGGTGATTTAAATTGAATGCCATTAATACCCAATTTATTTGCTGCTTCAATATTTCTTTGACTATCGTCTATAAATATGGCGTTTTCGGCTTTAACATTATATCGATTGAAGAGTATATCAAAAATGGGTTTATAGGGTTTTCTGGTTTTTTCATCGCCAGAAACTACAATACCTTCAAACCAATTTAAAAATTCAAAACGTTTTTGTGCAATGGGGAAGGTTTCGTTACTCCAGTTGGTTAAGGCCACGACCTTATAGTTTTCGTTTTCAACCAGTTTTCCTAAAATAGAAACGGTACCTTCAATAGCGCCACCAAGCATTTTCTCCCAGTCTCCGTAGTACATTCGAATATACCTTTCGTAGTCGGGAAACTGCTTTACTAAGTCTTCTGTTGCTTGCGCTATTGGGTAACCCGCATCTTGATTTTCGTTCCAATCTTTGGTACAAATATTATCAAAAAACCATTGCATTTTTTCGCGATCGCCTTCAAAGGCTTCAAGAAACACATACTCTGGATTCCAGTCAATTAACACACCTCCAAGATCGAAAATTAATGTATCTATTTTATTCATAATTGATTGTCGTCTTCAACTTTTTGTCCCATCATCATTAAATATGCCTTTAAAAAAGCTTCAATATTACCATCCATAACAGCATCTACATTGCCGGTTTCGTGGTTTGTTCTTACATCTTTTACCAATTTATAGGGATGCATTACGTAATTACGAATTTGACTTCCCCATTCAATCTTCATTTTACTCGCTTCAATATCATCTCTTTGAGATAACTGTTTTTGAAGTTCAATTTCGTATAACTGAGACTTCAACATCTGCATCGCTCTGGCTCTGTTATCGTGTTGAGAACGTGTTTCAGAACATTGTATTTGAATCCCCGAAGGTTTATGAAGCAGTTGTACTTTAGTTTCAACCTTATTTACATTTTGTCCACCGGCACCACTTGAGCGCGCTGTTGTAATTTCAATATCTGCAGGGTTAATTTCAATTTCAATGGTATCATCCACTAAAGGATATACATAAACCGATGCAAAACTGGTATGGCGTTTGGCGTTACTATCAAAAGGCGAAATCCTCACCAATCGGTGAACACCATTTTCGCCTTTTAACCAACCAAAGGCAAAATCGCCTTCAATCTCTAAAGTCACCGTTTTTATACCAGCAACATCACCTTCTTGAAAGTTAAGCTCCTTTACTTTTAATCCTTTTTTTTCCGCATACATTAAGTACATGCGCATGAGCATACTTGCCCAATCACAACTTTCGGTACCACCGGCACCTGCAGTAATTTGCAATACGGCACTTAAGCTATCACCTTCTTCGGAAAGCATATTTCTAAATTCGATGTCTTCTAAAAGTGTAGAGGCTTTGTCATATCTATTTTCAACATCTTCCTGCGTAGCTTCACCTTCTTTAAAAAACTCGTAAATAACTTCTAAATCCTCGGTGAGTGTTTTAACGTCTTCAAAATCTTTAACCCATTTTTTCTTAACCCGAAGGGATTTCATTATCACTTCAGCAGCTTTTGGATCGTTCCAGAAATTTGGGTCGAAGGTTTGCTCTTCTTCGTTTTGAATTTCTATAAGTTTGGCATCTATGTCAAAGATAGTGCCTTAGTTTGTCAAGGCGGGTGTTTAGATCTTTAATTTGATCTGAAGTAATCATAATTTTATTTTGAATTTGGACAAAAATAGGATTATTACTTGGTCATGAAAAAACTTAGAAGATATTTTTTTAGCTTTAACCTCAACTTTTTAAATTCTTCTTGTGATTATAGATTTGCGCAGTGATACGGTTACCAAGCCATCAAAAAAAATGCTTAAGAAAATGCTGAAAGCTCAAGTTGGTGACGATGTGTTTCGGGAGGATGAAACGGTAAATGAATTGGAATATCAAGTGGCGCAGTTATTTGGTAAAGAAGAAGCTCTTTTTTTTCCAAGTGGAACAATGGCGAACCAGACAGCTATAAAACTGCACACACAGCCTGGAGATCAAGTTATTTGTGATAGATACGCCCATATTTATAATTACGAGTCAGGAGGTGCTTCATTTAATAGCGGTGTTTCTTGTAATTTACTGGATGGAAGTCGTGGTATGTTTACTGCAGAAATGGTTGAAAAAGCAATAAACCCAGACGCATATTATTATAGCAAAACTAGCTTAGTTGAAATAGAAAATACGACAAATAAAGGAGGAGGTGCTTGTTGGGATTTTAATGAAATAATACGTATACAACAAGTGTGTCATGAGAATAATTTAGGGCTTCATTTAGATGGAGCTCGTTTATGGCATGCCCTTATAGAAAGAAAGGAATCAGCGCTACAATACGGAAATGTTTTTGATACCATTTCTGTTTGTTTTAGTAAAGGTTTGGGGTGTCCTGTAGGTTCAGTATTGGTTGGTGATATAGAAATTATGCAACAGGCTATTAGGATTAGAAAGATTTTTGGTGGTAATATGAGGCAAGCAGGCTATTTAGCAGCGGCTGCCTTATATGCTTTAGAGCATAATATTGATAGGCTTTCTGATGATCATACGAAAGCTCGGGAGATAGGAACAATTCTAAGTACGCTCCCGGTGGTAAAGCATGTAGAAAAAATAGAAACCAATATTATAATTTTTGAACTCAATAACGATGTAAATGAACAAGCCTTTATGGAAAAATTAAAGAAGAAAGGCATATTGATTATCGCCATGGGTGGTGGTAAATTGCGCATGGTTACGCACATGGATTACTCCGAGGCTATGCACGATACGTTATTAAATTTTTTAAAAAACTACTAAAGTTATTTAAACATATCCATTCCCGGGATATTAGGCATGCCTTCTTTAGCTACTGCAGCAAGTTCTGCTTCATTAACCTTCGTTGCTTTTCCAATAGCTTTGTTTAAGGTAAGTATAAGATAGTCTTCTAGCTCTTCTTTATCTTCCAGAAGCGAATCATCAAATTCAATGGATTTGATGGTTCTATTGGCGGTAAGGGTAATTTTAAGTTTTCCGTCGCTACTACTTTCGTCCACCAAAACTGTATCAAGGCGTTTCTTAGTTTCTTCAACTTTCCTTTGGGTTTCCTTTAGTTTACCCATCATATTCATCATATCTCCAAACATAATCTGTAAATTTCTTTGTGTACAGGCAAAATTATTAAAACCTAGCATATTTTTATATCAAAAAAAGTTAAAGTGAAAAAACAGTGCCTCATTGTCATCTTATGCATTATTTTTGCTGCTTCGTGTAAAGAAGAAGACAAATGAAAAACGTTTTAGATGTTTCAAAACCTCCTGTAGCGAAAAAAGTGCCACATGAGCTTGTGATGCATAATGATATTAGAGTTGATAATTACTATTGGCTAAATCAAAGAGAGGATAAAGCCGTTATAGATTATCTTGAGGCAGAAAACACCTACACCAAAACAATGATGCAGAATACTGAAGCACTTCAAAAATCATTGTTTGAAGAAATGAAGAGTAGAATTAAGGAGGACGATACTTCGGTTCCTTATAAACTTGACGGTTATTGGTACATTACTAGATTTGAAAAAGGAAAAGATTACCCTATTTATACGCGTAAAAAAAATAATTTAAATGCAGAAGAGGAGGTGCTTTTTAATTGTAATGAAATGGCTAAGTCTTTGACCTATTTTAAACTAGGTGGTATTTCAATAAGCCCTGATAATACTATGGCGGCATTTTCAACTGACATTGTAAGTAGGAGGCAGTATACCATTCAAATTAAGAACCTTAACACTGGAAAAGTTTATAATGACGAAATAAAAAATACTACTGGCAGTATTACATGGGCCAATGATAATAAAACCTTGTTTTACACAAAAAAAGATGAAGTTACCTTAAGATCTTTCAAAATATACAAGCATATTTTGGGTACTAAACCTGAGGAAGATGTGGAAGTATACCATGAGGAAGACGATACGTTTAATACCTTTATTTACAAAACGAAATCAAAAAAATATTTGGTTATAGGTGCTTCAAGTACGCTTTCAACGGAGTATAGAATCTTGAATGCCGATAATCCTAGTGGTGAATTTAGAGTATTTCAAGAGAGAAGCAAAGATTTGGAATATTCTATTGCACACTTTAATGATAGCTTTTACATCATCACTAATGCAGACGGGTCTACGAATTTCAAAGTATGCAAAACTTCTGAAAGTAATACTTCAAAGGAAAATTGGGTAGATATTATTCCTCACAGAAAAAATGTTTTAGTTGAAGATATTGAGATTTTCAAAGACTATTTGGTTATTAATGAGCGTGAAAATGGTTTGAATAACATTAGAATCATGGGGTGGAGTGGAAATGAAGACTATTACTTGCCTTTTGATAATAAAACGTACAATGCTTACATTGGAAACAACCCAGATTTTGATAGCGAAACATTGCGGTTTGGGTATAATTCGCTTACCACACCAAGTTCTGTAATTGACTATAATTTTGAAACAAAACAAAAAGAGGTTAAAAAAGAGCAAGAAGTTTTAGGAGGACAATTTAAAAAAGAGAATTACGAATCTAAACGTATTTGGGTAACAGCTAGAGACGGCGTAAAAGTTCCCATTTCAATTGTATATAAAAAAGGAATTACTCTTGATGGTTCAAATCCGCTTTTGCAATATGCTTACGGTTCTTATGGATCGACTATAGACCCTTCGTTTTCTAGTATAAGATTAAGTTTATTGGATCGTGGTTTCGTTTATGCAATCAGCCACATTAGAGGAGGAGAATATCTAGGAAGAGATTGGTATGAAAACGGGAAACTGCTCACTAAAAAAAATACATTTACCGATTTTATAGACTGTTCAAAATATTTAATTTCAGAAGAATATACTTCGGAAAAGCATCTTTATGCCTATGGTGGTTCGGCTGGTGGACTTTTAATGGGAGCTATTGTAAATATGAATCCGGAATTGTATCATGGTGTGCTAGCCGCTGTACCGTTTGTTGATGTAGTTACTACCATGCTTGATGATACTATTCCTTTAACTACTGGCGAGTATGACGAATGGGGAAACCCAAATGACAAAGTGTTTTATAATTATATGAAATCGTATTCCCCGTACGATAATGTTGTAGCACAAAACTATCCAAATATGTTAGTGACTACTGGTTTGCACGATTCTCAAGTACAATATTGGGAACCGGCAAAATGGGTAGCTAAATTAAGAGATTTGAAAACTGATGACCATAAATTATTGTTGCATACAGATATGGATTCAGGACATGGCGGTGCTTCAGGACGTTTTGAAAGTTTGAAAGAGGTAGCCATGGAATATGCCTTCTTATTAGATTTAGAAAGTATTAGGCGCTAACAAAAAAAATACTTACTTTTGCCCTGTTTAAGTGGCGTTTTTTATTTGATATTCAACGTGCTTGAAAATTACATTTATGAAACAAAGAAATCGAGTTTTTGACAATGTATTAGATTTAGTAGGCAATACACCGCTTGTTAAACTTAATCGAATCACTTCAAAAATAAAAGGAAGGTTTTATGCAAAAGTAGAATCTTTTAACCCAGGTCAATCTTCAAAGGATAGAATAGCACTTTACATTATAGAACAAGCTGAAAAGCAAGGTATATTGAAGCCGGGAGATACAATTATCGAGACAACTTCCGGTAATACAGGGTTTAGTTTAGCAATGGTAAGTGTTATAAAAGGATATGATTGTATTTTGGCTGTAAGTTCTAAATCCTCAGCTGATAAAATTGATATGTTGAAGAATATGGGGGCGAAAGTGTATGTTTGTCCAGCTCATGTTAGTGCAGATGACCCACGTTCGTATTATCAAGTTGCAAAACGCTTGCATGAAGAAACCAAAGGTTCGGTATATATTAATCAGTACTTCAACCAGCTAAACATCGATGCGCACTATGCATCAACAGGTCCTGAGATTTGGGAACAAACAGAAGGTAAAATCACCCACTTAGTAGCCTGTAGTGGAACGGGAGGTACCATATCTGGAACAGCAAAATATTTAAAAGAGCAGAACCCCAATATCCAAATTATGGGTGTTGACGCTTATGGGTCTGTTATCAAAAAATATCATGAAACTAGAGAGTTTGATGAAAAGGAGATTTATCCTTACAGGATAGAAGGACTAGGGAAGAATTTGATTCCAACAGCTACTGATTTTGATGTTATTGATGAGTTTATTAAAGTTAATGACGAAGATAGTGCCCACACGGCTAGGGAGATTGCGAGGACGGAAGGTATGTTTGTTGGTTATACTTCGGGTGCTGCCGTACAAGCGATTAAGCAATTGGGTGAAGAAAACAGGTTTAAGAAAGATGATTATGTGGTTGTTATTTTCCCTGATCACGGTGCAAGATATATGAGTAAAGTTTACTGTGACAAGTGGATGAATGACCAAGGGTTTTTTGATTCAATTAATGCTGAAGCTTCGCAAAAAATTGAATACATAAAATAAATAGTCCTTAAAAAACTACAGAATGGTTTTTTGTTTTGTTACAAAAAACCATTTCTTTTTTTATTTTGTCAATAATACAAGAGCAAAAATTGTGCATAAACCAGATAAATATTTAATTTTGCACAGACTAACTAAGAACTAAAAACTTCATATCTAAACATAAAAACTGCTTGTTAAAGGCAAAAGTTATGTTCAATTTTAAGTGTTTATATTAATAGTAAATGAAAGATTTATTTGATAAGATTTATAAGGATAAGGGACCTTTAGGAAAATGGGCTGCCCATGCAGAGGGGTATTTTGTTTTTCCAAAGCTTGAAGGGGAGATTTCTAATAGAATGAAATTTCAAGGAAAGGACGTTATCACATGGAGTATTAACGACTATTTAGGGTTAGCTAACCATCCTGAGGTTAGAAAAGTTGATGCTGAAGCTGCAGCGGAGTACGGATCTGCATATCCAATGGGTGCTAGAATGATGTCTGGTCATACAGAAATGCATGAGCAGTTGCAAAATGAGTTAGCTGCATTTGTAAGTAAAGAGGCTGCTTATTTACTTAATTTTGGATATCAGGGAATGGTATCCACTATAGATGCGCTTGTGGCTAAAGACGATATTATTGTTTACGATGTTGATGCTCACGCTTGTATCATAGATGGTGTGCGTTTACATATGGGTAAGCGTTTTACGTATAAACATAACGACGTTGAGAGTTTAGAGAAGAATTTAGAGCGCGCCACAAAAATGGCAGAACAAACCGGAGGAGGTATTTTGGTTATATCAGAAGGTGTGTTTGGTATGCGTGGTGAACAGGGGCGCTTACAAGAAATAGTTGCACTTAAGAAAAAATTTAACTTCAGATTATTTGTTGATGATGCGCATGGATTTGGAACACTTGGAGCTACAGGAGCAG
Source organism: Jejuia sp. UBA6058 (assembly GCA_002428965.1). Taxonomy (GTDB): domain Bacteria; phylum Bacteroidota; class Bacteroidia; order Flavobacteriales; family Flavobacteriaceae; genus Jejuia. The sequence goes on along the minus strand of DIYI01000017.1, from coordinate 266,325 downwards.
GAGCAGGTGAGGAGCAAGGTGTTCAAGGTGATATAGATGTGTACTTTGCTACATTTGCAAAATCCATGGCAAGTACTGGGGCCTTTATTGCTGGGGATCAGGAAATTATTGATTACTTGAAATATAATTTGCGTTCTCAAATGTTCGCAAAATCTTTGCAAATGCAATTGGTAAAAGGCGCTTTAAAACGTCTGGATATGTTGAGAACTATGCCTGAGTTAAAACAAAACCTTTGGAAAATTGTAGATGCACTACAATCTGGTTTAAAAGAAAGAGGTTTTGATATAGGAACAACACAAAGTTGTGTAACTCCAGTTTACTTAAAAGGTAGTATTCCAGAAGCCATGGCGCTAGTTAAAGATTTACGTGAAAATTATGGAATATTTTGTTCTATAGTGGTTTATCCAGTAATACCTAAAGGGTTAATTCTATTAAGAATGATTCCAACTGCTACACACACTTTAGAAGATGTTAGAGAAACACTAGATGCTTTTGATGCCATTAGGGAAAGATTACAAAACGGAACTTATAAGCGTTTATCTGCCGCTGTAATGTCGGCAATGGAAGGTTAAACTTTGTAAGGGGATTTATAAAAACTAAAGGTTCGGTATTTGCCGAACCTTTTTTGTTATAGTAACTTTTTGTATGTTTTTCTTTTCCTATACACTTCAGGATCAAAATGCTTCCAAATTTTATGTATGGCATGATTGTCTTCTAACTCTGGTGTGCGGTAGCACATTTTTATTCCTTTTTCTGTAAAGACATTATAATACTCATTGAAAATTACCGCATGAACGCCTTTATTTTGGTATTCTGGATGAATACCAATAAGGTAGAATATAACATCTTTACTGTGTTTACGGGCTTTTAAAACGTGCGTGAATCCAAAGGGAAATAATTTGCCATTAGCTTTTTGTAAGGCTTTTGAATAGGCCGGCATTACAATAGCGAACCCAATTAAATTGTCATTTTTATCAATTACAAACTTGATATATTCTGGATTAATGAAACTTATAAATTTCTTTTTAAAATATTCCTTTTGAATATCAGTAATAGCGACAAAACTCGAAAGTTCAGAATAACTTTCGTTAAAAAGATCAAACATTTTATCTGCATATGGCATAACCTCATTGGTCTTTGTAAAGCTTAAAGCTGTTAAGCCGTAACGCCGTTTTATTAATGCTTGGGCCTTTAAAAATGTATTAGGGTCAACATTGGAAAAAGGGAATCTACTTTCAATATATTTTTTGGCAACTGAGTAACCAAGGGCTTCATAATGTTTAATATAATATTCATGATTGTACCAAGTAACCATAGGTGTTACAGCATCAAACCCCTCGTCAATTGCTCCAACCTTATCTAAATTTGAAAAACCCATAGGGCCTTCTGTAAACTCTAGATTGTGAGATTTACCAATTTCTTCAACTTTATTTAGCAATGCTTTTGATACGTTTAAATCATCTATAAAGTCAAACCAACCAAAACGCATTCTTTTTTCGTTCTGATGTTTAACTTCTAACCAATTAGTTATGGCTGCTATACGTCCTACAACTTCATTGTTTTTAACGGCAAGAAATAAGCTAGCATCAGCATCCTTAAATACAGGGTTTTCTTTTGCATCAAAGGTCCTTAATTCTTGACTAATTATTGGTGGTGTCCAATATTTAGAAGATTGGTATAATTTAAAAGGAAATTTCACAAAGGTTTTTAAGTCCTTTTTAGAAGTTACTTCTTTTATGGTAATCATAAATTAATTTAGTTGAGTTAGTCATCAAAATCTTCATCTTCTCTTTTTTGTTTTTTTACCTTCTGTTGGTCATCCTCATCATTTTTGTTGCGTTTTTTCTTGGTTTTTGTCTTCTTACTTTTGGTTTTACGGTTTTTAACATCCTCGGCTGAATTTCCATTGTCTATTTCCTTGTCTTTATGAAAATCTAGCCTGTACGAAGCTCCAAAGGTAATATTGAAAACTGAAGGAGTGTCTTTGGTATTGAATGTTAGGGCTGTGTCTAGTTGAAAATTTTTACTCCATAAATAGGCACCACCAAAACGTAAAAGGTTGTCTGCATAGAAATCACTTTGAATGCCTTGAGTTTCACCAAAAACCACCCATTGCTCGTTTATTGCATGTGTAAGAGTTAATATATAACTAAAATCAGACTGGTCGGTACCAATTCTGTCTTTGATTAAATTCGTTACGAAAACCCAACCACCATTAAAATTATTTTGCGTTGCGAGCATTACTTTAGGGCTAAAACCTTCAATACCTGTGGCAGTGTAAGGATTATTATCGGTATCGAAATTAGCGCCTGCATATATGGCGACAGCTGGTATTAAAGATTTCCATTTAAACTGTCGGTTCGCTTTCCAACTATATAAATTAGGTTTTTCTTCTGCAGAATTTTTGTAGGGATCGAATACTAAATATTTGGCACCAAAAGTGAAACTTTTGAAGTTAGAGCGCGGTGTTTCTTGGACAATTAATGAGCGTTTATCTGTGAAAGTATCATTTTGATACGATCCTTCAATTTTAAATTCTAATTCCTCGAACAGAAAGCCATATCTTATTGCAAAATCAGCACCCCACCCAGAGGTTTCATAATTTAATAGAGAGTGATCTTCATTTACAGTATATGGGCCAACTTCAAATTGTAATACATTTGTTCCAACTGAAAACGCACTTCTAGACATTCCAGGTCGGTTGGAGTTAATAACATCTGTATATTGCGCTTGTAAAGCTAGATTATTAGCAAAAAAACCGACAATAATAAGTAAACGCTTAATAAATTTCATAGAGGAGATTTAGGGTAAAACCTTGGTTAGCGTAAAAGTGAAATTTGATTTCATATCTTATCAAATATAGATATTTTATCTTTTTTTTATGTTTTTTGAACGTTTTTTAAATCATTAGAATTGTATTTTTGTTCAAAATAATTTTTATGCTACAGGAAGCATCCGTTGTTGGATTAGTGAATACTATCCTTATTATAGGGCTTATCTATTTTGGAGTTAAGATTTTGTCACGATTATTTGCTCCAATGCTATTTAAGTTTGTAACTAGAAAGGCCGAGGAACGATTTGGTCAACAGTTTAATGCAAAAAACTACGAAACCCCTAAAAAAGAAGGAGAAATAAGTATTGATAAAATGCCAAAACAACGTCAATCAAATAAAGATGTAGGTGATTATGTTGATTATGAAGAAATTGACTAATTTAATTCCTTTGTTTTAATACATTTTTATGCAATTTCAGTTTAAAAAGTTTCTTTCTCACATACTTGTTTTATTAGGGTTCATCGTTGTTTCCTTGGCTTATTTTAGCCCTGTTTTACAAGGCAAACAAATATATCAGAGCGATATTGTTCAATATATTGGCATGTCTAAGCAGCAAAAGGATTTTAAAAAGGCAACTGGGGAAGAAACTTACTGGACGAACAGTGCTTTTGGGGGCATGCCTACGTACCAATTGGGTGCTAGATATCCGCACAATTACATTAAAAAGTTAGATTCAACGCTTCGTTTTTTACCAAGACCTGCAGATTATTTGTTTTTATATCTTTTAAGTTTTTATATTCTTATGCTAGTGCTTAAAGTTGATTTTAAACTTGCTGCACTGGGCGCATTGGCGTTTGGGTTTTCAACATACTTAATAATTATACTTGGGGTAGGTCATAACAGTAAAGCACATGCAATTGCTTATATGCCATTGGTTTTAAGTGGAATATTGTTAGTGTTTCAAAGGCGATATATACTTGGATTTCTTTTGACAACGGTGGCAATGGGGTTGGAGTTAGTAGCTAACCATTTTCAGATGACTTACTATTTATTGCTATTGGTAATAGTTTTGGGAGTAGTTTATTTAATTGATGCATTTAAGAAAAAAATATTACCTCATTACTTTAAGTCTCTTGTAATTCTTATGGCTGCGGTGTTATTGGCAATATGTCTAAATGCCAACAACGTTTTGGCGACACAAGAGTATGTAAAGTATAGTACAAGAGGTAAAAGTGAATTAACCATTAATCCAGATGGCTCACCTAAAGAAGTAACTTCTGGATTAGATAAGGATTACATTACTCAGTATAGTTATGGTTTGTTAGAAACATTCAATTTGTTTATACCACGTTTTATGGGAGGTGGCACCGTTGAAGATGTTGGTGAAGATTCTCAAACCTATGATGCCTACAGAAAGATAGGGGCAACCCACGTTCAAGCAAGAGAGGCTGTAAAAGAAACACTTACTTATTGGGGAGAACAACCAGGAGTTGAAGCTCCTGCTTACATTGGTGCCGTAATTTTGTTTCTTTTTGTATTTGCACTTTATTTGGTTAAAGGGCGACTTAAATGGTGGTTAGTAGGTGGTGTAATTCTGTCTTTGTTGCTGTCGTACGGCAAGAATTTAAATTTCTTGACTAATTTATTTATCGACTACGTGCCTTTGTATAATAAGTTTCGTGCCGTAACATCAATACAGGTTATTTTAGAGTTGTGTATTCCTGTTCTTGGGGTCTTTGGTTTGGTGCAGTTATTTAATGACTTTAATAAAAGAGAACAAAAGCTTAAAGCGTTGAAGTATGCTTTCGGTATCGCGGGTGGTACAGCGCTCTTATTTTTGTTATTTGGTACTTCCGTATTTGATTTTGTTGGTATTAGAGACGGTCAATTAATACAGGCGTATGGTCAAGATTTTATAAGAGCAGTTAAAGATGATAGAAAATCAATATTTATATCAGATACTATAAGAAGTTTAATATTGGTATTACTCTCTACGGCATTAATTTTTGGTTACTTGAAGAATAAGATTAAAAAGAATTGGGTTGTTATTGGTTTTGCGGTACTTATCTTATTCGATTTGGTTGGTGTAAATAAACGTTATGTTAATGAAGATGACTTTGTTTCTTCAATAACAATGAATAAACCTTTTTCTGCAAACGAAATTGATACACAGATTTTAAAAGATACAACTCATTTTAGAGTTTTTGATTTAGTATCTGGTCCTTCTAAACCGTCGTATTTTCATAACTCATTAAATGGCTATAATGCAGCTGAATTAAAACGTTATCGTGAAGTTTTTGATTGGTACATATCACGAAACAACTTTAATGTTTTAAATATGTTAAACACTAAATACATTATTGCTCAAGATGAAGAGGGTAATATATTTCCTTATTTGAATGATGAAGCGAATGGAAATGCATGGTTTGTTAATTCACTTGAGAGGGTTTTATCCGCAAATGATGAAATTAAGCTTTTAGATAGCCTTAACAACAAGAAAAAAGCTATCTACACCTTTTCTCCACCTTCGAATTCTTTTATATTCAAGAGGCAGCCAGAAGAATACAAAAAAACTTTTAAATTAGATTCTACACGTTCGATATCGGTTAAGGAATATAAACCAAACTATATTAAGTATAAAACAAGAAACAAAAACGATGGTTTCGCAGTATTTTCTGAAATATACTACCCACATGGGTGGAGGACGTATATAGATGGAAATGAGGTGAGTTTTCGAAGGGTAAATTATATTTTAAGAGGCATGCAAGTTCCAGCGGGAGAACATGTTATAGAATTTAGGTTTGAGCCTGAAGTAGTAAAAACAGGAAGCACTATTTCTTTAGCAAGTTCTGCTCTATTCGGGATATTACTGCTTATTGGTTTATTTTTCGAGTTTAAGTCAAAGAAAGATTGAGTAAAAAAGTACTCATAGTAACATATTATTGGCCACCTGCTGGAGGACCAGGAGTACAACGCTGGTTAAAATTTGTTAAGTATTTACCAGAATTTGATATAAACCCAATCGTTTTTACTCCCGAAAGCGCTAGTTACCCTATTGTTGATGAAAGTTTAAATAAGGAGCTTCCCGAGGATTTGGAGGTAATTAAATACCCTATAAAAGAACCTTATAAAGTAGCTCAAATTTTTTCAAAACAAAGCGCAAAAACTATTAGTAAAGGTATAATTAGAGAAAACAATAGACAGTCTTTGATAGAGAAGTTAATGCTTTATGTAAGAGGTAACTTTTTTATCCCAGACGCTAGAATTGGTTGGGTAAAGCCTTCGGTTAATTTTCTTTCTGGTTACCTTGCAGAAAATGATATACATACAGTTATAACTACAGGACCGCCACATAGTTTGCATCTTATAGGTTTCAAATTAAAGCAACAATTAGGTTTAAAATGGATAGCAGATTTTAGAGATCCGTGGACAACTATTGGATATCACAAACAATTGAAACTCTCAAAATCGTCTCAAAAGAAGCACAAAGATTTAGAAAAGCAAGTTTTAAATATTGCAGATAACATAATTGTAACAAGCAACGTTACTAAAAAGGAGTTTTTAAAAATCACCAATAAGCCAATTACAGTAATTACAAACGGATACGATGACGAGACTCTTAAGAAGTATTCCCTAGACAAAAAATTTACATTATCTCATATTGGTTCGTTTTTATCTAAACGTAACCCTAAAATTTTATGGCAGGCTTTGTCCGAGTTGATTAATGAATTTACCAGTTTTAAAGATAATTTTCAACTTAATTTGGTGGGTTATGTAAGTGATTCGATTTTTGAAAGTATTAAGAAGTATAATTTAAGTAATTATATCAATAATATAGGTTATGTATCTCATGAACAGTCTATTGAATTTCAAAAAAAATCTCAATTACTACTCCTGGTTGAGATAAATTCAGAAGAAACTAGATGTATTATACCAGGGAAGTTGTTTGAATATATGGTTTCTAAAAGACCAATTATAGCAATTGGGCCAAAGGACTCTGATATTGAAAGTATAATTAAGGACACTAATACAGGATTCTATTTCAATTATAATGATTTGCAAACGCTAAAAAATATTATATTAGAGTGTTATAACCAATACAAAAATGAAAATTTGAAAACTTACCCTGTAGGTATTCAAAAGTATCATAGAAAGACCTTAACTAATTCTTTATCCCAACTATTATAATGGGTATAGTAGCTTCCCAGTCAATAAAAAATGTATTATCAACCTATCTAGGATTTCTTATAGGAGCTATTAACACTCTCTTTTTATATACAAGTTTTATGAGTGATGCATACTACGGTATGGTGGGGTATATGCTGGCGGCATCATATGTAATAATGCCTCTTATGGCATTTGGAGTGCATAATACTTTGGTAAAATTCTATTCATCATTTAAGACAAGAGTAACATTAAACAGTTTTTTAACCTTAATGCTATTCCTTCCTATTATAATGACTACGGTTTTAGGAAGCATTATTTATTTTGGTTATGCAGCAATTGGTAACTTTCTGTCCACAGAAAATACAATGATTAAAGATTATTTGTGGCACACTTTTATTATTGCTTTTGCTCTAGCGTATTTTGAAGTGTTTTACGCCTGGGTAAAAGTTAACTTGAAAACAGTCTTTGGTAATTTTATGAAAGAGGTATTTCATAGGGCAGGAGTTATGATTTTACTGTTTTTATTATATCTAGATTTTTTGAGTCTTGAGGAATTTATGATAGGAATTGTCGTAGTCTACTTGTTGAGAATGGTAGGCATGATGATATATGCTTTTAGTGTTAAAATACCGATATTTCAATATAAGGGTATCATGAATTTAGCTGATATATTAAAATACTCCTTATTGATTATTATCGCAGGTTCAATAGCTACTATTTTGCTAGATGTTGATAAGGTAATGCTTGGAAAATATATTTTGATTGAAAATATCGCATACTATAGTGTAGGTGTATTTATTGCCACTGTTATTACAGTACCGCAACGGGCGATGCATCAAATTTTATTACCCTTAACAGCAAAATATTTGAACGAAAAGGATTTTAAAAATTTGGCAGACTTATATAAACGCAGTTCTTTAAACCTTTTCGTTATTGGTGGACTGATTTTTTTACTAATTGTCTTAAATATTAATGAGTTATACAGTTTGATAGATGAGAGTTATCGTATAGGATTGTACGTTGTGTTATTTATAAGTGGCTCTAAACTATACGATTCGCTACTTGGAAGTAACAATGCTATTCTGTTTAATAGTGATTATTACAGGGTTGTGTTGCTCTTAGGAGTTTTTTTAGTAATTCTAATGGTGCTACTTAATATGATTTTAATTCCCATTTTAGGCTTAAATGGTGCTGCACTGGCAACATTTATTGCCGTATTTTTATATAATACTCTTAAAATAGCTTTTGTTTATAGAGCTTTTGAAATATTGCCTTTTTCCGTCAATACTATTAAAGTTGGTGGATTGATTGTTATGATAGTGCTAAGCGGTTATTTTTGGGATTTCAGTTTTAACGCAGTAATAAATATTGTTCTAAAATCTATTTTAATAATAGTTGTATTTTCCTTTATTGTTTATCGCTTTAATTTATCTGAAGATATTAGTAACGCTATAAGAAAAACTCTCTTTAATAAATAGCAAAAGAAAACCCTACGATGCTGCTTTGAGGCATACAAATCGCAGGGCTTCCCAACTAACCAACCAAAATTCGTTATCGTCTTTTTCTAGTGTAATTTGATGACGATGTATTATTGTTTCTAGAACTACTTCTATTTTGTGATGCTCTAGAATTCATTTGTCTAGAATTTCTAGTAACGCTTGTAGCAGGTTTTTGACTGCTTCTAGAGTTTCTCATTGTTTGAGAAGATTTTCTACTTGTGTTACTTCCATTATATATACGATTGTTATTCGTATTTGGTTTTCTTGTTGCGGTTGCTGTCCGAGTTCTAGTTACTTCCTTTGTTGTTACTCTATAAGGAGCTTGTCTTACAGTTTTTGTTTTAGAACTTCTGTTGTTTGAATATCTAGAGTTGTTATTTTTATTATCAATGGTTCCTCTATTTATGGTTCTTGTTCTATTTACTTCACTGTTACTAGTAATTCTTCTGGATTCGTCATTTCTAATAGTTCTATTATCGGATGCAAATCTTGTGTTATTTGCTGAACGATTCACTTTCGTTTTATTTCTAGCACTTCTATTTGCCGTTGCATAATTTCTGTTTCTTGCAATAGTATTGCCTCTTCGCGTTGCAACCGAAGTTCTTGGTCTAAAATTGTTGTAAAACGGTCTATTATAAACATATCTAACAGGTTGATAAAAACGTCTGTAAGGTCTGTTGTAAACTACGCAATAGTCAAGTGTAGGAACACTGTAAAATCTATGCCAAGGTCTATAAACATAGGATCTGTTAAACACGTTAATAAATCCTGTGTAGTGCGAAAATCTATTGAATCTATTATAGTGTACAAATAGCCCGCCAACTCTTGCTACTCTCCCAAAGTTGTTATATCTAATATTTACATTTCCAACCTGAACAACACGTCCGTAAAAGTCATAAAATACTGGGGTGTTTTCAATTTGGATGATGGCTCCAAACTCATCATACTGTACATAGGCGTTGTAATTAAAGCCCGAGTTAAATGTGAAATTTGAATTTCTATTACCAAAAGATATGCTCAAATTGGGCTGATATCTTAAAATATTGAAATCAAACTGTCCATCTGGAAATACAGAAAATTCAATGCCATTTTCAACAAATATGAAAGAGTTGCCATAACCTCTATAAAATGTTGAAAGAGCATTATTATCTAAATTGGTGTTAGTGGCAGTAGCAGAAAATCCTCCAAGAATTATAGCTGCAAAAAATAAAATAAACTTTTTCATAATTGTAAAATTTTATGGGTTCGTTTATTGTATTTCAAACAGCGTGCCAAAAAATGTATCGACTCTTTTTTACTAGTCTATTTCACACTATTGAGATCTCATTTTTTTTTTTTAAACTAGTTTACAAATTATCAAAACTTAAATTTTGATTAACTGTAACTAACAGCTAAATTTTTAGAAATATCAATAAAAAATCAATCTGTTCAGTTTTTGTCAAGTAGTGTTTAATACTTTTATTTATCTAAGTTTTTAGTTTTACCGTATTATTAATTAACTAAATTTTAAAATATGAAAAAAATTACTTTTGTTTTATTAGTGGCACTTGTTTCATCTGTTGCTTTTGCTCAGAGTACAACGTACATGGCTGCTGATTTAGTGGATCAAACGGTTACTAATGTTAGAGTTAATGGGATGTCTTTAGCAGATTTTAAGGCATCTACTGGAGCTGTTTTAAGTGTAGGTACTACCTATACTTTTGAGGTGGATTATTTAAATCAAGAATTAACAGGAGTAGTTCCTGTTGCAGGTACTGATCCCCAAGAATATATATCTGTAGATGATCAGCCAAATAGAGTGGTTATAAAAACGTTAAACGTTTGGGCTGATGTGGATGTTGCTGAAGGTCCGGATATTACAACTGCTGATGGTTCGGCAACTGTTTTATTCACCCCAACGTCAACTGAGGCAGATAAAATACAAATTAGAACTTGGTCAAGTGTTTTCTTTAATGGAACAGATCCTGACAATATTTTTAATACAGCTTGGACGTTGAGTATTGTAGATAGTCCAGAGAAATTCTCTTCTTTCTATCCTAATCCAGTAAACGATGTGATTCACATCAATAATGATGTGCAAGTTGATTCTTACAAAGTTTTTAGTATTACTGGAGCTTTATTGAAAGAAATAGAAGGCACGTCTAGAACAATTGACGTTTCTGAATTGAAAACAGGAATTTACTTCCTTTCAGCTGGTGATCGTGTTGGTAAGTTTATCAAGGAATAATAATATTCATCAACTTAAAAATAGTATTAAGGGTATCATTTTGATGCCCTTATTTTTTTGCTTTTATATGTTTAGTGAGATTTAGAACATATGTTTTTCATATCTAAACATATGTTGTAGTCTAAATTACTTTTTGAATAAGCACAAAGAGGTATTTTATATATCTTGCATTGAATTAATTTAAACTACATAATATTATGAAAAAAATTACTTTTACTTTTTTATTAGCTCTATGTGCTTTTTCTTTGGTGCAAGCACAAGCTAAAGTCACTTATTTAAGTTACCCTACTTCAATAGTATTAGATGGTTCTGTCATTGGACCAGCTGATGGACAACCAGCTTGGGTTGTGCAGTTTGAAGATGTTACTATAACACCTACTGGCACACAGAGTAATCAAGTGTTTTGTCCTGGATGGGTTACTGCTACAGCGCAGGCAGGAATTGCTACTCCACCATGGTCCGGTGATGTGAGTACCGTTGCTGGTGGAACTTCTGGTTACGGCAGTACAGGTTCTATTGGTACAAGTACAGGCCTACATAGTGTAATATTGCCAGAATTAGGTTTAAACGGTAATCAAAGAGTTGTTGGTTATGCTGATAATGGTGATGGTACTTGTGATTTTAGAGTGATTCATACAAGAATTAACAGCAATGGCAATGCAGTTGATGGAACGGAATACACGTTATTTACCCGCCATTTTGGTGAAGAGACACTAATAGCTGTTCCAGTAAAAGCAGATGGAGCAAGTGCTTCAGGATATGTAGTTGCGGGAAGTACGTATAGTGCTACAGGAACTATTGCAGATGAGGCCGCTCTTCTTACTGCTGGTGCTGCACTTGGTGTTGAAAGTTTCAGTACTTCAAAATTAAAAGTGTTTTACGATGCGCCAAGACAATCCTTAATGGTTGGTAATGATTTTCTAGGTGATAAGTACAGCATTTATAATTTAATGGGGCAGTCAGTTCTAGAAGGAACTACTTCTAGAGAAATAAGTGTTGAAACGCTTAAAAGCGGTTTGTACATTTTAGCTACACAAAAGGGTTCTTTCAAGTTTGTGAAGTAAAATCAATTACAAAAGAAATATTAAAAAAGGCTGCTTTATTAAAAGCAGTCTTTTTTCATTCATATTACTTTTTTATCTTTAGATTACAAATATTAGAGCCTGTTGGAAACCTGTAAAAATTGTAGTAAAGAATTCAATGAGACATATAGTTTTTGTCCATATTGTGGACAACAAGCCAAAGATGACTTAACGGTTACTGTTCTTTTTTACAATACTATTAGCAACTATTTTTCTTTTGATGCTCGATTCTTTAAAAGTTTTTTACCTCTTTTATTGAAACCTGGTTTTATTGCCCGACAATTTGTTGAAGGTAAACGCTTGAGATATTTGCACCCTGCGCAAATGTATTTATTTATTGCTGTTGTGTTTTTCTTTTTGTTTTCCTTTATCCAACGCAGTCAGGTTGAAGATTTAAATAAATCGTTGGAGCGTACACTTAATGACGAAGACAAAACCGAAGTAATAGATAAAAGGGTTAGTGATTCTATTAAACAAGCTAAAAAGAGAGCGCAAAGTATTAAAGATTCTATTGCAAAAGCTGAGATTAAAAATGCCCTAAAAAATAATAAGTTTATTACTGGCCTTTCTGATACCCAAATTGATTCTGTAATAAAGGTTAGAAGTTTTGACGATAAGGAGATGACGTCTTTTGATTTTGATACAGAAAAGGTTGATTCACTTATAAAAATTAATGCATCTGATGAAGAAATATATAAAGTAATGGGTATTGGTGAAAACCCAAATTACGTAAAGAAACGTTTGTTTACTCAGGCACTGCGTTTTTATAAATCTAGAAAGGGAGGAAGTATACTGCAGGCATTTTACGATGCTATTCCTATAGCAATGTTTTTTTTGCTACCAATTTTTGCTTTAATCTTGAAGTTGTTACATATAAGGCGTGGAAGGTATGCTCATCATTTGGTGTTTAGTTTTTATTATTTTTCCTTTTTATTTACTGTTTTTAGCATTTTACTTGGAATTAACTTCATTACAGATATTCCAGATTGGATAGATTTTTTAATAATGCTTTCTACTTTTTTCTATTTAATAAATGCCTTAAAACGTTTCTATATTCAAGGTTGGTTTAAAAGCTTATTTAAAGGAATTGTCACAGCATTTATTTTCCTATCTATTGTTGCTCCAATAACACTTGTAATACTTGGTTTTTTCGCCTTTTTGTTTTACTAATAATTAGTAACTCAAGCTAATTTACTCCTTAAAAATTTAGCCGTGATGGATTCTGGTATTTCGCAAATTTCTTCAGGTGTTCCACTTGCTACTAAATTACCGCCTTCTTCACCACCAATAGGTCCAAGATCAATAATATGATCAGCACATTTTATAAGTTCTAAATTATGTTCAACGACAATGATTGAGTGCCCTTTTGCAATTAGTGCATTAAATGAGGTAATCAATTTCTGAATATCATGAAAGTGCAATCCTGTTGTTGGTTCATCAAAAATAAATAAAGACTTCTCTTTGGTATTTCCCTTTCCTAAGAAAGTTGCAAGCTTTATGCGTTGAGCCTCTCCACCTGAAAGTGTAGAAGAACTCTGCCCTAATGTTACGTAACCCAAACCAACATCTTGTAACGGTTGAAGCTTATTCTTAATTTTAGCTTCATTATTGTCTCCAAAAAAGGAAATGGCATTATCAATTGTCAAATTTAAAATATCATCTATATTTTTTCCAGCAAAGTTGACTTCTAAAATTTCTTTTTTAAAACGTTTGCCATTACAAGTTTCGCATTCTAAATGCACATCTGCCATAAACTGCATTTCAATCGTAACTACACCTTCGCCTTTGCAGGTTTCACATCTTCCGCCATCAACGTTAAACGAAAAGTATTTCGCTTGATAGTTTCTAATCTTGCTTAATTTTTGTTTAGCAAATAAGGCTCGAATATCGTCGTAAGCTTTTATGTAAGTAACAGGATTTGATCTTGAAGATCTTCCAATAGGATTTTGGTCTATAAACTCTATTTGGGCTATGTTACTAAAATTCCCTTCTAAGCTAGAAAATTGCCCCGCTTTATCTCCAAAATCTGTTAATTTCTTTTGAAGCGCTGGAAACAGTATTTTTTTTATAAGTGTACTTTTTCCGCTCCCAGATACTCCAGTTATAACTGTAAGCATTTCCAACGGGAATGTAACATCGATATTTTTTAAGTTGTTTTCTCTTGCCCCTTTAATTTGAGCATAATACTTTGATTGTCTTCTTATCTTGGGCACTTCTATTTTCATGCTCTCATTCAAATAGTTTGCGGTGAGCGAAGTTGAATTCAAAATAGAATCATATCCTCCTTTTGCTACTACTTCTCCTCCAAAACTTCCTGCCTCAGGACCAATGTCTATTATTTCATCCGCCGCTTTCATAATATCTTCATCATGTTCAACTACAATAACTGTATTACCCAAATCTCTCAATGATTGCAAAACAGAAATCAATCGTTCGGTGTCTTTTGGATGCAGCCCTATACTTGGTTCATCCAAAATATACATAGATCCTACTAAACTACTACCTAGTGAAGTTGCTAAATTAATACGCTGGCTTTCCCCACCGGATAAAGTATTTGATTTTCGGTTTAGAGTTAAATAATCTAATCCAACATTTACAAGAAAAGATAGCCTTGTGCTAATTTCTTTTAATAAACGGAGGGCTATTTTATTTTCATAATCGTTTAGTTCTAGCTCTTTAAAGAACTTCACAAGTTTTTTTATTGACATATCTACCAAATCTGTTATGGTCACCCCTGCAATTTTAACATAATTAGCTTCAGCTCTAAGACGTTTGCCGTTACAGACTTTGCATTTCGTTTTACCACGATAACGCGACAGCATTACTCGATTTTGAATTTTATAAGCTTTAGATTCTAGTTCAGCGAAAAATGAGTTTAATCCTTCAAAATACTCATTTCCTGTCCATATTAGTTCTTTTTGCTCTTTTGAGAGTTCAAAATATGGTTTGTGAATAGGGAAGTCGAATTTATGAGAGCTATTTACTAACTGGTCTTTATACCAACTCATGCTTTCACCACGCCATGGAAAAATAGCATTTTCATATATAGATAATCCAGTGTTTGGGATAACAAGATCTTCATCAATGCCAATAATATCACCATAACCCTCACATTTCGGACAAGCGCCATATGGGTTATTAAAACTAAATAAATGAACACTAGGTTCTAAGAACGACATACCATCCAATTCAAATTTATTGCTAAATTCTTTGATATTATGGTCTTTTAAAACTTCAACCATACACTTTCCTTTTCCTTCAAAAAAGGCAGTTTGTATAGCATCTGCTAACCGATTTTTAAAATCTTCATCAAGATTCACTATTATCCGATCCACAACCAGGGAAATATTTTCTTTGGAAGCAATGGCATCTGCCTCATCAATTCTTATAACTTCATTATTAACCTTAACTCTTGCGTAACCTTGATTTGCTAGGGCTTTCAGTTTGTCTTCAATTTTTCTACCTTCTTCAAGATGAATAGGCGCTAGAAGTAAAAGCTTTTCACGTTCTGGAAAAGATAAAATGTAGTTTAAAACATCGGTGACCGAATTCTTTTTAACTTCTTCACCCGAAATAGGAGAGTAGGTTCTTCCAATGCGAGCAAAAAGTAACTTTAGGTAATCATAAATTTCTGTAGATGTACCAACTGTTGATCTCGGGTTGGTAGAATTAACCTTCTGTTCAATTGCAATTGCCGGAGCAATACCCTTTATATAATCTACTTTGGGTTTGTTTAATCTGCCTAAAAATTGTCGTGCATAACTAGATAAGCTTTCCACATAGCGTCTTTGTCCTTCGGCATAAAGCGTGTCAAACGCTAAACTAGACTTTCCTGAACCAGATAAACCGGTAATAACTACTAACTTATTTCTTGGAATTACAACATCAATATTTTTAAGATTATGCAATTTAGCACCTTTTATTATGATGTTTTCTTTAGGGTTAACTTCGGAAATGCTAGTGTTCATAGACCTTTGTGCAGAAATTTTTTGCAAAGATACCACAACTAAATGAGCCTAAAAAATGGATATTGGTTAACAAAATTGTTAAAAAAGTTAGGATTTTTTGTTTTTTAGGAATGATTGTTGTTATATTTGATTCAAATATTTTCTTTAAAACCCCTGTCTATAGCATAATATTACTTTTAAAACTAATAACCCCAAGCCTCGAAGTACTACTTCGTGCATTAAAAGTAAAGATTATGCAAAAAGCACTTCAAACAGATGCTACTTTGGTTAGTAGCTACATTAAAGGACAGGAATTTGCTCTAGAAATTTTAATCCACAGACACAAACAGAAGGTATATAGCTTTATTTATTCTAAGGTTTTTGATAAAGATATTGCCGAAGATATTTTTCAAGACACATTCATTAAGGTGATTAATACCCTTAAGCGAGGTGCTTACAATGAAGAGGGTAAGTTTTTACCTTGGGTGATGCGTATAGCTCATAATTTAGTTATTGATCATTTTAGAAAGAATAATAGGATGCCAAAATTTGATAATTCTGGTGAGTTTAGTATTTTTTCAGTTCTGAGTGATTCAGCATTAAATGCAGAAAAAACAATTATCAAATCTCAAGTTGAAAATGATGTAAAACGTTTAATTGATGAATTGCCAGGAGATCAAAAAGAGGTGTTGATTATGCGTATTTACAACGATATGAGCTTTAAGGAAATATCTGAAAGAACAGGTGTTAGTATTAATACAGCTTTAGGAAGAATGAGATATGCACTTATCAATTTGAGAAAGATTATTGATAAGCATAATATTATACTTACTAATTGATACAATAAAGTAAAAATTGTCTCGTTATTAATATTGGCTAATCTAAAATTAATAATATGGCAAAACTTTACTCTGAAAATTCTTTAGAAAAAACTAAAAATGAAGGTCCTAAAAATGAAACTATTAAGTTTATTTTGGACTATTCTAAGGCTTACAAAGTTGTAAAAGGAAAGCGTAAGAAGTTTGGCATGCTTCTCAATTAAAAACAAAAAGTCCTGATTTCATAAATCAGGACTTTTTGTTTTTATAATAAGTTTTAATTACGGATTTTCTTCCAATAGTTTTTGTGATAATGTCTTTTTCTAAATTCCAGCCCCTTGCTGGAGAGTATTCTCTTCCGTACCAAATTATTTGAAGATGTAAATCATTCCATAGCTCTTTTGGGAATAATCTTTTGGCATCTTTTTCCGTCTGAACTACATTTTTACCAGAACTCAAATTCCAACGATACATTAACCTATGAATATGAGTGTCTACGGGAAATGCAGGTACACCAAAAGCCTGAGACATCACTACACTTGCTGTTTTATGGCCAACAGCGGGTAGGGCTTCTAATGCCTCAAAACTTTGAGGTACTTGGCCATTGTGTTCTTCAATTAATATTTTTGATAATCCATGTATACCTTTACTTTTCATTGGTGATAAACCAACTGGCTTGATAATCTCTCGTATTTCTTCAACCGAAAGTTTTATCATATCATAGGGGTTATCTGCTATTTTAAATAACAGAGGTGTAATTTGATTTACACGAACATCTGTACTTTGAGCAGACATAAGAACCGCAATTAACAATGTGTATGGATCTTTATGGTCTAGTGGAATTGGTATATGTGGATATATCTTATTTAACGTCTCTATAACAAAGGCTATGCTTTCTTTTTTTGTCATTATTGGGAAATGATAAACGCTTTGGAAATATTATTTAGTTTTAAATAGTAAACACCACTTTTCAACGAGCTAGGTAAAGTAACAACAGTTTTTTTATTTGCTACATTAAAATTGATATTTAATACGTTAATTTCAGATCCTAGTATGTTGTATATCTTTATTTCATCTGATGCCTTTGTGTTTTCTATAGTAATCATATGAGTTTTAACAGGATTGGGATAAAATTCTAAGCTCCTTTCCGCTTCAGCAATTTCGTTAAAATAAGATTTAGCAAAGTTATAACTATCTATGCCAATCTCATAACCTATTAACCTGCCTGGAATGTCATCTGCTGGAGGATGTATTCCTCCCCATATCCTGGATAAACTCGTCTGATCAGAGGCATCTCTATACGTTGCCCATTGCAAAGTTACGTCTACAGAGGGACCTTTTTCAAAAACTAAAAACTCGTCTTTTTTTGCTACAAATTCGCCAATACCACCAGGAAAATATTCATCTCCCGTTAGAAGAGTTAGTACCTCTGCAGCTGCTCTTGAAAATGTCGAATGACCTGAAACAAATCCTGCAAACGGAGGTGTTACAAATGTAGGTCTTTGATACGGCCACCAGTTTTTGGCTAATATCCAACCTACCCCTGCAACGTCTGTTTTTGTGTTTTGGACATAATCATGTCCCCTCCAAGCTTTAAGTTTAATTTTTCCTACATTTTCATTGTTTTCACCATTTAATTCATCTCCATTTTCAATTACTTCAACATAATCTTTTATTAATGGTAATCCACCTGGGTGATAATTGTCCAAACTTTGATCAGAACTCTGGCCTAGTTTTGCCATGTACCTAATGGAAGAAATGGGTCTAATATAATCTACCCATCCTTTAATGCTCCATGCAGATATTGCAGCATCATGCATAGCCCCACCTAGGGTAAAGTAGGTTTTGATATCCCATTCCAGATTCGATAAAACTTCACCCTTACCATTTAATTTTTTCTCTAGTAAAGGATGATCACTAACATAATTAAGTATAGTAAACCAATGTCCGGGGGGTGTTTCTGAATCTGGGCCATCGGCCCAAAATTCTGCTAGAACCCTAGCGTAATCTGCCCTAGGAACCATTTGAGCTTTGTATGGTTCATTTGTTATGGGATTAATACTGCGCCCTCTACTAATATCTCCACCATCTTCTTTATAAAAATTATGATACTCGGAATATTCAATTGGCATTGATGAAATGTCAATATTTCCAATGGTGGCGGGAGATATATCAATCATTATGCCATCCGTAGGATCCAAATGAGAACTCCACTGAGAAACTAAAGCGAAATTCCATTTATAAAGATTACTCGAATTGGATATTTTAGTAGTATCTAATGTAGGTGGATGCTCTGGTAGATGATAAACGTAATAATCTTCTCCTTTTCTTGACAGTCTAAGCATATTTTCTGTTGTCAGTGAAAAAGGTTTGACATTACCCCATTCTGGACTCAAAAAATCTGGAGTACTTTTGGCTACATTACCACTTTGATCAATAAAAGTAGTAAAAGTTAGTGGCTGCCATCTGTTAGGGTCTTCTATCTTGATATCTTCGTTTCGTGCTCCTAGTACAAGAGGTGTGTTTATCGGTTGATAATATAAATTCTCATAATCATTGTCATTGTTTGATCCATCTCTCAGTCCATAATCTAATATTATTGAAGCTATATAATTACCTAGACTTTCAGGGGTTCCATCTTTATAATCTACAGAATCTAACTCTATAGAATAGCCTAGTTCATTCATAATGAAATCAAAAATTTCTAGAGTATTATCTTTTCCAGGTGAATTTTTAAAACGTTCAGATAATAATCTGTAAGAGGCATAGGATATTGCTTTTTGAATTGCTTCCTCTTTTTCTATGGCAGTCTCAAAACCTTCAAAAGAATTGGTATAACCGTTTACAGTATTTCCTATTAGATAAGTTTTTGTAGTTTCATTAAAAATAGACCAGACATCATATACGGCTACCGAATAATGAAACAAGTTTCTCGCATGAACCGTAGGTCTTGCAAAATCATTTCTAATTGCATTTAGTAAGGCTTCATTCCAAATTCTAGCTATTGAAACATATTCCTTATCAGCTTTAACACTCAGATCCACATTTAAATGCGAAAGAGTGGATGAACAATTATTATTGAATTCGATTACTGAAACTTTTCCGGTGGTACCTAAATGCCATTTGACTCTGATTGTATTTGAGTTCTGCCCGTTTAAAATTTCACCACCTTCAATTGACCACTCTATTGTCGTGTCATTTCCTTGCGGATCAAAGCTATACTCTTCTTCCGTTAGTACATGTGATGAAGTACTTCCAATAATTACAGGAGTGTTTAAATATGTACAACTGTTATCATCTTCTGTTGCTTCTGGATTGTATGAACATGAATTAGGATCAATACACCCTAAAATTTTAGTACTCGGATTGATGGTTAAGACTTCATATCCATTAGACTCTGTGAATTTGATATGGCTATTAACGTTGAAATTACTATAAGTTTCTTCAATGCCAGAGGGCCATTTAATGTCTATTTTTCTAATTTCTTCAGCTTCACTTAAGCCAAAGTGTAACGGTTTTAAATTTTGCGAAATAAAACTAACACCATTAAAATAACGAATTAGGGTACCGCTATCTGTAGTAATTGTTACTTGAGTGCCAAAGGCATTTTTATTTGATATTGTTCCTTCTAAAGATACTTTTAACCAATTATTATTGCTTTTTACCAAAGTAGTATTTGCTCTATTTTCAAAAAAGAATAAATTACCACGAGTATTTCCTACAATAATATCTAAATCTCCATCATTGTCAAAATCAAAACTCAATATTTCTGTACTAAAAGAATTGCCTCCAAAACTAAAAACATCTGTAAGGTTTGTAAAGGTATTTGAACCTTGAGCATATTCATTGCGGAAATACATATTCTTTTGAAGTATACTAAAAGAAGAGCCATTTACTATAATTAAGTCCTCATCTCCATCCAAGTCATAATCTTCAAAAGCACTTCCCCAGCCCCAATAATGTGACCAAGGAGCTTCCGGAATTATTATGTTGTTCTCTTGGGATTGATCAAAAAATACATTAGTCCCGTCGTTTTCAAATAAAACATTTTCATCTATACCAGTTATAAAAAAATCAAACTGTCCATCCAAATTAAAATCATTGATTGTAATAGACATGTCATCAATCATACTATTAAGCCCGTATAGATCGGCATTATCAATAAAACTATTTCCTTGATTGTTTATGTACAGGCCGTTTGGTTTTTTTAAGTCGTTGGAAATAAATAAGTCTAGCCAACCGTCTTTATTAAAGTCGTATGGAAACATTGTGAAACTGGCATAACCATCAGTATCAATACTATTAATTAGACTAGAAACATCATCAAATGTTCCATCTCCATTGTTCTTATAAAGCATGTTTCCACCACAACCTTTCCAATCGTTAACAAAAAGGTCTAAAAATCCGTCATTGTTATAATCGAACCAAGTGGCTCCAATATTATTACATCCATTATATTTCGTTATTCCTGAAGATTCAGTTACCTCTAAAAAAGTACCATCTCTCTGATTTTTATAAAGTGCTACATTTCCTAGATTTGTAAAAAACAAGTCTGGATATCCATCATTATCATAATCTCCCCAAAAAGACCCAAACTTTGAACCTTCTAAACCTGTTGTTCCTAAATTACCATCTTCTGAACCATCTTCTAAAAAAATAGAATTAAGACCAGCAAATTCTGTAACATCAGAAAAACTACCATCATTATTGTTTCTAAAAAGCTTGCTATTTGTGCTTTCTTCTCCGTTTTGATCTTTATGTTTTGAAACGATTAAAAGGTCTAAATCATAATCTAGATCGTAATCAGCGGTTGAAATACTATTATTATCTCTATTAGTAGATAAACCTGAGATCTCCTCTATTCTTTGAAAGTTTTGTGAGCAAAGAAAAAAGGAGCTAAAAAAAAATAAAAGTTTTAGGGATAGTATTAATGTTCTGGTCACAGGGAGGCTTATAAATGTAAAATAATGGCTAATTTAGCAATTAAAAAAAATTAGACTGTAAAAACACACTAAGAAATATATAAACAAAAACAGTTATGACGA
This sequence comes from Jejuia sp. UBA6058, assembly GCA_002428965.1. Lineage (GTDB taxonomy): Bacteria > Bacteroidota > Bacteroidia > Flavobacteriales > Flavobacteriaceae > Jejuia. Next base: position 244,766 of record DIYI01000017.1, on the reverse strand, counting down.
CTTTAAAAGTAGGAGACAAGGCGCCAAATTTCAGCGCGCTAGATGAGCAAGGTAATACCATCCAATTGAGTGATTATAAAGGAAAAAAACTGGTAATTTTCTTTTATCCCAAAGCAAGTACCCCTGGTTGTACTGCAGAGGCCTGCAACTTAAATGATAATTTTGATCGCTTTCAGGCTCAAGGCTATGAAATTTTAGGAGTGAGTGCAGATAGCGCTAAAAGACAGTCTAATTTTAAGAATAAATACGGATTTCAATATCCATTATTGGCAGATGAAGATAAATCAGTTATTGGGGCTTTTGGGGTTTGGGGGCCAAAAAAGTTTATGGGAAAGGAGTATGACGGAATTCATAGAGCCACTTTTGTTATAGATGAAAATGGGGTAATTGAAAATGTAATTACCAAGGTTAAAACGAAGGAGCATACTGCTCAAATATTAGAATAAAAAAAGAGTCAAACGGCTCCTTTTTTATTTCTTTTTTGTGTTGTTGTTAGCTCTTCGTCTTAGGGTTAAAGGTTTTAAGGGCCTTCTCGTATAACCAAAAAGCCTGTAATCTTTAATTAAGTCTGCGGTTCCATCTGGTAGCATACCTTCCCATCCTGTTTCTCCGTTATCAATCATTTTTAGAACTTCTCTTGAGAAAATGTTCATGATATTTTCATCATAATCCTTTATGTCATTCACTTTTCCATTGTATTTAAAGAATTTATACAATTCTTTCATACGTGGATAAACTTTAAGGTTTTCACTATTAATAAGCTCACCTGTTTTAGGATCAAACATTGGATATAGATAAACTTTTAAGTCTTTGAAGAACAATTTCCCAAATGCTTCCAGTATGCCGCCACTAATATGACGATAGTATTTCTCATCAAAAATGTCAATTAAATTACTAACACCCATTGCAAGACCCATTCTTGCTTTGGTATAGTTTGAGAAGTATTCTACTACTTTGTAATACTCTTGGAAGTTAGATATCATAACTGATTGCCCTAAAGCGCATAGCAAATCTGCTCTATCTATAAAATCTTGCTCATCAATCTTACCTTCAGCTCTTAAGTTGGAAAGTGTAATTTCGAAAACCACAACAGTCTTGTCGGCATCTACTTTGTTTTCTTTGATAAACATTTCATATGACTTCTTATACATAGCCATATTAACTTTAGTCACAGGTCTAAAACTTCCGCGTAAGGCCAAAATGTTTTTTTTGTAGAAAATTCTGGCAGGAAGTACATTGTTTCCATCAGGACCAAAAACTACTGCATCCGTCATTCCATTTTTAACGAGTTGTAAACTCATTAACCGGTTATCCACATTTTTAAATACTGGCCCAGAAAAATTTATAGTGTCTATTTCTAATTGATCTTTATCTAAATGATCATATAGGTACCGAAGCAGTTTTTTAGGTTCATTATATTTATAGAAAGCTCCATAGATTAGATTTGTACCTAATACACCAAGTGTTTCTTGTTGCAATCTTGCATCTGTTTCTTTAAAACGAATATGTAATATTATTTCGTTGTAGTCTCCTTCTGCTTCAACTTGATACTTTATACCTACCCAACCGTGTCCCTTAAATTGTTTGGCGAAATCAATTGTAGCAACAGTATTTGCGTAAGCAAAAAATATTTTATCTGGATTTTTATCACGAGTTATGCGCTCCTCCATTAATGACATTTCATGAGAAAGCATTTTACGTAATCTCGATTCGGTTACATAACGTCTATCATCTTCAATACCATAAATAGCATCACTAAAATCTTTATCATAAGCAGACATTGCTTTTGCAATTGTTCCAGAAGCTCCACCTGCCCTAAAAAATTGTCGTGCAGTTTCTTGTCCTGCACCTATTTCAGCAAATGTGCCATATATATTTTGATTAAGATTTATCCTAAGAGCTTTTGATTTTAGGGAAGGGATATCATCAAATTCTCTATCTCCGTGTATGCTTATTTCCATAGGCGATATAGGTTATGTCATTTTGCAGTAAAGATACCAAATAACCATAGTTTACAAAAAAATAACCCTATTTTTGTGGGGTAAAATCATATGATTTGAAGGTTACTTTTCTTGGTACAGGAACATCTCAGGGCATTCCTATAATTGGAAGCGATCATCCAGTTTGTTTAAGTGATGATATCAGGGATAAACGATTGAGAACTTCAGTTTTAATTGAATGGGATAACTGTAGTTATGTTGTTGATTGTGGTCCTGATTTTAGACAACAAATGCTGAGAAGTAATTGTAAAAAAATTGATGGTATTTTGTTTACTCATGAACATTCAGATCATGTTTTAGGTTTAGACGATATAAGGCCATTTTATTTTAGACAAGGTGATATTTCTTTATATGCTCATAAAAGAGTTATAAGGGCATTAAAAAAAAGGTTCGATTATATTTTTGAGACCAAAAATAAATATCCCGGGGCGCCTTCGGTAAATATCAAAAGGTTAAAAAACAAATCTTTTTTACTTGGAGGTTTAGAGGTAATTCCTGTGAAGGCTCTTCATTATAAACTTAGTGTTTTTGGTTTTAGATTTAACGACTTTTGCTACACTACGGATATAAAAACCATTGAAGATAAGGAAATTGAAAAAATAAAAGGCGTAAAAGTACTAGTGGTAAATGCTTTGAGAATTGAACCTCACTACTCACATTTTAATTTAGAAGAAGCCTTGGCTTTTATAGATAGGGTAGATCCACAATATGCTTATTTAACACATATAAGCCATATGTTAGGATTTCATGCTGAAATAGAACAGCAACTGCCGGATAATGTGTTTTTGGCTTATGACAATTTGGAAATAGAAATATAAATATGAGGCAACGTATCTTTATGTATTTGTTTGTTTTTGCGTTATTGTTGGTTATTTTTCAATATGCCAATGCCAAACGCATTTTTGAAAGTCAGGAATCAAAATTAGAAAATGCTCTAAATAAAGTAGAGAAATTAGAAGACTCTATATCTGTGTTACACCAAGATGTTCTGGATTTATCTCATTTTAGTCTAGATAAAAACGAAGATGCTATTAGTTATTTTGAAAATGATGGATTTAAAATAGATGAACTAGTGCCTTTAATAAAGAATGAGATTTACACTACAAATGAGGGTAATGGACAGCATCCTATTGTGCCTTATGCTTCTATGGATGGGAAAAAGATGCTTATTAATACGGTTAAGTTACTTAATCATAAATGGGTAATTGCTGATTTTTCCGATGGTCAATACTGGGGAGAAGTGTTTTTTACTTATTATATCAACGAGGATAAATCGGTTGATTTTAATCTGGTGGAGTCTTTTATGTATCCTTTTGATTAAGGATTAGTCAGTTTATAAGCAGTACCCCTTTGTTTTTTAACCTCGCCAACATAAGAATATTCAAAAGTATATGATGAGTCTGTAGTGGTAAGGATTTTTAAGTGAATATCTTTTTTTTCTGCCATCCTTTTAGGATTAATGGTTTTGAAAATGACTTCACAATCATTAATCCATCTCACTTCAGAAGAGTCTATTTGGTTTTCATATGTTTCGATCTGAAGATTTTCTGTCCTATAAAAATTTGATTTGTAAACAACCTCATTAATTATAGTTTCGCTGTAGAATTTTCCAACTTTAAAACTTTTACAGTCTCTTTCATTTTGATAACAAGAAGAAAAAAAGAAAAGTATTATTATTGATAAAATCTTTTTCACGCAGATTCAATTTGTAACAAAATTAAGTATTTTTATTTTTCAAAATCCTCAAAACTTCCATCTGAATAAAAAATAACGATTCTATCTATTTTTCTTTGATTTTGGCTTTGGTTGATAATTTTCGAGGTAATAGGAGTAGGGCTAAGGTTGTTTTTGGTGTCGGAATTAACATCATTCGGAAAGATACCTTTACCATTCAATAGCCAATATAATTCAACTTCTGGAAAAGATGCAAGTACCTTTAAAACAAATTCTAGACTGGGCTTATTTCTTCCTGAAAGTATATGAGAAATACTAGAGCGTTGCACTCCAATTTTTTCAGCAAAAGATGATGCCGATTCGCCGTAATATTCTATTACTTTTTGAAGTCTTTTTGTGAATTCTTGACTGTTTATCATTGTAAATCTAGGGCACTTTGAGTATCTGGTTACAAATGTAATAAAAAGGAGTTTATATATGCTGACTTCTCGTATAATCTTTCATTTTTATTTAAATTAAATATTTAAATTATTAATTATAAAATATTGATATTCATTGTTATGATTTGTGAATAATTCAAAATTTAAATTTTATTTATTTTTTAGAAATAAAGAACAATTAAGTTGTTTAAATATGTATACATTACGAGTGTTTTTTATTGTTTACAAATGTGAAAATCGAATTGTTTACTTTTGTTCCTTAATTTAGACTTATGAACATCATAGACTTTCAAGTACTATTTAGAAAGCACAAGGAAAACGATCTGTTTGGGAGGTATATTACAAACAGAGATATTAAACCCTTGCTGTCAAAATTGGATGATAAAAATTGCCAAATTACTGTTATTGGAAAGTCGGTTTTGGAAGAAGAAATTTATGCTGTAAAAATAGGTTCGGGATCAAAAAAAATTTTAATGTGGTCTCAAATGCATGGAAATGAATCTACCACCACCAAGGCAATTTTTGATTTTATTAATACATGTGTTTCTGGAAGTGAAGTTACGGATGCTATTTTAATGGAATGCACTATTGTATTGATCCCAATATTAAATCCTGATGGAGCGAAAGAGTATACAAGAGTAAACGCAAATAAGGTAGACTTAAATCGGGATGCACAAAAGTTAACGCAGCCTGAGAGCTTAGTATTAAGAAAAATCTTTGAGTCTTTCAAACCCAATTTCTGTTTTAACCTTCATGGGCAGAGAACTATTTTTAGTGCAGGAAAGAGTAATAAATCTGCAACTGTATCATTTTTGGCACCCGCCCAAGATGAAAAATGTACAGTTACTTCAACGCGTAAAATTGCAATGGAGGTCATTGCATCAATTAATGTATTGCTACAACAAATAATTCCAAATCAAATTGGCGTATATGACGATGCTTTCAACTTAAATTGTGTCGGAGATACATTTCAAATGGCAGGTGTCCCAACCATTCTATTTGAGGCGGGTCATTTTAAAAAGGACTATCAAAGAGAAGAGACGCGTAAACTAATTTATCTGTCTTATTTAGAGGCCTTATTATACATATCACGACATGACAACTTAGGCGAAAATCATCAGGATTATTTTAATATTCCAGAAAATGAAAAATTATTTTTCGATGTAATCATACGAAATGCTAAACATAAAGAGTACTTACAAGAGGTAGTGGATATTGCTTTTCAGTTTGAAGAAAGGCTATTAGGTGGGACTTTAGAATTTATTCCAGTTGTTACAGAAATTGGGAAGTTGGATATCTATTTTGCTCATAAAGAAATAGATGCAAATATGAAAGTGGTTTCAAGTTTGGAAGATAAAGTGCTTAAAATAAACGACGAAAACGTTTTCGTAAAGATAAATAATGAGAAAATCGCATTATTTTCGAAATAAAATGCACTATTTATGCGTATTCATTAGTGAAAATGTATTAATTTTGATTTTTATTTAAGAAAATCGAATTATGGGGAAAATTAAACTAGACGAAATCGACCATCAAATTCTTGATATGTTAATTGATAACACAAGAATTCCTTTTACCGATATTGCAAAAAAATTATTAATCTCTGCAGGAACTGTACATGTAAGAGTTAAGAAAATGGAGGAATCTGGTATTATTAAAGGTTCTTCTTTAACACTAGACTATAAAAAATTAGGTTATTCGTTCATTGCCTATGTTGGCGTTTACTTAAATAATACTTCTCAGACTCAATTTGTTCTTGAACGTATTAATGAAATACCATTTGTAACTGTAGCGCATATTACAACTGGAAAATTTAATATATTTTGTAAAATTCGTGCCAGAAATACAGAGCATGCAAAAGAGGTTATTTTTAAACTTGACGAAATAGAGGGGGTTTATCGCACAGAGACCATGATTTCATTGGAAGAGAGCATTAATGATAAAAAGAGATTGATGCATTCTATCTTCAATGAACTTTAAGTATAAACTTGTTAATAAATAGAAAGCTTCTTATTGAAAAGGAGCTTTTTTTGTTAAATGAGATTTCATATGTAGTGATATACAATATTACCATTATAGCTAAATACAGTATATTATTACAAGTCAACAAAATTATATAGGAGTTTATCTAAGAGTTGCGGTTTTACATTCTATTTTTTTCTATTTTCGATTAAATTTTAATCACTTTGAATATGAAGACCCCAATCTTTAAATTTTCCTTTGTCCTATCCATTTTATTGTCTACCTCTTGTGTCACAAAGAAGGATGTAGTTTATTTTCAAAATGTCAAAGATTTTGAAACTATGGTTGATACAGACTCATTCGAGGCAAAGTTAAAAGTAGGTGATATAGTTAGTATTTTTGTATCGACATTGAACCCTGAAGTCGCAGCACCTTACAATCCTGTTCTTCCCGGTGGTGTAGGACAAAGCGTTGATTATTTAATTGATATTGAGGGAAATATAGATTTTCCAGTTCTCGGTAAGATTAAACTTTTGGGTCTTACCACTGAAGAAGCAAAGCAACTCTTAAAAACGAAATTTGAAGACGGGCAATTACTGAAGGACCCGGTTATTATTATTCGAATTTTAAATTTTAGAATAACTATTGCAGGTGCGGTAAATGGTCCTGGAGTATTTCCGGTTACGGGTGAAAGAATTTCAATTTTAGAAGCCTTAGGTCTTGCTGGTGATTTAAGTATAAATGGAAGAAGAGACAATATTTTGGTGGTTAGGGACTTTAATGGCTCAAAAACATATACAAGAATTGATCTTACTAGTAAAGAGGTGTTCAACTCTCCCGTATACTACCTGACTCAAAATGATTACGTTTATGTTGAGCCGAATAATTCGGCTATAAGTAATGCCTCAGGAGATTCTAGAATAGGGACAATGATTAGTATTACTTCATTTCTTTTGACTACCGCACTAATATTTGTTACAAGAAATTAGAAAATTAAATTACAAAGAAAGTAAAGTTGTATTGGAGTGTTATTTGATTTAATACCAAGGTTTTACTTAAGATAATAATTGAATGCAGCTACAATAAGTTCTTCTTCTACCAAGCAATCAATTTTCGTTTTGCCTATATCTTCTAGAAGCACGAAATTTATGTTGCCATGAGAGTTTTTCTTGTCATATTTAAGTAATTCTATGATAGGCTGGTAGTCGCTTTCCTCTATTAAAACAGTACTATAATATTTTTTGAATAACATCTTGATGTTTTCTGCTTTATCATTTGGAAAACCCGTAAGTTCTTTAGAAATGTATAAAGCTAAAATCATTCCAATAATAATGGCTTCACCATGTAATAAATCTTCCTTTTTCGGATTGCTTAAGTAATAAGATTCTATAGCATGACCAAGTGTATGTCCAAAATTTAATATTTTTCTTATACCGTTTTCAAAAGGGTCTTTATCAACAACATCCTTTTTTATTAGGACTGATTCATAAATTAATTCATCTAAATCGGCTAAAGTTAGTTCTGGGAAGTTGGTAAATTTACTCCAATAATGCTCTCCGCTAATTAATCCATGTTTCAGCATTTCGGCTAAACCAGATCTCATTTGTTCTTTTGGAAGAGTATTTAAATAAACGGTATCGATGAGTACAATATCCGGGGTGTTAATAACACCAATTTGATTTTTAAGTGTGCCTAAGTCTACACCAGTTTTACCACCAACGGAGGCGTCCACCATAGCTAATAGGGATGTTGGTATATTAATATAGGCAATACCTCTTTTAAATGTTGATGCAACAAAACCACCTAAGTCGGTCACAACACCACCACCTATATTAATAAGCAAACTTTTACGATCACCGTCTAAATCGGATAATGTATTCCATACCTCAACACACGTATTAATGGTTTTATAAACTTCACCTGCTTCTATTTCAATAATTTCAATCTCTCCATTATACTCAAAGTGGGATAAGAAATACGGCAAACAATGTACATTGGTGTTTGTGTCAACAAGAATAAATACTTTAGAGAAGTTATTCGTATTGATATGAGCGTTCAATTCAGGAAAACACTTTTTATTAAAGTGTATTAAGCCATTATTAGCAGTTATAGAATCCATAAAAACGGTTTGGGTATTTTGCTGCGAAATTAAGGAGATTTTAACAAAAACTGTAGTTTGAGTATAATTATCTTTGTGTAAAAATAGTTTGGTATGCGAGTTTTTGATAATACTGAAATTGCATTTTCCTTAAAGAGTGATTCCGAGTTAGAGCGTGCACATTTTTTGTTCAAAATGATATCTGTAGAGCCTTTAGTTAGAATTGGTACGGCGGCAACAAATTTTGCTTTAAAGGCCAATTTACCTATAGAGGGATTGATTAGATCAACGGTTTTTGATCATTTTTGCGGAGGTGTTACAGAGGAAGATTGCTTACCTGTAATCAATAAGATGTATCAAAAAGGGGTGAGTTCTGTTTTAGATTATTCTGTTGAGGGAAAGGAGAGCGAAATAGAATTTGACAATGCACTTAAAAAAATATTAGATATTATTGAATTTGCTAAAGAAAGAGATGCAATTCCCATAGCTGTTTTCAAGCCCTCAGGTTTTGGACGGTTTGATTTATATATGAAAAAGAATGCCAAAATTAAATTGAGTGATGCTGAAATTGAAGAATGGCAGCGAATTGAGCTAAGATTTGATACTGTTTGCCAAAAGGCTAAAAACTATGATGTAGCTATCTTAATCGATGCTGAAGAAAGCTGGATTCAGGATGCGGCGGACGCATTAGTAACAAAAATGATGAAACGGTATAACACTAAAAAACCTATTGTCTTTAATACGCTGCAGATGTATCGTCATGATAGAATGGAGTTCTTGAAGAAAGAACTTTCTAAGGCAAAATTAAATGGTTACCTATTAGGATATAAGGTTGTTAGAGGTGCTTATATGGAAAAGGAAAATGATAGGGCAGAAGAGAATAAGTATTTGTCTCCAATTTGTAAAAATAAGCAAGCAACTGATGATAACTTTAATATGGCTTTGAACTATATAGTTAATAACATAGAAACAATATCAGTTTTTGCTGGCACACATAATGAAGAAAGTACTCATTTATTAATGCAATTAATGAGAGAAAATAAAATTAAGAATAATGATGATAGGGTGTGGTTTGGTCAATTATATGGCATGAGTGATCATATTAGTTTTAATCTTGCAAATCTAGGTTATAATGTTGCGAAGTATATGCCCTTTGGGCCGGTTAAAGACGTAATGCCCTATTTAATTAGAAGAGCTGAAGAGAATACATCTGTAGCTGGACAAACAGGTAGAGAACTTACGCTTTTAAGGAAAGAAAAGAAAAGGCGTAAGTTAACCTAAAGGAAACATTGTTTTTTTAGTTCATTACGAATTTCCTTATAACTCATATCAGGAGTAATTTTCATTAATACTTTCAAGTCTATTTTCTTTCGGGGAGACCTCTTTTTCTGAATATAAAAAATCTCATTATCTGATGAAGCAACGAGTTGTTCTTCATTGGAAATTAAAGGTTCGTCGAGTCTTTCACCTTTTAATAATTTTGAATATTGAATATAGTCTTTTGGGTTTTTACCAAAAGCTAATACTAGTTCAACTGCCAGATCATGTATGCTAATGGAGTTTCCCATGTTAAAAGATACCATTGAATAATTATTAAGCTCTAAATAAGCAAGCTTCAAAATTAACTGACAAGCCTCATTTTTATCTATAAAATATCTTGATGCATGCTTGTTAAAAACCGTAATTTTTGCATCTTTTTGTAGCTTATTAATAAAAAGAGGCACCACTGAACCGTTTGAACCAAAAATATTACCAAATCTAGCACTTATAAAACGCGTTGAACTATTGTCCGAATTTAAATTGTTTAGGTAATTTTCAGCAATCAACTTCGTCATTCCCATGATTGAAACGGGGTTAACGGCCTTATCTGTAGAAATAAAAATAAATCTATCAATACCACTTCTTACAGCTAAATCTGCCAGTGTTTTTGTTGCTAAAATATTAGTTTTAATGGCTCCATATGGGTGGTCTTCTACCAGAGAAACATGCTTGTAAGCTGCGGTATGAAAGACAATTGTAGGTTTGTGCATTCTGAATAATGAAGTCATGGCTTCAGCATCGCGTATATCACTTAATATAAAATCAATGGATTTGCAGTTCGCAATTTCCTGCTTTAGCAAAAACAAGGGACTTTCTGCATTATCTACTGCAATTATTTTCTTGTAGGATGCGCTTTTTAATGCATAAAGCAAACCGCTTCCTATCGATCCAGCAGCACCTGTTATTAGAATGATTTCTTTGCAAAAATCACAAGTTGGAAACTCTCCTTCTGGAGCACTAGAATTTGGTAGTAACCCAGAATTCTCAAGCAATTTTTTAATTCTGTGATGCATTTCCTTACTCATGGGATCAAATGTAGTTAACTTTTATTTTATTGAAAATATTAAGATGAAACAGTTTTAAAATGTGGTAAGACCTTAGTTTTTGAAGATGTTATATATGGTTAATAAAATGAGCTTCATGTCAAAAGCAAAACTCTTTTTTTTGAGATATGTTTTATTATAATTTAATTTACTGGGAATGATTTTTTTTATGTAGAATTCTTCTGGGTTTTTCGCCTTTTTTAATAGTTCAGATTCGTTTCGGTAATTTAATGAAGCTAGCCCTGTAATACCTGGTTTTACGTCTAGAATTGTCAGGTCATTCGTATGGTAATAGTTTACAAAATGCCTTAATTCTGGTCTAGGTCCTACAAAACTCATATCACCTTTAACTATATTTAAAAGTTGCGGAAACTCGTCAATCTTGTACTTTCTAAGAAATCTACCAACTTTGGTTGTTCTAGAGTCGTTATTTCCAATGGTGAGTAATCCTTCTTTTTCAGAATTAATTTGCATACTTCTAAACTTGTACAATATAAACTCTTTGTTGTTTTTACCAACGCGAGCTTGTTTAAACAGTATTGGTCCTTTAGAGTTTAACTTGATAATCAAGGATACTACTAAAAATAAAGGAAATAGGGCGATAATCCCGAAAATTGAAATGATGACGTCAAAACCACGTTTTATCATCACTTAACTACGTCTATAACTTTCACTAAGCTATCACAGTTTTTAACTGTAATCTCAACCATTGTATCGTTTAGTTCTCCATCAACCAGATAAATGCCACAGGGTGTTTCTCTCGGGGAGCTTTTAGAAAAGTTGATACTTCCTTTTTTTAATAGATTCCTTATGCTTATTGAATCTAATTTCATTAAGACGGATGGTGAAAACTCTAAAGGTTTAGAATTAATATTTTTAAGTACTCTAGCTTCAGGTCCATATGCACAAGATGTTTTTTTTCCACTTAAAAAAAAAGTAAGAATTATGAGCCCAATAGAAAACCCTCCTAGATAGTACCCAATACGTTGAATTAATTTCATTTTTAGATAAATTCCCAGTTGAAGCGGTTTTAAAAGATAAGGAGGTTGATGTCGCTATGTTTTAAGTCGAACCACTCACCAACGGATCTATTTGTTAAAATTCCGTGGTAAAAGTACAATCCATTTTTTAAACCTTTATCAAATCTTAATGAATTTTCTATACCTCCATCTTCGGCAATTTTCATTAAATAGGGAGTGAAAATATTACTAAGAGATACAGAAGCGGTTCTGGAATATCTTGCCGGAATATTTGGCACGCAATAATGAATGACACCATGTTTAACGAAAGTAGGATTTTTATGAGATGTTACTTCGCTTGTTTCAAAACATCCGCCCATATCTATACTAACATCAATAATTACGGCACCTTTTTTCATATGCTCTACCATGCTTTCAGAAACTACAATGGGCGCTCTGTTTATACCTCTTACAGCTCCAATAACCACATCGCAACGTTTTAAGGCCTTTAAAAGGTTTTTGGGTTGCATAGTTGAGGTGAATAGAGGTCTGCCTAAATTAGTCTGAATACGTCTGAGTTTTGTTATAGAGTTATCAAAAACTTTTATGCCAGCACCCAAACCTAAAGCACTTTTGGCAGCGTATTCTCCAACTGTTCCAGCTCCTAAAATAACCACCTCAATTGGCGGTACACCACTTATATTACCAAGCATAAGACCAGAACTATCTTTTCCTTTGGATAACAATTCTGACGCAATAAGAATTGATGCGGTACCAGCTATCTCACTTAATGATCGTACTGCAGGATATGTGCCATCTTCATCTTTAATAAACTCAAAAGCTAATGCTGTAACACGTTTAGACGCTAGAGCTTCAAAATATTTTTTAGATTGTGTTTTTAGTTGTAATGCCGAAATTAATATGGCTTGAGGGTTAAGCAACTTTATCTGTTCCAAACTTGGCGGTTCTACCTTGAGCACCATAGGGCAGGAAAAAACTTTAGCAGTATCATTAGAAATTTCAGCGCCAGCTTCGGTATAATCTCTGTCACTGTATCTTGCAGCTTTACCAGCCCCAGATTCAATTAAAACCCTATGCCCATTGCTAACAAGTGCTGATACTGCATCAGGCGTGAGGCAAATTCGGTTTTCTTGATAGGTTGTTTCTTTGGGAACACCAATATAAAGCTGTCTTTTGTGTTTTAAGATTTCTAGTTTTTCTTCTTGCGGAAGTAATTGTTGCTTGGTAAATGGCGACAATGATTCAGACATAGGTAATAGTTTTCGAATTTGAAATTACAAATATTTTTGATTTACTTTAGATTTTAGATAGCTAATTTGGTTTTAATTCTTAATGAAAGCATTTAGAGTGTAAGAAAATATTATAAAATTAGTATGGTATCAGCACACTGCTATGTCGTTAATTTATTCTAATTTTATCGACGTTACTTTTATTTATGCACTTTAGAAGTCTTTTCTGTTTATTTTTCTTTTTCTCTATATTGTCATTCTCCCAAAACTATTATGTTGATGGCACAGTAAAAGATGAAAATAATGTATCTATTGCATATGCCAATGTGGTTTTGCAAGATATTTCTGATGACTCGGCTGTTTTTGGAACAACTACTGATGATAACGGGTATTTTAAAATTGAAGACTTGCAAAATACCACCTATAATCTAAAGATTAGCTATTTAGGCTACAAGGAATATGATATTAAAATACAACTAACGAACAATTTATCATTACAAGAAATTATTCTTCAAGAGCAATTGGAAAGTTTAGAAGGTGTTGTTGTAACAGCTAAAAGACCGACTGTAAAAAGACTGGTGGACCGTCTTGTTTTTGATGTTGAAAATTCGACATTATCTAACAACAATATTTTGGACGTGTTGAAGCAAACTCCAGGAGTTATTGTGAGTGATGGTAGCATTTCAGTAAAAAATTCTACACCTGTTGTTTATATTAATGATAGACGAGTGCATTTGTCAATGGAGGAGGTGCAGCAACTTCTAGAGGCTACACCAGCCAGTAATGTAAAATCTATTGAGGTAATTACCAATCCTCCTGCTAAATATGATGCCGAAGGAGGAGCCGTTTTAAATATAATAACTAGTAAAAATATTATTGCGGGATATCATGGTAGTGTTTTTGGTAATTACCAACAGGGTTTTCAATTTCCAAAATTTTCTACTGGAACGAGTCATTTTTTTAAATCTAAGAAGCTAAGTGCGTATTTAAATTATAATATTAGTCCACGTAAGGATTTTAGAAACAATTTTGAAGCGGTTAATTTTATAGAAAATAATAATGTAGTATCTACATGGGAAACTGATTTTAAAAGGGAAACCAGGTTAGCCAATCAAAATATAACGGCGACTATAAATTATGATTTTGATGAAAATAATAGCTTAAATTTCACATCAAATACGTTAATAGCACCTAGAGATAATTCCACAAAACAAGTAAATAGTTTGACTGAAATCTTTGGAGCAGATAAAGTTAAAGATTCTTCTTTTAGAACTTTTAATAATTTAGTATCAGAAAAATTTAATTTGGCGTTTTCATTGGGTTATATTCATAAATTTAAAAAAGAAGGAGAGCGATTATCTATTGATTTACATCTTACAAACTATGATTTTTCTGAATTTCAAAATGTAGATACTGGATATTTTTTGCCGAATGCAACAGCCTCTTTTAGAGATAACAGGTTCCAAACATTTTCGAGTCAAGAAATAAAACTCAGTACAGCTCAATTGGATTATGTGCTACCTATTGGTGAAGATGGTACTTTTGAGGTTGGAACCAAGGTTGTTACGATTGCTTCTAATAATATAATAGATCAATTTAGTTTTCAAAACGATATTAGAGTCGAAGATCTCGACAACTCTGATATTTTTGATTATAATGAAAAAAATTATGCTGCTTATTCAAGTTATTCCAAAGATTGGGAAAACTGGAGCTTAAAAGCGGGACTACGAGTTGAAATTACACGAACGGAGGGAGAATCGCTCTCAACAAATTCAAACAACATAAACAACTACACAAATATATTCCCTTCTTTTTACCTGCTAAATAGACTTGATAATGATGATGAAATTTACTTTAATTATAATAGACGTATATATAGACCTAGATACAGGAAGCTAAATCCATTTAGATATTTTTTAAATGATAATACTTTTATTGCGGGAGACCCTAGACTGCTTCCAGAAATAGATGATAGCTTTATTTTGGGTTATACAATTAACGATACTTTTACTTTTGAAGCCTACTATCGCTATGAGAAAAACCCAACTTTGGAGCTGCCAGTGCAAGATAATGAAAACAGATTATTACAGTATGTTAATACTAATATTGATCATAACGAGTCTTATGGTTTAGACTTTACTACTTATACAAGTCTTACAAATTTTTGGAATCTTTATATACTATCCTCCGCCTTTTTTTATGAAAATAACTTTTTTGCAGTAGGAACAAATAACGAGTTGGTTAATAATGAGAGATGGTCTTTGTATGCCAATGTTATAAATTATTTTAGTTTTTTAGAAGATAATAGCCTAACTGCTGATATAGGTTTAGATTATTTGAGTCCTTTGTTTTTAGGGCCAAGTGATATTAGTAGTAGGCTTGGATTGGATTTTAACCTAAGTAAAACATTTTGGCGAAATAGAGCTTCGTTAACTATTGGCGTTAGGGATATTTTGAATTCAAGAAATTTTACCCAAACTACGAAGTATTTAAACCAAGATTGGTTTGTAAATTCTAATCTAGAAAATAGATTATTTGTATTGGGGTTTAATTACAAGTTTGGCAATTATCGCTTAAAAACAATCAAGACAGACTCTATTGATCTTAGTGAAAGGGATAGGCTGTAAATAACGTTTGGAGTACCTATTAAAAATATTGTTTAACCTTTTCCCAAAAGTTTTTAGGTGATATCTTCATTTCATCTTCAAGTTCTTCCATAGATTTAGATACATTATTTACTTTATTGAATATTCTTGCCCTAATAAGATAAATTGAAGGTATTATTATTGCTATTACAGGTAACATATAAACAAATTGCATTTCATCAACAAATTGATTACTGTCATTAAATAAGCTAACTATTTGATAAATATACATTACAATAGGGACAAGTAATGCATGATACCACCAATGACGATTTGTGAAAAACCAAACAATTAACAGCATTAGAGGTACAGCTTTGCCAGTGCAGATCCACATAACATATTGCGCCGAATCCCAGGCTCCAGAATCAAATGAAAACAAAAAAGTGTTCCAAACTCTTGTGTTTGGAACACTTTCGTATAATGTGAAAAGAAATGGGACTATGGCCAATAACGTGGCAATAATACTTCCCAATATTAAACTTTTCTTACTATCCTGCTGAAGGAACAGGCTTTTTACCTTTTTTGATGAATGCTGTTTGGTCTGCATCTACATTGTAAGTGTTAGCAGCAGTTGCTAAAAACAACATACCTCCGAAAATTGCTAGAGCAATTACATACTTTTTTGTTTTCATAATTTAAGGGATTTAATTAATTAATTATATCCCAAAAGTAGGTGAAGACTAAAGTTACAGGAATCAATAAATGTTAAAATTATGTTAAAAACATTGATTTTTAAAAAATCCGCTGTGGCTTTCCCGTAATCTTCAAAAAAGTAAGTCGGTTTATAGTTGTTTACGCATTAATTGCTAGGTTTGGGTTAAACTTTATAATCTCTTTTTATTACTATTTTTCGCTTATTTTCAGAGCTTTCCGTTAAATAAACCTCATCATACTCATTGGGTAAAATTGATTTTATCAATTCTGGCCATTCAATTAACACCCACTCCTCAGAA
Organism: Jejuia sp. UBA6058; assembly: GCA_002428965.1. GTDB lineage: Bacteria > Bacteroidota > Bacteroidia > Flavobacteriales > Flavobacteriaceae > Jejuia. Next base: position 228,422 of record DIYI01000017.1, on the reverse strand, counting down.
TATAGATAATCCTCTATTCCAAAATTTAAAGCTTCTTCAATATCTTCTATTCTATATAGATCAAAATGAAATAACTTACCATTCTTCAACATATACTCATTAAGTATGGAGAACGTTGGGCTGCTTACCTCATCGTGCGAACCTAAAGCTTTCACCATACTTTTTACAAGGGTGGTTTTACCAACCCCCATAGTACCATAAAGTAAAATAATTTTTGATTGTACTTCTTTTATTAACTTTTCGGCGACAATATCAATGTCCTCCAAACCATAAATTATTTCCAAATCATTTCTACTATATAGTGCAATATTACATAAAATAAATTGAAAAAACTATAAAAAAACGCATTTCATCGATGTTTTTTGTATTACAAGGATTTACTTAGGAGAGAAAACCACAAATGGAATAATCATTTCTTCTAATGATACACCCCCATGTTGATAAGTGCTTCTATAATAACTAACATAGTGGTTATAGTTATTTGGATACGCAAAAAACGAATCGCCTTTTGCAAAAATAAAAGAACTGCTCATGTTTATAGCTGGGAGATGAATGTCTTTAGGATTGTCTGCCAAAAAAACATCTTTTTTATCAAAAGTTAAGCTTCTGCCTGTTTTATACCTAAGGTTTAGGCTAGTATCACGGTCTCCAATAACCTTTGATGGGTTCTTAACGTTTATCGTACCATGATCAGTAGTTAAAATTAGTTTGAACCCTAAGCTTTGCGCTTGCTGTATCATTTCTAAGAGAGGGGAGTTCTTAAACCAACTAAGAGTTAAGGACCTGTAAGCTTTATCGTTGGAAGCCAACTCCTTAACAACCTCCATTTCAGTTTTTGCATGGGATAGCATATCAACAAAGTTATACACCACAACTGTTAAATCATTGTTTTTAAGAGATTTAAAATTATCTACTAAGCGTTTACCAGTCTTTAAGTTGGTGATTTTATAGTATTCGTATTTTAAGTTAGTCAACCCTAATCGTTGTATTTGGGTATCTAAAAAGTCTGCTTCGTGCAGATTTTTTCCGCCTTCATCTGTGTCATTTTTCCAATATTGTGGATATAGCTTTTCCATTTCGCTGGGCATTAATCCAGAAAATATCGCATTTCTTGCGTATTGAGTAGCTGTGGGCAGAATGCTAAAAAACGCTTCTTCTTGTTCCTTTTTGTAGTAATTATTAATTGTCCCTTCAAAAGCTTTCCATTGATCGTATCTTAAATTATCTACTACAACCAAAAGGGAGGGTTGTTCTTTATTGAGTTCTGGAACTACCTTTTCTTTAAATAAAGTATGGGACATTATTGGCGCATTTACATCTCTATCAAACCAATCGGAATAATTTTTATCAATAAATTTACCAAACTGAATATTTGCTTCGGTTTTTTGAGATTCCAAAATTTCGAACATGCTAGCATCTTCAATATCTTCTAGTTGGATTTCCCAATAAATAAGTTTTTGATAAAGATTTACCCAATCTTCGTAAGAATTTACCATAGCCAAGTCCATAGCTATTTTCCTAAATTCTTGTTGATAGTTGGATGTTGTTTTCTCCGAAACTAAACGTGAATGGTCTAAATTCTTCTTTAAGCTTAGTAAAATTTGATTTGGGTTTACGGGCTTAATTAAATAATCTGCAATTTTATTGCCAATAGCTTCTTCCATTATATATTCCTCCTCGCTCTTCGTAATCATTACAACAGGCAAACTATCGTGCTTTTCTTTTATTTCATTTAAGGTTTCTAAACCTGTTAGCCCTGGCATATTTTCGTCCAAAAACACAATATCAAAATTTGTATCTTCAATCATGTCAATAGCTTCAGTGCCACTATTACATGTGGTTACTTCGTAATTTTTCTTTTCAAGAAACAAAATATGAGGTTTAAGTAAATCTATTTCATCATCAACCCAAAGTATATTTATCATATGCTGTTTATTTTATAGTGTAAAGCCTTATTTGGACTTCATATAATTATATTTGTAAATCTTAAATGTAAATTTCAAAGTTTGAATAAACTCAAAATATTAAACGATCCAATTTACGGATTTATTACAATTCCAAATTCGTTGATTTTCGATCTTATTCAACACAAATACTTTCAGCGTTTACGTCGCATCACCCAAATGGGTATGTCTTATTTGGTGTATCCTGGGGCGCATCACACGCGTTTTCATCACGCTATTGGTTGTATTTATTTAATGCAAAAGGCGGTGAATATACTTCGTTATAAGGGAGTTACAATTTCTAAGAACGAAGAAGATGCCCTTTATGCTGCAATTTTATTACACGATATTGGTCATGGTCCGTTTTCGCACGCTATGGAACATAGTATAGTAAATGGCGTGTCTCATGAAGAGATTTCTTTGTTGTTTATGCAACAATTGAATAAAGAATTTAACGGAAGTTTAACGCTTGCCATTAAGATTTTTAAAGGAGAATACGAGCGACACTTTTTATGTCAGCTAATCTCCGGTCAGTTAGATATAGATCGTTTGGATTATTTGAAACGGGATAGTTTTTATACCGGTGTTGCTGAAGGAAATGTGAATAGTGAGCGTTTAATTACCATGTTTAACGTAGTTAACGACCGTTTGGTAATAGAAGAAAAAGGAATATACAGTGTTGAGAAGTTTATTATCGCAAGACGATTTATGTACTGGCAAGTATATTTACATAAAACTGGTCTGGTGGCAGAACAACTGCTTATTCGCGTTTTAAAGAGGGCGAAGGAATTGACAAATTCTAGAGTTGAATTGAACTGTAGCAAACCACTGGAGTATTTTTTGATCAACGATATTAAATTAAATGATTTTACGAATGAAACGTTAAATATTTTTTCAGAATTGGATGATTATGATATTGTAGCGTCTTTAAAACTTTGGAAAAACCACGAAGATTTTGTGTTGCGTAATTTATGCGAAATGGTACTTAACCGAGATTTATTGAAAATTAAGATCAAGAGCAAGTTGATTAAAGATAAAGACCTAAATAAGCATATCGCGGATCTTATAGAAATGCATAAAATATCAGAAGAAGAGGCGAAATATTTTGTTTTTAAAGGCTCAATACTAAATCAGGCTTATCAAACAAGGCATCAAAACATAAACATTCTTTACAAGAATGGAAAAATACGAGACATAGTAAAAGCTTCGGATCATTTAAATTTAAAGGCCTTATCTAAGCCTGTAACCAAATACTACATTTGCTATCCAAAGCAGAAATAGTTGTTGTTTTGTACAATGTCTAATAGGATAGAATATCTTAAAAGCGAGTGCGTTATAACTTTGGTACATTTTTCCTATTTTTGCTCAAATCAAACTTAAACTACTAACGAAAAACGCTTGGAATTTACAGCACAACAAATAGCAGATATTCTTGAAGGAGATGTTGTTGGAGACGCAGATATAAAGGTGTCTAAGCTGGCAAAAATTGAAGAAGGTGTCAAAGGAGCGCTTACCTTTCTAGCAAATCCAAAATATACTTCGTTTATATATTCAACTAAGGCTTCAATTACGATTGTAAATAGGTCTTTTGAGCCAGAAGAACCTGTTTCAACTACTTTAATTAAAGTGGATGATGCCTACAAGTCATTTTCTAAATTATTAGAATATTACAATCAGGTGAAACTGAATAAAATTGGAGTAGAACAACCTTCTTTTATCGCAGAATCAGCCAAATATGGTGAAAGTATTTATGTTGGTGCCTTCTCTTATGTAGGAGAAAATGTTACTATTGGAGACAACGTGAAAATTTTTCCTAACTCTTACATAGGCGATAATGTAAAAATTGGTGACAATACGATTGTTTTTGCTGGATCTAAAATATATTCAGAATGTATAATCGGCAACCATTGTGTAATTAATTCGGGAGCAATCATAGGAGCCGATGGTTTTGGTTTTGCCCCAAATGAGAATGGCGAATATCAAAAAGTGCCGCAAACTGGGAACGTAATCCTTGAAGATTTTGTTGACATTGGGGCAGCCACAACAATAGATAGAGCAACTTTAGGATCAACCATCATAAGGCGTGGTGTAAAGCTGGATAATCAAATTCAAATCGCCCACAATGTAGAGATAGGTAAGAATACTGTTATTGCTGCCCAAACAGGAATTGCAGGTTCTACTAAAATAGGTGAAAACTGTCAAATTGGTGGGCAAGTTGGCATTGTGGGGCATATTATTATAGGGAACAATGTTCGCATTCAAGCACAATCGGGAATAGGAAGAAATGTAAAGGATAATGAAGTTCTTCAAGGTTCTCCAGCATTGGCTTATGGAGACTATAACAAGTCTTATGTACACTTCAAAAATTTGCCTAAAATCATCAAAAAACTAAACGATATAGAAAAAAGCTATGGCAATAGTTAATACTGAAACTAAACAGAAAACTATTAAATCAGATGTGTCGCTAACAGGTGTTGGTTTGCACACAGGAAAAAACGTAACCTTAACATTTAAACCTGCAACTGCAAATTCAGGACTTGCTTTTAAAAGAGTTGATTTAGAGGGTGCTCCCTTAATAGAGGCAGATGCCAACTACGTAACCAATACACAGCGGGGGACTTGCCTGGAGAAAAATGGTGTAATGATTCAAACTTCTGAGCACGTTTTGGCGGCTATGGTTGGTTTAGATATTGATAATGCCATTATAGAATTGAATGCCTCAGAACCACCAATTATGGATGGGTCTTCTAAATTCTTTATAGAAGCTTTAGAAAAAGCAGAGATAGTAGAATTAGATGCTACTCGTGAAGAGTTTGTAGTTTCTGATGTTATTTCTTATACGGATGAAGAGAGTGGTAGTGAGATACTTGTAATGCCTGCTAAGGAATATCAAGTAACTACAATGGTAGATTTTGGTACTAAAGTGTTAGGCACGCAGAATGCCACTTTAAATCGTATTTCTGATTTTAAAGCTGAAATTTCAAATTCTAGAACTTTTAGTTTCCTTCATGAGATTGAAATGCTACTTGAACATGGATTAATAAAGGGAGGCGATTTAAACAACGCCATTGTTTATGTTGATAAAGCTTTGTCTCCCGAAACAATGGAGAAACTAAGAAAAGCTTTTAACAAAGAAAATATTGCTGTAAAACCTAATGGGATATTGGATAATTTGACCTTGCATCATCCAAATGAGGCAGCAAGACATAAATTGTTGGATGTACTTGGTGATTTAGCATTGATTGGGACAAGAATTAGAGGTAAGGTAATAGCCAATAAACCTGGTCACTTTGTAAATACCCAGTTTGCGAAGAAATTATCAAAGATCATCAAAAATGAAAGACGTAACAACGTGCCTAGTATAGATTTGAATCAGGAGCCTTTAATGGACGTGACAAAAATAATGGCGATGTTACCACATAGGCAACCTTTTTTATTGCTCGACAAGGTATTTGAATTAAGTGACAAACATGTTGTTGGCATGAAAAACGTCACGATGAACGAGGAGTTTTTTAAAGGTCATTTTCCTGGAGCTCCTGTAATGCCAGGTGTTTTAATTGTTGAGGCAATGGCACAAACAGGAGGTATTCTAGTATTGAGTACAGTACCAGACCCTGAAAATTATTTGACATTCTTCATGAAAATGGACAATGTGAAATTCAAAAGAAAAGTATCTCCTGGTGATACTTTAATATTTAAATGTACGTTGATTACACCAATACGTAGAGGAATATGTCATATGCAAGGTTATGCTTATGCCAATGGAAAATTGGCAGCAGAAGCTGAATTAATGGCGCAAATTTCAAAAGTGAAATAAAAAAATTAAAAAATGAATCAACCTTTGGCATATGTGCACCCAGGTGCAAAAATCGCTAAAAATGTGGTTATAGAACCGTTTACTACCATAAACAATAATGTGGTTATTGGCGAAGGCACTTGGATTGGCAGTAATGTAACAATTATGGAAGGTGCGCGTATTGGTAAAAATTGTAATATATTCCCTGGCGCTGTAATTTCGGCTGTTCCTCAAGATTTAAAGTATAATGATGAGGAAACTATTGTTGAAATAGGAAACAACGTAACCATTAGAGAATGTGTTACCATTAATAGAGGTACTGCAGACAGAATGAAAACGGTTATTGGTAATAATTGTTTAATAATGGCTTATTGTCATATAGCTCACGATTGTATTGTTGGCGATAATTGCATTTTTTCAAATAACAGTACATTGGCAGGTCACATAACCGTTGGAGATTACGTAGTTCTAGCTGGTATGACAGCCGTCCATCAATTTGTTTCTGTTGGAAATCACGCTTTTGTTACGGGTGGTTCTTTGGTTCGAAAAGATGTGCCGCCTTACGTGAAGGCAGCAAGAGAGCCTTTATCTTATGTGGGGATTAATTCTGTGGGATTAAGACGAAGAGGCTTCACCACAGAAAAAATTAGAGAAATTCAAGATATTTATAGAATTTTATATCAGAAAACGTATAACAATTCTCAGGCTTCAGATATTATTGAGGCTGAAATGCAAGCAACACCAGAACGTGATGAAATTCTTCAGTTTATAAAGAATTCACATAGAGGTATAATGAAAGGATACTTTAAATCAAATTAAAAATAGCTATACAACTATATGGTAACTACAAGTGATATTAGAAACGGATTATGTATTAGATATAATAACGATATTTATAAAATAGTAGAATTTTTGCACGTAAAACCAGGTAAAGGGCCTGCGTTTGTTAGAACAAAACTAAAAAGTGTTACTAATGGGAAAGTAATTGATAATACGTTTTCTGCTGGACATAAATTGGAAGATGTACGTGTTGAAACCCATAAATTTCAGTTTTTATATAATGATGGTGAATATTATCATTTTATGAATACTGAGGATTATTCTCAAATTCAGTTATTAGAAGCGGCTTTGGATAATCCTGGGCTTATGAAAGAAGGAGAGGTTGTTACCGTTTTAATCAATACTGAAGATGACATGCCACTGTCTGTTGACTTACCAGCTAGTGTAATATTGGAGGTAACACATACAGAACCAGGTGTTAAAGGCAATACAGCAACTAATGCTACAAAACCTGCAACTGTTGAAACTGGCGCTACCGTGAACGTTCCTTTATTCATTAATGAAGGCGATAAGATTAAAGTAGAGACTGATAAAGGTACGTATAAAGAACGCGTTAAAGAATAAAATGTCATTCAGAGGAGTAACCGAAGAATATATGAAATTTCCAAAACCAGAATCCTTAAAAAATATTGCAGAACTCATTAATTGTGAGTTTGTTGGTGCCGCAAATTTTCCGGTTTTAGGAATGAATGAGATTCATGTGGTTGAATCTGGGGATATTGTATTTGTGGATCATCCAAAATATTACGATAAAGCTTTAGAATCTGCAGCAACTATTGTTTTGATCAACAAAAAGGTGGAGTGTCCAGAAGGAAAAGCACTTTTAATTAGTGATGATCCGTTTAGAGATTTTAATAAATTATCCAGTCATTTTAAACCATTTAGGTCTTCTAATAATCCAATTTCAGATGCTGCTAAAATTGGAGAAGGTACGGTAGTTCAGCCTAATTCATTTATTGGTAACAATGTAACAATTGGTAAAGGGTGTACAATTCATTCTAATGTAAGTATTTATGATGATGCCGTAATTGGAGATAATGTTACCATACATGCAGGAACAGTCCTTGGTGCCAACGCCTTTTATTACAAAAATAGACCGGAAGGATATGATAGATTGCTGTCTTGTGGTCGTGTTGTTATTCAGGATAATGTAGATATAGGTGCTTCATGTACCATAGATAAGGGAGTTACTGGAGATACAACTATTAAAGCGGGTACTAAGATTGACAATTTAGTACAGATTGGTCACGATACGGTTATTGGTGAAAAATGTTTAATTGCGTCTCAAGTAGGAATTGCGGGTTGCGTGGTTATAGAAGATGAGGTGACTATTTGGGGACAAGTTGGTATAACCAGTGGTATAACCATTGGTAAAAAAGCTGTTATTTCAGCCAAGGCTGGGGTTAGCAAATCTTTGGATGGAGGAAAACATTATTTCGGAATTCCAGCCGATGATTTCCGATCAAAATACAAGGAAATAGCCTCAATAAAGAAAATTCCTGAAATCTTAGAGATTTTAAAAAATCAGGACAAGAAGTAGTTTAATTTTTCTTCAAAATAAATTACTTTTGTGTCACTTAAAAATTCACAAGAAAATTATCACATATGAGCGTTTTAGTAAATAAGGATTCAAAAATTATTGTACAGGGTTTTACAGGTAGTGAAGGTACATTTCATGCGAGTCAAATGATTGAGTATGGAACTAATGTAGTTGGAGGAGTTACACCAGGAAAAGGAGGACAAACGCATTTGGATAAGCCTGTTTTTAACACCGTTGCAGAAGCTGTTGAAAAAGTTGGAGCAGACACAACAATTATTTTTGTGCCACCTGCATTTGCTGCAGATGCTATTATGGAAGCTGCAGATGCTGGAATCAAGGTAATTATCACAATTACTGAAGGTATTCCAGTGGCTGATATGATTAAGGCTTCAGATTATATTAAAGATAGAGGCTCCAGATTAATAGGCCCTAACTGCCCTGGAGTTATTACACCAGGTGAAGCAAAAGTTGGTATAATGCCAGGGTTTGTTTTCAAACAAGGAAAAGTTGGTATTGTTTCTAAATCTGGAACGTTAACTTATGAAGCTGCAGATCAAGTTGTAAAGCAAGGTTTAGGAATTACAACCGCAATAGGCATTGGTGGAGATCCAATTATCGGAACTACTACGAAAGAAGCTGTTGAGTTGTTAATTAATGACCCTGAAACTGAGGCTGTTGTAATGATTGGTGAAATAGGAGGTCAGTTAGAAGCTGATGCTGCTAATTGGTACAAAGAAAGCGGAAGCACAAAACCAATAGTTGGATTTATTGCTGGTGAAACTGCGCCTGCTGGACGTACAATGGGGCATGCAGGAGCTATTGTGGGAGGTAGTGACGATACTGCTCAAGCTAAAAAGAAAATTATGAGAGCTTGTGGTATTCACGTGGTGGATTCTCCAGCTGAAATTGGTAAAAAAGTAGCTGAGGTTTTATAAAAAAGCGTTAGATATTATATAAAAAAAGCTAAAACTTATTTTTAAGTTTTAGCTTTTTTTATGACGAACAACTAGGATATTGAGGATGTTTTAATTTTACTAAATTTGTTTTACTTATGAAAAATTTAAAATGTATATTACTCTTTTCGCTCCTTAGTCTATGTTTTTTCAATTGCTCTAACGACGATAATGGGAATAGCGTAACTACTGGAGATCCGCACTATCCTATGAAGTCATTTTTAGAAAGTGGTGCTGTACAGATAAATCAAACGCAAGTTAATAGTACTGTTACTTTCGAATTGGGATATCGTTTCAAATCATTTAAAAATGGTCAAATTACAGCTTTGGGGATTAGAGTTCCAGATAATGAGTCTTATAGAGTGACGCTATGGAATATGGATACTGAGGAAATATTAGCAATTGCTAATATACAAGCAACGGCAGAATTATTATCTTTTGAAGATATTGCACCTGTTTCAGTAGAATCAGGTGTTGATTATTTCGTGTCTTTAAGCACAAGCGATTATTATCGTTTTGGCGACAATGGTAATACGATATTTCCAACGGAACAGGATGATATCATTATTTTAGGTTATGGTACATATATCGGCAATACTCAAATGATTCCTACACAATTTTCAACTACCGCTTATCTCGGTGTTGTGGATATTGAATTTGTGCCAAACAATTAATTATTAACAGAATTTTTCTATTTCAAAGTATAGTATTATCTATATTTGGGTGATTAAAATTTATAAAAACTAAACTTAAATACATGAAATTATTAGAAGGCAAAACAGCTATTATTACTGGAGCGAGTCGTGGTATTGGTAGAGGTATAGCTAAAGTATTTGCAGAACAAGGTGCTAATGTTGCTTTTACATACAGTTCTTCTGTTGATGCCGCAAAAGCATTAGAAAAAGAATTACAAGATGCAGGTGTCAATGCTAAGGGCTATCAAAGTAATGCTGCTAGTTTTGATGAAGCTCAAAAATTAGCTGCTGATGTGGTAAATGATTTTGGAAGCATTGATGTATTAATTAATAATGCAGGTATAACTAAAGATAACTTACTTATGCGTATAAGTGAAGAGGATTTTGATACAGTTATTGAGGTGAATTTAAAATCAGTCTTCAATATGACAAAGGCTGTACAACGTACCATGTTAAAACAGCGTAAAGGTTCTATCATTAATATGAGTTCTGTTGTTGGTGTAAAAGGAAATGCAGGACAAACTAACTATGCAGCGTCTAAAGCAGGAATTATAGGGTTTTCAAAATCAGTTGCACTAGAATTAGGTTCAAGGAATATTAGAAGTAATGTTATTGCTCCTGGTTTTATTGAAACTGAAATGACAGCTAAATTAGACGAAGAAGTTGTTAAAGGTTGGAGAGCAGGAATTCCATTAAAACGTGGTGGTACGCCTGAAGACGTAGCTAATGTTTGTGTGTTTTTAGCTAGCGATATGAGTGCTTATGTTACAGGACAAACATTAAATGTTGATGGAGGAATGTTAACATAAATTAATCCATGCAAACAGAAACTTTGTTTTACATTATATTATCTGGAATTATAGCGCTACTTGTAGCGCTTTTTCAGTATAAATATAAATCAAAGTATAAAGGCAAATTATTACCCTGGTTTACGTTTTTAAGATTCTTATCTGTTTTCGCCGTTTTACTCTTATTAGTGAATCCCAAATTTGAGCAAGTGAAGGTTTATGTTGAAAAACCTAAGTTAGTACTGGCTATAGATAATTCTAATTCTATTGCTCATCTAGAACAAGAGGAAGTTGCATTAAAAACTTTAAATGATTTAAGTGAAAATGAGACTCTAAATAATACTTTTGATGTTGAAATATTCGCTTTTGATGAGGATATTCAAAAAACAGATATTGTTTCATTTGAAGCAAGATCGAGTAACATAGATAAGGCATTACGCCAATTGTCTGATGTCTATAAAAATGATGTTGCACCTATTGTTTTAGTATCAGATGGTAATCAAACCTTCGGAAACGATTATTCAGTATCTAATAAATATACACAACCAGTTTATCCTATAGTTTTAGGAGATACTATCACTTATAACGATTTAAAGATTCAGCAGTTAAACGTCAATAAATATGCGTTTTTAAAGAATAAATTTCCAGTAGAGACAATTTTGGTGTATCAAGGAAATTCTGCGGTGAATACGAAGTTTGAGATTAAAAACGGTAACCAAGTTTTATTTTCAAAAGTTCTAAAGTTTTCAGAAGCCGATAATTCGAAAGTTATTAATCTAACGTTACCTGCAAATTCTGTTGGTGTTCAAAGTTTTAAGGCTTCCTTAAAGGCATTATCTAATGAAAAAAACACTGTAAGCAACACGAAAAATTTTGCAGTTGAAGTTATTGATGAAAAAACCAAAATAGCTTTAGTAAGTGACTTTCCTCATCCCGATTTGGGTGCCATAAAAAAGAGTATAGAAAGTAATGAACAACGTTCTGTTATAATTACAGATCCGCGAAGTATTTTAAATCAAATCAATGATTTTCAATTAATTATAGCATATCAACCTAGTGTTAAGTTTAATGCACTTTATGATCTTTTAGAAAAGGAAAGCAAAAATAAATTTACCGTTATAGGATCAAGTACTGGATTAGGTTTTATAAATTCTAATGAGCCAGCGTTTAATATAGAAACAACTGGTCAAAGGGAAGATTTTCAGGCTACTTTGAATTTAGATTATGGGCCTTTTTTAGTGGATGATATTAATTTTGAATCTTTCCCTCCTTTAAAAGGACCCTTTGGCAAAGTTACGTTTACCAATACGCCTGAAACATTATTGGAGAAGACAGTATTAGGCATTTCAAAACCGGAACCTTTACTAGCAACTTTTGAAACTGGAAATAGGCGAGGAGCTGTCCTACTTGGAGAAAATATTTGGCAATGGCGTGCACAGAGTTTTTTAAACGGAGAGACCTTTAATCCTTTTGACGATTTTATGGGGAAACTTGTGCAATATTTGGCTTCTAATAAAAGAAAAAGTCGACTCACGGTGGAATATGAGTCGTTTTATACTGGAAATACAAATATTGTAATTAAGGCACAGGCCTTCGACAAAAATTATCAGTTTGATGCAAGAGCATCTCTAGAACTCAATCTGGATAAATCCAATTCAGATGAGAAAAAAGTACTTCCATTAATTTTAAAAAACAACAACTATCAAGTTGATTTAAGTGGTTTAGAAGCTGGTAAATATAATTTTAAGGTACGTTCAAAAGGAGGAGATTTATCTAAATCTGGAAGTTTTGAAGTTTTGGAATATAATATCGAAGAACAATTTTTAAATGCAGATGTAACAAAACTCAATCAACTAGCTACAAATACTAGTGGTAAAGTATTTTTTTCAAATAATTTGAATGGGCTAATTACAGAATTAACAAGTAATGAAAGCTATAAACCTATTCAAAAAAGCGATAAAAATACCGTACCTTTGATAGACTGGAAATACCTCTTGGGATTGATAATTATAACGCTATCTATAGAGTGGTTTTTAAGAAAATATAACGGATTAATCTAAATAAAAAATTATGGAAAAATTACCTAAAGTAGCATTACCTGTAATAGTAGTTGTTGTAATACTATTTGTTTTGATTGCTAAATCTGCAGTTACTATTGGACCAGGTGAAGGTGGTGTAATATTCGAGCGTTTTGGTGACGGTGTAAATACAGAGAAGACTTATGGAGAAGGGTTTCATATTGTCGCACCTTGGAATGATATGTTAGTTTTCAAGGTAAGGCAGCAATCCATTTCTGATAAAATGAATGTGCTTTCTGTGGACGGATTACAAGTGTCTGTTAACGGTACAATTTGGTTTGAGCCAGAATATGAGAATCTTGGAAATTTGATTAAAACCAAAGGAAAAGATTTTGTTGTAGAATTGTTGGATCCAGCAATTAATTCAGCTGCAAGAAGTGTTGTGGGACGTTATACACCAGAACAATTATATTCTAGTAAAAGAGATGTTATTGAACAAGAAATTTTAGAAGAGGTGCGTAAAGAGCTAGATGGACAATTTTTAAATGTTAAGCGCGTGTTGGTAGAAGATGTGACGTTACCACCATCAATCAAAGATGCTATTGAGCGTAAATTAAAGCAAGAACAAGAATCTTTAGAATACGAATTTAGGTTGGTTACTGCTGAAAAAGAAGCAGAGAAACAACGTATTGAGGCGCAAGGTAAAGCCGATGCGAATAAAATTTTAAGTGCTTCTTTAAATGACAAAATTTTACAAGACAAGGGTATTGAAGCCACCACAAAACTAGCAGAATCACCAAATAGTAAAGTAATCGTAATTGGTTCTGGAGATAGCGGTTTACCCATAATATTGGGTAACCAATAAATTGAAATTTTAGAGTATTAGAAATATTCTTGAATTTAAAACAAGAAATAGTAATCAAAATTCAGTAATACTCAATAGTTCTAAAATTTCCGTTCAATATTTGGAGTTTTAATTAGATTTTTTTGATATTTGTACCAAATAAAAGAAATGAACATTACTCAAACACATCATCATTTTTACATTTGCTCTCAGGCGAAGTAAAAATGTATTGAGTAATATCAACATATATTTTAAACCCGTTTGAGATAATCAAGCGGGTTTTTTAATTGTAAATCAACTAGATTGTTTCAAACTCATAACCAAAACAAATGAGTAAACTAAGAATTGCAGTGCAAAAATCGGGTCGCTTAAACGAAGACTCGATGAGAATTTTAAAGGATATTGGAATTTCAATTGACAATGGAAAAGATCAATTGAAGGCTTCGGCTAAAGGATTTCCCGTTGAAGTATTTTATTTAAGAAATGGCGATATTCCGCAATACTTGAAAGATGGAGTTGTAGATGCAGCTATTATTGGCGAAAACGTATTAATTGAAAAAGGTGAAGGAATTGATGTTGTTGAGAAGCTAGGGTTTTCATCATGTCGCGTTTGTATTGCAATACCAAAAGCAGATGATTATGTCAATATTAAGGATCTTGAGGGAAAGCGAATTGCCACATCATATCCTAACACAGTTCAAAAGTATTTAGATGAAAATAATGTAAACGCAAACCTTCATATTATTAATGGCTCTGTTGAAATTGCACCAAATATTGGTTTAGCAGACGCCATTGTTGATATTGTTTCTAGCGGAAGTACACTGTTTAAAAATAATTTAAAAGAAGTTGATACTATTTTAAAATCTGAAGCAGTATTAGCAATTTCACCAAAATTGAATGCTGAAAGAAGAACTATTTTAGAAACTATTCAATTTAGGATCCAGTCAGTTTTAAAAGGAAGAAATTCTAAATATGTGTTGTTGAATGCGCCTAATGATAAGGTGCAAGATATTATTAATGTGCTACCAGGAATGAAAAGTCCAACAGTTTTGCCATTGGCTGAAGAAGGCTGGAGTTCAATACATTCTGTAATTAGTAAAAATCAGTTTTGGGATGTTATTGATGATCTTAAGGCAAAAGGAGCACAAGGTATTTTAGTATGCCCAATTGAAAAAATGGTATTGTAGTCATGCAAATCATAAAGAATCCTAATAAAAACGAATGGTCTGAAATTTTAAAAAGACCAACTCAAACCGTTGGAGATATTGAGGGTACTGTTAATGCTATTTTTCAAGATGTTTCTTTAAATGGAGACAATGCCATTAGGCAATATACCAGTAAGTTTGATAGTGTTTTATTAGAATCTAATGTCGTGACTTCTGAAGAAATTGATGAGGCAATTCAGAAAGTACCTCAAAAATTACAGGATGCCATTAAACAAGCCAAAGAAAATATTGAAGTCTTTCATAAAGTACAAAAAACACCAAAAGTTGAAATTGAAACTACAGGCGGTGTCCAATGTTGGCAAGAAAAAAGACCAATTCAAAAGGTTGGACTTTATATTCCCGGAGGAACAGCTCCTTTATTTTCTACAGTTTTAATGTTAGCTGTTCCTGCGCAAATTGCAGGTTGTAAGGAAATTGTTTTGTGTTCCCCTCCGAATAAGGAAGGTAAACTTGCTCCTGAAATTTTGTTTTCGGCTAAACTTTGTGGTGTTACCAAAATTATAAAAGTTGGTGGTATTCAGGCCATAGCTGGATTAACTTTTGGAACAGATAATATACCGAAGGTTTATAAAATTTTTGGACCCGGAAATCAGTACGTTACGGTTGCAAAACAGTTGGCAACTAAATATGGTGTGGCGATTGACATGCCTGCGGGACCTAGTGAATTATTGGTGGTGGCAGATAATTCAGCTAACGCTTCATATATAGCTTCAGACTTATTGAGTCAAGCGGAACATGGAACCGATAGTCAAGTAATTTTGGTTTCAACTTCAGAAAGTATTATTGAAGCGGTTGCGGATGAAGTAGAACAACAATTAGACGTATTACCTCGAAAAGCCATTGCTGAAAAAGCTATTGCAAATTCTAAACTTATTTATGTTGAAAATGACAACATAGCTTTAGAAATGATTGACGCATATGGGCCAGAACACTTCATTATTTGTTGCGAAAATGAAGCATCATATGTTGATGGCATTAGTAATGCAGGTTCAGTATTTATAGGAGATTACACCCCTGAAAGTGCCGGTGATTATGCCTCAGGCACCAACCATACTTTACCCACGAATGGATTTAGTAAAGCGTATTCTGGTGTGAATTTGGACAGCTTTATGAAGAGTATGACGTTTCAAAAAATTTCTAAAGAAGGTATTTTGAATATTGGTGAAACCATTGAGTTGATGGCAGAAGCAGAAGGCTTACAGGCGCATAAAAATGCAGTAAGTATTCGATTAAAGGATTTGAAAAAATAACTTTTGTCATGCTGTACTTGATTCAGCATCTAAAGATTATGATAGATATACAAAAATTAATAAGACCAACGGTTAAAGCACTTAAGCCGTATTCGTCCGCAAGAGATGAATATCAAGGCAATAGTGCCGATATGGTGTTTTTGGATGCAAATGAAAATCCTTTTGAAAATGGTGTAAATCGCTATCCAGATCCTCAACAGCGTACGGTTAAATCCCTGCTTTCAGAAATTAAATCCATACCTCAAAAGAATATCTTATTGGGCAATGGAAGTGACGAAGTTTTGGATTTAATTTACCGCGCATTTTGTGAGCCAAATCAAGATAATATCATCACTTTGCCTCCAACATACGGGATGTACAGTGTTTTAGCCAACATCAATGCTGTTGGGATTAAAAGTGTGCAGTTAGATGATAGGTTTCAGCCAAAAGTAGATGAGATTTTAGAGATAGCGGATTCAAATTCTAAATTATTGTTTTTATGTTCACCAAATAATCCAACGGGCAATAGTTTTGAAGCGACTTCTATCGAAAAATTAATTAAAGCTTTTAAAGGTATCGTTGTTATTGACGAGGCTTATATTGATTTTTCAAATGAAGAAAGTTGGGCGAGTAGATTGAATGAATTTCCAAATTTGATTGTGACACAAACCTTGTCTAAAGCATACGGAATGGCAGGAATTAGACTTGGTATTTGTTATGCTTCCGAGGAGATAATTTCGGTTTTAAATCGGATAAAGCCGCCATATAATGTCAATGAGTTAACGCAACAAAAGGCTATCGCTCAGTTGGAACAAAATGAATTGACACAACAACAGGTTAAGTCTATTTTACAAGAACGTGATGTTTTAATTAAGCAATTGCAAAACATAGATTTTGTATCAAAGATTTATCCAACTGATGCCAATTTTGTTTTGGCTAAAGTGGATGATGCTACAAAACGATACAATGAGTTGATAAAAAAGGGTATTGTGATTAGAAATAGAACAACCCAGCCAGGGTGTGAAAACTGTTTACGTTTTACGGTTGGAACAAAAGATGAAAACAAAGTTTTAATAAAAGCACTAAAAGAGTTAGAATGATTCGTCATTCCGCACTTGATGCGGAATCCTTATAAATTTGAATAACATTAAATAGATTCCTGCCTTCGCAGGAATGACAAAAGATGAAAAAAGTACTATTTATAGACAGAGACGGCACTCTAGTTTTAGAGCCACCAGTAGATTATCAATTGGATAGTTTAGAGAAGTTGGAGTTTTACCCCAAAGTATTTCAATACATGGCAAAAATTGCTAATGAATTGGATTACGAACTGGTTATGGTAACGAATCAAGATGGTTTAGGGACGGATTCATTTCCGGAAGACACCTTTTGGCCTGCCCAGAATAAAATTATTGATGCATTCAAGAAAGAGGGCGTTGAGTTTTCTGCGATTCATATTGATAAAACCTTTCCACACGAGAATGCCGATACCCGAAAACCTAGAACAGGGTTGTTAACTCAGTATTTTTCTGATGATTATGATTTAGAAAATTCCTTTGTTTTGGGCGATAGAATTACCGATATGGAATTAGCTAAAAATCTAGGAGCTAAAGGGATTTATCTGTCAGAAGATCCAAATTTAGGTGCCGATGAAATTGAATCTTCTAAACGAGAAATTCTAGGTTGTATAGCTCTAACCAGTACTGATTGGAAAGAAATATATGAGTTTTTAAAGCTTAAAGATAGAGTTGCGGATATTACCCGTAATACTAATGAAACTCAAATATATATCAAGTTAAATCTTGATGGCTCAGGCAAGAACGATATTGATACGGGTTTGTCATTTTTCGATCATATGTTAGATCAAATTGGACGTCATGGTGCGATGGATTTAACCATAAAAGTGAACGGTGATTTAGAAGTGGATGAACACCATACTATTGAAGATACGATGATTGCTTTAGGCGAATTGTTCAACAAAGTTCTAGGGAGTAAATTGGGTATTGAGCGTTATGGTTTTTGTTTGCCAATGGATGATTGTTTAGCTCAAGTTGCGGTGGACTTTGGTGGTAGAAACTGGCTAGAGTGGGATGCAGAATTTCAACGTGAAAAAATAGGGGATATGCCAACAGAAATGTTTTTTCATTTATTTAAATCATTTACCGATGGTGCCAAGTGCAATTTGAATATAAAAGCTCAAGGCACCAACGAACACCATAAAATTGAAGGTATTTTTAAAGCCTTTGCCAAAGCAATGAAAATGGCAGTAAAAAGAGATCCTGATAAGATGTTTTTGCCGAGTACAAAAGGAATGTTGTAAAATAGCTTTTAGCTATTAGCGGTTTGCTAAGAGCCAAGAGCCAAGAGCTTAAAAATGAAGTTAGTAATTATTGATTATGGCGCAGGAAACACAAAAAGTATCCAATTTGCCTTTAGTCGTTTGGGATATGATGCGATATTATCTAATGATCCTAAGGAAATAGAATCAGCAGATAAAGTTATTTTCCCGGGAGTTGGAGAAGCAAGTTCTGCAATGACAATGCTTAAGGAAAGCGGGTTAGATAAATTGATTCCTAAACTTAAACAGCCCGTTTTAGGGATTTGTTTAGGTATGCAATTAATGTGTTTACATACCGAAGAAAATAATACCGAAGGTTTGGGGATTTTTCAAACGAATGTAAAACGCTTTTCAAATGAAGTGAAAGTACCGCAAATGGGTTGGAACGTTATTAAGGATTTAAAATCTGATTTGTTTAAAGGTATTAAAGAGAGGGAATACATGTATCTCGTTCATAGCTATTATGCGGAGCATTGTAATGAAACCATTGCAAAAACAGATTATGGTATCAATTACGCCTCGGCGTTACAACACGGGAATTTTTATGGCACCCAATTTCACCCAGAAAAAAGTGGAAATGAAGGCGCTAAAATATTGAAGAACTTTTTAGAATTATAGTACAATGAATGAAATAGAGAAGACGACAATTCTAGAAACCTATAAATGGATTAAGGTAAAAAGATATATTGATGATGATAGCTTGTCATGGGAAGAACGTTATAAGAGATTAGATTCACATCATATAGAGGAAACTACTTTTTTAATTAATAAAATTAGAGAAATAGTAAAAGAGCTAAAATGATGAGAATAATACCAGCAATTGATATAATTGAAGGCAAATGTGTAAGATTGTCTAAAGGAGATTACAGTACTAAAAAAGTGTACAATGAAAATCCTTTAGAAATTGCTAAACAATATGAAAATCACGGTATTGAATATCTACATTTGGTAGATTTAGATGGTGCTAAGGCAAGTCATATTGTAAATCACAGAGTTTTAGAGCAGATTGCTACTAAGACTAATTTAAAAATTGATTTTGGTGGCGGATTAAAAACCGATGAAGATTTAAGAATCGCTTTCGAATCTGGTGCTGGACAAATTACAGGAGGCAGTATTGCCGTTAAAAAACCAGAGGTTTTTAAAAGTTGGTTATCCAAATTTGGAGCAGATAAAATTATTTTAGGAGCAGATGCCAATAATGAAAAGATTGCTATAAGTGGATGGCTAGAAGAATCTGATGAAGAATTAATTCCTTTTGTTAAGAATTACATGTCTGTGGGCGTATCCTATGTTATTTGTACCGATATAGCAAAAGATGGTATGCTTGAAGGGCCTTCATTTAGTTTATATGAAAAGATGTTGACCGAATTAAAAGGCGTTCAGTTGATAGCCTCAGGAGGAATTTCAAAATTTGATGAGCTTCCTAAGTTGGCTGAACTAGGATGTGAAGGCACTATTATTGGGAAAGCCATTTACGAGAATAAAATTAGTTTAAAACAACTGGAGAAATATATAATTAATAATTAACGTCATTACGAGGAGTGAAACGACGTGGTAATCTTTTAAAATGATACAGATTGCTTCATTACATTCGCAATGACGGTTTAAAATTATGCTTACAAAAAGAATCATACCCTGTTTAGACATCAAAAACGGACGTACAGTAAAAGGCGTAAATTTTATTGATTTGCGCGATGCAGGTGATCCGGTAGAGCTTGCAAAACAATATGCTGAAATAGGTGCAGATGAGTTAGTCTTTTTAGATATCGCGGCTACATTAGAAAACAGGGGCACCACTTTAGACATGGTTGTACGGGTAGCAGAGCAAGTAAACATTCCTTTTACTGTAGGTGGCGGTATTTCTTCAATTGAGCATGTTGATGCGCTATTAAAAAATGGAGCAGACAAGGTTTCTATCAATTCTTCAGCAGTGAAACGTCCAGAATTAGTAAATGAATTGGCGGATAAATTTGGAAGTCAATGTGTTGTAGTGGCTATTGATGCAAAACAAGTGGATAGTAGTTGGAAAGTACATTTAGCTGGAGGCACTATACCAACGGAAATTGATTTATTTGAATGGGCAAAAGAAGTGGAAGAACGCGGTGCCGGAGAAATTCTATTTACATCTATGGATCATGATGGTACAAAAGCAGGTTTTGCAAATAAGGCTCTGGCGAAGTTATCAGAAGAATTGAATATACCAATCATAGCATCGGGAGGTGCTGGAAATGTGCAACATTTTATAGATACGTTTAAAGAAGGAAAAGCAGATGCGGCATTAGCGGCAAGTGTGTTTCACTTTGGCGAAATTCCAATACCAGATTTAAAAAAAGAATTAAAAAAACAAAATATTGAAGTTCGCATTTAGATAAATGCGTTCTGTCATGCTGAACTTGTTTCAGTATCTCATACAATTATATTATGGAAATAAAATACGACGCAAACGGATTAGTACCTGCAATTATTCAAGATGCAACCACAAAGAACGTCTTGATGTTGGGTTATATGAATGAGGAAGCTTATCAAAAAACTTTAGAGATAAAAAAAGTTACTTTTTTTAGTAGAAGTAAACAGCGTTTATGGACAAAGGGTGAGGAAAGTGGTAACTTTTTAGAATTTGTTTCTATAAAGAACGATTGCGACAAAGACACTTTGATAGTACAAGCAAATCCTGTGGGTCCAACATGTCATACAGGAACAGATACCTGTTGGAGTGAAGAGAATACTCCTAATTTTGGATTCTTTTCAACTTTAGAGGATATCATTGCAGAACGTATTGCAAATAAGGATACTTCAAACTCTTACGTTGCAAAATTATTTTCAAAAGGCATTAATAAAGTAGCTCAAAAAGTAGGCGAGGAAGCCGTTGAAACAGTTATTGAGGCTATGGATGATAATGATGAATTGTTCTTATATGAATCAGCAGACTTATTATTTCACTATTTAATGTTGCTTCAAGCTAAAGGATTTACATTAAAGGACATCGAAGCCGAACTTAAAGGGAGGCATAAATAACTCTCAATTTTGTCATTCTCAACTTGTTTCAGAATCTCATCAAATACTACAAAAGACCCTGAAACGAGTTCAGGGAGACAAATTTTATTATGTATTTTAAAAGTAATAACTATTTCGCGTTAGGCATTGTGCTTCGATTACCTCAGCAACCAAAGCGGCAGCTTTTAGCGAGGTGCGCATCGAACCAAAACTATAACGGAAAGCCGGACCCGAGCACGTATGTTTCATAAAGCAACCTAAACAGTCACCGAGGATAACCTGCCTGCCAGCAGGCAGGCGCCCAAATAATTGCAAAAATATGTTTAGGATAACCACCCATTAGCTTCTGATTTTCTTGCAAACCAAACAAAAAACAGAGCAAATACAATAATCATAATCGTCATTACCATACTGGAGGCATATCCATTAATTAAGATGTACCCCATTTGCACAATAACAGCTATAAGAGAGGCGTACCAAAGTTTAACCGACCACGATTTTCTTAGCAATAAGGCAATTGCAGCTAGCGCACCAGCAAAAACAGCGATAGCAAAGGCTGCTGTAACCCAAGCTGGCATGTTTGCGGCAATTTCTAGTTGTTCTGGAGTATACATGGCTTGATAACTCTCTGTGTTGTAGGCTTGCTGTAAATATGCATTTACACCCATGGCGTTCCAAATTAGGGCAATAACACTTATAATCCAGAACCAAATTGGGGCTTTATTTGCTGTAGAATTCGACATAATTTTAGATTTTTAGTCCGTAAATAATAATACAATTTATAAATTTTTTGCCACAATCGATAAATAGACTACTTTCCGATTTCTTTTTAAAATAGATGAAAAAGTACTTTTACGTTATTAATATTCAATATTTGGGGTATCGGTTTCACGGTTGGCAAAAACAGCCTAATGTAAAAACATTGCATTTAATGGTAGACCGTACCCTCAACTATATAATGGAGGGTAGATATTTTAAAACGCTTACTTCTGGAAGAACAGATGCCATGGTTTCGGCAGAACATGCGGCTTTTGAGTTGTTTTTAAAAGAACCTTTAGAGGATAAAGATGCGTTTCTAGCACTATTTAATTACAATTTACCACAAGACATTAGGGCTTTGGCGATTAAAGAAGTAGATGCTGATTTCAATATTATCCAACATTCTAAAATAAAAGAATATCTATATCTATTTACTTTCGGTGAAAAATGTCACCCGTTTTGTGCCCCAATTATGACGACTATTTTAGACGATTTAGATATCCATATCATGAAACAAGGTGCAAAACTATTTGAAGGCGAACACTATTTATGGAGTTACTGCTATAAGCCTACAGAAAATGGGGTTTATACTCGTGAGATTTCACAATGCGAATTGGTTGAAAATGATATTTATACAGCGAATTATTTCCCCGAAAAATCCTATGTACTAAGAGTGAAAGGCAAAGGGTTTATGCGCAATCAAATCCGGTTAATGATGGGGACGCTGATCGATTTAGGAAAAGGCAAATTATCACTTCAAGATATTAAGGACAGCTTAGTGCCAGATAGTAAAATTAAAATGGATTATATAGCACCTGCCTCGGGTTTAATTCTTAATCATATCGAGTTTGAATAAATATTTAGGCGTGCCCTCCGCTCATACCTACAAGGTTTTTTAAGAAACCTTGCAGGATCGCTTCGGTCGGGCTTTCCGTTATATCTTTTTAAAACGACTCACCACAGCGTCATTGCGAGTAAAGCGAAGCAATCTCTCTATTCTAGCAGATTATTTCGTCTTTCCTCCTCGTAATGACTGAGTATTTGCTGGTGTTTTAAAAAGGATACCACTGCAATCCCTCACGCGAGCTAGTTCAGACTATTTTGTTTGAATTTCTAAAGCAGAATAGTTTCACAAAATCCCGTCAGTTCGAGTGAATTTTGCGATGGAAGAGCAAAATTTGTCTGGAGAATAGGGGTTTTGGTTTACGTAAGTGTTCTCGATAGCATTCCGTTTTGCGGAATCACTCGAACAGACATAAGGTTTCCTTATGAACTTTTTGTATTTTGGATGTTCAAATTCATCAACTAAAATTATGAGTGTAACTGTACCAAAATCCGTATTTCCATTTTTCAAAAAACTAGAAAAAAATAATAACCGCGATTGGTTTAACGAAAACAAACCTGAGTTTAAAGCCATTGAAGCCGAAGTAAAGCAATTTTATAATGCCATTCTTGAAAATCTAAATACTCATGATGAAATTGATAAACTTAAAATTTTTAGAATTTATCGTGATGTGCGTTTTTCTAAAAATAAGTTACCTTATAAAACCCATTTTGGTGGATCGTTTCACCGCACAAAACCACGATTAAGAGGGGGTTATTATTTACACATTCAACCAAATAACGAAAGTTTTATAGCCACAGGATTTTGGGAGCCGGCACCTGCCGATTTATTACGCATCCGCAAGGAATTTGAAATGGATGATGAAGAAATACGGGATATTTTAGCAAATAAAGACTTCAATTCGGTTTGGGGCGATACGTTTGTAGGCGATGAAGTAAAAACCGCGCCAAAAGGCTTCAGTAAAGAACATAAAGCTATTGATTTGATTAAAAAGAAACAATACATCTTCACCAAAAAGTATGCAGATAAAGAAGTTTTAGATGCTGGTTTTCTAGAAGAAATAGATAATGCATTTAAAGCCATTCGTCCATTTTTTGACTATATGAGCGATGTATTGACTACAGACTTGAATGGAGTGTCTTTGATTAATTAGTTATCAATTATTTTTTCTCTTTTTGAACTCGATTAACAATATATTGAGTTTTTCAATTAACTCTTCATTTGGATTTTCAACCTGAGTTAAATAATCTAATTTAGATAATATATCTCTATATTCATTTGCAGTTTTTATTTTTTGTCTTGCAATTATTTTTGAAATACGTTTATCAAATCGTTCATGAATGTTTATTTCATAACCTGTTTTATCTTGAATAAAATCATTAAACTTTAAATCCTCAGTTTCACGATAAACTTCTGTTAAATCTCTAAACCATTGTTTAAGAGTCGTTAACTTTCCTTGTTCGTAAGCCTTTTTAACATGTTTTTTAAAATTTTCAAAGTATTTTTTTGAACTAAAGTCAGCTGTTTCAATATGCATTTCTTTGGACAAAATAGAATAATCCAAAGTAGCTAGAGTGATTTCAAGATATTTAATCAACTCACTCTGTTTCGATTGATCGGATAATTTTGACAAATTATATCAGGAAGAAAATTAGACAGCCGCCAATAACTCAGGTCTTTCAAACAATTGTATATGACTAATCAAACGTTGCTTAACAATATTCATCATACGCTTATTTAATGCCGAAGAATTTTGAATGTAAATCTCATAATCTTCAACCGTAAAAAGGCCAATGATCATCCCTTTCATGGAGTTACGCAGTTTCATATCTTTTTGAATAGCATTCTCGATATAAACAATACGCTTTTCAACAGATAAATCATAAAATACAGATTTGTGCTTTTGGATATAATTCTTAAACACAGCAATCAATAAATCGTTTTGAAATTTGATAATCGGACGTAGTACAGCATTCTGAAAACGCTCATCAGCACTCATGTTTTCAGTAATTGTAGCTGATGCAATTTCGGGCTTAATACTTTTTAATTGGGCGTGTCTTGAGTTCATGTGTAGAAGATTTGGATTTAAATTTATTTAAATATAGCAGGTGATTGTTAACAGGCTATTTCGAGTTGTTAACCGTTTTATTAACAAAAAGAGTTGATATCCTTGAATACCAACTCTTTAAGTGTTTGGTAAATGGATGCTTAAATCTGACTCAACCCACCATCAACTTCTAAATCAATCCCATTTACATAAGAAGCTTCATCAGACGCTAAAAATAATGCGGCATTGGCAATTTCTTCCGAAGCGGCAAAACGACCTAGTGGCACTTGTTGTGCAAAACCTTTGCCCATTTCTTCTAAAACTTCCTCTGGTAAGCCCATTTTCCCGTAAATAGGTGTCGCAACAGGTCCAGGTGCAATAGTGTTCACACGAATACCTCTCGATTTAACTTCAGAAGTTAACACTCTGGCATAAGAGCGTAACGCCCCTTTACTCGCGGAATAAACGCCTAAACCATCAAATCCTTTTTGGTGAACGATAGATCCAGTAAATAGTATTGAGCCACCATTATTAATGTGTGGAAGCGCTTCTTTTACCGCTAAAATTGGCCCTTTCACATTAATATCAAAAATATGATTGTAATGCTCTTCTGTGATGTCTGTTGTTGGGGTTGGAGGCGCAATACCGGCGTTTAAAAATAAGATGTCAATTTTACCGTAATTAGCAACAGTTTTCTTAATAAGTGTTTTGTTGTCGCTTGCTTTACTAACATCAGCTAAAACGGTGATAAAATCACCACTTAGTTCTTTTGCTGCTTCATTTAAGGCTTCTTGTCTGCGACCGGAAAGTACAACTTTGGCACCTTCTTTTAAATATAATTTTGCGGTTGCTAATCCTATACCGCTGTTAGCTCCTGTAATTACTGCTACTTTGTTTTCTAGTTTACTCATGATAATAAATATTTATTTGAAATGATCGTTTCAAATTAGATTAAAAAAAATTAAATTAATGTTTGTATTATAGTATTCTTGATACTTTCTAGTTCTGTTTTGTTTGAAATTAATATCCCTGTCATTCTAAATCCTTGCATATTAGAGTAGAGGTATAGCGCATATTCTTTTGCTGTTTTTTTCTGATTAATAAGATTGCTTTGTTGACCTTGTGCTACTAAATCTTCAAGAAACTGTAGGGTGTCATTTTGATTTTTACATAAAAATCTACTGATGGCATCATCTTGATTTGCCATTTCCGAAGTACAATTCACCAGAAAACAGCCTTTATCTTGTTCATCTTTATTAATCTCCTTAAGATAGAATTCAAAAATCATTTTAATAGATTCTAACGGATTTGTTGCTACACCAAGTTCTTCCGACAAAATCGTTCCAAATTTATCCTTATAGGTTTTTAAACATTCTAAAAACAAATTATGCTTACTGCCAAAGGAGTTGTAAATACTAGAGCGATTTAAACCTGTTGCATCAACAATATCTTGCATAGAGGTAGCATTGAAACCTTTGTCATGAAAAACACTGGTTACTTGCTCAACTACTAGATCTCTGTTGAATGTTTCTACTTTTGGCATTTTATTTGAAATGAACGTTTCAAAATTAAAAATATTTCTCAAACCGTAATGTTAAAATTTAGTTATTTTTGAAAAAAGACCTGTTTTTATGAAATTTGGTAGCGTTGATAACCCACAAGATATAGATTTTACTTTTCCTCCTGACCATCCAAAAACAAAGGAAGTTTTAAATAAAGTGAAGGATGATAATGTGCCCGAAATTTATGTAGGATGTGCTAAATGGAATAGGGCAGACTTAAAAGGATTTTACCCAAGAGGCACAAAAGATGAGCTTGGATATTATTCATCTCAATTTAATTCCATTGAGTTAAACGCAACCTTTTACCGCATTTTTCCAGCGGAACAATTCTCGACGTGGTATGATAAAACACCTGATGGGTTTAAGTTTTTCCCAAAGTTAAATCAAGAAATAAGTCATTGGAAACGTTTGAACGAGACCAATGAGATTGTAGAACATTATTTATATAACGCTTCAAATTTGAAAGAGAAGTTAGGAACGGTGTTTTTGCAAATGCACAACAATTTTGCCCCAAAAGATTTTGATAGGGTTGTAAAATTTGTTGAAAGTTGGCCAAAAGAAATTCCTTTAGCCGTAGAGTTTAGACATACAAATTGGTACAATGATGAAGTCGTATCTGAAGATTTATACCAATTATTGGAAGATAATAATATTTCCAACGTGATTGTGGATACAGCTGGACGAAGGGATTTAATGCATATGCGATTGACCAATCCAATTGCTTTTGTACGTTACGTTGGGGCAAATCATGAAACAGATTATACCCGTTTGGATGATTGGGTGGAGCGTTTAAAACTTTGGAAAGATCAAGGCATTAAAGAAATAGATTTCTTCATTCATCAAAATATTGAAAAAGAGTCGCCATTGCTCTCAGCTTACTTTATAAAAAAACTCAATTCAGAATTGGGCTATTCGCTTAAAGTTCCTAATGAAGAAGAGGAACAGCAAACACTTTTCTAATTGCCAAAAAAAGTTGTTGGAAAATTATTGCCATTATTCTCATTCTTTTGAATAAAATTCAATTAAAGATGTGTGCATTGGTAATTTTATAAAAATTCAATAACTAGTAAGCCGAAACTTTCCTATAACTGTAATTAAATATAACTTTGTATCCCGCTATAACATTTGGGGTTAAGTGGCATTCACTTTTTTAAAGTTATAGCTTAGTAAACCTTTATTATTTATGAGTAAGACATTGTTTGACAAGGTGTGGGATTCGCACGTTGTTAGAAAAATAGAAGATGGACCAGACGTGTTTTTTATAGACCGTCATTTTATACATGAAGTAACTAGTCCTGTGGCTTTTGTTGGATTAAAAAGTCGCGGTATTGGTGTGATGTATCCAGAAAAAACCTTTGCTACGGCAGACCATAACACACCAACATGGAATCAGCATTTACCAGTTGCAGATCCATTATCTGCAAACCAGTTGGAAGCTTTAGCAAATAATGCTGCCGAATATGGTATTTCTCACTGGGGTTTAGGACATAGAAATAATGGTATTGTACATATTGTGGGGCCTGAAAATGGTATTACACTTCCAGGATCTACTATTGTTTGTGGAGATTCACATACATCAACACATGGTGCTTTTGGAGCTATTGCTTTTGGTATTGGTACGTCTGAGGTAGAAATGGTGCTATCAACGCAATGTATTATGCAACCTAAGCCAAAAAAGATGCGTATTAACGTGAATGGCGAGTTAGGTTTTGGTGTAACGCCAAAAGATGTGGCATTGTACATCATTTCAAAACAAACCACCTCTGGAGCTACGGGTTATTTTGTAGAATATGCAGGTGATGTTTTTGAAAACATGACGATGGAAGGACGTATGACGGTTTGTAACCTTTCTATTGAAATGGGAGCTCGTGGTGGTATGATTGCGCCAGACGAAAAAACCTTTGAATACATTAAGGGTAGAAAACACACTCCAAAAGGAACAGAGTGGGATAAGGCCATGGAATACTGGAAAACGCTTTATACTGAAGAAGGTGCAGAGTTTGATGCTGAATTTACGTATGATGCTGCCGATATAGAGCCAATGATCACTTATGGAACTAATCCAGGTATGGGTATTGGTGTTACTGAATCTATTCCAATGGCAGAAGATGTGCAAGGTGGTGTGGCTACTTACAAAAAGTCTTTAGGATACATGCACTTTAATGAGGGTGAAGATATGATTGGAAAGCAAGTAGACTATGTTTTCTTAGGATCTTGTACTAACGGACGTATTGAGGATTTTAGAGCGTTTTGTTCTATTGTTGAAGGACGTCAAAAGGCAGATAACATTACGGCTTGGTTAGTGCCAGGGTCGCATAAAGTTGTTGATCAGATAAAAGAAGAAGGTTTAGATAAAATTTTAGAAGCTTCTGGCTTTGTATTGAGAGAACCAGGATGTTCTGCATGTTTAGCTATGAATGATGATAAGGTGCCCGCAGGAAAATTGGCGGTATCAACATCAAATAGAAACTTTGAAGGTCGTCAAGGTCCTGGATCAAGAACTTTGTTGGCGTCTCCACTAGTTGCGGCAGCTACGGCTGTTTCTGGAGTTGTTACAGACCCAAGAACCTTATTAGAACAAGTTTCCGCATAATTAATTAAGATATAGCCAATAGCTAATAGCTAAAGGTCAAAAGCAAAAATAAAATGGCTTACGATAAATTTGAAGTATTAACAAGTACAGCATATCCATTACCAATTGAGAATGTAGATACAGATCAGATTATTCCTGCTCGTTTCTTAAAGGCAACAGAGCGTAAGGGATTTGGTGATAATTTTTTCCGTGATTGGAGATACGATTCTGAAGGGAACCCAATTGCTGATTTTCCATTAAACGACACAAAATACGCAGGTTCTAAGATTTTGGTAGGAGGAAAGAACTTTGGTTCTGGTTCCTCTAGAGAGCACGCAGCATGGTCTGTTTACGATTTTGGATTACGTTGTGTGATTTCTTCATTCTTTGCAGATATATTTAGAAATAACTGTTTAAACATTGGTGTTTTACCCGTTCAGGTTTCTGCTGAATTTGCACAAAAATTATTCGATGCAATTGATGCTGATCCGAAAGCAGAGATTAAAGTTGATTTACCAAACCAAACGGTAACTTTGTTGTCAACTGGAGAATCTGAACCTTTTGATATCAACGGTTATAAGAAAGGAAATATGTTAAATGGTTTTGATGATATAGACTATCTTCAAAATATGAAAGATGAGGTAAAAGCCTTTGCTGAAACAAGACCATTTTAAGTATATTAGCAAAATTAAATACACCACATTTAAAAAAAGCATTCCATTTAATTAATAATGAAATGCTTTTTGTGAATATAAAAACCTTCAATGTCTAAAAGACGAATAGAAATAATGGACACGACATTACGTGATGGCGAACAAACCTCCACGGTGTCATTTTCTGCCTCAGAAAAACTAACTATTGCTAAACTTCTATTAGAAGAATTGAAGGTAGACCGTATTGAAATTGCTTCAGCAAGAGTTTCTGAAGGAGAATTTCAGGCGGTAAAAGATATTACAGATTGGGCTGCGGAACATAATTATCTCGATAAAGTTGAAGTATTAACTTTTGTAGATAAAGGCGTCTCCATTGATTGGATGATAGAAGCGGGCGCCAAGGTTCAAAATTTGTTAACAAAAGGTTCGTTAAATCATTTAACTCACCAACTTAAAAAGTCACCAAGTCAGCATTTTAAAGAAGTTAAAGAAACAATAGATTTAGCTACTGAAAAAGGCATCGCTACCAATGTGTATCTTGAAGATTGGAGCAATGGGATGCGAAATTCAAAAGACTACGTTTTCGAGTTTTTAGAATTCTTAAGTACTCAGAATGTGGCTAGAATAATGCTTCCTGATACTTTAGGTGTACTTACCCCAGAAGAGTCTTTTTCGTTTATTAAGGAAACAAAAGACAAATACCCAGATTTACATTTTGATTTTCATGCGCACAATGATTACGATTTGGGCGTATCAAATGCTATGGAAGGCTTAAAAGCGGGGGCAGATGCGTTGCATTTAACTGTTAATGGTATGGGAGAACGTGCAGGAAATGCACCAATGAGTAGTACCATTGCAGTAATCAATGATTTTATGACTGACATTGAAATGGGGGTAAACGAAAAAGTCCTGTATACTGTAAGTAAACTGGTTGAAAATTTTTCTGGAGTGGTAATTCCTGCCAATAAACCTATAGTAGGTGCCAATGTTTTTACGCAAACAGCGGGAATACATGCGGATGGCGATAATAAAAAGAATTTATATTTCAGTGATTTAATGCCTGAACGTTTTGGTAGGAAGCGTCAATATGCTTTAGGAAAGGCATCGGGAAAAGCGAATATTCAGAAGAACTTGCAGCAGTTAGGATTACAATTAAATGATGAAGATTTAAAGAAAGTTACACAACGTATCATTGAATTGGGTGATAAGAAGCAAGTAGTTACTAAAGAGGATTTACCATACATCATTTCAGATGTGTTGGATAGAACGTACGAAGAAAAGGTAACGGTAAACTCTTATGTTTTAACGCACTCCAAAGGATTGAAACCTTCTACCACAGTTTCAATAACGGTTTTAGATGAGACTTTTGAAGAACATGCGCAAGGTGATGGACAATATGATGCTTTTATGAATGCTCTTAAAACCATTTTCAAGAAGAAAAAAATCACATTACCTAATCTTATTGATTATGCAGTAAGGATTCCTCCTGGAAGTAATTCAGATGCTTTATGTGAAACGATTATTACCTGGAAAAATTCTGAAAAAGAATTTAAAACACGTGGCTTAGATAGTGATCAAACAGTATCTGCTATAATAGCCACAGAAAAAATGTTAAATATTATTGTTAATTAAGAATACAAACTAAATGAAATTAAATATTGCCCTTTTAGCGGGAGATGGTATAGGACCAGAAGTGATAGACCAAGCGGTAAAAGTAAGTGATGCTGTTGCAGCTAAATTTGGTCATGACATTAATTGGAAACCAGCATTGACAGGTGCTGCCGCAATTGATGCAGTTGGTGAGCCTTACCCAGATGAAACACATGACATTTGTAAAAGCTCTGATGCCGTATTATTCGGTGCTATTGGTCACCCAAAATTTGATAACGATCCATCTGCTAAAGTGCGTCCAGAACAAGGTTTACTTAAAATGCGGAAGGCTTTAGGCTTGTTTGCTAATGTACGTCCTACTTTTACATTTCCTTCTTTATTGGATAAATCACCATTGAAAAAAGAGCGTATTGAAGGTACTGATTTAGTGTTTTTACGCGAGTTGACTGGAGGAATTTACTTTGGCGAAAAGGGTAGAAGAGAAGAAGGTGAAACAGCTTATGATAACTGTGTTTATACCAGAGCAGAAGTACAACGTTTAGCAAAAAAGGGTTTTGAATTGGCTATGACCCGTGGTAAAAAACTGTGTTGCGTTGATAAAGCCAACGTTTTAGAAACCTCTAGACTTTGGAGAGAAACAGTTCAAGCTATGGAAAAAGACTACCCAGAAGTTGAAGTAAGCTATGAGTTTGTGGATGCCGTAGCAATGCGCTTGGTACAATGGCCAAATAGTTATGATGTATTGATTACTGAGAACTTATTTGGTGATATTTTAACGGATGAGGCTTCCGTAATTTCGGGATCGATGGGCTTGATGCCATCGGCATCTTTGGGTTCTGATATTGGTTTGTTTGAGCCTATTCATGGGTCTTACCCACAAGCGGCTGGTAAAAATATTGCTAACCCAATGGCAACAGTGTTATCGGCGGCAATGATGTTTGAAAACTTTGGTTTACAGGAGGAAGGGAAAGCGATTAGAGAAGTGGTAAATAAAGCTTTGAATGAAGGTATGGTTACTGAGGATTTGGCTGATGGTGGTAAGTCTTATGGCACTAGTGAAGTTGGAGACTGGTTAGCCGCCAATATTTAACATTAAGATATTCATCAAAATATAAAGGTTTAGTAGTTTTACTAAACCTTTTTTGTTGGTCATGAATGGTGCCTTTAAAATTTGCTTTGGCTTTTTTTTGTGTTTGAATTTTTCAATGAGTTCTCAAACCTCGTTGAAAGGAAATATTACGACCCTAGCTGGAGTGCCAAATTTTGGAGTGGAATTCAATTTAGGAACAAATAGCACTTTTCAAGTTGATGCTATGGCTTCCTTTTGGACTATAGATGGTGTGCCTTATAAATTTGGGGTATTGTTTCCAGAATTTAGATATTATACAAAAAAGGCAGGTTTTGGATTTTATTTTGGAGGACATATTGGTGGTGGAATTTTTGAGCTTCAAAAATGGAATCAAGCGCAGGTAAATAGTTTTCAAAGAGGATATACCATTCTTTTTGGTGCTACAATTGGTTATCAATTCGTTCTAAATGAGAGATTGAACTTAGATTTATTTCTAGGGGGTGGAAATCAACAAGCTAACTACAAAGGCTATTCTTTGGAAACTGGAGAAAGGGGAGATGGAGCACGTAATTACAACAAAAGTGGCGAATGGTTGCCTTATCGTGGAGGGCTTATGCTGGTTTATAAACTAAAGAAAAAAGAAAAAAGAAAAAAAGTAGGCCCTATTTTTTTGAAACTAGATTGCTTGGGTATTCAAAAATCTCCAAATCAAAATATGGAACGGCTGCCAATACATGATCAAAAATGTCAGCCATGATATATTCATAATTAACCCAACGTTTATCACTACTAAAGGCGTAAATTTCAATTGGTAAACCCTCTGCAGTAGGCTCCAGTTGTCTTACCATGATGGTCATGTCTTTATTTATGGCCGAATGATTTTCAATATAAGTTTGTACATATTTTCTAAAAACACCAATATTGGTAAGATTTCTGCCGTTTATGGAGATAGATTTATCTATATTTTTTGAATTATTATAGTTAGAAATATCGGTTTGTCGTGTTTCTAGATATGGCTTAATAATATGAATTTTTTTGAGCTTTTCAATATCCTCAGTAGAAAGGCATTTAATAGAATCTTGCTTCACACTTAGAGAGCGTTTAATGCGCCTACCTTCGGAACTTGTCATACCTCTCCAATTCTTAAAGGACTCAGAAATCAAAGCATACGTTGGTATAGTTGTAATGGTTTTATCCCAGTTTTGAACTTTTACGGTTGCTAAAGTGATTTCGGTAACATCTCCATCTGCACCATATTTTTCAAAAGTTATCCAATCTCCTATACGCACCATGTCGTTTATAGACACTTGAATACTCGCTACAAAACCTAAAATAGTATCGCGAAACACCAATATGATGACTGCGGAAATAGCCCCCAACCCAGTTAAGAACTTTAAAAATGGAATGCCAGTGACTATAGCAATGGCAGACATAATACCACCTAACCAAGCAAAAATCATGAATACTTGAATGTAGCTGGCTATAGGTTTATCTTTTAGTCTAGGAAGTGTCTTTAAGAAATCTTTTAAGGTGTTTAACAAGCTTCTTACTATCCAAAGCGTTAATACAATAGCAAAAACTTTTAGCGCTTTTTCTATAATAATTTCAAAATCATAAAAATCAGCAAAAACATCTGGAGCAAATTCCAAAGCAATAAGCAAAGGAATGATATGGGCTACATTACGCGGGACTTTGTTCGAAATTAAAAAATCATCAAAGTTGGTCCTGGTGCGCTTAGCAAATTGGGTAAAAGTTCCAATAAGTACGCGTCTAATAACTATGTCAATAATGAATATTACTATTAATAATCCAACTAGTAAAAGCAGCATGTTAAGATATTCAGCAGCTTGTTCAGAAACACCAAAATCAACTAGCTTATTGTAAACCCAATGTCTCAAGTTAAATGTTTTTACTTCCATAGTTAATAGGATGAATTATTTAGCCGACTTTAAATATTTTCTATCAATATAAAATGTACCAAATGGGATAATAGCAGCCAAAAGCACATAGCCAAATTCTTTATTGGTCCAATTAAACTCAGGTTTTATTAAGACTGCCAGTGCAATGTATGCTACAAACAATAAACCATGAGGCATACCAAGTAATTTGACATATTGTGGATCTCCGGCAAGGTATTTTATTGGGGTTGCGATAAAAAGTAAAAGAATATAGGAAAGACCTTCTAAAAAGGCTACAATTCGAAATATATTTACGAATGAAAACATAGATTTATATTTTCTGCAAAATTAGAACAGAAGAAATACAAATAGGTGCTTTTTAAGATTTTTTTAAAGCGCGTTGAAAATAACTAAGCCATAAATTACAAAGCGTAGTAAACGTAATGCCCCGAATATTACCACAACTCTAAATGGAAATTTTATAATTCCTGCAGCGATACACGAAATTGAAAAAGGTAAAGGCAGCAGCGCGCCTACTATTATTAAGAAACCGCCCCATTTCCTGGAATTTTTTAACTGCTTTTGCATTTTAATTTCCATATATCTATGAACTGAAGGTATTTTGGTTATCATTTGCCCCAGCCAATAGGATAGTAGTCCCCCAGTATATGAAAGTACAGCTAAAATACTTAGGTAACCCCACGGATTTGGCATTTTACCAGACCATGCTATAAATATTTCAGGAGGAATTAAGCCCAATAGTGTTTCCGATACAAAAAAGAAAGCCAATACGCCATTTGAGGGCAATATTTCTGTTAGCCTTACCAGTGCAGCGTTAATGTCAAAAAAATAATTGATAGTATAAATAAGAGCTACTGCTCCAATAATATAGGGCAATGCTTTTTTAACTGCAGTCCAGACAAAAGAGTAGAAACCAGTATAGCTATAATACTGATGCAGTAATTGTAACCTGGACTTGCTACTTTTAACTTTTGATTTTGGTTTCATTCTGTAAATTGTAGGGACAGCAAATATAAGGCGCATTTACATAACTGAAAACGTCAAATTTGTTAATTACACTTTATTTAACTTTTCAAAGTATAACCAAATAAAAAACCACCTAAAATAAGGTGGTCTTTCGTAATTAATATGAGTTAGTCACTCTTAGTTAAGCCTTGTTGCCAGTAATATTTACTTTCAGCTCAATATCGTCATTTATAAACTTATCTCCTAAATCACCAAAAATAGATTTAGACTTGTATTTAATATCCCATTTAGTTCTGTCTATAGTGAATGCTTCACTAGTCAATGTCATTTTATCACCAGCAGTAGTTAAACTCACTGGAAATGTAATGTTTTGAGAGATACCCTTTATTGTTAGATTTCCTGAAAGCATTGTTTTGCCCTCTGCTTCACTAATTCCTGTTACTTCAAAAGTAGCATTGCTATGGTTTTCAACATCAAAAAAATCATTATTTTTCAAGTGTCCTACTAAATCGGCATTTCCTTTTTTGTCTGCAGGAATGTCTAAAACAGTAATGGAGGTCATATCTGCCTCGAAAGAACCGCTTTCAATGCTATTGTCACTTATACTAACAGTTCCAGTTGATAAATTGATTGTGCCATTATGAGACCCACCAGGTTTAAAACCTGTCCATTCTATTAAGGATGCTTCAATATCTGCAATGTATGTAACGGCTTCAACTTTAGACTCTGCCACTTCTTCAATTTCAGAAGTTTCAGCTTCTTTGGCTTTTTCTTTACAAGAAATGGTAAGTGTAGTAATAATTACTATGAGTAGCAAAGACCTAAACGTTTTTTTCATTTTAAATGGTTTTAATATTAATTCATCAAATGTAATATTTTGTTTAATGAATAAAAAAATAAATTAAACAAAATTTTTGTTAAAAAAACTAATGACAATATGGCATTTTATCAATAATGGCAGTACTTTTGCCAATCTATTTTAGCATGAATAATTGAACGCGTAATGAGCAAGAAAAACAAATCAGAAGATATAGAAAAAGAACAGGTTAATGGTTTAGAAAATGAAACTATTGCCGTTGAAGAAGCCCAAGAACAAGAGATTGCTGAAGAAGTTTCTCCAGAAGAAAAATTAAAGGTGGAATTACAAAATGAAAAGGATAAATTTTTAAGGCTTTTTGCTGAATTTGAAAATTATAAAAAGCGCACATCTAGAGAACGTTTGGAGTTATTTAAAACTGCAGGTAAAGAGGTAATGGTAGAGTTGTTACCTGTTTTGGATGATTTTGAGCGTGCCTTAACGCATATTGAAGAAGATAAAGAGGCCGAAGAATTGCGTAAAGGTGTGCTATTAATTTACCAGAAGTTATTAAATACTTTAGAGAAGAAAGGACTTTCGGTATGTGAAGTGTTGAAAGGAGACGTATTTGATGCAGAGGTGCATACAGCAATTACTCAAATCCCGGCTCCAAGTGACGATTTAAAAGGAAAAATAATTGATGTTGTGGAAAAGGGTTACAAATTAGGCGATACTATTGTTCGTTTCCCAAAAGTTGTTGTGGGGCAATAAATTATAATTATGGCAAAGAGAGATTATTACGAAGTTTTAGGCGTTAGCAAAGGCGCTAGTGCTGGCGAGATTAAAAAAGCTTACCGAAAGAAAGCCATAGAGTTTCACCCTGATAAGAACCCAGACAATAAAGACGCAGAAGCAAAGTTTAAGGAAGCTGCAGAGGCTTATGAGGTTTTAAGTGATGCGGATAAAAAAGCACGATACGATCAGTTTGGTCATCAAGCTTTTGAAGGCGGCGGAGGCTTCGGTGGTGGTGGCATGAATATGGATGACATCTTTAGTCAATTTGGGGATATTTTCGGTGGTGCTTTTGGAGGCGGTTTTTCAGGCTTTGGAGGCGGTGGAGGTCAACGTCGTGTAAAAGGTAGCAATTTACGTATTCGAGTTAAGCTTACACTTGAGGAGATAGCTAACGGCGTTGAAAAAAAGATAAAGGTAAAACGAAAAATTCAGGCACCAGGAACAACGTATAAAACATGTACAACATGTAATGGAAGTGGACAGGTTACAAGAATTACCAATACTATTTTAGGTAGAATGCAAACAGCTGCACCGTGTAATACTTGTGGTGGGTCTGGTCAAATTATCGATAGAAAGCCATCAGATGCTGATGCTCAAGGTTTAAAAGTGTCTGAGGAAACTGTATCGATTAAAATTCCTGCTGGAGTTGTTGATGGTATGCAATTAAAAGTTTCAGGGAAGGGCAACGAAGCTCCAGGAAATGGTATTTCGGGAGATTTGTTGGTGGCTATTGAAGAATTAGACCACCCAAATTTACAACGAGAAGGAGATAATTTACATTACGATTTGTATGTGAGTTTTCCGGAGGCTATACTTGGAACTTCTAAGGAAATAGATACAGTTACTGGAAAGGTACGAATTAAGGTAGAAGCTGGTGTACAGTCTGGTAAAATTTTACGCTTACGTGGAAAGGGTATTCCAAGTATAAATGGTTACGGTAAAGGCGATCTATTAGTGCATGTAAACGTTTGGACTCCTAAAACGTTAAGTAAACAACAACGTCAGTTTTTTGAAGACATGCTAGGAGATGATCATTTCTCCCCAAAACCTGAAAGTTCAGATAAGTCTTTCTTTGAAAAGGTTAAAGATATGTTTTCATAATTAGAACTATAAGAACGTTCTTGATGGATATGTTGAGCTGAGGCGACTACTAAAAGCTTGAATTTTATATAAATTTTAGTACAATTTCAAATAAAATCTGAAGATAATTTAAGGTATTAGTAAATTCTATAGTAAAATTGGATTTTTTAATAATGCCACCAACTTATCTTAATAGTTTTGCTTTTAGTTAAGAAAAAAAAACTATCTTTGATTATCGCTAATTAACTTTAGTGATAATTTTTCTTTTTCATAGCAATTTTTTTCCCATCCTTAATTTTATTAGGGGTGGGTTTTGTTTTTTGGGCTAAGCATTATTTTGATGTTAACATTGCTTTTGCTCCAAACAGCTTACAAGTTCAAATTTTTCAAAGGTTAAATGTGTTTTGCTTTACTATAAATAGTCAGCAAATGTTGTGTCATTTGTGCTTTTAATTTGCTGTATTCTCCTTTATTGAACTAATAACATTTAATATCTTTACAACTTTGTATCAATTAAAATTGATAAATGGATAACTTACTTGAAGTTAAAGGTGCAAGCAAGAAATTTGGAGACTTTACGGCCTTAAATAATGTTTCAATTACAGTGCCTAAAGGTAGTATTTATGGGCTTTTGGGACCTAATGGAGCAGGAAAAACCACTTTAATAAGAATAATAAACCAAATTACTTTACCTGATACTGGTGATGTGTTTCTGGATGGAGAACCCTTAAAACCCTCTCATATAAAGGATATCGGTTATTTGCCTGAGGAGCGAGGTCTATACAAATCTATGAAGGTGGGAGAGCAGGCTTTGTATTTGGCGCAGCTTAAGGGTTTGAGTAAATCGGTTGCCAAAGAGCGTCTTAAATATTGGTTTGATAGACTAGAGATAGGCGACTGGTGGAACAAGAAAATACAAGAGTTATCTAAAGGTATGGCTCAAAAAATTCAGTTTGTAGTTACTGTTTTGCACGAACCCAAACTTTTAATTTTTGATGAACCTTTTTCTGGGTTCGATCCTATCAATGCGAATCTTATTAAGGATGAAATTCTTCGTTTACGGGAAAATGGAGCTACCGTTATTTTTTCTACGCACCGTATGGAATCCGTGGAGGAATTATGCGATGATATTGGCTTAATTCATAAATCGAATAAAATATTGGATGGAAAGATATTGGATGTAAAGCGCGCTTACAAAACTAATACGTTTGAAGTGGGCATAAAAACATCGGATATGATGGGATTAAAAATTGACTTGGAAAGTAAATTTAATACAGCTCCTGCAAGTTTTAAAAGTTTAAATGACGAATTAAAGTTGAATATAAAACTAAGCAAAAGTCAAAATTCTAACGATTTATTAAATTATCTCATTACAAAAGGAGACGTGTCTCATTTTGTGGAGTTAATTCCTAGCGTGAATGATATTTTTATTCAAACCGTAACAGAAAATAATTTGCAATAACAGTATGAATCATTTGCCACTGATTATAAAAAGAGAGTACCTTTCTAAAGTAAAGAATAAGGCGTTCATTATAATGACAATATTGAGTCCTCTTATTTTTATAGCACTTATTAGTGTTGTAGCTTATCTGTCTCAAGTAAATAATGACAAAGTTAGGGTTATTTCCATTTTGGATGAGTCGGGACAAGTGCAAGATGCTTTTGAAAGTTCTAATAATATTACTTATACTAAGCTTAATGGGATGTCTTTAAAAGATGCAAAAAGCCTAGTGAACGAAACTTCGGGTTATGGTTTATTGCATATTCAGGATAAAGAAGATATTGAAGGGCTGTCAAAAGCTATAAAGTTTTATTCCAAAGAGTCGCCATCATTATCCGTAATTTCTAAATTGGAAAATCAGATAGAGGATAAATTAACTTTAATGAATTATGATATTGTTGGAATTGACGTGGATGAAATTGAAGCTTCTAAGGTCTATGTAAATATTTTTCAAGAGAATTTTTCAGGTGAAACCTCTTCTAAAACAGATAGTATTATTAAACTTATATTTGGAGGTGCTGCTGGGTATTTATTGTTTATGTTCATCATTATTTACGGTAATATGATTATGCGTAGTATAATAGAGGAAAAAACCAGCAGAATAATAGAAGTTATAGTGTCTTCGGTAAAACCAGTACAATTAATGCTTGGTAAAATAATTGGTACTTCTTTGGCTGGATTAACACAATTTGGTATTTGGATCGTACTTGGTAGTATTTTGCTGGTAGTAGTATCTGCTATTTTTGGTATTGACATGGCACAAATGCAAACACCACAGCAAGCAGTTATTCAACAAGCTATGGAAAATCCAGAAGTTAACAGTCAAATTCAAGACATTATGCAGGGTTTTTTTAATTTACCCTTAACTAATTTAATATTGGCTTTTATATTTTTCTTTATCAGCGGTTATTTATTATATAGTTCATTATATGCTGCGATAGGTGCTGCGGTTGATAACGAAACCGACACCCAGCAATTTATGCTACCTATTATAATGCCATTAATTTTGGCGGTGTATATTGGTATTTTTACTGTTATTGAAGATCCACACGGTACTGTGTCTTCAGTATTTTCCTTTATTCCATTGACCTCTCCGGTGGTTATGCTTATGCGTATCCCTTTTGGTGTGCCCATTTGGCAACAATTATTGTCTTTGGGGTTGCTTATTGCCACTTTTGTTTTTACAGTTTGGTTTGCTGCAAAAATTTATAGGGTTGGTATTTTAATGTATGGTAAGAAACCAACTTATAAAGAACTTTTGAAGTGGATTAAATACTAATGCAAAATAATACGGAACATACACAAAAAGACACCAATGCTATTGAAGAAGTACTTCAAGAGACTTCATTTGGTAAAGGTTTACAAGAGTTCCTTGATTTTAAAATTATAGATTTTGAATATGGTACTGGGGCAGACGCGCATCAAATAATTTTGAGGGTTAAATATTTGATTTTGGTGGTTTTGGTAATGATTATGACCACTTTTCTATTAAGGTGGATAAAAAAACTTGTTACCAGAAGATTGCCCAATGAGGATAAGGTAAAGTTTAATACAGTGTTTTCCTTTACAAGATGGATTATTTATCTTGTTGTTATTCTTATCGTTCTAGATGCAAGTGGTTTTAAT
The DNA here is from genome assembly GCA_002428965.1 of Jejuia sp. UBA6058. GTDB lineage: Bacteria > Bacteroidota > Bacteroidia > Flavobacteriales > Flavobacteriaceae > Jejuia. The sequence goes on along the minus strand of DIYI01000017.1, from coordinate 187,418 downwards.
GTTACTGCTTTTTTTGCTGCTTCTGCTGCATTATTAATTGGTATTGGTTTAGCATTACAAACGCTTTTCCAGGATATTATATCGGGAATTTTTATTCTTATTGATAGGTCTGTTCAAGTAGGTGATATTATTGAGTTGGAGGGGAAAGTAGGTAGGGTCGAAGAAATTAAATTGCGCACGACAAGAGCTGTAACTATAGATAATAAGGTCCTTATCATTCCAAATCATCAATATCTAGGGAATAGTCTTTATAATTGGACGCAAAACGGTAAGACTACCAGAGAACATGTCACTATAGGTGTTGCATATGGTAGTGATGTGAATTTGGTGAAGGAGCTATTGCTTAAGGCTGCAAAATCTCATACTATGGTACTTAAATATCCCGAACCCCTAGTTTTGTTTGAAAATTTTGGCGATAGTGCTTTAGAATTTAGATTAATCTTTTCGCTTAATGATAGTTTTATTGGTGCCATTCCAAAGAGTGATTTACGTTTTGAAATTGATAAGTTATTTAGAGCAAACAATATAACCATTCCATTCCCTCAGAGAGATATTCATATTATTTCTAAATCATCCGAAAGTCAATAATGGGAAGGATTTTTTATCATTTGAAGATCAAATTCTTTATAATCGCATGTAGCGTTTTATTTCTACAAAACACCTTTGCCCAATTGACAGATTTAGCTAGGGTGGAGTATTCATTTATACCTAAAAGTAAGTCTGAAGATCAGTATACTAGATTAAGATTTGCATTAAATTATCCAATCAAAACAAAAGAGGACTGCTATATAGTTGTCGGAGCAGAGTACAATAGTATTTTTTTAAACTTAGAGGATGATTATCCTTTTGATGTTGAAAATTTGGATTTAGTTCATATTGTAGATTTAAACTTAGGTTACACTTTCAAAGCTAAGAAGAATTGGAGAGTAGCTTTTAATTTTAATCCTAGAATTGCTTCAACGCTAACGCAGTCAATTACTGGAGATGATTTCTTTTTAAACGGAGGAGTGTTTTTTATAAAAGATGAAAAATGGAATACCAATTTAAAGCGACCATATAGTCTCATTTTAGGTTTGACGTATAATGCCACCACTGGTATACCCTTTCCATTGCCATTTATAAACTATTCTAGAGATATAGATGATAAATGGGGTTTTAGCTTAGGGGTGCCCAAATCAAGTTTAAAATACTATATCAATTCTAAGAACAGCCTGCAAATTTTTGGAAGTTTAGATGGATATTTTGCCAATGTTCAAGAGAGGTTTACTATTGATAATCAAAGTGTTGATCGCGTTTCTTTATCGGTACTTGTAGGTGGTTTAGGTTACGATTATAAGTTTACCAAACATTTAGTCTGGTATTTGTATTCGGGTTATACGTTTAGATTAAATAACGTATTACGTGATGAAAAAAGAAATGAAGTTTTTAAATTAGATGATTTAAATGCATTTTATTTAAGAACGGGTTTAAAATTTAAAATATAAGTATGCCGAAACTATTAATTATTGAAGATGAAGCTGCCATAAGGCGTGTGCTGGTTAAAATTCTTTCAGAGGAAAGCGAATCTTACGAAGTTGAAGAAGCTGAAGATGGTTTAACTGGAATGGACAAAATTAAAAAAACAGATTACGATCTAATTTTATGCGATATAAAAATGCCAAAAATGGATGGTGTTGAGGTGTTAGAGGCTACTCGCAAAATAAAACCAGAAACACCTATAGTAATGATTTCTGGCCATGGTGATTTAGATACTGCAGTAAATACAATGCGTCTTGGAGCATATGATTATATTTCAAAACCACCAGATTTAAACCGATTACTTAATACCGTTAGAAATGCTTTAGACAGAAAGGAGCTTGTTGTTGAAAATAAGATTCTTAAGAAAAAGGTAAGTAAAAAGTATGAAATGATAGGGGAGAGTGATTCTATCTCTCAAATCAAAGACATGATTGATAAAGTAGCGCCAACCGATGCACGGGTTTTAATTACTGGGCCCAATGGGACAGGAAAAGAATTGGTGGCACATTGGTTACACGAAAAAAGTGAAAGGGTAAAAGGGCCTATGATTGAAGTAAATTGTGCCGCCATACCAAGCGAATTAATCGAAAGCGAATTGTTCGGTCATGTAAAAGGCGCTTTTACAAGTGCCAATAAGGATAGAGCAGGAAAGTTTGAAGCTGCCAATGGTGGTACTATATTTTTAGATGAAATAGGAGATATGAGTCTCTCCGCACAGGCCAAGGTTTTAAGGGCGCTGCAAGAAAGTAGAATTCAGCGTGTAGGAAGTGATAAGGATATTAAAGTTGATGTTCGTGTAGTTGCTGCCACCAATAAAAATTTGAAGAAAGAGATTGAAGATGGTAAGTTTAGGGAAGATTTATACCATAGACTTGCTGTAATTTTAATTAAAGTGCCAGCCTTAAATGATAGACGTGAGGACATTCCTTTATTAATAAATCATTTTGCGAAAAAAATTGCCAATGAGCAAGGAACAGCATTGAAAAGTTTTTCCGATAAAGCTATCGAATTACTTCAAGATTATGACTGGACGGGAAATATTAGAGAATTACGAAATGTTGTTGAGCGATTAATAATTCTTGGAGACGTTGAGGTAAGTGAACAAGATGTAATGTTGTTTGCTTCAAAGTAATTTCGGTATTTTATATCTTTACTCCTTCTAACTGGTTCATTATGAATAACTACAAAGTAACATCTCCAATTATATTAAAAGACACTGAGTCCAAAGTTGTTATTGAAGATGCAAAACAAAAACTAAAGGATACTAGAAAAGAATTAGGAAAACTTCAAGATACACTTTATGCACATGGAAAATATTCGGTGTTAATCTGCATACAAGGTATGGATACCGCTGGAAAGGATAGTCTAATTCGCGAAGTATTTAAAGATTTTAACGTTAGAGGTGTAGAAGTACATAGCTTTAAAGTGCCGACAGAACTGGAGTTGAAACATGATTATTTATGGCGACATTATATTGCGCTACCACCACGCGGAAAATTTGGGGTGTTTAACAGAACACATTATGAAAATGTTTTGGTAACCCGTGTTCATCCATATTATATTATGGGTGAAAATATTCCAGGAATAGATGCTGTAGATAATATTGATGATGCGTTTTGGGAAAAACGTTTTGAGCAGATTAATAATTTTGAAAAGCATGTTGCCGAAAATGGTACTATTATTTTTAAGTTCTTTTTGAATTTATCCAAAGACGAACAAAAGTATCGTTTGTTAAGACGTTTACGTAAACAAGAAAAAAACTGGAAGTTCTCTGCGGGCGATTTGAAAGAACGCAAATTATGGGATAAATACCAAGACTGTTATGAAGAGGCCATCAACATAACTTCCAAACCACATGCGCCGTGGTACACCATTCCAGCAGATGATAAACCCAGTGCAAGACTAATTGTTGCGAGAATATTACTAGATACTCTAAAGCAATACGAAGATATTAAAGAGCCTGAATTAGATGATGAGACCAAGGCAAATATAGGGTTTTATAAGGCGCAGTTGGAAGGTGAGTGATTAAACTTTTATTCTATATTTTATGTTTACCACTCTTTTGTTAAAATGTAAATTACTAATTAAACCTAAATTAGTCAATTACCTTACTAATTAGAAGACTATCTTTTTTTCTGAACTTAAAATAATAAGTTCTACTAATTATAAATGAGTAATCATAATACTTGGCAAAAAGCACATTATCTGAGGATCTTATTCCACTAGGCTCGCCAAATCTCTTCTTAACCAACTCAAATGAATCATTAGGTTGGGTCAATTTATAATTCTCGGATATTTTATAGTTTTCTGTTTGAAAATATATAAAGGTGATAATAAATAAAGTCACAAATAACAAAAGTAACCACCTTACTATTTTTGACATATGTTTTATTGTTTTTAATAATTGCAGGATTATAGTATAAATATAGAAGATCTATTTCTTTTAATCCTCCTCAGGAAATGTAATATGCTGATAAGCCCCAATATCTGGAGAAATTGTTCTGTTCACATTTAGAATATCAACAGGTACTTGAGACGCGAAAGTAGTATTGCCTTGCCCGTTAGCTGCAGAATCGTCACCAATTATCATCATATGCATGCTAGGGTCTTTAAAATCAGGGTTTTGATTAAAAATGACGTTTTCATATAAACTAGGATTGTCAAAATCAAAATTATCTCCAGTAAAATTATCATTCCTGTCATCAAAACGTACTAAACAATTGGTAAGCTTAAAATTAAAACTCACTGCGTCGTCTTCAATTTCATCGAGTAAAAACTCAGGGTTATCATTTCCGTAAATAATACAATTATTAAAATTGGCTTCTATTAAATCGGTTACGATAGCTGTTTCATCTTCAGCCACAATAAAATTATTAACCAAAACAGAGGGTATGGGTCTAGGGCCATTTGTCCAGTAATTGGTAAGTGTGCAATGTGTAAAATTATATTTGCCACCAAAAGTTCCTCCTAAAGCAGCTTGACCAGCATTATTAACTACCAAGTTTTCACCTTTAATTGAGGTGCCTCGGCCCAATATCCCAAAACTCCCTGAGTTATAAATTTGCGAGTTGGTAATAGTCAATTTATCTTCAGTAGCTGTAGCCTCACCATCACATAAAATACCTACCAAAGCATTTTTAATAGTTGCATAATTAAAGGTATTGTTAACGCTACCCTCCAATAACCAGATAGTACCCCATTGCCCAGGGCGATTTGCAAAACTAGGCTCTAAACGGTCGCCTTCAAAAATAACTTCATTCTCTAAGACCTCTTGGTCTGCGCTTAATGCACCATTCACATTTATAGATGCACCAGATTGTACAATAATTCCAGAGTTTTCATGAAAATGTAATCTTGCACCAGCTTCAATGGTTAAAGTTTCTCCAACGGGAACAGCCATAAAACCATAAACTACATAAGGTTTTTCGTTTGTTAATGTTAATTCAGACGTTGTTAATTCTCTTCCTTGTAATTCGGTTTCAACCAATTCATCCCCAATATTTATCGTGAGAAGATCGACAATTTTGGTAGTGCCGTCTCTCTCAGGAAAAAGAAAATTGGCGTCTTTTATTAATGTTACCAACTCAACTTTTTGAAGATTACTCCCTGAATCAAACTCTATTTGATCGGTATATAGGAACTCACCATCTGTACTAGAAAAGTTATTTATGTCAACAGTATTTTCAACAAAAATGAATAAACTATCATTGGCAAGTAGTTCTATATCCTCAAATGTTTTTCCTGCTATACCATCTACGTTTAACCGGTATTTAGATGATTCGCCTAATCCTAAATTGACAGATGGAATAATTATGTCATCATCACTTCTATTATAAACCTTTATGTTATAGGTATTAGAGCCAATATTAGTGAAGATAGTATCCAGATATAGTGTGTCTCTAGAAAACTCCAGATTTCCTGTACTTTGTGTAAACTCAAAGTCTTTTCTGCAAGAACTCCACAACGAAATAAGGCAAATAGTAAGTAAAAGATAGAAATAGCGTTTCATTAAAATAAATTATGGCTAAAAATATAACTTTTGAAACTAAGAATTAGTATGATATTAGTTTTTTAGGTTTAATGTGTCCTGAGTTTTTTCGAAATCTTGAGTAATTTGAATGAAAGATTTGCTGTAATTCATAAGTGAGTCTAAAAGAATGACCTTGTTGGCTTCAGAGGCTAGATTTTTACGCAGTGCTTTAGTTTCAATATAATCAAAGAATAAATAGGCGTATTCGTCAGGAATATCTAAGTCTTCTCGAAGAAGTTCTAGATTAAAAAGCGCATCATTTTTGAAAAGAGAATCAAGCGTTTTAAAATTTACCAACTGTTCTGGTTTTTCCTTATGCTTCTTTTTATTTTTGAATATACTTTTAATTAATTTGAATAATTCCCCAAAATTAGCGCCATAAGAGTAAGAAGACTGTGGCATGTACAGATGAGGGTTAATCTTTTGATCATTGGCTATGTAGCGTTCCGCTGCAGCTTTCATTTCTGAATCTGGTTTTGATTTTGCGTTTTCATCCACTAGCAATACTTCTTCTAAAGTATTTAGTCTTTTCTTGAGTTCGAAAACTACAATATCATCAAAATCCGTAGCCTTAAGTTTGACAACCTTATGGTTATGAAATAAAGATTCAAAAACTAAAGTATCGTTAACTTGAGCTGGTATTGCAAATTCCCCAGAATTATCTGTATAGGCTTTAAGTTGCTTAGAAATATTATGCACTTTAATTCCCTTGACTGTTGCTTCGTTATCATAAACTTTTCCTTTAATGTTTTGAGACATTGCAAAAAATAGTGGCAACAAAACCAACAGGTATGTGATGTGAAGGTGCTTCATTCGAATTCAAATTAAATAGATTTTTAAGATTCGTACATTATAATTGTGATATTTTAACACCATATTTTAACTTCACTTAACATCTTAAAATTAAAAAACCTGACAAAATTTGGTTTCATCAGGTTTAAAGCTATAAATAATCAGTTGCTCTAGAGCAATGCCTTTATCATTTTAACTGCGCTTTCTGGAGTTATATCACGCTGAGGAGTTCCGAACATTTCATAACCTACCATAAATTTCTTTACTGTTGCACTTCTTAGTAAAGGCGGATAAAAACTCATATGCCAATGCCAATGGCTATTGTCCTTTCCATCGGTAGGCGATTGGTGAATACCTGCCGAGTAAGGAAAAGATGTATTAAATAGTTTATCGTATGCCTTGGTTAACACAGCGATAGCTTCTGCATACTGAAGTGTTTCGTCATTTGTCATTTCAGTAATGCTAGTCATATGTCGTTTTGGAACAATCATAGCCTCAAATGGCCATATGGCCCAAAATGGTACTAAAACTACAAATCCTTCATTTTCAAAAATGATGCGTTCTTGTTTATCTAACTCTTGTGATAAATAAGTACCAAGCAAACTGTTTCCATTTTTGGTGTAATAGTTTAACTGTTGTGTGTGTTTTTTGTCCACTTCATTCGGCAATGTAGATTGACTCCAAATTTGCCCATGAGGATGAGGATTACTACAACCCATAACCGCACCTTTGTTTTCAAAAATTTGCACATAGTTAATGTCAGGATTACTACCTAGCTCCTTATATTGCTCTTGCCATACAAGCACTACCTTTTGAATTTCAGAGGCAGTCATATCAGCAAAACTTTTAGAATGGTCAGGGCTAAAACAAATAACTTTACAAATACCTGTTTCGCTTTCTGCAATTAACAAACCATCATTCACAGAAAAACTAGGTGAATCGCTCTGTAATGCCGCAAAGTCATTAGTGAATACGAAAACATCTTTATAGTCTGGGTTTACTTCTCCGTTAATTCTTGTGTTTCCAGGACACAAGTAGCAGTCTGGGTCGTATGTAGGTCGTTTTTCATTATTGACGGCTTCATTTTGTCCTTGCCATGGTCTTTTTGCTCGGTGTGGAGAAACTAACACCCATTCTCCTGTTAATATATTATAGCGCTTATGCGAATAATCTTGTAAATATGAATTTTGCATTTTAATTAGTTCAGTAAAGGATTGTATTATTTAACAACATGTGTGCCATCAGACAATTGAATGAAGTATACAGAACATTCCTTGTCAAATTTTTGTTTGTAGGCCTTTGAAGCTGTTTCAGCAAAACTTTCAGCCTCAGTATTGGCAATAAGATTTATGGTACAACCACCAAAACCACCACCCATCATTCGCGCGCCTAATACATGTTTGTTCTTTTTAGCTTGGGTAACAAGAAAATCAAGTTCTTCGCAGCTTACTTTATACTGGTCCGATAAGCCAGCATGAGACTGGTATATAAGTTTACCTAATTTCTGTAAATCACCATCTTCAATAGCTTTTGCAGCTTTTAATGTTCTTTCATTCTCCTGAATTACGTAAAGGGCCTTTTGGTAGTTTGAAGGTGTTACCTCATTCATTATAGTTTCTAAATCTGCTTCAGTTGCATCTCTTAAAGCTTTTACTCCTAGCAATTCTGATATGCTCTCGCATGCCGAACGTCTGTCATTATAAGCACTATCAGAGAGACTATGCTTTACATTGGTATTGATAAGCATTAACTGATGGTCTTTGAAATTAATTTCGTAAGGTTTTGATTCCACCGAACGGCAGTCTAAATGTAGAGCGTTATTTTCTATACCAAACATACTTGCATATTGATCCATAATACCACATTTTACACCCACATAATTGTGTTCTGCCTTCTGGGATATCAAAATCATATCGTGTTTCGATAGACCCAAATCAAATAATTCATTTAAGCCATAAACAACACTATTTTCCAAAGCAGCTGAAGATGACATACCGGCTCCACCAGGAATATTTCCTTTAAACATGATATTGAAATCTCCAACTACAATATTTCTATTTTGAATTTCTGCAACCACACCAAAAACATAGTTTTCCCAACTGCCTTCTTTTGATGGTTTTAGCTTGTCCAATTCAAATTCAATGGTGCTATCCAAATCTAAAGCAATAGCAGTGCTTTTGCCTGTATCGCTTTTTTGAATTGCAGCTGCAATACCTTTGTCAACAGCAGCTGGAAATACAAATCCATCGTTGTAATCTGTATGCTCTCCAATAATATTTATTCTACCGGGAGAAAAGATCAGAAGAGGTTCTGTTTGAAATGTTTCAACAAATGTTTTTTCAACATCTTTAATTAATAGTTCGCTCATCGTTTATTTAGTTTATACTTAATGTCCATGTAATATTATATGTGTCATTTGAGTTAAGAACAGCTAATCCAATTTTATTATTAAAGCTATCGGAAACACCCGTTGTAGGTTCGATAGCAATAGTGTTTTTTCTAGGCGGGATATAAGCTTGTAAAAAGTTATTATCCCCGGTAGAATTAAATATCAGATTGTATTTAGGGGTTTTAAATACTACTTCGTCCGCGTCCAGCACCCAACAGTCATCAAGTGATGATATATCTAGTGATAGGTCATCTTTCATTTCGACTGCTTTAGTGCCTGTAGTAATATTTCGCTCTCCTAAAACCACCTTTTCAGTACTATTAAATGCTAAAGCACTATCCTTTAAATTCTCACTAACAAAGTATGGATGCCATCCTAAAGTGAAAGGAAACGCTTTCTCTCCTGTATTGTTAATAGTGACCTTTAACTCCGTAGTACTGTCCTTAAATGTATACTCCAGTTGAATCTTATAGGTGAATGGAAATCCTATTGAATGTTTTAACTCGTCATATTCCAAAACAATTTTAGCTTCATCTTTCGTGGCTTTATTGTCAATAACCTTAAAAGTTTTGTTGTAAACCAAACCATGTAAAGCATTTTGCTCTTCCTTTTGGTTTATTTCCAATTGAAAAGAGGTGTTGTCAAAGTCATATTTGCCATTTTTTATCCTATTCGCAAAAGGAAATAAGATAGAAGAAGCGTATGTGTCTCCATACGACAAAGGAGTTAAATCTTGAATAATTGGATGATTGTTTAGTGTTAATTCTTGTAAACTTGCGCCAGCGTTTAGATGAATCTTGCCATAAACTGAGCCAGACGTATTTTTAACTTCTAAGACACTTTGGTCTTCAATGTAATTAATAGTGTACAATTTAATTTAGTTTATAATGATTGTCTGATTATTAAATTATTAGGATTCTCTATTTGAAGTGTTTCATTGTTCTGAATCATTTGTGCTAATCGCTCGCCCATGGCAGTAAAATCGGTTGAGATGGTGGTAATGCCATCAGCTACAATTTCTTTCAATAATGTGTCATTATATGAAATAATACCAATATCTTTTGACAGTTGTAATCCTTCCGATTTCATTTTCTTAATAATTCTAAGAAGATTTTTATCATCAGGAATTACAAATAATTCACCTTTTTCGGGTGTTTTTTCTTTTGCCGATTCAAGAACATCGTAGAAAATATCGTTGTCTTTACAAAACTGAATAAAACCATCTTTCATACCTTGAGGTTGTTTTTCAGATGAAGAAATTAAAACTAGTTTAGCGTATTTTTTTATGGTGTCTGATGCTTTTGATAAGTTATCGTAAATATCTTTCTTAAAATTCTGAAAAATACCTGGGTAATTTTCTAATTCTTTTGGCATTTGATCCAAAATATAGACTTTGTTACTTGGTAATTTTTTCAAAATCTTCTCTGTTCCCTTTAGATTGGCGGGCATTACTACATAGTGATTGTAATCACCAATATTATTTTCTATAACTGTACTGAATACTTGGTGGTTAAAATGGTGAAAGTAAATGTCTACTTCAATGCCTTCTTCAAGGTTGTTGATAAATGCATTGTATAAATTTTCCTTAAAAGAATTTAATTCATCGAAGAGAAGAAACACCTTTTGTTTTACGCTTATGTTTTCACTGGTAACATAGTATCCTTTTCCTACCACAGATTGTATAATGCCTCTACTTTTAAGCTCGTTAAAGGCCATTAAAACAGTATCTCTTGATAAATTGTGTTGCTCTTTAATAGTATTTATTGAGGGTATTTGGTCTCCTTTTTTAAGTTTACCGCGAATAATTGCCTTTTCAATAGAAAATACAATTTGCTGGTATCGTGGTACGCCTATTTTTTTATTCACCTCAATCATGGGTGTAAATATAGTGAAAAATTATAAGATTACCCTACTAGACCCTACTAGTTTGGTTTTTTGCCGATTTGTTGTGTTTAAATGAAGTTTAATCATACAATTCTTAAATTTAAATGTATATATTTGGAACTTTAATTAACTAAACTAATATAATTATGACCGCAGGATTCGATACGTGGGACTACGTTGTTTTTGTTGCTTATGCCATTTTAATTCTAGGTGTAGGACTTTGGGTGTCTAGAGATAAAGATGGACATGAAAAAAATGCTGAAGATTATTTCTTAGCCAGTAAATCTTTACCATGGTGGGCTATTGGTACCTCATTAATTGCGGCTAATATTTCTGCAGAACAATTTATTGGAATGTCTGGTTCTGGTTTCGCTCTGGGACTAGCGATTGCCTCATATGAGTGGATGGCAGCACTTACGTTAATTATTGTTGGCAAGTATTTTTTACCAATTTTTATAGAAAAAGGGCTCTACACTATACCAGAGTTTGTTGAGAAACGTTTTTCAACCAATTTAAAAACCATTTTGGCTGTTTTTTGGTTAGCACTATATGTGTTTGTTAATCTTGCCTCGGTTTTATATTTAGGTGGTTTGGCAATTGAAACCATTATGGGTGTAGATATGATGTATGCAATTATTGGTTTGGCATTATTTGCTGCAGCATATTCTTTATACGGTGGTTTATCTGCTGTTGCTTGGACCGATGTAATTCAAGTAGTTTTCTTAGTTTTAGGAGGTTTGGTTACCACTTATTTGGCATTAAACACTGTTTCTGGTGGAGAAGGTGTTCTGGCTGGATTCTCACAGGTAGTAGATGCAGCCCCTGAAAAATTCCATATGATTTTAGAAGAGACTAATGATAATTTTGATAACCTTCCAGGAATTTGGGTATTAATCGGTGGGCTATGGGTTGCGAATATTTATTATTGGGGTTTCAATCAGTATATTATTCAAAGAACATTAGCTGCAAAGTCTTTAAAAGAATCTCAAAAAGGTATTTTATTGGCTGCTGCTTTAAAATTAGTAATCCCATTAATTGTAGTTATTCCTGGAATTGCAGCTTACGTTATGGTTAATGATCCTGAAATTATGGCAAGTTTAGGTGAAGTAGGGCAGTTAAATGTGCCTTCTGCGGCTCAAGCAGATAAGGCTTATCCTTGGTTACTACAGTTTTTGCCAACAGGACTTAAAGGAGTGGCTTTTGCAGCATTAGCCGCGGCTGTAGTATCATCTTTAGCGTCAATGTTGAATTCTACTTCAACTATCTTTACAATGGATATTTACAAGGAGTACTTTAACAAAAATGCAAGTGATAAAACGACAGTAAATATTGGTAGAATTTCTGCGGCTGTTTCATTGATTATAGCTGTTGTAGTGGCGCCGCTTCTTGGAGGTATTGATCAAGCCTTTCAATTTATTCAAGAATATACAGGTCTTGTAAGTCCGGGTATATTGGCTGTCTTTTTATTAGGATTATTCTGGAAGAAAACAACCAACAATGCTGCTATTTGGGGTGCTATATTATCCATTCCTGTTGCTGTAGCATTAAAATTATTGCCAAAATATGTTGAGGCTTTCGAGTGGCTAACACCTTGGATGCATCAAATGGGATTGGCAACATTGCTATCAATGCTGATTATTGCGATTATTAGCAATATGGAAAATAAAGGTGCTGACGACCCTAAAGGTATTCCTTTATCTAAAGAGTTGTTCAAAACATCACCTTTATTCAATATTGGTTCTTTTGTGGTATGTATAATTCTAGCGGTGTTATATGCAATGTTCTGGTAGTAAATTATATAATAATTAAAATAGTAAGCCTCACTTTTAAGTGAGGCTTTTTTTTAAAACAGTTTGTTGCATTAATTAATCCTTTTGTTACTGCGTAAAAAAGTATTACTGTTTAAGTTTGTTTAAGCAAATTTAACTAAACTAAATTTTGACACTTATATAACAATGTATAAATATCTATTAGTATTTATATTCGGTGTAAATCTATCTTTCTCTCAGCAGACTTACACAAACGACTGGGAATCCTTAAAAAATCATAAAGCTGTTCCAGAATGGTTTGCCAATGCTAAATTAGGTGTGTACTTCCATTGGGGTGTGTATTCCGTTCCTGCTACCGATGGCGAGTGGTATCCGCGTTGGATGTATGTACCTGACAGAGAGAATAGTCTTTGGGGTTGTGCAGTCTATGAGAAACATCGAAAGAATTACGGAGAAAATTTCCACTACCACGATTTTATCCCTATGTGGAAAGCGCCTAAATTTAACGCGAAAGAATGGGTGGATATGTTTGAAGGTATGGGAGCTAAGTTTATTGGTTCGATTGCCGAACACCATGATGGATTTTCTCTTTGGAATAGTAAAGTAAACGAATGGAATTCTGTAAAAATGGGGCCAGGGATTAACGTTGTTAAAGCCATTGCTCAAGAAACAAAAAAAAGAGATTTGAAATTCATGGCCACCTTTCATCATGGATTTCATAATGTGTTTTATCCTAAACCAGATTTAAGCTATTTAAGACCTGTTACCCTAAACAAATACAACTTTGTTTATGAAAATTGTGAGGTGCCACAGGATGAAAAGTATAAGAACCTATATTGTAATTTAGATTATAATGAGGCGCAAGAATTGTGGTTAGGAAAATTAGATGAGGTGGTCGATACATATTGTCCCGATTACATTTGGATGGATTTTGGACAACGCTTTATATCTGAAGATTATAGAAAACAGTTTTTAACAAATTATTTCAACAAAGCTCAAAAACTAGGAAAAGAAGTAGTAGTAAATACCAAAGGAGATTTCTTTCCAACGGAATTAGCAGTGGTTAACGTGGAGCGCGCGACGATGGAGGATATAACCTCTGAAGTATGGATTACCGATTTTATTTTAGGAAGTAATTGGTGCTACAATAAAGAAAAACGAACTGCTATTGATTCTGGGAAGGCTATAAGAATGCTAGCTGATGTAGTAAGCAAAAATGGAATTTTGTTATTGTCTGCTGGCCCAATGGCAGATGGTACTATGCCTATTGAACAGATAAAAGCTATGGAAGGTATTGGTTCTTGGATGAAACTTTACGGTGAATCTATTTATGATACTAAACCATTTTTAACTTTTGGAGAAGGTACTACCATTTTAAAGCGAGATGAATCTGATGCCTGGAATGAATATGGTGCAATTAAAAAGGGGCTAGACAAATTAAACGCCTCCGATATTAGATATACACAAAAAGGCAATGTAGTATATGCCATTCAACTGGGATGGAATGATACCAAACCAGAGCGCATACTAAAAGTTTTTGCGAATGAAGCGAAGTCCTTAAAAATAAAATCCATTTCTGTTCTAGGCTCTAAGGAGCGCATATATTGGAAAAAGACCAAAAACGGATTGCTTTTAAGGCAACCAAAGAAAAAGCCTTTAGAGACTGATAAAGCCTTAGTCTATAAAATAATACTGAAATAATAATTTGATATAATTTAAAAAATGAAACACCTACTTCTTTTACTTTTTACAATTGTCTGCTTTAATGCAATTGGAGCCCAAAATCTAAATTTCAATGATTCTTGGAAGTTTTTTAACGATAAAGCCGAAGGAGCAGAACAAATAACATTTGATGACTCCAAATGGAGAAATTTAGATTTACCACACGATTGGGCCATTGAAGGCCCTTTTGATGTTAAGTATAATGCTAGGGCAGGAGGATTGCCTTTTCATGGAACGGGTTGGTATCGTAAGCGTTTCAAAATGAATACTGATGCGAAAGGAAAAGTGGTTCGACTGGAGTTTGAAGGAGCAATGTACGATGCTCATGTATGGATTAATGGAGAATTGGTAGGAAATCGCCCATACGGCTATATTGGTTTTGAATTTGATATAAGCAAATACTTAAAATATGATGGCTCCGATAATGTGGTAGCGGTGAGATTAACACCCGAAGATTTATCATCCAGATGGTATCCAGGAGCTGGAATTTACCGTTCGGTTTGGTTAAAAATTGATAATCCTGTGCATATAAAACAATGGGGAACGTACTTTACAACACCAACAGTAACTGAAAAGCTTGCGGTTGTGCAAAATGAAACAAAAGTTGTTAATACTACAGTTTTACCTGTTTTTGTTAATGTTAAACACGATTATTATGCACCATCTGGAGAAAAAGTGTCGTCTATTGATGAGGATGTTAAAATTGAGGCAGCATCTGAAAGTATTTCTATGACTTGGTGTAATATCGAAAACCCTAAACGATGGGATATTTACATGCCTAATCAGTATAAAGTAGTTACAACAGTAACGCAAAATGACAATATTGTTGATGAATATGAGACAAAAATCGGACTACGTTCAATTTCATATACTAAAGATGGTTTTTATTTGAACAATAAATTGGTGCGTTTTAATGGTGTGTGTTTACATCACGATAACGGTTCTTTAGGAGCAGCTGTTTATAAAAGAGCTGATGAGCGTAAACTTCAAATCATGAAAGATATGGGCGTTAACGCTATTAGAACAAGCCATAATCCACCGTCTAGAGAGTTTCTAGAGGCCTGTGATGAACTAGGTCTTGTTGTTTTAGATGAAGCTTTTGATGTTTGGGAAATGCAAAAAGTACCCAATGGTTATAATAAATATTTTGTGGAGTGGGCAGAACGTGATTTGAAAGATATGATTCTAAGAGATAGAAATCATCCATCTGTAATCATGTGGAGTACGGGTAATGAGATTATTGAGCAGCGTGATAAAGAAAATGGCTGGAAGGTCGCTAAAATGTTACATGACGTATGTAAAGCGACTGATCCTTCAAGACCAAGTACTATGGGAATGAATAACTATATCAACCCTTACACTTTTAATTTTGCACAACAAGTTGATATAGCTGGCGTAAACTATAAGCCAACAAAGTATAGTGAATTGAGAAGTATGTTTCCAGAAATGCCGCTATATGGCTCTGAGACTTCAAGTTGTACAAGTAGTAGAGGTGTTTATCATTTACCCATTGAAAAGTATAAAACGCACGAATCTAAGCATGTTACAAGTTATGATTTAATTGGTCCGCCATGGGCGTATCCGCCAGATGTTGAGTTTCATTTTCAAGAACAAAACCCATATGTGATGGGTGAATTTATATGGACAGGATTTGATTATCTAGGAGAACCAACTCCTTACGGAGGAAAAGATAATTCTACCAATGGGTATTGGAATGCCGACTGGCCTTCTCACAGTTCTTATTTTGGAGCGGTAGATTTATGTGGATTTCCTAAAGATAGATTTTACTTATACCAAAGTCATTGGACAACAGAACCTATGATTCATTTGCTGCCACATTGGAACTGGAAGGGTATGGAAGGTAAAACAATTCCTGTGTATTGCTATACCAATTGCGATAGCGCAGAATTATTTGTGAATGGAAAATCTATGGGGAAAAAGGTGAAAGGGAAGGATTTAACTGAACTTAAGGTGAATTTCTTGAGGTATGAACCAAAAACGTTTCAATCCAAATATAGATTGTCGTGGGAAGTACCATATGAAGCTGGCACTATAAAAGTAGTTGGTTATAAGAATGGTAAGCAAATTCTAGAAGAACAAATTAATACAGCAGGAAAACCAGCCAAAATCAGCTTATCTGTTGATAGAAGTACAATTAATGCTGACAACCAAGATTTGGCATATGTTACGGTAAGAATTGAGGATAAATATGGAAATTTAGTGCCTGATGCCAACAATAAAGTGTATTTCTATACTAAAGGGCAAGGTAAATTGTTAGCTGTGGATAATGGAGACCAAACAAGCCTCGAATCTTTTCAAGTAAATCACAGAAAAGCATTTAGCGGCATGTGTTTGGCAATACTGAAGTCTTCCAAAGTGAAAGGAAAAATTAGGTTATATGCTAAATCTAAAGGACTTAAAAGTGGATATATTGAAATAGAAACAAACTAAACTTATATAGAATGAAATTTTCAAAACTGTTCGTTACTATTTGTATGCTTTTTACAGTAGTAACGGTAAGCGCACAACGAAAACCTTATTTTCAAAAAGGTGAAGATCCCAAACCAAATGGTTCAAAATGGAAACTGGTTAAATCTATGTCAGATGAATTTAATAAAGAAAATGTTGATGAAACAAAGTGGCAAATTAGGGGTCAACGTTGGAAGGGGAGAGTTCCTGGGCTTTTTCAGGCTGAAAACATAAAGCAAAAAGACGGCAAACTTCAAATAACCACTAAAAAGTTGGAAGAACCTATTGGTAAGTTTACGCATGGTGGAGGTTATGTGGGGTCGAGAGAGGCTATGAAATACGGGTATTACGAATGTAGAATGAAAGCCAATAAAACCTTTATGTCCTCAACTTTTTGGTTGATTACGGATAGATCTCGTGCAAAAGGATGTGATAATAGGACAACTGAGTTGGATATACAAGAATGTGTAGGTGAAATTGTAAGTAAAGCGGAATGGATGGTGAATTTTGATGCAAAGATGAATTCCAACACCCATAGTAGAGATATTAAAGAAGGCTGTGATTTTGTTAAGGGTAGCGTTAAATCCAGTGCCTCTGCTGGTGGTAAGGTGTATGACGATTACCATGTATATGCAGTTTGGTGGAAGAGTAAGGATGAAATTTTATTCTTTTTGGATGGTAAATTTGTAAACCAGTTAAAACCTGCGGCAGATTTTGATTTAGATATGCACTTAAGAATGGTAGTTGAAACTTATAACTGGAATCCTGTGCCAGAAGATGGAGGTATGAATATGTCTGCTGAAGACAGAACAACGTATTACGATTGGGTAAGGTCTTGGCAATTAGTTGAATAATATAAAAATAGCACTATGAAAATAGTAAGTAAAATTTTAGTCTTAGCCTTAATAGGTTTGTTCGGGTTAGGCTGCAGTCAGTCTAAAATGCAACAACCGTATTTTGTTGAAGGCGCAGACCCTAAACCTGAAGCTAAACAATGGATTTTAGTTGATGATTTATCAGATGAGTTTGAGGGTAGTCAACTCAATAGCTCAAAGTGGACATTAACAGGACAAAGATGGATTGGCAGGCCGCCTGGATTATTTATTCCAGAAAACATTAAAGTTGAAAACGGCACCATGCAAGTTACAACTGTAAAATTACCAGAGCCTGTTGTAAAAAACAACCAAACATTTACTCATGGCGGTGGTCATGTTATGTCCAACGCAACTATGACCTATGGCTATTACGAGTGCAGGTTGAAGGCGAATAAAACCTTTATGTCATCAACGTTTTGGTTATACAATTCCAAAGAGGATGGGGAAGGTTGTGATAGAAGAAACACAGAGTTGGATATTCAGGAATCTGTTGGGCAAATAGTTAGTGATAAACTCGAACTTCAAAAGTTTGATGATCATATGAATTTCAATACCCACAGTAGAAATATCGAAGAAGGTTGTGATATTCCAAAAGGTATAATTGGTGGGAAAGCACCAATAGGGGCTAAAGCTTATGATGATTTCCATGTATTTGGTGCGTGGTGGAAAAGTAAAGATGAAGTTTTATTCTTTCTAGATGGCAAATTTGTGGAAAAGGTTAAGCCCGCAGCAGACTTTAGTCTACCTATGCATATAAGAATGGTGGTTGAAACCTATAATTGGAATCCGCCTCCAGCAGATGGCGGTATGAATATGTCTGTTGAGGATAGAACTACTCATTACGATTGGGTAAGAGCATACAAACTTGCGGATTAACAACTAGTATTATTCTTATAAAACTATCCTAAAGTATTTCTCCTTTTTGTTAAAAGTAGTATTTTGGCATGGTTATTAGTTAATCATACGTAATAATCATGCTTAATTAATCCCCTATGCGCCATATCTTAATTACCATTTTATGTTTTTATAGTTGTCTTAATGCACAAACTATTAATCATCCGCTTATTACAGAAGATGCTGAAGATCAATCTAAATGGGTAGATAGTATTTATAATAGCCTATCTCTAAAAGAAAAAGTTGGTCAACTGTATATGGTACAGGTCATGTCCAATCAAAGTTCGGCCACAAAACTTGTAGTACAACAGTTAATTAAAGAACATCAAATAGGTGGTATTATATACTCCACCGGAGGACCAAAGCGGCAAGCGGTTTTGAACAATGAGTTGCAGTCTTTGGCGAAAATCCCAATGCTTATTGGTATGGATGCTGAGTGGGGGCTTAGTATGCGTTTAGATTCTACATATGCATTCCCGTACAATATGGCTTTAGGTGCTATTCAAGACACCAAACTTATTGAAAAAACAGGTAGACATGTAGGGGAACATTGTAAGCGTTTAGGTGTACATTTTAATTTTGCTCCGGTTGTAGATATCAATACAAATCCTAAAAACCCAATTATTGGTAGTCGTTCTTTTGGAGAGGATAGAGATAATGTTACTGAAAAGGCATTGGCATTTATGAAAGGGATGCAAAGTGCAGGTGTGCTAGCAAATGCAAAACATTTTCCCGGACATGGTGATACCGAAGCAGATTCTCATTTAACATTACCCACAATCAATTTTAGTGCTAAACGTATTGATTCGGTTGAACTTCATCCTTATAAAACGTTAATTAAGGAAGGTTTGTCTAGCGTTATGGTAGCACATTTGAATGTACCAAGTTTAGAGGCTAGAGAGGGCTATCCTTCCTCTTTATCTAAACATATTGTAACAGATATTTTAAAGGATTCCTTAGGTTTTCAAGGTCTTATATTTACAGATGCTTTAACTATGAAAGGTGCTGCAGATTTTAGCGAATCTGGTGATATAGATTTAGCAGCTTTTAAAGCCGGTAATGACGTAATGCTCATGTCTGAAGATGTTGGGGTAGGCATTTTTAAAATTATGGATGCGTACAACAATGGTGAAATATCAGAAGAGCGTTTGGCACATTCTGTAAAGAAAATTCTAATGGCTAAGTACAAAGTGGGCTTAGAAAACTATAAGCCAATTGTTCTAGATAGTTTAGATAATGATTTAAATAGATTAGAAGATGATATCTTAACCGAAAAACTTTTTGAAAATGCGATTACAATAACTAAGAACTTCAATAAACTGTTGCCGCTATCACATTTAGAAAAAAGAAAAATAGCTTATGTGCCTTTTGGAGATGATGATGGTACTCCATTTTTTGAGGAACTCAAGAAATATGGTAAAGTACATAAGATTGAGGCGGATAAACTAAATGTATTAATGAGCAAACTACAGTCTTATAATACGGTTATTGTTGGTTTGCATCGGTCTGATAAAAATCCATGGAAGTCTCATAAATTCAAAAAGCAAGAACTGGTATGGCTGTATGAAATTGCGCGTACTCATGATGTTATCCTTGATGTTTTTGTAAAACCCTATGCTTTAGATGATTTAAAAACAATAAAAAACTTAGAAAGTATCGTTTTTAGTTATCAGAATAGTGAGGTTGCACAGAGAAAATCAGCGCAAATTATCTTTGGAGCTTTACCAGTTAAGGGCAAATTGCCAGTATCGGTTGGAGATTATTTTAAACTTGGTGATGGAGTTGCATATAAGTCAATTAAGCGCTTGGGATATACGATCCCTGAACGTGTTGGTATGAGCTCTAAAAAGTTGAAGAAGGTAGATTCAGTTGCTAATGTTGCCGTAGACTCTATGATGACTCCTGGTATTCAGTTACTAATTGCCAGAAAGGGAAAAGTAATTTATAATAAAAACTTTGGTAATCATACGTATGAAGGCAAGAACAAGGTGTCTTTTAATGACATTTATGATGTAGCATCATTGACTAAAATTCTGGCAACATTACCTTTAGTTATGGAGATGGAAGAAAAGGGTGTGATTTCACTGGATACGCCATTGTCAGAACTACTTTCAGAGTATAAAGACTCTAATAAAGCCAATGTTACAATTAAACAAATGTTGTCTCATTATGCGCGTTTAAGACCATGGGAGCCATTTTATTATCACACTTTAGATTCTGTTAGCAAACGCCCGAGTGATGAATATTACAGCACATCAAGAAGTAAAAAATTCAATATTGAAGTAGCCAAAAATTTATATTTACGGACTGATTATCAAGATTCCATTCCTAAGATTATAAAGGAATCAGAGTTGTTGGAGCGGTTGCGGTATCGGTATAGCGATTTCCCATATTACATTCTGAAGAAATATATAGAAGAGTATTACGACAAAGGTTTAGACGCCTTGGTGCAAAATCGTTTTTATCAACCTTTAGGAGCGAATTATACTATTTATAATCCGTATAGAAAAATAAGTAGTAAACATATTGTGCCTACTGAGATTGACGATTATTACCGCTACCAAAAGGTGCATGGATACGTTCATGATATGGGAGCGGCAATGCAAAACGGTGTTGGTGGGCATGCTGGTGTTTTTAGTAATGCTAATGATGTAGCTAAGATTATGCAGATGTATTTACAAAAAGGCTATTATGGTGGAAAGCGTTATTTGAAAGCTGAAACTATTGATAAGTTTAATACTTGCTATTTTTGCAAAAAAGACAATAGGCGAGGGGTTGGTTTTGACAAACCCCAATTAGAAGAGGAAGGACCAACATGTGGATGTTTGTCTATGACAAGTTTTGGGCATTCAGGATTTACAGGAACCTATGCTTGGGCTGATCCAGAAGAGGAAATAGTTTATGTGTTTCTAGCAAATAGAACATATCCGCATGCTGGAAGAAATCGCCTGCTAAAAGAAAATATTAGAACAGAAATCCAACGTTTTATTTATGAGGCGATTTTGGATTAGAAAATATAGAACTAAATAATGACAATAGGAATTGTATGTTATCCAACTTTCGGAGGTAGTGGTGTTGTTGCCACAGAATTAGGTCTTGAATTATCGAAGCGTGGTCACGAAATTCATTTTATTACCTATAACCAACCTGTAAGATTAGAATTGGTGAGTAATAATGTGCACTATCATGAAGTTAATGTTCCAGAATACCCGCTATTTCATTATCAACCTTACGAATTAGCGCTTTCAAGTAAGTTGGTAGATATGGTTAAACTTCATAGTATAGAAATACTGCATGTGCATTACGCCATACCTCATGCTTATGCTGCTTATATGGCTAAAAAAATGTTGCAAGAAGAAGGTATTCATTTACCTATTGTAACTACACTTCATGGTACAGATATTACCTTAGTAGGAAGTCATCCATTCTACAAACCAGCGGTTACTTTTAGTATTAATAAATCTGATGCTGTTACCGCAGTATCTCAAAGTTTAAAGGATGATACGTTGCGCTTATTTAATATTACAAATGAAATAAATGTGGTTCCTAATTTTATCGATTTAGATAAGTACAATCATAATTTCACCGATTGTCAGCGTGGTATAATGGCTAAGGACAATGAAAAAATTATCACTCATATTAGTAATTTAAGACCTGTTAAGAGAGTGCAAGATGTAATCAAGGTGTTTTACGGTATTCAAAAGGAAATACCTGCTAAATTGATGTTTATAGGAGAGGGACCAGAAAAAGAAGCTATTGAAAATCAGTGCAGAGACCTGGGAATTTTAGATAAGGTGATTTTCTTCGGAAAAAGTAACGAGATAGATAAAATTCTATGCTTTAGTGATTTATTTTTGTTACCATCTCAAACGGAAAGTTTTGGGTTAGCGGCGCTAGAGGCTATGGCATCTAAAGTTGCTGTTATTTCAAGTAATACAGGTGGTATTCCTGAAGTTAATATTCAAGGATACTCAGGGTTTTTAAGTAATGTTGGAGATACGGATGATATGATAAAGAATGCTTTGCATATTTTGAAAGATGAAAAACGTCTAGAGGATTTTAAAGCTAATGCTAGAAATCAGGCACTAAAATTTGATCTTCATGCTATTGTACCGCAATACGAGTCGATTTACGAGGACACCTTATCTAAATGCTTAGTTCTTTAATTAATCTAGTTGTACACGATTTTTACGGTTGGCAAGTTCCCATGCTGTGTAAAATATAAGTTTTGCACGAGTTTCTAAAAAAGAATAATTAATCTTCTCTGGAGTGTCTGTTGGTTTGTGATAGTCATCATGCAAACCATTAAAATAAAAAATAGAAGGAATATCGTGTTTTGCAAAGTTGTAATGATCTGACCTGTAATAGAACATATTTGGATCTCTTTCACCATTATAAAAGTAATCTAAATCTAATTTGACGGTAGAGTCGTTT
Source organism: Jejuia sp. UBA6058 (assembly GCA_002428965.1). Classification (GTDB taxonomy): domain Bacteria; phylum Bacteroidota; class Bacteroidia; order Flavobacteriales; family Flavobacteriaceae; genus Jejuia. The sequence goes on along the minus strand of DIYI01000017.1, from coordinate 164,642 downwards.
ACCGTCTCTGAAAGTTGATGTAGCTCTAAACTCAACCAGTCTGATCCTATTAAATATAAATAATTTGGTTTGTTTTCGTGTCTTTTATCAACTCTCCCAATCATGTCAATATTTAAGTTAGCAATAGTGTTTTCCAAAGGAAAAATCGGGTCTTCATCAGCATAGTATCTAGATCCGAACAAGCCAAGTTCCTCGCCAGTAACATGTAAAAAAACAATACTTCTTTTAGAGACGTGTCCCGCCTCTTTTGCGGCTTTAAAGGCTTCGGCAATTTCCATCAGAGCCACCGTACCAGAGCCGTCATCATCCGCACCGTTATTTATTTCACCATCTTTTATACCTATATGATCTAAATGAGCAGTAATTATTACTACCTCTTCTGGTTTTTCAGAACCCTTAATATAGGCTATTACATTCTCAGAGTCGCTATCAGCTTTACCTTCAAAGTATGATACTGGTATTTCTTGAAAATAATCATTCTCAGTAATAGGAGAAGGAATATGATTTGTAACGTAGTGTTCCTTTATAAATGAGACAGCCTTTTTTTGTCCAGGCTCTCCGGTTTTTCTGCCTTGAAACTCATCAGACGCATATGTAAAAAGCATCTCTTTTAGTTCTTTGGCCGTTATTGTATTGGCATATTGCGAAACTCTAGAAGATAGAGAGTCGTCGCTTTCAGATTCTGATATATTCGATGTTTTTTTGCAACCAAAACAAATAGAAGAAACAATAACAAGTATGATGAGAAGCTTTTTCATTTTAAAGCAAATTGTATTTTACTTTAAAAATAAATTATTTTCATCAATTACAACTCGAGTTTCTTGATTTACAAGTTGCCAAGAAGTAGCAAAGATTAATTTAATGCGTTTAGTCATTAGTTCATAATCAATTTTATCAGGCGTATCTGTTGCCTTGGTATAATCCTCATGCTCCCCGTTGAAATAGAAAATTACAGGAACATTTTCTTTTGCAAAGCTATAATGGTCAGACCTTGAATAGTATTGATTATAATCATCTAGTTTATTGTACTTATAATCCAAATCTATATCTGTGTAAGTATTTCGAACCGCCTCTGAAATAAAGTGTAGTTCCTTACTGTGTCTATCCGAGCCAATTAAATAAATATAGTTTTTGTTGTTTATATGCCTGTCATCAACTCTTCCAATCATGTCTATATTTAAATTTGCTATAGTGTTTTCTAAAGGAAAAACAGGATGTTTTACATAGTATTCTGATCCAAGTATGCCAACCTCCTCTGCTGTACAATGAATGAATAAGATACTTCTTTTCGGTCTGTGACCATTTTCAGCGGCAATTTTAAAAGCTTCTGCTATTTCAAGAAGAGCAACAGTACCAGACCCATTATCGTCGGCACCATAATAAACTTGTCCGTTTTTAACACCTTCATGATCCAAATGTGCACTTAAAATTAACAACTCTTCAGGCTTTTCACTTCCTTCTATATACGCCAAAACATTTTCTGTGGCTCCAATATTTTCTTTAACCCCAACACTTTCGTCAAAAAAGGATTTTGGAATATTTTGAAAATAATTTTCATCTTTAAAAGGAGATTTTATAGCTCTTCTTTTGTAGAAGTTTTGAAGAAACTCAGCTGCTTTTTTTTGACCAGGCTCTCCAGTTTTCCTACCTTCAAATTCCCGAGAAGCAAACTGATATAACTGCAATTTTAAATCTTCAGGTGTAATTGTAGAGGCATATTTTTTTACTAAAGTACTGTCTACAATGGTTATGCTTTCTTTTATGTTTTCAATTCGAGTTGAATATTTTGGTGTGGCACAAGTACCAATAAGAGTGAGTAGCGAGAGGGTGCAAATAAATTTCATGACTGGTTTAAGTTAGCCATATGATACTAGCAATTACAAGTTGAGTAGGCGTACAACCTTGAAGCTTGTTTCATATAAAACGCTGTAAATATATGAAAATATGCACAACAGCTATTTTATTTTTACTCAATACCTTCTAATTCCAGATCATCCAACTCTTCAATAGCTTCTTCTTTAGAGGCTTCCTCTTTATCAATAAGTTCTTCAGTATTGCCAACGGCTGTCTCGGTAAAAATAGCTTTATAAGTTGTAATACTTAGAGAGATAATGGTTAGTAAAAAAGTGAACTGTATTATTTTTTTCACTTTGCCTGTCTTTTTTGAAAGATAAAAGGCCAGTAATCCAAAAATTAAAGCTGCCAAAGCTGGGAAAATAGCCAAGTTTGAAATGGGTAAAACCGCAAATATAGTAGCCAAAATTGCCGCTATCAAAGCTAAAATTGTAAATAATTGTTTCATTAGTCTTATAATTTAGTTTAACAATCCAGTTGCAGATTTTATTTTTAATTCACCATTACCAACAGGTATTTTAAACTTACCGTATACCATTATTTTATTATCATCTGCTGTAAGCCAAATATCGCCTTTAAGCGATTTACTTTCAGAACTACTAATTCTCAGCTTATAGCAGGTTTTGTAACCTATTGCGGTATTAATCTTTTCTTTTCCCAAATAAGTAATTTTAGCATTCTTTTCTGCCCTATCAAAAATAACTTTGAATGATTTACTATTTCCAGTTTGCATGTTTTCATAATCCAACAATCTTATTTTGTACAGGGTGGCAATAACATCGCTTGTGCCAGAACTTATTTTTATATCTTTTTTATCTACCCATTCCCGTTTGGTCTGCACCGATTTTACCGTATTGGTTTTATGGCTGAAGGTGTACTTTACATTCTTTTTATAACCGCCTTCATCTATGTCTCTTTTGTATAGATAGGGTCTTAAAGTTTTTGGGTTTACATAGCTTTCATATAGATCTCTAATTTTAAAAAAGTTATCCCATTTACTGTACGTAACTGCTTTACATTTAAGGTGTAAAAGCGTTGCTTTTGAAGTTTTTACATTGCTTGTTTCTAGAGTAACTTGGGCGAGGTCATTTAAAACTCCAGACATATTATAAGATGCCGTATATACCAATTTTTCTCCCGCTGCAATCGCTGTATTTTGTGCTTGAGATACAAAAGTTATAAGTAGGATAAAAGCAAATAAAGTGCGCTTCATGTAGTTTAATTTTGTGTTTATAACGGAAACAATATCATTTATTGTGCCGAAAATACAATACCGCCTACTATTATGCTAATTAGAGGAAAACATAATACACCTTTTTTTAAGTAAATATAGTTTTAGTGCTATTCAAGTATTGAAAATATAAGTATTGCAAAAACTATTAAGTTAATTATCAAACTAAAGTATATAATATTAATGTGTTTGGTTTTTTCTGGAGTTTTCATTTTTGATAATTTAGTTAAAGGAAAGTGACGGCGTGTTAATAGTCTTTTGAGTTGATAGATTTAAATACTTTTGAAATTTATTTTCTGTTGCTTCCTGAATATATTCAATCAACTGTTCAAACTCCCTAGGGTTGTATTCCATAAGTTTTGAAAATCGTTTTTCTAGTTTTAAATACTCCCAAATAGGTATTGTTGGCGATTTTGAATCCAATTGAAGTGTGTTTAATCCACTTGGTTTAAGTCTAGGGTAGTTTCTGTATAATAACCAACTACCAGAATTTACAGCAGCTTTATGATGTTTGCTGGGTTGTTTCATATCTATACCATGTGAATCACTATGGCAATAAGCAATAATTAGGGATGGACCATCAAAACTTTCAGCTTCATTAAATGCTTTTAGCGTTTGTTCTTGATCTGCACCTATAGAAACTGAAGCAACATAAACATTTTGGTATGTCATTGCAATTAAGCCTAAATCTTTCTTTTGGTTACGTTTGCTGTTATGTGCAAATTTTGATGAAGCTCCAAAAGGTGTTGCCTTAGAGGCTTGTGCGCCTGTATTATCGTAAACTTCGTTGTCTAGAACTAATATATTTACGTTCTCTCCAGAGGCTAATACATGGTCCAATCCGCCAAAACCAATATCATAAGCCCAACCATCACCACCAACAATCCAGACACTTTTTTTTATAAGATTATCTAATACATTTAGAAGTTGATTGGCTTCGTCTAAATTTAAGTTTAGTAGTTCTTCATTGAGTTTTACAATTCTTTTTCTTTGAATTTCAATATCTAACTCATTTGTTTGTTTTGCATTTAAAATAGAATCAACAAGATTTTTGTTTAGTTTGGGTCGAAGTGTTTTTAAAAGTTGTTGTGCATGTTTTTGTTGTTGATTTATGGAATACCTAAACCCTAAACCAAATTCAGCATTGTCTTCAAATAAAGAATTAGACCATGCTGGCCCTCTACCATTTTTATTTTTAGCCCAAGGCGTAGTTGGCAATGCACCTCCAAAAATAGAGCTGGCACCTGTGGCATTGGCTATTACCAATCTGTCTCCAAATAATTGAGACATTAACTTGAGATATGGCGCCTCACCACAACCTTCTACACCATTTGAATATTTAAATAAAGGCTCTTGCAATTGTTGTTCGCTTACTTTTGAAGTGTCTATTTTTCCTCTGTCAAATTCTGGAATGGTTTTAAAGTGGTTCCAGTTATTGATGTCTGCCAAAGTTTCTTTTTTGAGAGTCATCGATAATGCTTGTTCAGAACATGCATCTACACAATTATTGCAACCATTGCACTGGTCTTGATGTATTTGAATACTATATTGCATCTCATCAAAATCTTTTGAAACTATATGCTTAAACGATTTTGGTGCGTCTATTAAGTAAGAGTCGTTATACACTTTAATTCTTAGTGCTGCTTGGGGGCACGCCATACTGCAAGCGCCACATTGGGTGCATAGATCTATATTCCAATCTGGTATATAGTTGCTATTAGTAGCACATTTATATTTTGATGTATCTGTTTCAAAGGTACCATCAGCCGGCATTAAACTCACAGGGGCTTCGTTTCCTTTGTGGGCTAATAGTTGCCCCAATAAACTTTCCTTATAGTTATTGTCGAAGTCGAAAGTTTTTTCTTTAGAGGTTATTGCAAGTGTATCCACTTTATAAATATGCTCATTATAGTCTATCGGAAATTCAAATTTTATTCCCTTGCTTTTAAGAGATAAAAAACAACTGTAAAAGGTATCAATGATTGCGTCTTTTCTAATTGAAAAAGTTTCTAGTTCATCGGTATTTACAGTGAACAGTTCAATGTTTTTTGAAATTATAAGCTTTTGAATATCATGTGAAAGAGATTGCCAGAAGGCTTTTGATGTTTTTGATGTATTTACTAACAAACTTCCATTGTATTTTAACCTTCTAATAATTTCTAAATTCAAGATGAAGTTTGTTTTTTGGATGCCAATAAAATCAGCACTTTCAATTAAATAAGGCGCTTTAATTTGGGTACTGGAAACTCTTAAATGCGATATATCATAAGTGTTAGACTTCGCATAATTGCATTCTGTGTAACCTTGAACAAATGTGTTTTCTCTTTTACCAATTAGGTTTAAAATGCTTTCAAAGTGTTTAGTATCTGTTTTGTCATGGTAAAAAATGGCTTGGTAGTGTTTGTTTTCAATATTTATACCCTCTGGAATATCAAGACTTAAATTGGTAACATCGTCATTTATACCAACTGTAAAATTATGCTTTGGGCTTTTGCTTTTTAGATTTTTGAAAATAGCATCTACCGTTGTTGGGGTAAACTCTTTTGAAGATAAACCATAACGACCACCAATAATTCTCGGGAAAGTTGGGATTAAATTGTTTTGATATGCTTGAGTTATAGAATGTAAAACGTCTAAAAACAAAGGTTCTCCAGATGCTCCAGGTTCTTTAGTTCGGTCTAAAACAGCAATAGTTTTTACCGATTTTGGTAAAGCAGCTAATAAATGTTTTGTACTAAATGGTCTAAACAATCTCACTTTAATTAGACCATTTTTTTCTCCTTTTTTGTTGAGGTGAAGTATTGTTCTTTCAATGGTTTCTGTTGAAGACGCTAATGAAATGACTACTCGTTCTGCATTTGGATGCCCTACATAATCAAAAAGCCTGTAAGCTCTCCCTGTAAGTTTCGCAAAATGATTCATGATATTTTGAACAATTTCCGGACAAGCATCATAAAATGAATTTATAGCTTCTCTACTCTGAAAGTACACATCAGGTCCTTGAGTGGTTCCTCTTAAAACTGGTGAGTTGGGATTAAGTGCTCTTTTTCTATGTAAGTTGATGTTGTCTTTAGAGATTAAAGTTTTGATGGTTTTGTCTGGAATTATACTAATCGTATTAATTTCATGAGAAGTTCTAAAACCATCAAAAAAATGCACAAAGGGAATAGAAGATTCCAACGTTGCAGTGTGAGCAATTAAAGCAAAGTCGTGTGCTTCTTGAACAGAGCCGCTAGCTAACATTGCATACCCTGATTGACGTACCGCCATAACATCACTATGATCACCAAAAACAGAAAGAGCATGAGTAGCAATGCTTCGCGTAGCAACATGAATTACATTAGGCGTTAATTCCCCAGCAATTTTATACATATTTGGTAGCATCAGTAATAAACCTTGAGATGCTGTGAATGTAGATGATAAACTTCCTGTTTGTATGGCGCCATGCATCGCACCAGCAACACCACCTTCACTTTGCATCTGGAAGACCGATGTTTCTGAACCAAAAACGTTTTTTTTGCCTTCCGCATTCCATTGCTCCACTAACTCACTCATTTCTGAAGCGGGAGTTATCGGATAAATAGGGAAGACCTCATTCGTTTTGTAGGCGATATGAGCAACGGCCTTTTTTGCGTTTAATACAGCTTTTCCAGAAGTTTTCATTTTGATGCTTTCAAATTGTTGAAAATAAAAATGACTACTCGCAAAGTAAGGAGTAGTCATTTTTATAAAACCTATTACTACTCCTTTATTATTTCAATTTTTACAGGAGTTGGGTTGCTAATCATGTCATAAACAGGAGAGAATTTAGCTAATTGCTCCAATTGTTCAGCCGATGCATCAGATTTTACTCTTAATTGCATGGTAATGCCATCAAAACCAGTTCTCACTTCAGGGTCTAAACCTAAAAAACCATGTAGGTCTGCATTACCTTTAATGGAAGATTGTGCACCTTCAATGTCAATGCCATTTGCTGCAGCATGATATACCATTGCGCCAGTTAAGCAAGAACTTAAAGCGTGTAATAACACTTCTGGAGGTGTAGCGGCTTCGTCTGCACCTAATAATACTTGTGGGTGGCTACACTCCATAGTAAAGGTTTCTTCACGTGTAGTGTCTTCTTGTCCAGCGCCATAAAAGCTTTTAATGCTAGATACACAATGCCCACCATCAATCCAGTTGTTTTTAGCTCTAAATTCAAATTTGGCTAATTCTGGTTGTTCTTGAATGTGGTTGATCGTTTCAACTAATTGGTCTACGTTTACGCCGTTTTTTACATTTGCTGTTGTAATCATGTTTTCTAATTTTTAATTTGATTAATAATTGATTTTTTAAATGTTTGACATGTATAATGCTATTGGTGTGCCAAAAATTTTAAATAATTGAAAATCAAATTTTTAAACAGAAATACCGTGTAAATAAGATAGCCGACAATTCGTGTATTTACGAAATATCGTTGGTGAAGTAACGAAATACCGTGAAATTATATAGGGCGTTCTATCCCTAGAGCTTTAATACGTGAAGCAAGCGTAGTAGGAGGGAGTTCTAATAATGCTGCAGCACCATTTACACCCGAAATTTTCCACTTGGTTTGTTTTAATGCTTTTAAGATATTTTCTTTTTCAAGAGCTGACAATTCTTTTGAAGTCAGAATTTTGTCCTGAACACTTTGAGTGTTAGGTTCCGCAGAATTGATATTTGAAGGAATAATATTTTGCCAATTGATTACGCCGTTTTTTGAAACTATAACAGCGCGCTCTATTAAATTTTGTAGCTCGCGAACATTCCCAGGCCAATGGTAGCCATTAAGTATGGCTTTATCATTATCAGATAAAACTACAGAAGGTTTATTTAATTTTTTAGAAAACTGCTGCATCATTTCTTCGGCAATCAAACAAATATCGTTGCCTCTGTCTCTAAGTGCTGGGACTTCAATAGGAAAAACATTTAGTCGATAGTATAAGTCTTCCCGAAATTTTCCTTCCTTAGAAAATTCAAAAAGATTACGATGTGTCGCTGCAATAATCCTAACATCTACTTTAATGGTTTCAGAGCTTCCCACAGGATCAAATTCCCCTTCTTGGATAACTCTTAATAGTTTGGGTTGTAATTCTAGAGGCATTTCTCCAATTTCATCCAAAAATATGGTGCCTTTATCAGCTAATAAAAAACGTCCTTTTCTATCTACTGTAGCACCAGTAAACGCACCTTTTTTATGTCCGAATAGTTCACTCTCAATAAGGTTAGAAGGAATGGCACTGCAATTAATTCGTATTAAAGGTTTATCATTTCTATTGCTTTCTTTGTGGATGGCTCTCGCTACTAATTCCTTGCCAGTTCCTGTTTCTCCATGAATTAATACTGTAGCATCAGTATTTGCTACTTGGTGTATTAAACTCAGTGTAGCTTTCATTTTTTCATGTTCTGCAATAATGCCATAACTGCTGGTAAGCTCTTTGATTTCTTCTTCTAAATATTTCGTTTGTTTGGTGAGTAAGCTAATTTTATCCTCCGCAATTAGTCGTGCTTCAATATTTCTTAAAATCAGCGTGTAAAACGGACTTTCCTCTGATCCATATTTACTAATAGTGCCTTCATTTAAGGTTTCAGTATTAGTTGAACCAATAACTTTTACAATATCTGGAAGGAACTTATTGATAACTTTTTTATCCTCAGATTTTACTATATCTTCAATAATAGCTGCACTTTCATCATCAAAAAAGAATAGCACATTGCGTTGTGAGACATCGTCGTTTTCTAATAATTTATGGGCGGATGGGTTGGTAAGTATAATTCTAAAATCTTTATTAAACATAATAATGGCATCCATAGCACCATTAATCAAACCACTTAGTTTACTATTCGCGGTTTCTATTTCAATTTTAGAGGTTGCCAGTCGTTCTTGAATGGTATCTAATTCTCGATGACGTTTTATCATTACCGCAAGAATGCCTTGGGCAAACCCGCTGTCGTTTTGTAGTACATCTAAAAAAACTTCTCGATCAATTTTTAAAACTTTGGTTCTTTCTACAGCAGTGGCAGAAGCAGAGCGGGTGTCGTTGTCAATTAAGGCATATTCACCAAAACACTCACCATCAGCTAAAGTGTCATAAACATGTTTTTTGTCGTGTATTTTCACTGCACCATCCAGTATGGCATACATGGAATTACCAATAGTGTTTTTTTCAAAAATCACTTCATGTTTTAAAAATAGTTCTTCTTCAATATTGTTGCATAAATGATGAAGAGACTCGTTTGAAACTTCAGAAAAAAAAGGAATTTCAGATAAGAATTCAATTAGGTTTTCAGCCACTTTTAGTTTGGTGTTAGCTATTCAAAGCTAAAGATATTAATTATTTTAAGAGATATTACTTAATTTAGAGGCACCTAACGCTATTTTCAATATGTCATCCAACCGCCAACTTGCGGCAATTATGTTTACCGATATTGAGGGTTATACCTCTTTAATGCAACGAAATGAGAAAGCTGCTCTTGCCATGCGAGAAAAGCATAGAGATGTTTTTGACCGTTTTACAGAAGCGCATCATGGTAAAATAATTCAATATTTTGGTGATGGTACCTTAAGTATTTTTAAAAGTACGGTGGAAGCTGTGGATTGTGCTATACAACTTCAAAAAGCCTTCTTACAAGATCCTAAAATCCCTGTTCGTATTGGTATTCATGTAGGTGATATTATTCAATCTAAGGATGATATTATTGGAGATGCCGTTAATGTAGCTTCAAGAATAGAATCTTGTGCGGTTTCAGGAAGTGTATTAATTTCAGATAAGGTACATGATCAGATAAGGAGTCACCAACACATACAGACTAAATTTTTAGACGCTTACGAACTAAAGAATGTGGATGATGCTATTCCAATTTTTGCTATAGCAAATGAGGGCTTGATTATTCCGAAGAAAGAACAGATTAAAGGCAAGCTAAAACAAGTAAAAGCAGAAAAAAATGCACCTTTTTTTAAGAAGAAGCGCAATATATTTATTGCTGCTGTTTTATTGGTTTTTTTAGTTTTTGTTTTAAGCATCGATTCGTTTAAGTTTAATTTCAATGAAAATAAACCAAAAGATTTATCTATAGCCGTTTTACCTTTCGATAATTTAAGTGCCGATACTAATGCGGAGTTTTTTAGAGATGGTATAACTGAGGATATACTAACCCAATTGTCTAAATTAAAAGATATTAGGGTTATTTCTAGAACTTCTGTGATGCAATACAAAGGCACTGAAAAGACCATACCAGAAATTGCAGAGGAACTTAATGTAAGTTATATTTTAGAAGGAAGTATTCGCAAATATGGCGATGCTTTACGAATAACAGCGCAGTTAATAAATGCAGCATCTGATGAACACCTATGGGCAGAAAATTATGATAAAACATTAACAGATATTTTTACCATACAAACCGAAGTTTCAAAGGAAATTGTAAATGCATTACAAATAAATTTATCGTTTGATGAGCAGCAGAAACTATCTGTAGTGCCAACTAAAAACATAGAAGCTTATAAACTGTTTTTAGAAGGTCGGAATGAAGCTGATAACAGAACCAGAGAAAGCATTGCCAAAAGTATTTTATTATATAAGGAAGCTATAGCGTTGGATCACACTTATGCTGAGGCTTATGCCGAAATAGCTAATTCTATTTATTTAGAGACCTATTATTCACGTAGAGATCCGAACGAGGCTTCAAAATTGGCGAGAGATTATCTGGATAAGGCAGAGGCTATCAACAAGGATGTATCAAGAATATATTCTGTAAAAGGCTTGATTAACAATATTGAAGGAAAGCATGAAGCCGCGGAAAAAGCATTTCAAAAAGCCATCGAGTTATCTCCAAACGATTTAACTGCGAGACATCAATATGCTACTTATTTTTATTATACAGGGCAATATGAAAAGCAACTGGAGCAAGCAAAAATAGCTTATAGTTTGGACCCTTTATCTTTTGTAACGGCTAATAGCTATTTTAACGCTTTATCGGCTAATAGAATGTATTATGATGCCGAAAATTTGATAAAGAAAATAGATGCCAATAGCACCAGTGAAAACGATTTTGTAATAAACAGATCTTATTTTAGACTGTACATGGATCAAAAAAAATATAAACAAGCCATTCCTTCATTAAAAAAACTCGCAAAAAAAGAAAACGTATATAATCGTTTTTTAGGCTTCTGTTACGCCAAATTAGGCGATACTATAAACGCATATCGCACTATCGATACCATAAGAAAGGTGGCGCATCCTATTGAAAAAAGCCATCAATTGGCCATTGTTTATGCAGGATTACAAAAGCGCGATAGTGTGTTATATTATTTAGATACCATCAGAAACAGACAAACCAAAACAATAAGACGCGAAATTTCAGATTTTTTCGATTTTATGAAAGATGATCCTGAATTTAAGAAAGTAGTTGCGGCTCACGGCATTATAGAAAATCGATAGTCTGCTTTTCTTTAAAATAATTGTAACATTCTTAAATTATCAGCGTCATATAAATATCAATCATATATAAATAACCATCATGAAAAGAGAAGATAATCAATTAATAGTCATTGCCCATTTAAGTCAGCTTATTTCGTTGGTAATAGGGTTTGGCAGCTTAATAGTCCCATTAATCATATGGGCAACCCAGAAAGAAAAAGTATATCAATTGGACGAGCATGGTAAAAACATCATCAATTTCCAATTAAGCATACTTATTTACTGCCTTTTATGTATACCCCTTATTTTATTATTTGGCTTGGGGTTATTAGGCTTTATAGTTTTAGGAATTATTTCAATTGTGTTTCCAATTATCAATGCCATTAGGGCAAATAATGGTGAAACACCAAAATACCCTTTATCTCTTAATTTTATTAGTTAGTTAGAAAAAATGAGATGAATTGAACGCTCACCAATATTGGTGGGCGTTTTTTTATTCAATTAGTTTAAATAGGAGTTAATTTAGGTAACGGCTTTAGTTAATTGAATTTCTACGTACTTCCAACTGCGCTTCATTTAAATTACATAATTGTTCATAATTACGAATATATTCCTATCCTTTGTTAAGTACGAAAACTCTACTTTTGTGTGATAATATTTATTAAGATAATTATATGCGTAATACTTTTATCCTTTTAGTTCTAATGGGGTTATTTTCAAATATCCTTCACGCTCAATTTATTAAGAAAAAATCAATAAATGCGCAAATAGGTTTAGGTTTAAGTGCACCATATAATGGTGATGAAGATGTTGCAGATCGTGGTTTTTACGGGCAAGGGGAGCTGGTGTTAAAAGCAGCTTCTTGGGTGGAATTTAGACCGTATTTGGGTTTTATTTTTACAAAATCAAACGGAAAAGATTTAAACGATAATCCAACTGATGAAAAAGCTGAGTCTACTGCTGCCTTAATAGGTGGGAAGGTGCGGTTACGTGCTCCAATTCCATATGTAGGTCCATTTATTGAATTAGGTTTTGGAGCCTCTATTGGAAAATTTGAAACCTTCTCCTTTGTTGATGATATAAACAAAAGCGGTATTATTTATCATATACCAATAACTATAGGATTAGAATTGGGACGAAAAAACTCAGTAGATGTAGCTTTTACATATTATTATCAACCCAGTGTGCAACAGTTTGTTGGTGCATTTGCGGTTGGGATTGAATTTCCGTTAAAAGGTTAGCCATTATTACTCCAACAACCCATCCAAAAGCACTTTTGTTTTTTCAAAAGATGGTCTTGGGGCTTCGGGGTCTAAAATTTTTCCTTCTCGATCAATAAGGATGAAACGTGGAATGGAATTTACAGCATAGGCATTCATAAAATCACTATCAAAAGATTTGTCTGCAAAGAGTTGTACGCCGCCTAATGCATTATCAGCCACAAACTGTTTCCAAGTGTCTTTTACTTTTTCTTTATCTACTGAAATACTCACAAATACAATGTCTTTATCATGGTAACGCTCTTCTAACTTTTTTAAATAGGGGACTTGCTTAATACATGGTCCGCACCAAGTAGCCCAAACATCAATGTAAACGTATTTCCCATTTAAATCGCTTAGGCTTATTGTTTCGCCATTTATATTTTCATAACTGAATTCTGGTGAAGCATCACCTTTGGTTAAACCTTTAGCGTTCATCACTTCCTCGTAACGCTTTTCTGAAGCTTCAATATATTTCGTGTTAGTTGTGAGTCGCTTAATAAGGTCTAGATAATCTTTAGCGCGTTCTTTTTTAGAGGATATTTTGCCATATAAACCATTGGCTAAACTCACAAATACAGGTTGCGATTTAATACTACGAATCACCTTAAACATACTATTAACATCTGGCGCTTCATCTATACGTTTGCTCCAAATAGAGTTTACCAAATACCGATAATAGGGTTGCTTTTTAAAATCAGCTTCGTTGGTTAAATCTACTTTTTTAAGGGGCTCGTAAAACGCATCACTTGGAGTAATCTCTTCACCTAAGTAGAATTTATAGAAGCTTTGGTAGTTCTGAATCTTTAATAAACGTCCATATTCTAATGATTTTTCCTCGTCAGTTTTAAAAAAGGGTTCTACGTTGTAAGTTTGAAGTGCTGCTAGGTGTTTTTGTTTTACGTTTTCTATGTTTTTTAGATATGTGGCTTCATCTACTTTATAAAAAGCTTCCAAGTCTTCCGTGAGTTTTTGGTCTAATACCGATTTTTTAGCGAGGTAATTATTACGTGCTGCACCTTGGCCAGTAAAGATTAAGGTTTCATCAAAATGGTTCGCATCAAAAGTGAGTGTAAGTTCATCTTTTGGATACAGATAAATATAAGCTGTATTGCGCCCATAACTTAAGGAGTAAAACCCATCTTCTAATTTGGTAGTTAGTTTAAAATTACCATCACTATCTAAATTGGCTTTTGCGAGTTCTTTATAATTAAAATCTGTGATTTTAATGGTGTTTACCGAAGGATTAGTTACTGCACCAGAAAGTGTGATTTTACCAGTTTTTGCGAATCCTGAAACAGTAAAAAGTAGAATGAAAAGTGAATTTAATAGCTTGTTCATGATGTTGAGAAATAAAAACTAAAGATACGTATTTTGAAGTAGGGTTTACTTACAAAAGCAAATGAAATTTGTGTTGATAGTATCGAATCTATTGTTTATAAATACGTATAGGTACTTATTTTTTTTGGGGTAAGAAAACTCTAACTTGTATGGGAGTACTTTAATTGATCATTTTCTTAAGAAATTTTTAAACTAAAATCACATCACTATGGCATCTGTATATGGAAACAAACCCGAAACAAAGCTTTATGAAACAAGTAAAACAAGACGAAACGAGGTGGTAAACCATGTTCTTCTTGGAACCCGATTAGACGTCTTAGATGAAACATCCAAGGCATATCGCGTTGATTCAAGAGGTTTGGGGCGTTCGGGTTGGGTAAAAAAATCAGATGTGAGAAATACACCTGTACTAAAAATGTTTTTTGTTGACGTAGGGCAAGGAGATGGAGCCATAATAGAATCTCCAGAAGGGATTATTCTTTTAGATGGTGGGCCAACTTCTAAATATTATCATTTTCTACTTCACAGATATAAGCGAATATTACAAGAAGAAGGCAAAGTAAATATAAAAGCTATTATAATGAGTCACCCAGATTGGGATCATTTTAATGGTTTAACTCCAGTTTTAAATGATAAACGCTTTCATATTGGGAATATATACCATAACGGTATAATTAGATATGATAAGAGACCACCTGGAAGAAACTCTGAGATTGGTACAGTAGAAGAACGTGTTATTAATGGTAAAACCAAAAAAATACTTACAGAAACGTTTAGTACATTGGATGACGCTCAAGCATTGATTAACGAAGGTTTTTTAATGACTACTTTTTCGGGTTTTTGGGAAGCAGCAATTACTGCAAAATCTGAAGGGAGATTAAATGGAGCCAAATGTATAACTGTACATGATAAAATGTTGCCAGGTTATACCGATACCGATAATACGGAATTAAAAATAGATGTTCTAGGGCCAATAACAGTGGGTGGGCCAACAGATGATTTGGAGTATTTGGGTTTCCCTGATGCAGAAGATATTGCTAAAGAAAACCCTAGTTTAAGTGAATCACATACGATAAATGGACACTCTTTAATTTTAAAATTTAGGTATGGAAAACACTCAATGCTACTAGGTGGAGATTTAAATATCCCCTCTGAACTTAATTTATTAGAATATTATGGTGATGAAAACCCTTTTAGGGTTGATGTCGCGAAATCTTGTCATCATGGGTCTTCTGATTATTTGGTTGATTACTTAAAGCAAGTAAAGCCGCAAGTAAATGTAGTGTCTTCTGGTGATAATAAGTCTTACGATCACCCTATGTCTGATGCTGTAGGTGCTTCATGTAGACATACAAGGGGGAGTCATCCCTTATTTTTTTCTACGGAAATAGCAAGAGCGGTTAGTGGAAGAACTGTACATTATGGGCTAATAAATTTACGTAGTAACGGAAAAGTTTTGGCAATGGCGCAAATGAAAGAACAACATAACCGCAAGGACGTTTGGGATAGTTATACCGTACCTTGGCGTGGGAAATTCAATCATGAAATACGTGAGTATCGTAAGAATAAAGAACATGATTGAGTTTTAAAAATAGAGTTTTCTCTCCTGCCGTTTATTACTAGGAAGCAGGACAAAGTAATCCGGGTATTATAAGATCAATTATTATCTTCTTTGTTCGCACCTCATTTCTCCTGATACCATAATTGTTGATAATTAAGTACTAGTACTTAGTGATTTGATTGAGCGAAAATTCTAACTTTGATTTAAGCAGACTAAAACAGAATGAAATCAACAACAACTAACATAAAGAACATTCTTGAAAATGAGAGATTTGAGACGCAATTGGAAAACTTGAAAACTTCAAATCCAACTTATATTAATCAAGAAACATCAATTTTAGAGATGTATGAAGGAATGAAGGAAATAAAAAATCTTCTTTCAGATTCAATAGATAATGGTAATTTGGAAAAACTGCCTTATAATCAAAGAAATGCCATTTATGCTCACTTGAACAATGTTCAGAGATACGCCACCAATATTAATCAGGTCATACCTCAATATAATGCTTTAACAAATACTATCTACAATAGTAGATTGATGGAAATGTCATCTAAAAACATTGGTTTTGAAGAAAAAGTAAAGGAAATAAATAGTTTAAGGACACGCTATAAGAGGCTTCTTAAAGATATAAAAGAGGCCGAAGATATTAAAAATTCAATAAGGGAAATTAAAGAATCGGTTGAGGAGGATTCTGAAAAAATAACCATTGTAAGTCAAAAGGCTGATGAACTAAAATCAAAATACGAAACGGACGAAGAAGAAATAGACTCCAAATCTAATTCAATATCCGAAGCAGAGCAAGAAATTGAAAATAGAAAAAAAGAAATTTTGGCTTTTGCTTCAAATATTGAAGACAATGAGAATAAGCTTTCTAAAATTTATGACAATCTTAAATTTGATATTGATAAAGAACTAAGTGATAAACTTAAAATTGCAAATGACTTAATCAAAGAGGCTGAAAATGCCTTAGAATTAAAGCAAACAGAGGGTATAGCTGCTGCATATAGTTCTCGACTTAAAAAAATATCTGAATCTAAAAATAAGAGATATTGGCTAGTCGGAGCTGTAATATTCGTGATTATTACATTGATATTTGGTTACTTACTAACTGGTGGAGAAATAAATTTATTTGGATTTGAAGTTGGCTTCAAAGCAACGGATAATATTGGTTTCATAATTGGGCGAATAGCATTGACAGCTATAGGAATATCCGGAGCTGTTTTTTGTGCGAAAAGATTCGTGCTTTTAAGAAACCTTGAAGAAGACTATGAATATAAAGTGGTTTTAACAAAATCAATTTTAGCTTTTGCAAATAAAATTAAGGATATAGACGATACAAAAGTTGCCGAATATTTAACTAAAGTACTTAATGAACTTCATCAAGATCCTCTGCGTCCGAGGAAAGAGAAAGGGGATGAAAAAACTTTAATATCAATAGAGAATATGGATAAACTAGCGGAAATATTTAAAAAGTTTAAGCCGGAATAAATTGCAGTAAAAACAATAATTATAGATAAACAACCCAAAATCCCTATTTAATATACTTCCCCTTCTTGCTCCCTTCATACATCACATATTTTACCAACCGCGATTCTAATTTGGCATTGTAAAGGTGTATTTTTCTAGAAGGGCGCAGACCAACGTGTTTTAGGGCAGCCATATTACTGGTAATTAACCATGCATCGGTTCCTGGGTAGCTTTGTTTTAGTGTATCACCAATGTCTTTGTAAAATTGTTGCATATCAATATCCAAACGTTCCCCATAAGGTGGGTTAAATACCATATGTAGTTTTTGTTGCTTGCCTTTTTGGGTTTTAAAGAAATCTTCATGTTTTATGGTGATAAAATCTTCTAAATTGGCATGTTTTACATTGTCTTGAGCTTTACGAACTGCACTTGGGGCTTTATCATACCCTATAATTTGGTGATGAAAATCTCTAGTTTTCTTTAAGAGGGATTCCTCAATTTTTTCAAAGAGATCAACATCCCAATCTTGCCAACGTTCAAAAGCAAATTCTTTTCGCATGAGGTTTGGCGGAATGTTACAGGCTATCATCGCCGCTTCGATAGGTATGGTGCCCGAACCGCACATAGGATCCATAAAGTCTGATTGTCCATCCCAACCAGACAACATAATTAATCCTGCTGCCAATACTTCGTTTATTGGGGCAATATTAGTAGCCAACTTATAACCACGTTTGTGCATAGAATCTCCCGAAGTATCTAAAGACACGGTACATTCTTTTCTAGAAATGCGTACGTTAATTTTTAAATCGGGGAATTTTAAATCTACATTGGGGCGTTGGCCGGTATTTTCACGAAAACGGTCTACAATGGCATCTTTTGTTTTTTGCGCAATAAAAAGCGAGTGCTTAAACAAATCGGAATGTATGGTAGCATCTACAGCCAAAGAGCCTGTGGGTTTTAAATAGTGTTCCCAAGGCATTTTTTTAATCTGCTCGTACAAGTCGCTTTCACTACGAACACGAAAGGTTTTTATGGGTTTTAAAATCTTTATGGCGGTACGCAAACCTAAGTTGGCTTTGTACATAAACCCTTGGTCTCCCACAAATTCTACAACGCGCACGCCTTTTTTAACGTGCATCGCCCCGAGTTGTGTGAGTTCTTTTTCGAGTATCTCTTCAAAACCAAATAAGGTTTTGGCTACCATATTGAAATTTTCGGCCATAGTTTTCGTCCAATGTAATTGTGTCGGATAAGATGCAAAAATAGTTTAATTTTGCGGTCAATTAAATGACCATAGCAAATAAGTGGGTTAGGGATTGCAGCGGCATCCTTTTTGCGAGCCATTGAAGACGGATTTGACTAAGTACGTACAATTAGTCTCAAGTGAATGAGATCCCGAAATGAATTCGGGACGCTTCGCGAAAAGATATAGCGGAAAGCCCGACCCGATAGGGGAACCCCCAAAAGAATATATGACGGAAGATACTTCAACTTGGTTTAAATCGTGGTTTGATACGCGGTTTTACCATATTTTATATAGGGATAGAAATGATACTGAGGCGCAGGTGTTTATGGATAACCTTACCAATTATTTGAATTTGCCAGAGGGTGGTACTATTTTGGATTTGGCTTGTGGGAAAGGGCGCCATTCGCGGTATTTGAACAAGATTGGGTATGATGTTACGGGGATTGATTTGAGCGTGAATAGCATTGCGTATGCAAAACAGTTTGAAAACCATAGGTTGCGTTTTGAGGTGCATGATATGTGCAAACCTTACCCAAAGCGCTTTGATGCGGTGTTTAATTTGTTTACCAGTTTTGGGTATTTTGAGGATGATGCCGATAACCTAAAGACCATACAGGCCATTAAAGCAGATTTGAACGATACGGGTTTTGGGGTGATTGATTTTATGAATACCGAATACGTGATTGCCAATTTGGTGCCTGAAGATAGTAAAAGGGTGGACGGGATTACGTTTTACCAAAAGCGTTATGTGGAAGATGGTTACATTATTAAAGACATTAATTTTGAGGCTAATGGTAGGGTGTTTAATTTTCAGGAGAGGGTAAAGGCATTTACTTTAGCGGATTTTGAAAGTTTGTTTGCCGCTGCTGGTGTGTATTTATTGGACATTTTTGGTGATTACAAATTGCGAAAGTTTGATACCAAAACCTCTGAGCGCTTGGTAATGATTTTTAAATAGCCAGTCGATAATCGACGTTTATTTATCTCACTCTTGCGGAACTAAAACTAGATTGAACTAAAATTTTAAATGAATAAATTTCTTTTTCCTGTTTACGCGGTAATTATTGGCGTGGTTATAGCTAAACTCACCAAAAACAAAACCACTTGGAACACAAAGTTGTTATTGTCTTTTAGTGGAGCGTTTTTATTGGCATTAACGCTTTTTGAATTGCTTCCTGAAGTGTATCACGAGTTAGATACAAAGCTTGCTGGACTATTCATAATGTCGGGTATTTTACTTCAAATTGTTTTGGAGATATTTTCTAAAGGTGCGGAACATGGGCATTTACATATAAACGAAGGTGCGAGGACATTTCCATGGTTGTTGTTTATTAGCTTATGTATTCATAGTTTTTTAGAGGGTTTTCCGATTCATCAGCATAATGACATGGTCTATGGTGTTTTGGTGCATAAAATCCCTATTGCGGCTTTGGTAAGTATGTATTTATTTAAGTCGAAATTTAGTACAGCACAAATTATTGCATTTTTATTGGTGTTTGCTGTAATGACGCCTTTGGGAACACTAATTTCCAATACTGCAGATTTAAGTGAACAATTAATACATAGCATTAATGCGATTGTTATTGGTATATTTTTCCATATTTCTACAACCATTTTGTTTGAAAGTGGTGAAGGGCATAAATTTAACTTAAGTAAGTTTGTGGCTATAATTTTGGGGGTAGGAATTGCTTATTTCATCTAATAATTAGCTTGTAGCTGTTGGCCTTTAGCTTTTCGAAACCAATTTTATTGCTAGTAGCTAAGAGCAAATAGCTAAAAGCTGAGTATATGTTTAGCAAAGAAGAATCTCGCATATTACGACAAGAATTTTGGACGAGTTTTGGAAAATCGTTTCCTAGGAAATGGATTTTATATAATACGAAACTAAAAAGTCTGAGCTTTAAATTTCATTTCGATACGAAAAAAGCATTGGTAGCTTTAGACTTGGAGGATGATTTGGAACATCGCATAAAGTATTGGGAAAAGTTGGAAGCATTAAAATCAATTTTGACTGAAGAGTATTTACCTCAAGCTATTTACGAAGAAGAATACTTCTTAGAAAACCATAAGGAGATTTCAAGAATTTATGTGTCTTTAGAGCAAAAAGTATCTATTCATAATAAAAACTCATGGCGAGATGTGATGGTGTTTTTTAATGAAACTATGAGTAAGTTTGAAGCATTTTTCTTGGAATACAAGGAAGTTATTGAGGGGTGACAATTCAAAGAATTGTCATTCAGAGCGCAACGCAGTGAAGTGAAGAATCTCATTTTATTATAGCTTCTTCAGTCGTTCCTCCTTTTGAATGATATAGGATTTCAATTAATTCCAATCTGGAATTAGTCCAAACAATTAAAAAGTATTTAAAGCCTGTTAAAATGCAGGTTTAAATTCTGATTAATCCGTATTTTTGCACGAGCAAAAAAAGTGTCATTTGTTATGCTGGAAAAACTCGCCAAAATTCTATTTTCTACACGTCTTACTGCATTTCTTTTTATCGCATTTGCTGCGGCTATGGCTGCGGGTACGTTCATGGATGCAGGACAAGATACCTCACCTACGCCATATACCAGAAACTTGATTTACAATGCATGGTGGTTTGAGGCTATTATGGGGCTTTTTGTTGTGAATTTTGTTGGCAATATTTTTAGATACCGTCTTTATAAAAAGGAAAAATGGGCGACGTTGATTTTGCACTTATCATTCATTTTTATTCTGCTAGGTGCTGCCATAACGCGTTATATTAGTTTTGAAGGTATGATGGCGATTAGAGAAGGTGCTACGGAAAACACATTTTTATCACAGAAAACCTACATCACTGGACGCATTTATGGGGATTATCAAATAAACGGTGTCAATCAAATGCGGCCTATTGAGGAGGAAGTTGATTTTTCTCCAAGATTGGATAATGATTTTAGTATTGATACCGAGTATAACGGTCAGCCTATTAATATCGAATTAGAAAAATTTATTGGTGGTGCTGAAGAAGGTATAATTCCAGATGAAAATGGCGAATCTTATTTAAAAGTAGTGGAGGCGGGAGTTAACGGTCCTCACAATCACTTTTTAAAAGAGGGACAAGTTGCAAATATTCATAATATATTATTTGCATTAAATAAACTAACACCTGGTGCTATAAATATTACTTATACAGGAGGAGCTTTAAGTATTAATTCCCCTTTTGAGGGCGAGTATATGACCATGGCTACAGGTGTAAAAGGAAAACTAGTTAAAGATAGTTTGCAACCTTTACATTTGAGGTCATTGTATAGCTTGGGTAATAATATGCAATTAACCTTTCCAAATCCTGTTACTAGGGGTTATTTTGATGTTGTTAAAAAATCGCAACTATTGAAAAATGATGATGATGGTGCAGTTTTAAAAATAACTACAGGTGGCGAAACCAAAAGCTTAGGTTTAATTGGAGGTAAAGGTCGTTTTGGTGCGTTTAAAAAGGTAAGTGTCGGTGGTTTGGAATTTGAATTCCGCTATGGTTCAAAAGTTTTAGAATTACCTTTTGGTGTAAAACTAAATGACTTTGAAGCAGAACGCTATCCAGGAACAGAAAAAGGCTATTCAGCATATTCTAGCGAAGTTACCGTAGTTGACGAGCAGGAGGGAAGCTACGATTACAAAATCTACATGAATAATATTTTAGACCATCGGGGGTATCGCTTCTTTCAATCTAGTTTTGATCCAGATGAAAAAGGAACCATTCTTTCTGTAAACCACGATTACTGGGGTACGTTGATTACGTACATTGGATATATTCTTTTGTATTTTGGTTTGATGGCCATTATGTTTGCCAAAGGCACACGCTTCTCCGATTTGACGTCAAGATTAAAGAAAGTAAAGGCTAAAAAAGAAAAATTATTAACTATTTTGATGCTTTGTTTGGGGCTTTCGGGGTTTGCGCAAACCCAAAAAACTTCAGACCATGGTCACGAATTTCAAGGCCCAACAAAAACACAAATAGATTCCATCCTTGAGGTGAATATTACACCTAAAGCACATGCAGACAAGTTTGGGCGGATGGTTATTCAGGACATTGGGGGACGAATGATGCCTGTAAACACCTATGCCTCTGAATTATTACGAAAACTAAGTAAACACGATACTTATGAGGATTTTGATGCGAATCAAGTGTTTTTGTCCATGCAAGAGAGTCCACAATTATGGTATAATGTTCCAATAATTTATTTAAAGCTTAAAAAGGGAGACTCTATACGACGACTAATTGGCGCTGAAGAAGATGAAAAGTATGTGACTCTGGCTTCTTTTTTTACAGATAGAGGAGAATATAAATTATCACCTTTTTTAGATGAGGCCTACAAAGCACAAGTACCTAATGGGTTTCAAAAAGAATTTAAAGAAACGGATCAACGAGTGAATTTATTGTATAACACGATTCGCGGGCGTTCTTTAAAAATATTCCCAATTCCTTTGGATGATAACAACAAATGGATTTCTAATTTTGAATACACTTTTGAAGGGTTTAACTCCAAAATTTCTGATTCGCTTTATGGTAATTTTATCAAGAACGGCTTTAGAGCGTATTTGTTTAAGTTAAATGAAGCCAAACAAACTGGAGACTTCTCTGAACCTGATAAACTACTTGGGGCATTTAAAAAAACACAACAAAAATATGGTGCCGAAGTCATGCTAAGCGACGATAAGGTTAACACAGAAGTGCTGTATAATAAATACGATATTTTTAAGAAGCTATTCAGCTGGTATATGTATGCCGGAACTGTGTTTTTTGTACTGTTGATTATTCAAATTTTCTCTGAAAAAAGCAAATTTTTAAGTGGTGCAGTTGGTGTACTTAAATGGATTATTGTTGGTCTGTTTTTACTACATACCGCAGGTTTGATTGTGCGTTGGTATATTTCCGGTCATGCACCATGGAGTGATGCTTATGAGTCTATGATTTATGTAGCTTGGTCTACCATGTTATTCGGTTTAATTACAGGTGTTAGTAAAGTGAAGAAGACTGTAAATAAACGCATGGGTAATGTAAACGTTGCCTCACTTATTCCATTACCTTCTATGTTTGAAAGCAAATCATCTAATTTAACGGTGGCTTCTGCGGCATTTGTAACATCCATGATTTTAATGATCGCCCATTGGAATTGGATGGATCCCGCAATTGCTAATCTTCAGCCTGTATTGAATAGCTATTGGTTAATGATCCATGTTGCAGTTATTGTGGCGAGTTATGGCCCTTTTGCTTTAGGCATGATTTTAGGGGTTGTGTCACTATTCCTAATGATTTGTACTACTGAAAAAAACAAGAAGAAAATGTCCTTGAATATTCAAGAGTTAACCATTATTAACGAAATGGCACTTACTGTTGGATTAGTAATGCTGACTATCGGTAACTTCCTTGGTGGTATGTGGGCCAATGAAAGTTGGGGACGTTATTGGGGTTGGGATCCTAAAGAAACTTGGGCTTTGATTAGTATTATGATTTATGCCTTTGTGATCCATATGCGATTGGTGCCAGGGCTTCGTGGACGTTGGTTGTTTAACTGGTTATCAATTTTTGCTTTTGCAAGTATAATGATGACGTATTTTGGGGTAAACTTTTACTTGGCAGGTTTACACTCTTATGCTAGTGGGGATCAAATTGTGAGTCTCAAATTTATAGCAATTGCATTTTTAATATGGATTGTTCTTGGGGCATTGGCTTATCGCGGTTATGCTAAGTATTACAAGAAATAGTGTTTTTTCATACTCAATTTAATCTTTCAAGGTTAAACTTCTAATTTTGCTATTCTAAATTAGAAGTATATGAAACTATTCAAAGAATTTAAGGAATTTGCTGTTAAAGGTAATATGATGGATATGGCTATTGGTATTATTATCGGAGCCGCGTTCAACAAAGTGATTGATGTTTTGGTGAAACAAGTGATGTTACCACCATTGTCTTTATTGACCGATGGTCTCAATTTTCAGGATAAAAAAGTCATTTTAAGAGATGCTGTTTTGAATACTGATGGGACAACTTTAAAAGACGAAGTTGCGATTGGTTACGGTGCTTTAGGTGAAGTGTTTTTAGATTTCTTAATTATTGGGTTTACGGTATTCATAGTGGTCAAATTTATGAATCGCCTTAAAAAGAAAGCCCAAGACACAACTGATGAGACTGTGGTAACGCCAAAAGATATTGAGTTGTTGGATAAACTGACTAAATTGATGGAAGAGCAAAATGCCCTTTTAAAGTCAAAATAAGAGATGTATCAATTAAAAACAGCTTGAAGCTTATCAAAATAAATGTCTTTAAAATCATTTATGAGTATATCTGCTTTGGAATAATCTTGATTTTTAGAATGAAAGCTATCATAACCAACACAAAATATACCAGCTGATTTTGCAGCCTCTATGCCGTTGGTGGAATCTTCAATCACCAAACATTCTTCCTTTTTAAACCCTGTAGCTTCAGCTGCTTTGATGAAAATTTCAGGATGCGGTTTAGATTGTTTTAAGTCTGCACCACTCAATTTTGATTTAAAGTATTTGTTTAAATTAAAGCGTTCAAATATCATGTTTATACCACTCATAGATGCGGAAGATCCCAAAACTAAGGTTAATCCACTTTCGTGATAATTTTTAATCAAATTTAAAACTCCGTCAATCAAACCTAGGCTAGAGTCAGTATCAAAAAACTGCTTATAATGTTTGCGTTTTAATGCTACGAGTGCTTCGGGTGATTCACTCAAATTGAAATGCTCACACAATCTTTTGCAAATGTTTATTGTAGATTGACCTGTGAAAGATTCATACATTTCTTTTGAAACTTGAATGCCCACTTCATCAAACATATCATGATAGGCCTTGTGATGCATAGGTTCACTATTAATAATCACACCATCCATATCAAAAATCACAGCTTTAAGCATATCAAAAATTTTAGCGAATATATGGTAACCCCAGAAAATCACCTAAAGAAATTATTTTGTAAATAGAATTTAATTGTACATCTTTGTTACTTATGATTGTATAAGCTTACCTCCGGCTGTTTCGAGAATTCACCTCGATTTTAAAAAAGACTTAGTATTCATGTTAAGTCTAGTTTCTGTTTTTAAAAATTTCAAAATGCAATCAACATCAAATAAAATTACATTCAAGCAATTCCTCAATTATTTTAAAATTGCTGTAACGGGCAAAGAACAAGAATTTACCTCTGGGAGCATTAGGCGTGCTGTTTTCATGTTATCCATCCCTATGATTCTTGAAATGCTCATGGAATCTATTTTTGCCTTGGTAGACATTATGTTTGTCTCTCAAGTAAGCGTTAATGCCGTGGCAACTATAGGCCTAACGGAATCTGTTATCACACTGGTATATGCCGTTGCCATTGGTTTAAGTATGGCTGCCACCGCGATTGTGGCAAGACGGGTTGGGGAAAAAGATATACAAGGTGCATCAAATGCTGCGGTACAAGTTATTTTTCTTGGAATAGCTGTTGCAGCTATTATTAGCGTTATTGGGATCTTATATCCTAAAGAGATTTTGGGTTTGATGGGTGGTGAACCTGATTTAATTGCTGAAGGTTATGGTTACACTAAAATCCTCCTTGGTGGGAATGTAACCATAATGCTACTGTTTTTGATAAATGCAATTTTTAGGGGAGCTGGTGACGCATCCGTTGCTATGTGGACACTCGTTTTATCTAACGGATTGAACATCATTCTAGATCCCATTTTTATTTTTGGACTAGGGCCTATTCCTGCGTTTGGGGTAGAAGGTGCCGCTATTGCTACAACTATTGGTAGAGGAACAGCGGTTGTATTTCAATTAGCTGTGTTGTTTATTGGATACAGCAAAATAAAAATCGCAGTTAAGGATTTAGTACTACAATTTGGGGTGATGCTGAATTTAATTAAAGTGTCTCTTGGAGGTATAGGACAGTTTTTGATTGGCACATCTTCATGGGTATTTTTAATGCGAATTATGAGTGAGTTTGGCAGTGAAGTATTGGCAGGATATACTATTGCCATTCGGGTGATGATGTTCACATTAATGCCAGCTTGGGGCATGAGTAATGCTGCCGCAACTTTGGTAGGACAGAATCTTGGTGCACAAAAACCAGATAGAGCAGAGAAATCTGTTTGGAAAACAAGTAAGTATTGCGCCATTTTCATGGGAATTGTTTCCATAATATACTTAGTTTTTGCACCACAAATTATTGTATTATTTAATGATACGCCTGATGTGGTTAAATATGGTAGCTTGTGTTTAAGAGTGCTTGCCGCAGGTTATATCTTTTATGCTTATGGTATGGTAGTAGTAAATGCCTTTAATGGCGCAGGTGACACGAAAACCCCAACATATATAAATTTTGTCTGTTTTTGGCTATTACAATTACCATTTGCGTATGTTATGGCTATTACACTTGATTTTGGACCTTCAGGTGTATTTTGGGCGATTACATTAGCAGAAGTCCTTATTGCCGTAATTGCCATCATTTGGTTTAAAAAAGGAAAATGGAAAGCTGTTAAGGTTTAAATATGGGAATTGAAATTAAAGATCAGTTAAATAGAACAATTCGTTTTGAGGCTTCCCCAAAGCGAATTGTTTCTTTAGTGCCCAGTCAAAGCGAATTATTATGTGATTTAGGGTTAGAAGAAAATGTAGTTGGCTTAACTAAGTTTTGTGTTCACCCAACGTACATAAAGTCAAAAAAAAAGATAGTTGGTGGTACAAAAGCTATTCATATAGATAGAATTAAAGCGCTTAAACCAGATATAATTTTATGCAATAAGGAAGAGAACACTAAAGATATTGTTCTTGACTGTGAAAGTGTTGCTGCCGTTCATGTTTCTGATATTTCCACACTTGACGATAGTTTAGAATTAATTGGGCAATACGGAGAATTATTTAATACAACTAAAAAAGCGCAGCAACTTATAGACAAGATAACTTTTGAAGCTGATAGTTTTAAAACCTTTGTTGAAAACAAACCAGGCCTTAAAACACTATACTTCATTTGGAAAAACCCATGGATGGTTGCAGGAAAAGAAACGTTTATTGATTACTTGATGAGTTTGAATAGGTTTGAAAACCTTATTAAAAGTGAACGCTATCCAGAGATTGGCTTAGAAAAAGATAAAAACGTGGAATTGGTACTGTTGTCTAGCGAGCCTTTTCCTTTTAAAGAAGCGCATAAAAAAGAGCTCAAAGAATTTTACCCAAAAGCGAAGATACTTTTAGTAGATGGGGAAATGTTCTCCTGGTACGGTTCAAGACTAACTAAAGCATTTCAATATTTTAGACAGCTCCATGAGCATCTTTAGAAAATTCAACTTTGCTGATATCATCAACAAAATTCTTAATTCTTCTTTCCAACTCTTTCACGCTAACAAATTTGCTAACGTCTGGTTTGATTTTTCCAACTTTACAAAAATGTGGACTCATAATAACTTGTTTTAAATAAATTACGAGGGATTTTATGATATGGATGTAATGCGAACGTTAAGGAAATGCTAAACTTATACTGCGGTTTGTTGATGATCTCTGTAGAGATATCTCAACTTGTTTAGTTTATCCAAAAGCTTAATAGCTTCATATTCTGAAAAGTCACTTAGTGGTGCATCAGTTTGCCTCAAATTATATGCCCGCTCAACAAGGGTTTTGTATTGCTTTATGAGCTCAATTTGATTTTCTGTTATGGAATCTAAATAATCCATTTGCATTATCTTTTCAAAAGTTGATAATTATTGGTCTTATTGGAAATAAACCTTTTCAGCAACATAATCAGCCTTATTACATAACTAATAATGTTGTGTTAATATTCAATTGATAAATATTAAACTTCTTTAAATTTAATGAATTAATTTGAAATTCAATAAGTTATGAATAAATTTTTACTATTGTTCTGTTTGATTAGCTTATCGCTAGTGGCACAAGATAAAAAATGCAATTGCTGTACTGAAAAGCATGCCGAGTTTGATTTTTGGAAAGGAACTTGGACGGTCACTAATCCTGATGGAACTTTAGCAGGCAAAAATATTATTGATAAAATTCAAAGCAATTGTGTTCTACGAGAAAATTGGACAAGTGCTAAAGGAAATTTAACCGGTACAAGCACTAATTTCTATAATTATAGCAAAAAACGATGGGAACAAATTTGGGTGGATAACCAAGGCGGGAGTTTACATTTAAAAGGAAATAGAGAAGGAAACCAAATGATTTTAAAGACTGATGTAGCTAAAAACCAAAAAGGAGAATCGTATTATCATAAAGTAACTTGGACACTGAATGATGACGGCTCCGTGCGTCAATATTGGGAAACCATTACGAATGATAAAGATATAACTGTTGCTTTTGATGGGTTGTATAAAAAAGCCGAATAATTTTATTCGGCTTCAACATATATTAAGATTGTTTGTCTTGTAGTGCAAAAACTCGTTTCAATAAATCTGTAGTTCTAGATCCTATCTTGGTTCGTATTTCTTTCTCTTCAACAGCAATCATGGTGTAAACACCTTTTAAAGCTTCATTCGTAACATAATCTGTTAAATCAGGATTTACATCATTGGTAAAGGGTAGACCGTTGTATTTATTTATCAAATTATTCCAAATATCATCCGCTCCAACTTTAGCAAATGAATTTTTAATCACAGGATTAAATTTTGAATACAATGCTGATTGTGTTCTTGAGGTTAGGTATTGCGTTGCAGCATCGTCATTTCCCAATAAAATATTTTTCGCATCAGCAAATGTTATACCTTTCACAGCATCCACAAAAATAGGAGTTGCCTCCTTTACAGCATCTTCAGCAGCTCTATTGAGTACTTTTAAACCTTCATCAGCTAAATTGCTTAAGCCAATATCTCTTAAAGCTTTATCAACTTTTCTTAATTCTTCTGGCAATAGAATCTTTACCAATTCATTTTTAAAAAAACCGTCTTTTTGAGTAAGCTTTGTTACTTGTTTGTCAATGCCGAAATCCAGAGCTTGTCTCAAACCAGAACCTATTTCAGCCTCTGAAAGCACACCACCTTGTGGTAATTGGTCAATAACACCTTGTAACTCTGCACAGGCCACAAGGTTAAAAACTAAAAAAACAGAAAGTATTTTGCGTACCATAGTATTTGGGTTTTATTTCAAAAATAAGGAATATTAAAAAACAAGACATCCTAAAATACGTATTTCGGATGCCTTATGGGAAGATCAGATTAATTCCTCGATTAAAAATGATTTCTCTTCTTAATTTTAAGACACCAGAAATATTAAAGCGTCACTGTTATTTAGATATTTTTTATATTTTGCGTTTAATACCAACCAAATACTATTCTAGCACAATAATTGTTATTACTGCTTTAGAAACTTTATTATGTATTTGAAATTAAAACTAAGAAGTTTAGTGCTTCTTGTAATCTTATGGTCTCTTCCGAATCTATTTTTCGGTCAGATAAAGATTTCCGAAAATATTCAAGACTCCCAGCTTACTACTAACAATGAAAACAAACTGTATTTTGTTGACTTTTGGGCCACTTGGTGTGGACCATGTATTCATGCATCCAAGTATTTAACTTCGTTACAACGGCAGTATCCTAGTGGATTTCATATCATGTCCTTAAGTCAGGAAAATCCAGATATCGTAAAGCGTTTCATGAAAAAATACAACATAGAATTAGCCGTAGCGATTGATTATCAAGGAGAAACGTTTTCAAAATATAATATAGCAAGTCTACCTTATGGAATTTTATTTAATGCCAAGGGAGAAAAGCTTTGGGAAGGCCATCCAGCAGATTTCAAAACATATCATTTAGACGGATATTTAAGTACTAACAAGAAGACACTTAGTGTGGATAAAATGTATAATTTACAAACCTTAAAGCTAGTTCACACAGCAAAGGTGGTTGGTATGAATACTGATTTTGATATTGTAAAACTCAAAGACAATGCGACAACATTTATTATCGAAAAAAAATCAGAACATCTTGAACTTTCAGGGAATTTAAAGGATATTTTAGCGTACACAAATAACGTATTTCACAAACAAATAACTTTACCTTCTTTACTTCAAAAGAGTTATAAGGTACGATTTAAGTATGATTCTGATGCTTATGAAAACAAAACTCAGGCAATACTAAATAGTTTAGAACTTCAACAGAAAGCTGAAAATAAAAAAGGTGAAGTTTTATTTTTTAATATTACTTCTCCAAGTTTTTGGGATGTGAATCAAATTGATTGGGGTAATGATAGTCCTGATTTCCTAATAGGAGATTCTGATATTAAAGCGGATAATGTATCTCTAAACCAAGTTAATTATCAGCTTGCAAACTTGTTGAGCATACCAATAGTTACTAATCATCATAATCTCGCAAACGAACTGCACGACTGGGATATTCATTATAAGTATTTTGAATTAATGACTTCCAGTTTAAATGATACTTACGGTATTAAGATAGAAAAACGTGTAGATAATTACCCAAATTATGTTATAACAAAAAAGACGCCATAAGAGACGTCTTTTTCAGTGTTAATTGAAAATTTAGGTTTAGTTTCCTATAACTCTAAATTCAGTTCTACGGTTCTTTTGGTGTTCAGATTCAGAACAATCCACACCATTAGAACAACGATTTACTAATCTTGATTCTCCATATCCTTTACCAGATAGTCTACTTCTAGAAATACCTTTAGAGACCAAGTAGTTCACTACAGAGTTAGCACGTTGTTGTGATAAAGACATGTTGAAATCATCGTTACCTCTAGAATCAGTGTGAGACATCAATTCAATACTAACAGGCTTACTATTTAATAATGGTAATAGCGTTTCATCAATAATCTTTTTAGAAGCAGGAGTAATGCGCGCACTACCTAATTCGTAGAAAATAGGTAACACATTAGCATTTAATAATCCACAATCTACTTCTTCCCAGGTTGTTAAGCCGCCTTTTTTCGCTAAAACAGTTCTGGTAACAGTTTTGTTTTTAGCAGGAATAGTAACACTTTTAGTAGTTGCTGGAGTTGCTAATACTTGACGCTTGATAGTTTTGTACTCAGCAGGAATTTCAATTTCATCCATTCTAGCTGGAGTCTTAATTACACGTTTCTTGTAAGTTGTTCCACGCTCAGGAACTGGTACATTACTAGTCGAAGCATCGCTAGATAAAGTTGTGAAACTTACATCCCTGAACTGCGCAGGATACTCTACAAAACATGCTACCATACAGTCTTCTTTGTTAGGTGAATCACAAGCAGTTTCTCTGTATTCCCATCCTGAAGTTTTAGGATAGGTTTCAAAAGTTCTTGAGTCAGATCCAAAAGAAGCTGGAATGATATTTAAATCAGTTCTTCCTTCCTTACTAATGTAAGGTACTTCGATAGTTTCGTATGTTGCAGGAACATAAACGAATTTTTTAGAAGCTTCTTTAATTAAAACACGCTCCTCAACAGTTCTGTAAGTTGCAGGTACTACTTCTAATTTAGAGTAAGCAGGATAAACTTCTATAGTTTCTTCTACAGTTTTAAATTCATCTTTCGTAATACATTTTACATAGCATTTTCCTGGATCAGGATTTGCAGGTAAATTTTGTGCTTGGGACATTCCAAAGCCTAATACCAAGGTTAGGCATAAAATAAAATTTGACTTCATAAAAATTAAGAAATTAGTTAACGGTTAATGTTATATACATTTGTTAAGACACTAACACATCCGTTAAGTCACAATATGAATAATAAAATATTAACAAATGTTAACTTTTTATTATTATAAAGCGTTAAAAATCAGATAATTATAAAATCAAGTAAAAATAACAGTTTTATTATTGTAAACCATTACTTTTCTGTCAGCATGCAACTTCACTGCGGTAGCTAAAACGATTTTTTCTAGGTCACGTCCTTTCGATATTAAATCGGAAATAGCATGTGCATGCGAAACTCTTGTTACATCTTGTTCAATAATTGGGCCAGCGTCCAACTCTTCAGTAACATAATGACTTGTTGCTCCAATAATTTTCACACCTCGTTTATATGCGGAATGATAAGGCTTTGCTCCAACAAAAGCGGGTAAGAAAGAGTGATGTATATTAATAATTTTGTTAGGATATCGATTTATAAGTTTACTGGATACAATTTGCATATATCTTGCTAAAACAATGAAATCAATGTTATGTTCTTCCAAAAGTTTTAACTGCTTATCTTCGGCTTCGCTCTTGGTATCTTTAGTAACCGGAATATGATGAAAAGGAATTTTAAAGCTATCGGCAATAGGTTTTAAATCGAGATGGTTACTGATTATGAATGGAATTTCTAAATTCAATTCCCCAGAGTTATATCGTCCTAATAGATCATATAGGCAATGGTCATATTTAGAAATAAATAATGCCATTTTAGGTTTTTTCTCAGAAGAATAGATGCGCCATTTCATTTGAAATTTATCTGCTAAGTCCGATTTGAAACATGCTTTAAAAATTTCCGTTTCAAAACTATTAGATTCAAATTCACTTTCTAATCGCATAAAGAACCTGTTCTTCTCACGATCAACATACTGGTCTATGTAAACAATATTGCCTCCTTTACCTGCAATAAAATTCGTGGTATCCGCAATAATGCCTGTTTGGTCTTCACAGTGAATTAATATTGTAATCTTGTTCATTCTATAAACTTTAGCGCATCAAAAATAAATAAAAACAGTCTTGAGGTAATTTATCTTATAAAATTTGCAAAATAAATCAAAAATCAAATATTTTTTTGAATTATTCGTAAATTGCATCCGATAAACTAATTATTTTTCAATAATGAATCAACATAAGCCCTATAAGTCTAAGCATAAAATTAGAGTCGTTACCGCAGCTTCACTTTTTGATGGACATGATGCATCTATAAACATAATGCGCCGCATTATTCAAGCGACTGGTGTGGAGGTGATACATTTAGGGCATGATAGAAGCGTTGAAGAAGTTGTGAATACGGCCATTCAAGAAGATGTAAATGCTATTTGTATGACGTCTTATCAAGGTGGGCATAACGAGTACTTCAAATACATGTTCGATTTATTAAAAGAGAAAGGAGCGGGACATATCAAAATATTTGGCGGTGGCGGCGGTGTTATTTTGCCTTCTGAAATTAAGGAGTTGATGGATTATGGTATAGCCAGAATATATTCGCCAGATGATGGAAGGGAGATGGGGCTTCAAGGAATGATTAATGATTTAGTAGAGCAATCAGATTTTGCTATTGGTGATTCTCTGGATATAGAAGTTGAAAATCTGAAAAATAAGAACCCAAAGGATATCGCAAGAGTAATTTCTTCTGCAGAGAATTTTCCAGAAGTTGCTGTTGAGATTTTAGAAAAAATACATCTTAAAAATAAAGATTCTAAAATTCCGGTTTTGGGAATTACAGGAACTGGTGGTGCTGGCAAATCAAGTTTAGTGGATGAATTAGTACGTCGGTTTTTAATTGACTTTCCTGATAAAACTGTTGGAATCATTTCGGTAGATCCCTCTAAACGAAAAACTGGTGGCGCTTTATTGGGTGATAGAATCCGAATGAATTCTATTAATAATACGAGAGTTTATATGCGAAGTTTGGCTACACGTCAGTCAAACTTAGCATTATCCGCTCATGTTAATGAAGCTGTAGAAGTTCTAAAAGCCGCAGAATACGATTTAATAATTCTAGAAACTTCCGGAATAGGACAGAGCGATACTGAAATTATTGAACACTCTGATGTATCATTGTATGTAATGACACCAGAGTTTGGTGCGGCAACTCAGTTGGAAAAAATCGATATGTTGGACTTTGCGGATTTAGTTGCCATCAATAAATTCGACAAGAGAGGTGCTAAAGATGCTTTGCGCGATGTAAAAAAGCAGTATATGCGTAATAACAATTTATGGGACACGCCTCAAGAAGAATTACCTGTCTATGGCACCATAGCATCTCAATTTAATGATCCTGGAATGAATAGACTGTACAAGGCTGTAATGGATGTCTTAGTTGAAAAGGCTAATGCAGATTTAAAATCATCTTTTACTGCTTCCAACGACATTAGTGAAAAGATATTTGTAATTCCGCCATCAAGAACACGCTACTTATCTGAAATTGCAGAGTCAAATCGTGCTTATGATAAAAATGCCCTGGAACAATCTAATATAGCTCAAACACTTTTTGGGATATTCCATACGATTTCTTCAGTAGCAGAAATTTCTGATTCGAGAGAGGAATCGTATCTTACTAAATTGGGTTTAAATTCAGAAGCTATTCTTAAACAAGTTCAAAACGACAAGAAGGAGTTTGTTGAATTATTGTTAAAGGAATTTGACAAAGTAAAAATGAACTTAAACCCCTATTATTGGGAAATCATTTTAGGTTGGGAAGAAAAAGTAAACCGTTATAAAAATCCGATATATTCCTATGAAGTACGTGGTAAAGAGATTAAGATTGATACGCATACTGAATCATTATCTCACACTCAAATACCGAAAGTAGCATTGCCAAAATATCAAGCTTGGGGAGACCTCTTGAGATGGAATCTACAAGAAAATGTACCTGGTGAATTTCCCTATACCGCAGGATTATACCCATTCAAGAGAACAGGTGAGGATCCTGCAAGAATGTTCGCAGGAGAGGGTGGACCAGAGCGCACTAACAAACGCTTTCATTATGTTAGTGAAGGTATGCCTGCAAAACGTTTATCAACAGCTTTTGATAGTGTAACGCTTTATGGAAACGATCCTGATTATCGCCCTGATATTTATGGGAAAATTGGTAATGCTGGTGTTTCTATTTGTTGTTTAGATGATGCTAAGAAGTTGTATTCAGGTTTCAATTTGGCAGACCCTATGACATCTGTTAGTATGACAATTAATGGACCAGCACCGATGCTTTTAGGCTTTTTTATGAATGCTGCGATTGACCAACAGTGTGAAATTTACATTAAGGATAACAATCTAGAAGCTGAAGTAGAAGCTAAAATTGAAACACTTTATAAAGGTAAAGAGCGTCCAAAATACAATGGAGAATTACCGAATGGTAATGATGGTTTAGGGTTAATGCTATTAGGAGTAACAGGTGATCAAGTTCTGTCTAAAGAAGTGTATTCAGAAATTAAGAAAAAGACCATTTCCCAAGTTCGTGGAACAGTTCAGGCTGATATTTTAAAGGAAGACCAAGCGCAAAACACTTGTATTTTTTCTACTGAATTTGCATTACGATTGATGGGGGATGTTCAAGAATATTTTATCGAAAATAATATTCGAAATTTTTATTCTGTTTCCATTTCAGGATATCATATTGCAGAAGCTGGGGCGAACCCTATTACGCAATTAGCACTAACACTTTCCAATGGATTAACCTATGTAGAGTATTATTTGAGCCGTGGTATGGATATCAATCAATTCGGTCCAAACCTTTCGTTTTTCTTTTCAAATGGAATCGATCCTGAGTATGCTGTAATTGGGCGTGTTGCGCGCCGAATTTGGGCAAAAGCCATGAAAGAAAAATATGGAGCAAATCCAAGAGCTCAGATGTTGAAATATCATATTCAAACATCTGGGAGAAGTTTGCATGCTCAAGAGATTGATTTTAACGATATTAGAACAACACTTCAAGCACTTTACGCGATTTATGATAATTGTAATTCGCTTCATACTAATGCTTATGATGAAGCCATTACTACCCCAACAGAGGAATCTGTACGTCGCGCCATGGCAATTCAATTAATCATTAATAAAGAGTTAGGATTAGCTAAAAATGAAAACCCAATACAAGGTGCGTTCATTATTGAAGAATTGACAGATTTAGTGGAAGAAGCAGTATTAGTTGAATTTGATAGAATTACCGAACGAGGTGGTGTTTTAGGCGCTATGGAAACTATGTATCAACGTAGTAAAATTCAAGAAGAAAGTTTGTACTATGAAACTTTGAAGCATAATGGAAAGTTCCCAATAATTGGGGTAAATACATTTTTAAGCAGTAAAGGCTCTCCAACCATTTTACCTGCGGAAGTAATTCGCGCCACAGAAGAAGAAAAACAATTTCAAATTACAACTTTGGAGAGTTTACATAAAGCGAATGAAACATCTGAGATACTAAAAGAATTGCAGCAAACCGCAATTAATAATGAAAATATCTTTGAAGCTTTGATGGAAGTCTGTAAAGTATGTTCTTTAGGCCAAATTACAAAAGCGTTGTTTGAAGTAGGAGGGCAGTATCGTAGAAATATGTAAGTTTTTTACGCAACCCTTGGATGATTTCTGTATCTACCAAGAAACCTGTCATCCATGTTCAAAAAGCCTATTTATTTTCTAGTTATACCTTACCTTTTATTGCAGTCTTGCTCCATTTTTGAATCTAAAAGTAAAGACACTTACAGTTATGAATTTGTTGAAAACAGTAAATTAGAAATTAATCAGTTAGACGGTTCATATATGAAGTATGGGCTTATTTCAGAAGGCTCAAATACTGTTTTTATTTATCGTTTTGAACAGGCACAGGATGATGACATTGCAGACGACGAATACGTTGAATACATTCGTTTTCAGATTTCTCCAGAGTTGCAAATTTTTTCATTAATAGATAATGATTTGGTAGAGGCAAATGCTGTTCTTTCAAAAGCATGCTTTTGTGGTTTTGGTAATGATGAAGAAAAAAATGTTGATCCTTATGGAAGTATAGAAGGAGAAAAACTATCTGATGATACTTGGGATATTAATATAGATGTGACATTTTATGGCGATGAAAAAAGGACTATCAATACCATTTTTAAACTTAAATCTCAGTAAGATGAATAATAGTTGCTTAAAAATGCTACTTGTTTTCGGGTTAATTCTTCTCAATCAGTCATGTTCTTCAGATGAAAGTAAGCCTTCAGGCGAGATACAGCTTTTAGGAAAATGGAAATTAATAGAACAACTATCAGATCCTGGTGATGGAAGCGGCACTTTTCGACCCATATCAAGTGAAAGAGTTATTGAATTCCTAAGTGATGGTACGGTAGAAATAAATGGCGTGTTATGTTACATGTCTAATGATATAGGAGCTAAAGAGTCAGGAACGTACTCTTTTATTACAGATTCAGACGCCCAAAATGATGGAGAGATATTACCAAATACATGTAACTCTCGTTCAGCGAAAGTCTATTTCGATTTGCCGGTAGATGGTAGTTTGATTTTATGGTATCTATGTATAGAACCTTGTGGACAGAAATTTGAAAAGATAAACTAGAGTGTCAACATCCAGTTATGTTGTAACTTTTTAAATTTCTTTAATTCACGACGTAAAATTGGAAGGAAGTCTCTCCCATTACTATTACTTTTCTCTAAACGATAGGAATTCTTATAAAGCATATTGGTAAGACGACGAAGTGAAGCTACATGTCTATGCTTTCTATCTGAGTACCTTTCACGTTCTGCATTCGCAATTTCAGGTGCTAATGATACCGATTGTTGAACTATATCTCCAGAAAAATAAATGTTTGTGTCCTCTGAACCATCTGCTTTAAGCGCAGATAAGTCTTCATTCATATAAGATGAAATACTTTGAGACAATGCAAAAATCTCAATGGCTTTTTGATAAATCGGTAATTCCGATAGATTTAGTGGGGTATTATGCATCTCTTTTTTAATTTCATTAGCAACTAACCCAAAATTAGTCACAAGAATCGAGATTCAACTTTAATATTTAAAGTAAAATTGTATTTTTGCTTTAATATTAATCTTTTATCATTAAAATTTCTTTAAATGCAAATAGACAACCTTAATGAGAAGATTCTGAAGTGTTTACAAGAAAATGCTAGACAATCAAATGCCGAAATCGGTAGACAAGTTGGTATAAGTTCCCCTGCCGTATCTGAACGCATAAAAAAAATGGAGGATATGGGTATAATTGAAGGCTATAAGGCCCTTATATCTCCATTTGAAATTGGCTATCAATTAAAAGCGATTATAACCTTAAGAGCCTTTATGGGTAAACTAAAACCATTTTTAAATAAGGTAAAATCTTTTGATGAAGTAGTAAATTGTTATCGCATTACAGGCGATGAAAATATTGTAATGGAGGTAGTTTTAAAAGACAACAAACACTTAGAACGTTTTATTGATAATTTAATTATTTATGGCGAGTCTAAAACACAAATAGTCTTGTCAAGGGTAATTAAACAAAAAGAAATAATTCCAATTTAGTCAATACGCCAAGGCGGATTTTTTCTGTTTTTACCTGCTTTGTATAATATGATTTGATTACCATCTAAATCTTTCAATCTTGCTTCACGCCATAACCATGGCTGGTCTTCAGGAATACTTTCAAATACAATACCTTTCTTTTGAAGCACATCAACTAATTCATCTAAATCGTCGTCTTCAAAATAAATACTAACACCACTTTCTTTAGACAAAGCATCAACTTTATGAATTGAAAACGTGCTCTCGCCATCTGTAAATTCAAAACGCGCATACTTTGGTAATGCTTCGACGATTAGTTTTAAGCCTAAAATTTTGTAAAACCCAATGGCTTTTTCAACATCCAGAGACGGTATGGTAACTTGATTTAAATTCATGAACTAACACCTGTTGAAGCGATATGTTCTGCTATTTGTTTTGCATGAATGCGACTATTTTCTATAAACCATTTGTGGGTTTCCATACCGCCACAAATAACACCAGCCAAATACACACCAGAAACATTGGTTTCCATAGTTTCTGGATTATACTTTGGTAAACGTTTTTCATCTTCTGATTGTTCAATACCGATCTGATTCAGTAATTTAAAATTTGGCTTGTAACCCGTTAGAGCAATAACAAAATCATTAGAAATAGTTTTGATGCCTTCA
This sequence comes from Jejuia sp. UBA6058, assembly GCA_002428965.1. Classification (GTDB taxonomy): domain Bacteria; phylum Bacteroidota; class Bacteroidia; order Flavobacteriales; family Flavobacteriaceae; genus Jejuia. The sequence continues at coordinate 125,460 of DIYI01000017.1, read as the reverse complement.
GGCGATTTAAAAGTCAATTCCTTTTGCTTAATTTCGATAATTTCTGCATTAAAATAGGCTTTAATACTGCCTTCATCAATACGATTGATAATATCTGGACGCACCCAATATTTTACACGTTTACCAATACCTTCACCACGAATAATCATCGTTACATTGCCGCCTTTACGATATATTTCTAAAGCAGCATCCACAGAAGAATTACTGGCACCAACCACCACAATATCTTGCATTGCATAAGGATGTGCCTCTTTATAATAATGGGTTACTTTAGGTAAATCTTCGCCAGGAACGTCAATCAAATTAGGGATATCATAAAAACCAGTAGCTAAAATCAATTTTTGTGATTGGTAAGTGTTTTTATCGGTTTTCACCTTAAAAACACCATCATCTTTTGAAATCTGTTCAACTGTCTCAAAAAGGTTGATATTGATTTCGTTTGAAGTTGCTACACGTCTATAGTACTCCAAGGCCTCATCGCGATTAGGTTTTGGGTTTTTACTGATAAAAGGAATCCCGTCAATCTCTAACTTTTCTGAAGTAGAGAAGAAGGTCATATTTTTTGGATAATTGAAAAGGGAGTTAGTCAACGCTCCCTTTTCTAAAATTAAATAATTCCAGTCTCGTTTTTTGCACTCTAAAGCACATGCAATTCCAATGGGGCCTCCACCGATAATAATAACATCAATCATTTATGCATTTTTAGTTTTAGTGCTTAAATAGCCTTTTAAAATGAACAATAAAAATACACAAATACCGCCTATTCCTGTAATGATATACCAAGTATTATCATAGTACAAACGCGCTACCATTTCCATTCCTGTTTTATGACTAAATATGTGAGACAATGAGAATGCAATCGTATATAGTGCCATATATTCACCTTGGTTGCCTTTACTTGCTCTATCATATGCAAAAGCGTTAGAGAAGGGAAAAGCAATCATTTCACCAATCGTCATGAGTAACATTCCTATAACCAAAATACCTGTCCAATTTGTAAAATTCAACACTAAAAAACTCAAAGCAGTCAAAAAGGCTCCTATCAAAATCAAGGATACTTTCGTTAATCCACTTTTTTCTAGCCAGCTGATGAGTGGCATTTCTAAAAGGAAAATGACGAACCCATTCATCCCCAGAAGCAATCCAATTTCAAACTCACTCAAAACATGTCTATCTCTGTAGTACAACGGCATTGTAGAGAAGTACTGTAAAAAGATAAATCCAAACAAAAACATGGCACACAAGAATATTAAAAATGCTTTGTCCTTACGCGCAGGTTCGGGGTTCTCTACTTTCACCACATCCAAAACTTTTGATTTTTTAGGATTCAATACTAATACCAATAGTATTGTGGCTAAAAGACAGGTAATCCCATCTATCCAAAACAATCCACCGTAGCCAATAGAAGTTATGATAATACCCCCAACTGCAGGTCCAGCGGAAAAACCTAAATTTATGGCTAAACGTATAAGCGTTACGCTTCTCGTTTTATTCTCGGGTTTACTATAGGCACTAAGTGCTACAAACATGGCAGGACGAAACATATCCGCCACTACCATCACCAAGAAAATACCTAAGCACAAGCTGTAAAACGTATGCAAAAATTGTAACGCAATAAATAAAACACCAGTACTTAATAAGCTTCTTACCATAACTTTGTAGTAGCCTATTTTGTCTGTTAGTTTGCCGCCTAACCAGGAACCTGTAACAGAACCCAATCCAAAACACGCCATAACTGTTCCCACATTACTGAGGGTAAAGCCCAAATCTTCTGTTAGGTATAATGATAAAAACGGAATTACCATGGTGCCGGCCCTATTAATAAGCGTAATTAAGGCAAGCCACCAAACTTCAGCTGATAAACCTTTAAAAGTATTCAGGTAATTGTTAAATAGTGTTTTCATGAGTTCTAATAGTTCTAATTTTCTACATATATTGATTTTGATTTATTTTGAAATGTGTGTAAAAACAAAAAGTCCGACTTGGAATGAAGTCGGACTTTTAATATATCTGTAAACGTTTAATTCATAACATCACAACACATAACAAGTCCAACTCCTTTGCTTTAAGGAAGCGGTCCATTGTTTTCTACAAATTGTGACGTTGTAACGCATTTTATTTATTTTGAAAGCTCAAATCTAGAGAAAATAATTGGAAGTTGTATTTTTACCTTAATAAATTTTTAAAATGAAGAAATCACTTCTTGTTATATGCATTAGTCTTTTGATGATATCTTGCGGCAGTAGTTTTCAAGGATTTTATGACCACCATAAAACAGATATTGGTGCTACCTCATTTCAGGTGCCCAGTTTTATGAAAGCCGTTTTAAGTAATATTTCTCCCGAGATTAAGCATAGTATAGGCAATATTTCTGATTTCAAATTCATTAAAATTGAAAACACCAGTAATCTTAAGCGCCAAACATTAATTACCGAAATAAACGACGTAGCCAAAAACGGTTATCTTGATGTTTTCAGAAAAAACGACCCCAATAACACACGTATCATATCCGTTCGAGAGGCAGGTGTGGCAGTTACCGATGTTATCATTTTCAATAGTTCCGCAACCGAAACCACAGCATATTATTTACAAGGTAATTTTGATCCCGAAAAGATTAAAACCTTCGCCGACAAAAATACGTTCGACACTTTTACCGAAGATCTGATTCAACAGTATGGTGCGAATCTTAAAATTAACCCAGTTTTTAATTCTCAGAATTAATGAAGTTGCTAAAAGTATTTTGTTTTGGGCGTTACCCTTTAGGGTCGGGCTTTCCGCTATATCTTTTTAAAACGGTAGCCCCAAAACGTCATTGCGAACCTAGTGAAGCAATCTCTTCAATGCAAGCAGATTACTTCGTCGTGCCTCCTCGTAATGACGGCAAATTTGCTAAAATTTTAAAAAGGATGCCCCTGCAATCCCTAACGCGGGCTTGCCAGCCAAAAACCTTCAAATACCTTATTTCTTTTGTACTTGTTTTGGCTTTGTTCTCTACCAGTTGTTCACAAAAAAAACGACCTTTAAAAGGTGATACGCCATTTCAAAAAGAATTAAACGCCTTTTATAAAGATGCTAGCACATCTCCGCTAAAAAAGAAAGACCTTAAAAGGTTTGAAGGATTAGATTTCTTTAAGTTTGATTCTATTTATGTTGTAAAAGCAGATTTTAAAAGAACTCCAGACGAGCAACCTTTTGAAATGAAAACCACAACAGACCGTAAACCATTGTATGTAAAATACGGAGAAGTATCATTTCAACTAAAAGGGAAGACTTTTAATCTTGATATTTTTAAAGAAGTACTAGAAACCTTTGGTGGTATTTCTAATGACTTGTTTTTGCCATTTTTAGATGAAACCAACGGATTGGAAAGCTACGGTGGTGGACGCTATATTAACACTCAAATTCCACAAGGAGAAAAATTAGTTATTGATTTTAATACAGCCTATAACCCATATTGTGCCTATAACGAAAAATATTCTTGCCCAATTGTACCAAGGCAGAATTATTTAAAGACTCGGGTAGAGGCTGGTGTGAAGATTTTTGGGAAGTATTGATTTTGTAAACTTTCCGTCTTTTCTTTCCATTCGAATCTATGTCATATCTCAGAATTTTATTTCCTCGTATTTTTAAAAGCTCGTTAGTAAAAAATTCATAGTATTCTGGCTTTGAAACCAATACTACTTCAATTGAATTAGATGAAATTTCCTTTAAATCAATTTCTGCATCATAATGAGCAACAAAGCTGATCAAGATTTTGTCAAAATTATCATCTTTACTGAAAGTGATTGCTCCATCTTCTTTCGCTAAAGTTCCTCCAATAATGCTGTCATTTTTAATAAAAAAACAATTAGCATATCCAAAAGGTGCGTTTTTTTTATCAATCACTTTTACATAATATTCTTTATCATTTTTAGTATTCGACAGGCTTTTTATTTTAAACTTTTCAGTCTTCACAGGTTGCTTCGAGCTACTTAAAAACAAACTACTCTCTTTCTTAGTGTAACTTCCTATAGTCTCTCCTTGAATGAGACCTTGCTGCCATTTAAAAATAAAAGTATCATCCTTCTTAAATTCAAATGTTTCTCCAACACCATACATAGGACTCCATAAATATATTTTATGACCTTGAATACCTCCCGTTATCAAATTTCTAGATCCACAACTCATAAGAGCAATAAGAGTAATTACAATAAAAATTTTATTGACGTATTTCATTCTTAATGTAGATTCACTTAACCAAATACATCCCAGCAAAAACTGCCAAAAATCCAATAATAAAACTAGCAATGGTATAAATAGCAAAACTTGTAAAATCCCCAGATTTTAAAAATACATGGTTTTCGTAAGCAAAGGTAGAGAAGGTGGTGAAGCCTCCACAAAATCCTGTTGCCAATAATAAGGTTTGGTTTTGCGTAAGTGAATCATTTTTAGCAGCTAAACCTAAAATAATACCAATAAGTAGGCTTCCTAAAATATTAGCTGCAAACGTACCGTAAGGAATCCCATTTTCGGTGCTATTTAAAAATTTGCCAATAAGATAGCGCAGTACGCTACCAAATCCACCACCCAAAAATACTAGTAAAACTTGTTTCATTTTTTAAAAGATGTCATGCAAAACTCGTTTCAGCATCTCAAATTTAAACTAAAAAATACCCTGAAAGAAGTTCAGGGTAATAAATTACTATTATTTTATCGGAATATAAATTTCGGTGACCCAATCTGACGGATTAGGGAAATCCCCTGGATCATTCGTGTAAATTTCAAAAGGTTTTACATCAGATTGTTCCATACCATTTTTAGCTAAATGCCCCATTGCTGCTTCCCAAGCTTTTGGAAGATTAGTATAGTTACCTTTAAGTGTGGTTTTTAATGCTTTTGTATTCGACATAAAACCACATAAAACTTCACTATCAGCAGGAACATCAACTTTGTTAACAATAGGAATAGCATTACTCATAATGATATTTCCGTTTTCAGGATTCATGTCGTTGTAAATGGTAAATGGCATACCGTTAAAGGGAATTTTGTTTTCTGTCATAAATCCAACGATCTCTCCATATTGCTTCGCCATTATATTACTAATATTGGCTCCATTGGCAGATGTTGTTTTATAGACATAAAAACCACCGCCATATTCCGTAACACCATTTACGGCAATATCAAATTTTGCCATATCAGCCACTAAAATACTGTCCAATTTTTCCAAACTTCTTTCATAATGCGGACCGATTTGCTTTTCCATTCCACCCATAAGCGTGGAAAACATTTTAAAACCAAATCCTAAATCTTTTCCAGAAATGGTCCAAGTTGCATCTGTAGTTCCATCAGCATTTTGTGCAAATTGCCAAGTAATATCAGATTTTGGGAATGCAGCAAATTGCATCTCCTGGGTAATTGATTCATTCGCAACTGTGGCTGTGTTTTTCATAGTACCAATACCATCCTTATCTTCCCATTGGTAGGAACCACCAACACCTCTTGTATTTTCAGCAAGTGTTATCTTCATATCAGGGTCTGCTTCCGCCCAAGAGGACCAAGCTTCCCAATTTTTAAAATCTATCACATTATCATAGGCAACCGCAGCTGGTGCATTTAATGTTCTAGTTCTGGTAACTTCAAATGAGTTGGGTTGTACGGCAATATAAACTGCCAATCCAATTATGGCTATAAGGATAAGGAATACAATGTATTTAAAGGCTTTCATTTTAAGTGGTTTGAATAGTGTATAAACAAATATAGCTATTTCTGAAAACCAACCTTATAATTCGTTAATCAAAATAGAGTTTTATTGCCGTTTTGATAATGGCATAAGTTATATTTACTGTTAATCCGTAACTCATAAAATAAAACCCTACATTGTTGTGGCTTACACATTTTTTTGTTGTAAGTTATTGTTAAGCTTCAAATAGATAGAAATACTTTTAATAAAGCAATAAAAAGAAAAAACAGAACCGAATTAAGGTTCTGTTTTCTTATTAACACTAAAAGCTAATAGTATTAGATTTACAATAATGAGTAAGCCTATTATTTGTAAAATGTCCATGGTTGCTGCCGATGTTATTTGTTAGATGTTATTTAGATAAAAAGGTTGCGTCGATTAGCAAACTTTTTTATAAAACAGTTGAAAAGAAAATTTTCCTACCCTCAGAAAAAATATAATAATCCAGAAAAGAATTATAACCAAAACTTAATAGCAGCAATAAACCCAATAAAACCGATAAATGCTAGTAAAATCCAAATACTGCCTTTATAAAAGCGTTTATGAAGTTTTAAATCTTTACGATAGGTATAGCCAATAATGATAGAGAAGACAATAAAAAAGATAATTCCGAAAACAATTTGACCCTTACTAAACATATGGCTATTTTTATGCAAATTTAAGGATAATGATTAGATTCTCATCTTCATGGGAATGACAAAAATTAATTTATGAAAAACAAAATTGAGGCTGTAAAAGCATTTCATACAGCATTTAAAATAGGGCATAGAGAAACACCAAAAGCCGATTTAGGAGAAGCGAAGAACTTATTGCGCTACAAACTAATGCGCGAGGAAAATGAAGAGTATCTTGAGGCTACAAATAATAATGACTTAGTTGAAGTAGCCGATGCGCTTGGAGATATGCTTTACATTTTATGCGGTACGATAATAGAGCACGGACTTCAATATAAAATAGAAGAGGTGTTTGAAGAAATTCAGCGCAGTAATATGAGTAAGTTGGGTGATGACGGACAACCAATTTACAGAGAGGATGGTAAAGTACTTAAAGGTCCAAATTACTTCAAACCAAATATTGAAGCTATTCTAGAAAAATAAATATACTATCATTCTAAACTTGTTTCAGAATCTTATATTAGAATGAGAACCTGAAACAAGTTCAGGTTGACAAAAAAAGAGACTGCCTTTTTAGACAGCCTCTTTTTTTTAAAGTTTGAGTATCGCTCTCCCTCGGGGAGAGGATAGGAGAGCGCATTAGGGCTTCTCTACACCCCAAACCGCCATCCAAAAGGATCTTCAGCTTTATTTGTTTGAATATCAGTAATACGCTTCTTCAAATAATCAGCGTAAGTACTATCTAATTTTGGTAAATCATAATCCGTTCCCTTATAACCAAATCCAGAAATCGGAGAAATTACAGCTGCAGTACCAGCACCAAACATTTCTTTTAAAGTGCCGTTTTTAGCAGCTTCAACTACTTCATCTACTCTAAGTGGACGAACTTCAACAGAAATATTTTCGCTTTCAGCAAGCTCAATAATACTCTTACGTGTAATACCATCTAAAATTCTATCACTTGTTGGTCCTGTTATCAACGTATCACCAATACGCACAAAAATATTCATTGCACCGGCCTCTTCAATATACTCATGTTTATGGTCATCCGTCCAAATTACTTGTTGGTAACCTTTAGCTTTAGCTAGTTGTGTTGGGTAAAACTGACCCGCATAATTACCTCCAGCTTTAGCAAAACCAACCCCACCATCAGCAGAACGCGAATATTTTTCTTCAATCAATACTTTTACCTCACCAGAAAAGTAAGACCCTGACGGCGCTGTACAAATTATGAACTTGTATTCATCAGCAGGAGAAGCATGAAAGCCTTGTCCAGATGCAAAAACGAAAGGACGAATATATAAGGAGCTACCTTCATTAGTAGGAATCCAATCTTTATCCAATTGTAATAAAGTTACCAAACCATCCATGAAATATTCCTCAGGTAACTCAGGGATTGCCATACGGTTAGATGAAATATTTAAACGCTTACAATTATCTTCAGGTCTAAATAACCAGGCTTTACCATCTTCATCCTTGTAAGCTTTCATACCTTCAAAGACCGATTGTCCATAATGGAAAATCTTCGCAGAAGGTTCCAAAGTTAAAGGTTGATAAGGCATAATTTTAGGGGCATGCCATTTCCCATCTTTGTAATCGCAAACCAACATATGGTCAGAAAACACACTTCCAAACTTTAAGTTACCAAAATCCACACCATGAATCTTGCTGGATGTTGTTTTTATAATCTCAATGTCTTTAGTTATGGCACTCATTTCTTAGTCATTTAGCCTACAAATTTATAAAAATTAGTCTCAAAAAAGCGGTATATTTACACAAATAAAATTTTTGAATAATGAGATTTCTAACACTATTGATAATCTGCGTTTTAACCATATCATCCTGTAAAAATAAATCCCAAGAATCTGAAGCAAAATCAACCGAAACCAAAGATGTGGCTTTTGCCTCATTTGGAAAGGAAATACAATCCGATGATGCTATAATTGCCAAATCTATGGCGGCGCACTACAAAACCATGCAACAAGGGGATAGCATAAACTCTAAAATGAAGGCTACGGTAACAAATGTATGTCAAGCAAAAGGTTGTTGGATGACTTTAGATTTAGGCAACGACAAAGAAGTTATGGTAAAATTTAAAGATTACGGGTTTTTCGTTCCAAAGGATATTACAGGAAAAGAAGTAGTTGTTAACGGAAAAGCCTATGTAAAAGAAGTTTCTGTTGATGAGCAACGGCATTACGCCGAAGATGCAGGTAAATCTGCTGAAGAAATTGCAGCCATCATCGAGCCAAAACGCACCTATTCTTTTGAGGCTGATGGGGTTTTAGTAATTCAGTAAAATTATTTGGGCGCTACCACAAGGGTCGGGCTTTCCGTTAAAAGTTTTGCCTCGAAGCGCGCCTCGGCAAAAGCTACCACTGCAATCCCTAGCGCTCTTGTCCGCCAAAACTGTTACCTTACCAAACATAAACCTCTATTTTGAAACGTGAAATCATAAAAACTGCAGATGGTTCAACCACCATCCATTTACCAGATTGGAACGAACAATACCATTCCAAACATGGCGCCATACAAGAAGCGTATCACGTATTCATAAAACACGGTTTATATCATGTTTGTCATCCTGAAGGCGTTTCAGGATCTCATAAAACAATATCCATCCTAGAAATAGGTTTTGGTACAGGTTTAAACGCATTCATTACATATTTAGAAGCAGAAAAATCAAATCTCAAAATTAATTATGTTGGAGTAGAGGGATACCCTGTTTCCTCAGAGGAAATTCAACTCCTAAATTATCCTTCAGAATTAAAAGCAGAGAAAAAGGATTTAATTTTCAAAAAGTTCCATGATATTTCATGGGAAGACAAACACCAAATAAGTAACAATTTCAATGTAACGAAACAGCAAAAAATGTTTGATGAAATTGAAGATACAAATCAATATCATCTCATTTATTTTGATGCTTTTGGAGCTCGAGTACAACCTGAATTATGGACAGAAACCATATTCAAAAAAATGTATAACGCTTTAAAAGACAAAGGTGTTCTAGTAACATACGCAGCAAAAGGAAGTGTTCGTCGTGCAATGCAGTCTGTTGGGTTTTTAGTTGAAAAATTACCTGGACCTCCAGGAAAACGTGAAATGCTTAGAGCCACTAAATAGTTGGCAATCAAAGTCTCAGTTTTCAGTTGTGCTCATTTCAAGTTTTTTATTTTCCCACTTTACTTCGGTCACCTGTCTTCGGTCTTCAAACTCCCTTCTGTTAAACCTAACTTAAATAATCAAACCGCGCCATTACCATTTCGTAATTTTATAAAAAAAAGAAAATGCGCGTTTTAATTACAGGAGCTACGGGGTTGGTTGGACAAGAAATTGTGAGGCTCTGTCATTCAAAAAACATTCAAGTTAATTATTTAACAACTCGAAAAACTAAAATTTCTCAAGACGATAATTATAAAGGGTTTTATTGGAATGTTAATACTAAGGAACTAGATACGAATTGCTTTAGGGGTGTTGACGGAATTATTCATTTAGCGGGCGCATCTATTTCAAAACGATGGACTGAGGCTTACAAAAAGGAAATTATCAGTAGCAGAGTAGATAGCACACAATTATTAATTGATACCCTTAAAGCAGAATCTCATGGCATTAAACACATTGTATCTGCAAGTGCTATTGGTATTTATCCAGATTCGTTAACCAATTATTACGACCAAACAAATGAAGAGATAAGCACTTCATTTTTAGGTAAAGTTGTGCATGCATGGGAAAACGCAGTAGATGAATTTTCTCTACTAGATATTAAAGTGTCTAAGGTGAGAATAGGCCTTGTACTGTCAAATAAAGGCGGAGCTTTATCGGAAATAGTAAAACCCATTAAATATGGGGCTGGAGCTGCATTTGGTAGTGGAAAGCAATGGCAGTCTTGGATTCACATAAACGATTTGGCAAATGTATTTTTATTTGTTTTGGAGAATAAATTAGAAGGAGTTTTTAATGGTGTGGCACCAAATCCAGTTTCAAATGCAGAATTGACAAAAACCGCAGCTAAGGTGTTAAACAAACCATTGTTTCTACCTAATATTCCAAAATTTGCTATGAAATTAGTTTTAGGAGAAATGCATATCATTTTATTCGAAAGTCAGCGTGTAAGTTCAAAACAAATAGAAAGTGAAGGCTTTAATTTTGAATTTCATCATTTACAACCTGCATTGGAGAATTTGTTAAAATGATTTACAAATAAACATTAGTAATTAATCGTGAAACTGTTGGATGATAACTACCACCTAAAGGTTCGATGGTAACATTTAATGATTCCGCATTATTTATATAATTCATAGCTAGAAGTTGTGAATCTTTTGAGATGACACCCATATTAATCATTTCTCCTTCCACATCTGCCCACATTTGGTAATCATGGTTTTCATCTAGTTCTGGTAATTCAGTAGCATTTACAATTACCTTTTTTTGCTTATGATTTACATAGCTCACTAATTTGGCTGATGGAGAAAGCGCATTACCCTTAAGGATGTATTGCTCCGTGTCCGCCGAATTTAAAACAGCCAAATACTCAGATGTGTTTTCTAAATTATCTTTCAAACTTTCCAATTCTTTGGATAAACTAAAATTTTGTTCTGTGGCAATTTGTAAATCCTCTTTAGTGTCATTCCATTGAGAATACATCCAAACACTACCTATTGCTATTAAGGCAGCAATACTCGCGGCAATCGCTAAATAGGATTTATAAGGATTCTTTTTAGGTAGCGGTATAACTTTTGAAGCATCTCTACTCAAAGAATTTATCAAATTTTCCTTAACCGCTGTAGGTGGGTTAATAGCATTTTCCAAAGCTAAAGCTTCAAAATTAGCTTCAATACTATCGAATTCATCTTTTAGCTCTTTGTCTTCAAGTAATAGACGCTCTAGGACCAACTCATCATCAGTAGATAGTTCACCCAATAAATACAATTCAATAATACCGTTTTCTAATATGTAGGCTTTATCCATCATCGTACCATTTCAATTAAAATCAATAACCACACCATTGTTTTATTGTAACTCAACTTTAGTTTTTTAAGCGCTTGTTTTATGTAAGATTTAAATGTTCCTAAGGGCACATTCATTTCTTCATGCGCTTCACGATGTGTCAACCCATTAAAATACACCAGTTCTAAGGCTTTTTTATGGTGCGGTTCTAATTGATTTAAACATCCTTTAAGCTGTAAAAAATCAGTATCGGTTTTAACTGCTTCCTCTCTATCTTTATATACACTTAAATCTTCTGTTTGGATGAGCTTTTTATCTGCTCTTAAGAAATTTAACGTTTTGTTCTTCGCAATTCTATAAGCCCATGTATAAAACTTTCCCTTTTCAGGATTAAATTGATGCGATTTCTCCCAAATCGTTAAAAAAGTATCCTGTAAAATATTTTGGGCATGTTGCTCATCCTTACACATTCTAATGATAACACCATAAATAGCGGGGGCATATGCATCATAAAGTTGAGATAACGCAGCTTCATCTTTATTTTTAAGATTTGTGATAAGATCCGCTTGGTTTAGCATAAATGTTAAAGATTTCCCAAAAAAGAGTAGAGGTTCATCCAGAGGAAACAACCCTGTGTAAATATAACTGAAAGCACTTCAAAAAACGAATAGTAGTGCTAATTAGTTTAATCAAAAACACAAAATTATTATGAAAAAGTTAGTTTTTATTTTAACCACAGTAGTTGCTCTATCAGTAAGTCAATTTGCAACTGCGCAAAAAACAATTGTTGATGTAGCCGTTGGAAATGAAGATTTTTCCACTTTAGTCGCTGCTTTAAAGGCGGCAGATTTGGTAAGTGCTTTACAAGGTGATGGTCCTTTTACTGTATTTGCCCCTACTAACGATGCTTTTGGAAAAGTAGATGCCAACACATTAAATTCTCTATTAGAGCCTAAAAACAAAAGCACGCTTTCTGGTATCTTAACATATCATGTAGTAGCTGGTAAACTTGAGGCTAAGGATGTGGTAGCAGCTTTAAAGAAAGGAAAAGGTATGGTGACTTTAAAAACCTTAAACGGACAAGATATTGTTGTTAAGAAAAAAGATGGCAAAATATGGTTGAAAGACCAAAACGGAAATTACAGTGAAATTGTGATGACTGATGTGAAAGGTAGTAATGGTGTAATTCACGTAATTGATTCAGTAGTAATGCCAATTTAAGTGGCAGAATTGCTATGAAAAAGAAAGCGCCTCATGAAAATGGGGCGTTTTTAATTTTACATATTCTAAAGCGTTTCAACTATTTGTATGTTATTACCACAGGTATCATCAAACACAGCAAATTTAACGGTGCCCATTTCGGTAGGTTTTACACTAAATTCTACGCCCACTTTAAGAAGTCTATCATACTCATCATCAACATTGTCTACATCAAACTGTGTCCATGGAATTCCAGCGTCTTTAAGTGCATTCTGAAAAACCTTACAGGGTTCAAAATGATTAGGAGCAGGTTCCAACAGTATTTCGGGACCATCTTGTGCCTCTTTAGATACTAACGTGAGCCATCTATTCCCGCCACCTAATGGTGCATCTTTTTTAATGATAAATCCCAATTTTTCAGTATAAAATTTTGATGCTACCTCTTGATCTCTTACGGGAATACTAATTACTGTTACTCGCATGGTGTGTTTATTTTATTGATATTCCAAAACTCGGAAATCTTATTCTAACTTTTTTCTTGAAAATTGCTCTTTTTGGTATGCTTTTGGAGATTTACCAGTTCTACTTTTAAAAAGCGTACTGAAGGATCCTAGACTTTCAAAACCTACAGCATAACAGGTATCAGTAACAGTCATTCCTTGGTTTAAGTATTGTTTGGATTTTTCAATGCGTTTATCCATCAGATATTGTCTGGGAGTTTGTCCGTAATATTTCTTAAAAAGTCTTAACAGGTGGTATTTTGAGGTAAATAGCTTCTTTGACAGAGTATTTAAGTTTAAATCATCATAATAGCTATTCTCTAAATAGTTGCGAAGTGCTTTTACAGTTTTTAGTTGCTCTTTGTTGGAATAACATTCACTTTTTACTTTATGTAACTGCGATTGATAAAATGTCATTTGAAATAATTTCTAATGGCTTTGTGATATATTTATCCCAATGTAATTCAACTATTTTACAAAGTCAACTAAATGCTCTATTTAATTACAACATCCGAAAAGAAGTGATTCTTAAAAAAAAGCCTGTAACTATAGTTTAAACGAATCCTTTTAATTTGGCTAAACCATAGGCTGCTGCTGTAGTTGCATCTTTAATTTGTCCGTTCAAGAGCATATCCTCAAATTCCTGAATAGAAAAAGAAGCTGTTATTAAACCTTCTTCTTCCTCGTCTAGTTCCATTTCAGATTTAGTGAAATCAGTTGCAAAATAAATATGATAGCCCTGACTAGAATAACCATAGCCTTGGTAAAGAAAACCTATATGCTCAATATTATTTGCAATATGTCCGGTTTCTTCCCTGAGTTCTCCTAAGGCAACATCCTTAGGGTCTGCATTTGGTTTTTCTTCCCAAGAGCCTTGAGGGAATTCCCAATATCTTCCACCAACAGGATAGCGATATTGCTCTACCAAATGAATTCGTCCATTTTCAACAGGAATGATAACAACAAAGTTAGACTTATCAACAACGCCATAAATACTTTTAGCACCACTGACTCTTTGTATTTCATCCTCTCTAACGGTCATCCATTTGTTTTTGTAAACAACCTTGGAGGCAAGTTTTTTGATTTCAGCCATAACTATATTTTTGAAATTCGTACTTAGTGGTTTTGAATATTTAGCTCAAAAGAAACCCCTTCAAATCCTCGTAAGTAGAAATCAAAGTAGATTCTTTTTCTTTCCCCATAACAGCTTGAATCTGCTCTGGCAATGGTTGTTCTTCTTTTATAACTTCTTCTACAACATCTAAAAATTTTGTGGGGTGCGCTGTTTCTAAAAAGACACAATGCGCATTTGGATTTTCTTTTAGGTAAGCTTTACAACCCAAATAGCCTACAGCACCATGAGGATCAGCAACATAGTTGTAATCATCATACATTTCTAACATGGCTTCCTTGGTTTCTTCGTCTGTAAAACTATATGATGATAAGTTCTCCTTTAAAGTTTCGAATTCATTTTTATATATTTCTTGAATACGAATAAAGTTACTTGGTGCACCAACATCCATAGCATTACTTATGGTTTGAATAGAAGGCTTGGGCTCATACAGTTGAGATATAAGATAGCGTGTTACAACATTATTCAAATTGTTAGAAGCTACAAAGTGTCGTATTGGTAATCCCAATTGTTGGGCCATCATACCCGCACAAATATTTCCAAAATTTCCACTAGGCACTGTAAATACAATGTCTTTATAAGTTTTGTGTAACTGCTTGTAAGCGAACATGAAATAGAACAATTGTGGCAACCAGCGAGCTACGTTAATGGAGTTGGCTGAAGTTAGTTGCATTTGGCTAGTTAATGCTTCATCTAAAAAGGCAGTTTTGACCATGGCCTGACAATCGTCAAATGTTCCATTTATCTCTAACGCTCGTATATTTTGACCAAGTGTTGTTAATTGCTTTTCCTGAATGTCACTGACTTTTCCGCTAGGATATAAAATCACAACATTTACACCTTTCACACCAAGAAAACCGTTAGCAACCGCACCACCTGTATCACCAGAAGTAGCTACTAAAACCGTAACTTCTTTATCATTGTCTTGGTTAAAATAGCCTAAGCAACGTGCCATAAAACGCGCACCAACATCTTTAAATGCCATTGTTGGCCCATGAAATAGCTCTAAAGTAGAAATATTATCATTCAATTTTACTATGGGAAAATCGAAAGACAAGGTTTCCTCTACAATTATCTTTAAAATATTTTCAGGAATTTCTGGAGAGACAAATTGTTTAATAGCTTCAAACGCTATCTCAGAATATGATAAATTATCAATATTCTCAAAAAATGATTTCGGTAGAGGTGTAATAGATTCTGGAAAATATAGGCCTTTATCAGGCGCTAAACCTTTTATAACAGCATTCCTAAATGATGAATCTGAAGCTTGCTTATTTAACGAATAGTAGTTCATGTTTTAAATAGCCCGAAGACGGATGACTGATGACCAATCAATGCTTCTGGAAATTTCTTTTATTTTATATTTTTTCTGAAGGCAATCATCATGTTCATTAAATGATAAGCTTCATTATATAATTCAGTGAATTTTATTTCTGTAATGTAATCTCTTCTTTTTGCTTTGAATAAGCAAGTTACCACTTCAGCTAACGAACGGATTGAATAACCAATAAATTTCTTTTGTTCTGGGTTAGATTGCCCAATTGAACCTTCAGATATATTCAAAGCAATTGAATCGGCAGCTCTACAAATTTGTGAGGATAAATTAAATTTTTCCTTTTCCGGAAATGATAAACTCAATTGGTCTATACTTTCTCCAATATCCATAGCTTTTTGCCAAATATTAAGTTTTTCAAATTTAAACTTTTCCATTTATAAATGCTGTTAATTACTTCGGTCTTCTGTCTTCAGTCACCTGTCATTTAGCCAATAATTTTAACACCTTGAGTATTTATTTTTGAAACATGTATATCAAAATCGATTTCTGATGTTTCATATACACTTTGCATCGCTTCTTTAACTTTATTTGCTTGCTCTAAACCTTTACTTAAAGTAAAAATTGAAGGTCCCGAACCTGAAATTCCTGCACCCAAGGCACCTGCTTTTAAGGATACATCTTTTACTTCGTTAAACAAAGGAATTAGTTGACTGCGATAAGGTTCCACCACCACATCATTTAACGAATCCTGAATCAGATCATAATCGCTAGTATGAAGTGCATGTATCAAACTTCCTAAATTTGCCCACTGTGTAATAGCTTTGTTCAATGGCACTTCATTTGGTAAAATTGCTCTAGACTCTGATGTTTTTACTTCTATTTGCGGATGAATAATTGTGGCATATAAATCCTCAGGAGAAGGAATTTGCAATATTTTTAATGGTGCTATGCTTTTTACCAAAGTAAATCCTCCAAAAAGGGCAGGAGCGAGGTTATCGGCATGCTCGCATTTGCTAGCTAATGCTTCACCTTTCATGGCAAATTCGGTCAATTGAGTTTTATTGAATGGTCTTCCAATAAGCTCATTCATTCCAAAAACACTACCAACAGCACTTGCTGCACTACTGCCAATACCACTTCCCGGTTTTATGTTTTTGTAAATTTCTATTTCGAAACCAAAATCAACATCAATAGCCTCATACATTGCTAGAGCAGATACGCCTGCAACATTAAGTTCTGTTTCAAATGGCAAATCAAAATTTTCAACTTTGGTAATATAAATACCTTTTTTGTCAATTTTTCGAATGACCATCTCATCACCAACATTATCCAAGCAAAAGCCCATAACATCAAAACCACAAGAAACATTGGCTACGGTTGCTGGTGAAAATATTTTTATTTCATTCATAAGTTCAATTAAATAATGTTCCGCTGCGCTAGAACAGGAAATATCACTTTCTTTATGTAATTCCATCGTAATTAATTATTTCCTAATCTTATAATATCAGCAAACAATCCTGATGCTGTAACATCTGCACCTGCACCTGCACCTTTTATTATCATCGGTTGTTGAGAGTATCGTTCTGTATAAAACATTACAATGTTATCACTCCCCTCTAAGTTGTAAAAAGGATGTCCAACAGGAATTTCTTGTAAACTCACATTTGCCTTTCCATTATCGAATTTTGCAACATACTTAAGCTGGCAATTGTTTGCTTTAGCCGAAGCATACAAACTTTGGTAATGTACTTCATCGGCAATAAGCGTTTTGTAAAATTCCTCAACAGAACCACTTTGTAATCCAGAAGGTGATAAAAACGACGTATTTTCAATATCTTCTAAATTCAATTCAACGCCACTTTCTCTTGCTAAAATTAAAATTTTGCGTGCTACATCTACACCACTTAAATCAATTCGTGGATCAGGCTCTGTATAACCTTCAGCACCAGCCTGTTTTACAACATCATAAAACTTAGTAGTATCATTAAAGTTGTTAAATACAAAGTTTAGACTTCCAGATAACACTGCTTGAATAGACGTTACTTTATCACCAGAAGCTACTAAATTATTAAGCGTATCAATAATTGGTAAACCTGCACCAGCATTAGTTTCGAACAAGAAAGGCGCATTGTATTTAAGCGATAAACGCTTTAATTCTTTATAGTTTGAAAAATCGCTTGAACATGCAATTTTATTGCATGCCACAACCGCTATACTCTCTCTTAAGTATTTTTCATAAAGCCCCGCCACATCTGCATTTGCCGTAACATCTACAAAAATACTATTACGAAGATTAAGAGATTTTGCCTTTTCAAAAAAGCCCTCTAAAGATGCCGTTTCTCCGTTATTTAAATCTGCTTTCCAGTTTTGAAGTGATAATCCAGAACCATCAAAAATCATTTTTCTAGAATTGGATAACCCAACCACTCGCAAATTGATTTTTAAATTCTCTTTTAAATATTTCTTCTGTTGCTTTATTTGCTCCACCAAACGCTCGCCCACATTTCCAACACCAGTAATAAATACATTTAATTGCTTTGTGATGCTTTCGAAAAAGGCTTCATGCAGTGTATTCAACGCTTTTTTTACATCGCTTTCTTCAATAACAATAGAAATATTGCGTTCTGATGCACCTTGGGCGATTGCTCTTATATTAATATTGTTTTTACCCAACGATGAAAACATTTTTCCGCTAATACCTTGATGATTCTTCATATTATCACCAACCAATGCCACAATAGATAGCCCTTTTTCTACTAATAACGGTTCTATTTTGTGTAAAGCAATTTCATTTTCAAAAGTAATATCAATAGCTGTTTTTGCTATTTCAATATCTTTTTCTTCAATACCAATACAAATGGAATGTTCGGAAGACGCTTGGGTAATTAGGATAACGTTTACCTTTTCATTAGATAAGGTTTCAAACAAACGTTTAGAAAAACCTGGAATACCAACCATACCACTGCCTTGAAGCGTCAATAATGCTATTTTTGAAATATTACTAATTCCTTTTACAGGCGATTTTGTACCATTGGCATCTTTGGAAATGATAGTTCCAACCGCTTCTGGTTCCATTGTATTTTTAATATGAATAGGGATGTCTAAATCTAAAACAGGCTGAACAGTAGGAGGATAAAGCACTTTTGCTCCAAAGTGTGACAATTCCATAGCTTCTTGATATGAAATGGTTTCTATTGGACGTGCTTGCTTTACTAATTTTGGATTTGTAGTAAACATACCGCTTACATCTGTCCAAATTTCCAGTTGCTCAACGTTTAATGCTGCTGCAACAATAGCTGCTGTAAAATCAGATCCTCCACGACCTAAAGTAGTTTGCTCACCAAAAGTTGAGTTCGCTATAAATCCTGGAAGAATGGTAATAGATTCTGTGGCGTCATCAAAATATGATTTTATATTGCTATTGGTTGTTTTATAATCAACCTCGGCTTTTGTAAAGTTAGAATTGGTTATTACCAACTCTTGTGAATTTTTTCTTTCAGCTGAAATACTTCTATTTTTCATAGTTTCAGCAATAATGAAAGACGACAATAACTCACCAAAACTCACCAATTTATCAGAGGTTTTTGGTGAAATTTCGTTAATTAAAAATATGCCTTCCAATAAACTTTTTAGCTCGTTTAGCTTTTCTTCAGCGTACGCTAAAATAGCTGTATTATTATCAGGATTTAATTCTTTAATAATATTGAAATGGATAGATTTTATGGTTTCAAAAGTATCTTTAAAACTATCTTCTTTTCCCTGAGCCTGCTTACCAGCTTCTAGTAACTTATCAGTAATTCCGCCTACTGCCGACACTACACATACTACTTTGCTGTCTCTTGCATAAGCTTCTAAAATACTTATGACTTTATTTATATTTTTTGAAGAACCTACCGAAGTTCCTCCGAATTTTAAAACCTTCATTGGGTGTTAAATTGAAATTTAAACGTAAAATTTGAAAAAATGCAATTGTAAAAACTACACAAAAAGCCGGAATAATATATAACTAATAACCCCAAAGGGTTGTGGTATTTGTAGTTGTAGCTAAAATAGAAGTATTGCACGCAGAAATTGTGTGTATATTTAATGTTGTATTTTGGCTTAAATGATACATTTTGGTTATATAAACATTCCAAAAGTATTACTTTTAGCCTAATTAAAAAACAAAACTTAGTTTTTTGCAAGATTCTTACCATGGGTAAATTTTCGTTTAAAAAAAACGACTATTATAATGGAGAATTGAAAAATCTACAATAGACCTGAAATGAAAATATTTTCCAAAGAGCAAATATACGCGGGCGATAAATTAACCGCCGAACGTCAAAATATTACATCAACAGAATTAATGGAGCGTGCAGGTACGCAAATTTTTAATTGGATGCATGCGCGTATGCAAGGTGCGCAAGTCCCGATTCATGTTTTTTGCGGTATTGGAAATAATGGAGGAGATGGTTTGGTTTTGGCACGCCACCTAATTACACATGGCTATAATGTGCATACTTATATTGTAAATTATAGTGACAAACGTTCTAAAGACTTTTTAATTAATTATGATCGGATTAAGAGTACCACCAAAAAATGGCCAACACTTTTAAAATGTGCTGAAGATTTTCCTGAAATTCATCCTAACGATATTATTGTAGATGCTGTTTTTGGCATAGGTTTGAATAGACCTGTTGTGGATTGGGTGAAGCAATTATTTCAACATTTTAGAGCTACTAAAGCATTTACGTTATCTATTGATATTCCATCAGGATTGTACACTGATAAAGCTTCTGAAGATCCAGAGGCCGTGGTTTATGCTGGTTTTACGTTGAGTTTTGCATCGCCTAAATTGGTGTTCTTTTTACCAGAAACAGCAAAATATACCATACAATGGGAAATTCTAGACATTGGTTTAGATCCAGAATATTTATACACCACACAAACTGAAGTTGAGCTTGTTGGAAAGCATGAAGTATTGCCAAATTACATAGCTCGTGATAAGTTTTCGCATAAAGGTCAGTTTGGGCATGCTTTAGTTATTGGTGGTAGCTATGGAAAAATAGGTGCTGTAACTTTAGCTAGTAGAGGCGCATTGTCTGCTGGAGCAGGTTTGGTTTCGGCTTATGTGCCAAAATGTGGTTATTTACCATTGCAATCAGGATTTCCTGAAGCAATGGTGATTACTGATAAAGATGAAGAAAAAATTACAACACTAAATTTTGATATTGAACCAACGGTAATTGGTTTTGGTATAGGAGCAGGCACTGATACTAAAACTATATCAGCATTTGAAACATTCTTAAAAACAAACAAATTACCTTTAGTTGTTGATGCCGATGGCTTGAATATATTGGCAAAAAAGAAAGCACTTTTAAAGTTATTACCTGAATTCACAGTCTTAACGCCTCATCCCAAAGAATTAGAACGCTTAATAGGCACGTGGAAAGATGATTTCGAAAAACTTGAGAAAGTGAAAGCGTTTTCAAAAAAACACAAAGTCATTATTGTAGTTAAAGGCGCAAACTCTATGGTTGCTTTTAATGAGCGATTTTTTGTGAATACCACAGGGAATCCTGGTTTAGCTACAGCGGGTAGTGGAGATGTTCTTACAGGAATAATTACTGGTTTAATTGCTCAAGGCTATCACCCTTCAACGGCGGCTATTTTTGGAGCGTATTTACATGGGAAATCGGCAGATATTGCAGTGGAAGATTTTGGCTATCAAAGCTTAATAGCTAGCCATATTGTAGAATATCTTGGAGAAGCGTTTATCGATTTGTTTAAACAACCTGAACAACCGCCACAAGGTGAAGTCAATCAAGAACAAGAATAAAAAAAGCCGCTGATTGCGGCTTTTAATTTATTAGGGAGACTCTATATTTAAATATTTAACTCTTTAAACATTTCAACAATTTTTGTACTAGATGGTCTTGGTGCATCAGGTGTAACAATATTTCCATCCGGATCAATCAATATGAACCTAGGAATACCACTAATCTTATAATCTTGTACAAATTGAGATTGCCAACCCTTAGGTGCTAATAATTGAATACCTCCTAGTTCTTTTTCGGCTATCATTTTTTTCCAGCCTTCTTTAGCTAATTCTGCAGATTCTTCTTTTGTTGCTCCTCTGTAACCTCTACCGTCATCCACAGATAGTGAAACAAATTGAATGTTTTTATCATGATATTCCTTTTCTAATTTTTTCAAGGAAGGGATTTCAGCTTTACATGGTCCGCACCAAGTTGCCCAAACATCAATGTAGGTATATTTTCCTTTTAAATCTACTAACGAGGTAGTGCCTCCTTTTATATTTTCATAACCTTCAAAAGAAGGAGAAGGTGCGCCTTTTGGTAATGCTTCTTTTAGCGCGATACTTCCTGCTAAAAAACGTTCGTAAGAACCTAGCATGGGCTTTAATTGATTTTTTAAATTACCAATTATCGATGAATCTATTTCAGGGTTAGCGTCATAGAACTCTGTAAGCTTAGTTTCAATATTACTAAGTTCATTTTTTAGCCCTTCCATGTTAAGACTACTTAAGGCGTCAATATCTAAAAGTTGTTCATTTAGTAAGGCATTTTTGGCTAAAAAATTACTGTGTTCAGAACCGAGACCAGTATACTCAATAGTTTCATCAAACTCATTAGTATTAAGGGTAAGGTCTATCTCAAAACCATTTTTCAAGAAAACCATCGTAGATTCTTCACCATCAAACAGATTATACATACCAGTTTCTAGTTTTAGAGTATCTTTAAAACTACCATCTTCTTCTACGGATATGGTTTTTGAATATGTTCTTGATCTTACTAGTAACGAATCACTATTTTTATTAGTGATTTTTCCCGAAAGCGTAACGTAGTCCTTTGGCTCTGTTTTGCAACTAAAAGCAAAAATTAGAGCAAATACAATTAGTAGGTGTTTCATTTATTAAATTATTAGTTATCCATCAAAAATAAATAAATGTATAGATATATCTAAAAGTTTAACTGTTGTTTAAAGGTTTAAATCAAAAGTTAAATCTGAGTACTCCACAATTTTAGGAATTATATCAAGCGCTTTTAATTCTTTCTGAACATTCATTATCGTAGCTTCATCTATTAATTCCTGAGACCATTCTGTAATTGCCAACCAACTTTGTACATCTTCAATTTCTTGTTCATAGCGATTGGCAATTGTCCTATCAATGCTTGGAATATTTTTAAATTCTATAGTTGTATTGTTTATGATATTCAAAATTGTTCTAAGGTCATCTTCATGGTTTTCTATAAAATCTTCCCTCACTGCAACTACAAAACATGGCCATGGCGACGGACACTCGCCAATTCTTCTAAAAACACCATCATCAACCAAGGGTTTTGTGGTATATTTTTCCCAAAGGAAATAATCAGCAACGCCATTTGTTAAACCTTCCACGGCACCATCAAGATTTTTAATCACTTCAAAATCTAGATCATTTGCTAGATTCCAATTATTGTTTTGTGCATTGATATAAGCCATTAAATGCGATCCAGAACCATACCTGCTAATGGCGGCTTTAGTTTCCTTCAGTTCTTCAATTGTATTATGCTTTGAATGGTGTGCCACATGAACCCCCCAAATAAGTGGCGTTTTTACAAAAGTTTGTACAATTTTACTTGGGTTACCAGCGATAATGTCTTTAATAATGCCTTCGGTTAGAATAATGGCGATATCTATTTCTTTTTCTCGAAGCGCTTTGCACATGGCTCCTGTACCCCCGTAATAATCCTTCCACCTAAGGTTAATACCTTCGTCTTTATATTCACCATTTTTTAAGGTTAGGTGCCAAGCTAAATTAAAATGTTCTGGCACCCCACCAATATTTACTTTCCTCATTTACAATCTTTCTAAGGTGTATTTTATTAAATTTTCAATAGTTTGAAGCGGGTTTTTACTAAAGGTTCCAAGGGCTCTGTTCGCTATAATAGCATTTAATGAAATAGCCTTGTGTCCTAATAATTTTGACAACCCATAAATACCCGAGGTTTCCATTTCTAGATTGGTGATTTTGTTGCCTTCAAAATTAAAACTATCAATTTTTTTATTTAATTCTGAATGACTTGTAGCTAATCTTAAAACCCTTCCTTGCGGACCATAAAACCCATTTGCTGTAGCTGTTAGCCCTTTAAAAGTTTTTGAACTTTCAAATTTTGAAAGCAACTTTTTAGAGCACTTAACGATAAAAGGTCTCGCTTTATTCGAATCCCAGTTTGTGTGATTGATAAAAGCGTTTTCAATTTCTGGATTGGAAATAGTTTTGGTTTGATAAGAATGAAGCATGCCGTTTACATCCAATCCATGAGTACTTATTAAAAAGGAATCAATTGGAATATTGGGTTGCAACGCTCCAGACGTACCAATTCTGATAATATTCAGGCTTTTTAATTCAGATTTGATTGTTTTAGTTTGTAAATCGATGTTCACTAAAGCATCCAGTTCATTAAGTACTATATCAATATTATCTGTACCAATTCCTGTAGAAATTACGGATAGTTTTTTACCGTTTAATGTACCACTATGGGTTTTAAACTCACGTTTTTGAGTTTGAAAATCGATGGTATCAAAATGTTTTGAGACTAAATCAACACGGTCTTGGTCGCCAACAAAAATTATGGTATGGGCAATATCATTTGGCTTTAAATTAAGATGATATATGCTGCCATCCGGATTTAATATAAGTTCTGAATCCTTAATTGGCATGCATTGGGGACTTTATAAGTTTATTTTGGGTTTTGCTAAATTGGAAATTCATTTTTTCTACACCACCAAAAACCATATCATTTTTAAATTCTCCAAAAGCATTATGCTGTCCTAAGACAGTTTCATGGCCTTTTCGGTTGAGCTCAATTTTATCTTCACTTACTGTATAAAACAGCTCTAAATTATCTATAATACGGCTAAGTTGCGTATCGCCATAACCATAATACCCTTGATAGTTTAAGGCATAACCCAAAAGGTGATGCTTAGATTTTACCTCGTTTTCCTTCAGAATTTTTAAGATGTTACTTTCCAAAATATTTAAACCTGTTTTAGAATCAGGGAAGCGTTCTAAATGTGCTTTTAAACAATTACTTAAATACTTGAATGAAGATGGCTTTACTATATACGGCTTCAATAAGTTATGATCTTTACCACAGTATATTCCCCAAAGCGTTCTAGAAAGTTCTAGATCATCTTTGGTTAGCAAAACTTTATTTTTATAATGTGCTAACAACTGTCCTGATGATAACTCAGATAGCCCTTTTAAAACATCACTTCCTTTTACACGCCCACTACAAACAAGGTAATAAGGCAGGTTTATTTTCTTTTGTAATAACAAATTAAGTACGGCCAACATATTTATATGACAAAACAAATCATACTCAAACCACAACACCACTTCATTATACCTTTCATTGGCATTATTCAATTGTTTTAAAGCGAAGTCTACCTTATTTAAATCTAAATCGATATTGTAAAATTCTCCTAAAAACTGCCCTCTAGCTTGAATTAGTTCATCTGAATGTACCACTTCTCTTGTAGGGCCTTCACATAACATTTCTTGCCAGGTCACAATTTCACCTTCAACTTCTAATTCACTTAAATATCCAGTTAAAACACCACCATTGGTAATGTGTAATATTTCTTTTTTCATAAGTTAGCCACCTACGCGTTTAACATTAAACCCTTTATCTTTTAGTATTTTCATGATTTTATCACGATAGTCACCTTGAATGATAATTTTATCATCTTTAAAACTACCGCCA
Organism: Jejuia sp. UBA6058; assembly: GCA_002428965.1. GTDB lineage: Bacteria > Bacteroidota > Bacteroidia > Flavobacteriales > Flavobacteriaceae > Jejuia. Next base: position 100,320 of record DIYI01000017.1, on the reverse strand, counting down.
ACGCTTAAAGTAGTTTTAATTTCTTTAGCCAAGTCCTTATAATCCTCTGTTGCACCCGTGTAACCCTCTAAAATAGTTATGGGTTTTCCTTTGCGTTTTTCATATTTACATAAAATTGGATCATCTTGCATCCAAATATTTGAGTTATCTGAAGTGTTCTCAGAAGTTTCTTCGGGAACGTGGTCTGGAAAAAGGTTTTTGAGTTGATCTTGTAAATCCATACTAGCCCCTCTTAATCTCCCCGAGGGGGAGAAACTCAAATCGGGTATTTTGAGTTGTTGTTTGCAAAATAATTTATGTGTTGTTAGTTCCTTCCCTTTGGGAAGGTTAGGATGGGCTTATCTACTTTTTAATTAATCCAAGTTCAATTAAACGTTCAGTTAAAAACTCACCAGCCGTAATATCCTCAAACTGTTTTGGGTTATTCTCATCGGTACAGTTGCTCAATACATCTAGTTTCATATCACTTACTGGGTGCATGAAAAATGGGATAGAATATCTTGAAGTGCTCCAAAGTTCTTTTGGAGGGTTAACTACTCTATGAATTGTAGATTTTAGTTTGTTGTTAGTATGTCTAGAAAGCATATCTCCCACATTAATCATAAGTTCATCTGGTTGTGCAATAGCATCTAGCCATTCTCCTTTATGATTTTGAACTTGTAAACCACGTCCTTGAGCCCCCATTAAAAGGGTTATTAAATTAATGTCTCCGTGAGCGGCGGCACGAACTGCTTCTTTTGGTTCTTGTTTTATAGGTGGATAATGAATAGGTCTTAGTATTGAATTGCCATTACGAATATAATCATCAAAATACGTTTCATTTAAATTTAAATGTAGCGCTAAAGCACGCAAAACATACTTAGCAGTTTTCTCAAGCATTTGATAAGTTTCTTTTCCTATTTTATTAAAATCAGGTAATTCGGCTACCTCAACATTATCAGGGTAACCGTATTTCTCTTTTTCTTCAGCCTTGATATACTGTCCAAAGTGCCAAAATTCTTTTAAATCACCTTCCTTTTTACCTTTTGCACTTTCTTTTCCGAAGGAAACATAACCACGTTGACCTGCAATTTCTGGAATTTCATATTTCTGTTTTACCGCTAAAGGCAATTCAAAAAAGTTCTTTACCTCTTTATACAGATTGTCTACCAAAGTGTCATCTAAAAAATGACCTTTTAGAGCTACAAAACCAATCTCTTCGTAGGCTTTACCAATGGATTTTACAAAGTGCCCTTTTTTGGCAGGATCTTCCGAAAGAAAATCCTTTAAATCTACGCTAGGAATACTATTCATAACTAAAAACTATAAATGCTATACCAACAAATGTACAAAAACATTCCATTGAATAATATGCAATTTTCTTAATCATAATTTTAAATTAAGGTATATTTGATAATACGCTAAGGGTAATTTTATGAAAACCTCAAAAATCACTTCTGGTATGCAATTTTCTAAAAGTAGCCTGAAACAAAAGACGCTATTAAAACTTTATAAAAACATGCTGAAACCTCGACTAGTTGAGGAAAAGATGCTTGTTTTATTGCGCCAAGGTAAAATTAGTAAATGGTTTTCAGGTATTGGTCAAGAAGCTATTGCAGTAGGTGTTACCATGGCATTAAAGGAAGACGAATACATTCTTCCAATGCACAGAAATCTTGGAGTTTTTACCACTAGAGAAATTCCTTTATATAGATTGTTCGCACAATGGCAAGGAAAAGCTTCAGGTTTCACAAAAGGCAGGGATAGATCTTTTCATTTCGGCACACAACAATACAAAATTGTTGGTATGATTTCCCATTTGGGCCCACAATTAGGCGTTGCGGATGGTATAGCTTTAGCGTCTAAATTGAAGAGGGAAAATCAAGTTACGGCCGTTTTTACTGGAGAAGGAGGCACAAGTGAAGGTGACTTTCATGAAGCTCTAAATATTGCGTCTGTTTGGAAATTACCCGTGCTGTTTTGCATTGAGAATAACGGTTACGGACTTTCTACGCCCACATCAGAACAATACAATTGTAAAAATTTAGCTGATAGAGGTTTAGGATATGGCATGGAATCGCACATAATTGATGGCAATAATATAATAGCGGTTTATACCAAAGTAAAAAAATTAGCCAAAAGTATACGACAGAATCCTCGTCCGGTTTTAGTTGAATTTAAAACCTTTCGAATGCGAGGTCACGAGGAAGCTAGTGGCACAAAGTATGTCCCAAAAGAACTTTTAGAGGCATGGAGTCAAAAAGACCCTATTAAAAATTTTGAAAGTTTCTTGCTTGAAGAAGGTATACTTAACGATGAAAAAATATCTGAAGTAGTTTCGAATATAATTACTGAAATCAACGAGCATTTAGAGGTTGCATTTAATGAAAACAAAATAAATTCAAATGAAACTAAAGAATTAAATGATGTTTTTAAACTCTTTGAATATGAGGGAATTGAATATGAATCAAGTGCAAAAGAACTTAGATTTGTTGATGCTGTATCAGAAGGTTTAAAGCAAAGTATGGAACGCTATAGTGGCTTGGTAATTATGGGGCAAGATGTAGCTAAATATGGAGGGGTTTTTAAAATAACCCAAGGCTTTGTTGAGCAGTTTGGAAAGGATAGAGTACGGAACACTCCAATTTGCGAATCAGGAATTGTAGAAACTGCTATGGGATTATCTATAGCAGAAATGAAGAGTGTTGTAGAAATGCAGTTTGCCGATTTTGTGTCTTCTGGATTTAATCCTATTGTGAATTATTTAGCAAAATCGTATTACCGTTGGGGGCAACATGCCGATGTAGTCATACGAATGCCCTGTGGTGGTGGAGTAGGAGCTGGACCATTTCATTCGCAAACCAATGAAGCTTGGTTCACCAAAACACCTGGTTTAAAAGTAGTATATCCAGCCTTTCCATTTGATGTAAAAGGCTTATTAAATACTGCAATAAATGACCCAAATCCAGTGCTTTTCTTCGAACATAAGGCCTTGTATAGAAGTATTCGACAATATGTTCCAGTGGATTATTATACACTTCCGTTTGGAAAAGCCAATTTAATAAAAGAGGGAAGTGATATTACCATAATAAGTTATGGAGCCGCAGTACACTGGGTACTTTCTTTTCTTAAGGAGCATCCTAAAATTTCCGTTGATCTTATTGATTTAAGAACACTTCACCCATTAGATACTGAAACTATTTACAAGTCTGTAAAAAAAACAGGGAAGGCCATCATTTTGCAAGAAGATTCGCTTTTTGGAGGAATTGCTAGTGATATTTCTGCATTAATTATGGAAAACTGCTTTGAGTATCTAGACGCACCTGTAAAGCGAGTCGCAAGCTTAGAGACTCCAATACCTTTTGCAAGTAACTTGGAATCTCAATACCTGCCAATTCAAAGATTTGAGACTGTTTTGAATGCCTTGTTAGAATACTAGTTTCGGGTTTCTGCTTCTGAGAGAATAAAAGGGTAGGCGTTTTTTACTTGCTGCAACTCAACTTTTGTTAAATTATCTATCGTTTTTTGCAATACTTTGTTTGCATAATTTTTGCGAAGTTCAAAGTATGCTTTAGTTAGCTCGTCCTGCACTTCAATAAAGGTATTATAACTAGAATTCCTATCGGCTTGCAAAGAAACAACCGCTTTTGTTGGGTTGTCAGATGACGTTTCTAAGTTAGCCCCACTACAATAATTACAACTTCCATCTCCATTATTGTCTATAAAAGATTTTGTTAAGTTCCTAATTTCTGAGATGGCAACAATTTTATCATCTATCATAATCTCGTTGTTTTTATTGATGGCGATACTTAAATTGTTTCTCTTCTGTAAAGTTATTTCACAGCCTTCACATTCTTTTGGCAATTTGCGATTAAGACCATGATCTTTAGGGATTACTGCTGTTACTAAGAAAAAGATTAATAATAAAAATGCGATGTCTGCCATAGACCCCGCATTTACTTCTGGAATTTGTTTTGTTCGTCTCATGATTTTTATGTTATTGTTAATGAGATCTTAAATCACAAAAACAATACCATAAAAAAAAGTGGTTTAGCGCATATGATGATGCAAGCTTTTCCAAGTTGTTTGATTTGAAGGAAAACTTAAAATACGTTTATCTAGAAATAAGTTTTCTTCGGTGATGCCTTTTAAGTGTTTTGATATTTTAATAATTGTTCTCATGTTTTTGATTGATTGATGATTTTGAAAGAGAGACGCTTTTATCTATAGCGTCTCTTATTGTTCCAAGTATTTGTTCTTGTTCCGTTTAATGTGTTTGATAATTGATTAGAATTTAAAGTTCTCATGTTTTTCGTTTTTTGATTAATGATTGATTGATGATTGATTGATGATTAAAGCGATATTATCTGTAACGTCTTTTACTATTCCAAGTGTTAGACTTGGTGTTACTCAATGTTTCTGATAATTGGTTACTGTTTAAAGTTCTCATGATTTTTTCGTTTTTTAATTGATTTATACTAGATAGACGATATAAAATTAATTTTGTTACAGTACTATGCAATACAAAGTAGTAATTTAACAAAATTTAACAGTTTTTATATTTGAAAGTTCAGAATAAAGAGCTTTTAGTTACTATTTGGGTATAGTTATTGTTAAATAGTTTTAAAATATAAAAGTTATTGACTCCATATTAGCATAATGAAATATCTTTGGAGTTCCTTGTTTAGGTAAAATGATATATGAAATTTAGGTTTGTCTTTATTTTAGTGTTTTTATTTACATATGTCTGTAATGCACAAATAGACTCCAAAAAACAGTCTGGAGCTATTATACCTGCTGTTGAATCTCCAAAGGATTCGGCTGATAGCCAAAAGGTAATTCCCAAAAAAGTAATTCCTAATAGTCAGCTGGATGCTTCAAAGTCGCCAAATGTTGTTGGCAAACTTAATCTGCCCAAAAAAGAATTTAGTATGTTTCCGCAGGAAGAATTTGCTAATCCTGGGGATCTTTACAGCAAGAGATTAAATAAAATAGAAGAGAAGGTGTTACCTGAAGGTCATGGACTGTATTCGGGTCTGAAAGAAGATGCGTTTTGGGGTGATTATAGAACTAAATCTAAGTATATAGACATATACTATAGAGATCATGGTTTGGTGGATGGAGATATAATTCATCTAATTATTGATGACGAAATTATTAAACCTAACATTTATCTAAATCAAAATTTTATTGGTTTTAGATACCCCCTGAAAGAAGGAATCAATAAAATTGAGGTATTAGCCATTAATGAAGGTGCTCATATTCCCAATACAGCTCAATACAAAATTGTGGATCAATGGAACTACACCATTACAAATAGGGTATGGTCTTTAGCTGAAGGAGTTAAGACTATTCTTTATATTGTCAAAGAATAATTAACCCACTATACCATCTATCAACTGCAATTCTTCATCTGTAAAACCTAAATTATCCAAAGCTTTTACATTTTCTTTTAATTGATTTGCTGAACTTGCTCCAATTAAAACAGAAGCCACTTGTTTATGGCGTAATATCCAAGCAATTGCCATTTGCGATAATTTTTGACCTCGATTTTGAGCTATAGTATTTAATCCTTGAATTTTTTTCAAATTACTTTGAACCGTTTCACTTGTTAAATACGTCATGTTCTTAGCTGCTCGAGAACCTTCGGGTATGCCATTCAAATACTTATCAGTCAACATTCCTTGCGCTAACGGTGAAAAGGTAATACACCCCACACCATTATTTTCTAAAGTTTCTAAAAGTTCCTCCTCTATCCATCGATCAAACATAGAATATCTTGCCTGATGCAGAATAAAAGGTGTATTAGATGCTTTTAGCAATTCTGCTGCTTTTTGGGTTTCTTTTGGTTTGTAGTTTGAAATAGCAACGTAAAGCGCTTTTCCTTGCCTAACAATATCAGCTAAAGCACCCATAGTTTCTTCTAAAGGTGTTTCGGGGTCTGGTCTATGATGATAAAATACATCAATATAATCTAACCCCATACGTTTTAAACTCTGATCTAAACTTGCAATTAAGTATTTTCTAGATCCTAAGTTACCATATGGACCAGGCCACATATCATACCCAGCCTTTGTGGCTATAAATAGTTCATCTCTATAAGATTTAAAATCTCTTTTTAGGATAGTGCCAAAATTTTCTTCTGCAGAACCATATGGTGGTCCATAATTATTGGCTAAATCAAAATGTGTAATTCCTAAATCAAATGCACATCGCAACACTTCTCGTGCGTTTTGAATGCTATCTACAAACCCGAAGTTGTGCCATAAACCTAAAGAAATAGCCGGCAAAAGAACACCACTATTTCCTGTTCTTTTATAGGTCATTGAATCATAACGGGCTGAAGAGGCTAAAAACTCCGTTGCTCCAGATTTGTCATTAATTTGCATAAAAATTAGATTTTGTAGTTCTCAAATGTAGTGCATTATTACGCATAAAAAAAGCCATTTGAATTAACAAATGGCTTATTTTTTTAACGTTTACAATTACCCTTTAATAGGCTGTTTGATTTCTTGTTTTAAATGTTTTGCGAAAAAACCTAGCATAGCTTCATAAAGAGCTATACTGTTCTCTTCCTTAGCAAAACCGTGGCCTTCATCATATTTCACCATGTATGGTACATCTACACCTTTTGCTCTCAAAGCTGAAACTATTTGATCAGATTCATTAATATTAACTCGGGGATCATTGGCGCCTTGAACAACAAAAAGAGGCTTTTTAATTTTATCGATATGATTAACTGGAGATACCTCTTCCATAATGGCTTTTTCTTCTGGAACATCTTGATCGTACCAAATTTCCTTAATAATTTTCAAGTACGGTTTCCAATACTCTGGCATGCTATCCATAAATGTAAATAAGTTAGCTACACCTACATAATCTACACCACAAGCATATAAATCAGGAGTTTTTGTTAAACCTCTTAAAACGGCATAGCCGCCATGACTACCTCCATATATTGCAGCATTCTCTCCATCAACCCAACCTTGGTCTATTGCATATTTAAGCCCGTCTTCCACATCATCCATAGCTTTTCTTCCTATTTGTTTAAATCCTGATTCTAAGAATTCTCTACCATAACCTCCAGATATTCTAAAGTTAACCTGCAACGTAGCATAACCGCGACTTGCAAATAACTGTGCTTCAGGGTTGAACCCCCAAGAATCTCTTACACCTTGAGGCCCGCCATGAACATTTACAATTACTGGCACTTTTTCTCCTTGTAAAGCCGCTTCTGGCAATGTTATATAACCATGAATGGTTTTACCATCTCTACTTTTAAAAGTAATTGGGCGCATTTCGGCCATATCTTTCTCAATCAAATTAGGCATCAAATTGTAAAGTAGTTTAAAGTCTTTGGTTTCGGCATTATACATATAGTAAGTTCCGTATAACTTATCACTTTGGATAAAAATTAAGGCTTTGCTTTCGTCATCGGTAGCGTCTGCGATGGAGTAGTTGTATCCAGGAAACTTATTAGTAATTTTTTCATGCAGTTTTTTATAATATTTACTTATAGGAACGGTAACTTGCTTTTCGCCTTCGTATGAGAAATAATCTAATTCATAACCTCTTTTTCTGGATATACTTAAGCCAGAAACGTCATATTTGTCATTAGCAAATAGCTTTTCAATAATTTTATCCTCCTTTAAATCATAAAGATATATTTCTGTTTTATCACTATTTAAGTTAGAAATGACATATGCGTCATGAGGATAATCTGTAGCGTAATTAAAATATGAAATGCTAAAAGTATCTTTCCAACTTAGCTCTTTAAACAGTTGGTAGTTAACACCATCAACTGTATAATAGTAATCTATATTTACGCCATCTCTCAACTTTGCAAAACCTTTCAGGTTTCCATCTTTATCAAAATCATAACTGTTGATTGGGTTTGTTGCGTCTTCATTCTTGTAAAGTTGTTTAAGTTCGCCAGTAACAATATTGATTTTGTAGGGCTCAAAGATTTGAGGATTATTTTTATTCATTGAAATAATCATATGAGTTTTATCTTCTTTTAAGCCGGCAAGTATATTCACTTTTACACCTTCAAAAGGTGTTAGCTCCTTTTGATTTGATCCATCAATATTAACCGCAAAAAGGTGGTAATCTTCATTTCCACCTTTATCCATAATGTAAATTAGACGACTGTCGTTTGCCCAACCATATCCTCTAATTAGTTCTTCTTTTTCCTCAATAACTCTTGTTATTTCATCTGTTATAGTGTTTTTTACATATACATGATTCTTTGTGTTTTCATCTTTCTCTCGGTAAGATAAAAACGTGCCATCTGGAGAAAATCTAAAAGTTCTTGCTTTTGGTCTTGCAAAATAGTCTTTAACTGAATACTTGTAATTGGTTGGATTCCAATTTGCTAATTTGGTTAAATCAACATCTGATGTTGGCAAATCTGTATTTCCAGGAAGTGTTTTTACCGTTTTTACAAGATTTAATGGCATTTCCATGCCGCCTTGGTAAAACGTGCCTTCAAGATTATCACCGCTAAGTAATGCTTCATACTTAATCCCTGCTTGATTAAATTTAATTGTAAGCGTATTGTCTACGAATTTTGTGAGGTCCATTGGAATGCCTGTTGCTCCTTGAGATGGACTGTCCATTGTTGAAGACAGGACTCCATCTTCACTTTTAATATTAAAAATTAAAGGCATTTCCATGCCTTGAACAGATAAGGTTCCTTTCCAGGAACCTTCAATACTTTGAGCTTTCAATTGTGAAACCATACTGAAAAATAAAAATAAAGCGCCACTTAGTTTTAAAATAGAATTTTTCATTTTTAGAAGTGAATTTTTAATTAATACTGCTAATGCATTACAAGGTATGACTAGAGGTGGATACTTTTGTTACACAGAATTTGAGTATTGTGTTTTTTTTAACATTTGAAGGTGCTATTTTTTAACAATTACAATGTATAACTTTAAGCGAAACCCTTTTAAAAAACGAGGTAAAGGTGTTATTTTTGCAACTTACCAAACTTCAAGCATGTCGATTTCATCTACAGAATTACAAGAAAGAAAAACAGGGAAAGATCTTTATAGTTATCAAAAAGGCGCTATAAATAAAATTTTTACAGCTTTTGAAGAATCCCCATCAGACTATCATCTTTTATATCAATTACCAACAGGTGGTGGCAAAACGGTAATCTTTTCTGAAATAGTAAGACAATATCTTACTACTAAAAAGAAAAAGGTTTTAGTAATGACACACCGCATAGAATTATGTAAGCAAACATCTAATATGCTTACAGAGTTTGGCGTTATTAATAAAGTAGTAGATAGTAAGGCGGATTTAAGCGATCAAAAAGAATATAGTTGCTTTGTTGCGATGGTTGAGACTTTAAACAATCGTTTAAATGATGATAAGCTTGATATTTCAGATATAGGTTTGGTAATTATAGATGAAGCACATTATAATTCCTTTACTAAATTATTTAAATTCTTTAGTCAGTCTTTTATACTTGGAGTTACGGCTACACCTTTAAGCTCTAGTATGGAATTACCAATGACCGATAATTATGATGAGCTTATTGTAGGAGAGTCTATAGAATCGCTTATTGAGCATGGGTTTTTGGCAAGGGCTGAAATGTTTAGTTATAATGTTGGCTTAACTAGCTTAGTTGTTGGTGCAAATGGTGATTATACTGTGAAATCATCAGAAGATTTATATACGGATGATAACATGTTAACTAAGCTTTTAAGAGCTTACGAGGAACGTTCAAAAGGTAAAAAAACACTTATTTTTAATAACGGTATAAATACATCTTTACATGTTTACGATACGTTTAGAAGGGCGGGTTATCCAATTGCCCATTTAGACAATACAAACTCTAAAAAGGAGCGTGCAATGATATTAAAATGGTTCAAGGAAACACCAGATGCTATCCTTACATCTGTGAGTATTTTAACAACTGGATTTGACGAACCTACGGTTGAAAGTATTATTTTAAATCGCGCCACAAAATCCTTAACCTTATATTATCAAATGATTGGTAGAGGCTCACGTGTATTAGATAATAAAAGCAAGTTTGCCGTTATTGATTTAGGTAATAATTTCCACAGATTTGGGCCATGGGGCGACAATTTAGATTGGCAACGCATATTTAAATCGCCAAATTACTATTTAGATTCTTTATTGAGTGATGAAGAATTAGAAAGTAATTTTAGATATGAAATGCCAGATGCACTCAGAGAGGAATTTAAAAATTCTAAAGAGGTGTCTTTTGATATTCAAAAAACATATGTAGATGCGGTAAGGGCTGGAGAGTCTACTAAAGTTGTTTTAGAACGTTCTATAGCGCAGCATGCTAAAATTTGTATTGAAAATAGTGAAGATGTTTATGACGCTATTGCTTTAGCAAAACAACTTGGAGATGATATTGATTTTAGAATAAAACGTTACACCAAATGCATTAGTAAAAGCACTCATAATTTTGTAGAATGGCTGCGTGGAGAATATCGCAAAAAGTTGAATTCTTATTTAAGAAGTAATTTTGATGAGGTATTTGAAGAAATTCACGGTTATGCGCCAGAAGAGTAATATATTTTCAGCTATTGATATAATTAGTGTAAATTCTATTCTGTATTAATGTCCTTTAAAATTTGGATAAATCATCATCGTCGACAAATTATGTCGGCTTTAACCAAAAGATTGGGAAGTGCTCATTTAGAGCCTTCTTTAGAAGTTGGTAAACAAATACAAATAAAAAAGGTGCTAATTGTTAGACCGAATCATCGCTTAGGCAATCAGTTGCTCACAACACCACTGGTTCAAGAGATAGAAAAATTATTTCCTGATTGTAAAATTGACATTTTTGCAAAAGGCGGTGTTGCATTTCCAATATTCCAAAATTACGCATCAATAGATAAAATCTATAAATTACCCAGAAAACCATTTAGCAATCTCTTAAAATATGTAATGTGTTGGATTTCTATCAAGCGCAAACATTACGACCTAGTAATTAATGGAGATGCTAATTCATCTTCTGGAAGAATGTTAACAAATTTAGCTAAAGCGCCTTTAAAAATTTTTGGTGATGGCTATCCTGAGACAAAGCAATTATACCTCGATTATCAACATATTGCTAAATATCCTGTCTATAATTTACGATTCTATTTGTCAAAATTAGGGCATACTTTAAATAAAGAAGATGCACCTCTTTTAAACATAAAATTAACCCAAGAAGAGATTTCTAATGGAAAGAGTACTCTGGATAATCTGGTTAAAAATAGTTTACCGACTATTTGTGTTTACACCAATGCTACAGGAAGTAAATGTTACTCCGAAGAGTGGTGGGAATCATTTTATGATAAACTAAAGACTAATTTTGCATCCAATTATAATATTATTGAAATGCTTCCTGTCGAAAATATTTCAAAAATAAACTTTCAAGCACCTCATATTTACAGCACCGATATTAGAGAAATGGCCAGTATTATTACAAATACCACAGTTTTTATAGCTGCAGATAATGGAGTAATGCATTTAGCAAGTGCATCTCTTACGCCCATCATAGGCTTATTTTCTCGAGGAAATAAAGCGATTTATGAGCCCTATGGAAATGGTAGTATAGCATTACATACCGAGGTAAAATCTCAAGAAGATTGCATAGAAGCGGTAAAAAACATGTTACATTAGATAAATAATCAGAGCATTTTAACTAAATTTTATTATACAGTAATTGACTTATTTCTTACTTTATCGAGACAATAAGTAAGTTATGAAAAATGGTTATTTCCTTTTAGTACTTGTATTTTTAAATCTTTATGGATGTGGATCATCTAAAGCTAAAGTATCCGCAGAAGAGTTAGCTGTTTTTAACAAACTTATTGATATGAAAGCTTTTGAAATTGAATCTAGCACCGCGCATCCCCAACTTACCTTCGCTACCTCTCAATTGTTTAATGCTCAATTATTGCCTCCAGGAAGTAATGCTGGAGTTGTAAGCTTAATTGGTAATTATAACTTTCTAAAAATAAAGCAAGATAGTGTTATGTCTTATTTGCCATTTTTTGGTGAGCGACAAATGCAAGTTGGTTTTGGAGGTGATGATAGTGCTATTCAATTTAATGGTCTAATGGAAGATTATTCTATTAAAGAACATAAAAACGGAAGTAAAATAATCTCATTTAACGCCAAAAGCAACACAGAACCCTTTAATGTTACGATTACTCTTCATCCAAATTTAACAAGCCGAATTACACTAAACGGCACTTCACGATTTTTTATAAGCTATCAAGGAAAAGCATCTATCCTAGAAAATTAATGTCAATTTGACACAATTTAATTGTTTTGTAATGACATTATGTCGTTATTATATTCATGGATATGTCAAAAAATGCAATTATAACTTGTTTTTTGTTTTGGTATTTGATTTGCTAATTACCAAAGAGAAGCAAAAGTTTCATAGTTAATCAAAAATAATTTATAACTTAAAAATAATAGTATTATGAGCGCATTAATGAATATTAAAAGAAACGGAAGACATAGAGATGCTAGTTTAGCACATAGAAATTGGTCTAATTGGATTGATGATTTTTTTGGTTCGGAAGCATTACCATCAACGTTTGCTAATACCTCAGGAACCTTACCTAAAGTAAATATTAGTGAAACAGAAGACAATTACTTTGTTGATTTAGCTATTCCAGGATTAAAAAAATCTGATTTTAATATAGATTTGGATAACGAAGTATTGACTATTTCTGCAGAAGTTAAAACTGGAGAGAAGAATGAGAATTATACACGTAGAGAGTTTGGGTATACTTCTTTTAAAAGAACTTTTACCTTACCCGACACTATCGATGATAGTAAAATAAAGGCAAATTACGAAGATGGTATTCTTAGCATTACTTTGCCAAAGCGTGAAGAGGCAAAACCAAAACCATCTCGTGTGATTGAGATTTCTTAAAAATAAATTTTTCATAAAAACGAAAAAGAGGCGTAATGCCTCTTTTTTTATTGCTGCTTTTTTAAAACATCTATTCCTCTTAACACGAAGTAATTCGTATTTTTAGTAAAAATTGCAGTTTTTGTGAAATTAATCCGTTTTACGAAAAAGGGACTGTATTGTGTCCCAGGAAAATTCTATTTAGATCCGTGGTATCCCGTAGACTACGCGGTTATTTCTCATGGTCATGCAGACCATGCGAGATGGGGCATGAAGCATTATTTATGCCACTATCACTCTAAGCCCATTTTGCAGCACCGCATTAATTCAGATATTAGCATTCAAAGCTTAGGCTATAATGAACCTATTACCATTAATGGCGTAATAGTTAGTTTTCATCCAGCTGGTCATATCATTGGTTCAGCACAAATTAGATTAGAATACAAAGGCTTTATTGTTGTCTTTACTGGTGATTATAAAACAACTGATGATGGACTCACAGTGCCCTATGAACCAGTAAAATGCCATGAATTTATTACTGAAAGCACCTTTGGCTTGCCAATTTACAAATGGCTGCCAGATGCAATTTTAAAGCAACAAATGCAAAATTGGATTACAACCAATCAATCCAACAATCGTACAAGTGTATTTTTTGGGTATTCCTTAGGAAAGGCACAACGCATTATGAAAATGCTTGAAGGTATGGACGACATATACGTTCATAATGCCATTCATAAATTAAACGAAGCCATTGTATCCACAGATATTAAATTGCCCGAAACGAGATTAATCACTTCAAATTTTAATAAAAAAGACATTCAAAATAAAATAGTAATTCTACCGCCTTCGTTATTGGGATCTCGGTTGTTAAAACGAATTCCAAATGCAGCTACCGCAGTTTGTTCTGGCTGGATGCAGATACGAGGTAATAGACGCTGGCGTTCTGTTGATGCTGGTTTCCCCGTAAGCGATCATGCCGATTGGGATGGACTGCTAAGTGCCGTAAAAGCTACTGAAGCAGAAAAAGTATATGTAACCCACGGTTCTCAAGCTACTTTTTCTAAATATTTAAATGAAGTTGGTATTCCTTCTGAAGAAGTTAAAACAGAATATGGTGAGGATCAATTAAACGAAGTTGAGGCAAAAGCAAGTACAGCATGAAAGACTTCGTAGAATTGATTAGCGCGGTGGAAATCACGAATAAAACTAATGCAAAAATTCAGGCATTGGTGGATTATTTTACAAAAGCATCAGACAAGGATAAGCTATGGCTCATCTCAATTTTTACTGGCAAACGTCCACCACGTCCTGTTACATCTACTTTGATGAAACAATGGTGCATGGAAATTATTGATTTACCAGAATGGTTGTTTTTAGAAAGTTATAGCACCGTTGGAGATTTAGGAGAAACCTTAGCCTTATTGTTGCCCGAACCAACGCATAAAACAGATAAAACTTTAAGTGATTGGATGCAGGATGTTATTAGGCTAAAACCAAAATCTGAAGAAGAGAAGAAAGCCTATGTGTTAAACGCGTGGTCTGGTTTGAACATGCAAGAACGGTTTATTTTCAATAAACTTATAGGCGGGAGCTTTAGAATCGGCATATCTAAAAAAACCTTGGTTAATGCTTTGGCTAAATATTCAGGTATTGACGCCAATCAATTAATGCATAGTATTATTGGAAATTGGGATGTTAATTCTATTTCTTTTGAAGCATTATTGAATGGCGATCATATTAATTATGATAACTCCAAGCCTTATCCATTTTGTTTGGCTTATGCTTTAAAAAAGAAGCTTGACGAACTTGGAAATATTGAAGATTGGCAAGTAGAGTATAAATGGGATGGTATTCGCGGACAGATTATCAAACGTAATGATGAAATCTACATTTGGTCTCGTGGCGAGGAATTAGTCACCAATCAATTTCCAGAACTAATTGATGCTTTTAAAGCGATTAAACCCGACTTTGTGTTAGATGGAGAAATACTTGCATTAAAGGACAGTAACGTATTATTTTTTAATGATTTACAAAAACGTTTAAATCGTAAAAATGTATCAAAAAAGCTACTAGAAGAAGTGCCTGTTGGATTTTATGTATATGATGTTTTAGAGTTTGAAAATGAAGATATCAGACAGGAAACTATGGCAATTCGTAGACAGATTTTGGAAAATTTTTTTTCAGAAAATGAATTACCAAATTATATTAAATTATCAGAAGTAATTCAGGTAAAAACATGGGGGAACTTGAAAGCAATTAGAGAAGGATCGCGCTCTATAAATTCTGAAGGCTTAATGCTGAAACATAAACATACCGAATATCATGTAGGACGAAAAAAGGGCGATTGGTGGAAATGGAAAGTGGATCCACTAACGATTGATGCGGTTATGATTTATGCGCAAAAGGGTAGTGGTAGGCGCAGTTCAAAATATACAGATTACACGTTTGCGGTGAAGAAGGATGATGGTTTGGTAACCGTAGCAAAAGCGTATTCTGGGTTAAAAGATAAAGAAATTACTGAAATTTCAAGATGGGTTAATAAAAATGCTATTGAAAAATTCGGTCCTGTTCGCACTGTAAAACCAGAATTAGTATTTGAAATTGCTTTTGAAGGCATCGCCCTTAGCAAGCGTCATAAGTCTGGTGTAGCATTACGTTTTCCACGCATAAAACGTTGGAGACAGGATAAAACTGTAAACGATATTGATACCATCTCTTCGGTGAAAAGCCTAATACACGCCAACTAATGGGAAAGTTTGAAGAAAGTGATGGGTACAAAATCGTTCAGAATTACTTTTCTGAAAAAGAACAGCATCCCTTTCAGTTTCAACTAAAAACTTGGAAACGTTACGCCTCAGGTCATAGCGGCGTAGTTGTTGCACCTACTGGTTTCGGTAAGACATTTTCCGTGTTTCTTGCTGTAGTTATCGATTATTTAAACAACCCAAATCACTATCAAAAAGGTTTAAAATTACTATGGATTAGTCCCTTACGTTCTTTGGCGAAAGATTTAGCAAAAGCTATGAAAACTGCCCTAGACGAGATTGGTTTAGATTGGGAAGTACAAGTACGCAATGGCGATACGCCGACAAATGTGCGTAGACAACAAGAACGCTTAATGCCAGATGTGTTACTTACAACCCCAGAGACCATGCACCTGTTGTTTTCACAAAAGAAAAACTCACGCTGGTTCAAATCCTTAAAATGTGTTGCAGTAGACGAATGGCACGAACTTATTGGCAACAAAAGAGGCGTACTAACAGAACTAGTATTGTCCCGATTAATAACACTTTCTCCAAAATTAAGAATCTGGGGAATTACAGCTACCATTGGAAATTTAGAGGAAGCCAAAGATGTTTTGATACCCTATTCAGGACTCAAAACAACCATGATAAAAGCTTCAGAAAAAAAGAAAATAGAAGTAAATGCTGTGTTACCTGATGAAGTTGAAGTATTGCCATGGGCAGGACATCTGGGACGCTCGATGAGTTCTAAAATTATACCGATAATTCATGAAAATAACACCACATTAATTTTTACCAATACGCGAGGTCAAAGTGAATTGTGGTATCAAATTTTGTTGGAAGAAGCCCCAGAATTAGCCGGATTATTGGCCATTCATCATGGTTCTATCGATTTAAAATTGCGCCATTGGATCGAGGATAATATTTCCGAGGGCAATTTGAAAGCGGTAATCTGTACATCGTCGTTGGATTTGGGTGTAGATTTTAAACCAGTCGATTGTATAATTCAAATTGGTTCAGCTAAAGGTATTGCACGTTTTATGCAACGTGCGGGTAGAAGTGGACATTCGCCCTATGAAACTTCAAAAATCTATTTTATTCCAACACATTCTTTAGAGTTAATTGAAGTTGCAGCTCTAAAAGCCGCTATTAAAGATTTGAATGTAGAAGAACGTTCGCCAATGGTATTGTGTTACGATCTCATGGTTCAATTTTTAGTGACTTTAGCCACAGGAGAAGGGTTTAAAACACATGAAGCTTTTCAAATCCTAAAACAGACACATGCTTTTAGCTATTTAACTGAAGATGAATTTAATTGGGGAATTCGATTTATTACTCAAGGTGGGGAAACCCTGAAATCTTACGAAGAATTTCATAAAGTAGTTAAGGATGAAGATGACGTTTTCAGGGTAAAAAGCAGACGAATTAGTATGCTACACCGGATGAATATTGGTGCAATAGTGAGTGAATCTATGATGCTAGTTAAATATGTTTCGGGCGGATATATTGGTATGATTGAAGAGTTTTTTATTTCAAAATTAAAACCAAAAAGCAGTTTTATTTTAGCAGGTAGAGTGTTGGAATTAGTGCGCATAAAAGATATGACAGCTTATGTAAAACGCAGTAAAGCAAAAAAGGCCATTACACCAAGTTGGTTAGGGGGAAGACTTTCTCTTACCTCTCATTTAAGCCATTATTTAAGGGTAAAGTTAGCCGATGCTTTATCTCCTGGCGCAAGGGAAATAGAGTTGAAATTTTTGCACCCCTTGGTTTCAAGGCAATCGGAGTATTCGCATATTCCAAAGGAAGATGAGTTTTTAGTAGAATTAATTGAAACCAAAGATGGATATCATTTGTTTATGTATCCGTTTGAAGGACGCCTGGTGCACGAAGTAATTTCTGCATTAATCGCACATCGATTAAGTAAAATAAAACCATTGACTTTTACTATTGCTATGAATGACTATGGGTTTGAATTGTTGAGCGATCAACCCATTCCTTTAAATACCGACATTATAAAAAAACTACTTTCCAAGGAAAATTTGATGAATGATGTTGCGGCAAGTATTAACGCTTCTGAAATGGCATCACGAAAATTTCGAGATATCGCCGTAATTGCAGGTTTGGTGATACAATCGGCTCCTGGGCGTCAACAAAACAATAAAAGTTTACAATCGTCTTCAGGATTAATATTTAGGGTTTTAGAAGATTACGAACCGAATAACCTTTTATTGAGGCAGGCGTATACTGAAGTGTTTAATCAACAATTGGAGGAAGTGCGCTTACAAGCTGCCTTTGAACGTATTTCAAAAAGTAAAATTGTGTTTAAAGAATCTAAAATATTTACCCCGTTAAGTTTTCCAATTAAAGCGGATAGTTTACGTAATTCTATGAGTAATGAAAGCTTAGAAAAGCGTTTAAAGCGCATGATGGCGCAAACTATGAAGGTAGATTAGGCTAATGACTATTGTTACTAAAAATATCATTTGTAAAGGGGAAATGTTGACTTTAAGCAATCAGCGAGTTGTGTTTTGGGAGTCTAAGCAAACCTTGATTTTGTCTGATCTTCATATTGGGAAAACTGCGCACTTTAGAAAAAGTGGTATTCCTATTTCATCAGAAGTAATGCATAATGATTTGAAGCGTTTAGAAAGTGTAATAAGTCATTTTAAACCTAAACATATTATAGTTGTTGGAGATTTATTTCATGCGGAGTATAATCCTGACGTTAAACTATTTCAAGATTGGATTCAAGAGTTTCAGAATATATTGTGGACTCTAGTGAAAGGTAATCATGATAAACGAAGTTTCAAACTCTATGAAAACACGGATATTGAAGTTGTAGAAGAAATTTTAAATATAGTTCCTTTTAAATTTCAGCATGATGTTAACTTTAAAGAGGAAGGTGAATTCTATATATCAGGACATATACATCCAGGAATTACCATTACTGGTAAAGGCAAGCAACGTGCTAAACTACCTTGTTTTCAAGTATTTGATAATCAAATAGTTTTGCCTGCTTTTAGTTTATTTACAGGGTTAAATACCAATAATCTACCTTTAGATTCCAAAATATACGCCTTTTCAGAAGATACTATTCTTGAGGTAAATTAAGTAGTTTATCGTCAATATTTGCAGTTCATATTTTAGCTCGTTCAATGAACCCGCGAATTTTACCGTTTTCCGATTTTTTGGCTCTTCAACTTTCGTACTTACCTAGTTTTGAAGTAAATAAAAAACGACAGCCCCATGAAACGTTTATTTACTTCACTATTAATTATTGTTAGTTTAAATTCCTTTATAGGTTTAGAAGCTCAAAATTTTGTAAACAGTATTAAAAAGCGTCACGCTTTTTATGGTTATTCCGCAAATAGTCTAAAAAACACCGATACAATACCTGGGTTTGATTCTCAAGAAGAAAAATTAAAAATTACCGGTACTATATACAAAAGTGATGGTGTAACACCTGCAAGTAATGTCATTTTATATATATGTCAGTCTGACGAATATGGAGATTATCATCCAAAGAAAGTAAACGGTAAACGCGTTTTAAAACATCAAGGATGGATCAAGACCGACGCTAACGGAAATTATACATTTTATACATTTGTTCCAGGTACATACTGGCCGTCTAGAAAAATTCAGCAAATTCATGCCGTAGTTCAAACATCAAATGAAGCTGAAGCATATGCTATAAATCACTTTGTTTTTGATAACGATCCACTATTAAGGAGATCATGTAAAAAGAAAATTGCAGATAGAGGTTTAAATAATGTATTAAAGTTGGAAAAGAAAGACAATTTATTGATTGGAAGGAGAGACATTATTTTAAGTCCAACCTCATAGATATATTAGTGTTTTTATATGTAAATAAAATCCCCGTAACATGATTTGGAATAACGTTCGGGGATTTTTTATTTACTAGACTTAATTTTTTTAGTCGTATGGCATCGATTTCAAAGTATAATTCGGGTATTATTAAGAATCAGTGTTTGCTGTTATTTCAAAAGTTCCGGTAACATTAATATCTCCAGGACTATTATCTTGTCTGTCGTAATCCACATTAAAATTACCTAAATAAGTTGTTCCTTCACCAACCGTAGTTATATTGGTAATGGTTAAAGTTCCGCCTGCCTTAGATAGAAAAATGCCTTCTACGGGAATACTCATACTAGAGATGTTATCCATAGTATTATTATAAGCAATCATAGTGTATTGTTGTTGTAAAATAGGTTTTGCAACAGTAAACACAACTCTGTAACCTTCATTATTTGTAATATCTATTCTAACGCTATCATCTTCATCTATAAGGCTTGCGCGATCTACTACTACGTTAAAATTGTTAAGTCCAATACCGTTGATAGTTAAATTGGCTGATCCACCTTCAACTTGCTCTTGTTGTTGCTCCTGCATGGTGTCACCATCGGAACTAGAACATGAGGTAGTTATGAATAAAGATACAAGTACTAAAAGGCTAAAAAAGAACGATTTCATAATTCTCAAAATGTTTTTAAGTTAATATTCAACTAGACATCGAGAACTTATAAAATTGTCATCATTGTATCTTAACAGTTATCTATTTCAAACTTTAATACGCCTTTTTCTCTGTAGATTACCACAGGTATCTTTTCTAAAGTACATCTGGGTTCTATAGTGAATTGAATAAACCCATTCACCACAAAATCTTCATCGGTATTTATTTTTAATTTTTGAGTGTAAACTGTATTCTGCCTTACCCAATTTACCGTACCATTAACAAATGGATGAGGATCATGCTCCTCAACACTTAAAGGATTTTCTGAAAGCGTACCGATGTATGAAAGCTGACTGTTTTCTTTCAACATAAAAGTAAATTTTCCGGTAAAATCTCGTTTAGCATTTGGAGACACGAAATACGCACCATTATTTAAGCGCATATCAATTACTAAATTAAAGACATCATCCTTAACAGGTTTTAAATTAAGGTAGATGTTATATGGCTCAAAACTATTCATAAACTTGTAAGCTGTTTCATTGCTAGAAGGTTTTACATAGGTTTCACACTTTGTGGTTTTTTCAGCACTTGTATTGGTTTCAATGGTATTTTTGGGTATAGCTATGTAGCCCATAGAAGCTACACAAAAAATACAGATCACAACTTTTCTCATTTCTTGATGATTTTTAAATTAATAGATTATAAAACTACAAATGTATTATATTGGAAGTGTCAAAAAAATGTAAAAGAAGTGTCAAGCCGTGTGAAAATTGAACAAAATATATGTTATTTACACCAAAATAGTAGGCCGAAACAAATACTATGAATAGAGTAATTATTACGATAGCATTAGTTTTAATTTGCATATCCTGTTCTAAACCAACAAGTGAGAATGACAAAATCATTAAAATTGCTTTACGGGATATAGGAGACAAAATACTTTTAAGTAATAACGACTCCATTTCTGTGGTACAACCAGTAAAATCGGTTAATGAAAGCATCTATCAGTTAACATTTGAAAAACCATTAATCATTCATCCAGATAGTTTGGTTAACATTGTTAAAAGAAGTTTTGATAAAGCTAACCTTTCAGAGCATTATATTACCGAAGTTTTAGAATGTGCCAAAAATGAGGTAGCGTATAGTTATGAAATGAAATTTAATATTGAAGAAAGCCTTATACCTTGCAGCGGTAGGCAGCTTCAAAGTGCATGCTACACCATACAAATTCAATTTTTAACGCATCAAACTTTAAGCGCTAATAGTATAAAATACATAGGGGGTATCTTAATAGTTTTGCTTTTTCTTTTCATAATACGAAAGTTTGTTAAACAACAATCAGATAGCGAAAATGCCAATTTCAAAAAAATAGGTAGTTTTCTTTTCTATGCAGATCAAAATAAATTGATTAAAGAAGCCGAAGAAATTGCGCTTTCTAAAAAGGAGTGCGAGTTGCTTTCTATTTTCATTTCAAAGCCAAATGAAATCATAAAACGCGAAGAACTCACCAAACGTGTATGGGAAGATAACGGTGTAGTTGTTGGAAGAAGTTTAGATACTTATATTTCTAAATTAAGAAAGAAATTACAAAAAGACGAAAGTATTAAACTTACCAATATTCATGGTATAGGATATAAATTAGAAGTAAATTAAAAGTACTTATTTCTCTATAACCAGTTGCTGACCAATTTTCAAAATTGAATTCCTTCTAATGGTATTTATTTTACATATTGAAGAAATGGTAACATTGTTGCGTTTTGAGATTCGAGAAAGCGTATCACCAGGTTGGACGATATAAATTGAACGGGTTTTTATCATGCTGGCTAAAGCTTCATCTTCAGTAAGCAAAGGCTTTATTTTACTTTGTCTTCTAGAACTATGAAGAAAAGGTTGCGTCCATTTTTCGGTCACCCAAAGTTCTTGAGCTCTTAGGGAATTACTTTCATCAAAGTTAAATAGATACTCTGGGTTTATGGATATACCTTTATAATTAACTACTAAATGTAAATGACTACCTCTTGCGTTACCAGAAACGCCTCCCTTACCTAAATAAGCGCCTTTTGCAACCGTATCATTCTCTTTCACGCCATATCTGGATAAATGCGCATAAACAGTTTCTAATCCATTATAATGCCTTACCACCACAGTTCTTCCGTGTCCACTTGTATATCTAGACATTCTAACCACACCTGCAAACATGGAGAAAATGCTATCGCCTGTAATAAGATCTATGTCAATACCCTTATGTGCTCTTCCATAGCGCCAACCATATCTTGATGTCACAACTTTTTTTCTACCAATTGGGGATGCATAAGTAGAGTCTTCAAAATTAAGTTTTAAAGGGAATTTTGGCTTCTCCTCGTATTTGTAAGGGTTATAAACTGTACTTTCCCAACATTCACCTGTTATGTTTGGTATAATACTAAATGAAGAATCAATAGTAACACTGTCTCGATGTTCTACAATATCTATTTCTATGGGTTGGTAGTAGTTGTGTATCTGCGCGCATAAATGTGTGCTAAGCATAACAGCCATAGCAAAAAATAGTACTTTCATGAGGGTTAAAACGTAATACTTTTAGTTGGACGAAACCAAATTTACGCATTACAACGATAAATTATCAAAGTTGTTGTTTAGAATTAACAAAAGCTTATTAATCATGCTAAAAAGTTCAAGAATTTATAAAATCTAAGAAGTACTTTTAAAAAATCAATATTACCCTTCAATAACCTCGCCTTTATCCTCGGCAACCGTCATTCCCCATTCTGCAATAGCCTGTAATACTGGTGTAAGGCTTTTTCCAAAATCTGTCAAGGCATATTCTACTTTTAATGGTGGTTTTTTGGTATAAACCTTTCGTGTAATTAAACCATCTTTTTCAAGTTGTTTTAGTTGCAAACTTAAAGTACGCTCTGTAATAGTAGAGATCAATTTTCGCAACTCATTATAACGTTTGGGCGCATCTGTAAGATAAATTAAAATAACACTTTTCCATTTACCCCCAATAAGCTCCATAGCTATACTGGTAGCACAAGAAAACATCTTATCGTTATATTTTATTAGTCTTTTTTTATGTTCCATTGTTATACTTAAAACATAATATGCAACAAATGTAATAAAACTATATTTATTGTAGTCACTATAAAAATTATAGTATAATTTTATATTAATAAAATGCTGATATACAATAATTTAAAATTACAACAACCAACTATCAATTTTGACCGTTATTGCATGTTAGTTATACTATATATAATTTTGTCACTATCAAAATGATAGTTTAATTAATAAAAGAACAGAAATACAATATTATGAAAGCAATGATTATTAATAAATACGGTGAAGATGCTGTATTTGAATCTCAAGAAGTTGAAAATCCTAAAATTAATGATGGCGAAGTACTTATAAAAATAGCTGCTTCTAGTGTAAACACTGTAGATACTATGATTAGAAAAATGGGCAAAGACCTACCACTATCGCCTGATGCCCCAGCTATTTTAGGGATGGATTTTGCTGGTACTATTGAAGCTATCGCTGATGATGTAAAGAATTTTAAAGTTGGTGACGAGGTTTATGGATGTGTAGGTGGTTTAGCAGATTTACAAGGTACATTGGCGGACTATATTACTGCTGATAGTAAACTGATTGCTCTCAAGCCCAAAAATCTATCAATGAAAGAAGCGGCCGCAATACCACTAGTTGGTATTACAGCTTACGAAGGTTTAGTACGCGCCGGTGTTGGTGCAAATCAGAAAGTTTTAGTCCATGGCGGTTCTGGCGGTGTTGGTCATGTAGCATTACAACTGGCAAAACACTTTGGTGCAGAGGTGTATTCAACAGGTGGTGGAGAAGCTCAGCTAGAATTAATAAAAAAACTTGGGGCGACACCAATTAATTATAAAACAGAAACAGTTGAGAACTATGTTGAAGCGTACACAGCTGGTGCTGGTTTTGATGTCGTATATGATTCAGTAGGAGGTGGAAACCTTATCAATTCTTTTAATGCGGCAAAACTAAATGGACATGTGGCTACGACTGTTTCAATGATAGAATTAGATTTAACATTAGCACATTTTAAAGGTTTATCCCTTCATGTTGTATTTATGTTAATACCCATGTTACATAATTACAAAAGGGAAGATCATGGCGAAATTCTTAAGAGTATTGCGGAAATTGTTGAAGCAGGTAAGTTAAAACCAATTCTGGATTCTCAAGAATTCTCTTTAGAAGACATAGGTAAAGCACATGCGCGTTTAGAAAGTGGTCAAGCAATGGGAAAAGTTGTAGTTGAAAACTAAAGATTAAAAATAGTATATAGCTATTTTATTTTTACAGGACTGAAATTAAAGAAACTATAAAATGAGTAAAACAATTGTAATAACTGGAAGTACTGATGGTATAGGAAAGCTAGTTGCTTTAAAACTAGCGAAGGAAGGACATAATGTATATATACATGGAAGAAATTCAGAGAAACTAGCAAAAGTACTTTCTGAAATAAAAAATGACTCTGACAACCCAAATGTTTATGGGTTTGTTGCAGACTTTTCAGATCTAAAAGCTGTAGCTAAAATGGGAGATGAAATAGCTGAAGCTTTACCAAAGATTGATATCTTAATTAATAATGCGGGTATTTTTAAAAGTCCGGTTAATACAACAAAAGATCATTTGGATATAAGGTTTGCTGTCAACTATTTGGCGCCTTATATTTTAACGAACAAATTATTACCGTCATTGAAAAAGGGATCAAATGCAAGAATAGTCAATTTAAGTTCAGCAGCGCAATCTGCAGTTAAAAAAGGTGCTTTAATTGGCAAGGTTTCAGTGCCTGTTAGTGAGGCTTACGCACAAAGTAAATTGGCACTGACGATGTGGAGCTTTCATTTGGCAAAAGCCCAGTCTGATGTCTCTGTAGTAGCAGTCAATCCAGGATCGCTACTAAATACACGTATGGCCAATGAGGCTTACGGTCAACATTGGTCTCCTGCGGAAAAAGGAAGTGATATTTTATATGATTTAGCGATCACCAGTGAATATGCAGATGCTTCGGGTAAATATTTTGATAATGACAGAGGTGTTTTTGGAAATGCCCATCCAGATGCGTACAACGCATCCAAAATTCAGGATTTGCTTAGTATAACGGATGAAATTATAGCTTAGTAAAGTCATTATATCTATTAAAAACAGAAAATTATAGCCTCTTAAATAAGTAATTTAAGAGGTTTTTTTTAACTCATTATCTAACTAGAAGTTACCCTTTCACCTCAAAATTAAACTTTCGATAAACTATACTCAGGTTTTAGCAATAAAGATCCAATGTCTTCCCAACTATCCACACGTTTATAGTTGGTCTCATGCCTGTTGTGAGGATTGGAAAACAATAATGTGTCGCCTTCAAAATGCTCTAAGTTGAAAGCACGATCATCAATCAGTAAATCACCATTCAAAATAAATTTATGACCACACATAATTTGATGCTGCCACGAAATAAAGGGGAAATACATAGATAACCATTCGCTTTTTTCACTCAAGGAATTTGGGAATTGCGTAGCAGCTGTAGCGATGTAAACCTCATGTTTACGGCATAATTCTTCCATTACTTCAATACTTCCTGGAATGGGATCCAATTCTAAAAAGAAACCAGGAGTCCAAGCATGTCCGCGAACACTCGCTTGGTGTTCTATTGGCACATTTTGATGCACCTCTCCAGAAATTATATCTTCTCGTTTTAAAGTTTGATTAAAATCACGGTTATACCATTCAATGTGCTTGCCATAAGTATCGGCCAACACATCGTCCATATCCACAAAAATTGTCATATCTACTTTTTTTTGCAAAGTTCAACAATTTCTAAGTCCTAATGCTGCTGGTCTACAAAGTTTAATGATTTTATAAACTTTAGGTAATCTTCAGGAGCTTGTACTCAAAGTATTGATATTAAGATCATTAACTCGTTTTGTAAAATCTTACTATATTTAGAAGTAATGAAACCCAACCAACTAATTGCTACATTTCTTCTGTTATGCACATTGATGTCGTGTAAAAATCGAGATACATCTTCTGAAAGCTTCAATAATGAAGCGGATAACCCTATTGTGGCCAATTCAGTCAATCGAGATTTAGAAGCCATTAAAAAAGATGGCGTATTGAAAGCTCTTGTAGTGTATAGTAGCACAAGTTACTTTTTGTACAAAGGGCAAGCCATGGGTTTCGAGTACGAAATGTTACAGCTATTAGCAAAAGATTTGAATCTAGTGCTAGATATTGTGGTGTCTAACAATTTAGATTCAGAATTTGAAGTACTGAATAGAGGAGACGTTGATTTAATTGCACATGGCATGACTATTACCCAACAACGTCAATGGGAAGTAGATTTTACCGAATACCTTTACCTTACAAAACAGGTATTGGTACAGAAGAAACCTGATAATTTTAGAAAACTATCTTGGAAAAGTTTAGATAGAGCACTAATTCACAATCCTATTGAATTGATTGGAGACACCATATCTATTCGCAGGAACTCTGCGTATTATGAGCGTTTAATGAGTCTATCTAATGAAATTGGAGGTGAAATAGTTATTGATACGTTGGATAGTAAATTAAGCACCGGTGAAATTATGGACATGGTGGCTGAAGGAAAAGTAAAATACACGGTAGCAGATGAAAACCTTGCCAGAATAAATGCTTCTAACTTGCCTATTTTAGATGTAAGCGTGCCTATATCTTTATCGCAACGCATTGCATGGGTAACACGTAAAAAATCTAAGAATTTTAGGAATGCGGTTAACGAATGGATTCTTAAAAACCGTAAAACCACAAAGTTTGCTGTGATTTACAACAAGTACTTTAAGAACAAACGGTCTTTTCAACGACGTGTTAAAAGTGAGTATTACAGTTTAAAGAATAATCAAATAAGCACTTACGATGCCATCATAAAGAAATATGCTAAAACGATTAATTGGGATTGGCGACTGCTGGCATCGCAAGTATATCAAGAATCTAAGTTCGACCCTAAAGCTAGTTCTTGGGCAGGTGCCAAAGGCTTAATGCAGTTAATGCCTGCTACGGCAGAAAGCTTAGGCGTTACAGATATTAAAGATCCAGAACAAAGTATAAAAGCAGGTACCAAATATTTAATGCAAAACTATAAAGCGTTTGAAAGTGTTCCTGATGAAATCACTAAAATAAAATTCACTTTGGCCTCATACAACTGTGGTTTAGGGCATGTGCTAGACGCACAACGTTTAGCAGAAACCAAAGGGTTAAATCCAAATATTTGGGAAGGCAATGTAGAAGAAATGCTATTAGCCTTAAAACTTCCTGGTAATTACAAACAATCCTTTATAAAATATGGTTATGTACGCGGGACTGAACCAGTAAACTATGTTAACCAAATTTTTGAACGCTTTGAGCATTATAAGGAGTTTATTTAAGAATAGGTTTATTTGTAGATTCTTCATAATTCACTCTTACTTCACCACTTACCAACCTATTCTCATTATCAATACCACTAAAAACCCCTTTTTGGGTATTACTATTGGTTTTTAGATAATAGCTTTTAAAATAGATGTTTACACGCTCTAAGGCGATAATTCCTGAAAAATTAAATCTAAAATTAATTACAGAACCCTTGTTTAATAATTCTATACGGTCTTTTTCAATATAAACGTTTTCCGTAAGGGTAATAATCTCATAATTTGAAGGCTGTATTTTAAAGTTTAAAGTTTCTACAAAACCATCATCAAAAGTAAAAGTGAGTTCGTATGTTCCCGGAAGTTTGCCGTACAAGGAAGCATAAGGACTGTTACTAGACAGTTCTAAAGCATGTTTGGGTACAATACTTTTATTAACGATGCGCTTGTTGCGTATTTCCATAGCAATATAGGGTGGGATAGTGGCCGATTTAGATTTCGCTTCCATTTCTTCTTGAGATTCGCACTTTTCTAAAATAGAACGTCCCGCTACTGTATTGGTATAAATATCAAAAGTGCAATAGGTGCCTATAAGGTAATTAATGTTAGAAGGTGCTTTATGGCCCACATAATAAATTTCGCTAGCACCATCAATATATCTGTCTCCAGAGAGCGTATTTGTTTTTATAGTTATAGTATCACCTTGTCGTTTAATACTACCGTGGCTGTAATGTTCTTTAAGTGTGCCATCTTCTAAAGGATACATAAAAATATGCTGAATCTTCTTCCAGTTATTAGAAATAATGGTTTGCCCCTTTAAAATAGTATTGTCTTCGCCAAAATAATAGTTGATGTAATAATAGGTGATTTCATCATTATTCTTAAAAATTAAGTCGAGCTGTTTTTCGTGTTCGCTATCGGATAATTTATGGTCTTCAATAAAATCTTTTACATTTTTATAACCCAAATACAACAGCGCTAAAGTTTTGTAATATTGGTTGAGTTTAATGAGTGACTTTCCTTTTTCAAGTTCTCTAGATTTATCGTAGAGGTATTTTCCATTAATGAAATCAGTACCTATTTCCTCCAAATCCTGCTTCAAGCTAGGTCTAGTTTCATCAAAAACACCGTAACCATACAACTGAAAAGCTTTAGGTAAATCTGAAAGTTGATGTCTTTTCTTAAATTCGCTATGAATCTTTTCAAGTAAAAGTTTAAAATATTCTGAAGTTAAAATAACTGACCCTGAGTGTGTTTCCATAAATTCCTAAAAATTATTTAAAATTATTAAAAATATTTTTAGTATTCAGAATGAATAGGAATTAATATCCATAAAGGTAGATTTGAATGATGAAAATTATAAATAACTACTAAAGTCATGAAAAAATCAACCTTCCTTCTTTTGCTTTTGTTAAGTGCATTTGCTACTGCTCAAACTACAATTAATGGTAATGTTTTAGATGAAACTGGTGAACCTTTACCAGGAACTAATATTTTAGAAAAAGGAACAACCAATGGTGTAATTTCCGATTTCAACGGAAACTTCACCATAACTGTTGCCTCAGAATCTGCTATTTTAGAAATCTCTTATATCGGATTTGAAACTCAAGAAATTAATGTGAGTGGTAAAACCCAATTAGATATTGAGCTTGTCGAAGCTGGCGAGTCTCTTGATGCAGTTACTATTAAAGGATTTTCAGGCGTTGTAGGTAAATCGAGAAAACGTACTGAGTCCATTCAAGTGACTCCGGAATCTGTTACCGCCTTAAATGCAGATGGTATTGAAAATTCTGGTGTTACTGATGTTAGCTCTTTTTCTACGTTAGTCCCTAATTTAAAGTTTAATTCTGCACAGGCTGTAGGTTTAAATTTTATTACGGTTCGTGGTATTCCGCAGGTAAGAGGTGGAGATGCGCCTTTGGCCTTTGTTATTGATGGTGTTACCATTCCAGATCCAAGTTTGCTGAGTCAAGAATTATACGATTTGGCTTTGGTGGAAGTGGTTAAAGGTCCTCAAGGGGCGCTATATGGAAAGAATGCTATTGGTGGTGCAGTAAATATTTACACTAAAGACCCCACCAATAAAATGAGTAATCGTGTGCTTTTCGGCGCAGGAAATGGCGGACAGTTACAAGCGCAATTTGTGTCTTCTGGTGCCATTGCGAAAGACAAAGTGTTTTATCGTT
The DNA here is from genome assembly GCA_002428965.1 of Jejuia sp. UBA6058. Lineage (GTDB taxonomy): Bacteria > Bacteroidota > Bacteroidia > Flavobacteriales > Flavobacteriaceae > Jejuia. The sequence continues at coordinate 70,627 of DIYI01000017.1, read as the reverse complement.
TTTCAACGCAATACAAAACTTTTGATGGTGTACTTACCAATGAGTTTTTAAACCAAAATGTAGATTTTGCTGATGATTTTAACATTCGTGGGCAAATTAAAGCACGCATATCTAGTAACCTAACAGCATCAGCAACTTATCAATACTTTAATTTAGAAGGCGGTGCAACGTATTATTCTGTAAACCCTATTGGCTTTGAAGGTGAATTTCCTGGTGGCGTTTTAGATCCAAACCCCACAGAAGGTAATAATGTAATTGTTTCCGATGTTTTAGGAAATTCTGATATGAAAAATAACTACGGAAATTTAAAGTTGGATTATAATCTAAACAACTTCAAAATTCAAAGTATTACGTCTTTTAACCGAGTGGAACGTTCTACGTTTGGGGATTTAGATTTTCTGGATTTAGAGTTATTTACACAGGGCGAAGAGATTACCACAAAAACCTTCAACCAAGAGATTAGAATTAATAATACGAATACCGATACGAAGTTCGATTGGAGTTTGGGAGGATTTTACCAAAATATCAAAAAAGATGTGTATCAAAATGGAGAAGATTTTAGTTTTGATCCACCAGAATATGATGTGGCAGACTTTATTAACGAAACACAAACCATTGCATTATTTGGTTTCTTCGATTATAAGCTAACAGATAAATTAACGGCATCAGCTGGTTTTAGATACGATATCGATAAATTTACTCAAGATGATTTTCTTTTCGTAACAAACTCTGAGAGAGATAATAATGAGTTTCAACCTAAAGTATCACTGTCGTACCAAGCAAATAAGAACTTGTTGTTTTATGCCAACTATGGGCGAGGTTATAGAAACGGAGGTTTTAATGCAGATGCTACAGATTTATTCAATAGAAGTTTTGATGATGAAACATCAGATAACTATGAATTCGGATTTAAAACAACCTCGTGGAATGACCGTTTAATTTTTAACGGCTCTATTTTTAGCTCTAGATTAAACAATCAACAACAATACATTTTAGATTTAGATACATTTATTGCAGGAGTTTACAATTATGACGAGAGCAAGGTATTCGGTTTTGAATTAGAATCAAGAGCCAGATTATCAAAGTACTTTGATGTATTTGCTAATTTCGGCTTATCTGATGCAGAAATTATTGATGGTGGTATGACTGGTGGTGCTAATGGTGATACAACTGACAATACCATTTATAATGGAAATAAAGTACCATTTGTACCAGTAAGCAGTTTGGGAATTGGCATAGAATCAGCTTTCGATATTTCTGAAAACCTTAAATTTAATGGATTCTTAAATCTTGACACTACGGGCAAAACCTATTGGCATGAAAGTAATATGAATGTGCATACGTCTGATGCTTATTCATTGTTGAATGCACGTATTGCTTTCACCTATAAAAATTGGAAATTGGATATTTGGGGTAAAAACTTAACAGACCAACAATACTATCAAGAATTTTCACCAGGAGAGTTTGTTGGAAGTCCTGATGATGTAGCATGGAGAGGTCAGCCCTTAACCGTAGGAACAACTTTAGCTGTTAAATTCTAAATTATGACTAAAGCGCAACACAAATTAGCTGCTAAATTTTCCAAAGTACTTATTGAAGAAATGTTTCAACTAAAACAAGGTGAAACAGTAGCAATAACAGCAGACTCCGGCTCCAATAAGATAGTAATTGATGCCTTAACGGAAGCTACAAAAAATGCGGGTGGTATACCTTTGGTAATGTGGATACCTCGCGCAAAGGAGGAAAGTCAAGCAGGAATGAAGTATTGGCCCTCTAAAGCACTTACAGCAGCTCTTTGTAATGTGGATGTGTGGATTGAAGCGCAATCTATGGTTATTCTATATTCTGATATTTGGGAAACTGCTATGGACGAAAATAAAGCCTTACGCTATTTAATTATTGCCGATAGTACTCCAGAGTCTTTGGAAAGAGTATTTACAGGCTATAGTGTTCCGATTTTAAAGACATTGTTAAACGCAGTTAAGGATATGGTAATGCGTTGCAATACGGTGCGCATTACCAGTAAAAACGGAACTGATGTTTCTTATGATATAGATTTGAATTATGCATTTGATATTGATGATGGTGATTATTCACAACCAAAATTTGGAACTGCCCCTGGTTTTGTAAATATTGTACCTAAACTAGATAGCATGAACGGTGTTATTGTTTTTGATCATTTGCAGAATGCAGAAACAGGAAGCCAGTTGCAGTTTATTATGAAAAACGGTAAGATTGTAGATGTTGTAGGAGGGAAGGGCGCCGAAAACTTCAAAGAATACTTAGCATCCTTTGGGGATGAAAACATGTATAAAATATCACATAATATGATCGGTTTAAATCCGAAAGTAACAAGCTTATCTGGAGAGTTAGTAGAAGATGAACGTATTTGGGGTGGTGTAGATTTTGGTTTTGGACATACGAGTGCTATGGATATGCCGCCTTTCGGACAAATGGCTAAATCTCATTTTGATGGTGTTGTGGCTGAAACAAGTATCTATTTTGATAAGATGCAAATCACCAACAACGGTAATATTTGCCATGAACAGTTGATGTTGATAATGGAAAATTTATTAACCGCAGAAAATGCCTGAGTCTGGTAACCAATATACCATGAGTAAAGTACAACCTAAGGATTTTGTATCCGGTTGGTTGGTAGCTTTAATTATAGCTGGTACAGGATTGTCTTTACCAACACTGTATTTGGGTTCTGAAATTGCCTTAGGTTTAGGATTGGAACAAGCCTTAATTGCCTTTGGTGTGTCTACGCTTGTACTTACTATAATGTGTGTTGTGACAACCCTAATTGGCAATCGCTCTAGGCTGTCTACTTATATGATTTTACACTTTAGTTTTGGTGAATATGGTGCAAAAATCGTCAACCTCATTTTCGGAATTACCTTAGTAGGATGGTTTGCGGTAGCCTTAGAATTGTTAGCTCTAGCGATAAAAGACACCGCTTTAGACGCTTTTAACTTTAGTTTTTCAGAGCAGATAATTATTCTAGTATCCAGTGTGTTTATAACGGCAACTACATTCTTCGGAATTAAAAGCATTCAAAAGTTAGCAAACGTTGCCATCCCTATTTTAACTGTTTTTTTAAGTTATGTGCTGTTTTTGTCTATCAATCAATTAGATACAATTTCAGATTTATTTGATTATGTGCCAAAAGAAACAGATTTAACATTATTTCAAGCTACTTCAATTTTAATTGGAGCAGCTATTTTATTTCCCGTATTAATGGCGGACTTTTCAAGATTTATAAAAACCGATAGACAAAGTTTAGTTGCTGTTTTGGGTATCGCTATTGGTACACCTTTAGCACTTATTTTAAGTGCAATTCCTTCAATAAAAACAGGGGAAGTAGATATCATTAAAATAATGGCAGAATACAACTTGGTAATTCCAGCATTTATTTTGTTGTTTATTTCTACTTGGGTTACTAACGCCACCAATTTATATTCAGCATCCTTAACGTTTTCAACGTTAAATAAGATTTGGAATTTTAAAACCGTAGTTGTGGTTTCCAGTATTCTAGGAACAATTTTAGCCATGTTAGGGTTCTCAACCTATCTTTTTGGTTTTTTAGAATTGTTAGGTATTCTAGCACCGTCAATTTCGGCAATTTATATCATTAATTTCTTTTGGGTAAAAGGCCAGAAATACAATTTGGATGAGATTAATTTATGGGAAAAAGATGCGCTTATTAGCTGGTTGTTAAGTTCTGTGGTTACAGCTTTAACCTTTAAAGAAGTGTTTCAAATCTCTGGCGCTTACTTCTTAGATTCCTTTCTTGTTGGAGGTATTATATATATCATTTTAAATTACAAATTATTAAAGCGATAGAGCATCTTTGTTGAGATCTATCTGCTGTTTTATCAATATCTTTGCATAGCATAATTATATACTATTCTTAGTGAGTGTAAAGGATTGGATTTTCTATATTCTGGTATTTTTAAATGTTGGATTCGTTGTGTTTGTCTTTGTAAGTAGATATTTAACTAGGCATGATGAGCAACATCATGATTACGACGAAGACTCTTTGGACAAAGAAGAATAATTCTAGAAAATCCTTCAGTATAGTTGCATTCAGCATCTAAATGTGACACTTTAGAAGAACTACTATCCAAATTCCATGTTGAGAGAGAGTTCAGCAATAACAGCTTGTTCTTCCCAAATTTTATTTGAAATTCATTTTACCAAGTATTCAAAGAAATAATTATCCATAAAAATTTTTTATATAATTCATTATAAATATAAATAAAAATACATGAATTCTGTTTCGTAATTTTACGTAAAAGTTAAACACCTTTACATTGTTATGAAAAAGAAAAATTTATTATTTATTCCAGTAACACTCTTATTTATGAGTTGCGCTGTAATTAGACCAGGAGAAGCTGGCGTTAAACAAAAGCTAGGTAAATTCTCAGATGAAGTAGTTACTTCGGGAACTGTACTTTACAACCCTTTTACCAGTAAGGTTATAAAGGAGTCTACACAAACAAATAATATTAAGCTGATACTCAATTTACCAAGTAAAGAAGGACTTAGTGTAAAATCTGAAATTTCTATCCTTTACCGCTTGGAGCAAGAGAAAATCCCGTCTGTACTGGAAAATTTGGGACGCAATTACGAGTCCATCATCACCAGTGTATTCAGATCTGCTTCTTCAGACGTTTGTGCTAAATTCTTCGCAAAAGATATGCACTCGGGGATGCGCGCAAATATAGAAGAGGAAATTAAAGCCAAAATGAAAATAAATCTTGAGAAACAAGCAGATGGTATTGAGTTGATTGCGGTACTGATGAAAAGTATTCAATTACCAGCAGGTTTGGCGAATTCTATAGAACGTAAACTACAAGCAGAACAAGATGCAATGCGTATGGAGTTTGTTATTCAGCAAGAAAAATTGGAGGCGGATAGAAAAATAATCAACGCTACAGGTGAGCGTGATGCCCAAAAAATACTTTCTGAAGGGTTGACTAAAGAGATTATTAAAATTAGAAGTATTGAAGCCTTTAATAAATTGTCTAATTCGGCTAATAGCAAAATTATAATTACAGATGGTAAAGCACCATTTTTAATTGAAACAGAAGAATAGTTCCTTAAACCTTTAAATAAATACGTCATGAAATTAATAGAAAAAGCATTAGAATTTGAAAGAAGAAGTATGGCTAGAATGAGCACCAGTGATCGCGTTATGGCTTCACGTGAAGCTAAATCTATTGTACTTGCTATAAACGAAATTTACAAAAAAACAAAGGAGCCTTACCTTATGAAGGTTATGAAGCTGGTTACTGTAAAAAAGCGGAAAATAGACAAACGCCTTAAAGGATTCTCACTAAGTTCCGCCATTTAAAATTTTGTATGTTTGGGTGAGTAAGTCGGATGATCTTGACGCTTGGTCAAGGTTGTTCGGCTTTTTTCTAGACAAAATCCACTTAAAATTACTTTTTGGCTCTATTACTTCCTATAGAATATGCTACTAAGCCAACTACAACAACACCTACAATACCAAATGCCCATAAGAATAATGTAGTAATTCCGGAGACTAAATCTTCATCTAAATCTGGTGTTCGAAAACTTGTGTTGTCCGCCTCACTTTTAGGAATATAAATGTAGTAGGCCAAAATTTGTTCTACTTCTTTCATTTTGGTGTAAAACTCATTAAAATCCTCTGGTGGTACGTAACTGTTCTTATTTTTATATTCATAATTAATATAAAGTATATCCTTAGCAGAATTCATTTTAGATTTTAAAGAAAAATCAAAACTTTTCGAATTCACATTGAAAGTTTCATTTTTGAGATTCCAACGGGTGGGAAGCTTGACAGTAATTTTATGCTTTCTATGTGTTGGAAAGTACAGTGCGAATGGGGTTTTTCTCTGCTTTTCATCTGGGGAAACTAAAACGTCCAGAACACCATAAGGCGTAAACTCAACGGCAATATTTTTATCATTACCCACCATTGGCCCCCACAAATTATTAATCTTATAAGATTCTTCAACCAAAATTTCGTTAGCCAAACTATCATCATCAAAAACAGGATCTTTTAAAACTTCTACATCATCATAATAAGTATCATAATAGCTTTTAAAATCTTTTCTTAAAGAAGAAATACTACTAGATTTATAACGTGCTCTCATGATATCGGCTTCCGCTTCTCGATATACAGTCATAATATTTAAAGTTCCAGAGCCACCTACGGTCGGCAAATCAAAAGTATCGAATACCTCAACTAAATCTTCACTTTTAGTGGTAATCTGTTCCAGGTTTTTAGTTCCTTTTTTAATAACAAGCGCCTTTCCATAGTTTGGAAAGGGTACAGACTTGTAACTACCAAATTGGTTGCTATTGGTGGGATCGTAAAACAAATTATTATCAGTGCTATCAATTACTTTAACCACCACATGGTCAAAAATTTTGGGCGACGGTAAAAATTGATGTAACGATTCACCATACATAGAATTTATAAGTACAGGGTAAGCTTCTACACCCATATTACGTAGCATAGTTACCATAAGCCAACTTTTATCCTTGCAATCTCCAAAACGCTGTTCCAATACTTTATTGGGCGAAAATGGTTTGTACGCCCCAATACCTGATTCTAAACCAAGATATCTAATATCGTTTTGTACAAATTTTAAGGTTGCCATAATACGGTCACCTTCAAATTCAGAACTATCTTTTATCTCTTCAATTTTTTCTTGAAGGGCTTTTGATGGTTTTAAGTTATCCTTATAAATATTTAGTGCCCAATCTACAACAGCCTCCCAACTCTCAAAGTCTGTAACAAATAGATTCTGATACAATAAATACCAACTCGGAGTATTCTCTTCAAAATCTGGCGCCTTTGCATTTGTGGTTTGCCAGTTGTAAGTTTTATATCCATTATAGGTTCCAATTTTTGGAGTAATAGTTGTATTTATAGCTTTATAGCGCAATTCTGTAATTGAAATAAGGGAATAGTTAATCTTACCTACAGGCTGAAAATCATTAAGCACCGTTCCACTAGAAAAATGCTTACCATGTATGGGGTTGAAGCCCTTAATAGTATAACTAAAATCTAGAATGTCTCCTGTTCTAATATCAGCTAAATTGGCAATAGCGTTAAGGCTACCATCGTAAATATAGCTCTCTGCGTTAGACTCCTGACGTATACTTTGAAAATCGTTGATATTGAGTTTGTTAACGGTCTTTCCATTCCTTAGTACTGTTATCTCATGAAGGAAAAGTTGTTGATACGTGGGATCGTAATTAATAGAAATAGATGACCCATCTTGTACGCCTACATTATCTGTTATTTTACGTACCACGCGTATATAACGTTCTTTTCTGGGTATATGAATTTGCTCATCGCTAAGTAAGGTTAATAACCCATATGATATCTCGTTTAAATCGATATTAGGATGCATTTCATAAGACTGAATGCTCACCCATGAAGGTGTTTTTTTAGTCGTAATTTGAGAAAAACAAAAATTAAAACTAAAAATAAATATGATACTGAAAGGGTAGAGGAGAGCTGTTTTAAAAGACATAAACGTTGATTATGAAACAAATAAACTAAAAATATTATATAAACTGATGTCATACAACGTATATAATTTCTTATAGACGATTTAAGTAGGTTTCACCTTTAAACACATTTAGAAATTAAACAAGTAAGAGATTCATTTTAAAGTAGTTTTGATTCAGTAATTTTGTTATAAATAGTAATATTAACCAAAATAAACATTGGATTCACTTACCCAAATAGTTCTAGGAGCTGCAGTTGGAGAAGCAGTTCTAGGGAAGAAAGTTGGCAACAAAGCTTTACTATACGGAGCAATAGGTGGCACAATCCCGGATTTGGATGTGGTATTCAACTTTTTTACGGATACCGTCACCTCCATAGAATTGCATAGGGGTTTTAGTCACTCTATATTATTTTCTGTTATTGCAGCACCATTAATAGGATGGTTGGTCCACAAGATAGAACGGAAAAAAAACCTTGGTTGGATGCCTTGGTCTAAATTATTTTTTTGGTGCTTAATTACCCACCCTTTATTGGATGCTTTTACAACTTGGGGTACACAATTATTTTGGCCATTTAAGATAAAGCTAGCTTTCAATTCTATTTTCGTTATAGATCCCTTGTATACACTTCCTTTTCTTGTATGCTGTATTATGGTTTTGTTTTATAAGCGAAAATCGAAACGACGAAGACAAATTAATAGATTTGGTTTAATGTATTCTACAGGTTATCTTTTATTAACTCTAATATTAAAATTTGCTGCACATCAAAAAATTGAAAAAGCCCTTAAAGAACAGGGTATAGCATATTCTGCTATAAGTACGCGTCCAGCGCCATTAAATACAATTTTATGGAATGCCAATATTGATACAAAGGACAATTATCTAATTACCGACTATTCGTTTTTTGACACCCAACCAATAAAGTTCATTAAATACCCTAAACGTCGTGAGTCTTCTTCCGAATTATTTAAATTTGAAAATGTGCAACGTCTTATAGCTATTTCTGAAGGTTGGTATATTATTGATAAAATTGACAATAAATGGTATTTTAATGATTTACGATTTGGGCTAATTCCTAAAAAAGATGGCACATCATTTTTTGTATTTTCCTATCTTCTCAAAGAGGAGGGAGGTCGTATTGAAGCTACAGAAGTTCCAAAGACTGGTCGTGATGCTAAATTTCTTATAAAAACTTTATGGACGAGAATTAAGGGCAATGGAAACTAGAATAATGGAGCAAAACATTCTAAATACTATAAAAACTGAATTGATTAATGGGTATAAAGAAAAGCAGCATCCATTTCGATTTTTTACACTCGCTACATTCAATGGTGAAAGCTTAAGACAGCGCACCGTTGTTCTAAGAAATATATTAGACGATTTCACGCTTTTATTCTATACCGACGCCAGAACACCAAAGGTAACATCCATTCAAAATAATTCAACTGTAAGCGCTTTATTCTATAATCCAAATAGCATGATACAACTACAACTAGTTGGCAATGCAAGACTAATTAAAGATGAAGAAAAATTGACAGCACTATGGAATGAAATCGGCGAACACTCTAAGAAAGATTACATTACTCAATTAGCTCCAGGTTCGTCCATTAAAAATCCAAATCATGTGTCATACAACATAGATAAACATCATTTTTGTGCAGTCGAAGTTATTGCAAACACTATTGAGTATTTACAATTAAAGCGACCAAATCATCTAAGAATACTATACAAAAAAGATGAAAGTAATAATTGGCTGGGGCAATTCTTAACGCCTTAGCGATTGTAGAATGTATTTGATCTAACCCAACTTTTGATGATTATTATAAGGCTAATTATCTGGTAGACATGTCTTATAAGTGTTTATGACTTAAGTCATAAAAATCCAGAGTTAAGCTTTGTAATTTTAAATCATATTAAAGTTACATACAGACATGAAACATTCAAACCAACTATTTAACAAAATTTTCTTTTATAAATTAAGCATGCTTGTTGTTTTAATGGCCTTAATAGGCTGTAAAGACAATGCTTCTAAAAACAATACGAAAACAGAGACAGCCTCTACATTTCAAGATGTTTTTTGGAATGTAAAAGCCATTGATCCAAATGGCAAAAGTTTAGATGTTAAAATATTTGATAATGCGGGAAAAGGATTCGATGTTAAAGCCATTCAAAACTCAAACCAAGATTACTTGATGGATGTAAAAGCCATAATGAATGATCAACGTTTACCAGTTAAAATACTGGTAAGTAAAACACAATTCAGTCCCGTTGTGGCTATAAGCAATACTGGCAGCACTTATAAACTTAAAGCGGTAACTCCAGAAGGGGAGCAGCATCAAATTATTGGTGTAGCGCGTTATGATAATATTGTTATTATGAAAGCTATTACCAAAAAGGGGAAATTCTATGGGGTAAAAGCAATAGCGCCAACTGGGGTGCTGAATGATATTAAAGGCATAAAAATTAACCCCCAAGATAAAGAAATGACCACAAGAGGACATGAGGTGTATGCCCATGTTAAGGCAATGCATCCTACTTCAAATGAAGATAATTTTGTAATGCCCAAAAAAAATATTGCCAGAGCTCCGTATGCAACTAATTTTGAACGAATCATCTGGAATGTAAAAGCAGTAACTACAGATGGAAAAAATCTAGATATAAAGGCTTTTGATACTCAAGGTAATGTGCTAGATGTTAAAGCCACACAAGATTCTAAACAACATAGTTTTATGAATATTAAAGCCTTTGCGGAAGATGCTGAACTTCCTGTAAAAATACTAGATAGTGAAGATGAGTTTGCTACAATTAAAGCCATTGGATCTAAAGGTGAGATTTACGATATCAAGGCAATTACGGAAGACAGCATAAAACTTGATATAAAAGGTGTTAGTCGAGAAGGTAATATTATCAACGTAAAAGCGATTAGCGAAAATGGGGAGTTTTATGGGGTTAAAGCCTTTGCGCCCGATGGTAAATTAAACGCTGTAAAAGGCATCAAAATATTTGATAGAAAAGTAGAAATGCGCGTTAAGGGCAACCCCGTATATGCGCATTTAAAGGCGATTAGCCAGTAACTTAATGATTGCTTGATTTTTTTGATTGACGAGAATTGATTGGGTTCTCGTTTTTTAATGTTACTATATCCAATGTTTTGTTTTTGATTTTTTTATTAGTTCAAGATATTATAAACGTTTAAAAAAGATAAACTATATTAGATTAGGCAAGTAGTCATCAGAATGAAAAATATACTTTTTCTTTTTTTTCTAATTATAAGTATTCCTTCAATTTCTCAAACCTTTGTAGATGATGTAGATAGAGTAGCAGTTGTAGTTATTGATTATTGTGTAGATGAAGACGGCGAGTGTTATGATATAAAAATAAATGATGAAAAGAGCTCTTATAAAAATGAGGGTTGGCGTATAGGTTGCTTAGAACATTTTAAAAAAGGTAAACTAAGGTTTCCATTAAAAATGGCCAACGCGTGTTGGCAATCGGTCTATCACTTTGTGAATTCTAAATATAAAAATTACGAATTATCTGAAGCAGAACGTTTAAAATGTAAAACCTTTCACCAAGGGCAGTATAAGTACGAAAATCCGGCATATAGTGAGACGATAATAAGTAGGAGAAAGAATTTGCAAATAGAAAAAGGTGGTTATGGCGGAACTCAAGTATATAGGATAAAATGGACTGATGTTCATAAGTATCAGCTGGAGTCTATAAAAATGTCCCTCGAAAAAGATAAACATAAAATAGGCAACATTATAGTAGTCGAAATTATTGAATTATTAAATGAAAAAACATATTTATATAAAGCACATTTCTTAAATAAAGAGGATGACACTCCAATGTTTGGTATAATAACGAAGATATGAGTTAATAATATATTCTTACATAAATGATATGGGGAGTAACTTATTCACCAACTTTTAATAAACGTGCTCTTATACTAGTACCATTGCCATCCCCAGACCAAGATCCCCAAACGGCCAATAGACTACCATCTGGTGCAGCAGCAATAGCAGGAAAAACTTGGTAACTGTCTGTTCTACTATTTACTTTAGACACATTGCCTATTAATGCACCTGTTTTTAACAAACGTCGCCCATAAATTTCGTCGGTATTATCGCTTGATGAAGCATCACCTTGCCAAATGGCAACATATCCACCACGGTTGTCTCTGGTAATTCCAAGATTTTGGGTGCCACTTGTGTTTTGACTAAGTATAATTTCATCAGTTAACGCAGCTCCATTACTATCGTACATTCTAGCAGTAATGTCACTATACATAGTCCCAGCACTACTGCATTTTTCAGGATCTTCAAGGTGTTCCCAAACAATTACAAATGTTCCATCCGCCTGAGTTGCAATATCAGGGTTTTTTTGATCGCAACTTTTACGCGTATTAACTAGCTCTTCCGTAGCCGATAATTCATTGCCCTCACTATCAAAGCGCTTAAAAACGATGTTGAGTCTTTCGGAATCAAAATCATCTACTAGACTTTCCCAAACTACTATAAAACCATTGGGTACCGCGGCAATTCTTGCCGTATTTTGCCATCCGTTAATAATCGTGTTTATTCTAAATTCACCATTACTAATGTCGTTAAAGTCCTTATCATAAACACGTGCATATATTTCACCTGCCTTTCCGTCTTGAGCACTTTCCCAAATAACCATTAGGTTACCATTTTCATGATAAGCCGCATAAGCTTGATCTTGATTTGTATTGGTTTCCTCATTAATTCTAAATTCGTCTCCAATGGCATTCCCAGAACTGTTATAACGTTGGGCATACACACCAAAACCACTACCGTCCTGATCTTTACTGCGCCAGAAAATAATGTGCGAACCATCATTTGCGACTGCAACTGTTGGTTGACTTTGTGTAGATTTAGTCTCAGTATTTACTATAAATTCATTACCCCATTTAGAGCCATCGGCATTATACTTTTGGGCAGCAACGGTATGTCCGTCGCCGTCAAATCCTTCACTTTCCCAAACAATAATAGCCTTACCATCTGCACCCATAGCAATTTTAGGATAATTCTGATTGTTATTTGAATATGTATTTACTTGAAAGTCATCCCCAAGAAAAACGTAATTTTTATTACTTTCTACGTTATCCTCACCATTTTCATCACTTTCAACTACCTGAATATCATCTTGTTCAATTATTTCAGTATCTGCTTTAGAACAGGAACTGAATGCGAAAACAATACATAATGCAATTATTGCTAATCTTTTCATAGGTAATTCGTTTAATAGATTTGGGAATATAAATGTGGTAAATAGTATTTATAGTTGTTTGTAGTTTGCCGATTTTTCGATGAACGTGCTGAAAGCCTTGTAGTTTATCGATAGAGAGATTTCTTATATAAAACAATAAGTTTCAATTTGTGGACGTTACCAAAGCAATTTTATATAATGTCTTATTATAATTAAAATTGAATTATAATGTTCTCGCGTTATGTAACTTGAGCTTTGGATAAAAGCTCAAGTCATTACTATATTTTCTTGAAAAAATTTATTTCAAAAAAGTTTCTTTACGATGTAAATGGAACACTTATTATGCAACGACGTAGGAGGGAAGCATAATGTGTGTGGAATGATGATTAAACTAGTATTATCCAGTTACATTGTTAATTCTCAAATTTTTTCCCACCAACTAAAACTTCATAAAGTTTAAACTTCCAAAAATCTTTAGCCTTTATATCAGAATCATCAATCATTAAATCTACTTTACCCATTAAATCTAATAGCTGATAAAGTGTGTTTACATTTTCTTTTTCAATTACCTTTTGAACTTCTTTTTTGTATTTATCCCTAAACTCTTTATGTTTCGAATTTTTAACTTTTTGGTACAGATAACTTTTTAATTCTTTTGGAGACTTAGCTTTTTTTATATATTCAGCATCCTTATAGATTGTTTCGACAAATTCATCGATTGCTTCATTTAATCCTTGTAACAATCTACTAACCTTTTCAACGCTAACCATATGAGAAAAAGATAGTATTCTGCCATTTATATTTGGTTTTATTGATACATTTTCTTCCCCGTTATAATTAATGCTAAATAATCCATTAAATTTAACTGACTCACGCTTTATTTCGTCATTCACTAACTCTAATTCAAAACCAACGTCAAGGCCTTTCATGATATTTTTGTAGTTGGTTCTCCTGAAAACGACCTTAACATCAGACTCACTACAAGTAAAATAACTCACTATAAATTCTTCCTTTTTTGCTTTCATTACTCTATATAGAGCTATAAGAGCAACAAATACTGAAAATTTCAAATTATAGTCTTTATAACGATTAACAGAAGTAATTGCTCTAATATAATAATCCTCGTTGTCGTCAATAAGAAACCTAAATTGTTTCCAATTTTCATTAGTTGAATTCTTTATATCTAGTAATTCAAGGTTTTCATCAATAATATCTTGGTATTCTTTTGTCAAGCAATAATTTAAAAACTTATCAGCATCGAACATATCCAAATAATCCGATTTAACCGAATAGGTTGTAATACCTTTAATCAAATCTGATTTAGTGATTTTAAGAATATTCTCATCCTCTATATTGGCAATTTCTATAATAGCACTTTTTTTGTCTAAGAGACTATCGCACTTTACATTCTTTAATTCAGATTTCACATCAAATTTCTTGAATTTATTATCCATTTGAATTACCGAATCTACTAGCGATTTTGCTCCAGAAATTGGAATAAATTCATTTTGTATTTCATCGAGTTTCAAACTATGATAAATTTTATCATAATAAGGACTATCTTTTATTAGTTCCATAGCTTTTTTTACGGATACACCATTGTCATCCATAGGTGCTTGGTTAAAGTTCATTTTTTTTCTTTCTCCTACTTTCATTTTTGTAGATTTTAAGGGTTAATTAATTTTCTTATTTGAATAGAATCACTTTTTTTTATTTCCAGTACTTATTAATTTATATGTAAGCCCAAAAAGTAAAATAGTTAAGGTTATAGTTACCTGGATACTGCTATCTTTTCCTTTTTGTACCCAATTTGCAAAATGTTCGCAATTAAAAGTTAACAAATTATACTTTTCATTTATTCTGCTGTATGCTCTTTTTATTGCATTTTTTCTTTGGTATTCAGTACCTACGAAATAACGTATTTTAACAGGTTCATAATCAATTAATAATTCAGAGAGTTCTTTTTGATATATGATTTTAACTCCATTTTGAAGGTTTCCAATAAAGGTCTCATTACCAACATAAACAATGAAATGATTAAGTATTCTTCCAAATCCGTTCCTTTTTTTAGCCACAATTACATCAGCAGGAGATAATTGTGAAATAAATTGTAGTTCTTTTACCATAAAAATTTATAATATTTTATTACTTTTCGTACATTATTATGTAATTCTTAACTCAAAGCACAATGCTTACTTATATATGCTAAGCAGCTTCAATTAATTACCACCAGAATGGTAAATTTTATTTTTTAAATAGCATTTATTAATGAGAGTCGTTCATTCTAGCAAACTAGAGATTAAAAGTAATTATGACCATATAGAATGGCAAAACGTTATTCCTGTCTTAATGGCTTACGCATATAGTTTGTTAGGAAATAAAAAGTTTACAAATAGAAGAGACCAACTTTCATATGATTTCACTATGGAGGCAATTACAAAGTATCTTGAAAACAAAGACAGATTTAATCCTGATAGAAACCCTGACTTAATCAATTATTTAAAATATAATATCTTGCGACAGTTGATTTTTAATTTTGAAAACTCAGCTGGAATAAGGAAAAGAATAGTTATAGAAAATTCAGATGAAGAGAATAATTCGAGTAGTGAGTTTTCTTTAGAGGAACTATATAAAGGAGATAAATACATTGAAGACAATATTGATGAGGAAATTTTCATTAATAAAATGGAACTAAAGCTTAAGAATAAGCCAGATTTGAAGGAAATTTTTGATTTATTACTTTATAAAGATTCGAAAAGAGCCGAAATATGTGCAGATTTAGAAATCCCTTTGAAAGAATTTGATAATAGGTATAGAAGGCTTAAGCGTCTTTTAGATAGTGAAATGAAAATACTACTTAAAAGCAAGTAATGCATAAGAAAAAAGCACTAAATAATATAACAAGGTTAAATAATGAATTTGCTGATTCAGTTAGCCTTAATGAAGAGATAGCCCGAAATTATTTAGAAGAAAATGGAGTTGATGTTGATAAATTCATAAAAAAGGGACTTAAACAGATAGAGTCTTCCTTAAAGAAAAAGGATTTAAAAAATAGTAAAAGTCTCTTTTTTAGAAGAGTAGTTTTAGGTGCTGAAATAGTATATAATTTGTTTGATGAGATAACCTTTGGCCATGTAAAATTCATGAAACTTATGTACTTATGTGAGCAGGTTTCAAATATGAAATTGTCCGTCAGATATGTAAAACAAGCAGCTGGCCCATTTGATGCGAGATTTATGCATACAGTGGATAAAGAATTTAAAAGACTAAGATGGTTCAGTGTAGATGTAAATACAAATAAGGGATTTAAAACATACAAATATACCCCTGATGAAAAAATCATGTCCTACAAAACGCATTATGACAACTATTATGGTAGTTATAAAAGTGAAATTAAATGGTTAATTAATACTTTCAGAAAACCATCAACTAAAAAAGTTGAATTGGTTGCAACGATTTATTCATGTCTCGATGAGTTCATTAAAGGAGGGGAACAATTTTCTAACGAATTACTTATCGAAAGGGTCTTTGGTTGGTCAGAAGAAAAGAAAAAGAAATTTACAAAGGAAAATATTACAAAAGCACATAATTGGATGATAGAGAAAGGACTAGTTCCTGTTATCTAGTTGACCTCATAAAATTTTGGCTAAAACAATAGGAGAGTGGAGCGGTAATATTTTAGGGAGTTAGTTCTAATTTTTCTTGATTTATACTTATTTTCAATACAGTTCTAAGTAAATCTTTGCTAGTTCAAAACTTTCCTAAAATATAGCGAAACGAGCCGTATATTGTTTCCAAAATTATATGCAGTCTTGATTTTTTTGTTTCTTTTTTTATCAAGAAAAAAAGATATAGACTTCAAATAATCATTCAAGTTCTATTTTACATAATATTTACCAAAGGTTCATTCTGTGAAAACTTAAATAGGAGTTCTACATGAAACAAGTGTATAGAAATTTTAGAGCGTGGATTTGAGTTAGGGAAAATTTTATACTCTTGTGGCAAGTTAGCCAAGAATCGCTTAAAATTTTTTATGCTGCATATTTCCACGTATACGAGAACTTCAATAGGAATCCAAAACTTAGCTTTTATAATGCGCTGGCATGCGGTTGGAAATTGTGTGTAAAATAAATTGCCAAAGCAATTTAATTTTATAAAACAATCGAGCGCAATGGCAGCGGATATTTTACATAATGTAGAATTATAGCTATCCAATGTTATGCAATACATTTGTACTATAATTTATATTATGTAAAATAGAATATTTAGAAAGTCTTTAACTATACCTCTTCTTTTCTTTCAAACCAATACTATACACCGAACTATGATGACATAATTAAAGTATTCCGATGATTACATAAATCATTATAATTCAAACACTTTAATTATGAAAAACTTTCCTCTTGTTTTAATTCTTTTATTTGTTTTTTCCTCTTGTTCTTCTGACAGTACCTCAGAAAATGATGCGACTACTGATTTATTGGCACATTTTGGTTTAACCTTTAATGGCGCAGGATTTTCAAACGAATCTATTAATATTGACCGTCGCCGATTTTCTATAAATAACAATCGTGTGTCTATTACTGCGGGTGATGATGATTTGGTAAATTTCTTCGGATTTTATTTGCCTTACCCAATAGAACCAAAAACTTACACCATGGTTGAAGGTAGTCGCTCAAGTGAGAATACGGTATTTTTCTCTCGTAACCAACAGGCGACCTACTACACTACCGAAGGCAGTATTACCATTACTGAAATTACAGGTGGAGATAATGCCTGTAAAACCTATAAAGGTACTCTAAATATAAATTTGGCCTATGTTAATGATACCAGTCAAATCCTTAATATTTCAGGGGCTTTTGAACTGCCTACAGAAGCATGTGATGAATAGAATTCAATATAGAGATTACTAATTTCCACTACCCACTTGATCAATATCAGGTGGGTTTTTTCTGTTTATTTCGGTACATTTGTGATCCAGAATTTTTGCTAAATATTATATGAAAAACACTGCCTTAACGGAAGTTCACGAAAGCTTGGGTGCCAAAATGGTACCTTTTGCTGGCTTTAATATGCCTGTACAATATGAAGGTGTAACCATTGAACATGAAACGGTTCGTAATGCTGTTGGCGTTTTTGATGTTTCGCATATGGGTGAATTTTTAATTGAAGGCCCGAATGCTCTAGATTTAATACAGAAAGTTTCTAGTAACGATGCTTCAAAATTAGCTATTGGAAAAGCGCAATACAGTTGCTTACCTAATGATTACGGCGGTATTGTTGACGATCTCATCATTTATCGCATTAAGGAAGAAACCTATCTCCTAGTGGTAAATGCAAGCAATATTGAAAAAGATTGGAATTGGATTCAGTCTAAAAACGATGTAGATGCCACAATGCGAAATTTGAGTGACGATTATGCCCTACTTGCCATTCAAGGCCCTAAAGCTGTGGAAGCGATGCAATCTTTAACTAGGCAAGATTTGTCTACTATTAAATTCTATAATTTTGTGGTTGGTGATTTTGCAGGAATCGATTATTTAATTATTTCTGCTACAGGATATACGGGAAGCGGTGGTTTTGAAATATACTGTAAAAATAGCGAAGTAGAACAGGTTTGGAATAAAGTTTTAGAAGCTGGTGCAGATTATGGCATTAAACCTATAGGGCTCGCAGCGCGTGATACTTTACGTTTAGAAATGGGCTATTGTTTATACGGTAATGATATTGATGACACGACCTCTCCTATTGAAGCTGGTTTGAGCTGGATTACCAAATTCACAAAAGAATTCACAAATTCTGAAGCCTTACAAGCTGAAAAAAAACGTGGACCAGAACGTAAACTTATTGGTTTTGAATTAGATGATCGTGGTATACCGCGCCAAGGTTATGACATTGTTGATGGTAATGGAAATATAATTGGTAATGTGACTTCGGGTACCATGGCACCTTCAGTTGGTAAGGGGATTGGATTGGGCTACGTTCCTCCTATTTTTGCAGATGTTGGTAGCAAGATTCATATTCAAATTAGAAAAAAAACTATTCCCGCTACAGTTGTTAAACTGCCTTTTTACAAGAATTAGATGAACTACCAAGCGATTTTAGATGACATCTATGGGCAAGTTATGGGCATTAAAGACCGTGGTATTGTAGCATCTTATATACCAGAGTTAGCAAATATAGATATTCAAAATTTTGGGTTGCATTTAAAGACCAATACAGGCGAGGAATTTAGTGTTGGGAATTACAATAGAGGCTTCTCTATTCAAAGTATTTCGAAAGTATTGTCTTTGGCCTTGGCTTCCTCTTTTGAAAATAATGGTATTTTAAATCGGTTGGATGTGGAGCCATCGGGTCACCCCTTCAATCAATTGGCACTTCTAGAAATAGAAAATGGTATTCCAAGAAACCCTTTCATTAATGCTGGAGCCATTGTTATTGCTGATATTTTAGTATCTCAATTGGATAATCCGAAACAGGACTTTTTAGATTATGTCAGAGATATTACCAATGATGCCTCTATAAATTACGACTTTAAGGTAGCACAATCCGAGAAAGATACAGGGTATAGAAATTATGCCGCTGCTAATCTTTTAAAATCATTTAGAAACTTAAAGAATGATGTTGAAACAGTGTTAGATTTTTATTTTCATCAATGTGCGCTACATATGAATTGCGAACAGCTAACTAAAGCATTTCACATGTTTGCTAACCGAGGGAAATGCATCTCTGATAAAACAAGACTTACTGAGCAAAAGGTAAAGCGTATTAACGCCATAATGCTTACTTGTGGATTTTATGATGAAGCTGGGGAATTCGCTTTCGAAGTAGGTTTACCAGGGAAAAGTGGTGTTGGTGGTGGTATTGTTGCTCTCCTACCCGATCATTTTGTAATTTCAGTATGGTCTCCGGGACTTAATAAACGTGGCAACTCTAAATTAGGGATGCTGGCCTTAGAACAATTTACTACTAAAACCCAATTATCTATATTTTAATTTTTGTTTTTACGTTTGACGAATGATGCATGGTAATGAAAAACATAGAATTTTAATTTTAGGAGGTAGCGGATTTTTAGGAGGTGCTATTTACAAAGAACTTTGCTCCTACTTTAGGACTTTTGCAACATACAACACCTCTAATACCCAATTGGAAAAAAACCATCATTTTTTTCAATATAACTTTGAAGAGGATGATATTTATGAAATTTTAGACATAGTAAGACCAACTATCATAATTTCATCATTAAGAGGTGATTTTTCAAAACAGGTTCTTCTACACAGACATTTGTCGGACTACCTACTGGATAAAAAAGTCAAACTCTTATTTCTATCTTCGGCTAATGTATTTGATGCTTATAGTAAATACCCAAGTTACGAGGAGGATAAAACCCTAAGTAATAGCATTTACGGGCATTTCAAAATAAAAATTGAAAACATGCTGTTGCGTTTGCCCAAAAAGCAAGTGGCTATTTTACGTTTGCCCATGGTGTTTGGCAATCATTCGCCTAGAATCAATGAGATTTTACAGCACATAAAAGATGGTGAGGCTATTGAGATATTTCCCAACCTTATTATGAATGTTACAACGGACTCTAAAGTAACTCAGCAAATTCATTACATTATTAATAGAAATAAATACGGCATTTTTCATTTAGGCAGTGCAGATTTAGTGCATCATGATGATTTTATAAAGGAAATTGTAACATCATTTGAACTTCAGTCTAAGGCACGATATAAAAGGGTATATACCACAAACGATGATAGATATCTTGCTGTCTTACCTAAGTTTAATAAGCTGCCAAAACATTTACAACTTTTAAGCACAGACTTAATAAACGATTTGAAGCTCTAGATTGATTATTCCTTCAAAATTAAGTATCTTAGAAATCTCAATCTAAAATGGTACTTTTTACAAAATATGGATAAACTTTCTGAAGAGAATATAGAAAAAAGATTATTGCGTTTCCCCGATTGGGAATACTTTGATAATGCCTTACATGCCGAATTTGAATTTGAAAACTTCAAAGATTGCTTTAGCGCTATGAGTAGAATAGCTTTTGAGTGTGAAGCAATAAACCATCACCCTAATTGGTCTAATGTATATAATGTACTATCAATTTCGTTATCCACACATGATGCTGGAGGTGTAACAACAAAAGATTTTGATCTAGCCGAACGTATTGAAATGATTGTTGAACCTGAGGAATAATATTTTGTTAATTCTATTCAAACGAAAAGGTGCATTCTTTCTTCTTTTTGTACTTTCATTAAATAGCGTTCTTTATTGTCAGACGAAGGGTTTCTGTAAAAAATTAGAGAAGTTGAAGGATGTTGTAGAAACCTATCATTTTCACCCTAAACCTATAAACGATACACTCTCTGTTAAAGTTTACGAGCTTTTTATTGAAGCGATTAATATCAGAAAACAATTTTTTACGCAAAAAGAGATTCATCTCTTTGGAAAAGATAGTTTACTGTTTGATGATTATATCTCAAATACGAAATGCGATTTTCTTTCAAAATACACCAATGCTTTAACAGAGCGTATTGATGCTTCTAAATTATACTTAACCTCTTTAAAAGAAACAACTTTAGACTATTCAGGAAGCGATACACTTTATTTCGATGCGAATAGAAAATTTGACCACTTTGAAACAAGTAGTAAAGCCGAAAAGTATTGGCGTAAAAATATAAGATATAATATTCTTAGAAGAATTATTGAAGACACAACTAACTTGGGTTTTATAAAATCAAATTTTAAAACACTTGAGGAAGGTGTTAAGGAGAAAGTAATAGACCAAGAATTATGCAGGTTAGATGAAATTTTGCATAAAGATGGTGGAATATCGCAATTTGTTGAAGAAGCGTTTTTTAATGCCTATTTGGGTTATCACGATCCGCATTCGGTATTTTTCAACACTCAAGAGAGAGACCTTTTTAACCATCAACTAGCCAACAATCAGATGTCTTTTGGCATAACTACCGATAAAAACAACGAAGGCAAAATCATTATATCTAACGTTGCACCTGGAAGTCCCGCATTTAAGAATTCTGAAATAGAAACTAACGATGTTTTAAAATCGATTACAACTAGTAACGGTATTTTAGAGGCTTATTGTATTTCGAATGAAGATATTCTAAAACTATTAAACGACGACGCTTTAAAGAAAGCCACGTTTAAAATTCAAAAACGCAATGGTCAAATTAAAACTATTAAACTAAAAAAAGGACGTGTTGAAAATGAAGAAAATAGCATAAGCGGCTATATTTTAAAAAGTGTTGAAAGCGACGCTTTAAAAGTTGGGTATATTAATATTTCCAGTTTTTATACAGACCTAGAAAAATATAATGCCCTAGGAATGGCTAATGACGTGGCTAAGGAAATTTACAAGCTAAAGCGTGATAGAATTGATGGCTTGGTTATTGATTTGAGATTTGACGGTGGTGGTTCTTTAAAGGAGGCGGTAGATTTGTCTGGTTTATTTATTGATAGAGGTCCAGTAACTATAATGCGCTATAGCAATGATGAAACCTATACTTTAAAAGATACTAAAAGAGGTGCTGTTTTTACTGCGCCGTTAATTGTTTTAGTGAATCAGTTTAGTGCCTCGGCCTCAGAGTTATTTGCTGGAGCAATGCAAGACTACAATCGTGCAATTGTAATAGGTAGTAAAACACATGGTAAATCTAGCGCACAAGTGGTTATGCCTATTGGACGCAGTGCTGAAGAAGGTTACGTTAAACTAACTACGGAACGTTTTTACAGGCCTACTGGAAAAACACATCAGTCTGTTGGTGTAATACCAGATATTCAATTCCCTTCATTATATGATAATTTTGATACACAAGAACAATACATACCCTATGCCCTACCCAATGATACCATATCTGTTTCAATGGAGCCGAAGGTTTTAGCTTCTAAAGATATTAGTACGGTTATAGAAAATAGTAAAAGGCGCATTTCAGAAAATTTGCTATTTCAAAATCTTACGAGCCTTAATAAACGTTTAGTAAAAGATTATATTAATAAAAAGTTAGAATACCCATTAACATTAGAAGATGTATATAACGATTTTGATACCATGAAAGGCATGTGGACTGCAACGCAAGATATAATGATAAATACTAATTCTTGCATTACTGTAAGTAACACTTCCTCTCGTAAAAAAGTTCTGAAATATAATGAGGCTAAAAGAAAAGAAAACGAGATTGTATTAACTGAATTGAGTCAAGATATTATGCTTGAAGAGGCATTTTTAATAATGAAAGATTACATAAACGCTATTAACACTAAATAATATGAAGCTATTTCAAACCAAGCTACTATTTCTATGTCTTGCAATACATATTGGAGCCTTTGCCCAAGTATTTAAGACTCCAACAGATTACTTAAACTTTGTTGGTAAAGAACAAAAAACTATTACTAGAAGCATGTGGAACTATACAAAAGCGATTGCCCATAGTAAAAGTGATAGAACGGTAGATGCTAAAAGGCGTGTGCTTGTTAAGTCTGTTGAAAGAGCCATAGCCAAAATATCTAGAGCTCAAGGTTACGATGGTGATGACTACAAGAACAAAGTTTTAGAGCATCTTACCTTTAACTTAAATCTTTTGAAACAAGACTATGCTAAAATTATCGATTTAAAAGAAGTTTCTGAGCAATCGTACGATTTTATGGAAGCTTATATGCTTGCACAAGAACTTGCGGATAAGAAAATGGAAGAATCGCAATTGGAATATGAGACCAACTTCTATGCTTTTGCCAATAAACATAATGTAAAAATAATAGAAGAAGCTGAAAGTGATTTGAGCAAGAAAATAGCAATTTCTAACGCTGTTTTTAAGCATTATAAGGAGATGTACCTAAAGTATTTTAAGGTCTATATAAATGAAGTATACCTTATGGAAGCCATTGAAAAGGGAGATGTTGGAGCTATCGAACAAAGCGCTAGTGCTTTAAGCGCTTCTGCAAAAGAGGGTCTAGAATTACTAAAGGGTGTAGAATTGTATAAGGGAGATAAAAGTATTGTTAGTGCTACCCAAGCAGCTTTCGAGTTTTTTATTGATGAAGCTGATAACAAAATGCCTGTGATAATTAACTTTTTAGTAATGAACGAGGATTTTGAAGCCATAAAGGAAGCTATTGAAAACACGCCGCAAAAAAAACGTACTAAAGTGCAAATTGACGATTATAATGAGCAGGTTAAAAAGATTAACAAAGGCGTGAAAGATTACAATAAAATAAATGGCGAATTAAACACTAAAAGACAAACAACTTTAAACAAGTTAAATGGTGCAAATGATAGATTTTTATCTAAACATATACCTAATGAATAAATAGGTTTTTTATTAAATTTACGCCAATTTTTAATTGCCCTGTCTGTTAGGGTTGTAAAAACAAGTATTATGGGAAGAGCTTTTGAGTTTAGAAAAGCAAGAAAAATGAAACGATGGTCTGCCATGAGTAAGGCATTTACTCGTATTGGAAAAGACATTGTAATGGCAGTTAAAGAAGGTGGGCCAGATCCTGATAGCAACTCTAGATTAAGAGCTGTAATACAGAATGCTAAGTCTGTAAATATGCCTAAAGACAATATTGAACGTGCAATAAAACGTGCATCAGATAAAAGTCAAGGCGATTATAAGGAAGTAGTTTTTGAAGGTTATGCGCCTCATGGTATAGCAATTTTAGTAGAGACGGCCACTGATAATAATACGAGAACTGTAGCTAATGTTAGAAGTTATTTTAATAAATGTGATGGTAGTTTAGGTACTTCAGGCTCTGTTGTTTTTATGTTTGATCATACCTGTAACTTTAAAATTAAAGGTGAAGATTTAGATTTAGAAGAATTAGAATTAGAACTTATAGATTTTGGTGTTGAAGAAATATTTGAAGACACTGATGAGGACGCCGACGGAAATGAAGTGAATAGCGTAATGATTTATGCGCCATTTGAAAGTTTTGGTAAAATACAAGCCTATTTAGAAGACAACAACATTGAAATTCTATCTTCTGGATTTGAACGTATTCCGCAGGTTACAAAAGCCATATCTTCAGAACAAGCTGCTGATGTTGAAAAGTTGCTTGAAAAACTAGAAGAGGATGATGATGTACAAAATGTATATCACACGATGCAAGAAACTGCCGAATAATAGTTCCATTACATATAAATTAAAAAAATCCGAATCAATTTAGATTCGGATTTTTTTATGATGCTAATATAGATTCAATTGTTTTAGCTCTATGAATTTTGCCAGAAGCTGTCTCTTTAAATTTCCTAGTAAAAAAAATAGATTTTGGTTTTTCGTATTTACTTAAAGATTCAAATAAAGTCTCATCTATGGACTTTTCACCCCCTTCTATGACCATTACCACTTTTTCTCCAAGTGTATCATCTTCAATACCATGAATAAAGAACTGCTGGCCTTTCATTTTATCTTGTAGCTTCTCCTCTATCTGCTCAGGAAAAACTTTTATTCCACCTGTATTTATAACATTATCATAACGCCCAATCCACTCAAAACGATTATCTGTGTGAATAACTACTAAATCGTTAGTAACCACTTTTTCTTCAGAAATATTTGGTGCGTCAATTACCAAACATCCACGATCATCTTTAGAAATATTTACATTGGGTAAAGTCGTAAAGTATTTATCTGTTTCATCACCAGATAAATGGTTAAGTTTTTTTACTGCAATATGAGATACAGTCTCTGTCATACCGTAAGTTTCATAAACTTGCGGCTTTTTATCTTTAATTAAATTTTTGATATGACTTGAGACACGACCACCACCAACAATAACAGTTTTAATAGACTTAAGATACTTAGCGAAATTCTTCAATTGCATTGGTGTAAATGCACAAAAGTCATATTTCTTTTCATAGTCAATTCTTGGTAATGAAGATGGTACAACCATATCAACTTCCAAACCTAAAATAATAGCTCTCACCATCATCATTTTACCCGCAATGAAATTTGATGGTAAACAGTTTAGAACCTTTTTTCCTGGAGATAGATCAAAAAAATCACCTGTAGTAATGGCTGAATTAACCATGGCTTGTTTTTTGATTTTTAATATTTTAGGCTTGCCAGTAGATCCAGAAGTTTTTACCTCAATAAAATCTTTATTATCTAACCAGTCTAAAAGAAATGAACCTAATTCTTGCTGATAAGGCAACCCTTCTTTAACGAAGCTATAAGCCACCTCCATTAAATCTTCTCTGTTGTAATGATACCCTTCTAGTTTAAATCTGTTGTGAACTTTGGTGTAGTCTGGAGTCATGTACTTGTATTACTCTTCTAAAATTTTGTAATCTTCTTTAGGTGGCTCAACAACAGGACCTAGTAATTTACCCTTCCAGTCGGTCCACTTATATTTCTTAGCCAAAATAAATAAAAGTATTGGAAAGATGATGAATACAGGAACAATTATTTCTGAAATTGTCATTTCAGAAGGATCGCTAATATCCTTGAGGATACTATCGGTTTGTAAAGCTGTCCAATCTGCTGTAACTAATAGAGCTGTAAACAAATTATTAGCGAAATGAAATCCTAGTGCTAACTCTAACCCATCGTCCATTAAAGTAATGATACCTAAGAACAAGCCAGTACCTATGTAATACACCATAATTATTAAGCCCAATTTTTCTACTTCAGGATTAAAAATATGAAGTAGACCAAAACCTATTGAAGTAAGCACTAAAGGCAACCAGCGGTTTTTAGCTAATGTTCCTAAAAAATGCATGCCATAACCTCTAAAGGCATACTCCTCAAAACTCGTTTGTAAGGGCAATAAAAAAAGTCCTAACACTAAAAGAATTAGAAAAGGTTCTAACTGAAAATTCCAGACATAATTTTCTGGTGCAATATAGAGATAATCTACAACCAACATAATACTTGTAAAGCTACCCCATAAAATAAAAATAAACCAAAAACGCTTCCAATCTATTTTTGCTCTTGTAGTAGTTAAGTTTTTTATTGATAATTGATGTAAATATTTAGAACATATAAAAACTGCAACCAGACCGATAGCAAACGAAATTAGCATTAAAAACAGAAATAGATTACCTCCTAAGAGCGCCACCATTCCTGGGATATCTGCAGGAAAATTTTCAAATCCGTCCATCTTTATAAATAACCCAGCTATTAATGGAAAATAACCCAAAATCTGCCATCCGACAACAATAATTATTGCTCCAACTATATATCGCCACGCGTCTGTTAATCCTTTATAAGCTTGTTCTATATACATAATTTATAAATTAAAATTCCAATGTTTTGTTTTATCATACTTCAAATGTCCGTTTTCAACCACTAAAGGCGAATCAAAGTTATTGGTAAATAAACCACCTGTTCCTAGTCCTTGTGGTAAAGGGCTTTTCTTAGTAAAGGTATATTGCGCTATAGCATTTAATCCAATATTACTTTCTAATGCACTTGTTATCCACCAACCTATTTGGTTTTGTTCCGCAAGATTAGTCCATGTGTCGCTAGCGCCAAAGCCACCAACCAATGTCGGTTTTAATATAATATATTGCGGACGAATTGTTTGTAATAATTTTTGCTTTTTTGTTACATCAAAAACACCTATTAATTCCTCGTCAAGAGCAATTGGTAAAGGTGTTACTTCGCATAATTGTGCCATTTCATCAGTTTGCCCTTGTTTAATAGGCTGCTCAATAGAATGTAAATCTAAACCTGATAATGTTTTTAATTTCTCTAAAGCGTTGCTAGAAGAAAAGGCTCCATTAGCATCAACTCTTAATTCAATATCTTTTGAAGTGAATTCTTTTCGTATAGATTTTAATAGTTCAATCTCTGTTTCAAAATCTATAGCTCCAATTTTCATTTTAATACAGGTGAATCCAGATTCTATTTTTTCAACAATTTGTTGTTTCATAAAATCTTTAGATCCCATCCATATAAGACCGTTAATTGAAATTGAAGCTGCACTTTCTGTAAATTCAGAAGGCAATAATTCGTATCCATTTTCGCTTTCTAACGAGATGAATGCCATTTCTAATCCAAATTGAATACTCGGAAACTTCTCTAATTCTAGAAGTAATTCTTGCAACCCCAGATTTATATGGTTACAAGCCCATTGTAATTTTGATTCAAAATCTGGTCTGTCATCGACGGACAGCCCTTTAAACATGGCGCATTCCCCCACTCCCCGCTTACCATTAAACTCTATAATTATAAACCAAGTTTCTTTTATTTTTAAAATACCACGGGAAGTGCCGCTGGCTTGTTTAAATTGTAAGGCGTAGTGCTTGAAATAAGCCTTCATATATCTAAAATGAATGATGAAAACTTAATTGTAATTGGCCTTTACCCCAATTAACTGTTTTTTGGTTCATCCACCCCAATTGAAAGCGTTGTCCTTTTTTCAACACATATCCCAAACCTAAGTAGGTTCTATTTCTATCGAATAATTGAACTGTTCTATTATCACCAATATCAGTTTGCCCATTGATAAATAGCTCATTATACAAAGCTATATAGGTTGTTTTAGCTACTAAATCCGTTTGATTAAGTGGAATATTCAAAAATAGATTATAGCGATAACGAGTTCTAAAGTCTTGATTTTCAACAAAACGTTGTTCATACCTAAACCTATGCGTTAACAGCAAACGTTTCCCTAATTTTTGTGGAATTAATACCTCTTGATATATTCTATTTTCGCTCGTTGTAGCATTGCTATCACCAAACTGACCTGTAGTAATGTTGGCGTAACCCAATGTAAGCAGAACATTAACTTCTTTTGGTTTATATGTAATGCCTGAACGTATTAAGAGCTGTTCCAAATCACCTAAAACGTTCCAGTTTCTGTATTGCAAATCCCCTTGAATACCAAATTGACTATCTTTAAACTGGCGATTGTAAAAATACATATACCATGCACCTATTTTGGATTGTTCAACTTGAGACCACGTATTAGAAGAAAGACCTACTAAAAAAAGAAATACCAGAATATTACGCATTATAAAGTTTTGATGAGACTGCAACTTACACTTCCAATGACTTACCAATATCCAAAAGCTTTAAGGTTTTTAATTCTGCATCAAATTTTGCTTTAGCTCTCACCTTATCAATTTCTATATAGCCAAAAGTGTCGTAGTGATAGCCAAGTACTTTATCACACTTGAGAAAATCTGAGGCAATCAGTGCGTCGTCCATACCCATAGTAAAATTATCGCCAATTGGTAAAACTATCAAATCCAAATCATAGCTTTTACCTATTAACTTCATTTCGTAAGTGAGTGAAGTGTCTCCAGCAATATAAATGGCCTTATCGCCCTTAGTTATGATAAAACCACCAGGGTTGCCTCCATAACTACCATCTGGGAAAGAAGAAGAGTGAATGGCATTTACATATTTTACGGTGCCAAAATCAAAATCCCACTTTCCACCATGATTCATAGGGTGGTTTTTAATCCCCAAATTGCCATAATACGTAGCAATTTCGTAATTGGATACTACAACAGCATCTGTACGTTTTGCTATAGCTTCAACATCCAAAATATGATCTTGATGTGCATGTGTTACCAAAATATAATCTGCTTTCAGAAGATTGATATCAATACTTTCTGCATTTGGATTTGCCGAAATAAAAGGATCTACTATTATATTAGTTTGCCCAATTTCAATACCTAAACTGGCATGACCGTAAAATGTGATTTTCATATTATAAAACTTTAAATACTAAAATAGTGATTTTTGAAGTAAGGTAACTTCGTTAGTTGGTGCATGTTCACATTAAATGCCCTACGGCTAAAAGAACCGCAAGAAGAAATGTGGCAAGAGCCACCTTTTTTAGTTCAGGATCAAAGTCTTTAGGTTTTTTTATACTTTTTACTTTTTTTAAGTGTAATACTAAAGGGATATAAGCTATAACATAGATTAAATTAAAAGGGGAAGTATAATACAAAATTCCAAATATAGCGGAAATAACAATTGCCGTTATGATAATAAAGTAATGATATATTTTGGCTTTTTTACTACCTAGACGCACAGCCAAAGTAACTTTTTCCGAGAGTTGATCCGATTCAATATCTCGCATATTATTCAAATTGAGCACAGCAATGCTTAATAGCCCTACCGCTACAGAGGGTAAAAACACAATATGATCAATAGTTTTGGCGTAAAGTACATAACAACCTATAACGCTAATTAATCCAAAAAATATGAAGACGAAAATATCACCTAATCCACGATAACCATAGGCTTTGTTGCCTAATGTGTATCTCATTGCTGCTACAATAGCCGCTACTCCTAGACAAAAAAATGTAAGAGTAAGATAAAAATGATGAGAACCGAAAGAAGTGAAAATTAAAAGAAAAGAACATATAATACAGATAACAATATTAAGTTTAATAGCCTCTAACATTGCACCAGGCGAAATTTTTCCACTTTGAATCGCGCGTTCAGGACCTATTCTGTTATCATTATCGGTGCCTTTCATTCCATCTCCATAATCATTCGATAGGTTTGACAGAACTTGCAAACTTATGGTTGTAAGTATGGCCATTGTAAATATTTTCCAGTCAAAATAGCCATTGTAATGCGCAAAGCTTGAGGCAATAATAATACCAGAAACCGACAACGGTAATGTCCTTAACCGCATAGCGGTTAGCCAAACAGATATATTCTCCATTATGGAATCCATTTTTTATCAAAATTGGGTTTGCGTTTTTCCAAAAATGCATTTCTACCCTCTTTTGCTTCATCAGTCATATAAGCCAGTCGTGTAGCTTCTCCAGCAAATACCTGCTGTCCAACCATACCATCATCTGTTAAATTCATAGCGAACTTAAGCATTTTGATTGAAGTTGGAGATTTTGCTAATATTTCTTGAGCCCATTCGTAAGCTGTATCTTCTAATTTTTCATGGGGAATTACGGCGTTTACCATTCCCATTTCATAAGCTTCTTGAGCTGAATAGTTTCTTCCCAAAAAGAAAATTTCTCTAGCCTTTTTTTGTCCAACCATTTTAGCTAAATAAGCGGAGCCATATCCACCATCAAAGCTCGTAACATCAGCATCTGTTTGCTTAAAAATAGCGTGTTCTTTACTCGCAAGGGTTAAATCGCATACCACATGAAGACTATGCCCACCTCCAACTGCCCAACCAGGAACAACCGCGATTACTGCCTTAGGCATAAAACGTATTAATCGCTGAACTTCAAGAATATTTAAACGGTGGTATCCATCTTCACCAACATATCCTTGATGTCCTCGGGCTTTTTGATCACCACCACTACAAAAAGAATAAACTCCATCTTTGGTAGATGGTCCTTCTGCAGATAGTAATATAACCCCAATAGATGTGTCTTCATTCGCATCATAAAATGCATCGTATAGTTCGCTTGTAGTTTTGGGTCGAAAAGCATTTCTAACATTAGGACGATTAAAAGCAATTCTAGCAACACCATTACATTTTTTATAGGTTATGTCCTTGTACTCCTTAGCAACAATCCAATTCAATTTGTCCATTCCTAAAAATTTTATCAAAAATAAATGATATTATATTAACAAAGCACCATTATAGAAATATTAATTTGCATTTAATATTTCTTCATATCAATAAAATATTAAGTATTTTTTGTATATTTCATAAAAATCAATAAGCCTATAGGTACTTCTACTTTTGTAATATAATTTTTATTAATTTAGCGTTAAAGTTCAATAAAAAGCATGAAATTTGTATTTCGTCGATTTTTTTAATACTTTTGTCGATCTAAATCTAAAGAAGCCTATGTTATTAACTATTACCCTCGTGTTATCAGGACTTTTAATTCTAAACTTATTTTTATTGATGTTTAGTTGCAATAAAACTTCGAAAGTTGCAAAAGAAGACAAAAAAACACTAAAGCTACATACGAGTTTAAATTCTTCGGATTATGAAGAAAATTTAGCTCCAACAGGAAGTTAATTTTACCATTTAATTGGTGCATAATTTAATCTAACCAGTAAATCATTGGTTTTACTGAAATGTTTATTTCCGAACCAATATCCCCTATTCGCGCTAAGTGGAGAAGGATGCCCCGATGTTAAAACATTGTGTCTACTTAGATTAATTAATTTCTGCTTTTGTTTTGCGTAACCTCCCCAAAGTAGAAAAATAACATTTTCTTTCTCTTTTGAAATAATCTTTATTATAGCATCCGTAAATTGTTCCCACCCTCTTTTTTGATGACTTCCGGCCTGATGCGCTCTTACACTTAAAGTTGCGTTCAATAGCAAAATACCTTGTTTTGCCCATCGCGATAGATCTCCACTTTTGGGATACGTCACTCCAGTATCACTTTCAATCTCTTTAAAAATATTTATTAATGAAGGTGGATGTGTAATGCCATCTTTAACAGAAAAAGAAAGCCCATTTGCTTGCCCTGGCCCATGATAAGGATCCTGACCCATTATAACCACTTTAACATCTTGAAAGGAGCAGTAATTAAATGCATTGAAAATTTCCTTTCCGGGAGGGTAACACTTATAGTTTTTGTATTCTTCTTTAACAAAACCAACTAAGTTTTTGAAATAGGACTTCTCAAATTCCTCTTTTAAGTGGGGTTTCCAACTTTCATTAATAGTTACATCCATTAATTCAAAATTCTAACTAATAATTCTTTTAGCAAATCACCTTGCGGAACAGAGTTGGCGCCTACACCTTTACTTTTAACATCAAAGCTTCTTAAAATAGAAACAAGGGCACTCACCTTTCTCATAGGATAATTCCTCGCGGCTGAAGTATATTCATTTACGAAATAGGGATTGATTTTTAATGCTGAGGCAACACTTCTTGGAGATTTGTCTTTTAGTCCATGAAAATGTAAAAGCTGTGAAAAAAAGTTAAAAAGCAGGGAAACCGTTACAACCATAGGATTATCTTTCGGGTTTTCAGCAAAATAATTCACGATGCGATAGGCCTTTTTGACGTTTTTTTCTCCAATAGCCTTTCGCAATTCAAAATTATTATAATCTTTACTTATACCAATATTTTCCTCTATAGCTTCTGGGGTAATTTGATGCCCCTTGGGTAGTATTATTTGTAACTTCTCTAATTCATTGTTTATTTTACTTAAATCGGTTCCTAAAAACTCCACTAACATTTGTGCTGCTTTTGGCGTTATGGTATACCCTTTTGGAGATAAAACCCTACGTATCCAATTTGCTACTTGGTTTTCATAAAGCTTTTTACTTTCATAGACAACTCCTGTTTTTTTTAAAGATTTATATAGGGCTTTGCGTTTGTCTATCTTTTTGTATTTATAATTTACAACAAGAATCGTTGTTGGCTGAGGATTTTCTGCATAAGAGGCTAACTTTTCAATAGTTCTAGAAAGGTCTTGCGCTTCTTTTATAATCACTACTTGATATTCCGCCATCATTGGGTAGCGTTTCGAATTACTTACAATATCTTCTACAGAAATATCCCTTCCATATAAAACCATCTGGTTAAATCCACGTTCAGCGTCCGTTAAAACCGATTCCTCTATAAAATCTGAAACTTTATCAATATAATAAGGCTCTTCACCCATTAGAAAATAGATGGGTTTAAGCTTACCATTTTTAATATCAGTAACTAAGTGTTTTACTTCGTCCAAAAAAAGAAAAATTCAATGTAGGCATCAAAAAATGCCATTATAATAATACTTTTGTAACGTGCATAAGTTAAACTTTCCAATATACTCGTTCCGTTTCAAAAATAGCGAAAATAACCTTTTAATTTTTGATGTAATTCGCAAAAAATTTGTGGTATTACAGCCAGAAGAATGGGTGCGCCAAAACTGTATTCATTTTTTAATTGAGGATAAGAAATACCCAAAAACACTAATTAATGTGGAAAAGGAACTCAAAGTAAATAATTTGAGAAAGCGCTATGATATAGTGGTGTTTAAACCAAACGGCAGTATTAGTATAATTGTAGAATGTAAAGCGCCTAAAATTAAAATAAACCAAGATGCTTTTGATCAAATTGCACGTTATAATTTGGTGCTTGATGCAGAATATTTGATGGTTACCAACGGATTAAATCATTATTATTGTCAAATGAATTATAAAGAAAAGCATTATAATTTTTTGAAAGACATTCCTAAGTATTCAAAATGAAGATAGCTGTCGTTATATTGAACTGGAATGGGAAAGAACTTCTAGAACGATTTTTACCTTCCGTTATGAAGTTTTCTTCTGAGGCAGATATTTATGTAATTGACAATGCGTCGTCGGACAATTCCGTTACTTTTTTAAAATCTTCATTCTCAGAAGTAACCGTTATTCAAAATAACAAAAACGGAGGTTATGCCCAAGGTTATAACAATGGCTTAAAGCTTATTGATGCAGAAGTTTTTTGCCTTTTAAATAGTGATATTGAGGTTAGCAAAAATTGGCTAGAACCTGTTGTCTCTGTTTTTGAAAAAGAAACGGATACTGCTGTACTACAACCCAAAATTTTGGATTACAATAGAAAAGATTATTTTGAATATGCTGGTGCTGCAGGTGGTTTTATTGATAAATTAGGATATCCTTATTGTAGAGGACGTATTTTTAATACATTAGAAAAGGATAGTGGGCAATACAATGATGTTGCTCCAATTTTTTGGGCTTCAGGCGCTTGTTTTTTCATTAAAAAAGAGGTGTTTGATACATTAGGCGGCTTTGATGAATCTTTCTTTGCGCATATGGAAGAAATAGATTTATGTTGGCGTGCAAAAAATAAAGGCTATAATGTAGTTTATAATGGTAAATCTCAGGTATATCATATTGGTGGAGCTACTCTTAATAATTCTCACCCTAAAAAAACTTTTTTAAATTTTAGAAACAGCCTCTTTTGTTTGGTGAAAAATGCTAAAGGGCCTATTTTTAGTATTATCTTTAAGCGCTTTGTACTAGATGGAGTAGCGGGTATCGTTTTTTTAGCGCAATTAAAACTTCTTCACTTTTGGGCCATTATTAAGGCACACTTCAGTTTTTACGCTCATCTTCCTGATTTGCTTAAAAAAAGAAAAAGTACAAAGGACAAAATAAAGTATTATCAAAAAACATCCGTAGTTTGGTCATATTTCGTAAATAAAAAAAGGTATTTTAAGAGTTTATAACTTCGTAAGCAAAAGTTTTGTTAACGCTAGGAAATTCGACAGTTTTTTATATATTTTTGTTCGATATTTTTTCAATTTAGTTTATCCAACAAACCTTATATATTTATTATGAAAAAAGTAGTTTTACTTAGTCTATCGGCATTGTTAGTTCTCAGTTCTTGTGTGTCTAAAAAAGATTTTTTAGCACTTGAAGAGAAACAAAAAGAAACACAAGATTTATTAAATTCAGCAACGGTTAAATTAAATTCCTGTTTGGAGGAAAGAGCATCGGCGACTGCTAAAGTATCTCTTTTGGAAGGACAGGTTGAAGATTTAAAAAAGTATAATGACAACCTTCAAATTATATCAGCAAAAGGCGCGAGTAATGTTGAAAAAACATTAGAAAGTTTGAAGGAGAAAGATCTCAAGATCACACGTTTACAAGACGCTATTACGAAAAAAGATAGTGTAACGTTAGCATTGGTGACAAGTTTTAAAAGAGAAGTAGGTATCAACGATCCTGACATTGAAGTTAATGTTGAAAAAGGTGTTGTGTTTATATCTATTTCAGACAAGTTATTGTTTAAGAGTGGGAGCTACAATGTAACTGCAAAAGCGAAAGAGGTTTTAGCTAAAGTGGCTAAAGTGGTTAATGCTAAACCAGATTTTGAATGTATGGTTGAAGGGCATACGGATAGCAGATCATACTCTAGCGGTGTGCTTATAGATAACTGGGATTTAAGTGTAAAACGCGCTACTTCCATTATTCGTGTTTTAGAAGAATTAGAAGTTAACCCAAGTAGACTTATTGCTGCGGGTCGTAGTTCTTACGTGCCACTTGTAGATAATGAAACAGCTGAAAACAGAGCTACTAATAGAAGAACCCGTATAGTTGTACTTCCAAAATTAGACCAGTTCTATGAATTGGTAGAAAAAGAAATGAAGAATTTAGAAGCAGGAGGCAACTAAATGTTTTCATTATTATGTACTTTAAAACCTAACTTTTAGTTGGGTTTTTTAATATCTTTTTTAAACTTGAATCTTATTTGAATATAATTTTATGAGAGTGATACTTTTTTTCATTATTTATTTAAGCATATTGTCAAGTAATTATGGGCAAACATTAAGACTTAATAAAAATGATGTTCAAGAGGTATTGACAATTATATTTACTGGTCAATCAAATGCTGCCAACGGTGATCCTAATATGACTGTCTCTTCTTTGGACAGAAGCAATGATGAACGTGTAAAAATATGGAACGATATAACTGGTAAATGGCAAATTGCTGACTTAACAAAGCATCCATGGGATAACAAGAACAACCATAATTTACACAATAATAGGTTGGCATTTCATTTGGCTAAGAGGATTGCTGAGAAAGAAAACAAAGAAGTAAGATTAATATTTGAGGCTCATGGTGGTAAGTCTATTATTGAATGGATGTCTAGGGGTTATGAATCACCGTACTTAAGAAATATCGTTAATCAAATTAATAATTCTAGAACGGATAAGGTTGACGGTATTTTTTGGGTTCAAGGAGAGTCGGATGCTTCAGACTTGAATTATCATAAAAAATTACAAGAACTTATTAAACTATTTCGACAACTGCCTCAAGTATCAATAAGTACGCCATTCATTGCGGCTGAACTAGCTCAAGGTTTAAATGCAAATGGTGTTCGAATTTTAGATGATTTATCACCTGGGGAAGTTCTTAATCGAAGATTTTATAGACCTTTCGTTAATTTCATTAAAGACCCTTATTTCAATGTTGCGCAAGGTAGTCATTTACCAACTATTGAAATAGGTAAAGCCAGGGGTATCCATTTTGACGGACAAGCTATAGTGGATTACTCTTATATAATTGAGGCGGCTTACTATAATACACCAAGACAAGAAATTAACTTGGATAATATTGTTTCAAATATACCAAAAGTTTATACTGATAATGGACCATTGAATTCTTCGAACAGCAAATTCTTTCTCTTATCTGCTTCGACCGACAATAGGACATTTCAACTACCATATGCAACCTTAGGTAAAGAATTGTGGCTTAAAAGGATCGACACTAGTATGAATACTCTTCAAGTGAAAACTATTACTGGAGAATCTATAGATAATGAAGTGAATCGAGTCTTGAAAATTAAAAATGGGGAAACCTTAATATTGAAGGCATCCAATAGTCAAAATTATGATATAATAGGTCGCTTGAAAAGTAATTTTGATTCCAATACCCTATCTGGCCTTAAAGCATATCAGTTTATGAGGGTGGATGAATTTGACGCCAAAACTAAAGGTAATTTAAGATTTAATGATAAAATAACCCTTTCATTTGGTAATGACGATGACTATAAGTTTTATCACGACGGAAAGAATAATGTTTTGGGCTTAAAAAATGGAGATTTTAAAATTAGAAATCTAAAAACAGCAACAAATTTGTATTCCTTTGATAAGGATATTGGTCGGTTTGGATTGGATGTTTTGAAGTTCAATTCTATTTTTAAAGCTTCTACCCTACCCCCTGGTTTTATTGGTGATTTGTCTATTATCAATGATGCAAAAACATTTTTTTTTGGTCAAAAAGTTAGAGGAGGAGGTGATAAAATAGCTTTGGTAATGTATGATGGTACAAATTGGGTGCATGTTAGTAACTCTAGAGATATTTCAAGAACTAAAGAAGAAATTGAATATAGCAATGACAATAAAACTTCAACCAAAAATTATGTAGATATTCCTATCCCTGATACTGGAAGTGTTAATTGGAATGGAGAAGAGAGCAGCTTGTATTTTGTAAAGCTAAATAAAGATGCAAAATTAGAAAATCCAATAAATCCCATTAAAGGGGAGTGTTATCAATTTATCGTAAAACAAGATTTTTCGGGGAATAGAAAGTTGACATATGGATCAAAATTTAAATTCTCAAACATGAAAATTACTAAAATAGCAATGAATCCAAGTTCTAAAAGTGTTATAAAAGTTCTTTATGACGGGGAAGATTTATTGGTTTTATCAATTATTTCATAT
The DNA here is from genome assembly GCA_002428965.1 of Jejuia sp. UBA6058. GTDB lineage: Bacteria > Bacteroidota > Bacteroidia > Flavobacteriales > Flavobacteriaceae > Jejuia. The sequence continues at coordinate 32,783 of DIYI01000017.1, read as the reverse complement.
TTATAGATTAAGCTAAATTATTTTAATGTTTAACTTAATTTAAAAAATCTCTAAACTACCCTTACCTTGTCGTATAACTGTAACTTCTCCTTCAGATAAATCAATAACCGTAGATGGTTCATTACCACCATAGCCACCGTCTATAACTAAATCTACAAGGTTGTCCCATTTTTCAAGAATAAGTTCAGGATCTGTTGTATATTCTAAAATTTCATCTTCATCTCTAATAGATGTAGAAATAATAGGGTTCCCCAGTTGCTTTACAATATCTAATGCTATATTGTTTTCTGGCACTCTTATACCAACGGTTTTACGCTTTTTAAATGGATTAGGCAACGATTTGGAACCTGGTAAAATAAAGGTATATGCACCTGGAAGTGCTCGCTTCAATATCTTAAAAGTAGCAGTGTCTATTTGCTTAACGTAATCGCTTAAGTTACTTAAATCGTGACAAACAAAGGAAAAATTGGACTTTTCTAGCTTAACACCTTTTATTTTGGCTACTTTTTCTAAAGCCTTTAAATTAGTGATATCGCAACCCAAACCATAAACTGTGTCAGTTGGGTAAATAATGAGTCCTCCCCTTTTTAAAACACTTACAACCTTATCAATTTCTTTTGGGTTAGGATTCTCCTCATATATCCTTAAAAATTCAGCCATAATAACTAACTTGTTACACCGTTTACAAAGTAACTATTTATTTTATGAAAATGCTCAGGCCTCAAATCTTTAATTTTTTATTTGTTGTTCTTCTCGTTGCGTGTTCTAATGAAAGTGTGAATAACGAAGATGCAATAATTGATCAATTTGATGCTTCAAAGGCTTATGAAGCAAAAGATTTTTCTTATGGAGACCACCCAAGACAGATTTTGGATATTTATCTCCCACCAAATAGAACAAATGCTACTAAAGTTGTGATTTTAATACATGGTGGTTCATGGACTTCAGGTGACAAAAGTTCTATGGAACCTATTGAGCTTTTAATAAGAAATGATATTCCAGATTTGGCAATAGTAAACATTAATTACAGACTTGCAGATAATGAAACACCTCCTTTCCCTATGCAATTGAATGATATTACTGCTGTTATTGAATATCTGAAAGCAAATAAGGAGCAATATTCTATTTCTGAGGATATTGGATTTATAGGAACAAGCGCTGGCGGCCATTTGGCGATGCTGTGGAGCTATGCTTATGACGATAATAATAAGGTTGATATGGTCTGTAGTATTGTAGGACCTACTAATTTCACTGATCCTGCATATTTAAATTCTACAGATTCAGAAATTCAAGAGTTATTGGGGGCTTTCGGGAATGTGACAATAAATTTTCTCGAGGAGGTGAGTCCATTTCATCAGGTGAAGGCTTCTTCGCCTCCTACAATTTTATTTTATGGAGGACAAGACCCTTTAATTCCCACGAGTCAAGGAGTTGATTTGAAGAATAAATTAGAATCTTTGGATGTTCCATATGAATTTACACTATACGAAAATGCAGGCCATGGATGGACTGGTTTAGAGTTATTAGATACATGGAGTAAGTTAAAGTTGTTTTCTGAAACATATTTATAACCTAAATTGTGTAACATTTTAATGGATAAGTAGTCTTTTAAATATGAACCGCCTTTTATTAACCGCATTACTAGTTTTGCCTTCCCTATGTTTTTCATTAAACGGAAATACAAATCCTTCAATTATATTCAATAATGCTGAAAAGTTAAACGAAAATACTACGAGAATTCCTTTTAAACTTGTAGATCATCTCATAGTTGTTCAGGCGGAACTTCTGGATAAGAAAGGAAGTTTTATAATTGACACAGGTTCTGAAGCCTTGATTCTCAACCAGATTCACTTTGATAATTTTTACGAATTTCAAAAAAACAATCAAGAAGTTTCGGGTGTAAACGCAATTCTTGATTATTCATATGAGAGACGTATAGATGCCTTTGATATTAATGGTTTCAGGCTTGAAAATAAAGTTTCGGATGTCATTAATTTGTCTCATATTGAGCAAAGCAAGAAAATTAAACTTCTAGGGATTATTGGTTATAATGTGCTCAAGGATTATGAAATTTTTGTGGATTTATATCTTAACCAAATTACATTAACCAAAACCGATAAAAATGGAAACCTTCTTAATGATAAAGTATATTTAGAGACTATTGTAGATAGTTTAGATTTTAAATTGAAACACCACACTATTGTTGTTGATGGGCTTATAAATAATCAAAAGGTAAAATTTGGCATTGATACAGCTGCAGAATTCAATCAAATCAATAGAAGTGTAAACAAGAAAGCGTTACGCTACTTTATTCCAAAGAAACGCTTAAAACTTCATGGGGCTAGTGGCAAAAGTGTGCGTGTTTTGGCAGGAAAATTGCACAGGGTAAAGCTTAATGATAATATTTATTTTGGCCCAATGCACACAGTTCTTACTAATTTAAATCAACTTAATGAAGCTTTTGGTACTCAATTAGATGGGGTTTTGGGGTATGAGTTTTTCGCTCAAAAACGCACCATTATCAACTATAAAAAAGAAAAGTTGTACTTTATAGATTATCCGCTTAACATAAAATGAAACTTTTAAGAACATTACATGTTTTACTTGTTTTTGGTTTGATTTTTTTTGAAATACATGCTCAAAAGGATGTATTCAAAGGTTATAAAATTGAAAATGACACGGTGACGTTTAGGTTTGATGTTAGGGAGTATTCAAAATTCACCCTTGAACATACCGGACAGCGAAGAGAATTTTCAGATTTTAATATAGAGAAAGTTGCTGTTTCCGGTGAATTCAACCTTTGGTCTCGCGAAGGCTGGAAAATGGAAAAAGTAAATGAAAATATTTACGAACTTAAGAAGAGTGTTTACGATTTTAATGATGCTTTTGCTTGGGAGTTTAAATACGTCATCAATGACGCGTATTGGGCTGAACCTTCTAAAAGAGATGGTAACGTTGCTAAAGCCGTTAAAGAAGGTCATAAACTTCGAGGTGTCTATAATCTAAAAATGTATACCGCTTACCCAACAGAAAACGGTAATGCTTACTTTAGATTAAACGGTTTTAAAAACGCTAAAAAGGTAATTCTTGCTGGTTCTTTTAATAAATGGAACGAGAGTCTATTCAATATGAAGAAAACTGATTTTGGATGGGAACTGACACTTCAAATGAAACCAGATATATACCAATATCGTTTTATTGTTGATGGCAAATGGATGGAAGATCCGCACAATCCAAATAAAACACCTAATGAATTTCATGAGTATAATTCAGTAATTGATATTCAACAATATACCACTTTTGCTCTCATTGGTTATCCCGAAGCTAAAGAAGTGATATTAGCAGGATCTTTTAATGATTGGAACGAATCTAATTTAAAAATGAAAAAGACCATTGACGGTTGGATTTATACCCTGCCCTTGTCTGGAGGGAAGCATCATTACAAATTTATAGTTGATGGCAAATGGATGACCGATCCCGATAACCCCATTCGCGAATATGATGGGTTCGGGCATATCAACTCTGTTTATATGGTTAAATAATCCACGCTTACCACTTCTAAAGACAATTCTCGAGTTTCCTCATCATGAAATTCCTATATGGGTTATATGAAACTCTCTTTTAACCAATTATAGCTTTTACATCTTGTCGTTTTTCTTTTCTTTGGAAAAAAGAATTCCATGAGTAAAACTATTCTATTCATTTTATTTTTAGTGTTATCATTAACAAAGCTAAAAGCACAAACAGATTATGATAAAACTGGTTACCTATCCCGAGTATACGTAAGAGAACATGCTACTGATATGCCAAGGGCCTTTTACTTGCTTATAGAGGCAGATGGAACAATGACACCAATAACATTTGGCTCATACTCTACCCAAAACACTGGGGCGTTGAGTACTTGGAATTTTAATCCTAAGAGATACATAGGAAAGACTGTTGCTATGGATTTTAGAGGCACTCCTACAAATAACAATAACGAATATCCTATTTATGATAAAGGTAATTTGATACTCCTGCCTAGAGTTACATTAACACACTTGAATAGCATTAATGAAGTAAGTGCTAACATTACTGTGCCTTCAGAATTTCAACATCCGCAAACCGATACTTTAGCCATTCCTCATGATGTGTTAGTTACACCGCAAACTTATGCTGATATGTCACCTACGGCAACAGTGCAATTAACTTCATATGTTACTGGTGCGGGGACAGATGCGTCCCCATATGTAAGTTCTGACGGAAGTGCGGGTCTTAAACAAGCAATAGCCGCTTTACCTAATGGAGGTACAATTGAGATACCTGAAGGTGTCTATTATTCAACAGCAACTAATGTAAATATTCCTAGGTTTGTATCTCTAAAGGGTACTGGAACCACTAAACCTTTATTTAAGCTTACTCAAAATAAAAGTTGGAGACTGAAAGGGAGTAATACTTTAGATAACATAAGTACAAATAGCTCTAGCATAAACAGTTATTATCATGAGTTAATTATGATAGATCATAATGCTCGAGATGTTGTGGTTAAAAACTCAGAATTTACAGGAGCATATACTGTCAACCCTAGTACATTTCAAGAGCAAGGAAATGGTGTTTGTTTTAGAATGTACAGCCATATCTCAAATATTCTATTTCATGACAATGTTTTTAACGATTTAATGCGAGGTATTGTTACAAAAGGACAACGTAATCAGCATGATATTACCATTCGAAACAACACTTTTAATGGACCGAACCACTGGAATATTAGTTTTGATCAAACTTCCAATATCAGTAATATTTTGGTTGAGAACAATCAATTTTTAGAGTTTTCACATTTTTCTGTGGCCTTTGCTCGTATAACTAATGTAATTATAAGAGGGAATACATTTTATAGCAGAAGCAAATTAGGGTTTAACACCTTCAATCATGCCATTCATATTGAAGAACATTGTCAGAATTTTTTAATTGAAAACAACCATGTAGACACGCTTTTACGGCATTCTCAAAGTTCTAATCCAAATACAACACTCAGAAACCCTGCTATTTGGATTGCAGATAGCCGTTTAATAGATATTGAAAACAATACCATTCTAAATTCTGATATTTTACTTACAGGTACTTATAGTGATTTAGATGAAAAACTTACAATTGCAGATAACGAAATAGACAATGGTGGAATACAGTTGCGTGAAGCTTGGAAACGTGTAACGGTAAGTGAAAATACCATAACTAATCCCCCTGCTGAAGCTTTTGAGTTTACCAGCAACAAACCAAGAATGTATCCGTTTGGCTGGCACCTTATTGAAAATAATACCATTACTGGTATGGATGGTACAAATGCTTTCGATTTTGGCGCACAGATTCAAGAAACTACTATTAGAAATAATACGTTTCAAGGTTGTAATCAAACAACCAGTGATATAGACTTAAAGACCGTTTCAACAAATTTGACTATCGAAAACAATGAATTTTATGGATTGACTGCTCAAAACGCCTTTACTGGTAGTAATATACCTGCTGGGAACTCAATAGCACAGTATCAGTCTAACAATTCGTTTGAAGCTGATTGTACTTTAAGTGTTGATGATAATGTGATGCTAAAAACTACAAGTATTTATCCTAATCCGATTTCATCTGGAACTATTTTAAATATTTCCACCATAAATGATCTAAAAGAACTTAAAACTGAAGTTTATATGCTTAGTGGTAAGCTTATTTATAGAGGGTTCGGTACAACCATTTCCACTAAAGATTTTGCTTCTGGTATTTATATTTTGAAAGTAAAAACAGATACTTTGGAAGAAACACACAAGTTTATTATTGAATAAAGAGTATTATCTTGATTGGGGTTTATTGGTTGGTAAATGCCAACTAACCAATAACTTCCAACTTTGCAAAACGCAATAGCAGTTTTTTGTTTCCACCAGTTTCAAATTGAATTTCAGCTTTGGTATCCGCACCTTTACCCTCAATCTTTAAAACTTCGCCTTTACCAAATCGTATATGCTTAACGATATTACCAACAGCTAATTTATTATCAAATAAATTAGAAGTACCATTACTACTTTTAGAAACAGGCTTTAAGTTTTTAGGTGTAGATGCTTGAAATTTTTCAGGTGCTTTTCTAGATGTCCCTTTTTTAGGCTGAAATTGTTTGGTTGGTTTAAATCTTATTTTATTTGGAGACGTCACTTTATTTGGCTCAATATCACCAAAAATGCTAGCATCTAACATTGGGTTGTAGCGACGTTCTTCAATAGGTGTTACAATATCTAAATATTGCTCATCAATTTCTTCAATAAAGCGACTTGGTTCTGCATCAATCAGTTTTCCCCAACGGTATCGAGACAAAGCGTAAGTTAAATAAGCTTGTTTTTCTGCTCTTGTTAGTGCCACATAAAACAACCTTCGTTCCTCTTCAAGTTCACTTCGTGTATTCATGCTCATAGCACTTGGAAATAAATCTTCCTCTAAACCAACTATAAATACATATGGGAACTCCAATCCTTTGGCTAAATGAATGGTCATCAACGCCACATGGTCGCCATCTCCTTTGTCGTTGTCTAAATCGGTTGCTAGTGCTACATCTTCTAGAAATTCAGCCAAGGAACCCGTGGCATCTGCAATTTCCTTTTGTCCTTCAACAAAATCTTTCATACCGTTAAGAAGCTCTTCTATGTTTTCCATACGAGCAACCCCTTCAGGTGTCCCATCTTTATTGAATTCCCTTATCAAACCACTACTTCTAGTTACATGTTCTGCTAATTCGAATACATCGGCAGTTTGGTTCATCACTTGATAACTTTCAATAAGCGTCGCAAAATTATCCAGCTTCGCTTTCGTGCCAGAATTTATTTTGATATCTACTTTATCCAGGTTTTTAATTACATCGAAAATAGGTTTGTCATAGCAATTGGCCGCTACCACTAGCCTATCAACTGTAGTCTGACCAATACCACGAGGTGGAAAATTAATAATGCGCTTTAAAGCCTCTTCATCAGCAGGATTGATTATCAAGCGTAGATACGATAACACATCCTTAATTTCTTTACGTTGGTAAAAAGACAAGCCGCCATAAATTCTGTATTTGATATCTCTCTTTCTTAGAGCATCTTCAATAGCTCGAGACTGAGCATTAGTGCGATATAAAACGGCAAAGTCCTTATTAGGAATATGCTCCTGCATTTTGGTTTCAAAAATGGTGCTTGCCACATAGCGCCCTTCATCGCCATCTGTTAAGGAACGATTCACTTTTATTTTAGCACCTTCGTCGTTGGCAGTCCAAACTATCTTTTCTAGCTTCGTTTGGTTTTTATCAATAATAGAATTTGCAGCATTGACTATGTTTTTGGTGGAACGGTAATTCTGTTCTAGTCTAAATACTTTTACATCATCATAATCCTTTTGGAAATTCAAAATGTTATTAATATTAGCACCACGGAACGCATAAATACTCTGTGCATCATCGCCTACCACACATATATTTTGAAATTTATCCGAAAGTGCTCTAACAATTAAATATTGCGAATGATTGGTATCTTGATACTCATCTACCAAAATATATTTAAACCTATTTTGATATTTGGCCAAAACATCAGGAAAACGCGTTAATAACTCATTGGTTTTCAATAATAAATCATCAAAATCCATAGCGCCCGCTTTAAAACAACGCTCTACATACTCTTTATAGATATCACCCATTCTTGGTCTGCGTGCCATAGCGTCAGCTTCAATAAGTTCTGGGTTTTGAAAGTAAGCTCTAACCGTAATCAAACTATTTTTATAAGAAGAAATACGCGACCGAATCTGTTTGTATTTGTAGATATCCTTATCCAGATTCATCTCCTTAATGATTGAGGCAATCAGTCGATCAGAATCCTGTGTGTCATAAATGGTAAAATTACTTGGATATCCCAATCTGTCTGCCTCAATACGCAAAATTTTCGCAAATACAGAGTGGAATGTACCCATCCACAAATTTTTAGCTTCGCTTGCGCCAACTATAGAAGCAATGCGCTCTTTCATTTCTCGAGCCGCCTTATTTGTAAAGGTTAAGGACAAAATGTTAAAGGGATCAATCCCTTTACTCATCATGTAAGCAATGCGATAGGTTAACACACGGGTTTTACCAGAACCGGCACCAGCAATTACAATCATGGGGCCATCAATCTGAATGGTGGGTTCTAGTTGTGCGCTATTTAATTGGTCTAAATATTCTTCCAAGGGTTACTCTTTTTCAATAAGTGAAAATAACTATTGTTTACGGTATATTAAGGCTGAATTATCATTAATTATAAACAATTCATTTAATATATTTTTAAATATCTTTAGGCATATTTTCAAATGTAAATCATGAATAACGTTTTAGATTTTTTGTCCGTGATCCCTTGGTGGTTGTGGGTTGTTGTAGTTTTAGCATTTGTCACTATTCGTGATATCTTTCAGAAAAAGCATACCATAATTCATAATTTTCCTTTGGTGGGACACCTTAGGTATTTATTGGAAAGTATTGGCCCTGAAATGCGTCAGTATTTTGTTGCAAATAACAGAGAGGAATTACCTTTTAACCGCATCGAACGAAGCTGGGTTTATGCTTCTTCTAAGAAAGAAAATAATTATGAAGGTTTTGGAACAGATAGAGATATTCATGCACATCAGCACATATTCATTAACAATGCGATGATGCCCTTTAAATTAAGTGCAGGACATCCAAACATTATCGACAACACTTTTTTACCCTGTGCAAAAGTTATTGGCGCGTATAACAAACGTAAACGACCTTATAGACCAGCGTCAATTATAAACGTTTCCGCAATGAGTTATGGATCATTATCCGCAAAAGCTGTAGAATCTTTAAATAAGGGTGTTGCTATGGCTGATGCATATCATAATACAGGTGAAGGCGGTTTATCGCCTTATCATAGCAATGGTGGAGATATAATGTTTCACTTTGGTACAGGTTATTTTGGAGTACGATCAAACGATGGAAATTTTTCTATGGAAAAAATGGTAAAGTTGGTTAAAGACAACCCATTTGTAAGAGCTATTGAAGTGAAACTATCCCAAGGTGCCAAACCAGGAAAAGGTGGTGTGTTACCAGGGAAAAAAATCACAAAGGAAATAGCAGGTATAAGAGGCGTTGAAGTTGGAAAAACAGTATTGTCACCACCAACGCATAAGGCATTTTCTAATGTTCCCGAGATGTTGACTTTTATTGAAGATATCGCTGAAAATACGGGGTTACCTGTGGGTATTAAAGCTGCTATTGGAAAATTGGATCAGTGGGAAGAATTGGCAGATTTAATGCTAAAAACTGGAAAAGGACCAGACTTTATTACTGTTGATGGTGGTGAAGGTGGTACTGGTGCTGCACCACCAAGTTTTGCGGATCATGTTTCTCTTCCTTGGGTTTACGGTTTCGCCGATATTTATAGATTATTTAAATCGAAAGGATTAACAGAACGTGTGGTTTTTATTGGCAGTGGAAAATTAGGTTTTCCTGCTAAGGCAGCTATGGCTTTTGCCATGGGCGTAGATTGCATTAACGTAGCCCGAGAAGCTATGTTAAGTATTGGATGTATTCAAGCTCAAATCTGTCATACAAACCGCTGCCCTACTGGAATAGCAACACAAAGTAAATGGTTACAAAATGGGATTGATACATCATTAAAATCAATACGACTAGCGCAATATTTTAAGACCTTTAGAAAGGAGTTGGTTGAAATTACGCATGCCGCAGGATATGAGCATCCTTGTCAGTTCAAAATGAGTGATATTGAAATGAATGTAGATGATCATAATTTATCTAAAGAACTTGATAAGGCCTATTTGTATAACAAAACACCAGTTCCTTTTGAAAGTATGCAGCATTTGAAAGATTGCGTATATTTGGGAGGAAACAAAAAAGAGCTCCAAGCGCAATAAACTATCACTTTATATGGATTCCAGTAGAATTATCGATTTGTTTTTGTTTACACTTCCAGCTTTAATCACTGGAGTAATAGCCTATTATTTTTTTAAAACTCACACTGAAAATGAAGATGGTAGAAGACGCTTTCTTTTGAAGAAAGATATGCAGGCAACATCTCTTCCGCTAAGACTCCAAGCTTATGAACGTTTAACTCTATTTTTAGAACGTATTTCGCCCAATAAATTATTGTTAAGAGTGAAGCCAACATCTTCAAATAAAGAAGATTATGAAGCTTTATTGATACAAAGTATTCAACAAGAAATGGAACATAATTTAACCCAGCAAATCTATGTAAGTCAAAAATGTTGGGGTGTAATTACAACCGCGAAAGCAGCTACAGTTCAATTAATTCGAAAAGCCAATTTATCTGAAAAAACGGATTCTGCAGATAAGTTGCGCGAGGTGCTGTTAACAGAAATGATGGAACGCAGTTCTCCTAGTGATGCCGCCATTTCTATTTTAAAAGAAGAAGTTAGGGAGTTGTTTTAGAATCATTATCAAACCTCAATTCATTGGATTGTGCTTGCGTGCATTTCATTTTAGCGTAATCCCAACCTTGTTGCCACCAAGACGTCATTAAAGTTTTATTAAAAATAAGTGAGTTCTCCGTTAATTTAGAGGGCGTATAGTATAAATTAAGTTCTACTCCTTTGTTTTTTGCAGCGAGTTTACCAATAGTAATATCATTTCGTTCTAATTGGTCTGTTAAATGTCCAAAAAGATTAATCATCAGTGAAAAGGGGTTTTTCCCTAAAACCTTATTGTATTCCATAGATTCCGATTCTAAAACTATGGCATCTACTTGAGTTGCTCCTCTCAATATCGCTTCTCGTATAGGAATAATGCACCCTAAACCACCATCGGCATATTCAAATCCGTTTTTCTTTACCAAAGACATAAATGGAATATAATTACAGGAAATCCATATCCATTCACAAAACTCGTCATAATCATAATCTTTTATGGACTTATACTCCACCCTATTTTTAGAGAGGTTTGAAACTGTAACGACAACATCATCTTTAGTGTCTTTAATTTTGTCATATTCCTCCTTAGTAAAATGCTTTTTTATGTGTCGTTTTAGGGCCTTACTCTCACCAAACGTCCGTTTCATCTTTATAAATTGCCAAAGAGTGTTTAGAAAGTTAATTGAAACGAATTCGCGCTTTCCCTTTTTTCTAATTGTGAAAGGATTCACACTAAAAATATTACTCTGTTTTACATTAGTGTATACCTTATGAATCTTCTCAATTTCACCAGCAGCAAGATGTGGCACTAACAAACTTCCTGTAGATGTGCCCAGAAACATATCATAATCGCGTCCGTCAACTTCCATTAAATATTGCGCAACACCACCAGCATAGGCACCTTTACTTCCTCCACCTGATATAACTAAGGCTTTCATAATATAAAGATAAGAAATATGCCTTCTGATTAACAAGACGAAATTTCATTTAACCAAACATACCTATTATTGGGTATTTTAAAGAAAATGAACCTATTAATTAAGCTTTTATGGTGATTGAACAAAAAGAATATCTATTTTAGACATGCTATTAACCCAACTTTCGTTTATGCCAAAGAAATCTATTCTTGTTGCATTGTTTTCCTTTTTAATAATTGCTTCATTTTGGGCTTTAAATACTAGCAAAGCCTCTAAAAATTACTTTACTCTTAAAGTCGAATATTTACCACCATCTGCAACTATTTCAGGAACCACTTCTGTTTGTTTAAATAGTGCGATGCCGGCAGTGAGTTTTGTAGGTTCTGGAGGTATTACACCCTATACTTTTACATATCGTATTAACGGGGGTTCTAATCAAACCGCAACTACTGCAGGTTCAAACAGTGCACTAAACGTATTTGCAAGTACCGCAACCGCAGGTAAATTTACTTATGAACTGCTATCGGTTGAAGATGGTAGTGGTGCTAATGAAACTGCAAGTGGAACAGCAGTAATAACGGTGAATGATTTACCAACAGTAAGTTTTACTTTTGATAATGACAATGCATGTTCCGACACCGTTATTAATTTTACACCAAATGTTACTGGGACTGCACCCTTTAGTTATAATTGGAGTTTTGGTGACGGTAATTCTTCTTCGGATTCAAATGCCTCTCATAGTTACGAATCTTTAGGGTGCGGTAATCAAATATTTAATGCAACCCTCAATGTGACGGACGCGAATGGCTGTGTAAATTCGATAACGCGCCCCATTACAGTAAGGCAAAAACCTATTTTGAATTTTCGCGATGAAGATAGTCCATTCGATCCTTTTAATAATTGTGGCAACAATACAACGGATCCTTCATATACTATAAATGTTGGTATTGATAATGTATCAACTTGTATTAGTTCGTATAACGTAGATTGGGGAGATGGTAGTGCTGTTGAAACAGGAGTTACATTTCCTGCTACACATACGTATACCCAATTAGGTTCTTTCAATATGGAAATTACAGGTATTGGGACGAATTGTGATAATACAGTAACGTACCTTATCAAAAATTCGAGTAATCCTACAGGTGCTATCGTAAACCCTGGAAATACTGTTAACTTATGTACACCTGTAGACCCTATTGAATTTGCAATTGGATCCTGGGCTACCAACCCACCAGACACCAATTATTTTGTGGATTATGGTGATGGCACGATTGAAACTTACACTCAAAATCAGTTGGAGAGTTCTTCCTATTTCAATAGTGCAGACCCTATAAATTCGCAAGATTTCCCTATTCCTCATACGTATACTGAAACAAGTTGCCCTAATTCTTATACGGTATTCCTATCTATATTTACTTCTTGCGGACAAACCAATCTTACAGCAGGCCCAATTATTATACTACGCAGACCCGAAGTTGCTTTTGAAGATCCACCAAATAGTTGCGTAAATACACCAGTTTCTTTTGAAAACACCTCTTTAGAAGGATATAGCAATAACTGTAGCATAAACGATGGGTATTTTTGGGATTTTGGTGATGGTAATACTTCTACTGATAGAAATCCAACCCATACATATACTTCAACTGGTAATTTTACAGTGTCGTTATATGCCGAAAATTCTTGTGGCGTAACAAATACGATAACGAAAACGATTTGTATTGAACCTGCATTGGTTGCAGATTTTAGCTTAGATAATAATAATGGATGCTCTTCTTTTAATGTTCAGGCTACCAATACTACTGATTTATCGCAAAGTTGTGGAGGAGTTACATACTTGTGGGAAATATTCTATACCGCTGGTTTCTGCGGAACTGGTGTGCCACAATGGAGTTTTACAAATGGTACTGATGAAAATTCAGCCTCACCATCATTCGAATTTGTAAGTGCTGGCACCTACACCTTACAGCTAACCACAGAAAACACTTGTGGTACGGATGTTACGAGTCAAATAATAGAGGTTAAAGTACCTCCTACGGTTGCAATAAATGCAATTCCAGACTTTTGTGGTACAGCGTCAATTAACCCTGTTGCTAACGTTGATACATGTGCTCCATCAACAGAAAATATAACATATAGTTGGAGTTTCCCTGGTGGAATACCTGCAACAGCAAATACATTAGACCCTGGCACTATAACTTATAATACATCTGGTAATTATCAGGTGATGTTAAGCGTTACTTCCAGTTGTGGAACGACTACAGATACTTTTGATTTTGTTATAAACGAAGTACCGTCAGTCACCAATACAGACCTTACCCAAACTATATGCTCTGGGACGCAAACTACAGAACTAGTGCTTACTTCAGATATTTCTGGAACTACATATAACTGGACTGCCACTGCCCCACCTGGAGTTACAGGGTTTATTACCGGTGGAAATTCTGATACAATTCCTGCGCAAAATATTTTTAATTCCAATACAACTTCGGAAGATGTTACATATACCATCACGCCCTTTAACGGTAGTTGTGATGGTGCGCCAGTAAATTTTATTATTACTGTAGACCCCGCCCCAGAATTTACAAGTCAACCACAAGATGAAACTATTTGTTTAAATGGACCTATTGCAGACTTGTCCGTAAATGTTAATGGCCCTGGAACACCAGCTTATCAATGGTATAGTAATACAGTAGACAATACGACTTCTGGAACAATGATTGCAGGAGAAACAAGCAATACATTTTCACCCGCAAATAATCCTATAGGCATTACTTATTATTATGTAATTGTATCATTTACATCCGGGGCAGGTTGTAATGAAATTATTTCTAATACTGCTCGTATTGAAATTGTCGAAAATATCCAAATCGATACAAACCCTATACCATCGCAAAGTTTATGTTTAGATGGTATCGTAGATACGGATTTAACTGTAACCCATTCAGGGGGAACAGGAACAATAACTTACCAATGGTTTAGCAACACTACAAATACGAATACTGGAGGAACCGCAATTTCAGGTGCCACAAATGCAACCTACGCACCTCCTGCTTTTACAACTTCAGGTACTTACTATTTTTATGTTGAAGTTTCTGCAAGCGGAAGCGGTTGTTCACCTGTAGCTAGTAATGTTTCAGAAGTAATAGTGGTTGATGATCTAACAATTACAACACAGCCATTAACAACACAAACGTTATGTCAGAGCACAGTACCACAAGATTTAGAAGTTATTGCAAATGGAGGCATCGGTTCTGGGTACAGCTATCAATGGTATAGTAATGCTACAAATTCAAATACTGGTGGAACTTTAATTCCAGGAGCCACAAATTCAATATATAATCCTCAAACTGGAACAGTTGGCACAACATACTATTATGTTATTGTTACGGAAAACGAACCTGGGTGCAGCGTAACAAGTCAAGCATCTGAAGTAAATATAAACCCTGCGCCTAGTTTTACAAGTCAACCAACTTCAGAAACCATTTGTTTTGGCAATTCTTTTAACACTCTTGATATTAGTTTTTCTAACGGAGTAGGCACACCAACTTATCAATGGTATAGCAATACTGTAAATGATAGTACTTCTGGAAACCCGATTGCAGGCGAGACTTCTAATAGTTTTGCTCCGCCTTCAGGAACCGTAGATACGGTATATTATTATGCTATTATCACTTTTACTTCAGGAGGATGTACAGAAATAATTTCTCAAGTTGCAGAACTTACAGTAAACGAAACTCCAAATATTAGTAATAAATCAGCTATCATTTGTAGTGGCAATGCTTTTACTATTGCACCTGACAATTCAGGAGGTGATATTGCACCAGTAGGTACAACATACACTTGGACAAACCCTGTTATAAATCCAATAGGAACAATTAATGGGGCGTCTCAAGAAATTACCCCTCAAACAAATATTAGTCAAACATTAACTAATACCACTACTAGTCCAGCAACGGTAACTTATACGGTAACCCCAACATTAGGTATTTGTATTGGTAATACTTTTGAAGTTGTAATAACTGTAAATCCATCTATCAGTATTACTACTATACAAAATAATAGTTTATGCTATTTAGATAATGGTGGTTCTTTAGAAATTGATATTGCTGGTGGAGTGCCTTTTACAACTGGAAATCCTTACCAAATTAACTGGTCTGGTCCAAACGGATACTCAAGTACAAATGAAGATATTTTTAATTTGGCACCAGGCGATTATACAGTTAATATTTTAGATGATGGTGGTTGTCCATTTAGTGAGACATTCACGATTACCGAACCAGATGAACTTATTTTTAGCACTATTAATTTTGATGCTGAAACAATCTCCTGTTTTGGCGCCAATGATGGAGAGATAAGCATTACCGTTGCAGGAGGTACAGAACCTTATACTTATAGTTGGACCAGAAATGGAGCGCCATATAGCTCTGATGAAAATTTAGTTAATCTTCCTCCTGGATTATATGAAATCACAGTAGTTGATGCTAATAACTGTGCTCTAATTTTAGAATCTTTTGATATTATTGAGCCTGCGGAACTACAAGCAAGTTTAAATAGTAAAGTAGATGTAATTTGTTTTGGAGAAGCCACAGGCGAAATAGATATTGATATAATTGGAGGAAGACCATTTGAAACTTCTCCAGGAGTTTTTGATTACACCTATAGCTGGACAGGACCTAATGGTTTTTCGAGCACCAATCAAAATTTATCGGGATTATTTGCTGGAACGTATAATGTAACCGTAACTGATAGATCTGGATGTACAGATGATTTAGAAGTTATTATTGACCAAACAGACGAAATAATTATCGATTACACTGCAACAGAAATCGAATGTTATAATGACAATGACGCTTCAATCACAATCAATTCTATTACTGGAGGAAATGCGCCATATACAATTGCTTGGAGCAACTTGGGTTCTGGAATGTCTCAATCAAATCTTTCACCTGGGAGCTATGTGATTACGGTTACAGATGCCACAAATTGTATAAAGCAAGCCACAGTTGTTATTGATTCCCCGCCCATTTTTAGAATAACGCCTCAAGTTTTAAATGTATCGTGTTTTGGAGCTAACGATGCAAGAATTATTTTGAATTTGGAAGGCGGTATAGAACCAATAACTTTAAACTGGGATGATGATCCTTCTGCAGGTGTTGAACGCAATAATATAGGTCCAGGAACTTATACGGTTACCATTATAGATAATAAGCCTTGTACTATCACGGAAACGTTTGTGATAACCGAACCAGACGAATTAACAGTGTCAGGAACTGCAACAGATGCCTTAGATTGTGATGACGCCAATTCAGGATCAATAAATGCCATTATAACCGGAGGAACCTTACCACTAACCTATCAATGGTCCAACGGGTCCACTACCGAAGATTTAAGTAATATACCTCCTGGAACATATACCTTAGATATAATTGATGCAAATGGTTGTGAAATATCAGAAAGTTTTACTGTTAATCGTTTTGATCCGTTGGAATTAAATGTTGAGGTAATTACTATGCATAATTGTAATGCTAAAACGGTAGATCAATCCTTTGTTGCCCAACCCAGTGGTGGTGTACCTCCATATCAAATTAATTGGTCTAGCGGAACGATAAGCGGCAACGATAATGAAATCATGCAAACAGATGTAAACGGTTTGTTTATTGTCGATGTTACAGACGCTTTGGGGTGTAACGATTCATTTTCATATAACGTAGATATTCCAGTTTTAGGAGACCCTGATTTTTCAATATCATCAGAAGCCCTAAATAACTACGGATTCTATTCCATTGAAGATCCTATTCAATTTACAAATCTGTCCTCAGGGAGTTATATTGGCGTATCTTGGGATTTCGGCGATGGCAGTATTTCAAACGAAGAAAATCCTGTTCATACGTATAAAACAGTAGGAACATATAAAGTCATACAAACCGTAGTATATCCATTTAATTGTGTTTATACTAGAACAATCATTTTGGATGTCCAAAAGGGCTATAGTTTATTAATGCCAAATGCATTTACCCCTAATAATGATAATTTCAATGATTATTTCTTACCATCTCAAATTGCATTATCAAATTTGAAACTTGAAATTTTTGATACTTGGGGAAGCATGATTTACTCCGAGGAAGATAGCGAAAGTATAGAAGGATGGGATGGAAAAATTAAAGGCGACGATGCGGAAAATGGGAATTATTATTACACGTTTTCTGGAAGTACATTTTACGGGAAGAAAATAGAAAGCAAAGGCGTTGTAGTTTTAATAAAATAGAGAAATGAAAGTAAGATTACATATAACAATTATAGTGATTTGCTTTTGTTTTAAGGCAAAGGCGCAAGATCCAATTTTTTCACAATATATGATGGTGCCTGAGAGCTTAAATCCAGCGTTTTCTGGTTTTGAACAGGCTACGTATTTCGGAGTTATTCATCGTACCCAATGGCCATATTTAGATTTGCAAGTAGATACAGACTACGCATTTTTTAATACATGGCTTGAGAACTCCAAAGATGGTATTGGTGTTGGGTTTAGTTTTTTAAATCAACGCGAAAACAGTACTAATTACAATCATTTTCAGTTTAATGGAAATTTCACCTATATCATTGGATTAAATAACGATTGGTATTTTAGGCCAGCAATAGAAGTTGGGTATGGTATGAAATCATTTAACTTCAGAAATTTAGTGCTATCCGATCAAATAAATATTAATGCTGGAACTGTAAATCCAGTAAGCTCTGATCCTTTCGCTATGAATGCCAAAAACAGAATTGGATTTATAGATTTTACAGCTGGCTTTGTGTTTGACAAGAAAAACAGAAATAATGATACCGATATTTGGTTAGGAGCAGCCATAAAACATTTAAACCAACCCAATATTTCATTTTTTGATGAAGGTAATGTACCGTTAGACATTTTTTATACCGTTCATGGAAGTTATCGTTTCCCCTACTATGATTATAATGATATGATTTTATCGGCAAACTATATGCAACAAGGGCGTTATAACCGTTTAGATTTATCAGCAACTGTGAAGTTGAATAAGTTGTTTGTTGGCGCAATGGCGGTAACAAATCCTGCAAAAAATAGTGGTAATAGTCATTTATTAACGTCTATAAATGCATTGGTTGGTGTAGAATTAGAACGTTTTAGGTTTGGATTCTCTTATGATTTCAACACTTCTAATATTGGAAGAACAGACGGTGTTTACGAATTGTCTATTACCTATTTAGCAGACTGCTTAATTTGTAGAAGTCCTGTGAATAATGAGCGTAGAAAATAATTACTTACTCTCCAAAAGCGACTTAGCAAATTTCTTAAAACGCCAATTATGATGGGTTGTAGCTTGTTTTAAATTGGCTTTACAGTCATCATTACATGCATTAATTTGGTTTAAATATTGAAATGTATTTTGGCGCACTTCAAAACCGTATTTAGGACTTGTATAATCAGTCAATTCTTCAAAATACTCCCGTTTATTTTCAGGCTCATAATCTTCTGTAATCAAAGCTAAGGTCAGCCATAAAGTTCTCATATTTTTGTTATTAAAACCAATAATATCTTTAGTTTGATTTAAGTATTTGGTTCTGTCTTTTGGAAAATTACGCCATAAATTGAATAGTGCCGTTTCAATAGTGATATAGGATTTATCGTTTAGAAGCGATTCATAATCTTCTTTCATTTTCAATGGTATTTCATTGAGGTACTGAGCTATTGATTGCCTGACTTTTATTGAATTTTTAAAGCTTTCTGATTTTACTAACTCTCTATTCTGAGATATTACTTTAGATTTAGCTTCATCAGATATCCAAGATGATAAATAGTCTTTACATTTCGAGGTTTTCATTTCACAATCCACCATTAAATATTCCTGAATGAATTTTGATTTTTTGAGGCTTTCTATCATTTCATTATAAAGTAATTCCTTTTTATTTAACCACTTATTTGTAAACTCACTCAAATCTTCCCCACTACTCTTCTCAACTTCAGAAATAAAATCATTAGTCTCCACATTTTTAAATTGATGCTTTTCTAAATAATTTTTAACCGCATCCCTAAAAGCTTTATCTCCAACTTTTTCTCGTAATATATGCAATACCCAACATCCTTTTTTATAAAATGTAGTACTACTTGATTTAGGATCTAATAAAGATGTGCTCTGTCCCGTTTTATCTTGCGCCAATAATTCTTCAGCATATTCATAAAGTCTCCAATAGTAATAATTTTCGCCAAAAATGTCTTTTTCGGCTAAAAGCGCATAATACGTAGCAAAACCTTCTTGTAACCAATGGTGTGTACCATGAGTGGCCGTCACCATATCCCCAAACCATTGATGTGCCAACTCGTGTGCATTGATATTCACAAAATTTTTATCTACAAACCCAATAGAATCCACCACAAAACTATCCGAATAAATATTCAAACTCGTATTTTCCATTCCAGCATACAAAAAGTCTTTTACAGGCACCATTTTATAATTTTGCCAGGGATAAGGCACACCTATTTCTTCTTCTAAAAAATCAAACATCTGTTTGGTATAGCGATAGGTTGGTTCAAACTTTAAAGAATCCTCGGGATAATAATACATTTCTAAAGGGATGCCACTTTTAGAGTATTCTACTTTTTTATTGTATTTACCAATAGCTAATGCAACTAAATAACTAGGTATTGGTTGTTGCATGTCGTAGTGCCAAACGGTTGAATTAGGAGCAATTTCTTTATTTACTAACTTTCCATTAGAAATCACAATTGATGGCTGGTTTCCACTAAAAATCTCATTTCCCTCCCTGTAAATGATGTTTAAGTCGAACTCAACTTTCTCATTCATATCGTCAAAACTAGGCATCCAATTACTAGTATATTTTCCTTGTCCTTGAGTCCATATCTGCTCATGCTGATTCTTCCCTTTTTTCACAAAATAAATAGCTTTTTGGGGTTTAGTTTCCCATGCAATGAGTAATTCATGAGAAGTATTCGATTTAAAAGGATATTTAACTATAATTTGATTTCCATTGTATGTGCTATCCTCTAACTTTCTATCTAGAGAATATTTCACACTTTGAAATCCTTTTGCATCAATGAAAATAGAATCAGTATCTTTTAACACTTCAAATTTATAGGATATTGCTCCATTTAATTCGCCATCGAAAGCATCTCCAAACAAAATATGAGCTTTCGCAGTCTTAAAATCAACATATTCCGTCTGTTGCGCTAATAAAATATTGCCACAAAAACATAATAAAAAAAGGATGCGCTTCATTCAGATAAAGCTATCAAAGATTAGTCCAAAAAACAAGATAGGAGCTATTGAATTTTTGAGGAAACAATTGGTCTTCAATAAACCAGCATTTGTCAACCTGAACTTGTTTCAGGTTCTCATATTCTATTACAATTACTGTTTCATGGATTCTGAATCAAGTTCAGAATGACAGCAGTTTTACTAAAAACTATGAAACTCAATCAAATTAGCTTCATAATATTGATCGCCCAACTTTGTCAAGAGGTTTCTAATTACATTACTGTCACCATTCACAGCAATAGCAGAATACCCAATAGCATTAAGATGTCCTAATCGTAAGTCTTTAATGTTAATATTTTTAGAAGCCAAAGCAGACAACAAAATAAGTAATACTCCTGGAGCATTGTTGTGCTTCGTTAAAATCACTTTTTTACTTAAAGCGAGATTTAGCTTAACACCGTCCATCTCTAAAAGATAAACGCCGTTACTGTAGTAGTTCGGTAAAACTTCATTCTCTTTGTATTCCAACTTCTTGAACGTGCCTTTATCCGTCCCATGCACAAATTCTATTGCATCACTTACTTTTCCATTGTCATTATCAATAGATAAAAAGGCCACAGCAGTACCATCATTATTGGATTTTAAACGCGCTGTTTCTACATTAATACCTTCTGAAGCTAAGGTGTTAAACAAAGAAGAAATCACACCAGGTTGGTCTAAATGCTCCGAAAATAAACCGTTCCAAATCTTTTTAGTATACTTTGGGGTTGTATTAGTTACAGTAATGGACTTGCCAAACTTTCTAATACGTATGGCATCATAATCTCCCATGCTCGTGGCGCTTCGGTATAAATCCACGAACTCAGAAAAAGAACCTCCAAAAGAAAAATCTGGAATTATACGACGCTGATTATCATCCAAACGCTGATTCAACAACTCAATCCCTTTGTTCAGAATGGTGTATTTCACCTTCAAGTCATGATCGTCATAAATCGTACGGTTTTCAGGAATCAACTTAGAATAACTCACATAGCTCTCATATCCAGCCTTTTGAATATATTCCAAACTCTCCTTATAATTCAAACCATAATAGCGTACATGATGCGTATCAGTACCCACACAAACAGGAATCTGTAGTTCATTGGCATAACGCAAAATACTTTGGGTTGGATACACACCAACTCCTTTAAATTCACCAGCCATATTAACATCGAGCGATAAATTTCTATCGGCAATCAATTCTAAAAGTGTTCTAAATTTGTTAGCTAAAGGATGAGAACTAGTTTCAAAATTCACCAAACCCTCAGGCATATCCACATTTAGTTTTGGCAAATCAATATGACCAATAATCTGAATCATATCTCCAAAACTTTCAATCATCTGGATCATCTCATTAAAATAGCCATCCCAATAAGCCTCTAGACTACCCCGTAACTTTAATAACTCTTGCGCCTCTTCTTTCGATCCATCATACGGCAACCCCTCAGGCGCAAAATGCACAGAACCAATTACATAATCGGCATCTTCAGCCTGAAATATCTTAGATCTACTCCATTGTAAGCCCAAATCTGGTCCCATCCATTCTAGCTCAACACCAAACTTAATATTGATTTCACCATTGTATTTCTGACGTAAATTCGCAATACGCTTCGGGTAATTCAAGTACGAACGGTTCCCACGAATAAACTTCACATTTGTCTCACGTTCAGCCGTATACCTAAAACTTGTTAGCCTTGGTGAATGAATAATAAACGTAATACTCGGGTTGCCCGCCTCAATAGCCTTATCAATAATATCCTCAAGTTTATCAATCCCATGTTTTACGTGGTCTTGCTCCGTCCCAGCATGTATCCCGTGCGTTTCCCAAATAAATTCGTTCAGCTTTCTCATCAAATAATGGCTTACAATTTTAAAGGGTCAAATTTAACCATTCTTCAGGAATACCGATAACAAAGTTTAAATATTTGGGCGTTACCACAAGGGTCGGGCTTTCACTACTCACTCCCTCCTACCGTCGGGGAGTTCAAACATGCCGTTCAATCCCTAACGCAGGCGCATCCGCCAAAGTAATTTCACAACCCATAACTTCGTATTTCCTGCTTCTGTCTTACAGCATAAATTCTTAATTTCGCTCTATGTCTATTAACCTCCAAACTCCAATCGATTATCTAAAAGGCGTGGGCCCAAATCGTGCCGATTTACTACGTAAGGAGCTTAATATTTATACGTATCAAGACATTTTAAATCTGTTCCCCAACCGATATATAGACAGAACGCAGTATTATAAAATCAATCAGCTTCAAAACAACAATGCTGAAGTTCAAGTCATTGGAAAAATTACAGGATTTAAAGAAGTTGCTCAAAAACGAGGTAAACGACTAGTCGCTTCATTTCAGGACGACACGGGGACTATGGAATTGGTTTGGTTTCGTGGTCAAAAATGGATTCGCGAAAAGCTAAAACTAAACACTCCTTATGTGATTTTTGGAAAAACCAGCAAGTTTGGTAGTAAATTCAATATGCCACATCCGGACATTGAGACTATGGATGAGCATAAAAAAGGCTTAAGTTCTGGCATACAACCACTCTACCCGTCTACAGAAAAATTAACCAATAAAGGCATTACTAATCGTGTGATTAGTAAAGTAGTGCAACAATTATTTTTGGAAAGTAAAGGACGTTTTGTTGAGACACTGTCTGCTCCAATTTTGTCCGAATTAAATTTAGTCTCAAAAGCCGAAGCACTGTTAAACATTCATTTTCCTAAAAGTCAGGAGTTGTTGGCAAAAGCGCAATTCCGATTAAAATTTGAAGAACTGTTTTACATTCAACTGCAACTAATCTTAAAAAATCTCATTCATAAATCAAAAATTAAAGGCTTTCAGTTTGATACAGTTGGGGACTATTTTAATGACTTCTTCCAAAACCATTTACCTTTTCAACTCACCAATGCTCAAAAACGCGTTCTAAAAGAAATAAGAGCCGACTTGGGAAGTAGCGCCCAAATGAACCGATTATTACAAGGTGATGTAGGTTCTGGGAAAACCATAGTGGCTTTTATGAGCATGCTAATCGCTTTAGATAATGGCTATCAAGCCTGTTTAATGGCGCCAACCGAAATTTTGGCAACACAACATTTTGTTGGGTTAGAAGATTGGTGTAGGTTATTGAATATAAGCATAAAACTATTAACAGGTTCAACTAAAACTTCAATACGAAAAGAAATTCATGCAAACCTAGAGAATGGACAATTACAGATTTTGGTGGGCACTCATGCCCTACTGGAAGACAAAGTAAAATTCGCAAATTTAGGACTTGCCATTATTGATGAACAACATCGCTTCGGTGTAAAACAAAGAAGTAAGTTGTGGAAAAAAGGAAGCCCTCCTTGGTCCTCCCGAAGGGAGGAAGCCCAAGCAATACGCAAAAAGTATATGACGGCTCGTCCTTCTGCTTATAAATTGCTTAAGGAATTGCAACAGGAAAATAAAAAGCATTCTACGGAAGCAGAACGTGCATTATGGGAATCTTTGCGCGGTAAAAAGCTGGATCATAAATTTCGCAGACAGCATATTATTGATGAGTTTATAGTTGATTTCGTTTGTTTAGATAACAACTTAGCCATTGAAGTTGATGGTGGGTATCACACTACTATAGAGCAAAAAGAAGCCGATGAACTTCGAACCAAAATTTTAAACGAAATAGGGTTTAAAGTCATAAGATTCACTAACGAACAAGTATTAGGAGATATCGATAACGTTTTAAATTATATAGAGAAAGAGTTGAAAAGCCTCCCCTCTGGGGAGGTTGGAGGGGCTGTTCCCCCACATATTTTGGTTATGACTGCGACACCAATTCCTCGTACTTTGGCCATGTCTGTTTACGGTGATTTAGATATTTCAGTCATTGATGAATTGCCTCCAGGTCGTAAATCCATTAAAACGGTGCATCGTTATGATGCGAATCGCCTCAACGTGTTTAAGTTTATGCGGGATGAAATAGCAAAAGGGCGACAAGTGTACATTGTATATCCATTAATTCAAGAAAGCGAAGCAATGGATTACAAGGATTTAATGGACGGTTATGCCAGTATAGAACGTGACTTTCCTAAACCGCAATATCAAATCTCTATTGTACATGGTAAAATGAAACCTGCAGATAAAGATTATGAAATGCAACGTTTCATAAAAGGAGAAACTCAAATTATGGTGGCGACCACAGTTATTGAGGTTGGTGTAAACGTACCTAATGCCTCGGTGATGATTATTGAAAGTGCTGAACGTTTTGGGTTGTCGCAATTGCACCAATTACGCGGACGTGTGGGGCGTGGTGCAGAACAGAGCTATTGTATTTTAATGACTAGCCATAAATTAAGTAACGACAGCAAAACCCGTTTAGAAACCATGGTACGCACCAATGATGGCTTTGAAATTGCTGAAGTAGATTTAAAACTTCGTGGTCCTGGGGATATCATGGGCACACAACAAAGCGGTGTTTTAAATTTACGAATTGCCGATATTATTAAGGATAAAGCCATTTTGCAACAAGCAAGACACTCTGCGCAAAAGGTATTACGTGCAGACCCTTCTTTGAAATCGCACGAAAACCAAGTGATTTTAAATACATATAGTCAATTGGCGAAGTATAAGAATATTTGGAATTATATTAGTTAGTATTGTTTAATAAAAAAAGGGAAAGTATAAATATCCCTCCCCTTTAAATCTAATCAATTTCTCGATTAAGCATAAGCCGTAAGTCTCCAAGTAACAGCGTTACCCATATAAGGAGGCATTCTGTTTCCTTTTGCGATTGGAGCAGTTGTTGTAGGCGTTCCTACAACTTTCCATACTCCACTTTCCGGACAAGTTTGACCAGTTCTGGCGGTCGTGCCTATTGGCTTTCTCATCGTACTAAGTTTAAATTCTCTCCAAATTTGGAATCCGAGTGGAGAAATTTACTCGGTAAGGAAATCTATATTCCCAGAATTTAATGTATCTTAGTAATTCGAAAAACAAGATTTTTTAAATCTGAGGGTCAAGTCCATTTCCTAGTAAATACTTGACCTTTTTTTATTTACGTTGCCGACGACATAGTTTATATATTTTATTCTCTCTATATTCTATTTCCTCAATATCATAAATTATACTTTCATTTTTGTAATCAATCCCTAGTTCTCTGAGAATGTTTTTTATGAATACATAATAGTATTCACCTGCCTTAACAATTCTAAAAGTTTTGTCAGTTTCTTCATTAGTTTTCACCAGATACAGGCATTGATCTTCTTCATTTGCCTTATTGAGTCCAATATTTGCAAATTTCATGCTTGGTAAATCCATGTATTTACTTGCTCCACTGCTGAATCCAAGCTTACCTGTTTTGTGCACAGTAGCTTTAATTACTCCATATTTACTTGATGAATCGAAAAACTCTAAATCTAACATCTTTTTGTATTTTGATTGCAATTTACATAAAATTAATTAATAATCAAATTAATTAAAGATTCTTTTGAGATAGAAATGAGATAGAAGTAAGATTCCTAATAAATAGGAATTTTTATAAAGAAGTGTTTTAATATTATAAGAAGGGAGTAAGGTTTCAATATTATCAGTAGCAAACACACCCGCGTTAGGGATTGCAGCGGCATCCTTTTTTTGTTGGCTAATAAGCCGTCATTACGAGAAGTGAGGCACGAGCGACGAAGTAATCTCTTTGGTGGAGGAGATTGCTTCACTACGTTCGCAATGACGCTGGGGTGTAACTAAAAAAGATATAGCGGAAAGCCCGACCCGAGGCAGAATGTTTCATGAAACGTTCTTCAGTTTCTTCGAGGGTAACGCCCAAATAAATAAATTTGAAAATACTATCATTCAAAAGGATAATTCTTCTTATTTGTATAAGATTGCCACGTCCTTCGTCCTCGCAATGACGCATAAAAAAAGCGACCATAAAGGCCGCTTTTCTAATTTTTAAATGGTGGTGGAATTATTTTTTTCCGTCCATTTTATCTTTAAGAGCTTGTAAAGCATCGTTAGCATCACCTAAAGTTGGTTTTGCTTCTGCAGCAGCACTAGCAGCCTTTTTAGCGGCAGCTTTTACGTTTGCAGCTTCTTCAGCTTTGTGGATAGCAGCATGAGAGGCTACTACACGTTTAAACTCTTTGTTAAATTCAATAATCTTGAATTCTGCTTCTTCACCTTTTTTCAACTTGCTACCATCTTCTTTTTCAAGGTGACGTTGTGGTATAAAAGCAACGATATCTTCGTTAAACTTAACCGTAGCACCTTTGTCAACTATCTCAGTAACAGCAGCTGTGTGTGTTGTGTTTAAAGCAAATTCAGTTTCGTACTTATCCCAAGGGTTCTCAGTTGTCTGCTTATGACCTAAGCTTAATTTACGTCCTTCAACGTCTAACTCAAGTACAATAACATCTAACTTGTCCCCTACGGCACAGAACTCTGATGGGTGCTTGATTTTCTTAGTCCAAGATAAATCAGAAATATAAATTAATCCGTCGATACCTTCTTCTAATTCAACAAATACACCAAAGTTTGTAAAGTTACGTACAACACCTGTGTGCTTAGATCCTAACGGGTATTTAGCAGTAATATCTGTCCATGGATCTGGAGTTAATTGCTTGATACCAAGAGACATTTTACGATCTTCTCTATCTAATGTTAAGATTTGCGCCTCAACTTCATCACCTACAGCTACGAAATCTTGAGCTGAACGTAAGTGTGTAGACCAAGACATTTCAGAAACGTGGATAAGCCCTTCAACACCATCGGCAACTTCGATAAATGCACCGTAATCTGCAATGACAACTACTTTACCTTTTACTTTGTCACCAACTTTAACTTCTTCTCCAAGTGCTTCCCATGGGTGCTTGCTTAATTGCTTAAGACCTAATTGGATTCTAGACTTATCTTCATCAAAGTCAAGAATTACAACATTTAATTTCTGATCTAACTCAACAATCTCATTTGGATGGTTAATTCTAGACCAAGATAAATCTGTAATGTGAATTAATCCGTCAACACCGCCAAGGTCGATAAATACACCGTAGGATGTTACGTTTTTAACAACACCTTCTAGTACTTGACCTTTTTCTAATTGACTAATGATTTCTTTCTTTTGTTCCTCGATATCCGCTTCGATAAGCGCTTTATGAGAAACTACTACGTTTTTAAATTCGTGGTTGATTTTTACAACCTTGAATTCCATAGTTTTATTTACGTACTGATCGTAATCTCTAATTGGCTTAACATCAATTTGAGAACCTGGTAAGAATGCTTCGATACCGAATACATCTACAATCATACCACCTTTAGTTCTACATTTAACAAAACCATTAACGATTTCTCCATTATCATGTGCAGCGTTTACGCGATCCCAAGCTTTAATTACACGCGCTTTTCTGTGAGATAATACTAATTGACCAGTAGCGTCTTCGCGTACATCAATTAATACCTCTACCTTATCGCCTACAGATAAGTTTGGGTTGTAACGGAACTCGTTTAAAGAGATAACACCTTCAGATTTTGCATTAATGTCGATAATCGCATCTCTATCAGTGATGTGGATTACTTTACCTTCAACAACTTCATCATCTAAAGTGTCTACAAAATTCTCTGCTACTAATTTTTCAAATTCTTCAAGTTGTTTATCGTCTACCTCGTCAATACCTTCCTGGTAATTGTGCCAGTTAAACTCTTCTAAGAATTTTTCAGGGTTTGCTTGTGCTTCTGAAACTACAGGAGCCTCCACCGTTTGTGCCTCAGTTGCTTCAACTTCAGCTTGTTTTTCGTTTTCAGCCATGTGCTGATAAAAAATTTGTATTCTGTATATTTCGAAAAGTTTAAACGCTTAATACACAGAAGTATTAATAAATATTGCTTAAAAAAATCCTTTTTATCTTTTCGATACTGCGTTAAAAAGGAGTGCAAAAATATACATTTTCAGCGAATTAGCAATATTTTATGATGTATAAAATAAATTGTGACTTAATTGAAATTTGAGTGTCATAAAAATGAAAACAAATATGTGTGTATAATAAATACTAACACATGCTTTTATTTATTATATTAACATCCTTAACTATTAACTTAAAAATTAAAAATCATGGTAAAAGCTAAATATCAAGATGTATTAGATCTTGGAGCATCTTTAAACATTCAAGACGGCGACGTAACAGAAGATAATGGTGTTTTAAAAATTAAAGGTACTGCCAAAACGCAGTATGAAAAAAATATTATTTGGGACAAAATCAAGGAGATAGGTGGCGATAGCCCTTCGGATATAAAAGCCGATATTAAAGTTGCTGATACTTCTGTATATCACAGGCACGTTGTAAAAAGTGGAGAAACTTTAGGGAAGATTGCTATTCAATATTATGGTAAGGCTTCTAAATATCAAGATATTTTTAAAGCGAATACTGATATTCTTAAGAATCCAGACTTGATTTATCCAGATCAAGAATTGATTATTCCGAATCTGTAGAACACAGCATAGAAATAGAATGTTTTACTCTAATCCTTCAATTGTCATTTTCGCCAGTTGAAGGATTTTTTGATATTGCTCCTCTAAACTAAGATTTGAATTGTCAATTTCAATAGCATCTTTAGCCTTAATTAAAGGTGAATCTTTTCTGGTAGTGTCTATATGGTCTCTTTCTGTAACGTTTTTCAGAACTGCTTCAAAAGTAATATCATCGCCTCTTTCTTTTAATTCTTTGTAGCGCCTTTCTGCACGCTTTTCTGCTGAGGCTGTCATAAATAGTTTTAATTCTGCATTAGGAAATACGACAGTACCAATATCTCGACCATCCATAACAACGCCTTTGTGTTCACCTAATTTCTTTTGAATAGCAACTAATTTTTTTCGCACTTCTGGAACCGCAGCTACTTGACTCACAAAACTGGAAACCCGCAGGGTTCGTATTTCTTTTTCAACATTTTGTCTATTTAGTTGAATTTCAGCATAACCCAATTCCTCGTTAAACACAAAGCTTAAGTGTATTTGTTCTAGCTGGTAAATTAAAGCTTCTTTATTGAAATCATCTTCTTCAATTAAGCCTTTATTTAAAGCGTAAAGGGTAACCGCGCGATACATGGCACCAGAGTCTACATAAACATAACCTAGATTACTTGCCAATTGTTTGGCAACAGTGCTTTTTCCCGTAGACGAAAACCCGTCAATTGCTATGGTGATTTTTGGCATTCTTACTTTAAAATATTTTACGAAAATAGGAAAATGGTAACTGATTAAGGTTAATTAATCCTTTAGATTGTCTTTCATCGAGTATTTGAACATATGTTACGTAAAAAAACATATGTCTCTGTTTACATAAGTTTAGACGATAGTAACTTTACAAAAAATATACAACTATGATAAATAAATTATACTGCTATGATTAGAATTTTTAAAACAATACTTTGTTTTAGTTTATTAATTTCCCAATCTTTTTTGAATTCCCAAACCTTTTATGTGGCTACCGATGGCAATGACGCCAATGATGGTTCTATGGCGAGTCCATTTAGAACGTTTGCAAAGGCTGTCTCTGAAATGGGTGCCGGTGATACATGTATTGTAAGAGGAGGGGTTTATGAAGAAGAGCTAGTGATAAACAGAAACGGAAACGCAAGTAACTACATTACTTTTAAGGCAGCAGATGGAGAAACTGTTGAAATAAAAGCAACAACTACTGTTAGTGGTTGGCAACAACACCAAGGTAGCATTTACAAGGCTACTGTAAACATGGGGGTTGAAAGCAGATTTAGAACTGTATACCACAATGGTAACTACATGGATTTGGCGAGATGGCCGAACAATGAGGATAACAATAGATGGACAGTAGATTGTGCTCCCGTACAAGGAGGAGATGGCTCTCATTTTTTGGTAAATAATGTTCCTAATATCGATTGGGAAAACGGAGGTATGTTTTACTACCTAGCAACACATTCTGGAACAAGTTGGACTAGACCTATCACGGCTAGCTCAACAAGTAGAATTGATCATGCCGGAGTTGATATAAGTAGATGGCCTTTTTCCAACCATAATCCAACTTGGACTGAAGGTAATACGGCGAATCCACACGGTCAGTTGTTTCTATTTAATAAATTAGAGGTGCTAGATCATGCAAGAGAATGGTATTATGATGATGCGACAAACACCTTATATTTTCAGCCTTCGGATGGGAATATGCCTACAGATGGCAGTGTTGAGTATACCACGCGTCAATATGCTGTTAGACTTACAGGTGATTACATAAAACTTGAAGGCATAAATTTATTTGGAGGAGGTATTCGAATTGAAAATAATGCTGATAATAATCAAATTTTAGATTGTACCATAACGCATGGTATTGAAGGTCATGATGATATTACTAACGTCAATGCTCAAAATAATGCTTCAGCAATTGAGGTTTATGGAGACAATACGGTAATTAAAGGATGCACCATTGATCATGCCTCTTTAAATGGTATTATTGTATTAGCATGGGCTGCAAATAGCCCAACAATTGAGGGTAATACTATAAGTAATTGTGATTATATCGGTATTCATGCTTCACCTATTAGAACCAGTGCTAGCAATACAAAAGTTCTTAAAAATACAATTTTTAATACAGGAAGGGATGGTATGTATGTTGCAGGAACTAATTGCGAAATAGCTTACAATGATGTCTCTGCTTCGCAAATAATCAACAGTGACTCTGGTGTTTTTTATACCGTAGGAAATACATCGGCCAAGAACAATGTTATTCATCATAATTGGTTTCATGATGCGCAAGCTCCTTCGTATGCATTCAATCCAGGTGATTCTGAAAAAGCGGCAGGGATTTATTTAGATAATGATAGTAAAGGCTACGTAGTGCATCATAATGTGGTATGGAACGTATCATGGAGCGGTTATCAGGTTAATTGGAATAATGTTGGATTAGATTTCTTCCACAATACTATTTATGATTGCGGTAAAACTATGGATTCTTGGGTAAACGGACGTGAGCAAGAAAATAATAAAATATATAATAATTATACAAATTCAGGCCCTTGGTTTACAGGTGATGGTCCTCAAGAGTTTGATATTCAAGATAATGTAATTTCAACTGCAGATTTATTGGAAGATCCCGAAAACTTAGATTTTATGCCAAAAATTGAAAGTCCTATGATAGATGCAGGACCAATTATTGATGGGTTTGATAAACCATTTACAGGAGCATTACCAGATATTGGCGCGTATGAGCGTGCTGGTACAGCTTGGACCGCTGGTGTTAATGCTATTGAGGATACTGGACAAGGTAATGTAATATCTGTTTTAGGGTCCCAATTTACTATTTCTGTAACATCAGAAACATGTCCTGGAGAAGGTAATGGTTCTATAACTATTTCTTCAGATTTAGAAGCAGATTATCAAATGACGTTTAATGGAGAAGATTATAGTTTTTTAAAGAATACATCTTTTTCCGATGTTGCACCTGAGGAATATGAGATTTGCTTTAATGTAAAGGGAAGCTCGGACAAACAGTGTTTTATAGTCACTGTAGAGGCTGCAGATGATATCACTACAAAAACCAAATTAAATCAAAAAGAACTTGATGTTGAAATGACTAGTGGTACAGCCCCTTATCATGTATATGTTAATGATGTAAAAATATTCGACACCAATTTAAGTAGTTTTAGTGTTCCTGTATCACAAGGTGATACTGTAAAAGTAAAATCCGATAAGGAGTGCGAAGGTGAACTCATTCAATCTATAGATTTTTATGCTAATATTCAATCTTACCCTAATCCTACTTTAGGCAGGTTTCAAATAGCTTTACCAGTGAGCGAAGGTAGGATTCCAATTGAAATCTATGATATACGTGCAAAGTTGATTTCTTCTGAAATTTATTCTGTAAATGCTGGAAATGTGGATTTAGACCTAACTGGTAGACCATCAGGTATCTATTTTGCAAAATTAGTTTTAGATGAACCTTTAAATATTAAAATTGTTAAGAAATAAGAGTTATGAAAAAATTTAATTTTATATACATCACATTTATACTTGCTTCATTATTTGTAAGCTGTTCTAGTGGCGGAGGCAATGGTAGTGGTGGCGGAGATGATGACGATCCTACAGGAGAAAACTCAGCCCCTGGCGTTGTGGGAACCTTAACATTCCCTACGAACAACCTACTTTGTACTAATAACACCTTAGAGTTTTTGTGGTCTGCAGCTTCAGA
>DIYI01000011.1 GCA_002428965.1 Jejuia sp. UBA6058 | reverse complement strand
GAGATCCTGAAACAAGTTCAGGACTGCTGCGCAGAAAGATATAGCGGAAAGCCCGACCCCCTGTGGGTTGCCCCCAAAAAACCTTAGGTAGTCGCTAAAAATTTATCGCGAATAATGTCTCCAATAGGGCGGTTTTCAATTTTAGATTCTAACCAAGAAATAATATCTAAATACAGAAAAGCGCGACTTTGGTAAGGGTCGTTTTCAAACTCTTTTAACTTGCTATGAAGTTTGATGAACTGGCCTTTAACCTCATGCGGATAAATATCTGGTAAGGTTCGTAAAAACTTGATGAATTCCTGCTGCACTTCATACAAATCTTCCATCTTGATAAGGAATTTGTAGGTGCTTTTTATTAGTACATCCAAGTTATAATCTAAACCAGCTTCGTAATGCGCCACCAAATTTAAAATTCTTGAAAAACACAATAAATCCTCCCGCATTTGCAAAGATCTGTTGCTGATGATTTTATCCAAGTAGTAAATACATTTTCGTGTTTCGCCAGCCCCGAAATACATACTTGCCATCTTATAATAAAAAACCATAATGTGATGCTCGTCTATTCGATTTTTGTAGTTCTGCAGCTTTTGCAACACCTCATCTATCAGCGGTAACCCTTCTTTAAAACTGCCCTCCATAAAGTGCAGATTAAATTTATTGTTATACAGGTATAAAAACGCTAAAGACTCATTGTTGTCATCTAAAGGAAACCATTTTTCTTGTGTAATACCCTCAAATCGCGTTAGGGTTTCTTTAAATTTTTCGTATTTACTTAAATAGAATAAAGCTTCTAACAAGTAGTGATTCCCACGAAGAAAAAAGACAGGATTTAATACCATCATGTCCTTGTTATCATAGAACAGATCCACCCACTTGGAAGCGTATTTATAACAGGCTAAAAAATCTACCGTTAAAAAACTGTACCAAAGTTTTGCTTTATACAACCAAAGCTTTTCGCGAAAACCTAGTTTGTTAATATCGTACTTTGGTAGTCTATCATGGTAATACTTGTCGATGATTTGAAATTCCTCATCGTTCTTTACATATCCTGTTTTCAAAAATAAACCATACAACTGCAAAGACAAATTGGATAATTTACTTGCCAAAACGTTCTGCAAACTCAACTCCTTAGCTTGAATAGTGAGTTCATCGGCACGATTGCTGATACTTCGGGTAATGTATTGCGATTCAATTATTTTTTCAAGTTCCACAATCTCGTAGGCTACATTTTTTTCTTCGTTGGTAATGGCTAAATTTTTGGCCTTGTCCAAAATTTTTAAGCTTTGTTTGTAAAGCCCTTTGTGATACAAAATGGTCGCAAAATCAAGTTGTTCGCGAATTTGAATGCGGATATCTTGATGAGAAGGATTTAGACGTAAACTAATTAAAATCTGCTTGTAAAGGTGCGCTTTAAGATTAGACAATTGCTGTTTCTTAACGATGCCTTTTTTCAAAATAGCAGCTTCATCGTAAGACTTCAATTTATCTAAAATATTGAAGAGCATTAGGAATTTGGAATCCTCATTAACTCCTAGCCTGCCGACATATAATTTGAATTGACGCTTTTCAGATTTTGAAAGCGATTTTACTAAAACAAATAAATTATCTTTTTGCTCCTTTACCATAGTCATAAAATCAGAATCAATTGCCTGATTTTCAATTATTTAAACTATCGTCATTCTAGTTAAACGTCGTAAAAAAAATGAGATGAATAGTAGCTTTTACGAAACCAAAATATAAATTCGTATAACAATAAGAAAATATATTCTAAATAAATGTCTGATAATCACGTTCAAATTTTTGACACTACCCTTCGCGACGGAGAGCAAGTTCCTGGTTGTAAGCTAAATACAGAGCAGAAACTAGTCATTGCAGAGCAATTAGATGAGTTAGGGGTAGACATTATAGAAGCAGGTTTTCCCGTCTCCAGTCCTGGAGATTTTAAATCAGTCGAAGAAATTTCGAAGATTGTGAAAAACGCAACCGTCTGTGGTTTAACAAGATCTGTTGAAAACGATATTAAAGTTGCGGGAGAAGCCCTAAAATATGCCAAAACACCTAGAATTCACACTGGAATTGGTACTTCCGAATCTCATATAAAATTTAAGTTTAGATCTACACAAGAAGACATCATAGAACGTGCTGTTAAAGCGGTTAGTTATGCAAAGTCTTTTGTGGAAGATGTTGAATTTTATGCCGAAGATGCTGGTAGAACAGATAACGAATATTTAGCTAGAGTTTGTGAAGCTGTAATTAAAGCTGGAGCTACTGTTTTAAATATTCCTGATACTACAGGTTACTGTTTGCCGCACGAATATGGTGCAAAAATTAAGTATTTAAAGGAAAACGTAAAAGGCATTGAAAAAGCGATTTTATCATGCCATTGTCATAACGATTTAGGGCTAGCTACTGCTAACTCAATTGAAGGTGTCATCAATGGTGCTCGCCAAATAGAATGTACCATAAACGGTATTGGAGAACGCGCTGGAAATACAGCATTAGAAGAAGTTGTAATGATTTTGCGTCAGCATCCGTACTTAAACCTAGATACCAAAATAAATGCTGAAATGCTTTATGGTATTAGCCAATTAGTCTCAGACAGTATGGGTATTTACACTCAACCTAACAAAGCAATTGTTGGTGCAAACGCATTTGCGCACAGTTCTGGTATTCATCAAGACGGTGTTATTAAAAACCGTGAAACTTATGAAATTATAGATCCCAAGGACGTTGGTGTAACCGAATCTGCCATCGTTTTAACTGCCAGAAGTGGTAGAGCGGCATTGGCATATAGAGCTAAAAATGTGGGTTATGAATTAACAAAATTACAATTGGATGAAGTGTATACTAAGTTTTTAGAATTTGCTGATAAGAAAAAGGAAATTGACGATAATGACATTCATCAAATTATAGAAAATAGTACCGTTTATAAGGAAATTGTTTCCTCTTAATCGAAAAAATTTCAATGTTGATTTTTTAGCTTCTTATTTTACGAGAAGCTTTTTGATATAGAACAACCAAACTCATGAAATTAAATATTGCCGTTTTACCTGGAGATGGTATTGGGCCAGAGGTAACTGCAGAGGCGGTTAAGGTGCTCAAAGCTATAGGTATGGCATTTGAGCATACGTTTAATTTTAATTATGGTGTTGTTGGTGCTGAAGCAATTGATAAAACAAAAAATCCACTTCCGGAGGAAACGATAGATTTATGTAAAGATTCTGACGCTGTTTTATTTGGAGCTATTGGAGATACTGCTTACGACATTGATCCCGATGCTAAAATTCGCCCAGAACAAGGTCTCTTAGGCTTGCGTAAAGCTTTAGGCTTACATACAAATATTCGTCCTGTTATTGCTTATGATGATTTACTGAACAAGTCGTCTTTAAAAGTGAAGCAAATAAAAGGCACTAATATTCTTATTTACAGAGAACTTACAGGAGGCATATACTTTGGCAAAAAAACATTGAGTGAGGATGGTAATACTGCTTCTGATATATGTGAATACCATCGTTTTGAAATAGAACGCATTGCACATACTGCCTTTAAAGCGGCACAGTCTAGAAAAGGTAAGCTTACACTTGTTGATAAATCTAATGTATTAGAAAGTTCAAGACTTTGGCGTCGTGTGGTTAAGGAATTATCTAAGCAGTATCCCGATATAGACTTAGACTTTATGTTTATCGATAATGCTGCGGTAGAATTGATAAAACAGCCAAAACAGTTTGATGTAATTCTTACCGAAAATATGTTTGGTGATATTTTATCAGAAGAAGCTAGTGTTATTGTTGGCTCTATTGGGTTATTAGCATCATCTTCAATTGGAGATGAACACGCTATGTTTGAACCAATTCATGGAGCTTACACTAAAGCAAAAAACAAGGGTATCGCCAACCCCATTGCCTCCATCTTATCTGCCGCCATGTTGCTAGATTATTTTAATCTTGAAGATGAAGCTGCTTTAGTAAGAGAAGGTGTAGATAAGGCATTACAGTTACACATTACGACACCAGATTTAAATACCAAATACGATAATATCACTACTAGCAAAGTGGGCGATTTTATTGAAGATTTCATTAATAATCCGGAAGAAACCAATCTAAACTTTACAAACATTCACTTAGGACAGTCAACTATTATTTAATTATTTGAATTAGTCAGCAATACATTAAATTACCATACTAAACTAAAGGAGACGTCCGGAAAATGAGAGCCCAATTCTAGGGCTCTTTTTCTTTTTTTATTTTGGCGTTACCCGCAAGGGGTCGGGCTATCCACTATATCTTTTTGCGAAGCATCCCGAACATGTTTCATGATCTCATCAGTCAAGTCAAATCCAACCACTATTTAACTTCTCAGTTTTAAAGTTCACAAAAAGGATGCCGCTACTATCCCTAACGCAAATTACATCAGTAAAAGGCTACTCCTCTTTTTGTTTTAAAATCCATTCCGCGGAATCTTCTTATCTTTAAGATGATACTAATCCATTCAAAAACTTCTAATTATGAAATCCTTACACCATCGTATCTATATTATTTTATTACTCACGCTCTCTTTCACGTTCGTTTCACAAGCTCAAGAATCAAAAAAAGAACAAAAGGCAGTTTTGGTAACTGGAGCCACAAGTGGAATCGGATTAAAAATAACCGAGCAGCTTTCAGCGAAAGGTTATTTTGTGTACGCAGGAGCCAGAAAACAAAAAGACATGGACAGACTAAATGCCATGGAAAACGTAAAATCCGTAAAACTAGATGTAACCAAGTGGGACGATATTAATGCTGCGGTGGAAACAGTAAAAAATGAAGGTCGCGGACTTTACGGCGTAGTAAACAATGCAGGTGTGGCGATTTTTTCACCATTAATTGAAGTTGAAGAAGAAGATCTAGATTTTATTTTTGATGTAAATATTTATGGGCCTTATCGTATTACTAAAGCCTTCGCACCTCTGATCATCCAATCCAAAGGACGTATTACCACTATAAGTTCAATTTCTGGTATTTTATCGGGGCAGTTTTTTGGGCCATACAGTATGAGCAAGCACGCCATGGAGGCCTATACAGATGCCTTAGCTACCGAAATGAGAAAATTTGGTGTTCATGTGAGTGCAGTAGAACCTGGAAATTACAATTCCAAAATTGTAGAGTCCTTAATAAAACGTATGGAATCTAATGACATTACTTATGAAAAATCGCTTTATAGAGAAGAGTTTGAACGCCTGATTTCCGGTTACGGTGCTGACAGAAGCAGATTTAAAGACCCAATTGAAGTGGCCGATGCTGTAGAAAAGTCACTATTTTCTGAAAATCCAAAACGTCGTTATATGGTAGTTCCCAACGAAAATGAAGGCAACTGGACCATCACTCAAATACTTCGTGAAATGGTACAACTTAACGAAAATCAAGCTTATAAATATAGTAGAGAAGAATTGATAGGGATTTTGGATAAGGTATTAGCAGAGACGGAATGAGAATTGAAACTTATTGCTTCTGTGTCAGGCTAACTAGATTTTGTAAAAACTTAGCCGCTTCGGGCGTATGCTCTTCTGGAGACCAACTCGCAAACCCTTTATCACTTTGCTTTATATAAGGCCCTGGTTTTACTTCAAAAACCACAGTATCTTCTTCCAAAGCGAAAAAGGTATGGATTACATTAGGCTCTAAATCTACTCCAAAAACATCTGAATTCGCATATAAATTATGATGAGCTAAAACCTTTCCATTTTCATCAAAAGTGACAAAACAAATGGCTCCACGTAGCACAACTACAGATTCAGATTTTTGTTCTGCCATATGGCTATGAGGTCTTATATAACTTCCCGGTTGTACCACATTGAACATACGGTGCAACGTATTATCCGCCGACTTATGAAACGGAGAAATAATACGCTTTCTAGGACTTTCCTTTGACAAACTTATTGCTTCTTCAATTCTGGTGCTTTCGATCAAAGTAACATCGGTATCAGGTGGTGCTGTGGCTAATGGAAATTCGTGCAAAATGAATATTTTCAAAATTATGGGAAGTTAAAAAAATAAGGCTGAGTACTCAAACACAAATTATTGGTTAAAGTACTAATCCACAATTTTAAGTTCACCAGACATCATTTTATGAAACTTACATACATAATAGAGTACGTCTGGTGCGTCTTTAGGAACAGTAAACACTAATACTGTTTCATCTTGCGCGCCATTATTTGTAACCCCATCATCATAAGCTCTTTCTTTTCCGGTTACCTTTTCTGTTTTAATGTAAAATGGATGACCGTAAGCCTTTACAATAAATTCATAAGTTTCACCTCTTTTTAAAATTAATGTTGGGTTCTCAGATTTTTCTAA
Source organism: Jejuia sp. UBA6058 (assembly GCA_002428965.1). GTDB lineage: Bacteria > Bacteroidota > Bacteroidia > Flavobacteriales > Flavobacteriaceae > Jejuia. The sequence goes on along the minus strand of DIYI01000011.1, from coordinate 86,634 downwards.
ACCACTACCTTCTATCTCATATTCTTTATTGGTTACAGCATCCACAGTATAGGTAGCAATTGGCGCTTTACCCTTTTTTCCACAGCTAATAATAACCATAGAAGATAACAGAATAGCTAAGGTAAGTACACTAAATAATTGTTTCATATGTAATAGTTTTTAGATTAAATTAGGAATTTATCTCACACCAATCAACCGATCATGATTTTATTCAGAAGTTTGTTTTTTTCATTAATCATTTTGAAAAAATCACAAAATTAGCATACGATTTTTACCGATTATAAAAAGCGCTGCTAAAGCTACAACTTTAAATATGTTAAGGTTTCTAATAAAAAAATAGCCCTTTCACGATTAGGAAAGGGCTGTTCGAGATTATATCTCATATTTTATTTTAATTCACTTAGAATAATTATTCAGGTTTGTACGTTCTAACATATTCAAACCTCGCAGTAGATCTTGATGCATTAGTTACGGAAGGATCGGTAGTATAATCATCAACCTGATTAGCAGTTTCTCTCCATGGTTGCGCTGCAGCTGAAAGAATTAAGTACATATCTTTATTTAAACCTGTCCCATTTGTATAGTTCAAAGGGTCAATTTCATTAGTTGGAGTTTCACGCACTAACTCTCCATCTACGTAATACTTCAAGGTCCATGGATCCAACCATAGAACTCCATAGTCGTGATATTCATCTGCCCACTGTGTGCCTTTACCATCTGCATACCATGTTTCAGGACCTGTAGGTTGATAATCTTGAAATGGATTTCTAATAAACACATGATGACTTAGATGCAATCGCCTTGAAAAATAATCATTCGTTTTATCACCATACGCTTCAAGGTTATCAATTTCTTGAGTTGAATCTTCACTCAACAACCATACAGCTGTTGCCAATGAAGATTCACTAATCTTAACTCTAGCCTCCATATACAAAGGATATCCTACTTTATTCTTCGTAGTAATACACCCTGTATGCACATTATTACCGTCTATTGTCGCTCTATACACCAATTTACCATCTTCTATAGAAGAATTCTCAGGTGTATACACCGTAGAGGTTGTAGCGGTTCCTGATTTTTTAGGCCCTGTCCAACCATTAAAAAATCTATCTTGCCAATCGTTAGTGAATTCCGTGGAAGCTTTTCCTTCGGCATAATCAAATTCATTAGAAAACTTAGGTTGTAACACCCAAGATTTTCCGTCGCCAGCGCTTGGTAAAAAGTTATTTACGCCATTAATTCGATCTTGATCTGTAGTAATACTTTCGGATGCTCCATAAATAACATCGGAACCATCCATTGCATAGGCCCTAAAATAATATAAAGTAGCTGCTTCTAAATTTGAAATAGTAATAGAGAACGTTCCTGTTGTTTCATTGGATAGTTCCTTGTTATCGTTTATTGTAGGATTTTCGGAAGCAGCCCAAACAACTCCACGTTCAGAAACAGTAAAATTATCATTTCCTAAACTTATTGTTCCTCCCACAGATATTTCGAAGAAGTTTGATGTTTTAGCAGGGGTAGTGGTTGTTATTGTGGTTTCTACTGTGGCAGGAGGCTCAGGAGTAGTATCGTCACTATTTGAGGAACACCTATAAACCAAAACACATAGTAGTAAAAGGGCTATAGCCTTTCTTAAGTTCATTTTCTTTAACATAATTATTTTAATTCTTATTTATTCTTTCAAAACTATAGCTTGTCACAGATGTAGCGAAAAAAGTAACTTGACAAGAACTTAACATAGTCTTTTCAAAGCATATTTTTAGACAAACTACATATAATCTTGCTACTATAAATCTTTGAAAAATTGACAGACCTAACTATTTAGCACGTTTATAAAACGCCTTTAAACAAAATAACTTTTGTTACATTTGGTTTTTTAAAGTGATAAAAGTTTATGGAAATTTTAGGAATAGATATTGGCGGTTCTGGTATGAAAGGTGCACTTGTAAATATAGAAACTGGCGAACTTACTACGGAGCGCTATAGAATACCCACTCCTGCATCAAGAAAACCAGAAGATATGGCTAAAGTTTTCAAAGATCTAGTAAATCACTTTAACTATGAAGGCTCTATTGGGTGCGGATTCCCTACTATAATAAAACACGGAGTTTGCAAATCTGTTAGTAACCTTAACAAAGGGTGGTTAAACTTAGATACACAGAAGTTATTTTCAAATGCTTGTGGGCAACCCGTAACAGTTATTAATGATGCAGATGCTGCTGGTTATGCTGTAATGAATTATGGTATTGGCAAAGATGAAAACGGATTTGTAATTATGATAACCATTGGAACAGGTATTGGTAGTGGTGCCTTTTACAACGGCAAGCTTATCCCTAATTTTGAATTAGGACAAATACCTTATAAAAAATTTAAAAAGATTGAACATTGGACAGCCGACTCCATTAGACAAAAAGAACACTTGAGTTTCAAAAGATGGGGTAAAAGATTGAATACCTTTTTGGAGTTAGTGGATACCATTGTTTGTCCAGATTTGATTATTCTTGGAGGAGGTGTATCAAAACATTACAAAAAATACGAAAAACAAATAAAAATTGAGACTCCTGTTAAACCAGCCAATTTAGGTAATCATGCTGGTATTATTGGAGCAGCGGCAGCCGTTTTAAAAGAGAAGTGACCTAATCAGTATTCATCCTATAATCATACATGTTATAGGTGGTCTCACGAATTTTAGCCACTAATTCCTCATAAGGATTATCACAAATATCAATGAGTCCAACATTGTAATTTTCACCATCAAAACGTCCAGTTAAAGGCTCATCTATATATTGAAACCAATGAGCCCCAACAATTAAGGGGTTTCTAAGGGCACCTTGAATATAATCTTTATACAGCTCTCCCCGCTCACTTTGGTTTTTAGCTTCTTTGATGCCCACATGAAAGCTTCCTCTATCTAAAGCTCCAAAATGGAATTCGCCAATCATAATAGGCTTATCAACACCTTCTGGTAAACCTATGTGTTCCACACTATATTCATATTTATTAAAACTCATGATATCCATGTATTTACTGGCTGCTGTTAAGACCACATCATTATTTGCCCAAGCAAAACGGCACCCTAAGTAATTTTGATTTGGAGCAATTTGGTTCAACTCCTCTTTTAAGGTTTTAAAATATGTATCGGCTATTTTCTCATAAAACGTTAGAATATCTTTTTCGGCCTTGGTGTTATCCGGTGCTGAAGTTGTCTTTAAAAGTCCATCCCAACTCTCATGTGTTGTTCCCCAAACCTCATTTAAAGCCATTATTGTACTATATTTTTTCTTTAGGTCTTTTATAAACTCCTGTTTTGCTGGCTGAGTTTCAGGGCTTTTTAAAGTACCTATCGCTAAAGAACCTAAATCTCCCCAGGCTAACTCATTATCAACAAAATACCCTATACACCAAGGGTCTCCAGCACCTTGCTTTTGAGCTTCCATGGAGATCTTTACTGCTTTTCTAAACTCTGGATCGAAGACATCGTGAAACTTACCCCAAAACCCTTGAGACCCTTCAATTTTAGGCGTATTTCTTATCCAGATAGATCCTACATATGGTGTTTTTTGTTGCGCAATTGCTCCAGGATCTGATACAAAACCAATAGTATTCAGCCCCCAACTTTTAAAGCGTTTATGCACCAAATCCTTAAAGTTATCTAACCATGCTTCTCCATAAACTTTGTATAGATTGGATTTATAGAAATTGAAACTTTCATATTTATCCATTTTGCTGTAAAATCCATGTGATGTTCTTCCACCAGTTCCATAAAAATCGCCATACTCACTATCTTTTGCTGGTAGTTTTTCAAAATAGTGTTCTCTACCAGTAAAACCTGTACGCGTACTTCTTGGGCTTACACAATTAACACCTGCTGTCCAGAACAAGTAACCTTCTGGATCGACCATCCACCATTTACCGTTATGCCTTTCTGTTCTAAAAAACCCTGTTGCCTTAAGTTTTGGACCTGCCGACCATCCACCATATGTGCTCCTGTCTTTTGCTCCAGTTTTATAAACTTTTAAAGTCTCTGCATTTTGTTGCGCTATATCTTTTAATGCCTTGAAAGAATGTACCTTCCCTTTCCAATCTTTATGCTTATACTGACCAAATTCATCCACAAAAGGAAAAAAGTTGATAGTATCTCTCTGTTCTAAAAGCCTTTCCGCTCTTACATTATCTACTGTGAATTTATTATTGGCAGATGCATAACGCGAACAAAATGAAATTTCTTTAATTGCTGAAATATCTGTCTTTAATTTTCCTGGAGTACCACGCATACCAACCACATCTAATTGTGGTTGATGCACCCATGGCGTCCAAGATAAAGCTACTGTAATGGTTTTTGTTTCACCAGGATTTAAATCTACATAATTAGAACAATACCATTTTGTTAGACCATCAGGGTCGTTCCCGACATACATTTCAGCTTGCATGTAGGCTTCTCCAATATTGGTAACATCTGCTTTTACTTCATAATAGCCTTCAAGACCCCAAGAATCATCATTAGGCTTTGTAACTTTTACAGTTGGTTTTGTAGAATTTTTTCCAGTACTTAAAACTAGTTTACCTTCTTGAAATTTATGTGAGGCATCCACAATATCTTCAACTTTTACTTTAGTTGAATCTTGAAAAGTGAAAAGCGTAAGTACTCTTGGTTTTTCTGGTTTTACTTCTTTTTTACAAGAATTTAAAAGAATAGAGAAAAGACAAATACAAGTTACTTGCGAAATTAAAACTTTCATTGTGTTTTGTTTAGTTGATTGGTTTATTGCATTGCTTAATACAACATTAAAGATATATCAGACACATCTAAAACCTTATTTTTTCAACTAAATAAAAACTTAACAGTACGTATTTGACAAAAAATTAAAAGATTTAGCTTGGAAATTTCGCCCTAATCTTGTCTAAGCTCAAATTATGAATACTTCCAACATGCGTATGTTGTTTAGACGTATCTGGCTCATAAGTCCCATCTTGCACCTGCCCGCCTATTTTTTGATAGGCCTCTCTAAAACTTTGCCCTTCTACCACTAGCGTATTTATATTATCAACAGTAAACAAGTATTTATATTTATCATCATTCAAGTCTATATCCGTAACAATTACTTGTTGAATAGCATAATTGAAAATATCAAGAATGTCTTTCAACTCTTCAAAAGCAGCAATCATATTCTCCTTCAACAACTGAAAATCTCTATGGTAACCACTTGGTAAATTATTAGTGATTAATACCATTTCACTTTGAAGCGCTTGAATTTTGTTGCTCTTCCCTCTAATCAACTCAAATACATCCGGATTCTTCTTATGCGGCATGATACTACTTCCAGTGGTTAATTCATCAGGGAAGGTTACAAACCCAAAATTCTGGCTCATATACAAGCACACATCCATAGCAAAACGCGATAAGGTATTGGCCAAACTTCCTAAAGCTGCCGAAATTGTTCTTTCATTTTTACCTCGTCCCATTTGCGCTGCTACTACGTTATATTTTAAGGTAGCAAAGTCCATTTCCTTAGTAGTTAATTCTCTATCTATTGGAAACGAACTACCATATCCAGCCGCAGAACCTAAGGGGTTTTGGTCCACCGTTTTTAAAGCAGCATTCAATAAATACACATCGTCAATCATCAATTCCGCATAGGCCGAAAACCATAAACCAAATGATGATGGCATTGCCACTTGTAGATGTGTATATCCAGGTAATAATTTGTCTTTATGAGTCTCCGCTAAATCTAAAAGGGTATCAAAGAGTGTTTTTACTTTTCCTTGAATAACCTGCAAATTCTCTTTATAATATAAATGACAAGCCACTAAAACTTGGTCGTTTCTAGAACGTGCGGTATGGATTTTTTTACCAACCTCACCAAGAGACTTGGTTAATTCATATTCAATTTTAGAGTGGACATCTTCAAATTGAGCATCAATCACGAAAGTGCCTTCCTCAATTTGGGAGGCTAATACATCTAAACCACCCAAAAGCTGTTGTAGTTCTTCTCCTGAAAGAATACCAATATTTTGTAGCATTTTAGCATGTGCTTTTGATGCTATGACATCGTACTTCGCTATATGAATGTCAATTTCTCGGTCGTTGCCAACTGTGAATTGTTCTATTTTATCATCTATTGATATACCTTTATCCCAAAGTTTCATAAATTTCTGCGAAAGCAGAAATCTCTGCTTTCAGTTTTAGTTAGTTACTATTTTAAGACCCTTTGACTGCGCTCAGGGTAACAGAATTATTAAATATTAAGTCGTCATTGTGAACGAAGTGAAGCAATCTCAATCATGAAAGAGATAACTTCGTCATGCTTCCTCGTTATGACGTTAAACAATTACTCGATTCAACAGTTCAACATATATTTTAATACCTTCTTCTATTTCATTTAAATAAATAAATTCATCTGCTGAATGTGATCGTGTACTATCTCCCGGTCCTAGTTTTAAACTTGGACAGGACAGGACAGCTTGATCAGATAATGTTGGCGACCCGTAGGTTGTTCTTCCCATAGCTATTCCAGCTTTTACCAAATCATGATTTGTTGGAATTGACGATGAATTCAATCGTAAGCTTCGTGGTGTTATACTTGTAACCGGAGCTTCTTTTTGTAAAATGCCGGCTATTTCTGCATTGCTATACGCATCATTCACACGTACATCAATCACCAAACTTAAATCGGCCGGCACCGCATTATGTTGTTTCCCCGCCTTGATTTGACTTACTGTTAATTTTACATCACCTAATGCTTCAGAACCTTTTTCAAACTTATAATCTTTAAACCATTTTAAAGCTTCAATAGATTTATAAATTACGTTATCCTCATTAGGATGTGCCGCATGACTTGGCGTTCCTGTTATAACGGCATCAAATACTACCAATCCTTTTTCTGCAACGGCTAAATTCATTAAAGTCGGTTCCCCTACAATGGCTACATCAACCTTTGGAATTATCGACAACATACTATTCAATCCATTGGGCCCACTACTCTCTTCTTCCGCAGAAGCGACAATAACCAGATTATATTTTAAATTGTCGTGGTTGTAATAATAGGTGAAAGTGGCTATTAAAGAGACCAAACACCCCCCAGCATCATTACTTCCCAATCCGTATAATTTCCCATCTTCTACAATGGCCTTAAAAGGGTCTTTGTTATATGCTGAATTGGGTTTTACCGTATCATGATGGGAGTTTAACAGTAAGGTTGGTTTCCCTTCCTCAAAATGTTTATTAACCGCCCAAACATTATTTTGAGTTCTCTTATAATCGATATCATTGCGTTTGAACCACGCTTCAATATGTGATGCGGTTTGGTCTTCTTCCGAAGAAAATGATTGGGTTTCAATTAACTGCTTTAGCAATGCAATAGCATCTTGGGTTAATTCTTGAATCATCATTACAAGGTTATGGTTGTAAAATTATCATTTTCTTGGGTTAACATCGCAGTATTTCCCATATTAATTGTACTTACGCCATTGTTTAAAGCGTCAAAACAGTTTTCTAATTTAGGCAACATCCCATCAGCAATGATACCTTTTTCTAACAACTCAGTATATAGTTTGGAATCGATATGTTTAATCACCGAATTCTTATCATTGATGTCTTCCAAAACACCATTTAATTCAAAACAATAATACACCGAAGTTTCATAAACTTCGCTCATGCCTACAGCTACCTGACTTGTAATAGTATCTGCATTGGTATTTAATAATTGTCCGTTACCATCATGTGTAATAGCACAGAATACCGGCGTAAAATCGGCTTGAATCAATTTATCTATTGAACTATGAGCTACGGCTTTCACATCACCAACAAAACCAAAATCTATTTCTTTTACAGGCCTTTTATCAGATTTTATACTGTTTACATCTGCCCCTGTTAATCCAATGGCATCTATATTCAAGGCTTGTAATTTGGCTACAATATTTTTGTTTACCAATCCGCCATAAACCATAGTAATCACCTCCAAAGTATCAGCATCTGTTATGCGTCTACCATTCACCATTTTAGATTCAATGCCCAATTTAGACGCTACACTTGTGGCTCGTTTTCCACCACCATGCACCAATATTTTTTTGCCTTCCAGCTTAGAAAACAACTTTAGGAATGCGTCTAAAGCATTAGCATCTTCAATGATGTTACCTCCTATTTTTACTATGGACAGTTTTTCTTTAGCCATTTTCTAATAGTTTTTTCAACACTAATTGCGCCGCATACGTTCTATTATTGGCTTGTTCAATAACAATAGAACTATCACTATCCAACACAGCATCTTCAACCACTACATTTCTCCTTACTGGTAAACAATGCATGAATTTCGCATCACCAATTTTGTCTTTGGTTATCATCCAATTAGGGTCCGTATTCACTACTTTTCCGTAGTCTTCATAGGAACTCCAGTTTTTAGTATAGACAAAATCAGCATCTTTGAAAGCTTCTTCCTGATTGTGATATATTGGAGTATCTCCTGTAATTTCAGGACTTAAATCATAACCTTCTGGATTGGCAATAACGAAATCCACATCCATTTTTTGCATGGCCTGCGTAAAGCTGTTGGCTACAGCATGCGGTAATGGTTTTATATGAGGCGCCCAACTTAATACCACTTTTGGTTTAGCTACTTTTTTATGTTCAGAAATGGTTAACGCATCTGTTAAACCTTGCAATGGATGTCCGGTTGCACTTTCCATATTCACAATTGGTACTGAAGCATGTGCCATAAACGCGTTTAGAACTTGTTCACTCTCGTCTTTTTCTTTATCCGTTAACGTGGGGAATGCTCTTACGGCAATGATATCACAATATTGAGATACCACCGCTGCGGCTTCTTTAATATGCTCCGCCGTATTCCCATTCATTACAGTACCATCTTCAAACTCTAAGCCCCAAGCATCACCAGAAACATTCATAACAATAGGATTCATACCTAAATTCAAGGCTGCCTTTTGCGTACTTAAACGGGTACGTAAACTGGAATTAAAGAACAATAATCCTAGGGTTTTATCTTTTCCTAAATCTAAATGTTCTAACGGGTGCGCTTTTAAAGCTTTTGCTTCTTCAATCCAATCGTTAATGTTATCTATATCCTTTATAGATGTGTAATGCTTCATCATGATTTCAATTCCATTTTTTGGTGAATAATTCCTGTTTTAAGTGATGAATACAGTTCTCCAATAGGCTCAAAGTTGAACTTCTCATAGAACCCTATGGCTGTTTCCCTTGCACTTAATACAGTTTTAGACAAGCCTTTGTCTTCACCGTACTTAATTAATTCTTTTAATATTTTTGCTCCAATGCCCTGCTTCTGAAAATTAGAAGCAATGGCCATTTGAGATATTATACTTGTATTATCTTCAATATTTAATCGCCCAGTTCCAACAACTTCATCATCATTTAAACACACTAAATGAATACCGTTTGACTCATAACCATCATTTATTAGTTCTGAACTATTTTCCATATTCTTGAAAAACAATGCTGTTCTAATATCAACAGCTTTTTGATATAAAGAGTCTTCAATTGTTATATATTTCAATTTCAAATTAGACACTTTCTCTTTTAATTTATGATGAGATGCTGAAATACACTTCGACTACGCTCAGTGCCCATTCAGCATGACCTTTCAAGTCACTTCACCTTAGTAAACGGCACTTTATTATTCATAGCGTTGACTATAAAATTATCTTCAAGTCCGTTTACAATCCATGTTTCTATGTTGGCTTCTTTAGTTACCTGAGCTGCTTCAATTTTGCTTTGCATACCACCACTTCCGTGAGAGGATTTAGAACTCACTACCTCTTCTGCTAACTCACCAAAATCGCTTACTTCCTCAATGGTTTTTGGTGAACCATTTTCCATAGACGCCTTGGTATAAATACCATTGGTGTTGGTGGCTATAATAAATAAATCGGCATCTAACAACGATGCTGTTAAAGCTCCTAATTTATCATTATCGCCAAATTTAATCTCATCGGTGGCTACCGTATCATTCTCATTGATAATTGGGATGTAATTGTTATTGACCAACACATTAATAGTATTGGTGATATTGACTTTGCTTTCTTCCTTTTCAAAATCTGAATAGGATAATAAACACTGTGAAGTCAACAACCCATATTCTCTAAAAATCTCTTGATAAATCCGTATCAAATGCGGCTGACCGATAGATGCTAACGCTTGTTTTACAAAAATTTCTTTACGCTTACTTTCCAACTTTACAAATTGTTTAGCCACAGCAATAGCGCCAGAACTCACAATAATAAACTCACAGGTATCTTGAAGTTGCGCAATCTGATTAGCAATATCCTCAATCTTCCCTCTGGAAATATTATCGGTTTCCTTGGTCAGGGTATTAGACCCCATTTTTAGTAATATGCGTTTTTTCTTCATCTTTAATTACTAGTGTCTTCAGTATGCACTTCGACAAGCTCAGTGTGACATTTAGGCTCGAATTTATTAACGTATTTGTCCCGTACCGTGAACGTACCATTTATTGGTTACCAAATGCTGCAGTCCTATTGGACCTCTTTGATGTAACTTATCTGTACTGATAGCCAACTCGCCACCTAAACCTAACTGTCCGCCATCTGTAAATCTTGTCGACGCATTATGATAAACAGCCGCCGTATCCACATTTTCCATAAAGGTTTTAGCTTCAGCCTCATTAGTAGTAATGATAGATGACGAATGCCCTCCGGAATATTTATTAATCATATTGATAGTCTCTTGATTAGATGCTATTTCCCCGATTAAGATTTTGTAATCTAAAAATTCCTCATACCAAATATCATCTGAGTTTATACCTTCAAGGTCAAATCCTTTTGAAATACTATCATCGCCTAAAACCTGAATTTTAGATTCTTGTAGTTTTGATATCAGGTCTTTAACGAATTCCGCTTTATTTGGAAGATTTTCATCTATCAATACTTTGTCTACGGCATTACATGCTGATATTTTAGACTTACCATTCAGAATCACATCAAAAGCCGTTTCAAAATCAGCTTCCTTATGCACATAAACAAAGTTATTCCCCCGACCACTGACAATCACAGGACATGCCGCATGTTGTTTTACAAAGGCAATTAAGCGTTCACCACCACGAGGCACAATTAAATCTACACGCTGTGTTGGTTTTTCTAAAAAGGCTTGTGTCTCAGTTCTATTAAATTGTAAATACTCCACCCAGTCTGTGGAAGCACCTTGCTCCGTTAAAGCTTGATGCCATAACTCTACTATTTTCAAATTAGAACGCAAGGATTCTTTTCCTCCTTTTAATAAAATCTTATTTCCAGATTTAAAAGCAATTCCGGCAGCTTCAACAGTAACATCTGGTCTGGATTCATAAATAATCAATACCGTACCAAATGAGGCCGTTTTATTATAAACCTGCATGCCATTCTCATGTTTAAAGCTGAAACGCTCCACACCTACTGGGTCTTCCTGAGATGCTAGGTGTTTGGCAGCCCTGATCATTTCATCAACTTTAGAATCGTCTACTTTTAAACGATCAAACATAGAGATATCATCACCTTCGTAAGCCTCTAAATCGGTCTTATTTATGGCAATTATGTTTACTCTTTCCTGCTCTAACAAGTCTGCCATTCTCAATAAAACGGCATTCCTTGTTTCTATGGATAATAATGTGTTCATAATTTAGTTACTAGTTGTCTGTTACCAGTTATTAGTTTAATAGTGAATCTATTTCGTTACCAATCATTGCATTCCACATTTCTTTTGGTGATTTCCCATAATTATTTTTCATTTCAACATCTGCCTTATTTTCTAACAATAATTTTACAATCGAAAAATCTCCTTTGGCGTTCATGATTGCTGTCCAAATTGGTGGGTTGCCGTACAAGTCTCTTAAGTTCGGATTTGCTCCTTTTTCCAATAAAACTTCTGCAATCTCTTTTTCTTTATTTTGAGCTACAAAATGTAATGCTGAATACCCATTTTTGTCCTGAAAATTCAAATCAGCTCCTTTTTCTATTAGCTTGTTCAATATAGCTAGATTTCCTTTCGACGTAGCCAATATTAGAAAAGTTCTTTTGTACGAATCATAACAGTCAATTCCATATGTCTTGATTAACATATCGATACTTTTATAATCGTTTTTTTCTACGTAACTATCTATATATTCAAGTTCTGATTCAACTTTTATTGGTCTACCCGTTCTTGCCATTTAGATAAATTCATACTTTGACTTCTAGTTCTTTTAAAGCCACTTCTAAAGCTTCAAAGAATTTATCGAAATGTACTTTTTCAATATTTAATGGAGGCAATATCCTCAATAATTTCTTGTTAGCTGCACCACCAGTAAAAATCTTATGGTTATAGATTAATTCTTTTCTTAGTTCACCTACTTCAAAATCAAATTCCAGTCCTAACATTAAACCTCTACCTTTAATGTTCTTTATCTGAGGAATAGACTTTGCTTTTTCCACAAAGTAAGCCCCCATGTCATTCACATTGTCTAACAAGTTTTCAGACTCAATGGTATTTAAAACCGACAAACCTGCTGCACATGCCAAATGATTGCCACCAAAGGTTGTTCCTAACATTCCGTATTTAGCTTCAATATCTGGGTGAATCAAGATGCCCCCAATCGGAAATCCATTACCCATACCCTTAGCCAAGGAAATGATATCTGGTTCAACATTATAATGCTGAAATGCAAAGAACTTACCGGAACGTCCATAACCAGATTGCACCTCATCGGCAATAAACATTGTATTATTCGCTTTACATAACTCATCAACCGCTTCAAAAAACTCAGCAGAACCTTGATCTAAACCTCCAACACCTTGAATAAACTCCACTATTACAGCACAAACATCTCCTTTTTCGAGCTCTCGTTTTACACCCTCTATATCATTTAATTCCAAAAAGGTTACTTCTTGTTGGGCATTTATTGGTGCAACGACATTAGGATTATCTGTAGCTGCCACAGCCGCAGAAGTACGCCCGTGGAATCCATTTTTAAAAGCTACAACACGTGCTTTTCCTGTTTTAAAGGATGCTAATTTTAAAGCATTTTCATTGGCTTCAGCTCCTGAATTCACTAAAAACAATTGATAATCTTTACAACCTGAAAGCTCTTCTAGTTTAACGGCCAATTCTTTCTGCATTGGATTCTGAATAGCATTAGAATAAAAACCTAAAGTTTCAACCTGATTTGTAACTGCCTCTACATAATTTGGGTGCGCATGCCCAATAGAAATAACGGCATGCCCCCCGTAAAGATCTAAATACTCAACCCCTTGGTCATCATACACATTAATCCCTTTTCCGGAAACTGGTGTTACATTATATAATGGATAAACGTCAAATAATGGCATCTTTTTTAGTTTTTAGATATTAGTATATAGTTGTTAGTCTTTTCTTGATTACTGATTCTAGCGACTAAAAACTAACTACTATTTACTATTAATAATTAACTCTTTTTAATTTGATTAATTTTTTCAAACGAAGCACTAATACCTCTAATTAAGGCAGAACTCAATCCTTGGTGCTCCATTTCATTCAATCCTTCAATAGTACAACCGCTTGGTGTGGTTACTCTATCAATTTCGGCTTCTGGGTGTCTACCAGATTCTTTCAATAAACTAGCTGCACCGTAACAAGTTTGTAATGCTAATTCATGGGCCTCCTCAGCTTCAAAGCCTAACTGAATAGCGCCTTGTGTTGTAGCACGTACTAAGCGCATCCAAAAGGCAATACCACTGGCACAAATCACAGTTGCTGCTTGTATTTGTTCTTCAGGAATGACCATAGTGGTTCCCAGCTGGTTGAAAATCGTTTTTGCCAACTCAATTTTTAATTGTCCTACATCATTGGCAGACAAGCAGGTCATTGATTTACCAATAGAAATAGCCGTATTTGGCATCACGCGAATAATGTGTTTATCGTCCCCTAAAATTGCTTCAATTCTAGCTATTGAAAATCCTGCAGCAACACTCATCACTACATGCTCATCCGTAATCAAAGGTTCTACTTCTTTTAAAACGCCTTCAATATGCCTTGGTTGCAATGCAAAAATTACGACATCGCTGTTTTCTACTGCAGTAGCATTGCTATTGGTGATTTTCACATAATCCTCGTCTACAAATTCATTCACCGCACTCGTATTTTTATCACTTAAATACAATGAGCTAAACGACTTGTTTTTCACAAGTCCCTTTGCAATTGAGCTTCCTAAATTTCCTGTTCCTATAATTGCTATTTTCATTTTGATAGAGTCTTTAGTAATTAGTTTTTAGAAATATGTTGCTTTTAGACCTAAACCCGTGGTTTCTTCTAAACCAAACATTAAATTCATATTCTGAATGGCTTGACCAGAGGCTCCTTTCAATAAATTATCAATGATACTTGTTATTAATAATTTACCATTATGTTTATGCAAATGAATTAAACATTTGTTGGTGTTAACTACTTGTTTTAGGTGCAGTTGATTCTCAGAAACAAAAGTGAATTTAGCATCCTTATAATACTCATTATATATTCTTGCCGCATCTTCTACAGAACCACTAAAGTCAGTATAAATAGTTGCAAAAATTCCTCTTGAGAAATTCCCTCGATTTGGCATAAACAAAATATCTGAAGAAAAATCATTTTGCAATTGGGTTACAGATTGGTTTATCTCCCCTAAATGCTGATGCGTAAACGGTTTATAATACGAAAAGTTATTGTCTCTCCATGTAAAATGCGTAGTTGCCGACAACGACGTTCCTGCACCAGTTGCTCCAGTTACGGCATTGATATGAACATCATAATCCAATAACCCTGCATTAGCTAAAGGCAACAATCCCAACTGGATGGCAGTGGCGAAACATCCTGGATTAGCAATATAATCTGCTTTCTTGATATCTTCCTTTTGTAATTCTGGTAAGCCGTAAACAAAGGTTTTTCCATCAAATACTTTGTCTGCTTCTAATCTGAAATCGTTTCCTAAATCGATGATTTTAGTCTGCTCTGAAAACGAATTAGCAGATAAAAACTTCACTGAATTTCCATGTCCTAAGCATAAAAACAATACATCTACATTAGGGTTTACCGTATCGGTAAACGATTTATCTAAAGACCCCACCAAATCTTGGTGCACTTTAGAAATTTGATTCCCAGCATTAGATGTACTATACACAAAATCAATCTCCGTTTCTGGGTGATTAATCAACAATCTAATTAATTCACCAGCCGTATAACCAGCACCTCCTATGATACCTAATTTAATCATGCCTTAAGAGTTTACTTGTTGATAAATCTTATTTTGATTACCAATGATTTTAATGAATCCTTTAGCGTCATCAGCTGTCCAAGCTCTATTTTCTTCTCCATAACTACCAAATTTAGCACTCATTAAATCGTGTTCAGATATAATACCATCTAATGAGAAGTGGTATGGCTTCAAGGTTACAGTAACATCACCAGAAACTTTCTCCTGACTGCTACTTAAAAAGGATTCAATATCCCGCATTACAGGATCTAGATATTGTCCTTCGTGTAAATGCATACCGTAAAAACTAGATAAATATTCCTTGTGTTGTAATTGCCATTTAGTTAATGTGTGCTTTTCTAGCAGGTGATGTGCTTTAACTGTAATTAAAGCCGCAGCTGCTTCGAAACCAACTCTACCTTTAATACCAACTATAGTATCTCCTACGTGAATATCTCTTCCAATAGCAAAAGCAGAGGCTAAATTATTTAGTTTTTCAATATTCACTTCAGGAGCATTAGCTTCGCCATTTAGGGCTACAAACTCACCTTTATCAAAGGTTAAAGTCACTTTTTCTTCACCGTCTTTTTCCAACTGCGATGGATAAGCCTCACTTGGCAATGGCTTTTCTGAAGTTAAGGTTTCTGCACCTCCAACACTGGTTCCCCAAAGTCCTTTATTCACAGAGTATTGTGCTTTTTCCCAAGACATATCAATACCATTAGCTTTCAAATATTCAATTTCTTCAGCTCTAGATAATTTTTGGTCTCTAATAGGGGTGATGATTTTTATCCCTGGGGCCAAAGTTTGAAAAATCATATCAAAACGTACTTGGTCGTTACCTGCTCCAGTACTTCCATGTGCTATATATTCAGCATCAATGCTCTTCGCATATTCAATAATTTCAATAGCTTGTACAATACGTTCCGCACTAACAGATAATGGATACGTATTGTTTTTCAACACATTTCCAAAGATTAAATACTTTACTACTTTTTGATAGAAGGTAGCTACAGCATCAATATTTTTATAGGTAGTAACTCCCATTTTATAAGCGTTACTTTCAATATGCGCAATCTCACCCTGCGTAAAACCACCAGTATTTACACTTACTGCATGTACTTCATAGTCTTTTGATAAACTTACCGCACAATATGATGTATCTAATCCGCCACTGTATGCTATTACTAATTTTTTCATTATATTCTAATTAAATATTGTTCTTAAGAATCTTGTTAAATTGATTAATTTTTGATTCGAAATAAGGGTTAACGTAGTATTTATATTTGTATTCATCTCTCAATTTTCCTAATTTCTCAAGCGTTTCAATCAAAACGGGAGATAAATCTTTTAAGGTTATAAATTTCATACCTAACAACTCATTGTTGTTATGAACTGTTTTATCTTGTGCTATTGAAATAAGAAATTCTTTTGAGAACTTTTTGGTTAAAAAATCCATTAAAAGCAGCCCTAAATTGTGATTTCTGTAGGATTTATGAATCCATAATGATGAACGTTCGTAAACGGAATATTTATCGATAGTGTGTCTATGTGCAAAAATATGCCCAAAAATTTCACCATCTTTTTTCAATAGAAAACAACCGTTTTTTAAACGGTCTAACAACATACCCACACTCGCATGATACATTGCAGGCAGGTGTTTAGTTCGTTCTGAAATAATCTGCAAATTCGTTTTGGAAATCTCATGAGCAAAAACAACCTCAAGCCCTTTTTCTTCGCAAAACGCTATTGCTTCCTCTAACGCTGTATTTCTATCTGTTCTCAATATTGCCTCCATGTTTATATATGTTTTTACAAAACATAGTTTTATTCAAATACACAATTTAAAACCCAGTTTATGAGTTGAAACTATTCCTAGTGCTAGATCACTTCTCTAACACAACTTAAAATCAAAAAAATAACGAAAATTTGAAAGTGAATTACTTTCTTACACTGATACACCCCACTAGGGGCGAGTTTGAGGAAAACGCACAACAACTGCTTCAGCATGCTTTACTGAAACATAAGAGGTAAAAGATATGTTGTTTCCTGTTTTCACTGAATAACCATCTTAACTATTAACTCTAAATCGTCGGCGTGAGCCCCTTTCGTTAATATGAGCGGCAAAATTACAACTTATTATGAATTACACAACATTAAAATTAAATATATTTATGTCATTAGCGCTGTGTAATAAATTTAAATCTCTCTAACCCAAATATTTCGGTAACTCACCTCGCACCCATGATCCTGTAACATAATTGGAGCCTTACCATGAATTTGATATGAAGGCTGACCTCTCCAAACGGTAGTTCCTTGAATTTCAAAATGATCTAATACCAAAATACCATTATGCAGTAAGGTGATTATGGCTTTTTTTACAACATTACCTTTTTTATCAAACTCTGGTTGACAATAAATTATATCGTAAGTATTCCATTCACCCGTGGGAAATGATGCCATTGCCAAAGGAATAGATTGCTTATAAACAGAACCTACTTGACCGTTTGAATAGGTTTCGTTGTTATTGTTATCCAAAATCTGAATTTTATACAACTCCTGCAAGAACACCCCACTATTCCCACGTTGTTGACCAGTTCTACCAATGGTATCAATAGGAGATTTCCATTCTACATGTAATTGAATGCTACCAAAACTTTTCTTGGTTTTTATGGAGCCCGTTTTAGGTTTTACTGTCATAGAACCGTCGTCATTTAAAGTCCAGAGCAATTCTCCGTTTACACCTGTCCAATTATCAAAATTCTTACCATCAAATAACATTATAGCATCACTGGGGATAGCATTCTTGTATGGAATAACTCTCGGAACTTTTGGCTCCCAAACTTCTGTGAGTTTTGGATCTATTCCTTTCTGAGCAAAGCTTAAATAACAGAAAGAACAGATTAAACCAAAGACTAATACTTTTTTGACATTATTAAATTCGGAAATTACAGAAGCGAATGAAATTCTTAATATCACCACTATCAAATTTCTCGAATCCAAATATTGCGATAACTTACCAAATCACCATGGTCTTGTAAACGAATAGAAGCTTTACCATGAGCTTTATAACTTGGTTCACCTCTGTAAACTGTAGGGCCTTGAATTACAAAATGATCTTGTATCAATACACCATTGTGTAACACAGTAATAGTAGCTTTTTTAACTACTTTTCCATTTTCATCAAATTCTGGCTGATGAAAAATAATATCATACGTGTTCCATTCCCCTGTTGGAACTGAAGCCATAGCCAGTGGAATAGACTGTTTATAAACAGACCCCACCTGACCATTAGAATACGTTTCATTGTTGTTATTATCAAGTACTTGAACCTCATATCTGTCTTGAAGAAACACACCACTATTACCTCGTTTTTGACTTTTTTTACCAATAGTATCAAGTGGAGATTTCCATTCTAAGTGCAGCTGTACACTACCAAAAGTTTGTTTCGTTTTAATAGCTCCTGTTTTTGGTTTTACTGTCATAGAACCATCTTCATTCAAAACCCAACCAACTGTATCACCTTTTCCTGTCCAACCATCAAAACCAGAGCCATCAAACAACACAATCGCATCACTTGGTGGCGAATTGTTATAACCTGGAATCACTTTTTTAACTTTTGGTGCCCAAACCTCTGTAAGTTTAGGATCAATTTTTTCTTGAGCAAAAGACATAATGCTAAAAAGAAAAAAGAGACAAAAACAGAATAATTGCTTCATCTTATACTCCTAAAATACTTTTTAAATAATCTTCGTCAATATCACCTCCAGCAAAATCGTCAAAACTACGAGTTGCAGCCTCAATTATGTGTTTTTGAATAAATGGCGCACCTTCTCTAGCCCCTTGTTCAGAAGATTTAATACAACATTCCCATTCCATTACAGCCCATAAATCCAATCCGTATTTAGTCAATTTAGAAAATATCGCACTAAAATCAACTTGTCCATCACCTAAACTTCTAAAACGTCCAGCTCTGTCTTTCCAATCGGCATAACCACCATAAACACCTTGTCTACCCGTTGAATTAAACTCAGCATCCTTCACATGAAAAGCCCTAATTCGTTCGTGATAAATATCTATAAAGTCCAAATAATCCAACTGTTGCAATACAAAATGACTCGGGTCGTATAACAAATTAGCGCGCGAATGATTGCTCGTAGCCTCTAAAAAACGCTCATAAGAAATCCCATCATGCAAATCCTCACCGGGATGAATTTCATAACACACATCTACACCTTCCTCATCAAAATGATTCAAAATTGGCAACCAACGGTTTGCCAACTCCTTAAAGCCCATTTCTACTAAACCATTGGGGCGCTGAGGCCAAGGATACACCGTATGCCACATTAAAGCTCCAGAAAACGACGCATGAGATTTCAATCCTAAACGTCTACTCGCTGTTCCACATTTTTTCACAAAATCAATAGCCCATTCCGTTCTTGCTTTGGGATTGCCTCTTACTTCTTCTGGCGCAAAACCATCAAACATGGTGTCGTACGCAGGATTTACGGCCACCAACTGCCCTTGTAAATGAGTTGACAATTCAGTGATTTCCAATCCGTATGAGTTTACCTTTCCCTTCAATTCGTCGCAATAGGTCTGACTGTCGGCAGCCTTCTCAATATCCATTAAGCTAGACTCCCAAGTTGGAATCTGAATACCTTTATACCCCAAATCGGCTGCCCATTTGCACATGCCGTCCAAAGTGTTAAATGGCGCTTCACTTCCCGCAAATTGAGCCAAAAACACTGCTGGTCCTTTTATTGTTTTCATATTTATATTTTATTTTTTGGTGTTAGCACATCCTTCGAAAGCCTCAGGCGAGTGGTCGAGCTTTCCGCTATGTCTTTTTTAAGTTTGTTCTCGATACGATTAGTTCATACTTCACAAATTTACTCGAACTGACACTTAAAAAAGGATACCGTTGCAGTCCCTAACAAGAGCATATCCACCAATTTCAGTGTTAATAATTAATCCATTTTTGTCCAAGCAGCGTTGTTTTTATCACTTTCCACCGCTGCATAGATAAACTTCATACCTCTTACACCATCTTCCACTGTTGGGTAATCTGGTTTTTCAATAATTTTTCCTTCATTCACAGCTGTAAGATGTAGCGCAAAGTTTTTATAAATAGTAGCAAAAGCCTCTAAATATCCCTCAGGATGTCCTGCAGGAATTCTCGAAACTTCCAAAGCTTCCTTATGCAGACCATTACTATTTGGCGTGTACACTTTTTTGGGTTCTTCTAACCAACGAGTAATCAATTCGTTTGGATTTTCTTGATACCACTCCAAACTACCTTTTTCACCATACACTCTAATTCCTAAATTATTTTCTTCACCTAAAGCTATTTGTGAAATAGAGATTGTCCCTTTTGCCCCATTATCCATACGAATTAACATATTGCCATCATCATCCAAAATACGTCCTTCTCCAAATCTTCCTAAATCTGCAGCAATTTCTTCAATTTTTAAACCCGTAATATATTCAATCAAATTTTCAGCATGTGTACCAATATCGCCCAAAGCACCTCCAATTCCTGAACGTTTCGGATCTACTCTCCACGCTGCTTGCTTTTGATCGGTTTTCTCTAAAGATGTAGATAGCCACCCTTGCAAATATTGGGCTTGTATTTTTCGAATTTTCCCAAGTTCTCCTTTAGACACCATTGCTTTCGCCTGCTTTACCAAAGAATTACCTGTGTAATTATGTGTAAGTGCAAATAGTTTTCCGCTTTTGGCAACTACATCTTGTAAGGCTTCAGCCTCCTCCAAAGTTAACGTCACCGGTTTATCACAAACCACATGAAATCCATTTTCTAAAGCCATTTTAGCAGGTGGAAAATGCATATGATTTGGCGTAACTATAGCCACAAAATCCATTCTTATATCTTCTGGCAGTTGCTTTTCTTTTTCAACCATTTCCTCAAAAGTACCATAGCATCTGCTTTCATCTAAATTTAAAGCAATACCTGATGCAATAGATTTTTCTGCAGTACTGCTAAATGCACCACATACTAAATCTATCATACCATCAATGGCCGCTGCTTTTCGATGCACATCTCCAATAAATGAGCCAGCACCACCGCCAACCATTCCCATTCTTAATTTTCTACTCATAAATTTTATACTCTATTTGCTTCTAATTTTTTGCGTTGTGTATAAAGAATTCCAAATAGTACCACAAGTACCATTGGGAAAATTGCAATATTACTTAAGGTAGCTTGTCCTGCAATTAATTCTGCCTGCTCCACAGATGCTCCAGATTCTAGCGCGGTAGCTTTTGCACCATCTAACCAAGAGCCAATAACAGGTTGCCAAATACTCGTAGCAAACATACCAACTCCACCAATTAAGGACATCCCTAAAGCTCCTGTATTTGGCAAGTATTCACTAACAAAACCAATCATGGTTGGCCAGAAATAACATACACCAACAGCAAATAAAATAGCCGCTACGTAGACCATTCCCCCAGTAGCTGAACTCATCAAATAAATAGCAATTGCCGAAATAATTGCCGAAGCAAACAATACTCCTGGAGGATTCAGCTTATGTATTATTGGGCCTGCAAAGTAACGCCCTATAGCCATCAAACCTGTTACCATCGCTAATATTAACATTGGACTCGCACCTGAATTACCAAGAATTTTTTCCACCCATTGTTGTGTGCCTAATTCAGTTGTTGCCGTAAGCGTCATACAAATTGCCATAAAAATGAACAGCGGTGTTAATAAACTTTTAGCGTTTGTCTTGGTATCCGAAACAATATTTTCGCTCTTTGGGAATTTTTGTCCGAAGAATAAAAATCCATACAATAAAGTTGGAATCAGCATAATTCCTATTTGTAGTTGCCAACTCAAATCTAAATCAGTCATAAATTTAGAAGCCAAGGCTCCAATTACAATTCCACCGGGAAACCAAACATGAAATTTGTTCAACATGGTGGTACGATTATCTGTATACATATCAGCGATAAGTGGATTACATGCGGCTTCAACAGATCCATTTGCAAATCCGATGAAAAAGGTAGAAATCAGTAAGGTCCAAAACCCTCCAGCAAAAATGGTTAATAACAATCCTAATAGATGTGACACAAATGCAATTGCCATTAGTTTTCGTGCTCCGAGTGAATTATAAACAAGGCCTCCAAAGATTGTAGCTATCGGAAACCCTAAAAATGCCATCCCATTTACATAACCCAATTCTTCATCTGTTAATTGAAAATCTGATCCAAGTTGCCCCAAAATCCCAGCACGTATAGCAAAAGTCATTGCCGTTACAATCAAAGAAATACAGGATGCCAAAAACAGCCTATTCTTATTAATATTCTCCATATAATTTAGTTTGGTTAGTATTTTACGAAAGTTCTTGTCTCACTTTAAGCAATAAATTACGAGTCGCTTTTATACCTTCTTCTTCAGGCAATATCCTACCCTCATATTCCACGCCTACAAAACCATTATATCCAGTATCCTTGACCATTTGCATTACGCGTTTATAATCAATAGTAGTTTCATTTCCATTCGCATCAAAATCATAAGATTTTGCACTTACAGCCTTGGCAAAAGGCAACAATTCTTGCATGCCTTTATAACGATCGTATCCTTCCAAGCAGGGTCTTATCCCCTTTTCATCCTTCTCTCCTTTGGTGATACAAAAGTTTCCAAAATCTGGAAGTGTACCACAATTTTCATTCTTTATTTGCGAAAACACCTGATGCATCCATTCCCCATTTGAAGAAAATCCACCGTGGTTTTCAACTAAAACATTAATATTAGAGCCTTTAGCAAATTCAGATAGTTTAACCAATGAATCTACACCTGCTTTTATGCCTTCTTCGTAATCATTAGCTCCTGCTAAATTCACTCTAATAGCATGACATCCTAAAAAGTGTGCTGCTTCCACCCATTTATAATGATTTTCTATAGCTTCAAGTCTTTTGGAAGTATCTGCATCAGCAAGACCACCTTCACCATCTATCATTATTAGTACGTTTTGTTGTCCTTCAGCATTAGCTCTAAATTTCATTTCTTTAAGATAGACCATGTCTTTTGCCTTGTCCTTAAAAAACCCATTGACATACTCTACTCCTTCACAACCTAAACTTCTCGATTTAGCGGCAAAGTCTAAATTATCCAAACTTCCATCAAATAAAGCTCTGTGCAAAGACCATTGTGCCAAAGAGATTTTGAAAAACAGTTCTTTAGAAGTTTCCTCGACATCGGCCGCATCAGTTGCGCTAATTTTATTTTCCTTTGAATTTTTACAAGCATACATTCCCAAAGCGGAAAGCGCTATACTTGTCTTTGAAGTTTTAACAATAAAGTCCCTGCGCTTCATGTTTTGTATTAGTTAGTTTGTTTTATATGTAGTAAAGGTGAAATTATACAATTAAAGCACAACACCTGTTTGTTTTTATTCAGTGAAAAATTTTAAACACCTATACTTCAGGATATGCGCTAATATTCTCTTTAATTTGGAATCTAGCTCTATATTCATTCGGAGAACACTTTTCATGCTTTTTAAACACTGTAGAAAAATATTGACTCGTAGTGAATCCACAGGTGTAAGCCACCTCGCTCACTGTTAATTCAGGTCGATCTTTAAGGATATTTTTAGCCATTTCTAAGCGCCTAATATTAAGATAGCGCATGGGTGTCAGATTAGTCAATTGTTTACAATGGTGCGTAAAACGCGTTAAACCAACACCTGCAGATTGCGCCATATCTTCAATAGTCCAGTTTTCGGGTAACTTTTTTTCCAACTCTTTTAAAAAGTATTGCACACTTCTAGAGCTATCTGTTAGCGCCTCATTTAAAACGATATTTTCAGTCTTTAACAAATCTAAAATTAGTATCAAAAGGTAATTTATAAGCAATCGAATTCGCGACGCATTGCTGCCATTTTTATCAGTGTTCACTGCCATATTAATACGCTTAAAACAATCTCTAACACGTTGATCTGTCTTTAATATAGACTTTTCATTATGCCTAAGCATCGTGGTTAATTGGGCGAGATCGTCCTTGGTAAGTGTAATCCAATCAGGCCAAACCCAATCTTGATGGGGTCTACGCACTCCCAAATCAATAATCACCCAATAAAACTTACCCATACCAATATGAGGATTACCCACTTTATGTGCTTCCCATGGTCTTGTTATTGTTAAGTGATTCGGAGTTAAAATCACCTCCTTATTTTCCTGTGAATAGGGCATGATACCAGACTCCAAAAAATGAAACTCTATACCTTCATTTCTATGCCAATCCAAACCCCAATCTTGAGGTTCATTAGCATCCCAATACCCAATACTATTTAAACCAAGCGTATTTTCATCCAACCTATCCCCAGGATATGTATGTCTCGCTAAAGCTTTAAATTTTAATTTCTTACGTTGAAATGCATCAATTAAAGGCAAACATGTATCTGCGTGATACGTCACTCCGTCAGCTTCATATGGTTCAATTTGTTGTATGCTTACTTTCACTGAAAAAATTTAAACAAGTTACCTATGCAAAATAGTTAATTTCCCATTTATTATAAAAATATTTAGTAATTTCTACCCTTTTAAGAAAAATTCATACAAATCTTTGTCAAATTCTTACTTTAATTCCAAGCCAATAAATCTAACTATGAGCATTGGCTCTACGGTGACTACTCAAACAATACTTAAGTATGTTATCGTCTTGTTCAAATAATATAGAAACTTGTACTTTTTTATTTCTTTCAAAAGAAGAAAGGTACATTGTGATCCCCATAGCGAGTATCATTTTACCTAAGTATGACTTATATAAAGTTCTAAATGTAAACATTTCACAATTTATTGATATGGTGCATAATGATATAGAAACAGAATTAAACAAAACTATTTTTAAAAAAGGCCCTAAGCCATTCATAAAAAAGACCATACAAAGCAAAGACAAACCCATTTCTAATATTAACAAAGAAAACTTTTACTTAATTTTCAGTTTTGATTTCGATCTTTCGAAAAAGCATAAAAAAGTAATAAATCAACAAAAACTAAACATTAAAAGCGTTTCAGAAAAAGAAACTGATATTTACCATATATATAAATTTCTTCCGGCAGTCCTTTATTATACTATATTGGGATTTACACATCTTAAAAAAACAGGAGAAGAGGTTTTAGCCTATGATCCTGTCCAAAGAGATTATAATGGCTGTATCTTTGAAAGAAACCACAAAAGGAAAAGCTTTGCCTTTATAAATTAAAAAATGAATATGAAAAACATGTATGACGCAATTGTTATTGGTACAGGAATTACGGGAGGATGGGCGGCAAAAGAACTATGCAAAGGCGGCCTTAAAACTCTAGTATTGGAACGTGGACGCATGGTAAGGCACATAGAGGACTACCATACTGCAAACTTAAACCCCTGGGATCAGGACCTAAAAGGTAATATTTCCGCAGAAGAGAAAAAAAAATACCCAAAACAAAGCAGAACAAAGTATACTGTAAAAAACGAGAGTAAACATTGGTTTGTAAACGATTTAGAACACCCGTACAATGAAAAAAAGCGTTTTGACTGGATGCGTGGGTATCATGTAGGCGGGCGTTCTATTACATGGGGCAGACAATCCTACAGGTTGAGTGATTTGGATTTTACGGCAAATAAACGGGATGGACATGGTGTTGATTGGCCTATTAGATATAAAGATATTGCCCCTTGGTACAGTCACGTAGAAAAGTACATAGGTGTAAGTGGTAAAGCTCTTGGTTTACCTCAACTACCCGATGGCGAATTTGATCCACCTATGGAACTTAATTGTGTTGAACAACACATGCAAGAAAGTATGCAGAAAGACTTTGGACGTGTATTGACTATTGGGCGTGTTGCACACTCTACCAAAGCAGAACCTAGGGAAGGCAGAAGTAAATGCCAATTTAGGAATAGATGTATTAGAGGTTGCCCCTATGGTGGTTATTTTAGCAGTAACGCCTCTACACTTCCGGCTGCAGAACGCACAGGAAATATGACGTTACGTCCCAATTCTATTGCTTATGAAATTGTTTATGACGCTGATAAAAAACGAGCAACAGGTGTAAAAATAATTGATGCCGAAACCAGGGAAAAGCTTGAATTTAAAGCGAATATCATTTTCTGTTGTGCTTCTGCAATTGCTTCTGCATCTATATTAATGCAATCAAAATCTGATAGATTTCCTAACGGGTTAGGTAATGATTCTGGTGAACTAGGACATAATATTATGGACCATCACTTAGGTGCTGGAGCCTCTGGCAGATATGATGGTTTTAAAGACAAATATTATTACGGCAGACGACCAAATGGGGTCTACATTCCAAGATTTGTAAATTTAGGCGATAAAGCCAGTGAAAACAAAAACTTCTTAAGAGGATATGGCTACCAAGGACGTGCAAGTAGAAGTGATTATGTAACATCCACTGAAGAACTAGCTTATGGTGCAGAATTCAAAGAAAAAATGTTGGAACCGGGCGATTGGCGTTTTGGCATTGGTGGATTTGGTGAGTGTTTACCATATCATGATAACAAAATGACTCTAGATTATGATAAATTAGACCAATGGGGTTTACCAACTATTACCTTTGATGCAGAATGGAAAGCCAATGAATATGCAATGAGAGATGACATGGTTGCTCAGGCGGTCGCCATGTTAGAAAAAGCTGGTTTTAAGGATATCCAAACTAGAAATCAAGTACGTGCCCCTGGAATTGGTATTCATGAAATGGGTACTGCCCGTATGGGTAGAGACCCAAAAACATCAGTACTTAATAAATACAATCAAATTCATGCTGTACCTAATGTGTATGTTACCGATGGGGCTTGTATGACATCTTCAGCTTGCCAAAACCCATCACTTACTTATATGGCGCTTACTGCAAGAGCTGCGAATCATGCTGTTAAAAAATTTAAAGCAGAACATCCATGAAAAGAAGAGATGCACTAAAACAAATTGGAATATCTATTGGGTATGCAGCCATAGCTCCAAGCGCGTTAAGTATTTTACAAGGATGCACTACAGAAGCTGAAAAATGGGTGCCACAATTTTTATCCATGGATGAAGGTATTGTAATTAAAAATCTAGTAGACTTAATACTTCCAAAAACTAAAACTTCTCCCGGTGCCCTTGAAGTTAATGTTCCTCAATTTATTGATCTTTTTGCATTCAAGACGTTTGATGTGGAGGCACAAGAAACTTATAAAACCGAACTAGAAGCCACCATCAAAGAATTAAGGGTAGATAAACCTAAAGAATTTCAAATATCAGATTTGAATAAAGAAAACTACGATGCACTATTAAGCACATATCTTAAATCAAAGCCAGAAGATCGTAAAAACTATAATGAAGCTCAGGAATTAGTATTTAGCGCCCTAACTGGCTTAAGAGGCATGAGCGTTTGGGCATATAAAAACAGTAAAATAATTGGTGAGGATATATTACCATATGTTCCCGTACCTGGCTACCATAAAGGCTGTGTGGATGTTGATGAAACCACAAAAGGAAAAGCTTGGTCTCTTTAAAAATATAAGAAATGAAACAAAAATTATTAGTAGTTCTCTTGTTAATCATTACTTGTTCCGGTTGTTCTGACAAAAAAGAAAAATGGATAAAGTTATTCAACGGAAAGGATCTTGATGACTGGATTGTAAAAATTAAAGGTTATCCTGCGGGAGAAAATTATAATAATACTTTTATTGCAGAAGATGGGGTTTTGAAAGTGAATTACGAAAAGTACCAAGATTCATTTCATAACACATTTGGTCACATCTATTACAAAAACCCTTTCTCAAACTATAAATTTAGAATGGATTACAGGTTTACGGGAGAGCAACTTTCCGATGGCGCAAATTGGGCTAATAGAAACAGTGGGATCATGATTCATTGTGAAGATCCAATGAAAATTGGTTTAGATCAAAACTTTCCTGTTTCCATTGAAGTGCAATTATTAGGAGGTAATGGTATTGACGAACGAGAAACTGCTAATTTATGTACTCCAGGAACCAATGTTGTTATAGATTCACTTAGAACCGAACATTGCATAAAATCCAGCTCCGAAACCTATCATGGCGAAGAATGGGTTCATATTGAAATTGAGGTGAGAAACGATTCCATTATTAAGCACTTTATTAATGGTGTAGAGGTGATGCGCTATCACAAACCCCAATATGGAGGCGGAAATATTGACTACAACGAAGATTATTGGAAATCCATGGAAGGAAAACCTCTTAAAAGTGGTTACATTTCATTGCAAAGTGAAAGTCATCCTGTAGAGTTTAAGAATATTGAGCTTTTGGAATTAAATTAATAATGTCTTTAAATTCTTGACATCAAAATATCTTTACCCAAGCTTATAATCCTCAAATTTTCATTATTTTTACATTAAGTATTAAGGCATGCCCTTAATCTTTCTTAATAAAGTCTTGAAATGAAAATATCTAAAAAGGCAATAAATATAATTCTCTTCTTATTATTCTTAATATTTGGCATTGTTCAGCTCAATGATCCAGACCCATATATTTGGTTCCCGCTTTATCTTATTGTCGCAGGGATATGTTTATATTCAAATTACAGAACGATACCAAAGAGCATCTTATTGATAATTATTGCTTTACTCGTGGCATTTGCGCTGTATCATTTTTCGTTATTTCTTGACTATTTAAAGACAGACCACAAAGAGGAAATATTTGGAGAAATGGTTTACGACAAACCTTACCTTGAGGGATCTAGGGAGTTCTTAGGATTGCTTATTGCTGCTTTTGGTGTACTTTTTCAACTTAAATCATCTAAAAAAGCGTAAGTTCTAAACTTTTCATCTTTCTTAACATGACCTCCAAACAAGATCGAAATAAGTTCATAGAAATAACAACTTCCAAACTTAATCCTAAAGAGTTAGATTGGTTGAATTCAAAAATCAATATTGTTTCCAAAACAGAAAATGCTAAAAAATTTGGTGTTTTTTTCAGTCTTGCTTCAAGGTTTATAAGTAAAGGGTTTTGTGAATGGAAAATTAGTGAAGTGGAGGAATTAAAGAATATTTACCCCGGTTTTAAAAAGTCTCCTTGGACAAAACTAGATCTTTCCAGAGTTTGCTTAATGATTGTCTTGGATAAGACTATTAACAAAAAAGTACTACTAGATTTTTTTAAAATTGCAGAAATGAAAGAACAGATTAGTTTATATAAAGGCTTATTTCTACTTTCAAATGCTTCGGAGTTCTCCCATCAATTCACAGAAGGCATAAGAACGAATATGGTTAATGTTTTTGACTCCTTGGCTCAAGGCAATCCTTTTGCGCAGGCTTATTTAAATGAAAATTCTTGGAACCAACTTATCTTGAAATCTTTGTTTATGGAAAGAAAGCTATACCCAATTCAAGATATCGATAAAGGCAAAAATGAGAATTTGGCAAACATGCTTCAAGATTACATAAAAGAACGTTGGGTAGCGGGAAGAGAAGTTTCCTTAGAAATTTGGCGTATGATTGATGGATTTTTAAGAGATGATATAAAAGCTCTTATTGCCAAAAGAGGACTGGAAGGCAATGAAAAAGAGATAATTGAAAAACTATTAGACCAAAACATTACCATTTCTCCTGAAGATTGGGATGCAATTGGGAAAATAAATTAAAGACTAATGATGTATATAGACCCACATATCCATATGGTTTCAAGAACCACCGATGATTATGAAAATATGCGAGATGCAGGAATCGTTGCAGTTATTGAACCTGCTTTTTGGCTAGGACAGCCCAGAACCAATGTGGGCTCTTTTAAAGATTATTTTAGCACATTGGTAGGCTGGGAACGTTTTAGAGCTTCGCAATTCGGAATAAAACATTACTGCACCATGGGCCTAAATTCTAAAGAAGCCAATAACGAAGCTGTTGCTGAAGAGGTAATTGAAATACTTCCACAATTTATTGCAAAAGAAGGTGTCGTGGCCATAGGTGAAATTGGATATGACGACCAAACAGATTTGGAGGATAAGTATTTTAGAATTCAGTTAGAAATGGCAAAAGAATTTGATCTTCCCGTAATGATACATACGCCACATCGTGATAAAAAACAGGGTACCTTAAGGAGTATGGATGTTATAGAAGAACACGAAATACCACCGCACCTTGTTGTGATAGATCATAATAACGAAGAAACTGTAAAAGCGGTTTTAGATCGTGGTTTTTGGGCTGGCTTTACCATTTATCCAAAAACCAAAATGGGAAAGCAAAGAATGGTTGAAGTTGCCAAAAAATACGGTTCAACAAAAATTATTGTTGACAGTTCTGCAGATTGGGGTGTTAGCGACCCTCTATCTGTTGCAAGAACTGGCAATCTTATGCTTGAACAGGGCATCTCTAAAGAAGATGTTCATAAATTATGCTATCAGAATGCTTTAGACATATATGGACAAAGTGGACAATTTAATGAATCTGATTGGTTAGGTGAAAATACTATAAATCAGTCAGATTTGCTTGATGGTAATTCTGTATTAAGAGGTCAAGAACCTAAAATTATAAATTATAAGTCTGCGAGAAATTAATATTCCTTGTGTATGGTATATATTTTTCTCAACAAAGAACTAAAAAACTTCGCATAAGTGGTTTAAATGAATTTACGTCCTGTTTTACAAATAATGCGTCCAGCAAATATAATAACGGCTATTGCTGATGTTATCGCTGGAATTGCTATAAGCGGTTTTTTTATGGACTTTCAGTTTACCAAACGATCTGTTTTCCATATTACGCTTTTGTGCATATCTACTTCAGGACTTTATGGAGGAGGTATCGTTTTTAATGACATTTTTGATCTGAAACAAGATAAGATAAACAGACCCGAACGTGTTATCCCAAGTGGAAGACTATCTTTAACATCGGCAATCAAATTAGGAGCTGCCTTACTTTTTATAGGAGTTGCAACTGCATTTTATGTTTCAATCTTTAGTGGAATTATTGCCTTGGCAATTGCTGTTTCGGCATTGATTTATGATAAATTCAGTAAAAATTATACATTCTTAGGTCCAATAAATATGGGACTATGCAGAGGCCTAAATCTTATTTTGGGTATGAGTATTATTTCAAACCTAGAACCGAAATATTATCTAATTGGTATATTGCCGATTCTATTTATTTCGGCAATTACACTAACAGCTCAAAAGGAAACAAAAGGAAACAACAAGTTAGCAATTACAATGGCCATGACTTTAGATGCCTCTATCATTCTGGGTTTCTATCTTATTTCGCAGCATTTTTATTTTTCGATTAAAAGAGCTATAGTCTTCTTAATTATTTGGTATACTGTAAATAGCTATGCGAAACTTAATGCCATAATAAATAATAACCCTAAGACTATTATGAAAGCTGTAAAAATTGGAATACTCTCATTAATTCCTTTAAATGCGACGTATGTAGCTGGCTTTAACTCAGTAATTTTAGCAGTGGCAACACTATTACTTCTGCCTATTTCCGTATTTTTATCGAAAAAATTCGCAGTAACGTAAAATGCATCAATCAAAAATTATAAAGCAATCTATACAAGTTACACTTAACTTCAACTTAATTTTCACCAGTCACTTATTCAACCAGAATAATTTTGTTTTATTAGATACGATAAAGAAAAAATCTTCTATTGCCAAAGCGATTGTTGTTATAGATAATGGTGTTACAGCTGCTGATTCTAATTTAAAACATGAAATTAAAAACTATTTTAATGCTCATAATTCGCAACTAGAGTTGGCAAGAGATATTATTGAAATTCCGGGAGGAGAACCTGCAAAAAACCATGAATCTATTATTAAACTAATTTTAGAAGCTGTCAATGCCTATGGTATCGATAGGCACTCTTACATCATTGCAATTGGTGGAGGCGCTGTTCTTGATGCCGTTGGATATGCAGCTGCTATTGCTCATCGAGGGGTTAGATTAATAAGAATCCCAACCACTGTTCTATCTCAAAACGACTCGGGCGTTGGCGTGAAAAACAGCATCAATTACTTCAACAAGAAAAACTTTGTAGGTACGTTTTCAGCACCATATGCCATAATTAACGACGACGAATTTCTAACAACTCTTGATGATCGTGACTGGCGCTCAGGTATTTCTGAAGCTATAAAAGTAGCTCTTATAAAAGATTATGACTTTTTTGTATGGATAGAAAACAATATTTCTCTTTTAAATGCCAGAGACAAAGATTGTATGAATGCCCTTATTTATAAATGTGCAGATATGCACATGCAACACATTCAAAACTCTGGTGATGCTTTTGAACAGGGTTCTTCCAGACCTTTAGATTTTGGACATTGGGCAGCTCACAAATTAGAACAGCTATCAAATTACAGCATAAGACATGGCGAAGCTGTTGCCATTGGTATATCTTTAGATAGTTGTTATTCTTATCTAACAGGGCATATCTCCAGATTAGAGTTAAAACGAATTTTAAACTGCTTTTTAAACCTAGGGTTTGATGTTTTTAATGAAAAATTAAATCCTGATATTGTAGTTGGATTAAATGAGTTTAGAGAACACCTTGGCGGAAAACTTACTATAATGCTATTAAAAAAACTTGGAAAAGGATTTGAAGTTAACGAAATGGACGAAGTTACGGTATTAGCATCTATTCAATACCTCAAGAAATACAGTAACATATTAAACTGAAAGTAATGCTTGTTAACAAAGAAGCGCATCTTACCTACTGTACCAACATTCATCCTGGAGAAACTTGGGAAGAAATATTTGAAAGTTTAAAAACTTACTGTCTTAATATAAAGACCAAAATATCACCAACTGAAGACTTTGGTATTGGTTTACGTTTATCTCAAAAAAGCGCAAGAGCTTTATTAGCAGATAATAATCTTTCAGAATTCAAAAATTGGTTAGACACCAATAATCTTTATGTATTTACTATGAATGGATTCCCATATGGCGATTTTCATAATACTGTAGTAAAAGACCAAGTACACAAACCAGACTGGACAACCCAAGAGCGACTAGATTACACGAAAGATTTAATGTATATTTTAGCCCATTTACTTCCCGAAGGAATGGAAGGGGGAGTTTCCACTTCTCCATTATCATATAAATATTGGTTTGAAAGTGAGGAAGAAAAAAATAAAGCAACCGAAAAGGCTTGCGATGCTTTAATAGATGTTGTCCTTCAACTGGTTGAAATCAAAATAAAGACTGGAAAACTTTTGCATTTAGACATTGAACCAGAACCTGATGGTCTTTTAGAAAATACGCAAGAAGTTCTTGATTTTTACAAGAAACATCTTTTTACAAATGGAATAGCAAAACTTTCAGATGAATTAAAATGTTCTTCTTTTAAAGCAAAAGAACATATCTTAAACCACATACAACTGTGTTATGATGTTTGCCATTTTGCATTGGTTTATGAAAGTCCGGAATTTGTAATTTCCAGTATGAAAGATGCCGAAATAAAAATTGGTAAAATTCAGATAAGTGCTGCCATTAAATGCAAACGTTCTGAAATAGTTTCAATAGAAAAACAACAATCTTGTTTACGTCAATTTGACGAACCCACTTACTTACATCAGTCCGTTGTAAAATTGAAAGATAATAGATTTGATCATTTTTCTGATTTAAAAGAAGGTATTAACCTGATGAGTGATGATAATTTTAAAGAACTTAGAACACACTTTCATGTGCCCATTTTTGTAGATAATTTTCAGGTTTTGGAGTCAACGCAGGATGATATAATAAAAGCACTTGATCTTTGGAAAAAAACAAAATACAGTAAACATCTTGAAGTTGAAACCTACACTTGGAGTGTATTACCAGAGCATTTACAAAAAGACCTTACAAATTCCATCACAAGAGAATTATCATGGGTAATTGATCACTTATCAAATTGAGTTTAGTATGCATCAAACAGTAGTAATTGATATCGTAGGTTTATCTAGCAATCTGCTGAAATTTGATAATTTATTTTTAACTAAGTGGATTAAAAAACATAAACTCTCCAAAATAAAACCTGTTTTACCCGCAGTTACTTGTGCAGCTCAAACAACATATTTAACTGGGAAATGGCCTAATGAACATGGTATTGTTGCCAACGGCTGGTACTTCAAAGATGAATGTGAAGTAAAGCTTTGGAGACAATCTAATCATTTAGTGGAGGGTCCTAAAATTTGGGATATTGCCAAAGAAAAAAATCCTAATTTCACCTGTTCCAATATGTTTTGGTGGTATAATATGTACTCTAATTCAGATTTCAATGTAACACCTCGTCCTCAATATAGATCTGACGGACAAAAAAAACCAGACTGCTATTCGAAACCAGAGGACTTAAGAGATAGATTACAACAGAAATTAGGTACATTTCCTTTGTTTAATTTTTGGGGACCAAATACAACAATAAAATCCACTAAATGGATTGCAGATGCTTCAAAATTAGTCCATAATTGGCACAGTCCAACTTTACAACTCATTTATCTACCCCATTTAGATTATGTACTTCAAAAAACAAATGATGAAAAAACTATATTAGAAAATCTTGAGGAGTTAGATGTTGTTTGTAAAGACTTAATTGAATTTTACGAATCTCAAAATGTTAAGATTATTTTACTATCAGAGTATGGTATAAATCCCGTAAAAGCACCTTTCCATATTAACAGAGTTTTACGAAAATATAACTACATTAAAATTAGGGAGGAAAATGGTTTAGAACTTCTAGACACAGGTATAAGTAAAGCATTTGCCATGTCCGATCATCAAATTGCCCATGTGTATATTGATGATAAAAATGATGTGTCTGAAATTAAAAAACTTTTGCAATCATTTCCTGAAATAGAGCTAACTCTTGATAAGAAAGAACAAGAAAAACATCATATAAATCATGAACGCTCTGGAGATTTGGTACTAGTTGCGGATAAAGATTTCTGGTTTACATATTATTATTGGTTAGACGATAAAAAGGCCCCAGATTTTGCTAGAAATGTGGATATACACAAAAAACCAGGTTACGATCCTGTAGAAATGTTTACCGACCCCAAGAAAACGATGATAAAACTTCGCATCATGATGAAGCTAATAAAAAAGAAACTTGGTTTTCGAACCATGATGGATGTAATTCCTTTAGATGCATCACTAATTAAAGGATCGCATGGCACAGTGAATATCGAAGAAGACTATTACCCAATTTTAGTGCAATCAAAAAATCATCAAAATAATGTAATTAACGCAACAGAAGTACAACAAATTATTCTTAAACATATTTTTGAAGAGTAGTCTATAATATCTTAGAAGAGCAACATGTATAATATATTTCAGTGAATAATTATGCACATCTCTTACCTTAAATTTATACATTTTTACAGAGCTTTAAGACAACACCAACAACTCGAATTAGTAATTTTTCACTATACTTTAAGTAAATCTGCACCTTATTGATAGATACTTTATAACGAAGGTTTTTTGAGGATATTTGCCTAAAGAGTACTAAAAAAAGATCATGAAAAAGCACAACCTAATTAAAATACAAAGGATGAGATATTTATTTTTTGTATTTATCTCAATTTGTTTTACTTTTTTTTCATCATGTAAAAAGGAGGAAGAGGTAATTTTTACTCAAGCTCCAACAAAAAAAGAAAACACCAATAGCCCAAAAGATTATTTACCTTTCACAAAAATAGAGCTAAATAATCTAACTAGTTTTCAACCAGCAGGAGCAAACTGGAAAATTGTTGGTGAGGTAATTACAGACAGAAATGCTAAAAAGACAATTACCGCCGCCGAAGGAACGGGTATTCTTTTAAATAAAAACGATCAAGAAAAAGGTAAGAATAAAAATTTATTTACACCTTTTGAACATGGCGATATAGAATTGGAGTTAGATGTCATGATTCCTGTAGGATCCAATTCTGGTCTGTACTTCCAAAGTCGTTACGAAGTACAAATCTTTGATAGCTGGAATGTAGAAAACCCCAAATACGCAGATATGGGTGGTATTTATCAACGTTGGAATAAGGAAGCGCCAAAAGGAGAGGAGGGTTATGAAGGTTATTCCCCTAGAGTTAACGCTGCCAAGGCTCCTGGGCTATGGCAACATTTAAAAGTTATTTTTCATGCTCCAAAGTTCAATAATACTGGTAAAAAAATTAAAAATGCATGGTTTGAAAAGGTTTGGTTAAACGGGTTTTTAATTCATGAAAATGTGGATTTGAGTGGCCCAACTCGTGGAGGAGGCACCAATGCTGATGAACGAGCTACAGGACCTTTAATGATTCAAGGTGATCATGGACCAGTTGCATTTAAAAATATCAGATACAAACTTTATGACGACAAAAAAATTGGTGTTACCAATCTAGTTAGAACGGAATATGAAAGTCCTGGCAAAACAATAGGGAGCCTAGATACAATTGTCAAGGTTAAGGAAGAAAAAGTAAATACTTTGTCCTTAAATGATATAACCAGCAAAAGAGAAAGAAAAATGGTTGCCTTTTCAGGCATACTATCCATTCCTAAATCTGGAGACTATCTTTTTTCTAGTCAAACTACAGGCATCGCAGAGTTCTATTTAAATGACAAAAAAGTATTTCGTTTTAATAATAGTAGAGATCAATTTGGTTTTAACAAAATTACCTTAGAAAAAGGGAATATTCCTTTTACGGTAGTGTACAACCAGCATGCGCCTTGGTCCAGAGGGTGCAATTTATTTGTGGAAGGACCAGAAATGCAGCGTTATTCATTATTTGAAGGTGTTTCAAAAAATGTAGGAGACTTTGACCCCCTAAAAGGTATTATTGTAGAACCTAAAGACAAACCAATAATGCAACGTAGTTTTGTGCACCATAAAGACGAAAAGTACACACATTGTATTTCGGTAGGCTCCCCTCAAGGCGTGCATTACTCTTATAATTTGGCAACAGGGTCTTTATTAAAAGTTTGGAGTGGCTCTTTTTTGAATACAACCCATATGTGGCTATCAAGAGGTTTTAAACAATCTGGAGAACCAATAGGTTTAGCAATTTCAATGCACGGAGATTTAGAGTTTGCTCCTTTAGAGACAGTGAACACCCCATGGCCCGTACCTCTCCCAGAAAATGAAGGTTTCAAACAATTGGGGTATGAATTAGATAATTCTAGAATGCCGGCATTCTCATATAAAATCGGACCCACTGTTATCACCAATAAGTTTTCGGTTCCAGAGGGTACGCGCCAATTAAAAAAATCTGTTACAATTTCTAAAGCAAGAAATTTATGGCACAAAATTGCCGATGGTGACAGCATAAAAGTTCTACCAGATAATGTATATGTTATCAATAACGAAAGTTATTATATCGATTTTTCAGGAAATAATTTAAAACCTGAAATAAGAAATATTAACGACAAAATGGAATTATTGGTTAAAATTCCCGAAGGAAACAGTAGTATTAACTATAGTATTATCTGGTAACTAAAACTAATTAATCATGCAAAACGTATTAAAAATCTCGTATGTTATTTTATGCTTATGTATTGGTCAAATTGCTTTTGGTCAATCTAAAACTATTCAAGAAAAAGAAGCTGAATATTATAAAATAGTAGATGTTCCTATTCCAGATGATGTTACTTTAGAAGTAGGTGGTTTAGCCTTAACAGAGGATGATAAATTGGGCGTTTCCACACGTCGAGGGGAAGTTTGGCTAATAGACGATCCATATAGCAGTACTCCAAATTACAAATTGTTTGCTCATGGCTTACATGAGGCTCTTGGGTTGGCTTATAGAGATGGGAGTTTCTATCTAGCTCAACGCGGAGAATTAACGCGTTTAGAGGACAAAAATGATGATGATGAAGCTGATGTTTATAACACCATTTATTCTTGGCCTCTATCAGGTAATTATCATGGTTACTCGTATGGACCAAAATTCACTACAAATGGTGATATGATAGTAACGTTGAACTTGGCGTGGATAAATGGTGGACAGAGCCCTGTGCGATGGCGTGGATGGATGTTAAAGATAACTCCAGAAGGAGAAATGACACCGATTGCAACAGGTTTGCGCTCACCTGCAGGATTTGGAATTAACAATGAAGGAGATTACTTCTATACTGAAAATCAAGGCGATTGGGTAGGTTCGGGTAGAATGACCCACTTAGAACCTGGAGATTTTGCAGGTCATCCATCAGGTTTAAAATGGAGTGATGATCCAAAGTCTCCTCTTACTTTAAAACCCGAAGATATTGAAGATAATTCAGGGTTAACATTATACGAGTATGCTAAAAAAGAAAAAGAATTAAAGGCTCCTGCTATTTGGTTTCCTCATACTATTTTAGGTATTTCTACGTCTGATATTTTATATGATACTACTGGAGGTAAATTTGGCCCATTCGAAGGCCAACAGTTTATAGGCGACCAAGGACATAGTAAAATTATGCGCGTTTATATGGAAAAGGTAAATGGCGTATATCAAGGTGTCGCGTTCCCATTTGTTGAGGGGTTTTCATCTGGAATATTAAGAATGATTTGGGGAAGTGACAACAGTATGTTTGTTGGTATGACGAGCAGAGGTTGGACATCTACAGGTACTGATGAATTTGGTTTACAACGTTTGGTTTGGACAGGAAAAACACCTTTTGAAATTAAAACCATGAAAGCCAAAGATGATGGTTTTGAATTGGAATTCACTAAACCCATAAACAAAGCCCAAGCCGAAGATATTTCAAACTATAAGATGGTAACGTTTAACTATAAATACCATAAAACCTATGGTAGCCCTATTATTGATCAGCAAAATGCGATGATTCATAAAGCTGAAGTTTCGGATGATGGCTTTACCGTAAAATTGACTATTCATGGTATGCGATTGGGGTATATCCATCAATTGGAACTTCCGTCTCTAACAGCAACTACAGGTGAAAAGCTCTTGCATAAAAAAGCGTACTATACTTTGAATGAAGTGCCTGATGGTGAACTTAAATCTATGCAAATGGCAACGACTTCCTCAGAATCAAAAGTGGAACAACCAAAACGCGTAAACGTTATCCCAAGTGCGTGGGGAGAAGCAGGAGCTGATGAAAAAGTAGTGATTGGAACTGTTCCTGGATTAAAATACGATCTTCAAGAAATTACAATTAATAGAAATAGCAAAATTGAATTAACGTTGAACAACAATGACGACATGATTCACAACGTTGTTCTCACTAGCCAACCCGGAAAAGAAGTAGCTCTAAAAGTAGGACAAGATGCTCTAGGATTAGGTCTTGATGGCCCCGATTTAAACTATGTGCCCTTTAGTGATTTGGTTCTGGCGCATACTGGCACTGTAGGTCCTGAAAGTAACGAAACTATCTATTTCACATCTCCAAGCGAATCTGGAGAATATTGGATAGTTTGTACGTTCCCTGGCCATTATTTGACGATGTTGACTAAAGTTATTGTGAAGTAATTATTACTAAACTAAGCAAACTAAAAAGGGCAGAAAAACTAAATTTTTCTGCCCTTTTAACTTTTTATAAAACAGCTTATTCTACAATAAACTTACCCTTCATTAGGGCATAATGTCCTGGGAAGCTACATAAGAAGTCATACGTTCCAGCTGCAGGAGCATCAAACTCGATTGATGTGGTTTGCCCGCCTCCAATAAGTTCAGTATGCACAATGATATCAGCCTTGGAGTCAGCTGGGATATATTTAGTGTCTCTAGCTATTGCTGCTTTGGTTCCAAAAGCCATTAGGTCCACACCTTGATTTAAAAGCACAAAGTTATGTCCCATCACATTAACATCCATTTTTCCTTTATGGCGTAAAGTTAATTTTACTTTTTGTCCTGCTTTTACTTTAAGTTCATTAGTGTTGAATTTCATCATATCATCACCAACAAGAACCAATTCTGCTACATTAGAATCTACTTTCTTTTCTTCTGTTTTAGAACCTCCTAAAGTCATCTTTTCCTCTGGTTCTTCTTTCTTTTTATCTCCTCCACAATTGAATAAAAGTGTTGCCATCAACAACCCTGTAAATAGAAATTTAATGCTTTTCATGCGTTATGCTTTTAATTGATTTTACTATTATTACAAAGATAATTATTACTTGTGGGATTTATGTATGATTTTAGTCATTGAAAGGAAATGAACTTTTGAAAAAAGTAATTCTCATTTCAGTCTTTTACTTTTGATTTTCCAATTCATAAAATTTAAACCTTCCATTCTTTCTATTTTCCTTTTTAAAACCTTTAGCATCCTTATGCGCTGGAATTTTAAAGGTCGTATCGTCAAGTTCATCATTCTTTATATCGACTAACCTGAATTCTTTCGACACATCAGAATTTTTTGCTCTTAACTTATAATAATAAAGTATAGAATTATCTATTTCAAATGCTATTTCCTTAGGATGAATTTGTTCCCCCATTTTCCTTAAAATATTCCTATTGTCAGTAAGTTTTAAACTATCACTATCAGAAAACACGTAAGTTTCATAACCATACTTTCTTTGAACTAAAAGCTTCTTAAAGTTATAAGTCTTGTTTCTAAAGTTCATAACCGTATCTGATCTATTTAAAGATATTACTATTCCAAAATGGGAGTTTTCTCTATTATAAAGTTTACCATAATTCAAGTTATCCTCGTTCATTGATAGACTCTTTGATTTACTTAAATTGTCTTTATAAATGACATATTCTTTTCTCAAAGAATCAATAAAGATTACTTTTTCGTACTCCGTTGAGTTTTTAATTTTTATGTAGTTCTTATTTCCATAAATGATTTTTAATGTGTCAAAATATTTTTCTGAATTTGAAAAATCAATAGAACCCACTTTCATATTATGACGATAAATCAACTCTCCTTCGAATATCTTTTCCGATGACGATTTCGAAATGAATAGAATAAAACAAAGTAATACTGCAATTCTCATAAAATAGCTACAAAATATAATCGGTACTAATAAAATTAGAAGTCTTTTTATCTAATAACTCATTTAAAATCGCATTGTTATATTCATTGTCTTTTGATGCCACAAAAGTCCTAATGGAGAACGAACGTAATGCATCTGTAACACTTAAGGTTGCTACTGCGGAATCTTTTCTTCCTGTAAACGGATATACGTCTGGACCACGTTGACAAGAGCTATTTAGGTTTACGCGACACACTAGATTTACCAACGTATCAATTAACGGAGAAAGTGTTGTTACATTTTTGCCAAATAAGCTTACTTGCTGTCCATAATCTGATTCTGCCATATCATCCAAAGGCTCTTCAATATCAGAAAACGGTACGACCGGAATTACGGGCCCAAACTGTTCCTCTTGAAACACTCTCATATCTTTGGTTACTGGAAATAATACCGCAGGAAAGATGAAGTTTTCCGAAGTTTCACCTCCTTTTTTATTCAAGATAACTGCACCTTTTTCTTTAGCGTCATCTATCAATTCCTGAATATAGAAAGGTTTATCAACTTCAGGAAGCGGGGTTAATTTTGCGCCATCATCCCATGGATTTCCGAATTTTAATTGATCTACCTTGTAGGCAAATCTTCTATTGAATTCTTCTACAATAGATTCATGCACATACAGCACCTTTAAAGCAGTACAACGCTGTCCGTTGAACGATAAAGTACCTGCAATACATTCATCAACTGCCAAATCTAAATCTGCATCTGGTAATACAATAGCAGGGTTCTTAGCCTCTAATCCTAAAACCATACGCAACCTATTACCTTTAGGGTGTTGACCCTGCAATGCATTTGCGGATTTACTATTGCCAATTAATGCCAAAACATCAATTTTACCAGACTCCATCATAGGTGTTGCTAAAACACGTCCGCGTCCATATACAATATTTACGACTCCTTTTGGAAAACTATTTTGGAACGCCTCTAATAAAGGAGAAATTAAAAGTACACCTAATTTCGCAGGCTTAAATATGGTTGTATTACCCATCATTAGGGCAGGAATCAATAAACAGAAGGTTTCATTAAGGGGGTAGTTATAAGGCCCTAAACATAGTACCACTCCCAAAGGCCCCCGACGAATATGGGCATACACCCCAGAATTTTTCTCGAATCTAGCCGAATCTCTGTCAATTTGTTTGTACGCTTCAATAGTATCATATATGTATTCAACCGTTCTATCAAATTCCTTTTCAGAATCTGATAAATTCTTCCCAATCTCCCACATTAAGAGTTTAACTACCTCATCACGCTTCGTTTTCATTTGTTCCACGAAGGTTTCCATACAAGCAATACGATCTTCTACCTTCATTGTAGGCCAGAGTCCTTTTCCATTATCATAAGCGGAGACGGCAGAATTCAAAGCTTCTAGCGCTTCATCTCCTCCTAATTGAGGAATGGTTCCTAATAAGGTGGGTTTATAATCTGTAGTTGACGAAATGGTGGAATAAATTTCGGCAGTATCCCCATTCCATTGTTTCAATTCTCCATCAACCAAATATGTGGTTTGATGCAAAAGCGTATCAATTTGATACGGTTCAGGTATTTTTGCTAGTGTTTTACTCATTTTATTTAGTTTTTAGTAGTGCTAAGATATTTAATAATGGGCTTAAACGTCATTATAAAAGTCGACAAAACCTTAACAAAATAAATTTTTAAGGACAAAAACAGAGCAAAAACTAACTAAATCGTTTGCGTAATTTCTTCAATATGTACTGGAAGTTTGGATTTGGATACAGACTAACCAATTATAGGTTTAAACCAAAAATTGAAATAAATCTGGCGAATCATTTAAGTATTCTCCATAAAATTTTCGTGCCTTCATTTTGGCTATTAATGGAGCCAAATCTTTTGAAGATTTCAACTCGATACCCACTACTGCCGCTCCATTTTCTCTATTGGTCTTTTTGGTATATTCAAAATGTGTAATATCATCATTCGGCCCCAAAATATCAACCACAAATTCTTTTAAAGCTCCTGCTCTCTGTGGAAACTTCACAATAAAGTAATGCTTTAAATTCTTGTACAGTAGTGCACGTTCTTTAATTTCGGCGGTTCGTGTTATATCATTATTACTACCACTTACAACGCATACAACGGTTTTACCCTTAATATCTTCTGCGTAAAAATCTAAAGCCGCTAAACTCAATGCTCCTGCAGGTTCTACAACTATAGCGTCACGATTATATAGATCTAAAATAGTCTGACAAATTTTCCCCTCAGGAACGGTCATCATATTATCTAAATTCTGTTTACAAATAGGAAACGTTAAATCACCTACACGTTTTACCGCAGCACCATCAACAAATTTTTCTATATGAGGAATAGTAGTATTTTTATTATTTTGTATTGAAACCGTCATAGATGGCGCACCTTCGGGCTCAACACCAATAATTTTTGTACTTGGTGAAAGTAATTTAAACACAGATGATACCCCAGCTGAGAGTCCAC
Source organism: Jejuia sp. UBA6058 (assembly GCA_002428965.1). Taxonomy (GTDB): domain Bacteria; phylum Bacteroidota; class Bacteroidia; order Flavobacteriales; family Flavobacteriaceae; genus Jejuia. The sequence goes on along the minus strand of DIYI01000011.1, from coordinate 43,101 downwards.
CACCGCCCACAGGAATAAACAAATAATCTATGGGCTCTTTTGTTTGCTCTAGAATTTCGAGTCCTACTGTAGCTTGCCCTTCAATAATTTTTTCGTCATTAAACGGATGAATGAATATTTTATTCAAACGATCGCACTCTTCCTTAGCCGCATAAAACGCATCGTCAAAAGTATCTCCAACCAGTCTTATTTCGATAAAATCTTCACCAAACATTCTAACCTGCTCTAGTTTTTGATTTGGCGTTGGAGTAGGCATAAAAATAGTTCCCATAATCTGCAATATCTTACAGGATAACGCAAAGCCTTGTGCATGATTTCCGGCACTTGCGCAAACAACCCCCTTTTCAGATTCAGCTTTCGAAAGCGAACTTATTTTATTGTACGCCCCCCGAATTTTATAAGAACGTACCTGTTGCAGATCTTCCCTTTTGAAGTGAATATTGGCATTAAATAATTTAGAATACCTTAAATTCTTTGTTAACGGTGTCACAGTAGCAACATCTTTAATTACATCAGCTGCTTTTTTGACATCATCAAGGTTAGGAAAATATTTGGTTTGCTCCTTATTCATCTTTGCACATTAAAACACTAATGCAAGTTACGGGTTAAATTTCTAAAAGACAGCTTAATGGATAGAGAAATAAAAAGCCCTACATTAGAAAATGCAAGGCTCTTTAACATTAAGCAAAGTTTAGCTTAGTTTAGTACTGTTATACTATTGGCTTCATAGCCGTCATAGATGTTCTCAAAAATGTCCCAATCTTTTCTACTGGGTGTGCTCTTAGTGCAGCATTAACTTCAATTAACTTTGCATTATCAACACCTTCACCGTTATCTTTAGCATAAGCCTTACCAATAACATCCACATCAATTCCTTTCATAAAGTCTTCTAACAAAGGCTTACATGCATGATCGAATAAATAACAACCATACTCAGCCGTATCAGAAATAACACGGTTCATTTCATATAATTTCTTTCTGGCAATAGTGTTTGCAATAAGCGGAGTTTCGTGTAATGACTCGTAGTACGCAGATTCGTCAATAATTCCAGATTCTATCATAGCTTCAAATGCTAACTCTACACCTGCTCTTACGAACGCTACCATTAACACACCGTTATCATAGTACTCTTGCTCAGATATCTCAACATCGCCTGCAGGTGTTTTTTCAAAAGCTGTTTCAGCGGTAGCCGCTCTCCAACCTAACAGGTTCGCATCGTTATTCGCCCAATCTGCCATCATGGTACTGGAGAATACTCCTTCCATAATATCATCCATATGCTTTTGGAATAACGGACGCATAATATCTTTTAGTTCTTCTGATAATTCAAAAGCCTTAATTTTAGCTGGGTTAGACAATCTGTCCATCATGTTTGTAACACCACCATATTTTAAACCTTCGGTAACAGTTTCCCAACCGTACTGAATTAATTTTGAAGCATATCCGGGATCAATTCCTTTCTCTACCATTTTATCAAAACAAAGGATAGAACCCGTTTGCAATAATCCACAAAGAATGGTTTGTTCTCCCATTAAATCTGATTTCACCTCAGCCACAAAAGACGATTCTAATACACCTGCTCTATCTCCACCTGTTGCAACTGCATATGCTTTTGCTTGCGCTAAACCTTTTCCTTCAGGGTCGTTTTCAGGGTGAACAGCGATTAAAGTTGGTACACCAAAACCACGCTTGTACTCTTCACGTACTTCAGAACCTGGAGACTTAGGCGCACACATAATTACTGTTAAATCTTCGCGGATTTTCATTCCTTCTTCAACAATGTTGAATCCATGAGAATATGCCAAAGTAGCACCCTTTTTCATTAAAGGCATTACAGCATTAACCACATTTGTATGCTGCTTATCTGGAGTAAGGTTACATACCAAATCTGCAGTTGGGATTAACTCTTCGTATGTTCCAACATTAAATCCATTTTCAGTTGCATTTACATAAGATGCTCTTTTTTCTTTTATCGCCGCTTCACGTAAAGTATAAGAAATATCCAATCCAGAATCTCTCATATTCAAGCCTTGGTTTAACCCTTGGGCACCACAACCTACAATCACTACTTTCTTCCCTTTTAATGCATCAACACCATCTGCAAACTCAGAAGCATCCATGAATCTACATTTAGACAATTGGTCTAATTTACCAGCTAATGTAAGCGTGTTAAAATAATTTTCCATTTTTTGTTTTTGATTTAATAGTATGTTGCATCCTAAATCACAAGATGCTTATTTAATTTTGGTTTATTATTGATTTTTAAATTCTTCTAGTATTTCGGAAACTTTCATTTCGTCTTTGGTTACTGCAATGCGTCCTGATCGTACGAACTGCATGATACCGAACTTGTCTAATTTTTCACGCAGTTCTTCAATTTCATGACGTCTACCCGTACTTTCCAATACAAAGAACTCACGATTTACAGTAACGATTCTTGAATCGCTATCCTTTATAATATTTTGAATTTGCGGTTCTTCAAAAAGTAATTCGCTCTTTATTTTGAACATACAATTTTCAGTGAAGATAGTTTCTTCATTAGTATGATAATAAGCGCGAATAGCTTCAACCTGCTTTTCAATTTGACGCACTACTTTTATAGCTTGGTCTTCGGTAATTTTAACTACGATTACAAAACGATTTACATCTTTGATTTCAGATTGCGACGTAGTTAAACTCTCTATATTGATATGTCTACGCTGAAAAATAGCCGAAATACGGTTAAGTAATCCGATATTATTTTCTGTATAAACAGATATGGTGAATGTCTTAATTTCTTGACTCATTAGTAATGGTTTTAAAGTGCTACTAGCTTAATCTGATATCTGAAACCGAGGCTCCAGAAGGAATCATTGGGAATACATTATCCTCTTTTTCCACACAGACTTCTAAGAAATATGACGATTTAGATTCAATCATTTCCTTGACAGCATCCGCTAATTCTTCGCGTTTAGTTACACGCTTTGCTTCAATGTGATAGCCTTTCGCTATTGTTACAAAATCTGGATTTGTCATTTCAGTAGAGGCGTAACGCTTATCAAAAAACAACTGTTGCCATTGGCGCACCATACCTAAAAACTCATTATTCAATACCACAATCTTAACCGCCACTTTCTGCTGAAAAATTGTACCCAATTCTTGAATATTCATTTGGTAACCACCATCACCAATTATTGCCACAACCTCACGATGTGGTTCTGCCATTTTAGCTCCAATAGCCGCTGGTAATGCAAATCCCATAGTACCTAAACCCCCAGAGGTAATGTTACTTTTGGTTTTATTGAATTCAGCATAACGACATGCTATCATTTGATGCTGACCAACATCAGAAACAATGGCTGCATCACCATTACTATAGGTGTTGATTTCTTTAAGCACTTCACCCATTGTAAGTCCTTCTTTCTCCGGCAATAAATCATCTTTAATTACTGCATCATATTCAATGGCATATAAATCTTTGAACTCCTGCAACCATGACTCATGAGAATTTGCATTCAATTCTGAAAGCAACAGTCCTAAACTCTCCTTAGAATCTCCTAAAACAGCAATATCCACTTTTACATTTTTATTAATTTCAGCAGGATCTATATCAAAATGAATGATTTTTGCCTGTTTAGCGTAAGTATTCAAATCGCCTGTAACACGATCATCAAAACGCATTCCTATGGCAATTAAAACATCACATTCGTTGGTTAGTTTATTAGGAGCATAATTACCATGCATCCCTACCATTCCTATATTTAAAGGGTGAGATGTTGGGAGAGCCGAAGCTCCTAAAATAGTCCAAGCAGCTGGTACTCCAGATTTTTCAACTACAGCTTTTAACTCCTCTTCCGCCTCACCTAAAATAACACCTTGCCCCCAAACAATCATTGGCTTTTCAGCATTATTAATTAAATCGGCCGCTGCTTTAACCGTATTAATATCTGTTTTAGGAATTGGGTTATAACTTCTAACCGCAGTACATTTTTCGTATTTAAAATCGAACTCCTCAAACTGCGCATCCTTAGTAATATCTACAAGTACTGGCCCTGGCCTACCACTTTTTGCAATATAAAATGCTTTGGCCATAACCTCTGGAATTTCTGATGCTTTAGTAACCTGAGCATTCCATTTTGTAACAGGTGTAGAAATGCCAACAATATCAGTTTCTTGAAACGCATCTGTACCTAATAAATGTGAAGGCACTTGACCTGTGATACAAACTATTGGTGTAGAATCGATCTGCGCATCGGCAATACCAGTTATTAAGTTGGTTGCTCCTGGACCAGACGTAGCCATAGCAACCCCAACTTTTCCAGATATTCTCGCATATCCTTGTGCTGCATGTGCTGCACCTTGTTCGTGACGTGTTAATACATGATGAATTCTATCTTGATACTTGTACAATTCATCATACACTGGCATTATAGCTCCTCCAGGATAACCATAAAGTATATCAACGCCCTCAGCAATTAAACAACGAATTATAGCTTCGCAACCCGTAATACGTTCTGTTTTTGCTGTTTTATTTTCTTCTTTTTTTATTGTTTCAGTGTTCATAACCTCAACTTTAATTTGATGAGATTCCCGCTTTCACTTCGACTCCGCTCAGTGACCGCCCAGGAATGACAAAATATTTTAATATTTATCAGTCACACAACCTTCAGAGGCCGATGCAACAGACTTAGCATATTTAAATAATATACCTTTCTTGAATTTTAATGGTGGTGCTTGCCATTTTGCTTTTCTACTTGCCATTTCTTCTTCAGAAATATTAAGTGTTATCGAATTATCAACAGCATCAATCGTAATAATATCTCCTGTCTCAACAAGAGCAATAGCTCCTCCAACTTGTGCCTCAGGTGTTACGTGGCCTACCACAAATCCGTGAGTACCTCCAGAAAAACGACCATCAGTAATTAACGCAACAGATTTCCCTAAACCTGCACCCATAATCATAGAAGTTGGTTTTAGCATTTCTGGCATACCTGGACCTCCCTTAGGACCAACGTATCTAATGACGACTACATTTCCTTTTTCAACTTCACCGTTAGAAATTCCTTCATTAGCTTCTGGCTCACTATCGTAAACCACTGCCTTACCTTCAAATTTTAATCCTTCTTTTCCAGAAATTTTGGCTACTGCACCTTCTTCAGCTAAATTACCCTTAAGAATCTGTAAATTTCCTGAAGATTTTAAAGCCTTATCAGTAGTATATAATAAATCTTGGTCCTCAAACTCCATAGCTTCAACATCAGTAAGATTTTCTGCTAAAGTTTTACCAGTAACCGTCATACAATCACCATGCAAAAATCCTTGTTCTAACAAATATTTCATGATTTTCGGAGTTCCTCCAATACCATGAACATCTTCCATTAAATATTTCCCAGAAGGTTTTAAATCTCCAATTAGCGGCGTTCTATCACTAATGCGCTGAAAATCCTCCAGAGTAAACTCAATATCTGCAGCATATGCAATTGCTAAATAATGCAGTACCGCATTGGTTGAACCTCCCAAAGCGTTTACCAAAGTAATTGCATTTTCGATAGACTTTTTAGTTACAATATCTTTTGGCTTTAAATCTAATTCCAAAAGATTTTTCATAGCCTGTGCAGTACGTTCAGCCTCGGTTAACTTACTTGGATTTACTGCTGGAATAGAAGAATTGTAAGGTAACGCCATACCCATACATTCTATAGATGACGCCATGGTGTTTGCCGTATACATACCACCACAAGCTCCAGCCCCAGGAATAGATCTTTTTATAATTTCTTTATATTCAGCTTCGTCAATTTCACCAGCAATCTTCTTACCTAAAGCTTCAAATGCCGAAACTATATTTAATTTTTGACCTTTATATTTTCCAGAAGCCACACTTCCACCATACACCATTATAGAAGGCCTGTTTAATCTCAACATTGCAATAATAGCTCCAGGCATATTTTTATCACAACCTACTACTCCAATCAAACCATCATAAGCCATTCCATTCACAACAGTTTCCATGGAATCTGCAATAATATCGCGGGAAGCCAAAGAATATTTCATTCCTGGTGTTCCCATAGAAATACCATCAGAAACCCCAATGGTTCCAAAGGTTAACCCTTTTTGACCAAGTGCATTAATCTGTTTTTTAATTTCAGCAGCAATATCATTTAGATGCATGTTACATGGGTTTCCATCATAACCTGTACTACCAATGGCAATTTGCGCCTTCTTCATGTCCTCATCAGTAAAACCAGTAGCGTATAACATAGCCTGAGATGCTGGTTGAGATGGGTTTTGGGTAACTGTTTTACTATATTTATTAAGTTCTCCCATGATTTTCAAATATATTTTTAAGCCTTGTTTAGTTTTTTAGATAATCTCTCAATGATTTTAAGAAATTTAACAGCATTTCTTAATTTCAGAGAACGAAAATACTTGTTTATGCGATTATCTAAGATTACATGCCATTTTACAGGTTAAATTCACTGTACTTAAAACTTATTTAATTACCTGTTTTTCAATATTTTAAGTCTATTTTTTTATGACGTTCAAACAAAAAAAAAGTTTAAAATATTTTGGGCGTTACCCTGTCGGGTCGGGCTTTCCGTTCCAATCTTTTTGCTCGTACCTCACAAAAAGGATTTCCTCTACAATCCCTAACGCACCTATCTGCCAAAGCAAGTACTGCAACATCATACAATCATTAACTTGCATTTTTTAGTAATTCATATTTTCATTTCTCTTAATTTTTTTACTTTTGCACATCAATAAATCATAGAGGAAAGATTTGACTGATTGCAACCTCTTACATCTTCAAATTATAGATGTAGTAAAAATGCTAAAGGCAGTGTAAACTCCTGAGACGTTTCTCGTCAAATCTTGCTTCATAAATAATATAATATGCCATATTTATTTACTTCAGAAAGTGTTTCTGAAGGACACCCGGATAAGGTAGCAGACCAAATTAGTGATGCGCTTATTGATAATTTTTTAGCGTTTGATGTAGACTCTAAAGTAGCTTGTGAAACTCTTGTTACTACGGGACAAGTTGTTCTTGCCGGTGAAGTAAAATCGAAAACATACTTGGATGTTCAGAAAATAGCCAGAGAAACCATTAATAAAATTGGATACACCAAAGGCGAGTATATGTTTGATGGTAATTCTTGTGGTGTATTTTCTGCCATTCACCCACAATCTCCAGATATTAATCAAGGCGTAGATCGTGCAACTAAAGAAGAACAAGGTGCTGGCGACCAAGGTATGATGTTTGGTTATGCCACTAACGAAACCGAAAACTATATGCCTTTGGCATTAGATTTATCGCATCGTCTTTTAATAGAATTGGCAGCATTAAGAAGAGAAAACAAAGACATCACCTATTTAAGACCAGATTCTAAAAGTCAAGTTACAATTGAATATAGCGATGATAATGTGCCACAAAGAATAGATGCTATAGTGGTTTCTACTCAGCATGATGAATTTGCTGATGACGATACGATGTTAGCAAAAATTAGAAAAGATATTGTAGAAATATTGATACCTCGTGTAGTAGCCAAATTACCAGCACATATCCAAAAACTATTTAATAACGATATTAAATACCACATTAATCCAACAGGTAAGTTCGTAATTGGTGGTCCACATGGAGATACCGGTTTAACAGGTAGAAAAATAATTGTTGATACTTACGGCGGAAAAGGTGCTCATGGTGGTGGTGCGTTTTCTGGCAAAGATCCAAGTAAAGTTGATAGAAGTGCTGCTTACGCTACTCGCCATATTGCTAAAAACTTAGTAGCTGCTGGCGTTGCCTCAGAAGTTTTGGTTCAGGTAAGTTACGCAATTGGTGTTGTAGAACCAATGGGTATTTTTATTGATACTTATGGCACTTCAAACGTAAAATTAACCGATGGCGAAATTGCCGAAAAGGTTTCTAAAATTTTTGATATGCGTCCTTACGCTATTGAAACTCGTTTAAAACTACGTTCGCCAATGTACAGCGAAACTGCTGCTTACGGCCATATGGGACGTACCAACAGAACTGTTACAAAAACATTTACTCAAGCAAATGGTAATAGTACAACTTTAGATGTTGAATTATTTACTTGGGAGAAGTTGGATTATGTGGATGCAGTTAAAACCTCTTTTAATTTATAAATAGAAATCAAAATAAATCAATGAATAACAAAAGCCCACTTAAAGTGGGCTTTTGTTATTTTATAAAACGACTCGACTCCTTGTACTATTATATCTCATACCTCAGCCTTAAAGTAATAAACCTAGGTTGTATAAAATACTCTCTAGCAAATACTGAAATATTGGAATTTCCATTTTGTATTTGCGAGGTTGTATTCAATAGGTTTGTTGCCTTTAAAGTATACTCAAATTTAGCATCATTGTCTTTTCTGTATGACAATGAGGCATTCCAAATTTCAAATTCTTGAGGTGAACCATTTGTACTACTTTGTCTATTATAACTATAATCTGTTAAGAACGTAAACTTCTTAAAAATATAAGCATCAAATCTTACTGAAGGCGCATTGGTTTTAAACGTAGTAGTACCTCCTCCTTGTTGATTTCTATTTACAGAGTACCTGTATCTCAACCTAATATTTGGTGCCTCTCTAAAGTTAGTTCTTAACTCTGGCGTATAGGTTTGTTGGAAACTTTCGTTGATGGAACGACCTCCTTGAACAAATTGATTGAATTTAGAGTAATTCCAACGCGAATTAATACTAAGTCTCAACTTACCAAATGTGCGTTGAAAACGTCCGAATGCAGAAACACTTTCGTCAGTAAATCCAGAATTAAAAAACTCGCTAGTACGAACTACGCTATCAAAATTTGCTCTAGAACGTATTTGATCCACGGCACTACTATACGTAATTGAAGCAAAAACATTTGTGTAATTAAACAAGTTAAAACTTCTATAAAATAAGCTTATATTATTGGTTACAGCATTACCTAATTCTGGGTTACCAAATTGTATATTATTAAAACTATTTAGAACAATACCACTTGCCAAACGTGTAACATCGGTAAACTGGTTACGCATATTATAGCGTAATGTTAAGCTTTCACTCTTTTTAAATTGAATTCTGGTTTCAAAGCTTGGTAGCAGCAAACTAAAGTTATCTTGATAAGAATCTCCAAATTGATCATTACCATAGCCATATGTATGCGCAGATAATCCTGGAGTAATGGTAAACTTACCTAATTTTAATCTGTAGGCTACACCCAAATAGAAATCACTAAAATTGTATTGTGCATCATTTGTATCTAAACCATCATTAATGGTTGGCGTGGGGTCAAATACAGAATCATCATCTAAGATTTGAAATAAACTTGTATTGTAGTCTTGACGCGTTGCCATTGCGCCTAAAGTGAAATTGATATTACTTTTATCATTCAAAATATTCCAGTAATCAACCTTAGCATCTAGTTGATTGGACTTGACTCTTCTGTCATGATTAATATTGTATACTATCTGATTAGGATCTAAACCTAGACCTTCTCCAGTCCTTTCGTAGCTATCCTTATCTTCTAAAATTGCATTATAAAATGGATCTTCGTCTTGCAATAAATGCTGCACCTCTAAGGCAAAAATATTATTCTCGTTTAGGGTATAATAATAGTTTAAATTCTGATTGATACTATAAGGCGTATTATCCTCAAACTGATCCGTATTACCTAATACCGACGAAAACAAATTGCTGTTTTGAGATTCCTTGGTCACGCGTCCTAGTACATCATAATCTAATTGATTATTTACATTCGGTTTATAGGATGCACTTAGCTTCATCAAACCAATATCAGAGCGCTGTCTTGTATTCTCTTCTGTGTTTTCATCTTGAGGAATAGACAAAGACTCATCAATACCTGTAGTTGTAGGGTCGTCTGGAACTTCAATATAATCAAAAGTAGATTTTTGTAAAATACCAATACGACTGCTATTAAATATGGCAAAACCACTGATATCTAAAGCTTTATTAGGCGAATAACTAAAATTTCCTGAAGCCAGTTTGTTTTCAATATCTTGAGCACGGTTATTCTGAATAGCTAGAAACCCTAAACTATTATTTCCTAAATTTAAGCTAGTTCCGCTGTCTCTACTTGGAGGGCGAAAACCTCCGCCAAAACCTCTCAGATCCTGCCTAGTTAGTGCTGGTTCTCCGGTGTTATTTAAATCTCCTATAAGATTAATGCTATATTTAGGACTATAGTAAAATAACTTTGGTTGAATCACATACAAACCTTCATCTGTTGATGTACCGCCACCAACAGTAACATTACCAAACCAAAAGTTCTTTTTTCCTTCTTTCAACTTAATATTTATGGCATAATTATCTTGGTTATTGCCTACACTACTTAACTGTGCCACCTCAGAATAATTCTTCAAAACTTGAACCTTATCCACCGCATTTGAAGGAATATTTTTTGTAGCAAGCTTAGAATCGCCATCAAAAAAATCTTTACCATCCACCATTACTTTTGATACACGTTGTCCTTCTACTTCAATTTGCCCTTCATCATTTACCTCAACTCCAGGAAGTTTTTCCAAAATATCTTCGAGCTTCCGTTCTGTCCCGTTTTTAAAGGAATCTGCATTATAAATTAGAGTATCACCACTAATAGTTACGGGCATTTCGTAGGTAAGTTCTACCGCATCAAGCGCAGTATTATCAGCTTCCATTACAACATCCTTATCAATACTTTTATCAGCAGTTTCAAAAATTTCTTCATAGGTTTTCATTCCTATATAACTTACTTGAAGTTTATACTTACTGTTCTTGTTAAGAGATAGCACAAACTTTCCTTTATCATTTGTAATACCATAAGAATCTAACTTATTTGTTTCTTGATTTATAGCTACAACATTTGCCAACTCTAAAGGTTCGCCAATACTGTCTTTTACAACACCTTGTACCTTGACTTGTGAATAACCTAAGGTTACTAAAAAGGTTAATATTACTGTTAGTTTTAACTTCATTTTGGTTGATGTTTGAATATGAATTTTATTTTCTAAGGATAGTACCCTTCATCACCCCAGAAGGAATACTGGGATGTCAATTGTAAAATTCATAATACTTTATTGGATTTTTAAAATTTATCTTGTACCTCTTTGACCTCCGCGACGTCTAAAATTTTTACGCATTTCTAGGTACTTTTTTGTGGCAATATCTACGTACTCCTCTTTTGTTACCTCTTTTCCTTTACTAGGGGCTTTAATAGTTGCTTTATCTTCAGGATTCAAAACAAGTTTAGAGCAAAGAATTGTGGTTTTTCCTGCACTTACTTCTAAAATTAAACCAGGTAAGCCCCAATAATCTCCAGGACCTTGATTAACTGGAATTTGCATGGTGTACCACGCTTCAATTTTAATTGGCTCTTCCTCTTCTGTTTCAGCTTCATCCTCCAAGGTGGATTCATCTTCGTTTCGTGGTCTCCTTAAACTTGCCATATCAAATTCTTTCCAAGTTTGAATTGCAGTAGCTTTAAAACAGGTATAACCGCCTATTTGTTTTGTTTCACCAGTCATTTCCCAGTTTAGTTCCGGCAAATTGTCTTTTATCAAAAAGAGCTTTCCAAAAAGCTCGTGCTCACTTAACAACTGCTTAGACTTTGCATTTTTATACTTAATACCATCCATAGCTCCAGACATAATGGCTCCAAATCTTGAACCACCTCCTTGATTTGGTGCCTCAAGTTTTTCATCTAGTTTATAAATAGATTCCGACCTATTAAACGTTAACACAAATGTTTTTTCAAACATATTTTTTAAGCGTTCTTGCATTCGTTTTTTTTGGTCCTCGCTCATATTAGGTCTTCCAAAATTACTCATGTCTACAGAAGTTTTTGAAACATAATATGCTTTCCCTTGAAAGTCCTGCGCTCCAATGGCCAGAGAAAATAGAAATACTAAAGATAAAATTGCCTGTTTAGGTTGTAATGTGATCATTATTGGTGTTTTTAATTTTTAATTGAAATTGAATGAACACGTTTTAGACATCACATTCCGCGAATAGTTTAAGCACGTTATACTAAAATTATGTTAAAATAATTATCTACTGTAGCTTCTTCCAACACGGTTATCTCTAAACTCTTTCATTTTAGTAAAAATTATAGCCTTATACTCCTGTTTGGTAACCTCATTCCCACTCTTTGGAGCCTGTACATCGGTCTTTTCTTCGGGGTTCAAAGTAATTTTTGAACACAACATTGTAGTTGAACCAGAACTTACCTCTAAAATTAAACCAGGTAAACCCCAAAATTCCGACGGACCCTGACTCACAGGAATTTGCATTGTATACCAAGCTACCACTTCAGTCATTGCTTCTTCTAGCTCTTCAGTTGAGTCTGAATCCGAATCACCCTCTTCTTGCCTGAGTCTTCCCCAAGAAAATTCCCAAAACGCCATTTTAGAACTTGGAATCATTGCTGTAGCCTTAAAACATGTATAATTGCCTATTTGCTTAGTTTCAGAACCTATATTCCAGCTGATATCTAGTAAACTATCTTTAACCAAGAATTTTTTACCGTAAAACTCTTGTTCTTGGATAAAGCTTTTGGTTTTAACATTTTTATACTGCTCTCCTGGAGTAAAGTTCTTACCCCAAGAATCGGTTGCCCCAGACATAGCATCTAGTTTTTCGTATTCATTATAAACAGAGGCTTCCATGTTAAAATCTAAAATATACTTCTTTTCTAACCTGTTTTTTAATCGGGCAGCTATTTGATTCTTTTGAGCCTCACTCATTTTTGCACCCCAACGCCCCAAATTCATTTGAGCTTTATACACATATTCTGCTTTTCCTTGAAAATCTTGAGCTTTTAGAGAAAACAAATTAAACAGAGTTAAACAAAATGTAAGAGTTGCGATATTAAGAGTCTTCATAATCGGTTAGTTATAATTATTTTGTTTAACAAATATAAATAATTATTAAACATATTGTTTGATTATAACATAACCCTAACAACTTATCTTGGTTTTTAGCGCTCAGATTAACCACCTACTTGTATCATTACACGACTTCCATCATTATGTCTTCCTCTGCTACTAGACCTAAATTGCTCCATCATCTCATCTGCTTTCTTTTGTTGAATGGTGTCAAACTCTTTTTGAGTAACTTCCTTCCCCTTTTTGGGTTCGTTAATTTCTATAGATTCTTTTGGATTTAGAACTATTTTTGAACAAATAAGTGTTTGCTGCCCATCATTTACCTCTAGAATTAGCCCAGGTAGCCCAAAATAATCAGCAGGCCCATTGCTAATAGGTATTTGTGGTGTATACCAAACGGTGGTGGTTCTAGGTTTCGTTACTTCTTCAATTTCTCCTTTATCATTAATCGTTTTTGTTGTGTATTCTCCTTTTATAACAGCCTTGTAACAGGTGTACTCACCAATATTTTTAGTTTCATCTACCATTTCCCATTTTCTGGTTCGCAAAGAATCTTTAACTAAAAAAATCTTACCATAAATCTCAGATTTATTGCTATACCTATGCTCTTTAATATTCTTATACATTATATCCGAGCCTTGAACAACCTTAATCTGTATTCCAGAACTTACAGGTTGAGGTGCATCAAGCTTTTCTTCTTGCTTGTAAATTGATTCATAAGCATTAAAGGTAAGTGTATACTCCTTTTGAAATTGCTTCTGAAGCTGAGCTTGAATCATTTTTTGTTGCTCCGCATTCATCTGGTCTCCCATTTTTACGTCCATCTTACGATGAGACTTATAAGTAGCTACTCCTTGAAATTTTTGAGCATGAATTGCACTGCCTGTAAGAACAAGAATTACCAAAAAGGTTTTAATTAAAAGTTTCATATTTCTATACATTAGAATTAATAATTTGTTTTAAAAACATAACTGCAGTTGTTTTTTGATTGATATGTTGCAAATATCATAACCCAATATCAATTTAAAAGTTAACCGGTGTTAACTAGTGTTAACCGATTAGTTTTTAAGTGCTTTTACATTTACTTTTGACGTATGAACGACAAGAAATATCAATACACTTTGTACCTGATTATAGCTGTAATTATTGCTACTATTGGGTTACAAGGGTATTGGAACTATAAAAACTACCAATTAAACAAACAGCAATTAATAACAGATGTTCAAACTAGTTTGGATAAAGCAGTAGACAACTACTATTCTAATTTGGCCCAAGAAACCACCATGGGTTTGAGACTTAGCAGTCATAAAAACAGATCAAAAAAAAGTACTGTTCACGATAGGCTTAGAGTGTTGAAAAATAACGACAGCTCTTACACGACCATAGATAGTATAAATGCAAATGAAATCCAAAGTATTACAGTAATACAAGAAGTAGATCATGATCAATTAAAAAAAAATAGATTTACCTCTATTTGGATGACTGATTCTATTAATCCTAGACACAAACGTTTTAAAGAATACGATTCTATTTTTAGGAAAGCAAAAGGCGATTCTGTCCTTATTAAATCCACTAAAAATAGTTTTCCGAATTTATCTAGCGATACTACTAGAACATTTAGGTTTTCTTCGTTGAATCTCGATTCCACAAAAAGTAATAACCCCTTTGAGATTTTAACTTCAAAAATTATTCTGTCTTTAAATAAGGATTCTTTGGACGTAAAAAAAGTTGATAGCTTATTCCAGAGTGACTTAAAAACTAAAAAAATAAACTTAACCTATCATATTAACTACAACAAACCTAAGGAGATCTTTCCAAGTTTCTTCTTAAAACAAGAAAACAAAAAAGCAACAATAGCTGATAGTATAAAAACTGAAAAAAAACTGAGTGTTATATCAAAATCAACCTTTCTGCCCAAAGGAAGTGAACTAAAGGTAAATTTCAGCAATGCCAATTGGGTTGCTCTTAAAAGAGGTATTAGTGCTATTTTAATATCGCTTTTACTTATTCTTGCCGTTATAAGTTGCCTATTTTTTCTTCTGAAAATAATAAAAAATCAAAAACAACTAGCAGAGGTAAAAAACGATTTAATAAGTAATATTACTCATGAATTTAAAACGCCAATCGCAACTATTGGTGTAGCTTTGGAGAGTATAAATAATTTTAATGTAATTGAAGATAAAGCCAAAACGAAGCGATACGTTGACATGTCATCCAATCAATTATCAAAATTAAATTTGATGGTAGAAAAACTCCTTGAAACCGCTACTTTAGACAGTGAGTCTTTAAAATTCAATAAAGAAAAAGTTGACATTTCAAATTTACTATACACACTAAATAACCGATACAAAGCACAGTATCCAGAAAAAACGTTTATTAATGAAATTGAAAAGGATTCCTTAATCATAAATGCAGATCCTTTTCATTTTGAAAATGCTTTAAATAATATTTTAGACAATGCTGTAAAATATGGTGGCAGCACTATTTTCATAAGTCTAAAAAAACAAAAAAGTAGTATTGAAATCAAAATTTCAGATACGGGAAATACATTAAAAAACGAAATTAAACATCGTATTTTCGAGAAGTTTTATCGTGTACCAAAAGGCAATACACATGATATAAAAGGTTATGGTATTGGGTTGTATTATACCAAAACTATAATCAACAAACACGCAGGATCTATTGCTCTAGACCTTAGAGATAAGCTAACAACATTTCAAATAAACATTCCAGATGGCCAATAAAACTAAACTAATATTGGCCGAGGACGAACCCGCTTTAGGCCAAATAATAAAAGAAAGTCTTGAAACACGTAATTTTGAAGTTATACTTTGTGAAGATGGAGAAAAGGCATTAAAAAAATATAAAGAAGTAACTCCTGAAATATTAGTTCTGGATGTAATGATGCCCAAAAAAGACGGCTTTACTTTAGCTAAAGAAATTCGTGAAATTGATGATACTATTCCTATTATTTTTTTAACTGCCAAATCGCAAACTCAAGATGTGGTAGAAGGTTTTACTATCGGAGGTAACGATTATTTAAAAAAACCTTTTAGTATGGAAGAATTAATCGTTCGTATCAATAACCTTCTCAATCGAACTAAAGAACAAAAACAATCTGAAATTCTACAGTTTGGTGATTTTACATTTAACTTCCCAAAACAAATACTTCAATATAAAACCGAAGAAAAAGTACAGCTTACACACCGTGAGGCACACTTATTATTTCATTTAATAAAAAACAAAAACCAAGTGCTTGACCGCTCCTTAATACTAAATAAACTCTGGGGTAATGATGACTTTTTTAATGCAAGAAGTATGGATGTATTTATCACCAAACTAAGAAAAAAACTCAAAAAAGATTCAGATATAGAAATTATTAATGTACGTGGTTTTGGCTATAAGTTAATTTGTTAAATATGGTTTGATTTTTGTACTTTTCAAACTGTATGAAGTGGATCAGTAGTATCATCTTTTTTGTAACAATTTCAGTAGTCGCTCAAAAATCTATTGAAACTATTCCTGTAAAGACTACAAGTCTAAACGTTGATAATTTAGTTGGTATTGATAATTTTGGCACTATTTTCTATACCAAAGAAAATACTATCTATAAGAAAAATAAAGACACTGCCATTAGTTACAACAATTTGCAATTAGGCAAACTAACTTCGGTAAATAGCTTCAACCCTCTAAAAATTAATCTCTTCTATCAAGAATTAAATTCAGCAATCATTTTAGACAATCGATTAGCTGAAATTTTTAAGATTGATTTTAACGGTATTAACACCTACAGAAACGTTTCACATATTTCAACAGGCTATGATAACACTATTTGGCTCTTTAACCAAGACACGCAATTACTAGAAGTATTCGATTATAAAACTCGTACAACAAAAGCTCAAACTCTAAAGCCAATTGATAGCCCAATTTTAGATTTGAAGAGCAATTATAATTATGCCTATTTATTAACCGAAGAAGAGTTACTCATATACAATTATTTTGGAAGTTTGGTAAGAAAAATGAAAAATGACGGTTACACTAGTTTAGAAGAAAATAACGAAGCCGTTTTCTTAAACAAAGAGCAAAACCTATTTTATCTAGGAAGAGAGGAGAAACAACCTATTCCTTTACTAACAAATAACATTTTAATTCCTCAGTTTTTTGTAACCAATGAAACCTTGTATATTTACAACTTTGAAACTCTCCAAGAATTCCGAATAAAACTAAATTAACTATGCATATTGCTGTTGCTGGAAATATTGGCGCTGGAAAAACAACGCTGACTAAATTACTCGCAAAACATTACAAATGGGAAGCACAATTGGAAGACGTGGTAGACAATCCTTATCTGGATGATTTTTATAACCAGATGGCGCGTTGGAGTTTCAATTTACAGGTTTATTTCTTAAACAGTCGTTTTCGTCAGGTTTTACAGATTCGTGAGAGTGGTAAGGATATCATTCAGGACAGAACCATCTACGAAGACGCGCATATTTTCGCGCCTAACTTACATGCTATGGGTTTAATGACGAATAGAGATTTTGAAAATTATAAATCGCTATTCGATCTTATGGAATCTTTAGTAAAAGGTCCCGACTTATTAATTTATTTACGAAGTTCTATACCTAATCTTGTATCACAAATTCATAAACGTGGTCGTGATTATGAAAATTCGATAAGTATTGATTATTTAAGCAGACTTAATGAGCGTTACGAAGCTTGGATTCATGGCTATAACAAAGGCAAACTATTAATTATGGATGTTGACAACCTTAATTTTGTGGATAAGCCTGAAGATTTGGGGCATGTAATCAATAGCATTGATGCTGAGATAAACGGGCTTTTTTAGTAATTCGACAGAACGTTCTAGTTAAAAATCTATTAAAAATCTATTTTAAGAGATATCAAGTTATTTTAATAACCTTATTTTGTAATGATTTAAGTAGTAAATCGCCTAAATCAACCATTATACTTTTAAGTTTTTAAAATGAAAAAGCTAGTTTTTTTAATTCTATTTTTTATTTCGGCTCTAGGATTCTCTCAAATGTACAATCCTGTAAAATGGACAACTGAAGTTGAAAAGATTTCGGAAACCGAATACAAACTCATTTCTATAGCAACTATTGATGTTGGTTCGCATTTATATGCACAAAATATTCCTGATGGAGGCCCAATACCAACCGAATTTACATATTCAAACAGTAACGATGATTTTGAACTTGTGGGATCTACCATTGAAGAAAAGGGTATTACAGTGGATGATCCAGTTTTCGAGATGCGTATTACCTATTTTGAGAATGAAGCAAAATTTGAACAGACGGTTAAGCTTAATAACGAAATAGATCACATAACTGGATCGGTGCTATTTATGGCATGTGATGACGAAAAGTGTACGCCTCCAACAGATTTTGAGCTAGTCTTTAATCTTACAGACAACGCTTCAATTAAAAAAAAAAGCACTAACACCTTAGTAATTGACGATGATAAAGCGAATAACTTGCTTTATGGTATGTTACCTTCAGAAATAGAGCAACCAACATCTAATTGTGCTTATGAAAAAGGCAATATTCTAGACATAAAATCAACCAACAGTTCCCTTTGGAGTATTTTTGGACTAGGATTTATTGGAGGGTTACTAGCACTACTTACACCTTGTGTATTCCCAATGATTCCTTTAACCGTGAGCTTCTTTACCAAAAAGGGAGATCAAAATAAAGCTTCTGGTATCTCGAAAGCTATACTTTATGGCTTTTTCATTTTTGCGGTATATATTCTTTTAAGTGTTCCTTTTCATTTGTTAGATTCGGTGAATCCCGATATTCTAAATGAGATTTCTACCAATGTTTGGCTCAACGTGATCTTCTTTTTAATATTTGTGTTTTTTGCATTTTCATTCTTTGGTTATTATGAACTAACACTTCCTTCGAGCTGGACAACAAGGACAACACAAGGAGAAAACTCTGGTGGTTTAATTGGTATATTCTTCATGGCTCTAACTTTAGCCATTGTTTCTTTTTCTTGCACAGGACCAATTTTAGGTTCCCTTTTAGCTGGCTCATTAACTGCCGAAGGTGGTGCGTGGCAGCTTACAGCAGGTATGGCTGGTTTTGGTGTTTCTTTAGGATTACCGTTCGCGTTGTTTGCAATGTTTCCAAACATGCTAAACGCACTTCCAAAATCTGGTGGTTGGTTAAATACAACAAAGGTTATTTTAGGTTTTTTAGAATTAGCACTTGCTTTCAAATTTTTATCTAATGCAGATCTAGTAGCACATTGGAACCTATTAAAAATTGAACCTTTTTTAATTATTTGGATTATTATTTTTGCAGGTTTAGCACTTTATCTGTTTGGGAAAATTAAGTTTCCTCATGATAGCCCTATCAAAAAGCTCTCGTTTTCAAGAATTGCTGGCGCTATTTTAGTTGCATCCTTTGCAATTTATTTAGCTTCAGGTTTTAGAATAAATAAGGAGACTAACACATTTACACCTCTTACAGTATTAAGTGGTTTAGCACCTCCCGTAGGCTATAGTTTTATATTCCCAAATGACTGCCCCAACAATTTAGATTGCTTTAAAGATTTAAAAGAAGGGTTAGCTTTTGCGAAACAGGTAAACAAACCTGTGATGTTGGATTTTACAGGTTTAGCCTGTGTAAACTGCCGCAAAATGGAGGAGCATGTATGGCCAGATAAAAAAATTGACGACTATCTTAGAAACGACTATGTTTTGATTTCTCTTTATGTTGATGATAAAAAAGAGCTACCTAAAAAAGAACAAATTAACGTAAAGAGAATTGATGGAGGATCTAGGACTTTGAAGAATTACGGTCATAAATGGGCACATTTCCAAACGGCGTTTTTCCAGTCCAATTCTCAGCCGTACTATGTGTTGTTAAGTTCTGATGGTAAGAAAATATTAAACACCCCAGTTCCTTATACACCTGATGAATCTGAATACACCAACTTTTTGGAGTGTGGATTTCAAGAGTTTAAATCGCATTAAAAAAAAGCCACGCATAAAACGTGGCTTTTTCAAATTAATTAAATAGTCTATTTAGTATAGTTGGTTTTATTTAATTAAGAGGCATCTTTTTGTTCAAGCTCATTTAATTTCGCTTCAACTTCCTCTTCAGTACCTGTTATAGTTTCATAAGTAGTAGATGCTTCACCATTTTCAGTAGTTATAGTTGTAACAACGGCTTTAACAACACCTGCTTCTTCAGCTTCAGTTAATTTTACCTTGACTTCTTTTTTAATTTCAACCTGTTCTATTTTAACATCTTCAGAGGCATAAGCGGTTACAGCATCTGCTGACATGGCAATACTAGGAGCAATCACCAATGCAACAACGCTCATTAATTTCAATAAGATGTTTAATGAAGGCCCCGAAGTATCTTTAAAAGGATCTCCTACTGTATCACCTACTACCGCAGCTTTATGCGCATCTGTTCCTTTTCTTCCTTGCTCTTCAATCATTTTCTTTGCGTTATCCCATGCACCTCCTGCGTTTGATTGGAAAATAGCCATTAAAACACCACAAGTAGTAACACCTGCTAGTAAACCTCCTAACATTTCAGCTCCTCCTAAGAAACCTATTGCTACTGGAACAATGATAGCTAACAAACCTGGTAACACCATCTCTTTAATAGAAGCTGTAGTTGATATAGCCACACATTTATCATATTCCGCTACACCATCAGCTTCGTCGAATATTTTTCTTTGCGCTTCTGTTGCTTTAGACATATCAGAATCCACAGCACGCATAACTTCTAAAGCAGCTTTTAATTTTGGAATATCTCTGAACTGGCGACGCACCTCTTCAATCATAGCCATTGCAGCTCGTCCTACAGCATTCATAGATAATGCAGAAAACACAAATGGCAACATACCACCAACAAGAAGGCCTGCCATAATATTCGGTTGCGATACATCAATTGCAGTAACATTAGCCGTTTTCATAAATGCCGCAAACAACGCCAACGCAGTTAAGGCCGCAGAAGCAATAGCAAAACCTTTACCGATAGCAGCGGTTGTATTACCAACAGCATCTAATTTATCCGTACGTTCACGCACTTCAGGATCTAATTCTGCCATTTCCGCAATACCACCCGCATTGTCAGATATTGGTCCATAAGCATCAACTGCTAATTGAATACCCGTATTTGCCAACATCCCAACAGCAGCAATTGCAATACCATATAAACCAGCAAAATGATGAGACACCAATATAGCTGCAGCAATTAGAATAATTGGAATAGCTGTAGACATCATACCTACACCTAAACCGGCTATGATGTTGGTAGCACTACCTGTTTCAGATTGTTTTACTATTGAATTCACAGGTTTTGTACCTGTACCTGTATAATATTCAGTTACTTTACCAACTGCTAAACCGGCAACTAAACCAGCAATTACAGCAATAAATACACCAGTAGAACCATTGGTTAAACCTTCAGTCCCTTCTGGAATAAATGCGCCAATAATAAAATACGAAGCTACCAACATTAATCCAGCAGAACCAAATTCTCCTACATTTAAGGCCGTTTGTGGATTTCCTCCATCTTTCACACGAACAAAAAATGTTCCTATAATGGACATAATAATTCCAACGGCAGCCAATACTAATGGCAAATAAACAGCTCCAAGACCATTAAAATCTGGTGTGATAATAAATGCTCCTAAAACCATCGTACCAATAATAGAACCTACATAAGACTCGAACAAATCCGCACCCATACCAGCAACATCACCTACATTATCACCCACATTATCTGCAATAGTAGCAGGGTTTAAAGGATGATCTTCAGGAATACCAGCCTCAACTTTACCTACCAAATCAGCACCAACATCAGCCGCCTTAGTATAAATACCGCCGCCCACACGAGCAAATAAAGCAATAGATGAAGCTCCTAAAGAGAAACCTGATAATACATTTAGTACTTCGTTTAAGCCCCAACCCATTTCACTATACACCATAAAAAGACCACTTAGTCCTAAAACTCCAAGACCAACAACACCAAGACCCATTACAGCACCACCTGCAAAGGCAACTTCTAAGGCTTTTCCTAATGATTTTCTTGCTGCACTGGTTGTTCTTACGTTTGCTTTAGTAGCTACTTTCATTCCAATAAAACCAGCCAAAGCGGAACAAATAGCTCCAATAACAAAAGATACGGCTACCATTCCGTTAGAGCCTTCTTCGTTACTTCCTTTGAAGAATAGTAGGATGGCAACAGCCACTACAAAAATGGCTAAGATTTTATATTCAGCTTTTAGAAAGGACATAGCGCCATCAGCAATGTTTTTCGCAATCCTTTTCATTTTATCGCTTCCTTCGTCTTGTTTACTTACCCATTTACTTTTAATTAAAACAAACAGTAAAGCCAGCACTCCAAAAGCGGGCAATCCTTTAATTAATAATTCCATATTTCAAATCAGTTAGTTACGTTAATAAAATAGACGGGCAAAAATAGAAAAATAAAAGTGATAAAAAAAGGACTGTTTAACTAAAGATTTCACATCTTAAATACACTTAAATTATATTATTCATAAAACAATGATAAATATCAGTTAAACGACACTTAGAAACAAAAAAATGCTCACTAATGTGAGCATTTTCAAAGTATTTAAAATGAGGGTTTATATCTAGATAGTGAACGTTCTCTTTTTCTTATGCTCACTTTCATCATAACGTTTTACACTTTCATGGTATATGTTTCGCGCTTGTTCCGCATTGCCCCAGCCTCCGGTATCAACTTTTTTCTCTTCTAAGTCTTTATACACTTTAAAGAAATGCTCTATTTCTTTCATTCTGTGAGGATTAATATCTTCTAAATCCCATTTGTTGCTCCATATAGGATCTGAAACGGGCACACATATTATTTTTTCATCTGGTCCTTTTTCATCTGTCATATGAAAAACACCAATTGGCCTTACCTCCATAACAACCATTGGGAATGTTGGTTGATGTCCTAATACAAGCACATCTAATGGATCTTTATCTAACGCTAAAGTTTCTGGAACAAAACCATAGTCACCTGGATACATCATTGAAGAAAATAGCATACGATCAAATCTAATTTTGTTTAACACAAAATCATACTCGTATTTATTTCTACTGCCTTTAGGAATTTCTATTAAAACGTCGAACGTTAAGTCTTTATCTTCTGCCATAGTATTTGATTTGGGCCGTAAAGGTAAAAAAGCTGTCTAGTCAAAACAACTTAAACCCCTATGAATTGCTCAAAATTGACATAAATTTAATCTAAACGAAAACAATTGTTTAATTAACAGATATTTACCAAAGTAATTTATAAATTGTAAAACTTTTTAGAAAAACTAACAATCTATAAACAATATGAAGTACATTTTTACTTTTTGTCTTACACTTTTTCTTATTCAAATTCAGGCACAAACACAACCTTGGAAAGGAAAATTTGAGCCCATTGACAATTTATTGGAACCTGTAAACACCTATAGAACAGCGAGTGGCGCTCCTGGTAAAGACTATTGGCAGCAGCGTGCCGATTATAATATTAAGGCCACAATTGATGAAAAAAACAATGTACTTTCTGGGGAGGAAACCATCACTTATTTTAACAATTCTCCAGATGATTTAAGCTATTTGTGGATTCAATTAGAACAGAACGTCAATAAAAAAGAAAACGAAGATTTTGGTAGTATAGGCAATAATTTAAGAGACGGCATGAACGCCAGACAAATGCAATTTTTAACACGTGCCATAGACTTTCCGGCGGGTTATACCATAAAATATATAAAAGATGCTAATGGCGAAGCCATACAATCTCTAGTAAATAATACGATGATGAAAGTACTATTGGATGAGCCTCTGAAATCAGGCACGTCTATGACTTTTTCTATAGGATGGTCTTATCACATTACAGATCGCAGCATGTATTTATTATCACGTGAAGGCTACGAATATTTCCCTGAAGACGATAATACAGTCTATCTAATTGCTCATTGGTTCCCTAGAATGGCGGTTTATAATGATACCGAAGGATGGCAAAACCAACAATTTCAAAAATTGGGTGAATTTGCGCTGGAATTTGGCAATTACGATGTTGAGATTACTGTTCCTGCAGATCATGTAGTAGCTTCTACCGGGGCGCTTCAAAACCCTGAAAACGTACTCAATAAAAAACAGAGAAAACGTTTAAAAGAAGCCGCATCCTCGTTTGACAAGCCAATAATGGTAATTACCAAAGAAGAAGCTTTGGAAAACGAAGCAGAAAAAACTTCTAAACAAAAAACATGGAAATTCTCCGCGAAAAATGTAAGAGATTTTGCTTTTGCTTCTTCCAGAAAATTTATGTGGGATGCGCAAGCCGTAAAACTACCAACAAATACTGTAATGGCAATGTCTTTCTACCCAAAAGAAGGTCTTCCTGTATGGCAAGAAGAGTCTACAAAGGCCATAATGCATGCTTTAGAAGTGTACTCTGAAGCAACTTTTGATTATCCTTATCCTGTATGCATTTCAGTAAACACCTCTAATATAGGTATGGAATTTCCAATGATAAGTTTTAATGGAGGTAGACCTAAAAATGGAAAAATAAGTAAAGGTGCTAAAGCAGGTATGATTGGAACCATTATACATGAAGTTGGTCACAACTGGTTCCCTATGATTGTAAGTTCAGATGAGCGTAAGTGGATGTGGATGGACGAAGGTTTAAATACATTTTTACATCAGCGCACTGTTGCAGAACGTTATCCAGACTTCAATAGCACCACACCAATAAGCATTGCACCATTTATGAGTGGTGATAAAAATGTGCTACGACCAATAATGACAACTTCAGATAATGAATTATTAAATCAATTTGGGGCTAATTTCTATTTAAAACCTACCGTTGGCCTGCAAATGCTTCGTAATTCTATAGTTGGTAAAGAGTTATTTGATGCCGCCTTTAAAGAGTATGCTAATCGTTGGAAATACAAACATCCTAATCCTTCTGATTTATTTAGAACTTTAGAAGATGCAACAGCCACAGATTTAGATTGGTTTTTTAGAGGCTGGTTCTACACGACCGACAATGTGGATATGGAATTATCAAATGTAAAATGGTTTAAGGTTCATGAAGAAGATCGAAATATTGAAGACCAAAAACAAAGTACTCAGGTTGTTGCAGAGGGCGATACTGCCACTGAACCCCCCAAAGACTTTTCTACTGGACCTGAAGTAATTAATATGACGGCAACACCAGATAATGCCTATGGTCAATTTTTATCTCGACTTGATGAAGCTGCCGTAAGAAAAGAAGTATCAGGTAAAAACTTATATGAAGTTACCATAAAAAATAAAGGTGGTTTGGTAATGCCTGTTACAATAGAATGGGAATATACTGATGGATCAAAAGAAATTGACAAACTTCCCGCCCAAATATGGCGAAGAAATGAATACGAAGTAAAGCATACGTTTATAAAGGATAAAGAAGTAAAAACTGTAAATCTTGATCCTAATTTTGAGTTTGCGGATACCGATATGTCCAATAATGCATTCCCAAAAACTGAATCTGCGTCAGAGTTTGATAATTTTAAAAATAAAAACTAACTTATTTTCAGTAATATTGACTCCAATAAGCGTTAATTTTAATGTGTTTTAAGAGTATCACTAAACTTATTGGAGTCTTTTTTCTGTTAATTACTTCTTGTAAAAAAAGTGCAAGCTACAAGTCTTTCGAAGGTCAACAACCTACAAAGCATCTATTAGATGCGCTTCCCTTAGCCGCCAAACATCCCAATAATAATCTTCCAAACCCTGATAAAATTCAACTAGGAAGACTACTTTTTTTTGATCCTATTCTATCAGGAGATAAAGACGTAGCATGTGCAACCTGTCATCACCCCACAAATGGCTATGCCGAATTTAGAGATATTTCCATTGGTGTTAATGGCACAGGGTTTGGCTCTAAAAGAAAGTTTAATACTCCGAATAAAATACCTTTCGTAAAACGTAACGCCCACACCATACTTAATTCAGCTTTTAATGGTTTAATCACCTCAAATGGGTACAAACCAGAAGAAGCCCCAATGTTTTGGGACTCGCGAGTAAGAAGTTTAGAAACTCAAGCCATCGAACCCATAAAGGCATTAGAGGAAATGCGTGGTACTAATTTCAGCGATGTCAAAATTTTAGAAATAGTTGTTGATAGACTCAAATCAATTCCAAAATACAGAAGCTTATTTCAGGATGCTTTTGATGAAAAAGAATCAATTACTGTTGAAAATATTGGAAAATCTCTTGCTGCTTTTGAGCGCACTTTGATTTCGAACAACTCAAATTTTGATAAATATATGCGAGGAGATTCTTCAGCCATTTCTCTAGCAGAAAAAAAGGGATTCAATCTTTTTAAAAGTGTAGGTTGTATTAATTGCCATAACGGACCGATGTTTTCGGATTACGAGATGCATGTTTTAAGTGTTCCTGAGAATGAGAAATTAGATTCTATTGACGATGGGTTTGATAAGCAATTTAGCTTTAGAACACCTACTTTAAGAAATTTGCGATTTACCGCGCCTTATATGCATAACGGCACATTACCAACACTGGAAAAAGTTTTGGAGTTTTATGAAGACTTAACTTTTAAGAAAACTAGGAATCCTAGCATACCTATTCTTAAGATAGATTCATTGGCACAAAACCTGAAGCTTAGTGTAAAAGAAATGAAACCAATTATTTCTTTTTTAAATACTTTGAACGACGATGATTTTGACAGATCCATTCCTGAAGAAGTTCCAAGCGGATTACCTGTAGGAGGAGATATTAACCCATAAAAAAATCCATGCTCCTACTACATGGATTTTTTTCCACGGTTTCACCCAAACCGCGCTATTAACCAAACTCAAATTAACTAAACCTTACATGAAATAAAATTACATATTATAAACTTCATTCCCTTAGGTTAACCCAAAGATACAACCTAATTTTAATATATTTTTATTTATATTTTTTATATAAACAATAAATATATTTAATGATTTGTATTTAAAACTCACCATCGTAAATTCAAATCCAGACACCTATAATATATTCGTAAATCATTAAATAAAAGCACTTTACGATCCAGTTTCCAAAAAATATTCAAAAGGATTTTTTATATTTAATAAATTTTATTAGACATCAACTCCATACAATCTAAACTCTAAAACCATGAAAAAACTGACTTTCCTTGTAATTCTGGTTACATTATCTTCATTCTGTATTGCACAATCATCCATATTAAAACCATCAGACTTTTTCCAATACATTAGCTTTAAGGATAACGATGCACAATCCATTATTCAAACTCTTGGAGAACCGAAACAAGCGCGAGATTGGAAAACGATTCTTAATACATCAGGCAATACAGAATTTTTGTTAGAAAAACATAAAGAATTAGTATCTCTTGGAGTCGAAATTGCTTATATCTATGAATGGGAAAAGGGCATAAAAATTTACTTTGACAAGAACAAGAATGCTATTCACTGGAGCATATCTAACGCTGCTTCTGTTAACGATAACAAAAACGATTCCTTGTTTTCAAATTTAGTATTCTTTATTTCTGATGATGAATCTATTGAAGAGTTACTTGGGAAACCAGATAAAAAGGAGATTAACATTAAATCTGGAGGGGTTGACATGATATATGAAAAAATAGGGATGAAATTTCATTGTCGTAAGCTCATATACAGTAACGGCAGTGTATCCTTTGGTAATAGACTTGTTCGACTGGATATTTATCCTAAAATATTTAGAAAAACGAACATTTTAAAAATAATGACCGACAATTTCTACACCTTTGAAAGGTTAAAGAATCTAGTTGGAAAAAGAATTACGGATATAGAATATGAGTTGGGAAATCCGCAATTAATTGAAAAAGATCCCTCATCCAGTTCACAAGTTTTTCATTACCCAAGTTATGGTTTTATGTACATGGTTAATGGTTCAACAAAAAAAGCACAATTTTTAACTTGTTTTGATAAAATGGAGTATTATGAATCTTATAGTGGGAACCTAGTAAAAGGAATTTCTTTTACAGATACACTTTCATCTATAAACACCTTATTAGGTGAACCTGAACAGAAACACGAATCAAACGGACAAATCACCGCAAAATACAGCAGTGGGTTTATCGCTGGCTTTAGGGTTTCTGATCAAAAATTGAACAGTTTTACTTATTTATTAAATTGAGTAAAGTATTTTATGAAATGACAAGAAAAGACTTTTTACATAAAAACACACTTATCCTTTCTTCAATTGCTTTTGCCAATTGGGCATTCTCTTCGTCTATATACAATTCTCAAACAAAACAGCATATTTTTAGTTTTAAGGAAACATTACGTTTAGGCGAAAAAGGCAGATACAATTCTCCACCTTTATTATCTTTTGTTATATTCAAGATTGACACTAAAAAAATTAAGCCTGGGAGTATTTTTTATATCAATCTAAGATATCTTGAGAAACCAAGCCATATATATTCTCCTAAAGTAGAAGGTTGGTTAAAATTTAGAGTGAACGACTATTTCAAACTTTATAAAAAAATAAAAGTTAGCTTTTTAGAAAATGAATCCAAATACAGACATTTAGAAGATCAAATTGAAAAATGTTTTAAAATGGAAAAACATATAAATTTTGGCTCTAACTTAAAAAATATATCTTCCGCCACAAGCTTTAGTATAATTTATGGAAATCATAAATATGGAGAAAACGATTACTTTATTTTATCTAAAAGTGAACAAGAGGTTTTCAGAATGAAGGACTATCCTGGAGAATTATAATAAAATTCTAGTTCAAAATCATTCAGTTAATGGAAAGTTGATTATATTATTCTGACCCTTCAATAATCTTAGAAATCACAAAAGCTTTTACATCTCCAGGAGGTATAATCTTAATAGATTCATGCTCCACTTCTCCATTTAGTGTTTTAATGCGCAGTCTTACTGGTTTTCCATATTCTGGTGGAATAGGAATTTTAATGGCTTGTGATTTTTTCCAAGCCACATCGTAAGTATTGATTTTTATTCCCTGCATAGAGGCTTCAATAATCGCTTCTTTAGATGTTGATTTAAAAACTAATTCTGCATCCCAGGTATTCACATAAATTCCTGGATCTATAAAGGTGATTTCATATTCTATCCATGTTTCAGAATCGTCACCTTTATCATCTGTTTTTGATTTACCAAAAGCACCATCTTCATATAAATAATCCCAAGATTTTTTGCGATTTGCATCATCTGCATCAAAATAACCGCTCTTTTCACCAACCTTAATATTTGGAATTATACCGCCTTCAACATTTATGGTTTTGGTTGCTACAATCTTATCACTAGACTGACCAACCATAATTTCAAAATCACCTTCAGCAACTTCAAATTGTTTTGTATTTACATTGTAATGCGAGAAAGCTTCGTAAGGTAATTTTATCGCGATTGTTTTACTATCTCCAGCTGTAACATTAACACGCTTAAACCCTTTAAGCGCTTTCATTGCAACGATTTCATCAGATTCTACATCGCGAACATATACTTGTACAATTTCATCGCCATCCATAGCTCCCGTATTTGAAACCTCGACCTCAACAACCACATCTTTCATTTCTTTTAATCGCTTTTTGCTCAACTTTAGGCCCGATATTTCAAAATTAGTATAGCTTAATCCAAAGCCAAATGGATACAATGGCTCTACCTTAGAATACATGTAGGTTCGTGACACTTCAGGTCCGTAATTGTCTTTCCAAGTTGCAATGTTATAGTCCGTCATATGCGGTAAATCCTCTTCAGACTTCACCCAAGTGGTATTTAATTTTCCGCCAGGATTCACTTCTCCATATAATACTTTCGCTAGAGCTGCACCTTGCTCCTGTCCGTTAGCCCAAGCACAAATAATTCCAGGCAAATGTTCCTGCTCCCAACCAATAGATGTAGAACCACTAGGAATAATAACTAGAATTACATTTTTGTTCACTGCCTGTACAGCTTTTATTAATTTGTGTTGTTTCCCAGGCAAACTTAAAGACATACGGTCTTTGGTCTCCGTAGCTGTAGATTCGTCATTACCAACAACCATTACTACGTAATCTGATATTTTGGCTAAATCAACAGCCTCTTTAATTTTTTCTTCATCTTCTGCATCACCAGTTACCGAACACCCTTCAGCAAAACTCACTTTACCTTTTGCATAATTTTTAATGCCTTCTAGCGGAGATACTTTACTTTTTGGATTTCCTGAGTAAATCCCTAACCAACAGCGGTTTGCAAAAGGACCGATTACTGCCAACTTACTATCATCCTTTTTTAGAGGCAGAATATTATTTTCATTTTTAAGTAAAACAATAGATTGTTCTGCAGCTTTAAGTGCCAATTGTTTATGCGCCTCACATTCTAAAACACTACTTGGAATATTTGAATAAGGAATTAATGCAGGATCATCAAAATCACCAGTCATAAATCGTAACCTTAGTAATCTTCTAACCGAAACATCCAGTTCATCTTCAGTAAGTAACCCTTGATCTATAGCAGGTTTTAAAGCTTGTACAAAAGGCGCTTCTCTAGTTTTATGCCGAAAGCATTCTTGATCAACACCTGATTTTATCGCTATTGCCGCTGCTTCCTCTTGTGTTTGTGCAAATCTCATACGTTTTTCAACACCTTGAATTGCGGCCCAATCTGCAATAACATAGCCTTTAAAACCCCATTCATCCCTTAAAACACCGTTCACCAACCATTCATTTGCAGAACATGGTACTCCATTTAAACCATTAAGTGCCGTCATTATACCTGTAGCCTCCTCATCAACAATACAAGTTTTATAAGCCGGAAAATAATACTCGTATAAATCTTTGCGTCTTACCAAAGAATGACTGTATTCTCTTCGAGTATCAATATTATTTGCTATGTAATGTTTTACTGTTGTAACTGTCTTAACATATTTTGGATCGTTACCCTGCATCCCTCGAATGTACATACGCGCCATTTCAGACATTAAATGCGGATCTTCACTGTAACATTCTTCATTTCTTCCCCAACGTGGGTCGCGTGCCATATTAACCGTTGGTGCAAACATCATCACTTCTTTTTGTCCAGAATTTTTCAATGCTCTGGCTTCATTAGAAATAGCCGTTGCCACATCAAACATTAAATCTGGATTCCAAGTAGAACCCATGGCATTATTCTGTGGAAATTGGGTGCAATTCCAGCCTTTTAAACCATGAAGCGCTTCTCCATACCACATAAAATCTGGAATACCTAAGCGTTCAATTCCTTTTATAGCAGAACCACAGTAGCTTATTTTTTCATCCAAAGTCATTTTTGACAATAAATCTTCTACTCTGTCTTCAACTTTGGCATTCGGATCTCTCCAAGTTTGAGCCTGAAGGAAAGAAGTAAAAACAAATAATAATAGAATTAAAGAAAGGGAAACATTACGTGTCATGACTATAATTTTAAACAAGAATTTAAAATTATGAACTTTCCTAAAAGAACGCTCTAAAATCAACCACGAGAACAAGACTTTCTACTAAATATTTTCGTTAGGAAACTTTTAAACTGCAACAAGCACAAGGTTTCGTTACAATCTAAAAATAGAAACCAAAACTTCCAGTTACACCAAATTTTCTGGCATCAGGGTAAAGCATATCATCCTTGTAATTTCCTCTGAAGTTAAAATCAATTCTGAAGACTTTAAAAATATTACCAATACCAAAACTGTATTCGTAATAAGGTTCTTTATTTGGCGCCACCAATTGTAAGTTTGCAGGATTACTAGGGACATTATTAAGTGCAATATTCTCATCTGAAATACTGGCTAAAACACCACGTACACTTATAATTTCACGCAGATTAAGCTTCTTTAAAAGTGGTACTCTTGAAAATAAACGTCCATTAAAATTATGCTCAAAATGAAATGAAGCGTATTGATCTGACACGAACTCATAAAAATCCAATTGAGAAAAGGTATTGTAAATAGAGAAATATGTTTGGTTACCAGGAATCACATTTAAAAGTCCTAGCGGCACTTCACCAAAGGTTTTTCCAATTTCAATAGAGGTATTTAATCTCCCAAAACCACCCACTTGCCAAGGTTGTAAATAAGACAGTTGTAATTTAGTATAGTTAAAATCACTATTAAACATGCCTTGATCCCCTAGACTTATTTGGGCAAATAAACGCGCAAAATCGTCATTCGCAATTTTACGTTCTACGCCAAAACCTGTCATTTTTCGTCCTGGAAAAAATGCCGCTGAAACGGTAGTTTCGTATTGCTTAATTTCAGATTGAACCCCAGTTGGTGAATTGTAATCTAGACTAAATGTTGGTGAAGCAGATTCTAAAGTACGATAGTTGGCGCCTAAACGTATTACCAAATTTCGGAAAGGTTCTGCCTCAACCGCGAAACTCGTCAAGTTAATCGTGGTGAGCTTATCGTTG
This sequence comes from Jejuia sp. UBA6058, assembly GCA_002428965.1. Classification (GTDB taxonomy): domain Bacteria; phylum Bacteroidota; class Bacteroidia; order Flavobacteriales; family Flavobacteriaceae; genus Jejuia. The sequence continues at coordinate 10,808 of DIYI01000011.1, read as the reverse complement.
GCACCGGCAGTTACTACAGCTGAAGACGCTAAACTACGCCCTAAAACATCAGTAGAGTTTGTTAAACTTGCCCCCATTTGCTCAACATCACGTCGGTTCCCACCAGAAATAATTAAGCGGCTTTTCTTATCTAGCAACCACTTTCCAGAAATACCATATTTAAATTTATCGTCCCTAAAGCCATAAGCCAAAAACCCTTCTAATCGCCAAAGGTCGTTTCGTCCAAAATAAGTGCGTCCACCAGTACGCAAGCGCATACCTTCTACATCATTAAACCCAAAGGTTGAAAAAATAGGCCCGTAGTCTAGCGGCAACCTATTAAATTCAATATAACCCGAAGCCAGAATACTTCCTAGGTTGTATAATCGTTTGAATTTTTTAACTGTTTTAAGGGTGTCTAGCATTTTGTAAACTCCCTTTTCGTCTTTATTTAAAGCCTCCAATCGGTTTTGTTCCCAAAAGTCATCACCTCTATCGTATACATCCTTATCATAGTTATAAACCTCTTTATCGTAGAATTTTTTATCCTTTAGAACATCAAATTGATAGTTATCGTAAAGGGTGGTACGCTTGCCGTAAATACCTCGTGACTTTTCCTTTTTATTAAAGGCAAAATCACTCATCATATAATCACGCTTTACTAAGAATAGTGAGTCATTAAGCACTTCAAACTCTTGCTCAATATATATATCTTTCACCCAGTTGATATTAGCACTTTTAGAAGCTTGCATATTAATCTCCTTAACAGCATAGGTTGTATCGGCTACCCAAAAATCACCTTTAAAGGTTAACTCATTTGTACGACGCGGGTAATATATAATATTGAAACACCATTTATTATCAATGTAAGCACTATCGGATAGTACGTAATTATACGTTCCAATACCTGTTCTTGATAGCGGACTCACAAAGCTTTTATCGAAGAATTTTAAAAAATTATCGTAAACGTTAAAATCGGAATACAAATCATCTACAAAATCAATAATTACTTGATTATCACTAAAGCCAGAATTTTTGTTACCACGAAGATCTTCTTTTTCTTTATTAATAACATTATCACCATAAACCGTAGAAACTGCTTCGTTAATAAACATTGGCAAATAGGTCTTCCCGGTAACTCTTGACGTATCAACTTGATTGAATACGAATTCCATACCACGAAACAGCTTACTTTTTATTAAAGCACTATCAATAGTATTAATATCGAACTCCACCTTTTCGTATTTATCGTATTGATACTGGTTGAAGCGCTTTAGACCATTACTCCGTTTATTTTTCCAGATTTTTCGAAGAATATCAATTGCTGGATTATTTTTTTTAGGTTGTTTTCCTGATACGATAACCACCTCATTTAATTGGGCTGCCTCCTCTTTTAATATGAGTTTTAAATTATAATTCACTTTTTTAGCAAGCGGGAAAGCCAGCGTTTCATAACCAAGAAAGGAAACTGTGATTGAGTTCCATGATTCATCAGACTCTAAATAAAATTTACCATTTTCATCAGTAATCGTTCCTTCTGAAGAATTTGTAAAGATGACATTGGCAAAAGAAATGGGTTGATCAGTTTCATCAAATACATACCCACTAACTTTAGTTTGAGCAAAAGCAACCAAGATGTTTAGCAGAAAAAGGGCAAAAAATAACTTTATCCTCATATAATACCGTCGTTCTTTTTATATAGACACAAAAAAAATTTAGTTGGTTGCATTTCTAGGAACAAAATTTAAAATTTTATACTAAAAACATCCCGCCATTGCGGGATTATTTCAATTAATCATTTTTGATTACGCCATATAAGGCTTATCAAAACTGAATTTTAATAAAAAAACTTCATCAACAATGGTGCTAATGAAGTCTATATAACGTAAAAAATATCTTTTTATTTGTAAAGTACTTTTTTAACCGCTTTAATTACATCTTCATGGTTCGGTAACCATTCTTTAAGTAATACAGGCGAATATGGCGCTGGTGTATCAGCAGTATTTATTTTGACAACTGGTGCATCTAAATAATCAAAAGCTTCACTTTGTACCAAATAGGTAATTTCTGTTGCGACATTTCCAAAAGGCCATGCCTCTTCTAAAACTACTAAACGGTTTGTTTTCTTTACAGATTCTACAATAGCTTTTCTATCCATAGGTCGTACCGTGCGTAAATCTATGATTTCACAAGAAATACCTTCTTTTTCCAACTCATCCGCAGCTTTATAAGCCTCCTTTATAATTTTTCCGAAAGAAACAATAGTAACATCATCCCCCTTTCTTTTAATATCCGCAACACCAATTGGTAAAATGTATTCTCCTTCTGGCACTTCACCCTTATCACCATACATTTGCTCACTTTCCATGAAAATCACCGGATCGTCATCACGAATAGCTGCTTTCAATAAGCCTTTAGCATCATACGGATTAGATGGTACTACAACTTTTAAACCAGGTGTATTGGCAAACCAGTTCTCAAATGCCTGAGAATGTGTTGCTCCCAACTGACCCGCAGAAGCTGTAGGTCCGCGAAATACAATGGGACATTTGAATTGCCCTCCAGACATTTGTCTGATTTTTGCGGCGTTGTTTATAATCTGATCAATTCCAACGAGAGAGAAGTTAAAGGTCATATACTCAACAATAGGGCGATTTCCTGTCATGGTAGAACCAACAGCAATGCCTGCAAAACCAAGTTCTGCAATAGGCGTGTCAATAACGCGCTTATCACCAAATTCGTCTAACATTCCTTTTGATGCTTTGTAAGCACCATTATATTCCGCAACTTCCTCACCCATTAAATATACGCTTTCGTCTCTGCGCATTTCTTCGCTCATCGCTTCGCAAATCGCCTCTCTAAATTGAATTGTCTTCATTTACCTGCTTTTAAATCGAGACGCAAAAATAGTAATTAAGGCTTATTTGAGTAAGATAAATTTTTAAAAATTTATTATGCACGCATAGTATTTTTCAAATAAATTCTATAACTTCGTATCCGCAAAAAATAAGACATTTTAATTACAAGGAAATATGAAGATATTGGTTTGCATAAGTCATGTTCCAGACACGACTTCAAAGATAAACTTTACTGATGGTGATACAAAATTTGACACCAACGGTGTGCAGTTTGTGATTAACCCAAATGATGAGTTTGGATTAACGCGTGCCATGTGGTTTAAAGAAAAGCAAGGTGCCAATGTTACCGTTGTTAACGTTGGTGGGCCTGAAACAGAACCTACATTAAGAAAGGCCTTAGCTATTGGAGCAGATGCTGCTATTAGAATTAACACGCCCGCTATAGACGGGTTTTCTGTGGCTAAGGAATTAGCTAAAGTTGTACAAGACGGCGGTTATGATTTGATTATTGCTGGCCGGGAGTCTATTGATTATAACGGCGGTATGGTTCCTGGTATGTTAGCAGGATTAATTGGTGCTAATTTTGTAAATACTTGTGTTGGTTTAGAGGTTGATGGAACTTCGGCAACTGCAACAAGAGAAATTGATGGCGGTAAAGAAACTGTATCTACATCTTTGCCCTTAGTGGTTGGAGGACAGAAAGGATTGGTGGAAGAAAGCGATTTAAAAATACCTAACATGCGTGGTATTATGATGGCGCGTAAAAAACCCTTAACTATTTTAGAGCCAACAGCTGATGGTTCTGGAACAAGCTCGGTCTCTTTCGAGAAACCTGCTCCTAAAGGTGCAGTAAAATTGGTAGATGCGGGTAATTTAGATGAACTAGTGGATTTGCTTCATAATGAGGCCAAAGTAATTTAATAACCAAATTCCAAATACAAAATTCCAAAATTTGGTTGTTGGAATTTATATTTTTTGGAATTTATATTTTGAAAAAATATTATGTCAGTTTTAGTATATACAGAATCAGAACAAAATAAATTTAAGAAAGTGGCCTTTGAGGTTGCTTCCTATGCGAAAGCGGTTGCAGATGCGTTAGAAACTACTGTTACTGCTGTAACAGTTAACACAGACGACACTTCTGAATTGGGAAATTACGGAGTAGATAAAGTACTAAAAGTATCAAGTGAGGACTTAGATAGTTTTAATGCCAAATCTTATGCAGATGTTTTACAACAAGCTGCAGAAGCTGAAAGTGCCCAAGTTGTTATTTTAAGCTCCAGTGCAGATAGTAAATATTTGGCGTCACTTTTAGCTGTGGGTTTAAACGCAGGGTATGCTTCAAATGTTGTTGCTGCACCGTCAAACACGAGCCCTTTTACTGTTAAGCGCTCCGCATTTACCAATAAAGCTTTTGAACACACAGAAATAAAAACCGATGTAAAAATCATTGGTGTATCTAATAATTCCTTTGGTTTAGTTGAAAAATCAGGAGCTGCAGCTGCTGAGGATTTTGGAGCTTCTATTTTGGAATCTGGTGTAAAAGTAGAGTCTATTGACAAAGCAACGGACAAGGTTACCATTGCCGATGCGGAAATAGTTGTTTCTGCGGGAAGAGGCTTAAAAGGTCCTGAAAACTGGGGTATGGTTGAAGAATTGGCAGATGTATTAGGGGCTGCTACGGCATGCTCTAAGCCAGTGTCGGACTTAGGATGGCGACCACATGGGGAACATGTTGGGCAAACAGGAAAACCTGTTGCTTCTAACCTTTATATTGCAATTGGTATTTCTGGAGCTATTCAGCACCTTGCTGGTATTAACGCCTCTAAAGTAAAAGTAGTTATTAACACAGACCCTGAAGCACCCTTCTTTAAGGCTGCAGATTATGGTGTTGTTGGTGATGCTTTTGAGGTGGTACCGGAACTTATTGAAAAATTAAAGGCTTTTAAAGCTTCATAGGTTTTTGAAAAACTTTATAAGATAATCCCCTAGGTTTCCTCGGGGATTTTTTCGTTTTCTCTTGCAAAGAACTAAGTTGCAAAGAAGTTAGTATGTAGAGGGTTTGAAATGACTTTAGAGGATAGCGCGCGATAGGGATTGTAGCGGTAGCTTTTGGCGAGGCGCGCATCGAGCCAAAACTTTTAGCGGAAAGCCCGACCCCTTGCGGGTAACGCCCAAATAGCGACTCTGGCAACCGGTTAAATGCCAACCACCCCAAACAATTGTATTTTATTTTTCTGAAAATTGTAAAGTACTATAGAACTGCTTAACTTAGCATTTCATGCCAAAAAGTGATTTTCCTGTTGGTAAAGTTCTAATTTAAGCAGTTCTTTGCGTTTTAAATGAAGATATGAGTTTAGTAAGATTGAATATAAAAGGCATATCGTACAGCCAAACCCAAAATGGTGCGTATGCTTTAATATTGAATGAGGTTGAAGGAGACCGTAAATTACCTATTGTAATTGGTGCTTTTGAAGCGCAATCTATTGCCATTGCTTTAGAAAAAGAAATTAGGCCTCCGCGCCCCTTAACCCACGATTTGTTTAAAAACTTTGCAGAACGCTTTGATATTGTTGTAAAACAAGTGATTATTCATAAACTTGTGGACGGTGTATTTTACTCTAGCTTGATTTGTGAACGCGATAAAATTGAGGAGATTATTGATGCTAGAACCAGTGATGCTATTGCCTTGGCGCTGCGCTTTGATGCGCCTATTTTCACTTACAAAAACATACTTGATAAAGCGGGTATCTTCTTGAAAGTAGAGTCTAAAAATAGTGATAATGAAAACACTGAAGATAGTGTACTTGTGGATGATGTTTTAGCTGGAGAATTAGAGCCCGCAGTTTCTAAGACTGATTTCTCTTCTAAATCGATTGAAGAACTACGTCAACTTTTAGAGGAAGCTGTTGCTAATGAAGATTATGAGAAAGCGGCAAGTATTCGTGATGAAATTTCTAAGCGTTAAAACTTAATATATGAAACAACTCTTTTGGTCTATCCTTTTTCTGTTATTCTTAGTTAGTCCAGCAGTAGTTTCGCAAAATAATCTTAACACACCAAATACTATTGAGGCGTCTGTTAATGATGCTATAAACACATCTCCTACCGAAACACTTTTAGTGGCAGATTCTACTGCAGTATCTAATACCTTAAGAGCTAGTGCACCGGTTGTTACTTCAGAATCGGAAATAATCCCAAGTCAAGGGTTTTCGTTAAACAGTTTATGGCGCGGTATTCTTGGAATGCTCGCCTTAGTGTTTATTTCCTTTTTGTTTAGCAGCAACCGAAAGGCTATAAACTGGCGTGTTGTTGGTATTGGTTTGGCATTTCAATTGGTGATTGCTGTTGGTGTTTTAAAGGTGGGATTTATTAAAAGTATCTTTGAATTTATAGGAAGCTTATTTGTTCAAATCCTTGAATTTACAAAAGCAGGAAGTAAATTTCTATTTGAAGGTTTAGTGGTAGATATGGATACCTTTGGGTTTATTTTTGCTTTTCAAGTGCTACCTACCATTATTTTCTTTTCGGCACTTACTTCAGTTTTATATTATTTAGGTGTTATTCAAATTGTGGTTAAAGGGTTTGGTTGGCTATTATCTAAACTTTTAAGAATTTCTGGAGCTGAAAGTTTAAGTGTTGCTGGGAATATTTTTTTAGGCCAAACCGAAGCGCCATTGCTTATAAAGGCCTATTTGGAAAAGATGAACAAATCTGAAATGCTTTTAGTAATGATTGGTGGTATGGCTACAGTAGCAGGAGCCGTGTTAGCAGCCTACATAGGGTTTTTAGGAGGTGATGATGCAAAGTTACGGTTATTTTATGCAAAACACTTGTTGGCAGCTTCTGTAATGGCAGCTCCTGGGGCTATTGTTATTTCAAAAATTTTATATCCACAAACGGAATCTATTAATACGGATGTAAAAGTATCTCAAGACAAAATAGGTTCTAATTTTTTAGATGCTATTGCTAACGGAACTACCGAAGGTTTAAAACTAGCTGTTAATGTTGGCGCAATGCTTTTAGTTTTTGTCGCTTTTATAGCCATGTTTAATTATGGATTTGAAAAAATAGGATACTATTCTGGTCTCAACGAGTGGATTTCAGAAAACACAAGATATTCTAGCTTATCTTTAGAGTTTATTCTTGGTTATGTGTTTGCACCTTTAATGTGGCTTATAGGCGTTGCCAAAGAAGATATGGCACTTATGGGACAACTTTTGGGTATTAAATTAGCTGCCAGTGAATTTATAGGTTATATACAACTAGCAGATTTAAAAAATGTAGCTAGTGCAACGCATTTAAAATATGAGAAATCTGTTATAATGGCTACTTACATGCTTTGCGGGTTTGCAAACTTCGCCTCCATTGGTATTCAAATTGGAGGTATTGGCTCATTAGCTCCAGGACAACGTAAAACGCTATCTAAATTTGGAATGAAAGCCTTAATTGGTGGCACTATCGCCTCTTTAATTTCGGCTACCATTGCGGGTATGATTATTGGATAATCTTTACTCTTATTTTCGTTAATAACTTTTTGATATTATCTGCGTTTTAATTCAAAATTAAACCTGTCTTTTTATTTAAATTCGTAAGCGCTGTTTTGATTTTAAAAGCTAAAGTAAACAGTTAAAAAAACAACCTTTACAAAGGCATAATTATGAAGCAATACCACGATTTAGTAACCCATGTTTTAGAAAACGGAAATGAAAAAGGAGACCGCACTGGTACTGGTACCAAAAGTGTTTTTGGCTACCAAATGCGTTTTGACTTAAGTGAAGGTTTCCCCATGGTAACTACTAAAAAGTTACACCTGAAATCTATTATTTATGAGCTATTATGGTTTTTAAAAGGCGATACTAATATTGATTACCTAACTGAAAACGGCGTGCGTATTTGGAACGAATGGGCAGATGAAAATGGAGATTTAGGTCCGGTTTATGGGCACCAATGGCGTAATTGGAATAGTGATGAGATAGACCAGATAAAAGAGGTAATAGACACTTTAAAAAACAATCCTAATAGTAGGCGCATGTTGGTTTCTGCTTGGAACCCTTCAGTACTGCCCGACACATCGGTTAGTTTTAGTGAAAATGTGGCTAACGGTAAAGCGGCATTACCACCGTGTCATGCATTTTTTCAATTTTATGTAGCTAATGGCAAATTATCTTGCCAGTTATACCAACGTAGTGCCGATATATTTTTAGGCGTGCCTTTTAATATTGCATCTTATGCCTTGTTTACAATGATGATGGCACAGGTTTGTGGTTACGAAGCTGGGGAATTTATACACACCTTTGGAGATGCGCATATTTATAGCAACCACTTTGAACAGTTAGAATTGCAATTATCTCGCGAACCACGACCGTTACCAAAAATGATTTTAAATCCTGACAAAAAGGACATTTTCGAGTTTGACTTCGAAGATTTTACTTTGGTAGATTATAATCCGCATCCTCATATTAAGGGCGTTGTGGCGGTTTAGCACGTATCTATTTTGTATCCATTAAAGTATCAAGAGGACTTTTAATCTTAGAAATACTTCTAGGAGAAACCTTTGTGTATACCTGGGTGGTTTTAATAGAGTGATGCCCTAGCAATTCTTGTATGAAACGCATGTCTGCGCCAGATTCTAATAAGTGTGTAGCATAAGAATGTCTTAGACCATGTATACCTATTTGTTTTTTAATACCTGCCTTTCTCATGGCCGTCTTGAATACCTGCTGCAAGCTAGATTTAGCATAAGCCCCACCGTATTGCCCCTCAAATAGGTAAACTTTTGGTTTATAAGCTTTATAATATTCTCTTAAATTGGCTAAAATACTTTCTGGCAAAGGCACATAACGGTCTTTCTTTCCTTTGGCTCCTTTTATATGAGCAAACATACGCTTACTGTCAATATCATTAAGTTTTAGGTTAACCACTTCAGATACCCTAAGCCCCATACCATAGCTTAATTGTAAGGCCACTTTATGTTTTAAGTTAGAGGTTACCCTAAATAAACTTTTAACCTCAGTCTTACTTAACATTTTAGGCAAGGTTAAAGGCTTTTTTGGTCTAGGAATATCAAAAAACATTTTTGGCCTGTGCAGTACCTGCTCAAAATAAAACTTTATAGCGTTTATCTTGCCATTCATTTTGCGCTCTCCCATTTGTTTTACCTTAACACAATATAAAAAATAGTCTTTTAAACGATGTGGCGATAAATCGGCTACATAATAATCGTCTAAAAGACTTAACAAATGGTAAAACTCTGCAAGGTACATACGCTTTGTATTGCTACTATACTGCATTAATGTAAGTTTTTCATTCAAATCCAGATATGCCTTACGGTTTACTGGATGAATATTTGAAGCTTTTCGTAAATGTACTTGTACTTCCTGTAAATTCAAAGCCTTACGAATTGCCGGCATATCGGGTAAATACCATGCCTTTTTTGTAGCACTCCATTTAGCCGACTTAAAACGTTTACGTAGAGCACGCTTCAAATTATCATCCTGATCAAAAAATATAAGAATTACATTTCTATTTTGATGAACGTCGGGTTTAAACTGATACATTTTTAATTCCATACAGGTATTTTGTATATCATTCTACAAAAATAACAAATTTGATATACAAAATGCATGACACATCAAATTTTATAACTCCAATATTGGTGGGACTGCATAAATATTTACTATTTTAGTTTTAGTATAAAAAATACAGATATATATACGTGTTAGCCACAAGCAAGAAAAAAAATGCGAATAGCTTTAATTATATTAATCGGACTACACGGAATCATCCACTTATTTGGATTTCTAAAAGCATTTGGATATTCTGAGTTTAATGGAATAAATCAACCTATTTCCAGAGCATTTGGACTATTTTGGTTAGTGACCTTTCTATTATTTATTGCAACCACTATTCTATACTCTGTTCGCTTTGACATATGGTGGATTGTTGGGTTAGTGGCTATTTTATTCTCTCAGATATTGATATTCAATTTTTGGTCAGAAGCGAAATATGGCACAATTGCCAATTTAATCATTCTAATCGCAGTTATACATGGATATTTAAACAACAACTTCGAAAATGTTATAAAAAAAGAAAGAGTTGTAATGTTTAAAACATCGGCAAAACATCAAATTGAAGCTCTTAACTCTGATGAAATAGATGACTTACCTGTCATAGTTCAAAAATGGCTGAATTATAGTGGTGTTGTTGAAAAACCAAAGATTTCAAATGTCTTCCTCACACAGGACTTACAACTAAAGTTCAAGCCAGAACAAGAAGAATGGAATTTTGGAACTTCAGAACAATATTTTACCATTCAACCACCTGCGTTTAATTGGGATATCAAAACCCAAATGAACCCACTTATGAGTGTAATTGGTCGAGATAAATTTGAAAATGGAAAAGCAGAAATGCTCATCAAGCTTTTTGCTCTTATTCCTGTTGCAGATGCTAAAAATGACGAAAAAGTAAATCAATCAGCCCTACAAAGATTTTTAGCAGAAATGGTTTGGTTTCCATCAGCAGCATTAAGCGAATACTTGACATGGGAGGAAATTGACGAATTTTCAGCTAAAGCGACAATGAAATATAACGGAACTAAAGGTTCAGGTATTTTCTATTTTAATGAAATGGGACAGTTTGAAAAGTTTGTTACGATGCGTTTTAAAGACCCAAATGATAGTGAGCCTGTAGAATGGAAAGTAGTTGCCAATAAAACAGAAGAGCGAAATGGTATTAAAATTCCAACTGAATGTGAAGCAATATGGAATTTGGAGTCAGAGCAATGGACTTGGTTAAAAGTTAAGATTAAACATATTGAATACAACGTGAAGAAAATGCCAGTGGCTAACAATGTATATAAAAAATAGGCGAAATAGTAGTGAAATAAAAGCTTTTCGCTTGTTTCAAATTCCTGCTTAATTGAATATTCAGTGAATGAAATCGCCTACTTTTCATATACGAGACCGTTGT
>DIYI01000007.1:101576-101718 GCA_002428965.1 Jejuia sp. UBA6058 | reverse complement strand
GGGCGGCTAATGGTGTGACTTATAGTACTGATCAGAATATCACCATCACTAATGATGGCTGTACTGCGGATCAAGTGTTGAACTTAACTGTTACTCCTAAACCTGCTACGGTAACTACCACAGAGACCATCTGTTCTGGGGA
>DIYI01000007.1:0-101460 GCA_002428965.1 Jejuia sp. UBA6058 | reverse complement strand
ACTTGGGCTGCTAATGGTGTGACCTATAGTTCTAATCAGAATATCACCATCACTAATGATGGCTGTACTGCGGATCAAGTGTTGAACTTAACTGTAACACCACAAACCATATGGTATTTGGATGCAGATGGGGATGGTTATGCTGGTTCAACTATTTTAGCATGTACTTCACCAGGAGCACTATACACATCTGCTTTACTAACACCAGTTTTAGATTGCGATGATACAGATAATACAATATATCCTGGTGCACCTGAAATAATAAACGATGGAATTGATCAAGATTGTGATGGATTAGATGAAACAACTTTAGATGATAACACGATTGGTACATTTAACATAGGTATTACACCAAATCCATTTAATAACTACATTAAACTAATTGTTCCTGATGCCTTTAATTCGGATAAATTAGTTATAGAAATATTTGATACGAAAGGTTCATTAGTCATTAAGCGCCAATATGTAAGTACGAATAATTCAATTGTAGTAAATGGTTTAGATAAAATTGATCAAGCAACTTATATTATCAAAATAACTAACCCAAGATCTGGATTTAAAACGTATAAAAAATTAATTAAGTTTTAATAAAATCTGAAGCATAAAACTAGAGGCTAGAATATCTCAACTAGTCTCTAGTCTCTTTCCTTATTAGCACTTTTTCGAAAAAATATTTAACAAAAGTTTTAACAGTGATTATACAATCTGACGATTGCTCTTTTTTTCATGTAATCCATACTTTATTTGAGGTAAAATTAATTCCTACAATTTAACATTAATGGTAATATTTAGATTACAATTTAAATTTAATTGAAATATTGCAATATATTGATTATCAGTAATTTAATTAAGTTAATATGCATTTTATCGATTATTTTTGCATTTAAAAGAGTGTGAATCTACATTTGAAATGTACATAATTAGTCCCAAAAACTAATACTTAACCTCTCATGAAAAAACTTAACCTCTCACTGAGTTTTTACATGCTATTAATGGGTATTTTATGCCCATTAATAGCAAACTCTCAAGTTACTATTGATTACGAAGATTTCGAATCTGGAACAGGTATTTGGACACTTTCTGGAAATTCAGCCAGAATAAACAATGTTAATCCTTCTTGCGGAGGAACGCGTTCCATAAGAATGAGGCAGAATACTTCTGCCATTATGACTTCTTCAGCTCTAGATTTGACTTTGTACACTCAAGTTGATTTTTCTTTTTGTCATAAAGCAAATGGTAATGTAGATACTGGCGAAGGGGTTAACTTAGAATACTTTGATGGAACCTCTTGGATTCTATTGCAACAATACAGACGAGGAACAGAATTTACTACTACAGGGAACGCTAACCCACATAGCTTTTCATTTTCATTAACTACGGGAACTTACACCTTTCCAGTAAATGCCCAATTCAGAATAATCAATAATACAAATAACACTAATGAAAGAAACTTTATTGACGAAGTTCTTATTGAAGGTTACTCTGGTACAACATATTGTTCTGCAAGCGGTAATACATCTTTTGATACTGGGGTTTCAAGAGTAATTTTTAATACCATTGATAATTCAGATACAGATAACACTGATAACCCTTATGAAGATTTTACAGCTATTAGTACCACTGTAATGCAATCTTCAAGCCATAACCTATCCTTAGAAATTGACACTGATGGTGGCTTTACAACTCATGCTTTTGTTTGGATTGACTGGAATCAAGATGGGGATTTTCTAGATGCTAATGAATCCTATGATATGGGTGACACCAATACTGATCCAATTGGTACACTTCCTGTAACTCCTTTCAGTGTTACAGCACCTGCTACTGCAACCCTAGGGACAACACGAATGCGAGTAGCTGCAAGATATAATACAGATCCAGGCTCCTGTGATACAGGTTATGATGGTGAAGTAGAGGACTATACAATAAATGTAATAGCCTCTGTTGCTTTACCTGAAATAAACATACAAGGAAACGGAAACGACATAGCAGATGGTGATACAACTCCTGTAGCGACAGATGACACTGAATTTGGTTCAATTGCGAATGCTACAACTTTAGACCACACGTTCACCATTCAAAATACAGGAACAGCTACTTTAAATTTAACTGGTGCACCTGATGTTACTATTAGTGGTAATGCAGCGTTTAGTATTTTAACCCAACCGAGTGCAAGTAGTATTGCTAGTGGTGGAAGTGATTTAACATTTGTCGTAAGGTTCGCTCCTACTGTTGATGTTACTAATGCTCAAGCTACAATTTCTATTGCAAATGATGATAGTGATGAGAATCCATATACTTTCGTGGTACAGGGATCCTCTTTCACGCCTACACCTGAAATTAACATTCAGGGTAACGGCAATAACATAGTAGATGGAGATACTACACCAGTTGCGACAGACGACACTGAATTTGGTTCAATTGCGAATGCTACAAATTTAGATCACACCTTTACCATTCAAAATACAGGAACAGGCACTTTGAACTTAACTGGCGCACCTGATATTGCTATTAGTGGAAATGCTGCTTTTAGCATTCTTACACAACCAAGTGCGAGCTCAATTGCTAGCGGCGGAGGTGATTTAACATTTGTCGTAAGGTTCGCTCCTACCGTTGATGTTACTAATGCTCAAGCTACAATTTCTATTGCAAATGATGATAGTGATGAAAACCCATATACTTTTGTGGTACAGGGATCATCATTTACGCCTGAACCTGAGATTAATATTCAAGGAAACGGAAACGACATAGCAGATGGAGACACTACGCCAGTTACAACAGACGACACTGAATTTGGTTCAATTGCGAATGCTACAACTCTAGACCGCACCTTCACAATTCAAAATACAGGAATAGCTACTTTAAATTTAACTGGTGCACCTGATGTTACTATTAGCGGAAATGCTGCTTTTAGCATTCTTACACAACCAAGTGCAAGTTCTATAACTAGTGGTGGTGCAGATCTAACTTTTGTGGTGCGCTTCGCTCCTACTGTTGATATTACAAACGCCCAAGCAACTATTTCTATAGCCAATGATGATAGTGATGAAAACCCTTACACATTTGTTGTTCAAGGGTCTTCTTTTACTCCTGCTCCCGAAATTAACATTCAAGGCAATGGGACAAATATTGCAGATGGAGATACAACCCCATCAACTGCAGATGATACAGATTTTGGCAATGTTGTAGCTGCAAGTGGAACAGCTGCACGTACATTTACAATTCAAAACTTAGGTTCTGCTGTCTTAAATTTAACTGATGCCTCTCCATACATATCTATATCAGGCGCAAACGCTGCAGATTTCACAATAACAGCTAACCCAACAACTCCAATTGCAACTTCTGGAAGTACAACATTTACGATTACTTTTGACCCCAGTGCTATTGGTTTAAGAACTGCAACTATTTCTATTGCTAATGACGATGGTGACGAAAACCCCTATACTTTCGATATTCAGGGAACTGGAACAGCTGCTAGCTATTGTACTGCAAACGGAAACACTTCTTTTTTAACCGGAGTACATAGAGTAGTTTTAAATACAATCGATAATTCTGATACAGACAATACAGATAATGCTTATGAAGATTTTACAGCTATAAGTACTACTCTTACACAATCTTCATCTTATAACTTAACTGTTGAAGTAAATACCGATGGAGGTTTCAACACATACGCCTTTGTGTGGATAGATTGGAATCAAGATGGAGATTTTCTAGACGCTAACGAAGCCTTTGATATGGGGAATACTAATGCTTCACCTACGGGTGCAACATCTGCCTCTCCATTAAACATTACGGTTCCAGCTGGAGCAACTTTAGGGACAACACGGATGCGTGTAGCAGCAAGGTATAACAGTTCTCCAGGTTCTTGTGATACTGGTTATGATGGTGAAGTTGAAGATTATTCAATAGTAGTAACATCTAGTGGTCCAAGTCCGGAAATAGATATTCAAGGAAACACTAATAGTATTGCAAATGGGGATACTACACCGGATGTAACTGATGATACTGATTTTGGTAATAGTGATGTAACAGTAGAAACGGTAGTGCATACCTTTACTATTGAAAATACAGGTACTTCAACATTAAATCTAACAGGAGCATCACCATACGTTACAATTGGCGGTACTAATGCGGGAGATTTTAGCATAACTGCAATTCCATCTTCATCAATCGCGACATCAAGCACCACCACATTTGATATTACATTCAATCCTAGTGCAACTGGGCTAAGAACAGCGACTATAAGTATTGCAAATGATGATGGTGATGAAAATCCATATACTTTTAATATTCAAGGTACAGGAACCACAACAATACAAGAAATTAATGTAACAGGTCTCGGTAATACCATTACCTCGGGCGATGTTACACCAACAACAACTGATAATACCGATTTTGGAAACGTCCTAGCGGTATCTGGCACTTCAACAAGTACATTTATAATCGAGAATCTTGGTTCGTTGACCAATCTGTTATTGACGGCAGGCTCTCCATACGTTTCACTCTCAGGAACGCATGCTGCCGACTTTACAGTTTCAACAATTCCAAGCAATAATATCGCTGCTGGTGGAAGTACAACATTTGAAATTACTTTCGATCCTAGTGCTGTAGGGCTTAGAACCGCTACAGTAACAATTGCCAATGACGATGCAGACGAAGGTACATACACATTCGATATACATGGCACAGGTATTAGTGGCCCGCCTACTTATACCATATATTATGAAAATTTTGATAATAATGATGGAGGATGGACCATGTCAAATACTGGTTCTGGTTCAACATGGGCATACGGCACAAATACTAGTGAAGTTGGAGAATCTAGCTATTGGTATACGAGTTCTTACAATAATTACGCTAATAACACTTCAACATATGTTACAAGCCCTATAATAGATTTAACTGGATTTTACAACCTAGAATTTAGTATTGATGTAAGGTATATTACAGACACTGCTGATGGTGCAATTATAGAATATACTACTAATGGATCAACTTGGACAACTTTAGGGGCAACAGGATCTGGAACACACTGGTATGACTCTGCAAGTGTTACTGCTTTAGGAAGTATAAACGGTTGGAGTGGGGATAATAATACATCACCAGAAGCAGGAAGAAATAACTTTGATGAAGCAGTTATAGAATTACCTACAGCTTTGGATAACCAGCCAACCGTACAATTCAGAGTATATTTTGCAAGTCAAACCGCAAACGGTGATGGATTTAATTTTGATAACGTGTTTATTAAAGGAGATCCGTACACTCCATTTGCCGATCCATCATATGCTCCCGGTGGTGTTACTAATAACTTAAAACTATGGTTAAAAGCAGACTCGGAAATTGGGACAGTAACTGACGGAACAGACATCTCCACTTGGAACGATCAAGCTCAAGATAATGATGCAATTAGTGTATCAACTAATAGTCCTATTTTTTACGATAACGCTTCAGGTAATATCAATTTTAATCCTTACGTAGATTTTGTTAAGGCAGATCAAGATGTAATGAAAGGGAAAGGTGGATTTTACTCTAAAGACTATTTTATAGTACTTAAAACTGACGGAATAATAGATAGACAACTATCCAACACTCAAGCACCTTTATCTGGAAGATACGCTAATGAAACTATGCATAGTGATGGTACTGGCTTATTCTTTGGCGCTGGTTCTCAAAGATTTACAAATTACGATTCAATGGTAAATCATATGGTTAGTACCGTACCAGGATCATTAACTTCAGGAACGGCTCCTGGTGGATCATACGGAAGAACATATTCAAGTGCAACTGATTCTTATGATAGTGAGGTTATTGTTTTTAACATTAAAAATAATGCATCTGATAACTCCACTGAAATTTACAAGAACGGAATAAGAATTGATAATGAAACTGGGGAAACATCATCTACTTTTGAAACACTACCTTTCAATGAGTTTTTAAACTCATATTTCGCTCTTGGTAGTGGTAGAATTTCTTTAAACGGACACCCATTCGATACTTATTTTGATGGAAAAATAAGTGAAGTATTAAGTTATTCTGAAACTAACTCAACAACGAATCAGCATAAAGTATTATCTGCCTTATGTTTAAAGTATGGTATTACTTTGCACGATACGGGCAGCACAACAGCTGTTAACTTAAATGATAGAGATTATATAGACTCTCAAAACACAGTAATATGGGATACATCAGTTAACTCAGGATATAACTATGATGTTGCTGGGATTGGTAGAGACGATGCTTCAGAACTACTTCAAAAACAATCAAGTAGCTCTAATGATGCAACAGACGGCACAGGCCCAATTGAAGGTGTTTTATCTATTGGTTTATCTGATATTTATGATACAAACAGCATCAATGTTAGCACTAACACCACAACATTTAATGATAGAGAATTTTTAGTTTGGGGTAATAATGGTGCAAATCTAAATTTAGCTGCTTCTGCAATAAATGTAGATATGAGTTCTGGTATTTCTGGACTTTCAACGCCAGTATCATTTGTTGCCATGCAACGTGTATGGAAAGTTGTTGAAACTGGAGGAGATATTCCATCATGTAAAGTGAGAATACCTGAAAATGCAATTAGAAATATTACACCTCCTGGTAATTATTACATGTTTATTTCAGATACAGGAGTTTTCGATCCAACCGCAGATTATAGAGTTATGACATCTGACGGTAGTGGAAACTTAGAAACAGATTATGATTTCAATAGTACAAAATACATCACATTTGGTTATGCTCCACAAATTGTAGTTGAACGTTCTGTGTATTTTGATGGTGCAGTAGACTATGTAGATATGGATGATAATTTAGATTTAAATACTACTGAATTTACCATTTCTGCATGGATTAAAAGAGATACAGGCACTGTTAATGCTTCTATTATTTCAAAACGAAATGCAGCTAATAGTGAAGGTTATGATTTTGCTATTGACGGTTCTGGCAGATTGCTGTTTTCTTTAAATGGTGCAGCAGCTTCTTTAACATCTTCAGTAATTATTCCTGAGAATATGTGGCATCATGTTGCAGTCGTTTACAATAGCGGTAATGCCTCCTTATATATTGATGGTGTGGAAGATACAACAGGTGCATCATTCCCCGCTCCAACAGCAACATCACAAAAGTTTTTAATTGCAGCTGCTGACGGTTTTGATCCTAATACTACAAACTTTTTTGCAGGAAATATTGATGAGGTAAGAGTTTGGAATACCGCTTTAGGTGAAGAGCAGTTGCGATATATGATGAATCAAGAACTTATAAACGATGGAACTCTAGCACTAGAGTATGGAGATGTTATACCAACCACAATTACAAAAAACGAAATTAGCACTATACCTTGGACTGATTTAGCAGGCTATTATCCAATGTCTGTGTATACCTATACAAATACAGATGATATGTCTGGTAATAACATTCAAGGTGCTTTAAGAAATTTAAATACTGTAGACTACCAGACAGCACCACTACCCTATCAGACGCAAGCAGACGGTTCTTGGGATGCATCTGGTACCTGGTTGAACAACGCTGTACAGTCTTTACCCAACTCCTTATCAATTGTAGATGGTACAACTCCAATTGATTGGAATATTGTTGAGATAAATCATGACACTTATTTAGGAGCATCGGCTACTGCAGTTAGAACTAGAAATTGTTCTGTAAAAGCACTAATTATAAACAGTGGTGATTTACAAGTTAATGGTAACACGGCAACAAATGATGGTATCGGATTAACAGTAACACATTATCTAAAACTTGACGGTACCATAGATTTAGAAGGAGAGTCTCAACTTGTACAAACAGACGAAAGTGACTTTGATAACACAAGTACTGGAACTCTTGAGCGCAATCAACAAGGAACGGCAAATACCTATATTTATAATTATTGGTGCTCACCAGTTTCGCCAACAAGTAATTCAAATTATACTGTGGCCAGTGTATTTAACAATGTTAATTTTACATCATCAGGCTATAATGGTTCTGCTTCACCAGTAACAATAGCAGATTATTGGATTTGGAAATATTCTAACTTACCTTATGATCAATATGCACAGTGGCAACATTTAAGAAGCTCATCACCTATACAAGTAGGTGAAGGCTTTACTATGAAAGGTCCAGGAGTTGGTTCTCCTGACCAAGATTACGAATTTGTAGGACAACCTAATAATGGTGATTTTAGCTTACCAATTACAGTAGATAATGATTATTTAATAGGAAACCCGTACCCTTCTGCCTTAGATGCAAATCTATTCATACTAGATAATTTAAGTGCTGCCGATGGTGGTACAAATACAAATAACGTAATAAACGGTGCTTTATATTTCTGGGACCATTTTGCAATTAATAGTCATGTATTAAGAGATTATCAAGGTGGCTACGCAGTATATACCTTACTTGGTGGCACAGTGGCTATATCTAGTGATGCGAGAATTAATGCCACCTATATTGCCGGAACTAAAAGACCAGAACGTTATATTCCAGTTGGTCAAGGTTTCTTCGTCTCTGCAGTGAATGATCCAGGGCTTACTGGATTATCTCAACCTATTGTTGGCGGAAATGTATTGATCAAAAATAGTCAACGTGTTTTTCAAAAAGAAGCAGTATCAGGTACAAATTCTGGTTCAATATTCGTGAAAACCAGCTCTAACGGGAAAAAAACGGCAAGAAACCAAAACGAATCTAATGAAGACTCAAGACAAAAAATAAGGCTAATGCTGGATTCACCAAAAGGCTACCATCGTGAGTTATTGGTAGGTGTAGATGCCAATGCATCCAATAATTTTGATTTAGGTTATGATGCTGCGCTTATTGAAAATAATGAAGAAGATATGTACTGGAACTTGGATGGCGCGCCGTTATTAATTCAAGGCGTGAATAATTTTGATAGTTCCCAAATTTTACCTTTGGGCGTAAAGACTAAGCAAGAAGGAGAGATTATTATTAAAATGACTGAAGCTATTAACTTACCTCAAGATCAAAGCGTCTATTTACTGGATAAATCTCTTAATACTTATCACGATTTGAAACAAGGAGATTATTCAATATTCTTACAACCAGGAACTTACAATGATAGATTTGAAATAACCTTTAATAACAGTAGTAATACACTAAACTTGGATGACAATTCTCTCTTAAATTTGGATATATTGTACTCCAACAAGAAAGAAAGTGTAATTATTCAAAATCCAAATAGGGAAAAAATAACTAGAGTTAATATCTTTAATATTATCGGGCAATCTATTACAGGATTTGATCATGACGCAAATGAATCAACAATTCAATATAAAGTTAAAAACCTTCCTAGTGCCGTATATGTTGTAAAAGTGCAACTTGAAGATAAAACTTGGTACTCTAAAAAAATAATTATTGAATAGAAACAAAAAAGCTAGGGAAAGCTATTTTCCTAGCTTTTTAAATTTTAGTAATATTAATAAGTAAGAATTCGCAATTAACCTTAAATCAACCATAAATTGACCCCCTCACAATTTTTCTTTTTTAAGATTTTCAATCAAACATACGTTTGTAAAATTATACTGTTTCTTTTCGTTTGTGAACTGCCTGCGCAGCTTCACCAAACTCCAAATTGTGGAAACAATTTTAATCTAATTTGGTCTACCTTTCCAACAGCCTCTAATGAGTATGGTTGGTCTCCTGGCACATTATCAAATACGTTTTCCAACGTAGATGAATCTGGAATTGATATGTCAATATCTTTTGAAGGAGAAACAAGTACACTAGGTTTTTGGGCAGGCCAAACCCCAAAAATTGGAAGTCAATCCAGCTATATGTACAAAGGCATTGATTTGTTGACGAATGGTTTTGAAAAAGACGGTATTTTCTGTAATATTAGTTTTAGTAAGCCCATATATGCATTGTCGTTCGATATTCACCATATTAATTTTTATGATGCAAATGGCGATAAATACATCATTACTGGAGTAAATGGAGATGGAGAAACAATCTATCCACAATTTACTAAATCTCAATATCCTACATATGAAATTGATGAATTAACTGGAACGGTAAATGCCGTAGCTAACCTAACCTCTGGAGAAAACCCTATTATTGGCGTAAATTTTGCAAACGACCAACTCATAAAATCTATAAGAATTCAGTGGTTAGATTGTGAAGCTTGTTCTCCTAAAAAACCTCACGCCACAGGGTTTGGAAACTTTAGTTTCTGTACACCTCAGGTTTTAGGTTTTGATGGGGTAGATGATTTTATCAATAGAGATTCTTTTCTAGGTGGAAAGCTAGAATCTACAATGATGGCTTGGATAAAACCAGATACTAAATCATATAGTGGAGCTATAATGGGACAGGTAAATTTTAGGTTATTTATAAATGAAAATAGAAAATTACAAGCTTTTATTAAGACTGAATCGGGTGAAGAAATTAAAACTCCTGAATTAGAAAATGGAACTATAAACAACGGTATTTGGAATCATGTCGCAATTAGTTATAATGGAACTACTGGTGAAGTGCTACTTTATTTAAACGGCGAAAAAATTTGGCAATATAATTTTGGAAAGACGAATATTCCTCTTTTAAATTCAGAGGATTGGAATACTAATTATAGTTTTGAAATAGGACGTCATCCAGAACTAAAAAGCCATCATTTCAATGGGTCAATTAATGAGTGTAGAGTATATAATAAAGCCCTGACACAAGAACAACTACAATATCAAATTTATCAAAGAATTAATAATAAAAACGAAAGGGTTTCAGGAGAAATTATTCCTAAAGATATTGAAGGCTTAAATTGGAATGATCTTCTATTGTATTACCAAATGAAGCCTTCAAATACAGGTTTTGTAGAAGATTTATCAAACAATGCAATGGATGGAAAGTTAAACAATATGCAGATAACACAAGAATATTCTGCGCCTATACCCTACAAATCAAAAGCAACTAGTAATGGCAACTGGAATGACATTGATAATTGGGTGAATGGGCATTCATTAAACATAGATAACATTCCAGAATTTGCTATTGTTGAGACTAATGGTCATTTTGATATTGAAAGTAGAACTGCATTACTGGGCCTAATAATTAATCAAGGAAGTTCTATCAATGTTAAAAATAATTCGGGATTATATAATTCAGAATACTTAAAACTAAATGGTGAATTATATTTGCAAGAAGATTCGCAACTACTTCAATTAGATAAAAGTGTACTTGATATTACAAGTTCGGGCATACTAAGAAAAGATCTTTACGGTAATGCAGATAATTATACATACGATTATTGGTCTTCCCCAGTTGGTTTTCAAAATTCCAATTTAAATAATCATAGCTACTCTGTAAATTCTGTTTTTGATGAGGTCACTTTTTTGGAGACAGGATATGATGGTTTTCCGGTACCTCTTAGTATAGCGGATTATTGGATATGGAAGTTTTGCAACGCCCAAAGCGATTTTTTCACATCTTGGCAGCAAGTGGGGAGTACTGGAGAAGTTCATGTAGGCGAAGGATTTACAATGAAAGGTCCTGGATCGGGAGATATTACTGCCAAACAAAAATATACCCTCAGCGGAAAACCTAACAATGGTACTATAACACGAAATGTTGCATTAGATAATGATTATTTACTAGGAAATCCGTACCCGTCTGCAATAGATGCGGTAAAATTCTTGCAGGATAACAAAGAAACTTTGAACGGGTCTCTTTATTTTTGGAAACATTGGGCTGGGGGCACTCATGAAGCGACCGGCTATCAAGGTGGTTATGCCACTTATTCATTAGCAGGAAGTTTGCCTGCCGTTATAAAAGGTGATATTACTGTAGAAAAGGAAATGATGTCATTAAATAGTGTTCCTAATAGATATATTCCCGTTGGACAAGGGTTTTACGTATCTGCAATGAAAAATGGAACTATCGAGTTTAATAATAATCAAAGAGTATTTGATATACCATATAGCCAAGGTACTGTAAGTAATGATGAGAACCAGCCAAGAAAAATAGATACTAACAAAGAAGAAGATTCAAGACTTAAAATTAGAATACGATTGAACTCAGCAAATAACTTAAACAGACAATTGTTATTGACTATTGATGAGAATACTACATCGGAAGTAGATTGGGGATATGATTCTAAATCCATTGATAACCAAATGGATGATATGTACTGGTTAATCAACAATGAAAAATATGTGATTCAGGCCACTGACCGTTTACAGGAAGAGAGTTCAATTCCTATAGGTATACATACTAATAAATCTGGCTTTAATACCATTATTTTAGACGCTATAGAGAACAATAAAAACGATCTTGATATTTTTATTTATGACAAGGCATCGAATAAGTATCACAACTTGTCTCAATCGGATTTTAAAATATTTCTGGATCAAGGAGAATACTTGGATAGGTTTGAAATTAGATTTTCAAATACATCAGAAACACTTAGTACAAATAACTCAACAGAAGATAAGGGCGTTGATTTTTACTATTCTCAAGACGAAAGAAGTTTTATAATAGAAAACAAAAGTTCTGAAACAATTGAATCAATAGAAATGTTTAATATACTTGGACAATCACTTTTCTGCCTCAAACTAAATACCAACAGAAATTATCTTCAATATAAGATACCTGAACAGATTTCTGGTACTTATGTTGTCAAAATTAAGATTAAATTTGGTACGGCAACCAAAAAAATAGCCATCAACTAATAAAATAAAAACTCTATAAAAAAGGCGACCAAATTGGTCGTCTTTTTTATAGAAATATCAGGATAAAAATTAATTAGCCGAAGTCATTGACTCAACTATTGCCTTCATTTCTTTATACTTATCTGTTTCTCCAAGTACACTATATATATTCATTAAGGTACTTGCAGCCTCTGTATTTTTAGAATCTAATTCTAACGCCTTTGTTAAATAAGGAATAGCATCCTTATATAATTGCTGACGTTCTTCCCTAAGCTCATCATATCGTTTATCATCAGCAGCAGAGGTGCCCAGTCCATTCATTTCTTCAATGATTCCCTCTTCTTTAGACAATACCAGTGCAGCGCTATTTATATAAGCATTTATATAACTAGGATCTAAATCTATCGTTCTTTTGTAATACTCCATGGCTTTATCAGGTTGATCAGAATCAGCTGCAATAACTCCAAGGTTATACTGCAATTCAGGATTATTAGGTTCCTTTTCGGTTGCAACTTCCAGAAGTTCCTTAAACTTAGCTGTATCCCCCATTTTGTAGTAAATGTTCGCTTCAGACAACACTAAATTAATATCATCAGGATTTTCGGCCTTAGCGTCTTGTATTGCTGCTATAGCCTTATCATTATTTCCTTGGGAAATATGGATCAAAGCCACATTTTTAACAATTTCCGCTCTTTTTGAAGACGTTTTTTCACTTGAAGGGTCCTTATGTGTTTTAGCTTTAACTGAAAAATCCCTCATTTGCTCACTTGCAAACATTTCTTTTTCATTATTTTCAATATTAACTGCATAATACTGTGTTGCAATGCCAGTATAACCTAATTCCTTTAGTTGTTGGTACAATACTAATGCTCTATCATAGTCTGGCGCATTAACAGCTGTTGCTGCGGCATAATACAAGTAAATAGTATCTTGGCTTCTTAAGTTGTAAACCTTTTCAAAGTATGTAGAGGCACTTCCAAAATCTTTACCTTCGTAGGCCTTATTCCCCTTTTCCAATAATTTGTTTACAATGTCAGTTCTTAACTGAGTAACTTCATCTTTATAAGCGCTTTCAGATTTAGTTAAAAAATCTAAAGCACTTTCAACATCTGCGTTGGTACCAGCTCCATTCGCATATAAGGCAACGCCCTTCAAATAGTTATATTTACTCAATGATTTTTCATCTAAAGAAACTAACAGGGGTTCTACTAGTGCTAAGGCTGATTTTGCCTCTGCGAAATTTGTTGCCTTAATCGCTTTTTCAGCCATTTTCAATTCTTTTTTCTGTGCGAAAGAGAATGTGCTTAAAGAAATAGCTAAAGCTATAATTAGTTGTTTTTTCATTTTAATTTTAATTTGTGTTATTCGTTATTGTTGTTTTCAGTATCATTATTATCAACAGTTGTGCCATCATTGAAAGGCTCAATGTTTCCAGTAGTTTCGCCTTCATCTTCAACATCATCTTCATCATGCATCACTTTGGCAACCGCGGCAATGGAATCCTTACCTTTTAAATTGATTAATTTAACACCCTGTGTAGCTCTACCCATTACTCGTAAATCCTCTACGGCCATTCTAATGGCTATACCGGATTTATTGATAATCATTAAATCATCATTATCCGTAACATTTTTTATGGATACTAAATTACCTGTTTTATCGGTAACCGAAATGGTCTTAACACCTTTCCCTCCCCTATTTGTAATTCTGTAATCCTCTAAACTTGAACGTTTTCCATAACCATTTTCAGAAACCACTAATATGTTACTCTCCATATCATTTACTGCAACCATTCCTATAACTTCATCGGCATCATTAGCCAGAGTAATTCCTCGCACACCAGAGGCATTTCTACCCATAGGTCTTGTTTTAGCTTCTTCAAAACGAATGGCTTTACCAGATTTAAGCGCCAACATTACTTGACTTTCTCCAGTAGTAAGTTTAGCCTCCAGTAACTCGTCATCTTCCTTAATGGTTATAGCATTAATACCATTCGTTCTTGGACGAGAATATTGCTCAAGAGAAGTTTTCTTCACCTGTCCTTTTTTAGTCGCCATAATCACGTAATGACTATTGATATAATCCTCATCCTTTAAATCTTGAGTACAGATAAATGCCATTACCTTATCATCCTGCTCAATATTTATAAGGTTTTGAATAGCTCTTCCTTTCGAAGTTTTTGCTCCTTCAGGAATTTCGTAAACACGCATCCAGAAGCACTTTCCTTTTTGCGTAAAGAACAGCATATATTGGTGGTTTGTACCAACGAACAAGTGTTCCAAGAAATCTTCGTTCCTAGTTGTTGAGGCTTTTTGACCAACTCCTCCTCTATTTTGAGTCTTATATTCGTTTAAAGACGTGCGTTTAATGTACCCTGCATGGGAGATAGTGATAACAACTTTCTCATTAGGTATCATATCTTCAATGCTTAAATCTCCACCTGCATATTCAATATTCGAGCGTCTGTCATCACCATATTTATCTCGAATTACCTCCAATTCATCTTTAATGATTGTCATTCTACGATCCTTCTTATCAAGAATGTCTTTCAAGTCGGCAATTGTTTTTATTATTTCATCATACTCAGAACGTAGCTTGTCTTGTTCCAGACCAGTTAACTGGCGTAGACGCATTTCAACTATAGCCTTTGCCTGTATTTCAGATAGTTCAAAACGTTTTATTAAATTCTCACGCGCTTCATCGGCATTAGAAGATGCTCTAATAATTTGAATCACTTCATCAATATTATCCGAAGCTATAATTAAACCCTCTAAAATGTGGGCACGTTCTTCTGCTTTTCGCAATTCATATTGCGTTCTTCGTACAACAACTTCATGCCTATGCTCAACAAAATAATGTATTAAATCTTTAAGATTTAAAAGTTGAGGCCTACCTTTTACTAACGCAATATTATTTACACTAAATGAGGACTGTAGCGCAGTATACTTAAATAATTTATTTAACACTATATTAGGAATAGCATCGCGCTTCAAAACATACACAATACGCATGCCTTTTCTGTCCGACTCGTCCCGAATCGTAGAAATCCCCTCAAGCTTTTTATCATTAATTAAATCGGCAGTTTTCTTAATCATTTCTGCCTTATTCACTTGATAAGGAATTTCATCTACAATGATACATTCACGTCCATTAACTTCCTCTATATTAGCCTTAGCTCTAAGAACAATTCTTCCGCGCCCAGTTTGAAATGCATCTCGAACACCGTCATAACCATAAATTGTGCCTCCAGTTGGGAAATCTGGTGCTTTTATGTGAGTCATTAACTCATCAATCTCAATATCGGTGTTATCTATATATGCAATTGTTCCATTTATAACTTCAGTCAAGTTGTGTGGTGGCATATTTGTGGCCATACCAACAGCAATACCAGAAGCTCCATTCACCAGCAAACTTGGAATACGGGTTGGTAATACGGTAGGCTCTTGAAGTGTATCGTCAAAATTAAGTTTATGGTCTACAGTATCTTTATCTATATCAGCAAGCATTTCCTCAGATATCTTTTGCATTCTAGCCTCTGTATATCTCATTGCAGCGGGACTATCACCATCAACGGAACCGAAGTTTCCTTGTCCATCAACCAGCATGTAGCGCAAACTCCATTCTTGCGCCATACGCACCATAGTATCGTAAACCGAAGTATCACCATGTGGATGATACTTACCCAAAACTTCACCTACAATTCTTGCAGATTTTTTATGTGCCGTATTAGATCTTACTCCCAATTCATGCATCCCAAATAACACACGTCTATGTACTGGTTTTAAACCGTCTCTTACATCTGGTAAAGCACGTGACACAATGACCGACATTGAATAATCAATGTAGGCAGATTTCATCTCATCTTCAATATTAATAGGTATCAGTTTTTCTCCTTCTGCCATATAAATTTAATTTAGTTTTACGTATTTTTCAAAACATGCTAATATAAGAATTTCAGTAGTGTTGTAAGATGATTTTTGTTTCGTTTTTGACACTTTTTATTAACAATTTTGGCCTTTATTTTCGTTAATAACTATAGTGAATTTTACTTGTTAAGTATTCTTAATTTTTCGTCTATTAGCATGACAACACCAATTTAGGGTACAGTTTTTGCCCTTAGTCAACTATTATTATTATTTTTAATGCAGAAAGGAACTTAGTTATGGATGATAATTTCTCCCCAAGAGTAAAAGATGTAATAGCTTATAGTAAGGAAGAAGCCCTTCGTTTAGGTCATGATTTTATAGGAACCGAGCATTTAATGCTTGGGCTTTTAAGAGATGGAAATGGTAAGGCAATAGATATATTAAATGCTTTAGATGTAGACTTAAATCATTTAAGACGAAAAGTTGAAATTTTAAGTCCAGCAAACCCTAATATTAGTATCGCTTCTAATCAAAAAAAGAACTTGCACTTAACACGGCAGGCAGAACGCGCTCTAAAAACGACATTTTTAGAAGCAAAGTTATTTCAGAGTACTTCTATTAATACAGCTCATTTATTGTTGTGTATTCTTAGAAATGAAAACGACCCAACAACCAAACTACTTAATAAACTTAAAGTAGACTATGATAATGTTAAAGAACAATTTAAACAAATGATTACAAACGAAAATGACGATTACATAGAGCCTAAAGCTGAATCTTTCCAAGATGATGATTCAAATTTAGGTGATGAATCTCAAAAAGATAATATTTTCAATACGCCTTCAGGGAAGTCTAATAAAAAGTCTAAAACACCTGTTCTGGATAATTTTGGACGCGATTTAACGGCTTTGGCTGAAGAAGGCAAACTTGACCCTGTAGTAGGAAGAGAAGCTGAAATACAGCGCGTTTCTCAAATTTTAAGTCGACGCAAGAAAAATAACCCGCTTTTGATTGGTGAACCTGGTGTTGGTAAATCGGCTATAGCAGAAGGTTTAGCGCTTAGAATTGTAAAACGAAAAGTATCACGAATTCTTTTTAATAAGCGAGTGGTTACTTTAGATCTAGCAAGTTTAGTTGCGGGCACAAAATACCGTGGTCAATTTGAAGAGCGCATGAAGGCTGTAATGAACGAGCTCGAAAAGAATGATGATGTTATTCTCTTCATAGATGAAATTCATACCATAGTCGGCGCTGGTGGAGCAACCGGAAGTTTAGATGCTTCAAACATGTTTAAACCTGCCTTAGCTAGAGGTGAAATTCAATGCATTGGTGCTACTACACTTGATGAATACAGACAGTATATAGAAAAAGATGGTGCTTTAGAAAGACGTTTTCAAAAGGTGATTGTGCAACCTACTTCTGTTGAAGAGACTATTGAAATACTCAATAACATAAAAGGAAAATACGAAGAACATCATAATGTTGACTTTACTCCCGAGGCCATTATAGCTTGTGTAAAGTTAACCAACAGGTATATGACGGATAGATTCCTTCCAGATAAAGCTATTGATGCTCTGGATGAAGCAGGATCTAGAGTTCATATTACGAATATTGATGTGCCTCAACAAATTTTGGAGCTTGAGAGACAATTAGAACAAGTTCGTGAGACTAAAAACTCAGTTGTTAAAAAGCAAAAGTATGAGGAAGCCGCCAAATTGAGAGATGATGAAAAACGTCTTGAAAAAGATTTAGCTATTGCGCAGGAAAAGTGGGAAGAAGAAACAAAACAACATCGTGAAATTGTTACAGAAGAAAACGTTGCAGATGTGGTATCTATGATGACTGGTATTCCTGTAAATAGAATTGCGCAAACCGAGATTAATAAACTAGCAGAATTACCAAACCTGATTAAAGGAAAAGTAATTGGTCAAGATGAGGCTGTTGCAAAGGTGGTTAAGGCTATACAGCGTAACCGTGCAGGGTTAAAAGACCCTAATAAGCCTATTGGCTCTTTTATCTTTTTAGGACAAACAGGTGTTGGTAAAACACAATTAGCCAAAGTATTGTCTCGTCAGTTATTTGACAGTGAAGATTCACTTATTCGAATTGATATGAGTGAATACATGGAAAAATTTGCCATTTCTCGTTTAGTTGGAGCACCTCCGGGATATGTAGGTTATGAAGAAGGAGGGCAATTAACTGAAAAGGTACGTCGTAAACCTTACTCTGTAATTCTTTTAGATGAGATTGAAAAAGCGCATCCTGATGTATTTAACATGTTATTACAGGTACTTGATGATGGGCATTTAACAGATAGTTTAGGTAGAAAGATTGATTTTAGAAATACTATTATCATCATGACTTCAAATATTGGAGCAAGAAAATTGAAAGATTTCGGTACGGGTATTGGTTTTGGTACTTCAGCACAAAAAGCACAAGAAGATGCTAATGCGCAACGCGTTATAGAAAATGCGCTTAAAAAATCGTTTGCACCTGAATTTTTAAACAGAATTGATGATGTTGTTGTATTTAATCCTCTTGAAAAAGAAGACATCAACAAAATTATTGATATCGAGCTTGAAAAGCTACTATCAAGAATTAGTGGTTTAGGTTATAACCTTACACTAACTAATTCAGCTAAAAATTATATCGCAGATAAAGGGTTCGATAAGCAATATGGCGCTAGACCTTTAAAAAGAGCTATTCAGAAATACATTGAAGATGCATTGGCTGAAGAAATTGTAGCATCTAATCTGCAAGAAGGTGATAAAATCATTATTGATTTAGATACCAAATCAGATGAATTGAAAATAGATATTGAAAAGGCAGAAAAGCCTACTGAGTCTTAGAAAATCAATAATCAGAATACAAAAGCCTACATCTAAAGTTTAGATTGTAGGCTTTTTTTTTTGAAAAACTGTAACAAACCAAAAAAGTAATTATCCTTAGAATAAACAATTTGTTTTTTGACGCCTAACAACCAAAATATTCAAACCTTAATTGACTTGTGCATATCTGGAAATCGGTCGGCACAATTGGAAGTTTATAATAGGTATTATAAAGCCATGTATAATACGTCGTTGAGAATTGTTAAAAATAGGTTTGAAGCTGAAGATATTATGCAAGAATCCTTTTTAACAGCATTTACAAAGCTTAAAACATTAAAGGACAAACATATTTTTGGTTCATGGTTAAAGCGAATTGTTATCAATAACAGTATCTATCATTTAAATAAAGAAATAAAAAAACAAGAAACACCATTTAATAATCTGATGTATAAAATTGAAGATGATATTGATAATACAACTCAAAAAACGGAGCATTCTGTTTTAAAAGTAAAACGCGTATTGTCTGTTTTAGGCAGTTTAAAAGAAAATTATAGAGTTGCCCTAACGCTTAACCTAGTAGAAGGTTATGATTACGAAGAGGTTAGCGAAATAATGAAAATTAGTAACGCCAATTGCAGAACTATGATTTCTAGAGCCAAAACTAGTCTGAGACAAAAGTTGGAGCATTTACAAATTAATTCTATTTAAAGATGAATGAAGATTACTTATATAGTCTTTTTGAAGACGTAAAAAATGATTTTGATATTGAGGAGCCTAGTGCAAACCATAAAGAGCGTTTCTTACAAAAACTGAATAATAAAGGTGAGCTATATCTTGTTAATGCAGATAGACAAAGGCGTCGTCTATGGAAGCCATTGCTTGGTGTAGCTGCCTCTATTCTTCTCATATTAGCAATCACATTTAATCTTTCTTCTGATAAGAAAGGGTTGAGGAATTTGGCAAGTGTTTCACCAGAAATGGCCGAAACGGAGAATTTCTTTACTACTTCCATTGCAGAAGAGCTCTATAAACTCAATGAAGTTTCCACACCAGAAGCGAGAAAGTTGATTGATGATACCACAGAGAGATTAAAAGCTCTAGAAGAGGCCTATGATAATTTGAAAAAAGATTTGAATGAAAGTGGAGATGACAAACGCGTAATCTTCGCTATGATTTCAAACTTTCAAACAAGAATAGAAATATTAAAAAACACACTTCAAGAAATAGAGAATATTAAACAATTAAAAATCACATCATATGAAACGAACAGTACAATTTAAGACGTTTATTACTTTATTATTAATTCCTCTTTTTGTCACAGCTATAAATAATCCAATAAAAAAAGGTAAATATTCTAAAGAAAAAAAGATAAACAAAGAATACACCGTATCCGACAATGCTAATCTGAGCATTAAAAATAGTTATGGAAACCTAGATATTGTTACCTGGGATGAAAATAGAATTGTTTTTGAAATTACAATCACTACTTCAGGAAATAATGAAGAAAAGGTTGAGGACCGTTTAAAGGACATAACAGTGGAGTTTGAAGGTAATAGAAACAATGTCTCTGCTAAAACTAAATTTGGTAAAGGCAATAATTCATGGTGGGGAAACAGTAAAAATAAAGTGAAAGTTTCTGTGAATTATATCGTTAAAATGCCAATAACTAATAGTGTAGATTTAAATAATGATTATGGGAGTATCAACCTAGCGAAGCTAGAAGGTAGGGCTAAAATTAATTGTGATTACGGTAAAATTACGACAAAAGAACTCATGGCTGATGATAATGTATTGATGTTTGATTATTCTAACGGATGTTATTTTGAATATATAAAATCTGGCTCTATAAACGCAGATTACAGTGGTTATACCGTAGGAAAAACAAAAAGTTTAGATATTAATAACGATTATACAAATTCGAAAATTGAGATAGCAGAAGTTGTGAATTATAATTGTGATTATGGATCATTAGTTATTGAACAAGTAAATGTTGTTAATGGTAACAGTGATTATTTAAATGTTAAGTTTGGAGATATTTATAAATCGGCTACATTAAAAGCAGATTACGGATCTATTAAAATTGAAAAACTGAAAGAAAGTTTAAAGACTCTAAATATCAAAACAAGTTATTCAGGTTCTAAGATTGGTTTTGAACGTAGTATGAGTTTCGACTTTAATATCAATCTTGGTTACGCAAATCTTAATGAGGCTGATGGATTTAACTTCACAGAAAAGATAAAAGAATCTACCCAAAAAAAATATTCTGGGTATTACGGCAGTAATAATTCAGGAACTGAAATAATAATTAACTCTTCTTATGGTGGAGTGAATTTTTACAAGAATTAAGAACGGGTTATTCTCAATCAAAATGGCTGATATAATAAAATATCAGCTTTTTTTTTAATCATATTCTTTAAAGACTTCAAGAACAACTATGCTATTCTTCATTGAGAAAACAAAGTACCTACAATATTTACTTAAAAATTCCTAACCGCTCTATAACTATCCAAGTCATATTTCCACATAAATCCCCAAATATCTCCACTTAAATTACCATTAAAGTCATTGAATAACATTCCCATAGCAGCGCTATCATGTGTATCGGATTCTGTTGAACTTATAAGCGTCCTTGTATCTGAAAAATCCCCAAGACCAGCCACAAGTAAATTGTTATATATCAATTCTAATTCCCCTAACGAAGGTAAATACCAATCATTATAGCCACCAAAATCTAAATCACTACATCTTTTAGCAGCTACTTCACCTGTACTTTGTATAATCCCAATAGGATCTACAAACTCTTGACATTGTTCTGGATCATTATAGAAATCAATAGACTCATGATATTCTAAAATAAGTCTAGTATTTTCTTTACCACTGCCAAATTCACTTTTGGTACCATTTATTTTTGCATTTATACTGTAGCATCCCCATTGCGTTAGAAATTCAGTAGATGATGGAGCAACTTCCATTCCACCACCATTTCCATTCAAATAAAATACAAATCCTCCACCTGGACCTACATCTCCTATGCTATAGGAAATATTTTCTTGTACCATACAATCAATACTATCAATTATAGTTTGTAAAGTACCTTCTTCATCACCGCAAAGTTCCAACTGATATTCAAGAGCAGTCTTGTATGCATTACATAACTCTGCATAATTAGAATCTGAAGAATTAGCAAATACATAATCTTCAGATGCTTCGGCAGTATTTAATATTGCTTCTTCACAAGAAGATGGTTTTCCACTATCGTTAGCTGGAGCAGGTATTTCTCCTTCAAAAGGCTCAATATTACAGGAATTCAATAAAAAGGTTAAGAACGCAAAAACAATTGAAGTAGTTTTTAATTTGGACATAATAAACAGGTTTGTAGTCTCAAAAATATAAATAAGATTTTACTCACCTATATTTTCCCTGATAAAATATAGAATTTTAGACCAAGCACTTATTTATCCTCTGTATTTACTCTAAATAATAAAATAATGCCCACTAAAAAGAAAATAAATAAGAATAAAACAGCTGATCGCATGGTGTAAAGCTGATCGACTACCGCAAAAATCGTCATACCAATTACGATACCTATTTTTTCAGCAACATCATAAAAACTAAAATAGGACGTAGTGTCTTCTGTTTCTGGTAAAAACTTTGAGTAAGTAGATCTCCCTAAAGATTGAACACCACCCATAACAAAACCAACAACAAAAGCTGCTATATAAAATTGAACAGGTGTTTCCATGAAAAAGGCATAAAAACATAACCCCATCCAAATAAAGTTAATTATAATTAGCGCCTTTATATTTCCATACTTCCCTGACAATTTGGAGGTAAAATAAGCCCCTAAAACTGCAACTAACTGAATTACCAAAATACTTCCTATTAGTCCTATAGTTTTATGTTCATTATCATCCCAAAGTATTTCCTTTTCGCCAAAATAGACAGCCATTAACATAATGGTTTGTACCGCCATACTAAATACAAAAAAAGCATTTAAATAACGCTTTAAGCGCAAATTAGTTTTTAATTCATTCCATACAGCACGCAATTCTTTGAAACCATTAAACACAACATCTTTAGTAACTTTATGTCCTTTTGAGCTTCCTTTTGGTAAGTGATAAAAGGTATATTGACTAAATAATATCCACCAAAAGCCCACGGTTACAAAAGAGTATTTCATCATTTGCATTTTGGCTGCTCCATCATCTTGAGTCATCACCATTATCAAATTTATAATCAGCAGTAATACACTGCCAAAATAGCCCCAAGAAAATCCTTTTGCACTTATACTATCTTGTTGTTCAGGAAACGCTATATCTGGCAAATAGGAATTGTAGAACACCAAACTTCCCCAATACCCAAGTAGTCCCATAAAATAAAAAAGCATACTTGTATGTATATAATCTAAATCGAAAAAATACAAACCAATACACCCCAAACCACCCATATAACAAAAGAACTTCATGAAATTCTTTTTATTACCTACATAATCGGCTATTCCTGATAGTAAAGGCGATAAAAAAGTAACCACCAAAAAGGTAAAGGCGGTAACTACAGAAATAAGGACAGTTTGTTTCATTTCAAACCCAAAAGCCATTACTGGTTCTTCTTTTGAATTAAATAAGCTTGAATAAAATATGGGAAAAACAGATGAAGCTATGGTCAGCGTATACACCGAATTAGCCCAATCATAGAACGCCCAAGCATTCAGTAATTTTTTGCTTCCCTTCTTAAGTGCAGTCATAAAAAAAGTCACACTTTTATTGTGCGACTTCTAAAGTAAACAAATATTTTAATTAGACTCTTTATTTTCTAAATGTTGTAACTCCAAATTTCCTTGCTTCTTCTTCTGCCAAAGGTGCCCATTCGGTCAAGTTTTTTATTCTAGTATCATTAGAAGGGTGTGTACTCATAAATTCTGGTGGTGCTTGTCCCCCACTATTAGCTTTCATACGTTTCCATAATTCAGCCGCTTCATATGGGTTATAGCCTGCAATAGCCATTAAATGCAAACCAATATTATCGGATTCAGTCTCGTGACTTCTACTAAATGGTAAAATACCTAAAACTTGAGTTCCCACACCATAATATTGATTAAATAAATTGCGAGAGTTTTGATCCTTTATTGCAACATTACCAGCTACTGCCCCAACTTGCTGAACAATTCCAGCACTCATACGCTGCTGTCCATGATTTGCCAAAGCATGAGCAACCTCGTGCCCCATAATAGCGGCCACACCTGCTTCACTTTTTGCTATTGGTAAAATACCTGTATAAAATACAATTTTACCACCAGGCATACACCACGCATTTACAGTTTTATCATCAACTAAATTATATTCCCATTTATAATCTTTCAGATAGCCTTGATGACCGTTTGCATTTAACCAACGTTCTGCGGCTACTGCAATTCGCTGTCCGACCCTTTTGATCATTTCTGAATCTTTTGTTCCTGTAACTACTTTATTTTCATTTAAAAACTGACTATACTGGGAAAATGACGTAGGGAATAGTTGTGAATTTGGCACTAAGGCCAAGGTTTTTTTACCTGTGAAAGGATTTGTTGCACAGGCTATAGCAACAAGAGCTATTAATATTATAATAAAGGTATGCTTAGGTTTCATAATAAAAATGTTTGACTTTAAAATTACAAAATAGATTACAATAATTCAGACCCTTCAAAAATAATTTAGTCACATATTCTTATCTTTATTTGTCATGAAAATAATCCTATTTCGACATATATGAAAAATAAAACACTATGAAAAAGTTTTTATGCCTGTTATTCGTTTCATTACTATTTAATTGCAACTCCTCAGCTCAAAAAGAGTCTGAAAATAAAACTTATAAAGTTACCAAAACAGACGAAGAATGGAAAGAACAACTCACTGACATGGAATACTATGTGCTTAGGCAAGCCGGAACAGAACGTTCATTTACTAGTCCTTTAAACAAAAATTATAAAGTTGGTACTTACCATTGTAAAGGATGTGATACACCACTTTTTAAAAGTGAACATAAGTTTGATTCTGGTACAGGTTGGCCTAGTTTTGATCAAGAAATTACAGGAAACGTAGAATTTTCAACAGATTATAAAATAGGCTATGCTCGCACCGAAGAGCATTGTGCAGTTTGCGGAGGACATTTAGGCCATTTATTTAATGATGGTCCAAGAGCAACCACAGGTAAAAGACACTGCATTAATGGAGCAGCTCTAAAATTTGTTCCTAAAGAAGATTAAAGCAAAATGGAAAGCTACTTAACAAGCGTAATAAAACAATTTGATTATTATAAGTCACTAGGAGATAAAACATTCATTAATTT
Source organism: Jejuia sp. UBA6058 (assembly GCA_002428965.1). GTDB lineage: Bacteria > Bacteroidota > Bacteroidia > Flavobacteriales > Flavobacteriaceae > Jejuia. The sequence goes on along the minus strand of DIYI01000007.1, from coordinate 75,798 downwards.
ATCGTTTGAAGATTTTCAAAAAGAGTTCGTTAAAGATTCTAATTCAATAGCCGTTATCGTAAAGCATTTGGTTGGTAACATGCTAAGTAGATGGACAAACTTTTTAACAGAAGATGGTGAAAAGTCATGGAGACATCGAGACCAAGAGTTTGAAAATACTTTTACTTCCAAAACTGACATTATTGAGAATTGGAACAGAGGTTGGCAGTGTTTATTCGATGCAATAAATACTCTAAAAACAGATGATTTAGAGCGTATTATTTATATAAGAAATCAAGGACATACAGTTACAGAGGCTATTAACAGGCAATTAGCGCATTACTCTTATCATGTTGGACAAATCATATTTCTTGGTAAATTATTACAAGGCGAAAACTGGAAGTCTTTATCAATTCCAAAAGGAAATTCTTCTAAATACAATAAAGAAAAGTTTGGTAAAGCAAAAAGTAGGCGTCATTTTACGGATGACCTTTAATCAGTCAACAGTCGCACTATTAAGTTTTCAGTAATTATAGGAGACAAGAACTTACCTTTACCCTAGCAAAGATGCCCGCGAGAGGGATTGAACGGGATGTTTGAAATCCCCGACGAAGGAGGGATTGAGTAGTGAAAGCCCGTTTGCCATTTTTATGAAATGGCAACTCGCCCTTTGCTTAATCTTTATGAATATTTTTAAAAGGCCTGATGATTAAACGTGCCTCTCTATCGAAGCGCACATAGTTATACACCCAATTAACAAAGACTACCATGCGATTTCTAAAACCAATAAGAAAAAATAGATGAACAAACATCCAAACGTACCAAGCGAAAATGCCTTGGAATTTCCACTTTTTAAGATCTACAACAGCCTTGTTTCTTCCAATGGTAGCCATAGATCCTTTGTCCTTATACGTAAAAGGTTCTAATGGTTTTTTCTCAATGAGTCTCAACAGGTTATCACCTAGTTGTTCTCCTTGTTGAATTGCAGGTTGCGCCATCATTGGCAAGCCATAAGGATGGTCACCAGACTCTAAACAAGCGATATCTCCAATAGCGAAAACATGTTTAAAACCCTTTACTTGGTTAAATTGGTTTACTAAAATTCTATTGCCTCTAGTAATAAACTCTTTTGCCTCCAAACCCTTAATGGTTGCACCTTTTACACCTGCTGCCCAAACTACAGTTCTAGTGTCAAAGGTTAAATCGGTATTTGTGGTAACCGTTTTTCCATCGTAGTTGGTTACGCGAACGTTGGTCCAAATATTCACCCCTAATTTTTCAAGAAAATCTTCTGCTTTTTGTGAGGCTTGTGGACTCATACCTTTTAAAATAGAATTACCCGATTGTACTATATGAATTTGAGCCAAACGAGTATCTAAATCTGGGTAATCTTTGGGGAGAATGCCCTTTTTAATTTCAGCAAGGGCACCAGCAAGTTCTACTCCTGTTGGTCCACCTCCTACTATTACAAAATTCATTAGAGCGTTACGCTCGTTTAAATCTGAAGTCAATAAAGCATCTTCAAAGTTCTCAAGAATTAGGCTTCTAAGATTTAAGGATTGCGGTATGGTTTTCATCGCCATACTGTGCTTTTCAATCTCAGAATTACCGAAATAGTTGGTTTTAGAGCCTGAAGCAACCACTAAATAATCAAACTTTAAATTTCCAATATTAGTTTTTACTTTATTTTTTTCTGTGTCAATTTCTTCAACATTTGCTAATCTGAAATAGAAGTTAGGGAAATCTTTTAAAATTTTACGAATTGGATATGCTATAGAATCCGGCTCCAGACCTCCTGTAGATACCTGATATAAAAGCGGTTGGAAAGTATGGTAATTATGCTTATCTAAAAGTACTACCTGAACTTCTTGTTTTGATAATTTTTTTGCTAGAGCAACACCTGCAAAACCTCCGCCAATAATAACAACACGTGGAAAACTAGTTCTAGGTATATTCATATAATAAAAATTGCAGCGCAAAGGTAGCAAAAGTTAGAATTTAGTGAACTTCCATATGCGTTATTCAAACTTCATTTTGTAAATTTGCAGCTTAAATTTTAACACATGAGTAAATACGATATTATAGTTCTTGGAAGTGGTCCTGGAGGTTATGTAGCAGCAATTAGAGCGTCTCAATTAGGTTTTAAAACAGCTATTGTTGAAAAGAGTGAATTAGGAGGTGTTTGTTTAAATTGGGGTTGTATTCCAACTAAGGCACTAATTAAATCTGCCCAAGTGTTTGAATATCTAAAACATGCAGAAGATTATGGTTTAAAAGTTAAAGATGCAGAACATGATTTTGATGCGGTAGTAAAACGTAGTCGTGGTGTTGCGGATAAAATGAGTAAAGGTGTTCAGTTTTTAATGAAAAAGAATAAAATTGACATTATTGAAGGTTTTGGAAAACTAAAACCTGGTAAAAAAATTGATGTTGATGGTACGGAATATAGTGCTGATAACATTATTATTGCAACAGGTGCTCGTTCACGAGAATTACCAAGCTTACCACAGGATGGTGAAAAGGTTATTGGCTACAGAAAAGCAATGACTTTGGAGAAGCAACCAAAGAAAATGATTGTAGTTGGCTCTGGTGCAATTGGTGTTGAGTTTGCTTATGTATATAATTCTATGGGAACAGAAGTTACTATTGTCGAATATTTACCAAATATAGTTCCTGTTGAAGACGAAGATGTATCCAAACAGCTAGAGCGTTCTTTTAAAAAGAATGGTATAAAAATTAAAACATCTGCGGAAGTAACAAGTGTTGACACTTCTGGTGATGGTGTAAAAGCTACCGTTAAAACCGCTAAAGGAGAAGAAGTTCTAGAAGCTGATGTTATTTTATCTGCAGTAGGCATCAAAACAAATATTGAAAATATTGGTTTAGAAGATGTTGGTATTGTTGTAGATAGAGACAAGATATTAGTTAATGATTACTACCAAACCAATATTCCTGGTTACTATGCTATTGGAGATGTTACCCCAGGACAAGCTCTAGCGCATGTAGCTTCTGCTGAAGGCATTTTATGTGTTGAAAAATTAGCTGGCATGCACGTTGAACCTATTGATTATGGTAACATCCCTGGGTGTACTTACTGTGCACCAGAAATTGCTAGTGTTGGTTTAACTGAAAAAGTAGCCAAAGAAAAAGGTATTGATATTAAAGTTGGAAAATTTCCTTTTTCCGCTTCTGGTAAAGCAAGTGCAGGCGGAAATAACGAAGGCTTTGTAAAGGTGATTTTTGATGCTAAATATGGGGAATGGTTAGGTTGCCATATGATTGGTGCTGGGGTTACTGATATGATTGCTGAAGCTGTTCTGGGTAGAAAACTAGAAACTACAGGGCACGAAGTATTAAAAGCGGTTCACCCTCACCCTACTATGAGTGAGGCTGTTATGGAGGCAGTAGCTGCTGCCTATGATGAGGTGATACATATATAAGCACTTCCTAGTCTCCCAAAGGAGAGGAACACAACTCAGACGGAAAATAATATTAATTTAAAAAACATAAGTTTCGAAAAATTCGAAGCTTATGTTTTTTATTTCGTTGGCCTAATCATTCCTCACCTTTGGAGAGACTGGGTGGGTTTTTACAGCTTCAAGCTCAATCCAATAAATAGTCCGTTAGGGGTAATTTCTTGAAATCCCAGGGTATATTTAAGATGAAAATCTAAGCTTTCAGTAAATTGAAAAGACGTAGCAATGTCTCCGCGTACCTTAAACTTGTTTACGAAAAAGTCAAAGAAGTAATTTAAGCTAGGTCCGACAAGCAAATTTAAGTTTTGCCCAACTTCGTATTTCATATAAATTGGAGCATTTATAAAATTAAAATCGTTCAAAACAATATAAAGGACTTCTGGTTGTATTGAAAGGCTCTTATCTACACCAAAATCTATAAATCCCCCAAAGTAGAAACCCGTGGCAGTTTCAGGGTTGTCTCCAAATGAGCCCTCAGCAACTTTGAAAAACGTAAAGTTTGCTCCTCCTTTAACTCCAAAACTATTAGTTGATTGCGCATCAAGTTCAGTACTGAAAAGTGAAGCAAAAAGAAATAAAGTTGTAAGAGACTTTATCAAAATAATTTTAGTTTAAAAAACTTTGAATAGCTAGCTCATAGCTCTGCAAGCCAAAACCTAAGATAACGCCCTTTGCATTTGGCGAAACAAAAGATTGATGCCTAAATTCTTCACGACCAAAAGTGTTGGAAATATGAACCTCAATAACTGGTGTTTCAATAGCTTTTATGGCATCTCCAATACCAACAGAGGTATGTGTATATGCTGCTGCGTTTAAAATAATACCATCAAACTCAAAGCCAACCTCATGTAATTTATCAATAAGTTCTCCTTCAATATTAGACTGATAGTAATCCAAATCTACATTTTTGTATTTGGTCTTAACCTCTTCCAAAAATTCTGTAAATGTTAAACTTCCATATATATTAGGCTCTCGCTTTCCTAAAAGATTAAGATTAGGGCCGTTTATGATGATTAGTTTTTTCATAGGGTAAAGATATTCAATTTTAAAACAAAAAAAGAAGGAGCTTAAAAGCTCCTTCTTTTATACATACCTATGTTTACTAAGGTTGAAATATTACACCTAAATTTACCGCAGAAGTTGCATTCATCAGACTGACATCAGCGTCAATGATACTAATAAAGCCATTGTAACCCTGATATTGAATAAATAGTTGAGTATCATTTGAAATATCAAACTTGTATCCTATTCCAATACCCAAACCAACATCAAAAGTACTATCTAACTGATCCTTTATATCAATTTCACCACCTGGAACATCGCCTTTAGCACTAATCAAAAAGCCTAAAGTTGGACCAAAATTTAAGAACCAATTTCTATTTGACCCAAAATGCCAGTTTGCATGAAGCTGCAAAGCCATATAATTTAATTTATCAATAAAGTCTTGACCAGATTGTGTAACTACTGTACCCTTTGAATCATAAAGTAGTCCACTTCGTAAACTCCATCTATCACTAAAATAGTATTCTCCTATAACCCCAGCATTAAATGAAGTTCGTATTTTGTTGTTAAGGTTTGCTGAACTGGTGTAATTAGATAAATTTAAACCCACTTGAGGCGCTATTGTAAAATCACCAGAATCAGATTGTGCACTTAGGTTACCAAATACAAATAACATCAAAGTAGCTAATAATAGTTTTTTCATAAAAGTATAATTTGGTTTATAAATTAGATGGCAAAGTAAGTAAAATTAGAAAGGCTATAGATGATTTTTGTCATATTTTTCTTAAAAAACCAAATAACAGTGTATTACAAAAAAAAGAGCTGGAAAACCAGCTCTTGTAAATTAAAATGTTGAATTTAATTAATCTATGCCGAACTCAACACCAGCAGTAATTATATCCCAACTACCACCATCAACACTTACACCCCTGTAAGCCGCAACAATATCAATAGCCTCACTAACGCTATATTGTGCCCTGGGTGAATAATAAAAACCGCCATCATTACCATCACTTACGCCTAAAGCATAACCTAAATCTGCACCCAGTGTAAAATCCGGTGCTACTTCAAATCTACCTGAAGCAGCAATAGGAATAAATTGTACATCTTCTGTTTTTACGGTAACACCAAGAATACTTATTTCGTCTCCAAACGAATGAGAGTAACCTATTGTACCACCAGCTTCAAACTTATCTGATATTTCAAACAAATATCCTAAGTCTACAGCAATTGCAAAAGTAGCAAAGTCACCAGCATCCCCAATAGGGATACCTGCACTAATTCCTGCATTAAAATCACCTTGGGAGTTTACACGACAAATTCCGAAAATCGCAATAATTGATAAAAAAAATAATTTTTTCATAATTTTTAAAGTTTATAGTTTGATATATTCAAAAATAGATAAAAATTTATAACAATATTTAAATATTGGGTAGATTGTTAAAGGCTTCATCGATAATAAAATATTATTATATTGATTATCAATAACTTAAAAATTAAGTTATCAATATTTTCATTAAAAAATACGTAGAACTAAGTATGTCCGTTATATTCTCATTTTTACCTAAATTTACTTTATTATGAAGTGGCAAAATGCTATAAAAGATTATTCTTTATTTCTGAAGATAGAAAGAGGGCTATCACAAAATTCTATTGATAACTATGTTCTGGATGTACAAAAACTGATGAAATATATAGAAACCAATAAAATTAGTTCTAATCCTGTTTCTACTACTTCAGAAACCCTTCAACAATTTATTTATGAAACAGCAAAACACCTGAATGCAAGATCTCAGTCTAGATTAATATCTGGACTCCGTAGTTTTTTTAGCTACTTGGTTTTTGAAGATTATAGAAAGGATAATCCTCTTGATTTAATTGAATCCCCAAAAATTGGTAGAAAGCTACCCGATACACTTTCTGAGGAAGAGATAGATCAGATTATTAGCGCAATTGATTTGAGTAAACCTGAAGGTGAACGCAATAGAGCAATGCTAGAAACCCTTTATGGATGTGGTTTACGCGTTAGTGAGCTGATTAACTTAAAATTATCGGATCTGTTTTTTGATGAAGGTTTTATAAAAGTTACGGGTAAAGGTGATAAACAGCGATTTGTTCCAATAGTTTCAAGCACTATGAAATATATTAATATCTATAGACAGCAAATAAGGAACCATATCAATATTCAAGCTGGTTTTGAAGACACTTTATTTTTAAATAGAAGAGGAAAACAACTTACCCGCGCTATGATTTTTACTATAATTAAACAACTTGTAGAAAAAATTGGATTGCAAAAAAATGTGTCACCACATACTTTTAGACACTCATTTGCCACACATCTTTTACAAAATAACGCCGATTTAAGAGCCATTCAATTAATGCTTGGGCATGAAAGTATTACTACCACGGAAATTTATGTACATATAGATAAAAGTCATTTATCAAAAGTTATGGAACAGTTTCATCCTAGAAAATAAAAAATCCAGTGAATACTGGATTTTTTAATACATTATAAATTTTTGAAGTAGCTACATAATATTACTTAGCTATATTTACTGCTCTGGTCTCTCTAATAACAGTGATTTTCACCTGACCAGGGTAGGTCATGTCAGTTTGTATTTTTTGTGAGATATTGAATGATAATTCCGCTGCTTTCTCATCATTCACTTTTTCACTTTCAACAATAACACGTAGTTCCCTTCCAGCTTGTATAGCATAAGCTTTCTTAACGCCATTAAATCCGAAAGCTATATCTTCTAAATCCTTTAGTCTTTGTATGTAGCTATCCAACACTTGACGGCGTGCTCCTGGTCGTGCGCCAGAAATAGCATCACACACTTGAACTATTGGCGCCAACAGAGATTTCATTTCTATCTCATCGTGGTGCGCCCCTATCGCATTACAAACATCTCCTTTTTCGCCATACTTTTCAGCCCACTGCATACCCAAAATGGCATGTGGTGTTTCCATATCGGTTTCAGCATCTGGTACTTTTCCAATATCATGTAACAATCCAGCACGTTTAGCGAGTTTTGGGTTTAAACCAAGTTCAGCAGCCATCACACCACATAACTTAGCTACTTCCCTAGAGTGTTGTAATAAGTTCTGTCCGTAGGAAGAACGATATTTCATTCTACCTACAGTCTTTATCAATTCAGGATGTAGATTATGAATTCCTAAGTCTATAACCGTGCGCTTACCTACCTCAATTATTTCTTGCTCAATTTGTTTTGTAGTTTTTCTAACAATCTCCTCAATTCGCGCTGGGTGTATTCTCCCATCCGTAACCAGTTTATGAAGTGATAATCTTGCTATTTCCCTTCTAACAGCATCAAAACAAGATAATATAATTGCCTCTGGTGTATCGTCAACAATTATTTCTACACCTGTTGCAGATTCAATAGCTCGTATATTCCTTCCTTCACGACCAATAATACGACCTTTAACATCATCTGATTCTATATTAAATACAGATACACAATTATCAACTGCCTCCTCAGTACCAATACGCTGAATTGTATTAATAATAACTTTTTTGGCTTCTTGTTCTGCGGTTAGTTTAGCTTCTTCAAGGGCTCCCTGAATGTACGCCATAGCGTCATTTTTTGCTTCCCCTTTTAAAGATTCTACTAATTGCTCTTTTGCTTCTTCCGCCGACAAACTTGAAATTACTTCAAGCTGTTGCACCTGACTTTTGTGCAATCTTTCAATTTCAGACTGCTTTTTATCCAGAACATCAAGCCTGTGATTGTAATCTTTTATTTTACTTTCTAAACTTTGGTTAAGTTTTTTTCCTTTAGAAAGTTCTTGGGAAATTTGAGATTCTTTATCCCTAGTTCGTTTTTCAGCCTCAGCCATTTTTTTGTCTCGCGACAAAATCACCTTTTCATGTTCCGCCTTAAGCTCTATAAACTTCTCTTTAGCTTGAAGAATCTTATCCTTCTTTATGCTTTCGCCTTCACTTTTAGCCTCCTTTAGTATTGATGATGCGTCCTTTTTTGCTGATTTAATTAATTTAGATGCATTACTCTTTTCTATTGATTTGGCAATAATATATCCTATTATTAACCCTACAATTACTCCTCCTACAATTAATATAATTGGGTTGTCCATTTTTAAATTAGTTGATTTATATACATAAAAAAACCTACACCAGTATAAAGTTTTGTATAAACTCCTTAAAAACAAGTTTAGGGCTAACAAGCTGATCAAGGATCTGCCCAAAATACCAAAGGTAATAGCAGCTTGCTTTTACAACTTAAACTCACCCTTTTTAAAGAATTAACGTTGAGTTTATCAAAAAAAATAACTAATGTAGGTAGTAACTTTTATTTATTTTAAAGAACGTTAAGCACTTAAATGGGCATCAAGTAAGCTATTAATGGCGTTTAGCTTTTCCTCTACCTCCACATTTCGCACTTCTTTATCTATTGATTTTTGCTCTAATTGAGATGCAAACTGTAAAGCACACATTGCCAATACATCTTGTTTATCTCTAACAGAGTAACTCTGCTCAAATCTTTTTATCATAACTTCAATGCTCTTTGCGGCTTTACGCAATCCTTCTTCCTGCTTTGCATCAATAGTTAACGGATAAACTCGGTTAGCTATGGATAGCTTTATTTTAAGCTTTTCTGACATCAAAATTATATAACATTACTCCGATAATTGTGCAATACAATGGTCTATTTCTCGAATTAATGCATTTATTTTAAGCTTCGTTTCTTTTTTATTGTCGTCACTACCAAGCATTGAATTTGCCATTTTAAGAGCCTGATATTTTTCCTCCCAATTTGCATTTTGCTTTTGGTAGGCACTTATTTCTTGCTTTGCAAGTGCCAATTCTTCATTTAGCTTTAAATTAGATGCCTTTGTTTGATCTAACTTAACAAGAACCTTGTTAATTTTCTGTTCTAAAGAATTAACAATAGCGTCAATCATTCCTTTTTACAAAATTCAATACTAATTAAACAAATTTAACATACCTAAGGCTAAATAGCAATAGTTTTTTGATAAATTTTAGAGTCATTCCGAACTTAAGTTTTATCAAATGGCTTGATTTTTGACCTACTCTTTGCTAATTACGTTCAAATTAATATTTTAGCCTAATACGGAGTTATGCGAATTATTATTGCCCTTTTTTTACTGTTTTCTGTTTCTCTTAATTCACAAAGTATCTATCCTCAGGATTATTTTGGCGATCCGTTGGAAATACCTTTGATTCTCTCTGGAACATTTGCGGAGCTACGTTCTAACCATTTTCATTCAGGTATAGATGTAAAAACCCAGCAGCGAACAGGTTTAAAAGTTAAAGCCAGTGCAGGAGGTTATGTAAGCCGCATAAAAATATCGCATTACGGCTACGGAAAAGCACTATACATTATACATCCAAATGGTTACACCACCGTTTATGCTCATTTAAAGAAATTTAATCCAGAAATTGAAGCCTACATCAAAAAACAACAATACATCAAAGAAACTTTTGAAATAGAGCTTTTTCCAAAACCTGAGGAATTAGTGGTCCTTAAAAATGATCTAGTTGCGTATAGCGGTAATTCAGGTGGATCAGGAGGTCCTCACCTGCACTTTGAAATTAGGGATAATGCCGAAAGACCTATTAATCCAATGCTATTTGGAATTGAAGTAAAGGACACAAAACTGCCAACTATTACTTCAATATTCGCCTACCCTTTGGATGAGAATTCACATATTAACAATCGAAATACTAAGCAACAATTAAGACTTATCCCTCTTAAAAATGGTGACTATACCGTTGAAAATATTGAAGCTTTTGGAAAAATAGGCTTTGGTATTACCACCTGGGATAGACAAGATCTTGCCGTTAATAAAAATGGGGTATCAAACATTCAAAGTTTCATAAATGGTAGTAAAAATTTTGAAATTGATTTTAAAAGATTCTCATTCTCGGAGACTAAACATATCAATCAATTAATAGACTATAAGCACCTAAAAACCAAAAGACAACGTGTTCAAAAACTTTTTATTGAAAACAGTCCTTTAAGTCTGTACAAGGATGTTCGTAATAATGGATTTTTAAGAATTGAAGATAGTACGTATTTGGTCTTCAAAATAAAAGTAAGCGATTTTAAGAGTAATACTTCTTGGGTTACCATTTCTATTAAAGGCTCAAAAAGCACATCTATAAAACCAAAGAAAAGCCCAATAACCGATTATTACATTTCTGCAGATAAAAGTACCTTTTTAAAAGAAGATAATATTAAGGTAGATATATTCCCCAACACATTTTACGGAGACTTTTATTTAGATTATAAGGTAAACGGTGATACACTTTTTTTACATGAAGATGTTATGCCACTCAAAAAAAGCGTTAAAATCGATTTTGATATTAGTAAGTATAAGTTAGAGGATAAAAGTAAGTTATATGTAGCTAAACTTTCAGGGTACAAGAAAACTCCCTATTATTCGTCCACGAAAAGACAAGGAGACACCCTTACTACCTACAGTAAAACTTTAGGAACGTATACATTAGCTTCAGATACTGAAAACCCAAGTATAGTAGCCGTAAACTTTAAAAAAGGCCAATGGTTAGGCAAGTATCGTTTTCTGAAAGTAAAGATAGATGATAAAGTCTCGGGTATTTCAAGTTACAGAGCAACAATAAATGGAAAATGGATTTTAATGGAATACGATTATAAAACTAAATTATTAACCTACGATTTTAATGATGCTGTTGTGAACGACACTAAAAATAATTTAAAGGTAATTGTTACAGATAATGTTGGAAATAGTTCTACTTTTGAAACTCTATTCTATAGGAAATAAATTAAACCGCTTTTGAAAACGCATCCCTTACTCATTTTACTTTTCAGTTGTTTCATCTCAGGAAACATATTTTCGCAAGCAGCTACGGTTAATGGAGTAATTTTAGACAAGAACAACGATCCTATTACTAATGTTGCGATAAAAACAGGAGAAATTGGTACAACGTCAAACGAAAATGGATTTTATTCTATAAAAATTCCTTCCAATCAAGATGTTACCTTAGAATTTACCCATATTTCGCATAAGAAGGTGGTAGTTTCATTTAATTTGAAAAATGGGGTAATAGAAGAGTTTAATCCGGTAATGAGTGCATCTATTGAACAAATTGCAACAGTTGTAATTTCTGGAGCCGGAAGAAAAGAAGTAGAAGGTATTGTAACCTTGGAGCCGGAAACGATAAGAAAAATCCCTGGAGCAAATGCTGGTGTTGAAAATATATTGATGACTTTACCAGGAGTAAGCAATAACAACGAATTAAGTACACAATATTCTGTTAGAGGTGGTAATTATGACGAAAATTTGGTCTATATAAATGGAATTGAAGTATATCGTCCATTTTTAGTGCGTTCTGGACAGCAAGAAGGCTTAAGTTTTGTAAATAGTGATTTAGTTCAAAATGTAGACTTTTCTGCTGGAGGTTTTCAGGCAAAATATGGTGATAAGCTTTCCTCAGTTTTAGACATCACATACAAAACACCATATAAATTTGAAGTTAATGCAGATTTAAGTTTACTAGGAGCAGCCGTCGCGGTAGAAAATATTAGCAAAGATTCAAAATTCACAAGTGTCGTCGGAGCCAGATATCGAAATAATAATTTATTTGTTGACGCGAAACAAACGCAAACAAATTTTAGACCGATTTTTGCGGATCTTCAGGGGTACTTCACGTATAAGTTTACCAACAAATTTCATTTAAGCTTTCTAGGTAATGCCTCGTTGAACAAGTATGATTATGAACCATTAACCAGACAAACTAACTTTGGTACGTTGGCAGACCCTGTTGCTTTAATTGTGTTTTATGAAGGACAAGAGCAAACTGAGTACAAAACCTATTTTGGTGCGTTTCAAGGCACTTATTTTGCAAATGATGATTTAACCTTAAACCTAACAGCCTCAACATATCATACCACTGAAGAAGAGTATTTTGATATTTTGGCACAATACAGTTTGGGTGAAGTTAACGGTAATATTGGTGATGAAAATTTAGGTGAAGTAGAATTTAGTGAGGGCATTGGAAGTCAACTAAATCATGGAAGAAATGATTTAGATGCTTTAATTTCTACTATTCAAACCAAAGGTGATTTAAAAATTGAAGACCATAGAATTGAGTGGTCTGTAAAATATACTAATGAAGATATTCGTGACCGCCTGGTGGAATGGGAAGTAATTGATTCGGCTGGGTTCTCTATTCGCCCTCCAAGAACGGTTCCTAGAAACGAACAACCGTACATTGCCTATGAAGGTCCTATTGAGCCTTTTACAAATGTTAGAGCAAGGAATAACACACAAATAAATAGGTTGCAAGCTTATGCCCAATGGAGTAAGCGTTCAACACTGGGCAATAGTGATGTTTGGTATAATGCTGGTGTACGAGTTCATAATTGGAGAGTGAAAGGAGATAATATTTCATCTTCAAATCAAACTGTATTTAGTCCCAGAGCCCAGTTTACGATAAAGCCAAATTGGAAGAAAGACATGCTTTTTCGTGCAGCGGCGGGATTGTATTATCAACCACCTTTTTATAGAGAATTACGAGATTCCATGGGGGTGGTACAACCTAATGTAAAAGCTCAAAAATCGTTTCATTTAGTTTTAGGGAATGATTATAGCTTTAAAATGTGGGATAGACCGTTTAAACTAACTTCTGAAATTTATTATAAAAACCTGACTGATGTTAACCCTTATACCTTAGAAAATGTTAGAATTCGTTATCGCGCTAAAAACAATGCAAAGGCTTATGCATATGGCTTAGATATGCGGCTAAACGGTGAATTCGTTCCTGGAACCGAGTCATGGTTCAGTTTTGGTTATCTAAAAACTGAGGAAAATATTGATAATCGAGGTTATATCTCAAGACCAACCGATCAGCGCTTAAAATTTGCCGCATTGTTTCAAGATTATGTGCCCAATATACCCAATATGAAAATGTACTTAAATCTTGTTTATAATACAGGATTACCAGGTGGTTCTCCTAATTATGCTGATCCCTATGATTTTCAATTACGTTTACCAGATTACAAACGTGCCGATGTTGGTTTTCAATTTGTTTTGGTTGATGACAAAAAGCAATTTAAAAGCGGATGGAAAAAACCATTCAAAGAATTGTCTTTTGGCTTTGAAATCTTTAATATTTTTGATGTGCAAAACACCATTACCAATACTTGGGTAAGAGATGTGTATAGCAAACGCCAATATGCTATTCCTAACTTTTTAACACCACGTGTTTTTAATGTAAGAACTACGATGAAGTTTTAATGCTCTAAATCAATTCTTTTAAAGCTTCAACTACATAATCCACTTCTTGCTTGGTATTGTATTTACTGAATGAAAACCGTACTGAAGGTTTTTCTAAATCGTCATGATTCAGAATTTCTGTCAAAACATGAGACTTTTGATTGCTTCCGCTTTGACACGCACTTCCCTTTGAGCAAGCAATTCCTTTTAAATCTAACTGAAATAAAAACATTGCCGACTTACTAGCTGCTATTGGTAACCTAACATTGAATAGAGTGTATGTACTGCCCTCTAAATCTTCTGATAGACCATTAAACGCAACATTAGGAATTTTCGATTTTAATTGATTGATAAAATATAACTTTAAATCTTTTATGTAAGCTATTTCATCTTCAAGGTTGTCGTATGCCAAAATCATGGCTTTTTCCATTCCTACGATATTATGAACACTCTCTGTTCCGGCTCTAAGTCCTCGTTCCTGTTTTCCCCCAAATATTAGGGGTTTTACATTTCTGTTTTTTCTAACAAAAGCGAATCCAACACCTTTAGGTCCATGAAATTTGTGTGCACTAGCTGCCAAAAAATCAACATTTATATCCTGCAAATCTATCCTGTAATGTCCAATAGACTGTACTGCATCGGTGTGAAATAAAGCCTTATAAGCTCTACACAATTGGCCAACTTTCTTTATATCTAAAATATTACCAATTTCGTTGTTTACATGCATTAAACTTACAAGAGCATTGGCTTTGGAGTTCAAATGAGATTCTAATTCTTCTAAATCAATTCTTCCTAAATGATCTAAACTTAAATATATAATTTCTGTACCATACTCTTTTTCAAGTTCTTGTACGGCATGAAGTACGGCGTGATGCTCAATCTTGGTAGTTATAATATATTTTACGCCTAAGTCTCGAACAGCACTTCTTAGTACTAAATTATCAGCTTCTGTACCGCCAGAAGTAAAAATTATTTCACTTGCAGAAACATTTAATAAACTAGCAATAGCTTTTCTTGCAGTTTCAATTAAAGACTTTGAAGCTCTACCAATGTTATATGATGATGATGGATTCCCATAGTTGCTTTTCATAGTTTCTGTTATTACAGAAATCACTTCATCGCGCATTTTAGTTGATGCTGCATTATCAAAATACACCGCTTTCATAATGGAAAAATTTTCACAAAAATACTTCAAATAAAATTATTCTTCTGAAGCAACGTTATAAATGCAATTCTGTTATTTTTGCCTAAAATAAATGCAATGAAACGTTTTTGTTTAATAGTACTACTTGGTTGTATATTTTTTACTAGCTCCTGTAATGATGGAGATGTTATAGACTTTGAGTTTGATTTTGAAGATACTTTTAGATCGTGCGGAGAATCTGATATTTTATTTTTTAAAACAAAGGAAGACCCTACTGAAACTGTAACGGTAGCTATAGATAATTTTACAATTGCGGATATATTTGAATCTGATGAAACGACTATTGAAAGAGAGGGCAATTTCACATATAGAACATATAACAGATCTAACTTACCACCTGACGCTGAATTATTCTGTAACAATTTACCGCCAGCCAATCTAAATATTACTTTAGACGAATCTGATGCAGTGGTAATAACCATTACTAGAACTCTTGTAGAAGACGATAATGACGGTATTCCTGCAGAGTTTGAAAACCCAGATCCAAATGGAGATGGAGACTTTAGTGATGCACAGGATACTGATGGTGATGGTATTCCAGATTACTTAGATGCCGATGATGATGGGGATAATGTACTAACCATAAATGAAAATCCCGATCCTGATGGGGATGGAGATCCATCTGACGCACAAAATAGTGACGCGATATTAATGAATCCAGATTCAATTCCTGACTACCTTGATAGCGATGACGATGGTGATGGAGTACTTACAAGAGATGAGGAAAATGACGAGCAAAATGAAAATCCTCTGGATGATATCACGAATAGTGTTTTAGGAATTGCAGATTATTTAAATGAAAATGTTGCCAATACGGTACCTGCTGTTGCTTATCGCGAACATTCCATTTCGCAATCTTATACAGTGCGGTTAGTAGTTGAAGAGATCGATATTAGCTTCCTATCACAAGATATATTTGATTTTGGTACTCTAACAGGACCTTCACAACTATCAGGCACAAGACCTGTCACTCCAGACTTTCCTTAAATTCTGTTTTGATAAATGTAAACTTCAGTAGCACCTAAACCATATTTCTGGTAACTGGCGTCGTAATATTTTATATTGTCGTATCTCCTAAAAAGAGTCTCCAATTCTAATTTAAGCACGCCTTCTCCAACACCATGTATAAAAACTATGCGCTGAATACGTTTCGCAATAGCAAATTCTAACTTTCGCTTCGCAGTTGATAGTTGTAAGTTTAGCATATCATAGTTGGTCATTCCCTTTGAAGAATTCACCAATTGATGGATATGTAAATCTACTTCCATAGCAGGTTGAGCTCTATCCTTTTTAGTTGTTTTCTTTTTAGTAATTGACGACTTACGCTCTTTTCCCTCAATGAAATTAGCCATTTTTGATACGTTCTGTATATTACGTGCCATAACATCATTATTAGGATTAATTAGTAATTCAGAAGCGTCAAAGCTCAACAAGAATCCATCTTCAGTTTGGATAACAACTTCATTTTTTAACACTTTATGTACTACTCCAGAAATATCATCATCTAAGACAGTAACTCTATCTCCTACTTTAAACCGCATGTATCTTAATTTGATGTATTCTCATCATCAGAATTTCTACTAGGTATAGATCTAGCTATTCTATAAACACCAACCATAAGAACCACTATACCAATAATAAGAAGGTATTGATTTTGATTTTCACCGGCTTTGGCATAAAGTGCAACCAAAGCGCCTATAATCAATAAAACATAATTTAAATACTTCATAAATTGTTCCTATAATAACAATATTACAATTATACTGATTTACTTAATATGAATGAACTTTGTAAATATCATTTTTACTATATTTATCCAATACTTGATAAACCACATGTTACTTTTTTCAAATCCTGAAGACTATATGTTACCTTGCCTTAACAAGAAGCTTTTTGGTATTGAATGTATGGGGTGCGGTTTACAACGCAGTATATCTTTATTAATTCAAGGTGAGTTTATTGCAGCCTTTAAAATGTATCCGGCTATTTACTCTTTAATCTTACTTTTAATGGTTATTATTTTTAATTCGGTTAAACCATTTAAACTTTCAAATAAAATTATTACGATTTTAGGCGTTATAACTGTATCAATAATTATAGGGAATTACGCTCTCAAAATTTTAAATTAAATAAAACTCAATTTATGGAACAACAAAAACTCAACGCAACAATTGTATATGTATTGGCTATAGTTGGTCTTTTATGCTGCTGTATAGGTGGCTTTGGTCTAATTCCAGCGGCAATAGCATTTTTTATTGCTCAAAGTAAGCTAAAAACAGTGCAACTTAACCCTGATAATTATATTCCAGAAAGTGTTAAATCGATGAATACAGCCAAAATATTAGCGCTAGTTATATTGATCATCAATGTATTATATTTAATTTATACTATTTATAGGATTTCAACTATTGGATGGGACGAGTTAATGAGACAATCTCAAGAAATGATGGAGCAGTACCAAAATCAGTAAAAAAATTATCTCATAATAAAAAAGCCTTGAAAATAAAATTTCAAGGCTTTTTTTGTCGGGGTGGCAGGATTCGAACCTGCGACCTCCGCGTCCCAAACGCGGCGCGATAACCGGGCTACGCTACACCCCGAATTGGTTATCAAATTGCGGAGAGACCGGGATTCGAACCCGGGCAACACTTACGCGTTGACAGATTAGCAATCTGCTCCATTACCACTCTGGCACCTCTCCTAAATTCTTTAAGAACTTTTGCAATAGAAATTGCGGATGCAAATGTAATTTAAACATTATAACAACGCAACTATTTACTCGGTTTTTTAGAAAAATTATTCAGGATATTCTATACGTAAATGATAAATATTTGCAAGCTTGTGCTTTAGCACTTTTTTAATAGATTGAATTTCTTTGAAGGTGATATTTGCATTCAAAAATTGCTCTTCATCAATTTGTTTATTGATAATATTTTCAACAAAACTATCAATTTTAGTTGATGTAGGATCTTTCAAACTTTTAGAAGCTGCCTCTACACTATCACACATCATTAATATTGCTGTTTCTTTACTAAATGGCTTGGGCCCAGGATATCTAAATAAATCCGGATTTATTTCCTCATCCATCTCTTTCGCTTTTCTGTAAAAATAGTATACAACACTCGTTCCATGATGGGTTCTTATAAAGTCGATTACTCTATCTGGTAAATTATTCTTTTTAGCTATTTCAATACCATTAATTACATGGTCTGTAATGATTCTTGCACTTTCTCTAGGCGATAAATCATCATGCGGATTAATACCTGTAGATTGATTTTCGGTAAAATAGTTAGCGTTTACCATCTTGCCAATATCATGATACAATGCTCCTACTCTAACCAACATGGCGTTTGCTCCAATTTCGTTTGCAGAAGCTTCAGCCAGATTTGCCACGTTTAGAGCGTGATGAAATGTTCCAGGTGATGTGTTTGCCAATTCTTTTAAAAGTTTTGTATTTGTATCTGATAATTCCAGTAGCGACACATCCGACACTAATCCGAATAATTTTTCATAAGCATAAATTAACGGTTGCACGAAAAGTGTTGCCAGCCCACACAGTATAAAGAGCAAAAAGGTAGTCCAATCAATCGTTTCAATGCTCCCTTCATGAATTACAAAAAAGGCAAAATACGCAACAATATAAATCAAAGTAATTTGGCCTACAGAAATAAATAAATTAGCCCGTTTATAAAGTTCCGAAACTGTTAAAATGGTTACAATTCCAGCAAGAATTTGCAAAAACATATATTCGTAACTATTTGGCACAATAGAACCTAATAATAATACGGTAATTACATGGGTGAACATGCCTAGTCTAGCATCAAAAAATGCCTTAAGTACTAGAGGTAAGACGCATAGGGGCACAACATATAAATATTCTGAATTGTAATTCACCACCAAAGTGGTAATAAAAACCATGAATAAAATGTTAAAAAATATAAATGTAACCTTCGTATTATTCTCAAAAACTTCAATTCTATACTTTCTAAGAAATAACAATAGCATTAAAAGGGCCAATGCCACCAACAAGGTATATGCAAATAAAATCCAGTTGTAATTAGACTCATTCCAAACTTGCGATTCATACTCAGATTGCAGTGATTTCAATTTTTGAAACTTATCACCTTCAACAACTTCTCCCTTTGAAATAATTAAGGTTCCCTTTTCAACACTACCTCGTGTATAAGAGATTTTGCCTAATTCATCATTAATTACTTTGTCCGTTAAAGATTTATTATATGACACATTGGGTTCTACAATATCGAAAAAAAGTGATGTAAAACTATTTGTATATTCTTCCAGTCCAGCATTAATAAATTTCTTTTCAATAATTGACTTTACTTCTTCCTGCTCAACTAAATTGCCATAAGTGGTATTTTGTTTCTTTACATTTCCACTAAGTGTCTCCACTAATCTACGTTCACCAAAGGCATAATCATCAACTAAAACGCCAAAATCATAAAGACTATTTAGTATTTCCCTTCCTTTTGTTTTTAAGCTATTCTTTTTAACCTGAGAAATGGAATCATTAAATACAGAAGAAAATTTAGTATCGTATGCTCTAAGTACTTTTAATTTAACCGTTTCATCTATATTAAAGTACAATGGCGCTTGTTCTGCAATCGCTTGCTTTTCAATGGAAATTTCTTCATCTGATTTTTTTATCGCAAAATCAAAAGGAGCTAATAGATTTTCAGATTGCCAAGGTTTTCCCCTTTCAAAGTTGTATTTAAATTTGCCACTTTTCGGAAATAAATATACTATAAGAAATGTGGTAGATATAAATAATAAGACTTTATAGATCAATGCATGATTTCGGTAAAGCTTATTTATAAAATCTTTCATATAAAGAAGGTAATATTTTCAAATGTAATAAATTCTTAGGGGTTATAGTCAATCTTACAAACCCTATTCTATCTATTAAAAATTGATTATTTTCGCCTTACTAACTATTCGTAAGTTTATGAATTCTGAAGTTGTTATTGTATCAGCAGCGAGAACGCCTATAGGTAGTTTCCTAGGAGCTTTATCTACAGTTCCAGCAACCGAATTAGGAGCAATAGCTATAAAAGGAGCTGTTGATAAAATTAACCTAGATCCAACCTTAGTTGAAGAGGTGTTTATGGGTAATGTTGTGCAAGCTGGAAACGGACAAGCTCCTGCAAGACAAGCTGCTATCGCAGCAGGTATACCAGATACCGTGCCGTGTACAACAGTAAATAAAGTATGTGCATCTGGTATGAAAGCTGTTATGCATGCGGTACAAACTATACTTTTGGGAGATGCTGAGGTTGTTGTGGCTGGAGGAATGGAAAACATGAGTTTAATACCTCATTATTTATATGCAAGAACAGGCTCTAAATTTGGACCATCTACCTTAATTGATGGTATGCAGAAAGATGGTTTGGTAGATGCTTATGACAAGAATGCAATGGGTGTTTGCGCTGATGGCTGTGCTACAGAATATAATTTTTCTAGAGAAGATCAAGACAATTATGCTATTCAGTCGTATCAACGTTCTACTGTAGCTTGGAAAGCTGGTAAATTTAAAGATGAAGTTGTACCAGTTGAAGTACCGCAAAGAAGAGGTGAACCAGTAATTGTTGATACAGACGAGGAGTTTACAAAAGTTAAACTAGATAAAATTCCTGCCTTAAGACCTGCCTTTACTAAAGACGGTACGGTTACTGCTGCAAATGCATCTACTATTAATGATGGTGCTGGAGCTATGGTTTTAATGAGTAAAGCTAAAGCTGAAGCGTTAGGTATAAAACCACTAGCTACTGTAAAGAGTTATGCTGACGCTGCTCATGAGCCAAAATGGTTTACAACTGCTCCTGCAAAGGCCTTACCCAAAGCATTAGAAAAAGCTGGAATTACCATTGATGATGTTGATTTTTTTGAGTTTAATGAGGCTTTTTCTGTGGTTGCATTGGCTAATATGAAAATTCTGGGACTTACTAATACCAACGTAAATGTTAATGGTGGTGCCGTTTCGTTGGGGCATCCTTTAGGTTGCTCTGGTGTTAGAATTTTAATTACGTTATTAAATGTTCTTGAACAAAACAATGCCAAAATTGGGGCAGCAGCTATTTGTAACGGCGGTGGCGGTGCTTCTGCTATGGTTATTGAACGTAATTAAATTACTTGAATGCGGTACGGAATTTGTAATTTAAGTATTGTGCCTTTAAGGTTTGAAGCATCTGATAGAAGCGAATTGGTGTCTCAAGTATTATATGGCGATATTTTTAAAATTATTGAATCAAGAAAACACTGGAGTAAGATTAGAATTGCTTTTGATAAATACGAAGGTTGGATTGACAATAAGCAATTTTTAGAAATTGAAGCTGAAGATTATAAAAAACTACAATCTGCAAACCCAAAACTATCTTTGGATTTAGTGGAGTTTGTTCAGGATAAAACTGATCAACTTATTCCCATTCAGTTGGGTGCTAGTTTAAACGGTATGCAATTGATGAACCATACTTTCGATGGTAATTTTACTTCCGAAATTCAACCTAAAACTAATATCATTTCAACCGCATTGTTGTATTTAAATAGTCCGTATTTATGGGGTGGTAAAACACCATTTGGTATTGATTGCTCTGGTTTCACCCAAATGGTCTATAAATTAAATGGTTACAAATTATTACGCGATGCTTCGCAGCAAGCTACCCAGGGCGAGGCCTTAAGTTTTATTGAAGAAAGCGAACCTGGAGATTTAGCATTTTTTGATAATGCTGAGGGTAATATTATTCATGTAGGGCTTATTATGAAGGACAACTATATTATTCACGCCCACGGTAAAGTAAGAATTGACAGATTAGATCATTCTGGAATTTATAACGTGGATAAGGGCATACATACACACAAGTTGCGTGTTATTAAAAAGGTCATATAGGGGTTTGAAAGGTCTTGAAACAAGCTAAGTAAGAACAACAAAACTTACGAACCATTATAAAAATCGAGCATGCCAACTTTCACTAGCAGGTACTTCCCAGTTTTCTTTAAACTCAGCTATGTTAGTCACTAAATTATTGAAGACAATTGTGTTTTTGGAAACCGCACGTTGTTTTGCCATTCTTTTAAAATCTGCTAACAGCTTGTAGGCAATGAACTCTCCTTGTTTATAAGACACATTCATTTTATCCATTAAATCTACATTATAATCTTGCTCTAACTGTTGTATAAAATGAACTGATGCATCAATAGAACAGCCTGTTGCAGTGTTCAGATTTTGATTTAATCCAATTACAATAAACCTGTTGTATTTCATAAGATATCCTGCTTGAAGATCGCTTCCATGCGCCGTCCAATTTTCAATAAAAATATTTAACTTTTTACCTATCTCTTCTTGTTCTTCTATAGTAAAAGATCTATTAGCTTGATAAATCCAAACTCTCGATTCTTCTGGCAACTTATTAAATTCTACTAGCATTATTTCTTCTAATTATCTAAGGAATTAGCAATTAACTCAGCAACATCAAGTACTGCAATTTCATCTTCTTTTTCTTTATTTTTAACACCATCAGTCATCATGGTATTGCAATACGGACAACCAGTTGCTATTATATTAGGTTTAGTTTCTAGAGCATCTTCAGTTCTCAAAATATTAACATCCTTATCCCCTTTTTCTGGTTCTTTAAACATTTGAGCCCCTCCAGCACCACAACATAACGCGGTACGCTTATGTCTTTTCATTTCCACCAAATTTGCTTTTGTTTTTACTAAAATATCTCTTGGTGCATCGTACTCACTATTTGCTCTACCTAAATAACAAGGATCATGGAATGTTATGCGTTTTCCCTTGTAGGTATCAGCATCAATACTCAATCTACCTGAACTAATAAGTTCTTTAATATATTGCGTATGGTGATACACCTCATAAACTCCCCCTAAACTGGGGTACTCGTTTTTTATGCAATTATAAGAATGCGGATCGCAGGTTACAATTTTTTTTATTTCGTAACCGTTAAGTAATTCAATATTCATAACAGCCTGCATTTGAAATAAGAATTCATTACCTGCTCTTTTAGCCACATCGCCCGTACTACTTTCTTCCTGCCCCAAAACTGCAAAATCAACATTGGCTGCATTAAGAATTTTTACAAATGCTTTGGTAATTTTTTTTGCGCGATCATCATAACTACCAGCCGAACCTACCCAAAACAATATTTCGGGTTGTTTTCCTTCTGCCATAAATTCGGCCATTGTTTTTACCGTCATAACAATAATTTTTAATTATTCGTCCGCCCAATTCAAACGATCCATTTGATTGTAAGGCCATGGCGCACCATTATTCTCTATATTGCTCATCATATTATTTAAATCTGATGGTGCTGCACTTTGTTCCATAACTAAGTACCTTCTCATATCTAGTATAATTGATAACGGATTTATACTGACAGGACATTCCTCAACACACGCATTACAAGTGGTACAAGCCCAAAGTTCCTCATTAGTAATATAATCGCCTAATAATTGTTTACCATCATCTTTAAACACACCACCGTTAGCATCAATATTTTTGCCAACCTCTTCCAAACGATCTCTAGTATCCATCATTATTTTCCGAGGTGATAACTTTTTACCTGTTAAGTTGGCTGGACAAGCGGAGGTACATCTACCACATTCGGTGCAAGTATAGGCGTTTAACAGCTGCACTCTATTTAAGTCCATTACATCACTCGCTCCAAATTTTGCAGGTTCTTCTTCCGAGGTGTCTTCGGCAGGAGCCGCAAAAGGATCAGCATCAGGATCCATCATTAATTTTACTTCCTTAGTTACGGCCTCAAGATTATTAAACTGGCCTTTGGGTTTTAAACTGCCATAAAATACATTTGGAAATGCTAAAAGAATATGTAGGTGCTTAGAAAAATATAAATAATTCAGAAAAACTAAAATTCCTAAAATATGAAGCCACCAAGTTCCCCTTTCGATAAGATGTAATGTACTTTCAGGCAAGCTTGAAAACCAAGGTGCAATAAACTGACTTACTACATTACCAGAATTTAACGATTGAAATTCTATATCAGAAGCATTCATAACCAAGAATAGCGTCATTAAAACAACTTCAAAATAAAGAATTAGGTTTCCATCTGTTTTAGGCCAACCTTTCATTTCTCTTTTAATGAACCTCGCTATTTTCAACACATTTCTCCTAATCCAAAAAATGATGACTGAAATTAAAACCAAGCAAGCTAAAATTTCAAAAGTTCCTATTAAACTTCCATAAACTTCAGTTGGTAATACATTTAAAGCAATACGATGTGTCCCAAATAAACCATCAATTATTATTTCTAGTACTTCAAGGTTTATTACGATAAAACCCACATAGACAATAACATGCAGAATTCCAGAAATTGGTCTTTTAACCATTTTACTTTGCCCAAAAGCAATTAAAGCAACGTTTCGCCAACGCTCCGCTTTATTATCACTAGCATCAATAGATTGACCTAGCTTAATATTCCTTATTAATCTCTTTACGTTTTTTGCAAAATACCCAATGCCTACAATTAAGGCAATTGCAAAAAGGATATTAGGTAAATATGTCATTACTTAGTTAGTTATCTTCTTGATAAGGTATTTCCTTTTTAGAAAGAATTCTGGTATATCGCTTAGGATGTAGCTTAAAATCTCTCAACAATTCCTCCAGTTCTTTGGAAGCACCCTCCATATTTTTATACAGCGCATCATCCTTCAAAAGCTTGCCCATAGAACCATTGCCCTGATCTAAATCGGATAAAATCCCATCAAGACTTTGGAGTGTAGACTCCATATTTTTAATAGCTTCAGCAATATTAGTACTTGCTATTGAATCTGTAACTTTTGAAAGGTTACTACTTACATTTTCAAAATTGGACAATGAGTTATTTAGTTTACTATCCTCATTGGAAATAAGGAGAGTTAAAGACTTCGATGTGTTATTAAATTCGTTCATTAATTGATTTAAACCAGAAATACTGCCCTTTAAATTATTCTTCGTTTTCTCATCAAAAACATCATTTAAATTGTTGAGAAGAACATCTGCACTTACCATCATTTTTTCAATCTTCTCTTGGAGTGGTGTTAAGCGTTGATTAACCAATTCACTTAATCCTGCCTTAAGACCTCCTTGTAATTTATCTCCACTTTTAGCATTTTCCGCACCATCAAACGCAGGCATTATAGCTATAGCCTTTCCCCCTATTAATCCTGTTTCATAAAGTTCGGCGCGACTATTTTTAGAAAATTCAAAATCACTTTCTACGACTAATTCTACTTCCAACTTCCCTGAACCATCGTCTTTAAAACCTATATCAGTTACCTTACCAACAGACAAACCATTAATGGTAACAGGAGTTGATGGCACTAATCCTTCAACATTATTATATTCAGCATAAAAAATCCTAGAAGAATCAAGTAAGTTTTTACCTTTTAAATAGTTGAATCCAAAAATGAAGAGTACAATGCCTGCAATGACAAGCACTCCTGTTTTTACTTCTTTAGTGATTTTCAAAATTCGCGTTCTTTTTTAACAAATTTAAAATAAATATATTTAGTAACTTATTTAATTGACTTTTGATTTCAGCACTTCGGCAACCTTAACTTGATGACCGTCTTTAAAGGCAACTACAAAACTTGATTGGTACCCTTTTGCCTTAGCCTCTTCTACTAAAACTTTGGCTTCAAAATAATCTGATGTATTACCGTAGAAATATTTATATAGACTGCCCTCATTAGCTCTTGAAATTTCATTTAACCCTTTGAAATTATAAGGCTTTGGATCTAACTTTCTTGAACTAGCAGCTACTTGAACTTTAAATACAATATCTTCAAAAATCAATGATTCTTTGCTTAAATCTGAAGGGGTTTCGTTTTGAATGGAAGTATTTGTTGACTGCTTATAATTAATATTTACATACTTTTTTATGGCATTAAATAAAGACTTGGTCATTATTTGTTTTCCCTTTTTCGAATTTAAGTAATCTTCTTCTCTTCTATTAGTTAAAAAACCAAGTTCCACTAAAACACTGGGCATATAAGTATAAGCCAAAACATACAACCCCGCTTGTTTAACTCCTCTACTTTTTCGTTTACCTGTAACTTTAAATTCTGTTTCTATAAAATTTGCCAACTCAATACTATGATCTAAATAATCCTCTTGAGCAAGCATTAAGGTCAATATAGATTCAGTTGAATTTGGATTAAAATCTTTATAAGTTTCCTCGTAGTTTTCCTCTTGGTATATCACAGAGTTTTCACGTTTAGCAACTTCAAGATTAGCTGCATTTTTATGTAGCCCTAGAACGAATGTTTCAGAACCGTAAGCATTACCCTTACCTCCTGGTTGTGCGTTACAGTGAATGGAAATAAACAAATCTGCCTTTTTTTCATTAGCTAAAACCGCCCTACCATTTAATGTAGGATACACATCCTTTGTTCTCGTGTATAATACTTTAACATTGGGAAGGTTTCTATTTATCAATTTACCCAAAGCCAATGTTACATCTAGTGCTATGTCTTTTTCAGCACTTTTATAACGTTTAGTTCCTGGTGTTCCAGAGTCTCTTCCTCCATGGCCAGCGTCCAAAACAACCACAAACTTACTATTATCCTGCCCATATAAAAGAGTAGAAAATGTTAATACTATTATAAAGGATACGAAACTAAGTGCGCTTTTCGTTTTCATGTGGTAATCAAAACTAAATATTAAATTTAACATTTTGCAAGACCAAAAAGGTCTAGTTTTTGTTCAATGTTAAATACTCTAAACACAAATTAAATGGGTTTATTTTCTAAAATAATATTTCTAGAAAAATTTAAATTAAACCCAGAAAAATATATGTAATTTTGGCAGTTCAAAAACCGAGCCATACTTTTACAAAAATACATCTAAAAGCATTGTATCCAAACAAGTTTAAAATACTTTTTGCATTGAGTTTTACAGTGTTTATCAACACGTTTAGCTTTGCTCAAGATCTTCCAAAAAAGGTTGACCCTATAAACTCCAAAAAAGAAAAAAGGCTGGATAGTGTTACCGTTCAATTGGATAGTATTCTAACACCAGAAATCCCTGAAATACTCAATGATTCAACAGTTACTGATTCCTTAAAACCGAAGAAAAAAGAATTTTTGGAAAGTATTGTTGATTACAAAGCTAAAGACTACACCTCCATGAATCAAAAGAAACAAAAGCTTTATTTATATAATGAAGCTGAGGTTACTTATGGGGATTTGAATATTAAAGCGGGTGATATTACCATTAATTATAAAACGAATGAAGTTTACGCGCGTGGTATTATCGACTCAACTGGAGAATATACACAAGCTCCTGTGTTTGATCAAGCTGGAAATGTTGTAAAACCAGATTCTATTTTGTTTAATACGAAAACTCAGAAGGCTCTAATTTACAATAGTATTACAGAACAAGGAGAAGGCACTGTAATTGCTAAGGTGACAAAAAAGGAAAATGATTCGGTTTATTTTATTAAAGATGCTAAATACACGACTGCTGAAAATTTAGAAGATCCTGAATATTATATACTCTTAAAACGTGCAAAAATAGTACCTAAGAAGAAAATTGTTACAGGCCCCGCAGGGTTATTTATTTACGACGTACCTACTCCTATTTGGATGCCGTTTAGCTTTTTTCCGCAGTCGGAAAAGCAAACATCGGGATTATTAATTCCAACCTTTGGAGAGCAAGGAGATCGCGGATATTTTTTACAAAATGGCGGTTACTATTTTGCGATTAGTGATTATGTAGATTTGGCATTAACTGGAGACTATTTTACTAATGGTAGTTATGGCATTAGAGGCCAAAGTACTTACGCCTACAGATATAAATTTAAAGGTAATTTTCGTTTTAGCTATAACAATTTAATTAACTCTGAAAGAGGTTTCCCAGATTATTCTAGATCAACAAGCTACAACATCAATTGGTCTCATAGTCAGGACGCTAAGGCAAATCCAAACTCTAGATTCTCAGCTTCTGTTAACTTAGGGAGCAGCACATTTTTTCAAGAAGCTTTAAATCAAGTTACTACAGGTGCGTTTTTAAATAATACTCTTGCCTCTTCAGTATCATACTCAAAAACATTTCAAGGTGAGCCGCAAGTAGATTTTAGTGTAACCGCTACGCATTCGCAAAACACACAATCACAGCAGATTAATATGACGCTTCCTACGTTTCAAGGAAACATGGGTCGTATTTTCCCATTTGCACCAAAGTCTGGAACTAAAAAAGGTATTATTCAGAATATCAACTTTCAGTATAATGTAAGAGGAGAAAATAACATACAAACGACGGACTCCCTTTTCTTCAAAAAAGAAATGTTCGATAACGCCAAAACAGGTTTTCAGCACTCCATTCCTGTAAGTACCAACTTCAAAGTGTTTAAACATTTTAGTGTAAGTGCAAGTACAAATTATAATGAAGTATGGACATTTAATACTATTGATAGGCGATTTGATTTTGAAACAAGCGAGACGATTACGGATACTATAAGAGGTTTTGATTCGTATAGAACGTATAACTTTAGTGCAAGCTTAGGAACCACTATTTATGGTATGTTTAACTTTGAGAAAAAAGGTGAAGATCGGAAAATTAAAGCGATAAGACATGTAATGCGACCATCTATAAGTTATAGTATAAATCCAGCATTTGACCGTTATTACGATAGTTATGAGACCGAAGTAGTTACGGCTGACGGACTTACAAGGGATGATGTGGAATTTACTCGATTTGAACAAAGTTTATTTGGCACACCGAATAAAACATTTTCAAGCTCAATGGGAATTTCGCTTTCAAACAATTTTGAAGCAAAGGTACGAGATAGAGATTCAACGAAAACTGAACCAAAAAAAATAATGCTGTTGAACAATTTAAACTTTTCTACTGCATATAATTTTGCAGGAGATTCTTTGCAATGGAGTCCTGTTAGAGTTAATGGGGGCACCCAATTTTTTGACAATAAGCTAAGTCTTAATTTTGCCGCTACACTAGACCCTTATGCCCTAGACAATAACAATCGTAAGATTGATAAGTTTAACGTTGAAAATGGAGGCAGTTTATTCAGGTTGACAAGCGCCAATATGAATATGAGTTATACGTTATCAAATAAGGGCAAAGATCAAAAAGGCGATAGCAGCAGAGATGCAAGCACACAAGAAAACATTAGAAATGGTGGTAGAGCAGATGATTTATTTGGTAGAGCAGATAATTATGCCGATAATCGCTTTGATTCAGACTCCGATAAAAAAGAAGAAGAGGATTCAGAATTTTATAACTATAAAGTACCTTGGAGTTTGCGTTTAGCCTATGCAGTTAATTATTCTAATCAAAGAAGAAACAATGAAATTTCATCACATTCTTTGATGTTCTCTGGAGATATCGAACTTTCTCCTAAGTGGTCCATTGGTGGTTCATCAGGTTACGACTTTAAAAATAAAGGCTTTACATTTACTCAACTTCGCTTTGCAAGAGACTTACTTAGCTGGCGTATGAATTTTAGTTGGGTACCTTTTAGTTCTCGAAGTTCTTGGAATTTCTTTATTGGTATAAAATCTAGTTTGCTTCAAGATTTGAAATACGAGCAACGAAGACCACCTGATCAAACCTTAAACTAAATATATTTGCTCTTATTTATGAAAAAAATTATATCTACAAAAAAGGCTCCAGCACCATTAGGCCCTTACAATCAAGCGGTTTTACATGGAGGTACACTTTATATTTCTGGGCAAATTGCAATTAATTCTGAAACAGGTAAATTAGTTTTAGATACCATTGAAAATGAAACCGCTCAGGTAATGCACAACTTAAGTGCTATTTTACATGAGGCAGGATTTTCATTTGAAAATGTAATAAAATCTTCAATTTTTATAAGTAATATGGATGACTTTGCTAAGATAAATACTGTATACGGCAGCTTTTTTAATGATGAAACAGCACCGGCTAGAGAAACTGTTCAAGTGGCGCGATTACCCAAGGATGTTAATGTGGAAATAAGCATGATAGCTGCGAAATAAGGTTGTTTTAAGAAACGTGCTCCTCGCTAAGAAGAACATATCTCTCTAGAATATCACGCAACGCATCATTGTCAATTGGTTTAGGTAAAAAATCATCAACTCCTGCTTCTTTAGCTTTACTTATATCTTCATCGAACGCACTTGCAGAAACAGCAATGATTGGAATATTCCTTTTTGAATATTTTTTAGTTGCCTTAATCCGTTTTGTGGCCTCATACCCATTAATATTAGGCATATAAATGTCCATAAAAATTATGTCATAGTTAATAGCCTTATAAATATTTATGGCATCAAGTCCATTAGTTACAAATGTACATTCTGCGCCATATTGTTCTAGAAGGTATTTAATAACGCGTTGGTTCATTTTATTATCTTCTGCTATCAACACATTAAATTTATAATCAAACTTACTTAAGGATAATTGACTTCTTTCGTGAGATTTCGAAATAACCGCAAGTGTTTTTTTTAATTGTAAACTAAAATAGAAAGCAGAACCCGCGTTTTCTTTACTTTCAAATTTCAAGTTTCCCCCCATTAAACCAACAAGTCTCTTTGCCACCGCAAGGCCTATACCAAAACTACCGTCTTTACTATCAGAGGAGTTTAATTTCCCTTCCAGCGTTTTATACACCTTGTCTTGAATATATCCATTCATGCCCATACCTGTATCCTTTACATAAAAAGAAACCACCTGTAAATCATCATTTGTCGACGTATGATCAATAGTAACTTCCACCCTACCTATACTTGTATATTTTACAGCGTTATTTAGTAGATTTATTAATACTTGCTGAATTTTGGAAATATCACCTAATAGTAGAAACCCACGTTTATTCTTTCCGACAAATTTGTACTCAAAATCGACACCCTTCTCCCAAGCTTGAAATTCAAATAACTTAAAAAGTTTTTCCAAGTCTTCTTGGAGGTCCATAGGTGCATTTTCCAATTTTAAATCGGAATAGATATCACTAGAATTGTTTAGTATCATATTTACAAGTTGCAATAGATACTCCGTGGAATATTCAGCAATTTCAACTTGTGCTTTTTGGTCTAGATCCAAATCGGTATTTTTTAACATATGTATCATTCCAGAAATAGTACTCAAAGGAATTCTAATTTCTCGGCTTACGTTAGCTAAATAACCTGGTTGCTTTTTATCCTTCTTTATCTTTTTAAGCTTAGCTTCCAAGCGCTCTACTTTTTCCTTTAATTGAGCCTGTTTACCTTTTTCTCGCAAGCGGAAATACATTACATATAGAAGAATGGAAATTAATCCACCTAATAAAACAAATGCTATACCTGCAACTAACTTATAATCTGAAGGATTTGAAAATCTGATACCAAAAAAAAGAAGCATTCCTACAGATATTAACATTACTGCGGAAAAAACCACCCATAAAACAAATCTTACTTTAAACTTCGGGAAAGACGCCATATAAATTTTTGGAAAAATAAAGGTACAAAAGAATATTAATAATATACCTGCAAATTGAAAAATCGTTTTATCTTTAAATGAAAAAGTAAGGCTATTATTTAACTTATAAAGTATTGATTTAATGCGAATTGAATATGAAATAAAACTAGGATTTAAAGATGTAATGATTCGTCCTAAACGTTCTACCCTTAAAAGTAGAAAAGAGGTAAGTTTAAATAGAGAATTTAAATTTTTACATAGCCCTACTATTTGGCAAGGTATTCCTATAATCGCTGCAAATATGGATACTGTTGGCACCTTTGAAATGGCATCAGTATTGACAAAGGAAAAACTTTTTACAACCATACATAAACATTATTCTTCTGAAGAATGGTCTCATTTTTTTAGTACTTCAGTAGAAGGCGTAGAAGACCATATTGCTATAAGTACAGGAATTGGGAAAGAAGATGCCCTGAGACTTGCGCAAATTATTGAAACTAACCCAAAATTGAAATACATATGTATTGATGTGGCAAATGGCTATTCCGAATATTTTGCAGGTTTTGTAAAAAAGACCAGAGAGCATTATCCTGAAAAAGTTATAAT
The DNA here is from genome assembly GCA_002428965.1 of Jejuia sp. UBA6058. GTDB lineage: Bacteria > Bacteroidota > Bacteroidia > Flavobacteriales > Flavobacteriaceae > Jejuia. The sequence continues at coordinate 43,850 of DIYI01000007.1, read as the reverse complement.
TGCTGGTAATGTGGTAACTGGCGAAATGGTTGAAGAGTTATTACTCTCAGGAGCCGATGTGGTTAAAGTTGGTATTGGACCTGGATCGGTTTGTACTACACGTATTAAAACAGGAGTAGGTTATCCTCAGCTGTCTGCTATTATTGAATGCGCCGATGCAGCACATGGACTTGGTGGACAAATTGTTAGTGATGGTGGTTGTACCACACCAGGTGACGTTGCTAAAGCATTTGGTGCTGGCGCTGATTTTGTGATGCTTGGTGGCATGTTCGCTGGTCATGATGAAAGTGGCGGTGAAATTATAGAAAAGAATGGTAAGCAATATAGAAAGTTTTATGGCATGAGTTCTGCTACGGCAATGGACAAACACTCTGGTGGTGTTGCTAATTATAGAGCGAGTGAGGGCAAAACTGTTGAAGTGCCTTATCGTGGTAAAGTTGAGGGTACTATAAAAGATATTTTAGGTGGACTCAGGAGCACCTGTACCTATGTTGGTGCTGCGAGACTAAAAGAACTAACAAAGCGTACCACGTTTATTCGCGTGGCAGAACAGGAAAATACTGTTTACACTGAATGAACAAAGGTTATTCGGTGATATTCGTTTTTTAAAAATATTCAATTTCAGGCTACAGAAATCAAAGGTTTTTCAAAGTTTACAGTTTTGATAAATTAATTTTATTAATATCACAAATTCAGTGGGTTAATAATAAAATTATTTGAATGTACTTTTTAGCTTTCCTAAAAAGAAAACGCTTAAATTGTCTAATTAAAAAATTAAACATTTTATGGCGCTAAAAGTAGTTATCTCTCATAAAACGCTTTATAAATACGACCGTTCTGTCTCACTATCTCCTCATATATTTAGATTAAGACCAGCACCGCATAGCAGAACGCCAATTGAAGCATATTCTATAAAAATTAAACCGGAAAATCATTTTTTCAATTGGCAACAAGATCCTTTTGGAAACTACTTAGCACGTTTAACGTTTCCAGATAAAACCAAGGAATTATCAATAGATGTTGAGATTATAGCTGATTTGAAAACAATAAATCCTTTTGATTTTTTTGTTGAAAAATACGCTGAAGACTATCCGTTTGAATATACCGATACAATTAAAAAAGAGTTGGCGCCATATTTAGAAATTACCGATAATGGCCCATTACTAAAGTCATTTTTAAAAGATATTGATCTGGCGCCAAGGCAAACCATTTATTTTTTAATTGATATCAACAGAAAAATAAATGAGTTTTTGAATTATAATATTCGCATGGATCCAGGAGTACAGTCCTGCGAGCAAACTCTTGAACAAAAGAATGGTTCTTGTAGAGATTATGCTTGGTTGTTCGTGCAAGTGATGCGTCATTTAGGTTTTGGTACACGCTTTGTTTCAGGATATTTAGTACAACTAGCTGCCGACGAAAAATCTCTTGATGGTCCTTCAGGCCCCGAGGCAGATTTTACAGATTTACATGCTTGGGCCGAGGTTTATATTCCAGGAGCAGGATGGATAGGTTTTGATGCGACTTCTGGCCTTTTAGCTGGTGAAGGTCACATTCCGTTGGCTTGTACCCCGTCATTTGAGAGTGCAGCACCTGTTTCTGGGATGACGGATGTATGCGAAACCGAATTCTTTTTTGATAATTCGGTAAAACGCATTTTTGAATCTCCAAGAGTTACAAAACCCTACACTGAAGAACAATGGAACTCCATCTACAACCTAGGTTTTAAAGTAGAAGAAGAATTGGAAAAGGGTGATGTAAGATTAACCATGGGAGGTGAACCAACATTTGTTTCTATAGATGATATGGAAGCTCCAGAGTGGAATACAGCCGCAGATGGACCGCATAAAAGAGCTTTGGCGAAGGATTTATCCACCAGAGTTTATGATGAATTTGCAAAAGGTGGTGTCTTACACCAAGCCCAAGGCAAATGGTATCCTGGAGAACCACTTCCTAGATGGTCTACAGAAATATGTTGGCGAAAGGATGGCAAGCCTATTTGGCACACTAAAAACTTATTGGATCTATTTGCTGATGATTATAAACTCCAGAAGAATGCAGATAAAAAATTCTTAAAAACATTAACCGCTTATTTAGGAATTTCAAGTAAGCGCATTAAACCTACTTTTGAAGACAGCTTTTATTTCCTTTGGGAAGAAGGGAAAATGCCTATAGATATAGATCCAACTGAAGAGAATGGCAACTTACTTGTGAAAGATAAGTTAAAAGATATCCTTAAAGAAGGGAAATCTAAGCCCGTTGGACACTTGCTGCCACTTAATAGTTTTGAAGGGCAATGGTTTACCTGTGATTGGAAGTTTAGACGAAAGCATATTTTTTTACTTCCGGGAAATTCTCCAATTGGACTGAGGTTACCTTTGAATTCTTTAATTCAAAAACCAAAACAGCAAGAATTTCCAGTTATTCAGCCCGATCAATTTTCTAAACAAAAAGCATTACCAAACTATAAATTAAAAGTTTCAAAACGGCATAAAGCGTTCATGAATAATGAAATTGAAACTTCCAAAGAAGAGTATTTTATTCGTACTGCACTTTGTGCAGAAGTTAGAGAAGGAAAGCTGCACTTATTCTTACCACCAATAGATACTGCTGAAGTATTTCTGGATTTAATGGCTTCTATCGAAGCTACATCCAAAGAATTGAATATACCCGTTATTTTAGAAGGCTATAATCCTCCGCATGACAATAGGTTAGAGTCTTTAAAAATAACTCCAGATCCAGGTGTAATTGAAGTAAATGTGCATCCTGCCAAAAACTGGGAGGAATTAACCTACAATACAACAACCCTTTACAAACTTGCTAAACAATCGAGATTGGGTACTGAAAAATTTATGATTGATGGCAAGCATACCGGCACAGGAGGAGGAAATCACGTTACACTTGGTGGCGTAACTCCGGCAGATAGTCCGTTATTACGCAAACCAAGTTTATTGAGAAGTTTATTAACCTTTTGGCAGCACCATCCAGGGTTATCGTATTTGTTTTCTGGAGCTTTTATTGGTCCAACTAGTCAAGCTCCTCGCATTGATGAAGCAAGAATGGAAAACTTGTATGAATTAGAAATCGCATTTAGTAAAATCCCCAAAGATGGCGATGTCCCTTTTTGGTTAACAGATAGATTATTTCGTCATTTATTAACAGATTTAACAGGAAACACACATCGTGCAGAATTCTGTATAGACAAACTCTACTCTCCCGACTCTTCTTCAGGAAGATTAGGAATCTTGGAATTACGTGCTTTTGATATGCCGCCACATTCTCAAATGAGTTTGATGCAAAACCTGTTAGTACGCACATTAGTGGCTTGGTTTTGGAAATCACCTTACGAGCATGATTTAATTCGGTGGGGTACAGAGTTGCATGATAAATTTCTTATTGAACATTTTGTACGGAATGATGTAAGGGATATTGTAAAACAGCTTAACAAAGCAGGTTATGAATTTAAAGAAGATTGGTTTGATCCGTTTTTCGAATTTAGGTTTCCACTTCATGGTTTAACTACGATCAATAACATGGAAATAGAGCTTAGAGCTGCTATAGAACCTTGGAATGTTCTTGGTGAAGAAATGTCTGGTGGTGGTACAGCACGTTATGTAGATTCCTCTTTGGAACGTATCCAAATTAAAATTTCAAATTTTATTGAAGAACGTTATATTGTATCCTGTAATGGTGTAAAAGTGCCCTTGAAAAATACTGGAGTAAAAGGAGAATATGTAGCTGGTATTCGGTATAAAGCATGGAACCCCTATTCTGCGTTGCACCCAACGATTGATGCAGATACACCTTTGGTTTTTGATTTAATAGACACATGGAATAACCAATCAATAGGTGGATGCACCTATTTTGTATCGCATCCAGGTGGGCGCTCATACGAAACGTATCCCGTAAATAGTTTTGAAGCGGAATCAAGAAGGATCAACCGTTTTTGGGGCTTTGGCCATACCCAAGGTGATGTAATTCCAGATAAAAATGATAAAATTTCAAAAGAAGAATATAAAACCATAAAAAAGGCAAATAATCCAAAAAAATTCAAACTAAAAGAATTACCCATTAACTTTGAATTTCCAAATACACTAGATTTAAGAAAAAAGTAGTACCCAATGTTGAGTGATACAAATACATTATTCCAAAATTATTTTTCTGATTTTAGAAATTATGACGAGGTGTTAAAATCTGACTTATCACTAAACCTTAATTGGAAACAACTACTAAATAATCTTTCAGGAATTGGTTCTGAAAATCTAAAGACCAAACAAGAAGAGCTTAATTGGTTAATGGAAGAAAATGGGGTTACTTATAATGTTTATAACGATCCTAATGGTTTAAATAGGTCTTGGGGACTCGACATTGTTCCATTTTTGGTACACCAGAATGAGTGGGAAGCTACAATTGAAAAAGGATTAATTCAGCGTGCGGAGCTCTTAAATTTGATTCTCAAGGACATTTACGGCGAACGGGATTTAATTAAAAATGGTATAATACCTCAGGATGTTATTTTTGCCCATCGTGGTTTTCTTAGGCAGTGTGATCAAATTCAATATAAAACAGCTAAAAATCTACTTGTTTATTCGGCAGATTTAGCTCGAGGGCCAGATGGCCGTATGTGGGTTGTCAATGATAGAACACAAGCCCCTTCTGGTACGGGATATGCTTTAGAAAACAGACAAGCACTTAATAGGGTACTACCAAATATTTTTCAAAATATCAATGTTAAGCAATCGTCGCAGTTTTTCTATAAGTTTAATCAAATGCTTATTGAGTCGGCTCCTACAAATAAAGATAATCCTAATATTGTTATTCTAACTCCAGGCCCTCATAATGAAACTTACTTTGAGCATGCGTATTTAGCTTCATTCTTGGGTTACCCTCTAGTTATGGGGAATGATTTGGTGGTGCGAAACGGTAAGCTTTGGATGAAAACCTTAAAAAAGCTGAAACAAGTAGATGTTATTTTAAGGCGTGTAGATGATATTTTTATGGATCCCTTAGAGTTACGCGAAGACTCTTATTTAGGCGTTGCGGGATTATTAGAAGTAGTTAGGGAGCAACAAGTAAGTATTGTCAATCCTATTGGAAGCGCGATTCTAGAAAATTCAGGACTTATCCCGTTTATGAATCGTATTTGTAATTACTTCTTTAACGAAGATTTAATTTTACCTCAAATAGCATCATGGTGGTGCGGGCAGGATAAAGAACGAAACTTTGTATTGAACAATTTAAAAGATTTTGTTCTAAAGCGAATTGACCGTTCAAATCGAGAAAATATTGTGTTCTGTGAGTTTCTAGATGAAAAATCTCTTAATGAACTAAAACAGCAAATACAATTAACCCCATATCAATTCGTGGCTCAAGAAAAAATTTCATTTTCCACAGCTCCTAATTTTTCAAATGGTTTGTTAGAACCAAGAAAAATGATGTGTAGAACCTTTGCTGTTGCCCATAAAGACAGTTATAGTGTTATGTCGGGTGGTTTAGTTAGAGTTGCCGCAGAACGAGAAACACTTTTTGTATCCAATCAGCGTGGAGGCATAAGTAAAGATTTTTGGATTGTTTCTGATGCTATTCAAAATCATATGCAAAATTACTCTTGGGGTAGTTTTTGTAACCTCACTATTTCAGATATTAATGATTTACCTAGTAATACTGCGGAAAATTTATATTGGTCAGGTCGTTATTTAGGCCGTGCTTTGGTTACTGCAAGGTATTTGCGCATGGTGCTAAATCGTATGAATCAACAACAGTATAATAACAGATCATCAGAATCTGAAAGTTTAAAAATACTGTATCAATCTATTACAAATATCACATCTACATTTCCTGGCTTTATTGGTAAGAATTCACAAAAACGTCTCGAAAACCCTTTAGATGAGATTGTATCATTAATGACCGATGATAAACGTTGGGGTAGTTTTGCACAAACACTTTCTAGCTTTAATAACGCCTACTATTCCTTAAGAAGTTTGTGGTCTAGAGATATGTGGCGTGTATTTGACAGTATTAAAAAGCATTGGTTGGAAGTAAAACATGCTAAAAGTCATTCTGTAACTAATTTATCAAAATCTTTAGATAGAATTATAACTAGGCTTATTGCATTTATGAGTTTAATTGAAGAAAGTATTTTAGTAAATCAAGGTTTGCTGCTCTACTTTATAGGCTTACAAAGCGAACAAGCCATGATGAACATAGCCAAATGTCGATCCTTACTTGTAGTAGATCATAAAGACAATATACAGTATGAAATATTAGAATCTTTGTTAAGCAGTAGCGAAAGTCTAAATATTTATCGCTACAGTTATCGTTCTTATTTAAGCTTAGAGAATGTGGTAAAACTTGTACTATTGGATAAAACCTATTCAAAATCCCTAGCTTATCAAATCAAACGGATAAAAAAGGATATTGATAGACTACCAATATCTGAAGGGTCTAAAACAATTTCAGTATGTCAAGAAAAGATAAAAAAAGCCTTGATAAAAATTGAAAGTATATCTACAGATGAACTTCTTAATTTAAAAGAAGATGGCACATTGCGAGCCACTTTAGAATCTGAATTAGCACAACTTAGTGATATACTGCATCATGTGTCTATGGCGATATCAGATACCTATTTTAACCATGCTTACTTACAAAAGCAATTAGCAAAGCAAGATTTCCCTCTAATTTAATGATATATCGCGTATCACATACAACAACTTATAATTATGAAAATGGCGTTACATTTTGCCATAATATTGCTACCATAAAACCAAAGCATATTTTGGGGCAGAATGTACTAGATTATAATCTAAAAATAAGTCCGCTACCAACTGAGTTTTCGGAAAGAATTGATTTTTTCGGAAACACTATTACGCGTTTTGCAATTCAAGACTATCATGAAGAGTTGAAAGTAACTGCAGAAAGTACTATTGAAAAAGACTATACTTTAATTCCTGACATTACGCGTTCAATTACTGGTATTCAAATTACCTTAGAAGAAGCTAAATCTTATTTAAGAAGTCATAATCCAGAAATTTCAGAGGTAAAACAATTTATGTTGGAATCTATTTTAATCGCAAAAATAACTCCAGAAATTAGAACTTATGCTGAAATTTCATTTAAACCTAACCGTTCGATATTTGAAGCAGCACAAGAATTAATGCAACGTATCTTTACAGATTTTGAATTTAATCCAGATGTAACTAATGTGGCGACGCCAATTCAAGAAGTCATGACAAAAAGAAAAGGTGTATGTCAAGATTTTGCCCAAATAGCAATTGCTTGTTTACGCTCGGTTGGTTTGCCAGCGAGATATGTAAGTGGTTACATTGAAACCTTACCACCTCCTGGAAAAGAAAAACTAGTTGGCGCAGATGCCTCACACGCTTGGTTTTCTGTTTACATCCCGACATTTGGTTGGGTGGATTTTGATCCTACAAATAATCAAATTCCGAAAAACCAGCATATTATTACAGCTTATGGACGCGATTATTATGATGTACCGCCTTTAAAAGGTGTAATTTTTAGTTCTGGCGACAATGAATTGGATGTGGCGGTGGATATTAGTCGTATCAATTAAAACTACTTATCTGCTTACCTGTAGATCCGTTTTCGCTCGGCACCAATTCATAAATAAAATCAGGCTTTATATACTCTTCTTTTCTATGAGACACATAAATTATTGAAGTATTACTTTCTTTTGCAATTTTATTCACTAATTCTGAAAAAATTTGAGCATCATGATCATCCAATCCATTTGTAGGTTCATCCAATATGAGTAATGGTGGATGCTTCACCATAGCACGAGCAATTAGCACTAATCGTTTATGTCCATTTGATAGAAATTGAAAACTTTTATCTCTAATATCTTCCATTTTTAACAAACGCAACCAATCTCTAGCGATTTTAATTTGAACATCAGTTGGATATACATAAAGCCCTATGGAATCTACAAAACCAGAGATAATCATACTTTCAATAGAATCTCTTCTCTTAAAACCCCTAAGCATTTCAGAAGAATAAAAACCTATATGCTTTTTAATATCCCAAACGGTTTCACCACTTCCCTTTTGCATACCAAACAATTTCATATGCTCCATATACCCCTTTGGATTATCTCCAGAAATCAATGAAAGAATAGTGCTTTTTCCTGAACCATTAGGTCCAATTAGCTGCCAAAATTCATTGGGTCTAATTGCCCATGATACCTTATTTAATATTTGTCTCTCTCCATACCTAAGATTTAAATCTTTTAAAACAATAAGAGGATCGTTAAAATCAAATTCTATTTTATAGGGCTTTGGAATGGTTTCAATGAAATAATTGGAAATATCACCTTTAAGAATCTCCCTCAAGGGAACTAATCTATTATTTTCAAGAGTATGGACAGCATCAATAAATTTTAAAATATCTCGTTTTCGTGTTGTAATCTGAATTATTTGAACATTTTTGCTAATCCTACAGAACATCTGCTTTATCTTAGATTGCATTTCTATATCCAAGCAATCAAAAACGTTGTCCAAAACAAGACAATCAAAATTTGACTTGGATAAAATATGTTGGAGTAGAGCCCGCTTCCTTTCTCCTTCTGATGAGTTTTTTAAACTATTTTGAGTACTTGTTCTAACATTAAATTGCCCATGGCGTATTTCTTCTTCAATAAATTTGTTTAATGTGATTTCAGAAAACAGCTCAACCTTCAAATGGTTTAACTCCTCAAAAATATTTCCAGATATAATATTCTTGATTAGGGATGTTTTATCATCCTTATTTGAAATATAAATAGCAATATGCTGGTTCAAACTAAGCTAGCGTTTAAGGGATTAAAACTGTTTAAAATCTGTAAAAACAAAAAAACCTCTAAGGCGTATTCGCTACTTAAAGGTTTTTAGATATTTCATGTATTAAATTAAGACAAAACTACTGGAACAACGTGAAAATAAAGTCCAACAAAATTGTGATCTATAAATTCTTTATGTGAAATGGCACCAACCCGTCAATTGGTCTACGTTCAAAATTACCCACCTTAAAGCCCATTTCTTCTGCTACTTCTTTTATTTCATTCTGAGAGAAGAAAGCAATAGAACCTGCAAAATGAACAGGAACTGTTTTTAATTCCTCTTTAAATTGCATAATCATATTTTTAGCAAACAATCTGATACCATCTTTAATAAGATTAACAGTATACTCCGAATCTTTATGTAAAAACATAAACTCCGCAAAACTTGCCAAATACGCATTAGGATTAGGTTGCTTATACAAGTTATATTTGATGAAATCTGATTCTAAATTAAACTTTGCACCAAATGCTACTTTTACGTTTTCTGGCATGTGATTAAAATAGTAATCTCGAATTAATTGTTTTCCGTAGTAATTCCCAGAGGCATCGTCCATTAGGGTATATCCTAAAGAGTTGACACGCTGATGTAGAGTTTCGCCATCATAGTAGCTACAATTGGAACCCGTACCCATTATACAAACTACAGCGGCTTCTTTGGGATGACTAATTGTTGCATATACAGCGGCAAGAGTATCCTCGTTTACAGAAACTTGGGCGTTACCAAAAATATCTTCCAAAACACCTTTTAGCATTTCTCTAGGGTTCTCAGTGCCACATCCTGCACCGTAAAAGAATACATGAGTTACCTCATCCTTATGATCTATTAATGCTTCGCCTTCTCTGATGGTTTTGTATAATTTCTTTTCACTCAAAATAGCGGGATTAAGTCCTTTGGTACGGACTTTCTCCATTAACTTATTACCATCTTTATCTACTGCCAACCAATCAGATTTAGTAGAACCACTATCAACAATTAAAATCATATTTAAAGATAAAAAAAACTCCACAGTTTTTAAATGTCGAAACATTTAATACACTATGGAGTTAGATAATTATAAATTAAATTACTTTACTGATGCGATGTACTGCGCTAAATCAACTAATTTAGTTGAATAGCCAAACTCGTTATCGTACCAAGAAACTAACTTAAAGAAGTTCTCATTTAATGCGATACTAGAACCGGCGTCGAATACACTTGTCATAGATTCTGAAACAAAATCTTGAGATACTACGCCTTCTTCAGTATATCCTAAAACTCCTGCTAGTTCGTTTTCAGAAGCCGATTTTAAAGCAGCTTTCACATCTTCAAAAGAAGCTGATTTTTCAGTTCTTACAGTTAAATCAACAACAGAAACGTCTGGAGTTGGAACTCTAAATGCCATACCTGTTAATTTTCCGTTTAATTCAGGAATTACTTTACCTACAGCTTTTGCAGCACCAGTAGATGAAGGAATGATATTTGCTAAAGCACTTCTACCACCTCTCCAGTCTTTCTTAGAAGGACCATCTACAGTCATTTGTGTAGCAGTAGTTGCATGAACTGTAGTCATTAAACCTTCAACAATTCCAAAGTTATCATCAATTACTTTAGCTAGAGGCGCTAAACAGTTGGTTGTACAAGATGCATTTGATACGATAGTATCTGCGGCAGTAATTTTATCATTGTTTACACCCATTACAAACATTGGAGCATCAGCGGAAGGTGCAGAAATAGCAACTTTTTTAGCACCAGCAGTAATATGCGCTTGAGCTTTATCTAAAGTTGTGAAAATACCAGTACAGTCTAAAACAACCTCAGCTCCTACAGCATCCCATTTTAAATCTTCTGGGTTACGTTCTGCAGTAATTCTAATTTCGTTTCCGTTTACTACTAAGTTTCCATCTTTTACCTCAACTGTACCATTGAATCTTCCATGAACAGAATCATATTTTAATAAATATGCTAAGTGATCAACATCTAGTAAATCATTTATTCCTACTACCTCAATATCCTCTGGTCTAGAAGCTGCTACTCTAAAAGCGATTCTACCAATTCTTCCAAATCCGTTAATTCCAATTTTTAATTTTGACATGTTCTTATTTATTAATGTTATGTGCTCATGATGTCTGAGACACGAAGTAATTCTAAGTTAATTTTTGTTTTCCCTTTAATAGCTTGCTCTAATGGTGTAAGTTCCATTTTACTATTTAAAAGTCCAACCATATAATTCGTTTTTCCTTCTAAAAGAGATTCTACAGCTTTAACACCCATTCTACTGGCTAAAACTCGATCGAAACAAGATGGCGCACCACCACGTTGCATGTGTCCTAAAACTGACACACGTACATCGTAGCCTTCCATGTTTTCATCAACGTATTCCTTAAGCTGGAAAATATTTTTTCCAATTTTATCACCTTCCGCAACAACAACAATACTTGACGATTTTCCTGTTTTTCTACTTTTATTCAGCGATTCTACCAATCTATCTAAACCTAAATCTTCTTCTGGTATTAAAATCTCTTCTGCACCACCTGCTATTCCAGTATTCAAAGCAATATGACCCACATCTCTTCCCATAACCTCAATAAAGAATAATCTGTTATGAGAACTAGCTGTATCCCGTATTTTATCAATAGCCTCCATTACTGTGTTCTGTGCAGTATCAAAACCTAAAGTGTGTGTAGTACCAACAATATCATTATCAATGGTACCAGGTATTCCCATTACTGGAAAATCAAACTCCTGATTAAAAACCATAGCACCAGTAAAGGTTCCGTCACCCCCAATAGCAACTAAAGCATCTATACCAGCTTTTTTTAGCTGATCATAAGCTTTTTGCCTTCCTTCTTTAGTTCGAAATTCTTTTGATCTTGCAGATTTTAATATAGTACCTCCTTTATTGATTATCCCTCTTACGCTTCTAGGGCCCAACACCTCGAAATCGCCATTCATCATCCCCTCGTAGCCCTGATAAATTCCAATACATTCAATTTGATGATAGGCACATGTTCTAACTACGGAGCGTACAGCAGCATTCATACCTGGAGAATCTCCACCAGAAGTAAAAACTCCTAATTTATTTATTTTCATTGCCATTAAATCAATTATTATCGGTCAAAATTACTAAACAAAAGTTATATTTTTATAACATCCGTCATATTTTAATGATATATTAAAACTATAACGTTTTAGTTAACATAAATTCAATAATTGTTAATAAAACTGGTGGTTTGGGAGAGACCCTAATTATTTTCTTCTGAGGATTTTACCGAAATAAAACTAGGCAATGCATTTGTTTCGGCTTCAGAAGTTTCCTCTTCTTGCTTTTTATCCTTTTTTTCCTTCTTTTTAAAAAGATTTCTTATCAATTCCTGGAAGGTATCGAAGTCGACATTATACGATAATCCAACCCCTTGAGTATACCCAATATCCTGACCAAAACTTTGAATATTATTTTCACGATTAAATACTTTTGCGGATAAAGTACCATCTTCGTTCAATAGGAAATCTATTTCCAAATCTCCCGCAACTACAGTTTGAGTTTCTCCTGCTCCACCTACTGGTACTCCAACTCTTCCATTAAAAAACACTCTATCGTTTAGTTGCGTTTGGAATGTTGCTACTACCCTATCATCGGTTTGATAATCTGGACGGTTTTGACCAGGATCATAGCTAAAACCAAAATTTACTTTACCATCATCACTTGTAAAGATACCATTTACTATCCCGTTTAAACGCTCTGCAATGGTACCAGAAACATTAAGCTCACCAGAACCTCTATTTTGAAAAGAACCTCCTGTCGCCAAAAAATATAATGCTTGATTCTCTCGTTCTGCTTCCGAATCTAAACGGTACTGCAACTCAGATTTAATAGTAGAATTAGCATTAGGGAATTCAAAATTAAATGTGGGTTGAGGGCGTTCTAAATCCCCACTTAAGGTAATATTTAACTCTACGGGAATACTTCTATTAATAGGGTTGTCCAACAACGGAGAAGGATTACTTTGCGTTTTATAGATGGCCAACATATTAATGGTAGTATTCCTTAAAGGATCTCCATTCCATGCAATTGTACCACCTGGTTGCACGATAAACTGCTTTTGTACCAAACCACCATAGGCAAAATCATAAACACCTTCAAATACTGAAAAATCTCCCCACATATCAAACTTTCCATTTGTGTTTATTTCGACAAGTAGCCCTCCAACACCGCGCCCTTTGAGAGCGTGTCCCGTTTCTTTGTTTATAATAATTTCCAACTCTGCATCTTGAGTAACATCTAAATCAAAGTCAAGTTCTAGACCTTGTATATCTTCTAAAACATAGTCTTCTCCTTTTTCCCTTGCTTGTTTTTGCTCTGGTGTTATAAACTTTATAAAGGTGTTATCCCCAAAAGACTCTGTATCCTTTAAAGGAATTTTAAACACTGTTCCTTTTTTGGTTTCCCCAACAACGCTTATTACCAATTCCTCGGTTGGCCCATAAATATTAGCCGTACCACCAATAAAACCAGTCCCATAATAAAGAGATTCCTCTGTTTCTTCTGTATCCAACACCAAAAATCTTTCTGTAGAAACCCCCAAGTTTAATCTCCAATCAGACAGATTGACGTGGCTAAGGTTTCCTTCAAGTTTTGCTTTGGAATTATGCTTAGTATCTGTTAATTCTATATTTTGAAAATTAAAATTTTGCTCTCGTAATCCTACCTTGGCTTTCTCATTGAACTGATAATCTACATTTAAGTAAGGAATTGTAAAGCCACCGCCATCTAAAGTAAGTTCTCCAACTATATCTGGCTTTTTTAAATCCCCAATAATATTGGCTTTCCCAGAAGCACTACCTCTAATTTTAGAAAGAACATCAGATAAAAGTGGATTTAAAGGAGATAAATTAAACCTATCAAAAATAAGATCAACATCTATATTGGTACGTTTCCCCCTTACATTTATATCTCCAACAGCATTAAATGAACGTTTTACATCGTCTTTAATACTAACATCTACATTATAGTTGGTTAAGTCTTCATTTCCGGAAATTTTCGCATTGAAATCTCCAAGCGGAAATTTATTTACCTTGAAATCGCTTATAACTACTGTAGAATTAGGTAAATAACTTCCATTTTGTTGTAATATGTCTAGTTTGCCATTTACCACGCCATTTAGAGCAAGACTGTCTATATCTGGAGTTATTTTTGCAAGACGGACATCTTTAAACTTCAATTTTAAATCTTTTTCGGTAGAGTCTTTAACAAAGCCGGATAGATTGACTTCTTCCAAACCATGGTTAAGTCTTAAACGATCAATTTCAATTTGTGACAAATCTTTGGTAAACGAAATTTTGTTATACCTATCATCATCTTCATTTATGTACCACTTGTAATCCTTGACGGTCACATCTGAGGTTTTAAAACCTATTACCGAATTGTTTTCTTCATTTATAGTATGGTAAAAACTCAAGTTATACTTATCGTTATTTTGCTTGCCTCCCGAAAATTCGGAGCGCATAAAGAGCGTATCGTTAACGGTAACATTAATTAGACTGAATTTTGACGCATTATAAAACTTAGTACTAATACTATCTACCTCAATATATGTGTTAAATAGCGGATTGCTGTTATCTACTTGCAATTCAATGTTTTTAGCTACGTTATCTAGCACTTTTATTTTTGGCGACTTGAATGTAAGCCTAAATTTGCTAGCATCACTTTCTATACTTCCTCTAATAAATGTGTTTTTGCCTAACTCTACTTCGGGATAAATTACTTCGATGATTTTATTATAGACCTTGAAATTAAAATTAAATCTTTGGTCAACAGCAACATCATGCGCATTATAGTTTGTATATATATTACCTACCGAATTTTCTAGTAGTTTTATAATATCTCGTATTCTAAACTCACCATAAACACCACCTTCTATAATATCTGGTGAATCAATTTCGATATATCTCGTTTTTCCTTGAAATCTAGAATCTATTTTAAATTGTTCAAAAGTAAAAGTGTCACTTTCGTTTCTGTATGAAGTATTTCTAAAGGTAATTTTACCATATGCATCATCGTAATCACTACCATTCATATTCATATTTATCCTACTTTTAAATATGGATATGCTGTCCTTCTTTACAAAATTTAAGGCTTTTAAGTCGGCATAATCTACTTCGGCTTCAAAATCATATTTATTAATAGTTTCGGAATAGTCAACCAGTCCGTTGAATTTTAGTTTTAAATTATCATCATTTACAAGAAGAAATCCATCAAAAATTTTATTTCGAATTTTACCCGAAACTTGAGATTTTTTGTAATCGTAATTATTGTAGTTCAAAGCGTAAACATCACCTGTTATCTCTGTATCAATTGTTTCAGCCACAAATCCATGACCATCAACATCAAGGTTTAATGATACTTTACCAAACTTGGGGTCTTCAATAAACGTACCTATATCAAAAGTATCTAGCACTATTTTACCTTTGTAAAAAGCATTATCAATATCATCAATTTTAGTAATATGTAAATTAGAATTAACATACCCTAGTTTTGTGATAATTTCAATATCAGCATCCACTTCTTGAGCTGTAACTTGTGAGTTTCCTGTAATTTTAAAAGTACCAAGTCTATCGAATGATGATGGAATGGCATCACCCAAAACATTTGGCAATAAAGCTGTTAAGTCTTGATATGTTGAAGAAAGATTGGTAAAATTACCATCCATTAAAAAGTCGTTCTCCTCTTTACTAAATAAATTTTCAAAATCTATATCTCCATATACTTTTGTATTTGTGCTTGTATTTAGTTCTAAATTTTTCGCATGAAGATTATTGAGCGTTCCAGAAAGATCTACATTAAATGATGTAAGTTGATTTTCGCCAAATTCATTATAAAACGTGTTTAGTTCATTTAAAAGCACTTTGGAATCTTTAAATGATGCTTTAAGAGTAACTTTATCTGTAAAATATTGTAAATCTTCACGATTATAAAAGAACTTTAAATCTCCTTTAAGCTTAGATTTTTCAGTTTTAATCTCCAACTTATCAAAAGTCATTCCCGTAAGGGTATATTTGAAGTTGGTCATTAAATTTTTCACTTCCACGCCTCTACTATCTCTAAAAGATAAGGTGTTTATCCTTGTGCTAACATCGCTCCCTTTTATCAAAAAATCAGTAGCATTTATATTTAGCTTTTCAAGTTCTAAAACCTTGGTAGTTTCTCGGTTTTCATCTAAAAGTCTAAACGTACTTTCGTATATAGAAACATCACTGGAGGATAATAAAAAACTCCCATCGCCTTTTGTTGGGTTATCACCTTCCAACTTTGCAACAAAGATATCTAGGTTAGTATCTCGGTAGCCTTCGTAAGTCTTTATATTGAAAATTAAATTTATAATATCGATATCCCCAAATGCCAATTGCCCATTAATAGCATTTCTAAAGCTTAAAATTGAAGTATTTAATTCTTGGATATTTATTAAAGTATCTTTCTTGAAGTCTTCAACATAAATATTCTTTAATTCCACATCTCCATTAAACTGAAGTCCAATTTTTTCGATATTAATATTCGTTTTAAACTCGTCATTTAAACGCTTTGTCGCGGTTTTCCCTAAACTGGTCTGAACAGCGGGAATTGAAAGTATGAGCACCAAAATAACAAATAGCAATACTAATATTGCCAAAACTTTATATACTATTTTTAATGCCTTTTTAATGATGTTTGGGTGTTTATTTCCTTAATGAATAAACAAAAAACATACTCATATAACAATAAAATAATGAGTAGTTTTGTATGTACGATTATCGATTAGGAAACAGATGTTAACTCGGTTTCAAAATTAACAATTATTGTGCCTAATATAAGCTAATGGCAAAACAAAATATTTATATTCTGGGAATTGAATCATCATGTGATGACACCTCTGCTTCTGTTATTAAAAACGGTAAGGTTTTGAGTAATGTTGTTGCTAGTCAAAAAATACATGAAGATTACGGTGGTGTGGTACCAGAATTAGCTTCAAGAGCGCATCAACAAAATATAGTTCCTGTTGTACATCAAGCACTTGAAAAAGCCAGAATTTCAAAAGATGAGCTGAATGCAATTGCTTTTACAAGAGGTCCTGGACTTATGGGGAGTTTATTAGTAGGTACTTCGTTTGCAAAGTCTTTGGCCTATGGTTTAAATATTCCTTTAATTGATGTAAACCATATGCAAGCGCATATTTTGGCGCATTTTATTGAGGAGGAAGATTTTAAAAAGCCACCTTTTCCGTTTTTAGCCATGACCATTTCTGGCGGACATACACAGATTGTAAAAGTTGATAATTATTTTGAAATGACGGTTATAGGTGAAACCATTGATGATGCTGTTGGTGAGGCTTATGATAAAAGTGGAAAAATTTTGGGACTAGGCTATCCTGCGGGACAAGAAATTGATAAACGTGCGCAACATGGAAATCCCAAAGCGTATCCTTTTACAAAACCTAGAGTTGAGGGTTTAAATTTTAGCTTTTCGGGGTTGAAAACAGCAATTCTTTATTTTATTCAAAAGGAGACTAAGGCAAATCCTAATTTTATCGTTGAAAATTTAGATGATATTTGTGCGTCTATACAATATACTATTATTGGAATCCTGATTGACAAATTGAAAAAAGCTTCAAAAGAAACTGGTATCAAACATATCGCTATTGGAGGTGGTGTTTCGGCAAACTCGGGCATTAGAAAGGCACTTAAAGATGGCGAACAAAAATTTGGTTGGACGACTTACATTCCAAAGTTTGAATACACTACAGATAATGCTGGTATGATTGCTATTGTGGGCTATTTGAAATATCTAGAAGGCGATTTTGCTGAACAAAATGTGATGGCTTCCGCTAGGTTGAAGATTTAACCGTGAAACACATTATTAAACATCCTTACGGTTATTTCTTCTCAAGTGCTGTTATTATATTCTTAATTGGTACGTCATATATTACCCGCTACTCTTTCTTATACAAATACGATGAGATAATCATTAATATCTACGATACTTATTACGTAATTTCTCATTTTGAATTTTCTAAAATTGCAGCAAGTGTACTTTTATTGATTGGATTTATTTATTTGTATTTATACACTTGGGATTTTGCATTAAATAAATTCATGGTTAAAGCTCATACTATTTTAAGTTTGGGCTGTTTTCTAATCTTCTATTTTGGATGGTTTTATTTTGAAATTACAAATGCCAATAAGTTTCCTCTTTTTGATGACCAGACCAAAGAAAATATACTAAATATTACTCTAATTGGATCTTTTGTTTTTGCTCAAGTCATTTTCATTCTGAATTTGATTTTTAGCGTAATACAAAAATTGAAATCTTAGTATCTTCGTTGCATGCAACTTTTCTACAGTCCTGATATCAAAGAAAATTCAAACAGTTTCTCCTTTTCAAAAGAGGAAAGTAAACATATCGTAAAAGTATTACGTAAATCAATTGGGGATCAACTTCATATTACCAATGGACAAGGTTGGTTATTTATTGCAGAAATTGATTTTATTTCCAACAATAAATGCACTGCTCAAATTATTTCAAAAGAAAAGCAACCAGAACGCAACTATAAATTACATGTAGCAGTAGCACCAACAAAAATGAATGACCGGTACGAATGGTTTTTAGAGAAAGCTACAGAAATAGGAATTGATACCATCACCCCAATTATTTGTGATCATAGTGAGCGTAAAATTATCAAACCAGAACGTTTTGAACGTATTTTACAATCTGCTATGAAACAGTCTTTAAATTGTCATCTACCAAAACTGAACAACGCCATTAGTTTTAAAGATTTTATTTCTAACGATTTTAATGGACAACTATTTATTGCACATTGCGAAGAAACCGATAAAAAATCGCTAAAAGCAGAATTACACCCTAAAACAGATATTACAATTTTAATTGGTCCTGAAGGAGACTTTAGTACTAAAGAAATAAAATTAGCCCTTGCCAATAATTTTATTCCTGTAACTTTGGGTAAAACTCGCCTGCGTACAGAAACTGCAGCGATAGTTGCCTGCCACTCTGTAGCATTTGTAAACGAAAAATAATTTATGAAGTTTTTATTAGCTCTTACTTTTTGTCTCATATATCTTGTTTCTTTTTCCCAAGAACTTGCCGTACTAAAATATAAGGGCGGTGGTGATTGGTATAGCAACCCCACAGCTTTACCTAATTTGATTAAGTTCTGTAATGAAAATATCAATACTAAAATAACAGAACAGGTTGAAAGTGTTGAAACAGGAAGTACTGACATATTTCAATATCCTTTGCTTCATATGACCGGACATGGAAATGTGTTTTTTACAGAAGATGATGCCGAAAACCTTAAAAACTACTTAATTTCTGGAGGGTTCATTCATATTGATGACAACTATGGTATGGCACCATTTTTGAAAAAGGAGCTTAAAAAAGTATTTCCTAATAAACAACTGACTGAAATTCCCGCTTCGCATCCCATTTTTAATAGTGTTTATAAATTCCCCAACGGTTTACCAAAAATTCATGAGCATGATGGCAAACGCCCACAGGCTTTGGGTATTTTTCATGAAGATAGATTGGTGTTGCTATTTACCTTTGAAAGTGATTTAGGCGATGGTTGGGAAGATCCTGATGTGCATAACGATTCAGAAGATGTGCGCCAAAAAGCTTTACAAATGGGCGCTAATATTGTGAAATATGTATTTGAAAATTAAATCTTGAGTAAAACGTGAAAAAGTTTGGAATACATCATAAAATATTAGTGGTTATAATCACTTTAATTTTTGTTTTCAATACATTGAATTCAATAAATCCGCATACCTACACAACAGGTATAGATAGTTACCACTACACCTGTGGGTGTTTTGGTTGTTTTCAAACCCATTTGGCTGTTAAATGTAACCAAAATAACAATTTACACTTCGGACTTTAAATTGCAATTAACTCATTACAACACGAAATTCAATCAAAAGACTTTCCCAATCACCTTGGTCTGCGATAATGTTACTAATGCACCAAATATTGGGAGCCTATTTAGGATTTCAGATGCTTTTGGTGTAGAAAAATTGATACTATGCGGAAGTGATATTCCAATGGGACGGAAAATGCTCAAAACATCACGAGCAACCGAAAAGGTGGTAGATTTCGAAAGTGTTCCTTCTGCCTTTGAGTATATTTCTAAATTGAACCTAAGAAACAGTACAATCATATCATGTGAAATTGCTTCTAATAGTAAACCCATTCACACCTTTAAATTTCCAACAGATAAAAATATTGTTTTGGTTGTTGGAGATGAAAATTTTGGTGTTTCAGAAGATATTCTAAAACTATCGGACGCCATAATTCATATAGACATGTATGGTCAAAATAGTAGTATGAATGTGGTACAGGCTACAAATATTGCACTTTACGAGATAACAAAACAAATAGGATAGAAAACTTACGTACCAGTACTTCTTGCTTCCAATTCCATTGGTTATATTTACTACATGAATTCGAACCAAATTACTAACGGTATTCTTAAAGCGGTTGCTATAATTTTTGGCGTAGCCTTACTGCTGTATTTTCTGTATCTTATTCAATCAGTTATTACCTATGTTGCCATTGCTGTCGTAATTTCGCTCGTTGGACGACCAATTGTTTTGTTTTTAGAACGTAAACTAAAATTTAAAAACACTCTTGCTGTGATTGTTACGATGGTAATATTATTAGGATTCTTTGTTGGTTTGGCTGGCTTATTTATTCCATTAATTATAGAACAAGGCCAAAATTTATCGCTTTTAAATATTAAAGAATTAGAAGCAAATGTTGAGGATTTATACACACAAATTATAACGTATTTTGATTTGCATCAAATTGATGTGGAACAATCTATTAAAGAATCTGGTTTTCTCTCAAAAATTGATTTTGGCTTAATTCCAAACTTCTTAAATTCGGTATTAAGCGGATTAGGCAGCTTTAGCATTGGTTTGTTTTCGGTATTATTTATTTCTTTTTTCTTTCTGAAAGATAGTAGATTGTTTGAAAGCAGCTTGCTTACGCTTGCTCCGAATAACAAGGAGTCCAAATGGCGAACATCATACACCAAAATTAAAGATTTACTGTCTAGATACTTCGTTGGTTTAATAGCTCAAATAGCTATTTTATTCATTATTTATATGATTGGTCTACTAATTGTGGGAGTGGAAAATGCAGTTGTTATCGCATTTTTATGTGCGCTACTCAACTTAATTCCATATGTGGGGCCAATTATTGGAGCCTTTTTGATGATAACATTAACTATGACCAGTAATTTAGGTCAAAGTTTTAGCGACGTTATTCTGCCAAAGACCTATTGGGTTTTGTTAATTTTTGCTATTGGACAGTTAGTTGATAATTTTGGGAGTCAGCCTATCATTTTCTCAAAAAGTGTAAAATCGCACCCTTTGGAAATTTTCTTGGTAATTCTAATTACTGGAATTTTATTTGGTGTTGTTGGGCTTATAGTTGCTGTACCTGCTTATACTGCAATAAAAGTGATTTTAAAGGAATTTTTATCCGAAAATAAAATTGTAAAAAAGCTTACCAAGAACTTATAGTTTTTATTTGAATAATTCTATTTTAAATATTAAAATTCAGAAGTTTATAAGTTCAAATATAAATTTTGATATTAATAAAATTCTTCTGAAAGGCACTGATTTTGTAGACGTTTCAACTACCGAAATTATCGAGCAAATTGAAGCCAAAAAACGCTGCCAAAAGAAGTTGCCTACTTGGTTTAGAGTCAAGAACATTTATTATCCCAATAAGCTCAATATAGAGCAAACATCTTCTGAAATTACAGCCAAGTATAAATCTGAATTGATTCGTGGAAATACTATTATAGACTTAACAGGTGGTTTTGGTGTGGACTGTTTTTATTTCTCAAAACAGTTTAAAAATGTTGTGCATTGCGAAATAAACCCAGAGCTATCTGAAATAGTTTCCCATAACTACAAGCAACTCAACACAGCGAATATTGAAATGCTTTCTAAAGATGGTGTTGAATTTTTAAAAAATAATAACAAAAGATTTGATTGGATATACATTGATCCTTCAAGACGACATGATGCTAAGGGTAAAGTGTTCTTTTTAAAGGATTGTCAACCAAATGTTCCTAAGGCTTTAAAAGTTTTGTATGAGCATTCTAAAAGTATAATGATTAAAACTTCTCCCTTGCTTGACATTTCAGCTGGAATAAAAGAATTGAACTATGTTAAGGAAATACACATAGTTGCTTTAAATAATGAGGTTAAAGAGTTATTATGGATTCTAGAACAGGGATTTTCAAATGATGTTTCAATAAAAACTATCAATATCAAATCTAATTCTAAAGAAACTTTTAACTTCAATCTTTCAGGAAAAGTTCAAACTTCTAATTACAGCTCACCACTTTCGTATTTATACGAACCAAATGCTGCTATTTTAAAGTCTGGCGCATTTCATGAGGTATCCAATCAGTTGGATGTTTTTAAAATTCAAGAACACTCTCATTTATATACTTCTGAATTGAGGATTGAAAATTTCCCTGGAAGAGTTTTCAAAATTGAAAAAACGTTACCATTCAGCAAAAAGGCTATCAAATCATTAGGAATTACAAAAGCCAACATTACAACAAGAAATTTTCCTGAAAGCGTACAACAACTCCGGAAAAAATTCAGCATCAAAGATGGTGGAAATGTATACTTATTTTATACAACTAATCATTCTCGTGAAAAAATTATAATTATCTGCTCCAAACCATAACTCCACTAACATTTAAGGTATAGTTTTAGTTTTTTTTAAAATAGGCCATCTTCCAACAAATTTCATAACTTAAAAAAATCTTAAAAATTCAAGCCTGAACATATGTTACATATTATAACCTAATATTCCTCATACTAAGAAAATAATACTGGTAATTTTACGTAGTTTTCGTGATTTTCTTTAGGAGAATTTAAGAAGCTTTTTTAACTATGCTTAACGAACTACTAAATTAAATAATTCCTTAAATGAAAGCCTTTTTTTCTTCATTAGCGTGCATAATTTCTTGTTTAATATTGACAGCTCAAGAAGTTGATTTTTCATTCTTAGACCATAGCTTACCATTAGAGCAACGCTCCGAAATTTTGGTCTCCCAAATGACAATTGAAGAAAAAATAAGCCAACTAACCAATGATGCAGCAGCCATACCACGATTAAAAGTTCCTGATTATAACTGGTGGAACGAAGCATTGCATGGTGTGGCGAGAAATGGAAAAGCTACAATCTTTCCACAAGGTATAGGCATTGGTGCTACATTCGATCCTGAATTGGCAGAACGTGTGGCATCTGCAATATCTACAGAAGCAAGAGCAAAATATATTATTTCACAGAAAATGGGTAACCGAAGTAAATATGCAGGTTTAACCTTCTGGACACCTAATGTGAATATCTTCAGAGATCCACGCTGGGGTCGCGGTCAAGAAACCTATGGTGAAGATCCGTTACTTATGTCAGAAATCGGAAAGGCCTTCGTTCATGGGCTTCAGGGAAGAGATTCAATATACCTAAAGTCTGCAGCTTGTGCGAAGCATTTCGCTGTACATTCCGGTCCTGAAGAAGTGAGGCACACCTTTAATGCTGTTCCAAACAAACAAGATTTTTACGAAACCTACATGCCTGCCTTTGAAGTATTAGTTACCGAAGCTAAAGTTGAAGGTGTTATGGGAGCCTACAACGCCGTATATGACATTCCTTCTTGTGCTAGTGAGTTTTTACTCAATGATATTTTGAAAAAAGAATGGAATTTTGATGGTTATGTTACTTCCGATTGTGGTGCTATTGGTGGTATTGCATGGAAACAAAAGTATATTGGTACTGGCGAGGAAGCTGCTGCTGTGGCCTTAAAAGCTGGAACAAATCTTAACTGCGGACAAACGTATAAAAAATTAAAGGAGGCTTTGGATCAAGGTCTTGTGTCTGAGGAATTAATCCATGAGAGAACAAAGCAATTGTTCAAAACACGTTTTAGATTGGGAATGTTTGATGAAAATGTAGAACACCCTTATTTCTCTATGGGACCAGAACATATCCACAGTGAAGCGCATGTAGATTTAGCTCTTGAAGCGGCTCAAAAATCTATCGTGCTACTTAAAAACGATAACAATACGTTACCACTTCCAAAGGATATAAAGGTACCTTATCTTACTGGACCTTTTGCAAATTCTGCAGATATGCTCATGGGAAGTTATTATGGTGTAAGCTCAAATATGGTTACCATTTTAGAAGGCGTTACCGAAGCTATTTCATTAGGCTCTTCATTAAATTACAGAAGTGGTGCATTACCTTTTCATAAAAATATAAACCCAAAAAATTGGGCACCCAATGTTGCGGCAGAATCTGATGTAACCATTTGTGTGGTAGGTTTAACCGCCGATAGAGAAGGCGAAGAGGTTGATGCAATAGCCTCCGCAGATATTGGTGATAAGGTAGATTTAAAACTCCCTGAAAACCAAATAAATTATGTAAAAGAGATGATTGAAAAGAAAAAAGGTCCATTGGTACTAGTTATTGCCAGCGGAAGCCCAATTTCTCTAGAAGGTATTGAAGAAGGTTGTGATGCCATTCTACAGATTTGGTATCCTGGAGAACAAGGTGGTACTGCAGTTGCCGATGTGCTTTTTGGCAATGTATCGCCCACTGGTCACTTACCTATTACCTTTCCAAAAAATGTGGCGCAATTACCTCCGTATGAAGATTATTCTATGCAAGGACGTACTTATAAATACATGACAGAAGAACCAATGTTCCCTTTCGGATTTGGCTTAACCTACAGTAAAACCGAAATTGGTAATTTGGTAATTGAAGACACTTCACTAAAAAGAAAACAATCCTTAAAAGTATCTGTTGAAGTCGCCAATATTGGTGATTTTGATATTGATGAAGTAGTACAGCTTTACGTAAATCCTGAAAATGCAACTGGTGGTATTCCTTTAAAAACCTTGAAGGCTTTCCAAAGAATCTCATTAAAAAAAGGCGAAAAGAAGACCATTAATTTTGAAGTAGCATCAGAAGATCTTATGGTTATTAATACCAAAGGTGAAAAAGTTTGGCGTAAAGGAAAGTACAATGTTGTAATTGGAAACGCATCTCCTGGAGATTTAAGTGAAAAATTAGGTGCAGTATTTGCAAATGAAATTACCATCACTCTAAAATAAAAATATGCAAAGGTTTTTTATGGTTCTGATTTTGTGTTTTACCCTATCATATTCTTATGGCCAGATTAAAACATGGGAAAACCCAAGAAACAATGAAACCTATGAATTGGCGCGATGGGAAGTTGCTGATATTAGTTATTCGGTTAAGGGAAACATAGATAAACCTTTTAAAAAAGAAGTCTTTGCCATAGTTTCGGATTCAAAAAAATCTCAAAAAATTCCTTTATTCTTCAATGGGAATAATACATGGGTATTGCGATATTCCAGTGCAATTGAAGGTAAAAAAACGTTTGAAATTCAATCTGAAATTGAAGGGTTGAATGGAAAAAAAGGAAAGTTCCACATTACAAAAAATGAGAAAGAAGATAGACACGGTGGTATTGTTTTAAATGAAAAAGATCCTCGTCATTTCTATTATGAAGATGGCTCTCATTACTTTAATTTAGCTTTTGAATGTGATTGGTTATTTGCCTTAGATTACGGTGAAGATCAATTAAAAAAAACGAACCACTTATTAAATTTGATTGATGAAAACGGATTCAATCAAATAGTAATGAATGTTTATGCTTACGATCCAGATCTCGACTGGCCAAAAGACAAACTACTAAAACAAAATCCGCAGCATGACTATGGTGCAAGAGAAGATATCTTTCCATTTTTAGGCTCTAATTCAAATCCAGATTATAGCTCGCTAAATATCAATTTTTTCAAGCATTTTGATAGAGTTATTTCAGAAATGCATTCAAGGGATATTATAAGCCATTTGATGATTTATGTTTGGAATAAACGTGTATCATGGCCAAAAGCAGATTCTGAGGCTGACAATATGTATTACGATCATATTATAAAACGCTATCAAGCGTTTCCAAATATTATATGGGATGTATCAAAAGAAGCTACTAATAAAATCGCAGTGGCTCACAATAAAAATGTTGTGGAGCATATTGAAGATCGTATAAAACGCACTCGAGAATTGGACGCTTTTAATCGATTACTTTCCGTGCATGCATATAGCTTTTGCAAAACTCACAGGGATGATGTTGATTTTATTTCAACACAAGACTGGAAATTATCACTTCACGAAAGTATGCTTAAAGCCTATAATTCCTTTCCAGATAAACCAGTATTTAATATTGAACATGGCGGGTATGAGGAATCACCTTATAATGTCTTTCCTGGTGGCTACTCCAATGCAGAGATTTGTTTAAGACGAAACTATTTATGCCTATTCGCTGGTACTTACACTACCTATTACTGGCAAGGTACGTCATGGAATGCTTTAATTCATAATCCGTTTGAACAATCCGATGACTTTATTAAGCCTCACTTTGAATATTTCAAACATATGAGTCATTTATTTGAAACGGTGAATTTTGAAAACTTTGAACCGGTGACCAAATACAATGTTAGGTCTTATGTTTTAGCCAATAATTCAGAAGGACAGCTTATGCAATATTTTCCGAAGGAAGTGCATAGTGACGACATTAAACGCTTTTTGAATAATGAGTATGATTATGAAGTTGCGACAAGGCAGTGGTTTAATATACTCACTGGTGAATTTACAGAGGAAGAAAAATTAAAATTTCCTCATAAATATGGTTTTTGGGATTACCGCCCTTGGCGCAATGAGGCTGATGCCGTTTTAATTATCAAAAATTTAAAAAAGAAAAACTAAACTAACTATGTCTAAATACTTTTCATCAATTGCACTGCTTTTCCTATCAACATTTATCCTAACAGCGCAGTCCCAGAAAGCAAAACCTTTTTCAACTCCAGAAATTGAAGCCAAAGTAGATTCTCTTATGTCTCTAATGACCATGGATGAAAAAATTGCGCAAATAACTGGTACGCGCCTTCGTGACATTATGGAGAATGGTAAATTAAGCATTGAAAAGTGCAAATCTCATATACCACATG
This sequence comes from Jejuia sp. UBA6058, assembly GCA_002428965.1. Taxonomy (GTDB): domain Bacteria; phylum Bacteroidota; class Bacteroidia; order Flavobacteriales; family Flavobacteriaceae; genus Jejuia. Next base: position 16,932 of record DIYI01000007.1, on the reverse strand, counting down.
GTATTGGGCATTTTTGCCAATTCTCTTCAGGTTTAGAGCTAGAAGCTGAAGAACTGCGTGACTTGGTAAGGGAAATTCAGAATTATTTAATGACAGAGACCCCTTTAAAAATTCCTGCTATCTTTCACGAAGAAGCTATTACAGGTTTTGCCACATTAGGAGCAACAACATTTCCTCAGCAAATTGGGATAGGTTGTACATGGAACCCAGAATTAGTTGAAAAGAACACTGCTTCAACAGCAAGAAATATGCGGGCTGCAGGAGCTACTTATGCCCTATCGCCTATGTTAGATTTAAGTAGAACTGCCCATTGGAATCGACACCAAGAAAGTTATGGAGAAGACGCATATCTCACCTCAAGAATGGGAGTGGCTTTTGTACAAGGCTTGCAAGGTGATGACTTTAAAACAGGAGTAGCCGCAACTGTAAAGCACTTTGCAGGTTATGGTACCGCCAATAATAGTGAAAAAGTGTTGTATGAAGAATACCTAATGCCACACGAAGCCTGTATTAAAATAGGTGGCGCAAAAAGTGTTATGCCCTCTTATGGTGTTTATAAAGCACTACCTATCTCTGCAAACCCAACAATGTTAGATCAAATTTTAAGACGTGATGTAGGTTTTGATGGCTTAGTAGTTAGTGATTACGGTGCTATTAATCAGGTTTTTAAAAAATATAAACGAGCTGAAGATTTAACAACAGCTGGAGCCATGACCATGAATGCGGGCGTTGATATAGAACTTTCCTCACCAACTGCATACCCTTATTTGCCAGAAGCCATAGAAAAAGGATTAGTTACTGAAGAGATTGTGAACGCTGCAGTGAGGCGATCTTTAATAATGAAAACAAAACTAGGTTTGCTTGATAAAACACCTATTATTGGTAAAGATGGAGATTTGGATTTTGATCCTCAAGAAAACCGAAAACTTGCCTATGAGGCTGCATGTCAGTCATTAGTTTTGTTAAAGAACAATGGTGTTTTACCATTAAAGAAAAACGTTAAAAAAATTGCTCTAGTAGGACCTAACGCAGCTACTGTGTTTGGCTTAGTTGGAGATTATACCTATCAAGGAATGCGATCTTTTTGGTACCGCTCAGAGTTTGATAAAAATAATCCAAAACTAGTTACAGTTAAAGATGGTTTGGAGAATAAGCTTAGTAAGAAAGTTAAAGTTTTATATGAACATGGGTGTGACTGGAGCGCCGCTTTAGATGCTAAAATTGACACTACGAGTTTTGGTGACGATCGATTAAGTCAGCTGAAATTAAGGACCATTAAAGGTTTACCCCAGCCTAATCCAAAACGGGCTTTAGAATATGCCAACGAAAGCGATGTGATCATTGCAGTAATGGGCGAAAATTTATATTTGAATGGTGAAGGACGATGGCGAAAAGGCATACGATTACCAGGGCAGCAGGAAGCATTTCTTAAGAAATTAATAGCCACTGGAAAACCTGTTGTGTTGGTAAATTTAAGTGGACGACAAACCGTTATAAGTGATTACTCCAATCAACTCGCTGCTGTAATTCATGGTTGGTTTCCAGGGGAAGAAGCTGGAAATGCAATTGCAGACGTATTATTAGGTAATGTTAATCCATCCGGTAAACTTTGTGTGTCTTATCCTAAAACAGAAAAGGAGGTAGAAATAAACTATCAAGATGGACCGAATGAAGCTTTAGTGCATTATCCGTTTGGTTACGGCTTATCCTACACCCACTACACTTACAGTGATTTCAAAATTGATGAGAAAGCCAACATCAATGTTGAGTGGTTTGAGGTCTCTTGTAAAGTGAAGAATACAGGAAAATATAACGGCTCTGAAATTGTGCAATTGTACGTCTCGCCAAAAAATGAAAACTCTACAATGAAATCTATACTCTTAAAAGGGTTTACCCGGGTAGATTTAAAATCGGGTAAATCAAAAAGTATAACTTTTAAAGTTTCACCTCAACAATTAGTAGAATATAAAAATAGAGAATGGATAATTGATACTGGCATTTATGAATTTAAAATTGGTGCTTCATCAGAAGATATCCGTCTTAAAGGGGACATTGAAATAACTGGAAAAGATGTTATCCTTCAAAAAGGTCGGGAAGTATTCTTTTCAGAAGCAACTGTAAACTAGACATATGCTGAGAGTATTAATTTTTATATCGGTTATTTGCATCAACTTAAGTTTGCGATCTCAAGAAAATGTATCTCAGCCAAACATTGTACTACTTTTTGCAGATGATATTAGCGCTAGAGAATTACCAATATATGGATCAACAGTTTGGAGTCCACCAAAAGGTGGCGATACTTCAGATATACAATATAGAGCTCAAACACCGGTTTTAGACAGAATAGCCAACGAAGGTTGCTATATTAAAACGGCTTGGGCATCTACTGTTTGTGGTCCAAGTAGAGCGATGATGATGACTGGTAGATACGCACATTTACATAAATGGTGGCATAATAAAGATAAAGGTAAAGCTCCTAATGGAAAAGGTAATTGGAACCTATATGATAGTTCTCCACACACCATTGCTCATGTTGCAAAAGCAGGAGGTTATGCTACGTTTTGGGCTGGTAAAACTCAAATGAAAATTGATGGCTTTCCGTTTGATGAAGGTTGTTTTACCCCTGGTGAGGGCTCCTACAACACTCCTATTCATACTACAGATTTCAGATTAGAAACTAGGAAAGTAGATGGAAAGAAGGTGATTTTTAATGCCGATACAAATAAACCCATCCACAAAAAAAGCTATGTGCAATCTGGTTGGTACTGGAAACCCCATGTGCAACTCATGAACCACCCTTCCAACTCTCAAAGGCTAGAATGGTGGCCAAATAATGATGTTTCAAAAGAACAGTTCGGACTCAATACATTTGGACCAGATGTAGAATTAGAATTTACTTTTGATTTTATGAAACGTAAGGTAAAAGAAAACAAACCATTCTTCGTGTATCATACCAGCCATTTAGGTCATGATGCTTGGGATTTTTTACATCCAATGACTGGAAACAAATGGCCGGGGACGCCTAAAATTAATTGGGATGGGAAAACTTACACACGCCTGGAGCCAAATGTAACAGGAGACAATGGTGTCTATGATACGCACAATACAGTAACAGAAAGTGGTATTCATCATCATATTAATTATCTGGATTATCAGGTATGGCAATACTTAAACAAATTCAAGGAACTCGGAATAGAAAACAATACTATTTTCATTTTTTGTACTGATAATGGCACAAGTGGTTATGGTAAATCTAGTCCTATATCTCAAAAAGGTACTCATGTCCCTTTAATAATATATGCGCCCGGAATGAATTTAACCAAAAAGGGAGCACAAGATGTATTGGCAAACATGTCTGATATGATACCCACAATTGCAGAATTGGGTGGTGTAAAAATTCCTGACTCCTATGAAATTAATGGAGAAAGTCTTATCCCCTTCCTCACCACCTCAAAAACTAAGCATCGAGAATGGATATATGGTTATCATAAGGAGACAACCATCATCCGAGGTGATTTGGTAATGAAAGATGGTAATAATGTTTGGTATGATGCAAGCGCATATCCTGAAGATTTAATCAGTTTTCCAAAAATAAAAGATTGGAGTGCAGTTTCAGAAGCTCATCGAAAGGAAAGGGATGAATTACAACAAATTGTACCCAAATTTGATTTGCATGCTACGGCACACGATGCGCCCAAAAATGGTATTGGTAAAGAAGAACCCTTAACTAAAATTTAAATAAACTAAACGCCCAAAAAATGAAACTAAATAAAACAACAACCTTATTCACAGTAATACTGGTTGCTTTTATAAAATTCAATGCATTAGCTCAAGAACAACAACCAAATATTCTATTCATTGTTACTGATGACCAGAGGTACGATTCGGTTAAAACTTTTAATAAAGCAATAGATGGTAACGAAATGAGCGCCTTAGGTTACATTGAGTCCCCAGAGGTAGATAAACTTGCAGAACAAGGCACTACTTTTATCAACACCTATTGTCAAGCTACTGGATGCGCTCCTTCAAGAGCTGTAATGCATCAAGGGCGGTACACCTTTAGATCTGGAGTTTATGAATTTGAATGGCATAATAACAAAGCAGAACATATGGAGCCTTCACTTCCGGAACAATTAGCTGATCTAGGTTATCAAACATTTCACGTTGGTAAATTGGGTTATAGACTTAAAGGATTAGATGAACAAGGAAATGCTAAAGGATATAAGGTATATCAAACAGATATTGATTTTAGAAGGCTAGGTTTTGAAGGATTAGCTGATCATACCTACGGCAGTATTAGTGAAATAGATGGAAAACCTCTTAATCCAAAAGTTAACAGAGTTGAATTATTTATTTCTCCTGAGGGTAGATTTGAATATGTATGTCAAGATTTGATAGACCAAAAACCAGAATATCAACAAGTTGCTGAAGATATCACTAAGAAATATGATTTAATAAGATACTATAAAAAGAACGGAAAAAAATCCATATCAGAAGGCATGGTCGTTTCAGGGGTTAGTCCACAAGCTGCTGGAAAAACTAGAGACGGGTATTATGCCCATTTTTTAAATGAATATTTAGTTAATGAAAATAAACCTTTTAATGCAGGTAAATATAAGTTCCATGGAGTAAACCCTAAAAAACCAGTATTTGCTCATATAGGTTTTGATTTTCCGCATACTCCAGTTTTGCCTCCTGCAGAATTTAGAGAACGATTTCAAAAACACACCTATAAAATCCCTGAGGTAACAGATCAAGAATTAGCTTCAATGGCTAAACAGATGAAAAGACAAGTTGGAAGTAAGTATTCTGACCACTTTACTCAAGAAGAGAAACAAAAAATGATCCAAGATTATTATGCATTTTGTGCCTATGGAGATCAGTTGGTAGGTAAAGCTGCAAATGATTTCATAGCTTATAGTGAAAATAATAATCAACCTTGGTTAGTTATTTACGTATGCGGAGATCATGGGTGGAAATTAAATGAGCATGGTGCAGTTTCGAAGTTTACGCCTTGGGACTGGGATAGTCATAATCCAATAATTGTGGTGTCTTCAGACAAAAAGAAATTTCCCGCTGGAAAAATAGTTAAAGATTTTACAGAGTTTGTGGACATTGCCCCTACTGCTCTAAGTGCCGCTGGAGCAGATTTAACAGAAAAGAAATTTCAATATTTAGATGGTTTAGATTTTGCTAAAACTATCAGCAAAGAAGCACCTATCAGAGACTATATTATTGGCGAAAGTCATGCTGTTACTGGGCCTCGTGCCTATATCAGAACTAAAGATTATGTGCTTTCCTTAAAAACGAGACCTACAAGAACTGAAGGTGAAGATATGCTATGGGCGTTATCAGCGTCTTGGGAGGAATTAGATCCTGCACTCTATGATACTAAAAAAGATCCTCAAGAAATTAAAAATGTAGCTTTTGACGAGGCATATCAAAATATAGCCCTAAAAATGAAAGAGAAACTTTTGAATATCGTTTTAGGCGATAATCGCGTGGAAATAAACTGGGGTAGACAAGGTACTGGAACTAAAATATTTCGAAGCAATTTTGCTCCTGGGGCGCATGACTATAAACTAAAAATTTAAAAATATGAAAAAAGTATATTTACTCTATTCTTTTCTCGTATTCGGTCTATTTGCTTGTAATCAAAAAAAACAAGAAGAAACGTTACCGACAAAAGAGCAACCAAATATATTATGGATTGTTACTGATGATCATCGATATGATGCTATTCAAGCTTTCAATAAAATGCTAACAGGAAATGAAATGAGCCAATTGGGCTATGTCGAATCTCCGAACATAGATAAACTTACCACAATGGGAACAACATTCGTTAATTCCTATTGTCATGCCCAAGGATGTGCACCTTCAAGAGCTTCAATGCATCTGGGCAGATATCCATTCCGCTCAGGAGTCTATCAATTTGAGTATTACAATAATATGGCAGAACACTGTGAGCCCACATTACCAGAACAACTAGCTAATTTAGGATATCAAACAACTCGTATCGGTAAATTAGGTGTAAGACTCAAAACCATAAAAGATGGTAAGTCTGCCAGTCATAATATCTATCAAAATAACTTTGATTTCAAAAAACTTCGTAAAGAAGGATTCACAGGTTGGGGTAAAGATTGGTTTCATGAACTAGATGGTGAAAAATTGGAAAAACCTCTTAAATCTGTTCGTTTTTTCGTAACACCTGAAGGTAAATTTGAATATGTTTCTAAGGAATTAGAGGAGACCAAACCAGAATATGCAGGTACCGCTAAAATGACAATGGAGAAGTATGACTTGTTACGTCATTACAACAGCAAGAAACCAAAAAGTGATTATGAAGGTGGTATTTTGGCCGGAGTAAGTTCAAGAGAAGCAGGTAAAACCAGAGATGGCTATTATGTGAAAATTTTTGATGCTTATTTGAATAATCAAAACGAGCAGTTCTCTTTTGGATCGCAAGCTGTAGAGCATATAGATGAAACCAAACCTCAATTCTTCTATTTAGGATTTGATTTTCCACATACTCCAGTGTTGCCGCCAGCATCTTACAGAGAACGTTTTCAAAAGTATAAGTACAAAGTGCCCACCTTAGATGAAAAGGAACTAAATACAATGCCAAAACAGTTGAAGAAATTAGTGACTAATGGCTACACAGATCATTTTACCGATGAAGAAAAACAGAAAATGATTCAAGATTATTTTGCATTTTGCGCTTATGGTGATGCTTTAGTTGGAAAAGCTGTGGATGCCTTTATTGATTATAATCAGAAAAAAGATAAACCTTATCTAATAGTCTATGTTAATGGCGATCATGGTTGGAAACTGAATGATCATGGTTCTGTCTCAAAATTCACACCGTGGGATATTGATGCACATAACCCCATTGTTGTAGTTTCATCTGATAAAGAAAAGTTTCCTGCTGGTAAAGTTGTAAAAGAATTTGCAGAGTTTGTGGACATTGCTCCTACTATTCTTTCAAGCGCTGGCGCTGATTTATCAGTCGAAAAATTTGAATATCTTGATGGTATAGACATGGCTGAACAAGTTTCAGGAAATGCCACAAAACGAGATTATGTGGTAGGTGAAAGTCACCATATAACAGGACCAAGGGCATTCATAAGAACCAAAGACTATGTATTTTCCATTCAAACAAGGCCCAATACCAAAAGAGGTGGAGACATTCAATGGGCACTTAATCAAACTTACGACGAATTAGACCCTGCATTATATCACATGCCATCAGATCCTAACGAAGTGAATAATCTTGCTTTTGATGATAATTATAAAGACATTGCTTCAAAAATGAAAGAAAAGCTATTAAACATTGTTTTAGGTGATAACCGTATTGAAGTGGATTGGGGGGCAAAAGCAACTGGTACCGAAATATACAGAAGTAATTTTGCCTCAGGTGCTCATGATTATAAATTGGAATTATAAAAGAAAAAGAAAAATTATGAAAAGAATTATTACCGCATTACTTACTGTCATTAGCCTTAGTATTTCTGGGCAAACGGCGTTTGAAGAAAATTTTGAATCTCTAACAAGTGGTTTAGATTTAACCACTGAAGGTTATGTGCTCTCAAAAAAATCTAGCTATTCTGGAACTGTTACCGCAGTTGTAAATGAAAGTGGAGGTAATAAATTTGCAAGAATGGTTGGGGCACCCAACGGTTCGGCAGGTATGCAAATCACTAAATCCATAGCTGTAGAAGCCGGAAAATCCTACACCTTCGAAATGGAATCTAAAGGTCCTTTTAAACGACAATTAAGAGTGCTTTCGGCTTCCGATATTTTAATGCAGTCATCCACTGATTATAAGCCAAATACATCAGCGGAACAAACTGCATGGTACAAACAGGAAGTTTCGTTCTATGTGCCTTCTGGTGAAACTACAATAAAAATAGCCTTTCATCATTATTGGTCTGGAACTATTGACTTAGATAATATCAAAGTTTTTGAAATTGAAAGACAATCCGAATACTACATTAGTAACTCAGGAGATGACAGTAATGAGGGTACAATAGCCTCACCTTTCGCTAGTTTGGATAAAATCAGCAATACAACTTTATTTCCTGGTGATAAAGTATATTTCAATAGAGGTGATCGTTTTGATGGACATTTTGTGGTAAATGGCTCTGGCGAAGAAGGGAATCCGGTTATTATTACATCTTATGGCACTGGAGATCAGCCCATAATTTCAGGAGAAGTAGGTGCTTCTGGTGGCGGAGATTATAAAGAAGCGATACTAATTGAAAATCAGGACAATATTACCATTGAAGATATTGAAGTAAGAAATGATAGAGTAGTAACACGCTCTGGAGTTGCAGACACCGATGGTTTTGGCATTTCAATTCATAATGGTAGCGATGCCATTATGAGTAATTTCACCTTTAGAAACTTAACTATAAAAAACGTTTTTGCTGTAGAACCTATTTTAGATAGAGACAGTTTTGACGCCATTCAAGTTTCTGGCATCCGCTTTACGTGTTCAAAAAATACTGAAGTTGGTAAGGAGAAAAATATAGAGAACATTCTAATAGAAGATTCCTACTTTGGAAATTTACAACGTTTGGGTATTCAGTTTAAACATAGTGGTGGAAATACTGGTATTGGAAATGATGCTATAAATCGTAATAAAGATATTATAGTTAGAAACAATGAGTTTTATTACAATGGTGGTACAGCGGTTTTGCCTAATGCAACCTACAACTGCTTAATTGAAAATAATATTTTTGATCACCCTGGTGCTTCAACAGACCCTAGAATGCCTGCGAGAGGAAGTTCCGTTTGGAATATCAATTCTATAAATACAGTGGTACAATACAATATGTGCCTAAGTACAAGGGGTTATCTGGATTCTTATGGTATTCATATTGATGTAAGAAACGAAAATACATTTGTGCAATACAATTATATGGACGATTGTGAAGGTGGATTTGTAGAAATTCTTGCTGGTAATAAAAATGCTGTTTACAGGTTTAATGTTGATGTTAACAGTGGATTTAGAGTATCTAATTGGAATAATGCTAGCAGTACAATTTACGTGTACTCCGATCGTTGGAAAGAACCAAATCAAGCAGCTTTAGATTTATGTGATGGTGTTTATATTAACAACAACACCATAGTTATAGATAAAGGTACCAAAACAAACGGAGATCCTTATACTACCGCAGTTACATTCGATGCAAAAAATACTTACGTTTACAATAACATCTTTTCGTCTACAGACGGTGCGGTTATAGGTGGTCGAAATTTTGCAATAAGAGACAACAATACAACATTCTTAGTTTCAAATAACTTATTTGAGGGTACAGTATTACAAGATTGGGTAAATATGGATACGAATTCTCAGGTAGGTGCTAGTTATTTTACCGAATCTGGTAATGACAAGTTAGGATATCAAGTGTTTGAAAATAGTCCTGCCGTAAATAATGGAACGCCCATTACGGGACCAATATTACCAGGGGCTGGAACTGGAGTTTTTGCAAACGTTCCAGCATATCCCAATGTAGATTTCTATGGAAATCCTATCGATTTATCATCTGGAACTCCAAATATTGGAGCCTACAACGGTAAAACTAATGCAGCTATCTTAAGTGTAAAAGAAAATAACCTAGACACAAGTAATCAATGGATTGTATATCCAAGTGAAGATTATCAATTCTTGAATATTTTAGATAAAACAGAATTATCTGGCGGAATATTAAAAGCAGAATTAGTCAATATTAAAGGACAACTTATTACATCACAGAAGTTAAACCTTGGACAAGCTAACAAAGTATATACTCTAAAATTACCGACAAATCTAAAAAATGGAATTTATGTACTTAAAGTTTCAAAAGACGGTAAATCACATTCCAGAAAACTAGTATTACAAAATTAAAATGAAGTATTTATCATTTAAGGTTATTCTAGCATTGTTTTTGGTGCAGCTAGGTTTTGCGCAAAAAGAAAAAAATGCTGTTTGTTTTGCACTTTATACGGTTCATGAAAATACTCTTAAACTAACAGCTCAGTTTTATCCTATTAAAAATTACGATCCTTTTCAAGCAACGCTCCAAATAAAGGAAAACAATGAGTGGAAAACGATTCAAAAATCAGACATAATCTATCCAGGTTATACAGCACATTTTAGAATTGAAAATTGGGATGACAGCGCAGAAAAGCCATATCGGGTTTTATATAAGAAGAATTTAACTTATGATGGCACTATTCAAAAGAACCCAAAAGATAAAGAAGAAATTGTGATGGCTGCCTTTTCTTGCTGGTCTACCTACCAAAAACACGGCGGTGCTGGTGCTACTGATATTACAGATAATCTTAAAAAACTGAAACCAGATGTTCTTTTTTTTGCTGGTGATCAAGTTTATGATCATAGCGACCATTATGGTAATTGGATACTTTTTGGTGAAGTTTTTGGAGATATTATAAAAAACACGCCTACGATCTGTATACCCGATGATCATGATGTTGGTCAAGGAAATATATGGGGAGATGGTGGTAGAAAATCTGATAGTAGAGATGGCAATAAAGGCGGTTATTATATGCCCGTATCTTATGTAAAGGAGGTAGAACGAGCACAAACCAGTCATTTACCAGATCCGTACGACCCCACTCCTATCCAACAAGATATTGGAGTATACTATACAGATTTAACTTGGGGAGGTATAAGTTTTGCCATTTTAGAAGACAGAAAGTTTAAATCCGGTCCAAGACGTATCTTGGACAAGAAATCGTATAAGAATACACTCGATATGGATGTTGAAGAAGCTACCTTATTAGGTGAAAGACAACTTGATTTTCTAGAAAATTGGACAACTGATTGGAAAGACGCCGATATGAAAGCAGTTCTATCCCAAACCATTTTTACCAATTTGGCTACCCACTCTCCTACCATCGATAAAAAACAAAAATACAGTGTAGACTCCAATGGATGGCCACAGACTGGAAGAAATAGAGCGCTTTCCGTAATAAGAAAGAGTTTTTCTTGTATGATTGCAGGAGATCAACATTTAGGTTCTGTTGTTCATCATGGAGTTGAAGACTGGAACAATGCTGGATACTCTTTTGCTGTTCCTGCTGCCGCAAATTTTTGGATGCGTTGGTGGAACCCTGATGTGCCAGGTAAAAATAGAAAACCTAATTCACCTGAATATACAGGAGAATATAAGGATGCTTTTCACAATAAAATAACGGTACACGCTGTAGCTAACCCAACACATAAAGACAATAAACCAAGAACAGATTTGTTGGATGGTAGAGCTGCTGGTTATGGCATCATAAAATTCAACAAGAAAGATAGAAACATCACTTATGAATGTTGGAAACGCAACGTAGATATTACAAATCCCGAGAATAAACAATATGACGGTTGGCCAGTAACATTCAACCAAATGGATAATTTTAACTTAGTGGATCGTTACTCATTACCTCTATTGAAAATTTCAAAACCAAATCAAGTTGTAACAGTAAGAAATAATTATACGAAAGAAGTTATTTCTTCGCTTAGAATAAATGGAGCTACTTACATCCCCAAAGTTATGTATCCAGGAGATTATACTATTGATGTTGGCGAAGGACAAAACATCAAAAGATACTACAACATTCAAGCTCAAAAAGAGAATAAACAAACTATAACCGTTTCATTATAATGAGTAAAAGACTCTTCATCAGTATTACGTTAGCTATTAGCTTTTTCTTCAGTATTACAGCCCAAAATAATAGTTCAGGACCACCAAAACCTCCTGTCGGAAAACGTTGGGTTTTAAACCCTGATTTTTCAGATGAATTTAATGGTTCTGAACTGGACAAAACTAAATGGTTAGACCACCACCCTACCTGGAAAGGAAGAGCACCAGGGTTATTTTTACCTTCACAAGTTTCAGTTAAAGACGGCTATTTACAATTGAAAGGTGGTAAAATGGAAAAAGACACCATGGTTGGTAACCAAAACTTCAATATTAAGGGAGCGGCAGTTGTTTCAAAAAAAACGGCTCTATTTGGTTATTATGAATGCCGAGTAAAAGCCGCTGCAACAACAATGTCTACTACATTTTGGTTTTCCGGCGGAGGTGGCATAGGGCCAAAAGGATGTGATAGATATCATCAAGAATGGGATATACAAGAATGTATAGGTCGAGAAGGAGAGTTTAAAGGTAAGTACTTTGCTAGTGGTATGCACTCCAATGCCCATTATTGGTACACAGAATGCAATGGTAAAAGACATGACTACAGAGCAGCACAAGTCAGATATGAAGATAATGAAGTAGCTTCAAAAGAGTTTCATACATACGGAGGATGGTGGAGAGACGAGATTTCCGCAAGTTATTACTATGATAATCGGGAACCTAAACACCAAAGATTTTTTGATTCCATTACTAAAGCCCCAATGGATAAGCCTATGTTTATGCGATTAGTACACGAAACCTATCCGTTTCCTTGGATAGCTTTACCTACAGATGAAGAGTTAGCTGATGACACTAAAAATACGGTTTACTATGATTGGGTGCGAGGTTATAAGCTAATTGATTTGAAAGAAAAAAATGAATGTGAATTAGAATCCCAAATCAAATTATATAACGAAGGGGTGTTTTTCGAAAATTCTATTTTAGAAGCAAAATCATCCAAAACCCTTTTAATCCCCGTTAGTTATAAGACTAATTTAAATAGAGATATCGTACTTACATTGACTGATAACTCTAAAAAAGTTGTTCATACAACAACATTTAAAGCTCTTGCTGGTTACGCCAATTTAGAATATGAATTGCAATTAAATTCAGAACTTAATGTGGGCAATTACCAACTAGTAAGTCACTTAACACCCGCTGATGGAGAAAAGAGAGATATGATTGATATCAATACATTAATTATAAGTATAGCGAATTAGAATTTTAAGAGTTCACCGCACCATCCATTGCATATACAGCAATTTCTATGTGAAATTAATTAAATCAGTCTAAAATATCAGGTCTTAAATATTCTGGAAGTTCTTCTGCCAAATCTGTATGAATATCAACTTTAAAATCGCCATTTTGTTCTAAAGCATACTCGTAAAAAACAATAAAATCGATACTACAACCTTGAGCTCTACCAGAAATAGTTAGGGTATATTCCTCATCTTTTTTAAGGTTTACAATAACGTCAGAGTGTGTTTTATTACCATTAATGTGTCCTTCCATTTTATGAATAGATCCCCATTTACGAACACCGCGACCCCAAAATTTATGATTCTTCTTTAAATCTTCTGTTGAAAAGGATGATGCAGAGGTAAAATCTCCTTGCAGTTTAAACCACAAATCATTTCTCTTATCGCCTTTCTCATACCCTTGATCTGTACAATCAGCCGTACCAGGTGTACAAGTTTCAAGTGGCTGAAGCATTCGCATTACCATTCTATATTTTGCTGTTTTAGGACATTTAAATGAATAATTTAATGGAGAATTTGCAGCGCCTCCATTTAAGTTATTTCCTGTAAATTCTAAATACGAATCATTGATAGCGGGTATTGATCCTGTCGTTGAAATAAAACTATCACTATCCGGGTAATATTTTGCTTCTCCTTCTTTTCTTACTACCCAATTCCCTAAATCTGAATTTGTCACTTCTGGCTCAAAGACTATATAATTAGGGCCTATTTTTATACCGTTAACAATACTTACACTATCATCACCAGAATTTTCACCTTCATTATTAGTTTGGTTCCCTTCTGTTTCCTCGGTATCTGTTTGTTCTTGTACTTCTGGAATTCTAATGCCATCTGATGTACATGAATACGCTATTAGGATAATTAAAATAGGTAGTAGTTTAAAATATTTCATTTTGTCTTATTTAGTAAAAGTTGTTTAGTTTAATAAATTTTAATATAATTTAGTTGATAAAATCCAACTTATTTCTTGAAAAAAACTAAACAGTATATACTTTGTATAGTCCAAAATCTTGAATTTTCGTTGACGTGGCAATTTCAGCTAGTTCAAAAATTAAAATCACACAGATTTGCTTTTCTATCCAAAATAACACTAGCACATATGTTATTTAAAAAAGAATTTTAGGTAACTAATAAAAAACTTTACCACAGTAACTTTACAATCGTAAAAAATGAATTATGAAAAAAAATTATTCTACATCAAAGGTTTTAATGAATCTGGTACTTATTTGTATTGGAATTATTGGAGCTAGAGCACAAAATGAAATACATGTATATTCTACTGAAATGCCATGGTCTTTTGAAACTATCACTCAAGAACCAGACAAAATTTATTCCATAAATGAGGCTATCAGTCAAGCTTCTAGCGGTGATATTATTATTATTCATGAGGGGATTTATAGAGAAACAGTAGTAGTTAATAAAAGTAACCTTACTATTAAGAACTTTAGTAATGACTATGTATTAGTTACAGGAGCAGATAAAGTAACAGGAACTTGGGAAACCGCGGAAGGTATGACTGATGGTGTTATGGTAACAGATATTTCAGATTTAAATATTGAAACTGATTATAGCCAATTATTTGTTAATGGAAAGATTCAAAAGTTAGGTCGTCATCCTAATAAAACCATTGATAAAATGATGGAAGTTCTTCATCCCAATAATGGAGGAGGATATGCCCCTGTAATAAATGGTTCTAAACCAATTGGGGCTAGTGCCACGTGCCAAATCACCTTTGAGGATACAACCATACCAAGTGTTGATTTAACTGGTGGTATTATAAGAGCAATGACTGGAAAAATGCGTAACTACGTTTATGGTGATATAGTTGGTCAATCTGGTAACACAATTTCATTCAACGCTATTAATAATAATACCGACTGGAAAAAAGAGCCAGAAATTACTACTAGCAGATTTAAATATGGATGGGGTTTTGTACTACATAAAAACTTGGTGGATACACCTGGTGAATGGTTTATTGATGACAATAAACTATACTACTATCCTATCGAAGGTTTAGATGTTAATAATATTAGAATTGATGCGCAAGTTCGTGAGAGAGTATTGATTTTGAACAGCAGAAGCAATGTCAGCATTACAGGTATAAATTTTGTTGCTGGAAATGTTGATGCTCAAAATATGAACAACGTATCTGTGGATAAATGTACATTTAGATATTTATACCCTTTTTGGACTCCTACAGGATATGGTCAAGGCGATACGGACAGAAAAGGAATATATCTTAGAAATAGTTCAAATAATTCTTTTACAAACACTTATATTGGATACAGTTGGGGAAATATGGTTGCCACAATTTTTGGCGGCAACAACTCCTTTGAAAACTGCATTATAGATGACTTTGGATGGGTAAGTGTTTTCGCTTCTGGAATTCACGTAAGGGAGTCCGATACATATATAAGTAAATGTACATTTGGGGATGCTGGTAGATTTCAAATTAGAATAGATGGCGGTGATGCTAAAGTAGACATTTTAGATTCTGACTTCTACGGCGCAATGAAAGTAGGCGAAGATGCTGGGCCTATTGAAGGTACAAGTACAGGTATGATAGGCGCAATAGATTTAAAAGGCAGTACAATTGCCTACAATAAAGTACACGACTTTAAGGGCTTACCTGTTTGGGATGCTGGTTATGCCAGACAAAAATCTGTTGCATTTTATATGGAAGACGTACACAATTATACGGCTCATCATAACCTTATTTATAACGCTAAAGCAGATAATTATAATGGCCCTGTAGAAAACGAGCAAGCGGGGGAGTTTTTATATTTAGGCCCAAGATATAACAGGATGGAAAAACCTGTGAATTATTATAATAATACCATTTGGAGTTATGATAAGTTATTTACAATTTGGGGTATTGAAATTGATAATTGGGTTGAGCTTGGTTTGGCTGAAGAAGAAAATAAAGGAACAATGGAAGATGGGCATTTTGCCAATAATATCTTCGAATCTAGTTCCAAAAACAGATTATTATACAGTAGACAAGTACTTTCAACAACAGGAGGAAATTTAGGATGGGTTGGCTTGGATCCAAATCCAACTTTAGAAACTACCGATTACAACCAATTCATTACACATTGCGCTAATTATGGTTTTCATTTTAACCCTGAAAATAATGTACAACTAGGGTTTTCAACCCAAAATAGTAATTTTGTTGATGCTAGTAATGGCGACTTTACTTTGTTAAACGATTCTGCAGCGAAAAATGCAGGTATAGAAATTCCTGGCATTACAACTGGTTCTAACCCTGATAGTGGAGCATTAGAGGGTGGCGATCGTGTTCTTAATGCTGGTTCAGATCTAGTTATTCCAATATTTCTAGAACAGACCGTTTCCGTTCTAGATTCACAATTTACAATTTCAACAAGTTCAGAGACATGTCCAGACACTAATAACGGAACACTCAACATATCGGCCAATATTGAGGCAGATTACGAATTGACTTTTAATAACGAAGATTACGAATTTGATAAAGAGAAATTATTCGAAAATTTAACCCCAGGAACCTATGAAATCTGTATTAGCACTAAAGGACGTTCAGATACGCAGTGTTATATGGTTGAAGTTAATGAAGCAAGTGGTATAGATACAAAAACCAGTCTGGGCAAACAAGAATTGCAAGTTGAAGTTAATACAGGCTCAGCCCCTTATCATGTATATGTTAATGATGTAAAAATATTCGACACCGATTTAAGTAGTTTTAGTGTACCAGTATCTCAAGGCGATACTGTAAAAGTAAAATCCGATAAGGAGTGCGAAGGTGAACTCATTCAATCTATAGATTTTTATGCTAACATTCAATCTTACCCTAATCCTACTTTAGGCAGGTTTCAAATAGCTTTACCAGTGAGCGAAGGTAGGATTCCAATTGAAATCTATGATATACGTGCACAGTTGATTTCTTCTGAAATTTACTCCGTAAATGCTGGAAATGTGGATTTAGACCTAACTGGTAGACCATCAGGTATCTATTTTGCAAAATT
>DIYI01000008.1 GCA_002428965.1 Jejuia sp. UBA6058 | reverse complement strand
TCTGAAAGTATATCTTTTGATGTGTCTACCATTAACGGCAAAAGTAATGAGTTGTATTCAAAAAATATCAATGTAGAAATTGAAGAAGATTATAGAACAAAATCCAATACTTTGTTATTTCCTAACCCAGCTTCGGATAAAGTATTTATAAAAGTATTGGATAACTCAAAACTCGCATTGATTGAAATTTTTGATGTACATGGCCGTTTAGTAAAAATCCAAAATATTAAATCCTTCGTAAATACTGAAAATATTGAAGTAAATTTATTTTCGCTCGAAGATGGACATTATTTTTTCAAATTAAAATCGCAAAACGGTGATTTACTAGGTATTAAAAAACTGATTATCCTTCATAATTAAAGGATGTCATAGAAAAATATAACAATCCCAATTTTTGACTAATTAAACTTATATCAATGAAATAAAATTAATAGTAAACATATTAAGCAGTTATGGTGAATAAGAAAAAAACAATTGTTTTAATTATAATTCTCAAAATATTATCTTTTTCATTAAAATCACAAAACAAAGAGATTACAGGAGAACTCAAACAGTACCATAAAATATCAATAACCTGGGAGGCACTTAACTTAAGTGAATCTTCAACCACTTATCTTAATTACCGAATGAATGTAGCTATTACTTCACCCAGTAATGAAACATTTTTAGTTCCAGCTTATTTCGCAGCTGACGGGAATGCTGCGGAAACGTCTGCAACAAGTGGCAATAAATGGCGTTGCCACTTTATCCCAAAAGAAATAGGAACCTATAAATATACTGTTTCGTTTAGGTCAAGTGCTAATATTGCTGCAGACTTAAACGAAACATCAGGCACACCAGTGAGTATTGACGGAGATTCAGGATCGTTTTTTATTTCTGCAGGAAGTATAACAAATTCTAATGATTTCAGGTCAAAGGGCAAATTACAATATGTAGGTGAAAAAGCAGCTAAGTTTGATAACGGTGATTATTACTTTGAGGTTGGCTCAGATAGTCCAGAAACTTTTTTGGAATATGGCGATTTTGACGCTACAACGGGTAGACATGATTTTGCGGAAGTAGCAAACAACTATGAGAATGGAGATCCGAGTTGGCAAAATGGCAAAGGCACTGAAATCATAGGAGCTGTTAACTACCTGGCTAATCAAGGTATGAACGTGAACTACATTGTTCTTATGAACATTACTGGCGATGGAAAAAGAACTTATCCTTTCCCCAGTGACACACAATATCAAATATACGATGTAAGTAAGTTAGATCAGTGGCAAATAGTCTTTGATCACATGTATAATAAAGGTATTGCTTTAGAATTAGTACTTACAGAACAGGAAAACCTTAATTGGTTTGAAGATCAAGAAGGTAGTGATAGAACAGGGTTTGGGGTAAGTAGAAAAATATACTATCGAGAAATGATTGCTAGATTTGGGTATTTAAATGTATTTTGGAATATAGGTGAAGAAGCTAATGAAGATGCTGCAGGAGATGTATATTCTGCTCAGCAAATCGAAGATGCTGCTGAATTTATTCAAGATTTATCACCTTATAATGACTTAGTAAGCGTACATAATGGACCTAGTGCACAAATTGGTATATTCTTCGAAGTAGCTGGTTTATCAGGAATAAATCATCTTACTTCTATTTCTAGACAAGCTAATTGGAATAACGAACAGCATTGTCATGATCAATTTTTAAATCTAAAATCAGTCGCTACAAACGATAGTACTGAATGGGTATTAAGACTCACTGAACCCTTTAGTGGAACACTTCAAAACATAGAAACCTGGACAAATATTGCCCTTTGGGGAAGTATTACAGCTGGAGCAGTTGGAGTTCACTACTTCCCATACAGCAATCTTGATGTTGTTAATGATGATTATACTCAGTATGCAGACTTTTACAAAAGACTGAAAATATGTAAAGATTTTTTTGAAAATAATATGATCCCTTATTGGAATATGACCAACAATGATAATGATGTAAGTGATGGGTATTTATTGAGTGACAGCACAAATTATTTTGTAGGGTACTTACCTAATGGAGGTAATCAAAACATCAATATAACAGGAAATGGAACCTACACTGTTAAATGGTACGATCCTAGAAATGGTGGAGAATTGAAAGATGGCAGTGTATCCTCTGTTAGTGCAGGTACAAATGTAAACTTAGGAAACCCTCCCGATAACATCACTTCGAGTTGGGTATTTTATCTCAGTAACAAAACTTTAAATTCAGACAAAATTGAATCACCTATAACAAATATTCAAGTTATTCCTAACCCAGCTGTAAGTGAAGTTTTTGTTTCATTGAGTCAAAATATATCTTCTATTTTGGACCTGAATATTTATGATATAAATGGTAAAAGGATAAAGAATATTTCCTACTCTAATATAACTAATAACAAATTAAAAATAGACGTATCTCAATTAAAGGAAGGTTTATACTTTGTGAAACTTGAAAGTAAGCCTCATCATGAATATTCTTTTAAAATCATAATTAAAAATTAAAGATTATTATCATTATTATTTCAAAAACAATAATTTTTAATCGTTTTCTTTGTGGTTTTCTTTTTAAATAAAAAGTTTTTATGTTTTTGTGTCTTTTTAAAGATAAAAGACTAATTTAGAAATTAATAATTGAACAATATTTGTTTGGATGTATGTTTTAAATTTAATCATGCAGACGAATTATTAGTTTAACAAGCCGAAAGCAACTTTAGTCACAAAATTAATAATCTAAAATGAAAGTAGCCCTAATTACAGGAATCACTGGACAGGATGGATCCTATTTAGCCGAATTGCTATTAGAGAAAGGATATGAGGTACATGGTATCAAAAGAAGATCTTCTTTATTTAACACAGACAGAATTGATCATTTATACCAGGACCCTCATGACCCAAATCAAAGATTAAAATTGCATTATGGGGATTTAACAGATTCTATGAATCTAACCCGGATTATTCAAGAGTGTCAGCCTGATGAAATCTATAACTTAGGTGCAATGTCTCATGTAAAAGTTTCGTTTGATTCTCCTGAATATGTAGGTAATGTGGACGGTTTAGGAACTCTTAGACTTCTGGAAGCAATCAGAATACTTGGTCTTGAGAAAAAAACAAGAATTTATCAGGCATCTACTTCAGAATTATATGGTGGTTTGCCTGAAAATAAAAACGAAAAAGGATTTTATGATGAGAATTCTCCTTTTTACCCTAGATCTCCATATGGTGTGGCAAAAATTTATGGCTTTTGGATTACCAAAAATTATCGTGAAGCCTATGATATTTATGCATGTAATGGCATCTTGTTTAATCATGAATCTCCAAGAAGAGGTGAAACATTTGTTACTAGAAAAATTACACGTGCTGTAGCTAAGATAGCTTTGGGCCTTCAGGAAAAAGTGTACCTGGGTAACTTAGAAGCAAAACGAGACTGGGGTCATGCAAAAGACTATGTAAGAATGATGTGGATGATTTTGCAAGCAGAAAAAGCGGAAGACTGGGTTATAGCAACTGGAGTTACTACAACGGTGAGAGATTTTGTTCGTATGGCTTTTAAAGAAGTAGGGATCGAATTAGATTTTCAAGGAGAAGGGATAAATGAGAAAGCGTATGTAAAAGCTTGTAATAAAGAAGAATTTCAGTTGGAAATTGGTAAAGAGGTTTTATCTATAGACCCTACTTATTTCCGTCCTACTGAGGTTGATTTACTAATCGGTGACCCTACAAAAGCGAAAGAAAAATTGGGATGGGTACCTGAGTATGATTTAGAAGGCTTGGTTAAAGATATGATGGAATCTGACGTTAAATTAATGAAGAAGGATGTTGATTTATTAAAAGCTGGACATCAAATTCTTAAACAAATTGAATAAATCCAATATTTCAGTTGCTTTATCACAGATATTCTCGAATAGCCAAATCAAACCATGAATAAAGATTCTAAAATTTATATTGCCGGCCATAGAGGTTTGGTTGGTAGTGCCATACTTAAAAATCTACAATCAAAGGGATATTCTAATTTTGTTACTAGAACACATAAGGAGCTAGATCTAGTAGATGCTTTGGCTGTTGCCAATTTTTTTCAGGAAGAAAAGCCAGAATATGTATTTCTTGCGGCTGCAAAAGTTGGTGGCATTGTTGCAAACAATGTATATCGTGCAGATTTTATTTATGAAAACCTATGCATTCAAAACAATGTAATTCATCAAAGCTATAAAAGTGGGGTAAAAAAATTAATGTTTTTGGGTAGCACTTGCATATATCCTAAAGAATGTCCACAGCCCATGAAGGAGAATTATCTTTTAACTGATGTTCTTGAATATACTAATGAACCTTATGCCATTGCAAAAATTGCTGGTATAAAGATGTGCGAGAGCTATAATCTTCAGTATGGGACAGATTTTATATCGGTAATGCCAACTAATTTATATGGACCAAATGATAATTTTGATTTAGAAAAGTCTCATGTACTCCCTGCTTTAATTAGAAAAATGCATCTTGGAAAGTCTTTGGAATCTCAAGACTGGAAAGGTATTAGAAAGGATTTAAACGATATGCCCATTGAAGGCATTAGTGGGATATCTTCTGAAGAAGAAATTCTAGATATACTCAAAAAATATGGTATTGCGCTAGATGATAACTCTGTCCGTTTAGAGGTTTGGGGCACAGGTAAACCGATGCGCGAGTTTTTATGGAGTGAAGACATGGCCGATGCTTGTGTATTTTTAATGGAAAATAGAAACTTCAAAGATTGTGTTGCTGAAAACACAAAAGAAATTAGAAATACACATATTAACATTGGTACAGGCAAAGATATCTCAATTAGAGATCTCGCTTTACTAATTAAATCTAATATTGGCTTTGAAGGGGAACTTTACTTTAACTCAAATAAGCCTGATGGCACAATGAAAAAATTAACCGATCCATCCAAACTAAATCAATTAGGTTGGAAAACCAAGATTGATCTTAAATCAGGAATTAAAATGATATATGAGTGGTATACAAAAAAATAAGGTCAATGTAAAACATTTATTTTTTCAATTCAATATTTAATTATTAAAACTATAATTATAAAATTCAATACCTTATGATCGATTTTATCTACTCAATTTGCAACATAGCTATTAAATTCCAATTTGTGATCAACTATTTTTAAATTTGTTTAGTATTATTAGCTATTATTTTAATTTGACAGGACGAAAATTCTGAATTGATGCTTATATCTTTCAACTGCTTTGATTTTGATAAAGAAAAGGTTTAGTGAAACTAAAAAATCTACAGTAAGCACATTACAAGAAACTATAATTTGTTTTGTTAAACATTATATTTTGTTTTTGTAAAAAAATAGTTTTAATAATATAAATTTTGGATAAATTAAAATGTAAAACTTAAAACTATGAAGGCAGGAGTTGTAATTACTACTTATAACAATAGAGACCACGTAATTGAAACGATTAATTCTGTTGAAAATCAAACCTTTAAAAATTGGACATGTGTAATATTAGATAATGGTAGTACGGATAACACTTTTGATGTAGTGCAAAATTATATTGGAAAAAATAAAAATTTTAAGGCTTTCAGAAAGACGATTAATGGAGGTCCCTCAGGTGGCAGAAATCTAGGCTATTCCAAATTGCCTGATGACATTGATTATATTCATTTCTTGGATGGAGATGATCTTTTGAAACCAAAATATTTGGAGTGCCTTCTATCCTATTTAGAAAAGCATCCTGAAGTTGGTTTAGCAGCTTGTCAGTTTGAAGAAATAGACGCGAATAGCAGCTTCTTGGGCAAAGGACATCGGAGTAGGTACGTCCCATCCTTTTTAGGATTACCTAAAGACCTTCCTCTAAATAAATACGAAACACCTTTTGTGTCATTTTTTTCAAGTACAGGTATGGGGCCTTTTGGAGTTTACAGAAGAAATATTTTTGAAAAAACAAATGGGTATGTCTTAGAATCTCAAGAAGATACTGATATGTTCTGCCAAATGAGCTTATTAGCGAAAGTCCATTACTTACCTAAATATTTATATAAAAAAAGAGTGCATAATAAAAACTTTTCAAAGGACATAACCTATGTAAGCAAACTTGACGTTTTTAGAGCAAAATGGGATTTTTATTATTCTTTAGATGACAAAATAAACGAACAGATCATTGAAGCCCTAAAATATTATTATACATTACACAAACCCTTTAGAGATTTTAAGGTTTCAATAAAAGCCTTTAAAGAATTTATAAAATATAATTCATTGTCTTCTTTGAAGTGGTCCTGGAAGTGTCTTAAAAATGGTATAAAGGACTTGTTTTTGAGACAAAATTTTAAAATAGTAATGAAAGAGAGGCAGAAAAGATTTAATCAAATGCCCGATCAAGTATTAAATAAAACATTATAATTCGATTATAAAATTATTGTAGGTCTGACTTTATATCTTTATTCAGAAAGTTTAGCTTGTCCCATTTAAGTTGATGCTGAAAGATTACTTTTCTATTTATGCAATATTTTATAAATTATTTATTACTTTTTTATAATCATTAGTTGAAATCCCATAATAAATTGGTTAAAAAATATTAATCATTGGGGGTCGTAAGTACTTTTAAGTGTTATATCTAATAGTTTTAGTATAAACGAATTATTAAAAGCTAATAATCTACTCAGATGGTTTCACCCCTATCAAAATACTTTCAATAATAACTTTTTTTTATGAATTTTATTATATTCGAAAAAATTGGTTTTTTTGACCAAAATAAACTACACAACGTAATTTAAGTAGAATTATTGGCTCAACTTAGAATGAAATCGCATTTACAATTTGATCTTAGTATACTGATTATCAAAAAGTAACTTGAATTTATTAACAATGTATTAATTTTATTAACAATACACTTTAATTGAGAAATTGAAACACTTATTAAACGTATATTTATTCCCAAAAGTTGGAAAAAATCGGCCGACTGTTAATTAGAAGACCATTACTTCATAGATGTATTAACTGTTTGAAGTAGCGCCAAATCAAGTAATCGCACTTTATTAACCGTTTATCGAATTGCAATCTGCATTTTGTCGAATATATAAGTTATTTGATCTGTTTTTTTTAATTTTTAATTAGTCTTGTATCGGAAAAATAACCTACTTATAAAATTGTTTATGAAGAACACCTACCTCTACTTCATACTGCTCATTTTTTGGATGTATCAACAAGAAAGCCTTGGTCAGTCAGACTTTTTACATACTCTTAATGCATCGGGAAATAATATTTCTGAAAGTACTAATCTAAGCACTTACAGTATAGGTCAGGTTTTTTTTTCCTATATCGAAAGCAGCAACCTTAATGCCCAAGAGGGTGTCCAACAAATGTTGCCCTACACCGTTGATAATGAAGATAGTGATAATCCAATTGAAACTAACAATTTGAGTATCGATATAGTCATTTACCCAAACCCTACTGCAAACTTCATTACTTTATCTGTATTAGGATTAGATTTTGACAATGAATTGAACTCATACCAATTATATAATTATCAAGGACGACTCTTAGCTAACAGCAGTTTATTAGAAAAAGAAACACACATAGATTTAACATCGCTCAGCGCCTCCATTTATATACTTCAAGTTTATGTTGAAGAAAAGCTATGGAAAACGTTCAAAATCATAAAAGAATAAAACCATGAAACACCTAATTTCCCTTTCACTTATCATATTAGGCACATTGCCATTACTATCACAAACGCCTGAAAAAATGAGTTATCAAGCTATAATTAGAACGAATGAAAATACTTTAGTTTCCAACACCAACATAAATTTAAAAATTTTAATAAAACAAGGAACACCAACAGGAATAACGATTTATGAAGAAAATCATTCAGCTACTACTAATATTAATGGTTTGGTTAGTATTGAAATTGGCACAGGTACCATTATTAATGGTAATTTTAGTTCCATCTCTTGGTTCGATAGCTCTTATTTTGTAGAAACACAATTTGCCATTAACGGAGATAACAATTTCAATTTAATTGGAATTAGTCAACTTTTAAGTGTGCCATATTCACTTCATGCCAAAACAGCTGAATATGTTCTTAATACTCCCGATGTGTCTCCTTTTAGGGCTGAAGTTATTACTGTTACTAATAATAGAATGTTGAACGTGGCAGATATTTACAATACAATAGCGTGCACAAGTACTGCAACAGTTTCTATTCCTTTGAACTTTAATGCAATGGAAATTGGAGACACAATCAATTTAGAAGCTCATAATGGTACCATATTAACCATTGCTGCGACTGCTGGAGTCTCTCTTAATTACATCAATTCTGGAACGGCCCAGTTTATTAGTAAATCTGGTAACGTAAGATTTGGTTTGTTAAGGAAATCTGGAACTAATGAGTATATAATATCTGGACAATAATGAAACATTTAATATTTATTTTATTATTCGTTGCTGGCACAATTAATGGTCAAAACTACCACTATGCTGTGGACAAAGCAACAGTGGATGTGGATACCGAACCTCCTAATTCACCTCAAAATTTAACGACAAGTAATATTACTTCTTCTACTGTGAATTTAACTTGGGATCCAAATACAGACAATATAGGTACAATTGCTTACCTTATTTATGATAACGGGAATCTTATAACTACCCCCACGATCAGCGAAAATAATTATGTCCTAAAAGGCCTAACTGCAAGTACACTTTACAATTTAACTGTAAGAGCTGTGGATAACACTGGAAATGAAAGCGCGGATAGTAACATTGCTATTTTTACTACTTTAAATGCAGATACCGAGGCACCCAATGCTCCTTCCAACCTAGTTGCTACTAATATTTCCGCAACAAGTGTATTTCTTAAATGGGAGGAGAGCACAGATAATGTGGGTGTTAACAAGTATCTTGTTTATGATAATGACATACTTATTAACACTCCTTTAATTACCTCTAATAATTATTTGCTAGCAGGATTAACTGCCAATACACTTTATAATTTAACAGTGCGAGCTATGGATGAAGCAAATAATGAAAGTGCGGATAGCAATATCGCAAGTTTTACAACTCTTGATAATGATATTGTTAGTAATATGAGGGATGAAATCCCATATTTTGCAGCTACCTTGGTGCCTTTAAGTGCTAAAGATAGTCTGCAACATTATCTAGATACTTACGGGAAGATTCGGTTGGAATATGGAGATTATGGTAGGACTAATGGTAGTTCTATAACAGTATCAAGTAACCAGCACATCTATGGTCACCCTAGGTTTACAGAAGTACCAATACTTAATATAGCAGCAGGGAGCACAGGAATACATATAGAAAGTATTTGGGCTTTAGAAATGAATTTGGCAGCTGGGGCTCCAATTGCAAATAATATTTTTAAACATATAAAATGGACAAAGGTAAAAACCATAGGAGGAAAAATAGAAAACAATAAATTTATTAACTATTTGTCATCAATGAATTTTGATTGCTCTTCAAGTGGCTATATAAGAAATAATGAGGTTTACAGACATCAAGTACAAGGTAGTAATAATCCCGCCATAAATATTAAAGGCAACGATGCAACACCAAGCTATGGCAATGTACATGTCTGGACGAACTTTCTTACTCCAGGTGGTCAAGGCGCTACTATAGATAATGTTCAAAATATAACCTTTATTGGTTTGGATGCTGAAGCTTGGAACTGGAATAATAATACACAGGAGGCCTTAGTGGATATAACAAATAGCGGGGATATTCAAATTACTGATTTTGGTGGCAGTAGCAATAGACCTTCGGGTCAAGCAACACCTCCTTTTGATATACAATCGGACAATTTATTTATGTTAAATAAAGTTATAAATTCTCCAGCAAGTTTAAAAGAAAGTATCGCAAGGAGAGGGACTAATGTATTTTCTGTAAAACCTTCGTTAAATGTAGAAGGGTATATTGTTGAAGATGGTTACCACGTAGTAGCACAAAGTCAAGGTGGCAACTACAATGATGCTTCAACCTATATAAATGGTGTTGAAATAACTTCTAAAATAACGAATGAAAATGATCTGAAGTATTTACAAAGTCAGATTATTAAAACCCAGCATACACCTATTTCAAAACCTAATTTTGAAACTTTACCTGACCCTTTAGGTTCAAACTGGGCCGCTGAAAGAATAGGAAAGCCAGATAGTTCCGCTTATATTCAGAATTTAATAGATACGCAAAATATTGCCTTTTTACCTGAAGGCATATATTACATAGGATCTACATTAACCATAAACGCAGACCCTTACGGTGTAGGTGCTCCCGAAAAACAAGGAATTTTAGGCGCTGGTACTGGAAAAACGGTAATTTGCGGATTAACTGATGATTTTCCACTAATTACCTTAAAGAATACAACACAAGATCAAGCCGCTGTTTACTTATCTAATATGACTCTTCAAGGAGGTAGTACTGGGGTCTACATCCCAACAACAATAAGACTTATTGCATTCAACACATGGAAGCATTTAATATTTCGAAATCAAAATAGCGGGATCCATTTTTATCAAATATTCGGTATGGATAATAATTTTTTGGAAAATGTGAATTTTGTGGATTGCAGTATTGGCTTTAATAATGAAGCCATGCCAAAACCTTCGCCAGGTACTTCACAACACGATGACTGGATCGATAATAATTTAGGTTACGTAGATAAAACAGTATTTTATAATTGCCAATTTATAAATAACGGATTAGCAGCAAAGATTAATGCTGAAAGAGCCTGCAACCTTAATGCTTTTATAGGTTGTAACTTTGAAAGCAACGCAATGGTTGCTGATATCAGAACAAATAATTATCCAATGTTTGTAAACTGCAATATTAAAAACAATACGGGTGATTCAACCAATAGGGAATTAATTATAGGTAGTACCTGCTCCATTTATAGCTGTGATTTTTCAGGAAACACAGCATCCCATATATTGAATTTACAAAACCTCTATACTGAAGGCTCTAATTTTTTGGATGCAGGGAGTAATTTAATGAGTACCCGAACTCACAATACGCAAAAGTTCTACGTCTTAAACTCTACTGTGAACGGGGCTTTAGGGGGTGGAAATGTTAATAATGGCATTTTTATTAACAGCAATATATTGAAAGAAAACAGCTTAAGTAAAATAATGGTAAACGTGAATAATAATATTAAAACCACTATTGTAGATGGTGTCGCTACTCCTTATCCGCAATTGTTCATCAAGCAATAGATATTAATTATTTTCATTTAAAACCTTAAAACAATGTTTAATAATTTCGTTTGTAAAAACAGATGCCCCTTTAGGGTTCATATGTAGTGGATCTGCAAAATTAAATCTGTTTTTATATGCAGGCTCGTTAACATCATATATGTATAAAAATGTTCCCTTTTCTATGTGCTCTTCAACCAATTTTATCCACTCTTTGTTTAACTCTTTATAGGTTGGTGTCACTGCATAAATTAGCTTAATATTATTATCATGACACAATTTTTGGAACTCTACAAAATCTTTAAGAAATTCTTGATTCTCTTTACTCAAATCATAAATAGGATTTTTGATATACTCCCAATTACCTAAACTATCGTGTCTATTATTAAACTTCTGAGTACCGTAATTTTCAAAATACTTACTAAATGTATAATTAGGCTTTATTAGATCAATAACATGTTGCTTTTTAAAATGGCTAAGTACCATATTTTTTGATAGAATTGGGTTTACATTTTCACGAATCATTAACTCATCTCTAACTCCTTTATATTTTATTATTGGATATAATCGATCTAGCCTAAAATTCATATCATTCACCCCTGAATTGCCATAAAATTCAGAATCGTTAGTCACTAGTTTTATAATTAGTTTTGGAGCTTTATTGTTTTTTAATAAGCTTTGCAAAACAAACTTCTGAAAAGTAACACCTGCTGCTCCAAAAGATAGATTAAATGTTTCAAGACCTAAACTATCTTCGAACATATGGGGCAATAAATCTGTATCTCCTATTGATGAGCCAAATAAAATTATATCTTTATTAATTTCACTGTTAAAGACTTTTTCCAATCTATTATCCAAAGTGTCATGTTTAGGAAGTTCATCTCTAACCAATAAAAAACCTTTATCAAAAACAAATAAGGCAACAGAAAATATAAAAACTTTGAGTAAAAACTTATTCATACTAAAACTGGAAATAAATAAAATCTTGCTGAGATGATGTCATAACAAACAATAGTACTATTAGAATAAAATAAAAAAACCACCTTAAAAGAATACTTCTATCAGTTAAGAAAGATTTAAGTGCGTGATCGTTTGATCTACCAATCCATTCAATAAACAAAAAGAAAAGCAATACTGGAAAAATTAAAAGATCTTTAGGTTTAAGGGTAATGTCTAGAGACGCAAACAAGGAACCTGAAAAAATAG
>DIYI01000016.1:83254-231637 GCA_002428965.1 Jejuia sp. UBA6058 | reverse complement strand
AGTAGCGCTACGCCAAATGTAGGGGATACAGTAGTCTTTGAGATCGTGGTTACAAATAACGGTCCAGACGATGCTACAGGCGTATCGGTGAAGGATGTAGTGCCATCAGGTTATAGTGCGATTACTAGCATAGACAATGGTGGAGTAGCTACGGGTAATGAAATAGATTGGACGGGACTGAGCATCACCAATGGCGCAACAATCACATTGAGTTATCAGGTTACAGTAGATGCCCCAACAGGAGCAACGGATGAATACAAGAATGTAGCAGAGGTAACAGGAAGTGACCAGTTTGATCCTGATAGTACACCAGATAACGACGATGGTGATCAAAGTGAAGATGAAGAAGATAGTTTTACAGTAACGCCACAGACTTCAGATTTATCTATAGCTAAGATAGTAAGTGATGCAACACCAAACGTAGGCGATACGGTAACTTTTACAATAACGATAAGCAACTCAGGCGATGTAGCAGCTACTAATGTATCAGTACAAGATGTATTGCCTGTAGGATATAGCAATGTTACAAACATTAGTAACTCAGGAACAGAGACAGTAACGAATCAAATAGATTGGACAGGGTTATCAGTACCGTTAGGAACAGATACAGTTACTTTAACTTTTGAAGCGATAGTAGATGCCCCAACAGGAGCATCGAATGAATATGTTAACCAAGTACGTATCACGGCCAGCGATCAGCATGATCCTGACAGTGATCCAACCTCAGATGAGACAGCGGACGATTACGGCGATGGCATACCAGACGATGATGAGGCCACGGCAGCGGTAACGCCACAGGAGGCGGACTTGAGTATTGTTAAGACAATAAGTAATAGTCAACCCAATGTAGGGGATACTGTAACCTTTACGTTAACAATCACCAATTCAGGTCCAGACATAGCGACGAATGTATCAGTAGAAGATGTCTTGCCATCAGGTTACACATTAACTTCGGTAAACAATGGTGGTACACAAACCAGCAATACAGCCTCGTGGTCAGGATTAACCGTAGCAGCTAACAACGGCATGGTTACGTTAACCTATGAAGCCACGGTAAACGCCCCAACGGGAACATTGGGCGAGTACACCAATGTAGCTCAGATCACGGCGAGTGATCAGTATGATCCAGACAGTGACCCTACAACGGATGAAACGGTAGATGAAGATGGAGATAGCGATGGCGATGATGACGATGAGGATAGCCTCACGGTTGTACCAGCACAGGCTGATTTATCATTAACTAAAACCGTAGTAGACGGAGATACAACACCTTTAATTGGATCGGAAATTACGTTTGAGATTAGAGTATTTAACGATGGTCCTCAAGCAGCAACAAGTGTTGAAGTAGTTGATTTATTACCTTCAGGATATGACTTTATTCTTTACAGTTCAACTGCAGGTATATACAACGAAACTACAGGTTTATGGACCGTAGGCTCCATTGGAGCCGGTGAATCTGAAACTTTATTGATTGATGTATTGGTAAATGGTTCTGGTGATTATCTCAATATTGCAGAGGTAACCGCTTCAGATGTATATGACATTGATTCTACCCCAAATAATGATGATGGCGATCAAAGTGAAGACGATGAAGATAATGCCATAGTAACGCCTGTTACTGCGATAGCAGATATTTCATTAACTAAAACGGTTGTAGATGGAGATACATCACCTTTAGTAGGAACTGAAATCACATTCCAAATAGCAGTGACCAATGATGGACCAGAAGCCGCTACTGGGGTAGAAGTAACAGATCTATTACCTTCAGGCTTTGATTTTATACTCTTTAGTTCAACTTCTGGTACATATAATGAAACTACGGGGGTTTGGAATGTTGGTTCAATTGCCAATGGAGCAACAGAAACTTTATTGATAGACGTTCTTGTAAATCCATCAGGAGATTATACAAACGTGGCTCAAGTGACTGCATCAGATATTTTAGATGCGGATTCAACCCCAAATAACGACGATGGAGATCAAAGTGAAGATGATGAAGATAATGCTATAGTTACACCAGTAACTCCAATTGCAGACCTTTCATTGAATAAGGTTGTTGTTGACGGAGACACATCTCCATTAGTAGGAACAGAAATAACTTTCCAAATTACGGTAACTAATGACGGTCCTGAAGTTGCAACTGGTGTTGAAGTGATAGATTTATTACCATCCGGATACGACTTTATACTATTCAGTTCAACCTCTGGAACCTATAATGAAAACACGGGATTGTGGACAGTTGGTACTGTAAATCCTGGTGAATCTGAAACTTTATTAATTGATGTTCTTGTGAATCCTACAGGAGATTATGTGAATATAGCTCAAGTGACAGCTTCAGATGTTTTAGATTCTGACTCTACACCAAACAATGATGATGGTGATCAAAGTGAAGATGACGAGGATAATGAGGTGGTTACACCGATTGCATCAGTAGCAGATTTATCCTTAACTAAAGGTGTTGTTGATGGCGACTTGTCACCACTTGTGGGGTCTGAAATTACCTTTATTATAACAGTGACAAATGACGGTCCTGAAGATGCAACAGCTGTTCAAGTTTCAGACGTATTACCATCCGGGTTTGATTTTATTTTATTCAGTTCTACTTCCGGGACTTATGATGAAACTACAGGAATCTGGAATGTTGGAAATATTGCAAATGGTGCTACAGAGACCTTATTGATTGATGTATTGGTAAATGGTACTGGAGATTATTTAAATATTGCCCAGGTAATAGGGTCTGATATTTTGGATAATGATTCCGTCCCAAATAATGATGATGGCGATCAAAGTGAAGATGATGAAGATAGTGTATTGGTTACTCCAGTAGTGGCTTTTGCAGATTTATCATTAACAAAAACAGTTGTTGATACCGATATTACACCAAATGTAGGTGAAGAAATTACCTTCCAAATTACGGTAACTAATGATGGGCCTGATGCCGCAACGGGTGTAGAGGTAACAGATATTTTAGCATCTGGATTTGATTTCATCTTGTATAGTGCTACCTCTGGTATTTACAACGAATCTACAGGTGTTTGGAATGTTGGAACCATTCAAAGTGGAAGTTCTCAAATACTATTTATTGATGTATTAATTAATGAACCAACTGGAGTTACAGACGAATATCTCAACGTTGCTCAAATTACAGGTTCTGAAGTTTTAGATCCAGACAGTTCACCCAATAATGATGATGGCGATCAAAGTGAAGATGACGAAGATGGTATACTAATTCTAACAGAAACAGCAGACTTAAGTTTAACTAAAACGGTAAGTAATATTAATGCTAATGTTGGAGAAGTCATCACCTTTACATTGCAGATAGATAATGCAGGAGCCAATGAAGCAACTGGTGTAGCAATTGAAGATGTGATACCAATTGGTTATAGCAACATAAGTAATATAAGCAATGGTGGAATTTTAGATGATGACGAAATAATTTGGAGTAATTTAACCGTACCGCTCACAGGGTTAACAATCACTTATGATGTTACGGTGAATATGCCAACGCTAGTAGCTGGAGAATATCTAAATATAGCGGAAATTATTGCAGCAGATCAGTTTGACCCTAATAGTGAACCAAATAATGATGATGGTGATCAAAGTGAAGACGATGAAGCTAATGCTCAAATCAATACACCTTCAGCAGATATTGAAGTAGTTAAAAATGTTAGTGATACCAATCCAGCAATAGCAGATATAGTTACGTTTACAATATCAGCTTCAAACTTAGGTGGTATAGATGCCACATCTGTAGAGATATTGGACGTATTACCGCAAGGGTATCAGTTTGAATCTGCTAATCCTTCATTTGGAAGTTATGATGCAGAAACAGGTGTATGGCAAATACCAGTGGTTATGGCGGGATTAACAGAAACTTTGGAAATAGTCGTCACCGTGCTTGATGTTAATGATTATTTAAATACGGCATCGCTTCAATATTTAGATCAAATTGATTCTAACGAAAATAATGATTTAGATACAGCCGAAGTAGATCCAAAATGTTTAACAATTTACAATGAGTTTTCGCCAAATGGCAATGGTAAAAACGAAGTGTTCTACATAGATTGTATTAACAATTATCCAGATAATACCTTAAAAGTATTTAATAGATGGGGTAACCTAGTGTATACCAAAGAAGGTTACGATAACGCCTTTGATGGTGTGTCCAACGGAAGGTCTGTTTTAAACAGAAATGAAAAATTACCAGTAGGAACATACTACTATGTTTTAGATCTGGGGGATGGTTCTGAACCAGTAGCAGGATGGTTATATATACAAAGGTAATTATGGATATTAAAAAGAATAAGATGTTTTACGACTATAAAAATACAGGCATGAACACAAAGCTTACAGTGCTAAGCACGATTGTTCTTTCATTATTGCTTTCTTTTGCGAGTTACGCACAACAAGATCCGCAGTATACCGATTATATGTTTAACACATTAACCGTAAATTCTGCTTACGCAGGTTCTAGAGGCCATTTGACAGTAACAGGTTTACATAGAACACAATGGGTTGGGTTAGATGGTGCTCCAGAGACACAATCGTTTAGTGTAGAGTCACCAGTAGGAAAAAATGTAGGTTTAGGTTTTTCTATTGTAAATGATAGACTTGGACCATCAGATGAATTCTATTTTGACGCTAACTTTTCATATACCATTCATTTGAATAATGACAGTAAATTATCTTTTGGATTGAAAGGTGGTGGGCGCATGCTAAATGTCGATTTCACGAGAGGTAGATTTCAAGAACAAGAAGCTATTTTTCAGAATAATATAAATAATAGGTTTTTACCAACTATTGGAGCAGGGGTATACTGGCATAGCGATGATACTTATGTTGGGTTATCTGTACCAAATTTCTTAACGGATGAACACTATGATGAAATTCAAGATGTGGTCGCTGCAGAACGCTTGCACTACTTTTTGATTGCAGGTAAGGTATTTGATTTAAGCCCTACTGTTAAATTCAAACCGGCTTTTTTAGGAAAGTTTGTTGTTGGTGCTCCAATTATAGCTGATGTCTCTGCGAATTTCTTATTCAATGAATCATTAAGATTAGGTGTAGCATACCGTTGGGACGATTCTGTAAGTGGATTGATTGGTCTTCAAATTAGCCCAAAACTCATGATAGGTTATGCCTACGATTACACCACAACCGAACTTCAAGATTTTAATAATGGTACACATGAAATCATGTTACGTTTCGAATTAAAATCTAAAGAAAAACAACTTAAATCACCACGTTTCTTTTAAATATGAGCTCTATGAAAACTATAATTACACTATTAGTAGTACTTTTTGTAAGTGCGGTATTTTCACAAAGCCAGATTGAAAAGGCAGATAAGCTTTTTGATAGAATGTGGTACAAAGAAGCATCAGTAATGTATGAAAAAGAGCTTTCTAAATTAGATAGGAAGACAGAAGAGTTTGATGAAAAAGATGCTCTAGAAATTAAACTTTTAAAGCGCGCAGGAGATTCTTATTTCTTCAATACAGATATGGAAAATGCGTACCGCTGGTATGATAAATTAATATCGAATTTTCCTGAGGTAGATGCCGAATACGTTTTTAGATACGCACATACCTTGCAAGGTCTTGGAAAATATAGGGAAGCAAAACGATGGCTAAAGGAGTTTTCTAAAAGAACAAAAGATGCCGATAACAGATCGCCGTTGTTAAATCAAGAAGTGTTAACTGTTGAAGATATTTTAAATATTGAGCCAAGGTTTACTTTAAAGAATACCGCCATAAATACAAAGTATTCTGATTTTGGCCCTATGTATTATAAGGATAAGTTAGTTTTTTCATCTGCGGTAGACTCGTCTAATTTTCACACGCGTGTATATCATTGGAATGAACAACCGTTCTTAAATATGTATTTAGGTGTATTGAATACCTTGGAATCAGATGTAAAAAAGTTAAATGAATTTTCAGAAACGCTTAATACAAAGTATCATGAAGCTACCCTAGCTTTTTCTCCCGACGAAACCAAAATATACTTCACCAGAAACAATTATAATGGTGATTTAGGAAGAGATAATAAAGGTACTAATCATTTAAAATTATATTCCGCCGAAATCTTACAGGATGAGGAAGGTAAAATGGAGTGGCAAAATGTTACGGAACTGCCCTTTAATAGTGAGGACTACTCTGTTGGGCACCCATCTGTAAGTAAGGATGGAAAGTTATTGTATTTTGTTTCAGATATGCCTGGTTCCATTGGAGCCACCGATATTTTTGTTGTTGATATTTTAGAAGAAGGCTATTCGGCGCCTCGTAATTTAGGTGAACGTATCAACACGCATGGTAGAGAAATGTTTCCTTTTATTACAGATGATAACTTGTATTTTGCATCAGACGGACACTTAGGTTTAGGTGGATTAGATGTGTATCAAAGTGCCATTGAGGATGATAATTTTTCTCAACCTATCAACTTAGGAGCACCTTTAAATAGTGAATTAGATGATTTTGGTTTCATTATTAAAGAAACTGAAAATAAAGGTTTTGTATGTTCTAACAGACTTTCTGGCAAGGGCGATGATGATATTTACTCTTTTGTGAGATTACCCGAACCTTCATGTGATCAGTTGATTAGAGGTTATGTTTCTAACACATTAACAGGAGAGCGATT
The DNA here is from genome assembly GCA_002428965.1 of Jejuia sp. UBA6058. GTDB lineage: Bacteria > Bacteroidota > Bacteroidia > Flavobacteriales > Flavobacteriaceae > Jejuia. The sequence goes on along the minus strand of DIYI01000016.1, from coordinate 225,007 downwards.
AGAGAATGTCGAAATGTTATTACTTTCTGCCGATGGAACGGAATTAGATAAGGCAACAACCGATTTAAACGGAAATTATTTATTTAAAACGACCTTAAATTGCGACACTAAATATACCGTGGTTGCAACGAAAACAGGATATACCAAACAAAATAAACCTGTTGGAACTTCAAAAACAACGGGAGAAACTATTGTACCATTAGGTTTAGAAACATTAAGTACTTTAATTGTTGAAGAAAACGGACAGTTAAAAATTAAAATTGGTATCATTTATTTTGACTTAGATAAGTCTTTCATTAGAAACGATGCAGCTATCGAGCTCAATAAAGTTGTATTACTTATGATGCAATATCCTAATATGGTGATTAAAATTGAATCTCATACAGATTCTCGAAACACAAAATCGTATAATTTAGATCTTTCAGATAGAAGGGCTAAATCTACCCGAGATTATATAGTGAGTCAAGGTATTGCCTCAGAAAGAATTGAAAGTGCAAAAGGCTATGGTGAAAGCCAATTGATTAATAATTGTGAAGATGGTGTGAGCTGTTCAGAAGGAGAACATCAGCTTAATAGAAGATCAGAATTTATAATTATTAAAATGTAAAAATTTAATTATATCAATAATTAGAAAAGGACTTCCGTTTTTTGGAAGTCTTTTTTATTTTGAATTATATTAACATTAAGGAATAATATTGTTCGTATTTTTGCAATTCTATGGAAGAAGAAAAAGTAATTCTTGTTAACGAACAAGATGAGCAAATAGGTTTAATGCCTAAAATGGAGGCTCATGAAAAAGCTGTATTGCATCGCGCATTTTCAGTATTTATTTTTAATGACAAAAATGAATTAATGCTACAGCAACGTGCATTAACAAAATACCACTCTCCTGGCTTATGGACAAATACATGTTGCAGTCATCAAAGAGATGGCGAAGGTAATATAGAAGCTGGAAAACGTAGATTAAAAGAGGAAATGGGTTTTGTTGTAGATTTGAAGGAATCTATTTCGTTTATGTATAAAGCACCTTTTGATAATGGTTTAACTGAGCATGAATACGATCACGTATTATTGGGAAACTTTAATGGTTCTCCAAAAATTAATACTGACGAAGTTGCCGATTGGAAATGGATGCCCTTAGAAGAGATAAAAGCTGATATAACTCTAAATCCTGAAAATTATACAGCGTGGTTTAAAGTTATTTTTGATAAATTCTACGAACACATAAATATCAAATCATGAAAGTAAAAGTTAGTAGAAAGGCTCATTTTAATGCAGCGCATAGATTATATAGGCAAGACTGGAGTTTTGAGGAAAATGAAGCCACTTTTGGTAAGTGTAATAATCCACATTACCATGGTCATAACTACGAACTTATAGTTAGTGTTACTGGTGAAATTGATCCCCAAACGGGCTATGTTATAGATATGAAAATTCTAAAGGATATTATTAGAAGTGAAGTTGAAGACGCTTTTGATCATAAAAATTTAAATATAGAAGTTCCAGAATTCAAAGAATTAAACCCTACCGCAGAAAACATTGCGGTGGTAATTTATAATAAAATTAAGCCAAAACTTAAAAGGGAATTAGAATTAGAGATTACACTTTATGAAACACCGCGTAACTTTGTTACTTTTACAGGCAAATAATACTTAACTATGTTATACCCCTTAAAATTCACCCCTATTTTAAAAGACAAAATATGGGGAGGACAGAAGCTTAAAACCATACTTAATAAAGAGTCCGATTTACCAAATATTGGCGAGAGTTGGGAATTGAGTGATGTTGAAGGTGATACTTCAATTGTCGCAAATGGAAGTTTAAAAGGAAAATCTCTTAAGTATTTATTAGAGGAATATAAAAGCGATCTTTTAGGTGAAAAAAACTATAAGGTTTTCGGTAATAAGTTTCCGTTACTAATCAAATTTATTGATGCAAAACAAGATTTGTCAATTCAATTGCATCCAAATGATGAGTTAGCAGCAAAACGACATAACTCCTTTGGTAAAACGGAAATGTGGTATGTGTTTCAAGCCGATGACGATGCTAACTTAATTGTTGGTTTTAATCAAGAAGTAACTCCAGACAAATACCTAAAGCATCTTGAGGATAAAACACTTACTGAAATTTTGAATTTTGATAAGGTAAAAACAGGAGATACTTATTTTATTGAAGTAGGTCGCGTGCACGCCATAGGAGCGGGAGTTATGGTTGCCGAAATTCAACAAACAAGTGATATTACCTATAGGGTTTATGATTGGGATAGGGTAGATGATCAGGGAAATGAACGCGAACTTCACAACGATTTGGCTATTGATGCGATAGATTTTAACATGCCTGATAATTTTAGAGTACATTATTCAAAAGATGAAAATAAATCTAATGGTATGGTATGTTGTCCATACTTTGATACAAGTTATCTACATGTTACCGAAACACTTAAGAAACAAAATGATAAGGATTCGTTCTTTATTTATATGTGTGTTGATGGTGAAGCACAATTTTCTTCGAATGGATATAATGAAACAGTAAAAAAAGGAGAAACAATCCTACTTCCTGCTGCAATAAAAACCTATAGTATTCAGGCTAAAGATGCCAAACTACTTGAGGTATTTGTGTAATACACAAATGTTAATAAATAGTTTATTACTCACATAACTATAAGAATAGTAGTGTTTATAAATTAAGTATTTTAGATAAAATAAAATGGGAAACAATGGCAAGTGTTAGAGACTTAAAAAAAGACATCAATTTTGTATTGGGCGATATTATAGAGGCCGTATATGTATGGGAAATAGAAAATACTAGCAAAGACACCAAACAAAGTGAAGCCATTATTGATGAGGCAATTGAAACATTTGACGAATTAATTGCTAAAGTGAATAAAAAAGATATAGAAAATAAAAAAGCATACTTCAAAGCAATAAACGCCGAGTTGGAAGAGCGAGGTAAAGCTCTTATTGAGAAAATAAATAATCTAGGATAATTTTTAAACAGATAGGTAGCTAGTTTAACTGTAAAAGTTATATTTGAGCCATCTTTACGCCGATATAGCTCAGCTGGCTAGAGCAGCTGATTTGTAATCAGCAGGTCGTGGGTTCGAGTCCCTCTATCGGCTCAAAAAACGCCTCAAAACTATTTGCTTTGAGGCGTTTTGTTTTTATTCTTCTTTACGTTTGGCTAAGAATTTTTCCAATTCTTTACCGTATTTGGAATTCTTTATTTTAGGAGTTAGAGATGCATAAATAGTATCCAATAGATTTGTGTTAGCGTCATATATTTCAGAAAGCGCAATATATGGGGACACTTCACTATCAGGGTGATTTATCGCAAAATTAACCGTTTGAAAATATCTGTTTTTAATAAGGTTGTCTTGTTTAATTTGAATATTTTTAAATAAAGCTGTGTCTCCTTCTTTTTGAGCCTCAAAACTTTCTTTAATTAGGTCTAGATTTCTACTTTTCAAACGATCCATTAATTTCTGATATTCTTGCAGCGTTTCTTGCTGTTTTGCTCCTTTAATTTCAGCATCAGCAACAAAATATTTTAGCGAGCTATTGATTTCTGTTATTCCTTTATCTGCAAAAAACGATATCCTATCCTCTCTATTAGAATTTTTGTCTAAAAGTAGGAAAAACATATCTGGTTCCTTTAAGTCACTATAAAGCTCAAAAGATGATTCTCCATTTACAACGACCGAGTCTACTGTAATTAAAGTAGTATCGTTATTACGTTGTAAGTAAACCACACCTTTTTTAAGGCCTTTAATATTTGTTTTTACAATTAAATCCTTTGGTTTTTCGGCACATCCAAAACCAATTACTATGACAAAAAGTAGAATTATTTTTTTCATTCCTTTATAAGGTTAGTGCGCAAATATCATATAATTAATAGGAATATACCAATAGCTTTCAATAATTTTAATCAAGTCTTTGAAGAAGCTGAATATACAACTGCTACGTTATAAAATAAAAAAATGCATTGATTTAAAGTTTGGCACACATGTTGATATTTAGTTAGTGTTACACTTCAAATAATAAGTTTATTGAGTGGTTACTTTAAACTTTTAGAATTGTAACTTCATATTTTGGTTGGTTAGTTAGTAAAAAAGCATCCTTTTTAGGGTGCTTTTTTTAGTTTTCTATTTTATATAAATATGTATTTCATCGATAATAAGTTGTGTATCGACGAATAGTGTTAAAAAAATATGTATTTCATCGATTTATTGTGTTTTTAAACGTGTTAATTGAAATCGGTTTTTATATTTGACGTGTACTAAATAACATACTTTTTAGTTCAATGGATTAATTAATTAATATTTGCATTATGTTGTTGATGTGGAGACCCCAAATCTAGCACATAATATAAAAGCAAATTAAGAAAGAACCGAGTTTGAGGGAACTCGGTTTTTTTGTGGAATAATCCGAAAGGTTAGGTTAATTCTGGGTTTTACCGGTTTTGAAGTTTTTGGTATTTGATGTAACCAGTGCTCTTGCGTCGTACCTTTCATAAATAACAAACTTCCATGATTTAGTAAGATTTTATGCTTTAAAGATCTATCTTTTTTATGCTTAAAATGAAAGAAGCGTTCTTGCCCTAAGGTAACAGATGCAATTACAGGATGTTTTCCAAGTTCTTTTTCATCATCTGCATGCCAACCATTACTGTCTTTTCCATTTCGATATAAGTTTGCCAGACAACTTGTAAATTCAACCTTTAGTTCACTTTCTATTTTTTGCTTTATACTCAATATAGCGCCATCAAAAAACATTGGATACATGGTAATGCTGCTGTAAGAATAGGGTTTATTATTATTTCCAAAAAATGCAGTTAACCTTGGTTGATCATAAACTTTACCAAATACTTTTATTTTATCTTGTCGCCAATCAATATTATTTAAAAGATTCTCAAAATATTGATCCGCTTCTATTGTGCTAAAAAAATTAGGGTAATAAACTACATCAGCATCCTTTAAATTTAAAGTTTCGGCATTAGAGAGGCGCATGGTTTTATTTTCTAAATTAGCATAAATGAATCATAATATGAAGTCTGGACTAACTTTTTTATGGCTTCTTGTTTTTGGCGCTCTGCATGCCCAATTGCCCGAGGGTTTTGTATATGCCAAAGATGCTATACCAAGTTTAGAGGTAGAATTACGTTATTGTACTCACAATAATTTTATGGGTAAACCAGTTAAGGGTTACAATAATAATTGTTTAATTCTCACTGAAGAAACTGTTGAAGCTTTAAAGAAAATTCAAGGCATCTTAAAAATTCAGGGCTTTGGCTTGAAAGTTTTTGATGGATATAGACCACAACGAGCCGTTGATAATTTTGTAGAATGGGCTAACGATTTAAATGATACCATAAATAAACATCGCTTTTATCCGGATGTAAAAAAGACTAATCTTTTTAAAGAGGATTATATAGCTTACAGATCTGGACATACAAAAGGCAGTACTGTGGATGTTACTCTCATTGACTTAACTACCAAAAAAGAGTTAGATATGGGCAGTAATTTCGACTTTTTTGGAACAGCCTCTTGGGTCAGCTATAGTGATATCTCGGAAACACAGAAAAAAAACAGGAATTTGCTGCAAAGTATTATGCTTAACAATGGATTTAAGAATTACCCAAAGGAATGGTGGCATTTTACGCTCAGGGATGAACCATATCCTAATACCTATTTTGATTTTCCCATAGAATAAAAAACTACTTTCGGGAGATTGAAAGTAGTTTTTAAGTTTAATTTTGGCTTTGGTCTTATTCCTTATCTAAATTTTTCGTCATGTTAAATCCAACGAATAATCCAATTCCCGCCATAAAGAAAATTATTGCCGGATATATACCGTCGCTATCTAATGTTGTGTAGCTATCTACCAAAGTCGCAATAAGTGTTCCTAATCCAATGCCCATTAATAGTAGGGCAAGATTTAAAATAAGTACTTTCCAAATTGGTGCCGTTTGTGTTTTTCCTTTTACAAAAATGCTAGCGTCGGCACCCTTTTCAATAAGAGCTAATCTCTCTTTATTTCTAGTAGAAAAATACAAATAGAATACACCGAAGATTGCTGCAAAAATTACTGGTATAATTATTAATTCTGATCCCATAACTGTTTGTTTTTAATTGATTATTTTTAATACGTTCATAGCTTATGACGACAACTTTTTAATGATGGTTACACTTTCTTCAAAATATTTTTTTTATTTAACTGTAACCTTAGTCACAAAAACCTCGTCTATTGGAGAAATGACCATCACAGACGACCAAATTATCATCAACCAAATTCTTGAAGGTAATACTCAAGGATTTTCAATATTAGTAGATAGGTATAAGGATTTAGTATTTACCTTAGCTTTAAGAATGTTAAAGCAGCGTGAAGAAGCAGAGGAAGTGTCTCAAGATGTCTTCATAAAGGTATTTAGGTCTTTAACAAAATTTAAAGGAGACTCTAAATTATCAACTTGGATTTATAAAATAGCATATAATAGTTGTCTTGATGCATTAAAAAAAACGAAGCGTAAGTATCAGGAGATTAGTATCGATAAATTTGAAGGGTATGAGATTGAGAGTATTGATAATGCTTTTGAGATGTTGGTTAAAGAAGAGAGAGAAGAAACTATTAAATGGTGCATTCAGCAATTATCAGGAGAGGACAGTTCTATTTTAACCTTATTTTATTTTGAAGAATTATCTTTGGATGAAATTTCAAAAATTATAGGTTTAAAACCAAATAATGTTAAAGTAAAGTTGCATCGCGCAAGAAAGCGATTGGCTATAATTATGAAAGAAAAGCTGGAACCAGAAATTATTACGCATTATGGAAAGTAGTAAAGATAAACAGTTAGATCAACTTGCTAAAAAAGTATTTATAGAAGGAAAAAGAGAGTATGTTTCTCTTGATTTTACTTCAAAAGTAATGTCGCAAATTGAAAGTATTTCAAGTAAGTCATTGGTATACAAACCGTTAATTCCTAAACCAATCTGGGTAGCTATTTTAGTTGCTTTGATGTTGTGGGTGGTTTATTTATTAAAAAACCATTTTGAAGTTAGTTCTGGTTGGATCCCAAGTATTAATTTAAGTTATCTTTTTGATAAGTTTCAAGTATCCAAATCAGCCGCCTATACAATTGTGCTTTTTGCTTTTATGGTTTGCGTCCAAGTGTCTTTACTAAAGCGTTATTTTGACAAGCGCTTACTAGAAAAGTAACATAAGCCAGTTTTATCTTGTCAATCTAGTAATAATGTCTTTGTGCTGTGGAAATTCATAAAGCAACGCTTCTCTAGAAGGCATCTCAAAATCTCTAAAATCAAAACCAGGAGCGACTGTACAGCCTGTTAAAGTATAGCTGTTTTTTTCTTTAACTTCTGCAGCAAACCAATATTTGGCTGGTACGGTAAACTGTGGGACTTCATTGTTTTCAAAATTATTTCCAATAGTTACTTTGGAATATTTACCTTCAGGTGAAATCATATGAAGGAGTAAGGAGTCGCCTTTGTAAAAATGCCACATTTCATCTTGATTAATTCTATGAAATGCTGAAAACGTATCAGAAGTCAATAAAAAGTAAATTCCGGTACAATAATTTCTATCGCCAGTAAATTCTGAATCTAAATGTTCTTTTTTTATAAAACCTTCACTTCTATAGGTTTCCTTAAAATAGCCGCCCTCAGGATGAGGCTGTAATTCTAATCCATCTATAATAGTTTTAATGCTTTCCATTGGCTTTTTTAACTGAATGGTGGTAACTTTTTCTGAACAATAAAGAAACCCAATAGGTAAACAAAATTAGCAATCCTCCAATTCCAACACCATAGCTCAGGTACCAAAACCAGCGCATTGCAGTTTGCCCGCCTTGAAATGTTTCTTTTTCTGTAAATGAGAATGACAAATTACCGGCAAGGACATAGGATATAGGAACCCACAAAACTCCTAAAAGAATTATAATCTTAAGCAAACCAGAAAGAAATTTATATAGTTTTCTAGAAGGGTTTCTTAGAGCTTCAGTTCCCCAGTATATCGCTAAAGGAAACGAAATCATTCCAATCCAAGTAATGATAGTGCCCAAAGGAATTGATTTGTTACTATCTATAGCCATAGTAAGTAATGGAGAACCAGTAACAAGTAAAATAACTACTCCAATTGTTAAAACAAGAGAAATATAGAAATATAGTTTTCGCCTATTCATCTGATGATTTTCATAACAATATGGGAAAATGTATTTGAAGAAGTTCTAATTGATAATCAATTTTCAATCTGTTCTATTAATTTATGCCTGTATAATGCTAGATTAAATTATTGTTCTCGTTGATTGTGATGCATCGTTAAAAACAAAAATCAGTTATAAAGCACTATTCAATAATTCCTGAGCAATTTACCTCGGTTTTATCATCTGATTGATATATCACAATTTTTTTCCCAAGAATTCTTTTGTCATTTTCCTCGCAATCAAAGCACCAAAATTCTGATGTATTAGAAATAGTTCCATTACCATTTTCATCAGCAATTAAAATACCAATTGATGTTTTAACAATAGCATTTTTTATGTCTTCAACTAAAACAGGATGTTCTCCAGTAGACAGACCACTCACCAATGCTGTTATAGTAATATTACCATCTTCTTCTTTTAGAACTACTTTTCCGAAAGCATCTTTATCACTTTCTGGTTCCAAGGCTATTTTAATTTTTTTTGGAACCTCCGAAGGAGCTGAAATTACCTGTTCAACTAATTGTTTTTCCACTTTTTCTTCTTTCTTGCAAGAAGAAAAAAGCATAGCGCAACAGAATAGCGTTAATAACAGTCTACTAACACCAAACATTTTATTCTTCATGTAAATATGTAGATACTTCTAGAGCAACATCTTCCCAAGTTTTGCTCACACCATCGTCACCCTTATGTAGTTCGTAGCAAATTTGATTTAAAGACGCTAAAGCTTCTAAAGCATCCCAATCTGCAAGATTTATGGTGCCTGTCATAGTAACGTGTCTTTCATCTTTAATTGCAACAGCAAGTGGTAAATCTTTGGTAACACCATTCATGGTAAGTGCTGCCACAGCACTAGAATCGTTATAAGTTATCGTACCTTTTAAAATTTCTGGATCTAACATTTTTCCGAAGAAAAACATTTTAATTTTTGCGTCGCGACCCTCATCACCAGTAATTAAACTGCTAATAGGAATAGAAAAATTTAAATTATTTAAAGCTTCTGCAACAGTAGCACCTTCTTTAGCTTCAAAATTTTTAATACTGAATTCACCACCTACGCCTTTTTTTGCTGTCGTCTTGTAAGCAGTCCATTTTACAGTTGTTGTAGAATCGGGTTTTACGATAAATTTTTCCGCTACTTCTTCAACAGCAACTTCGGTTGTAGTTTCTTTTTTTTCTTTTTTACAGGCCGTTAGACTAATGGTTAGAACTATTAGTAAAAGGGTTAATTTTTTCATTTTCTAGGTATTTTTTAGTTATTCCGAAAGTTACTGCAATAATCAATGAATTGCAATAGTAGGTATGACATATGTCATATTTTTTTGAGGTTGCCTATTCTAACTTTGAACTGTAATAGTCAGGTATTATGTCAAATTCGCTAATTAATAAATACAATATAGCTGGACCACGGTATACAAGTTATCCAACTGTTCCGTATTGGGATGCTAGTACGTTTTCTTCAATAAAATGGAGTAACTCTGTAATGCAATCGCTGCAAGAGAGCAATTCTAGAGAAGGGATAAGCCTTTACATTCATCTGCCATTTTGCGAAAGTTTGTGCACATTTTGTGGTTGTAATAAGCGTATTACGAAGCAACATAGTGTAGAGCAACCTTATATTAACGCAATACGTAAAGAGTGGCAAATGTATTTGAGGTTGTTTAACGAAAAACCAATTATCAAAGAGTTGCATCTTGGTGGTGGTACTCCTACTTTTTTTAGTCCTGAAAATTTAGAATGCTTATTGGAGGGAATTTTAAAGGATTCAAAATTAGCTATTGATTACGAATTTAGTTTTGAAGGGCATCCAAACAACACCACAAGAGCACATTTGCAAACGCTTTACAATTTAGGGTTTAGACGTGTTAGTTATGGTGTGCAAGATTACAATGAAAAAGTACAAAAGGCAATTCATCGCATTCAACCTTTTGAAAATGTAAAACGAGTTACAGAAATAGCAAGAGAAATAGGATACACTTCAGTTGGGCACGATATCATCTTTGGTTTGCCATTTCAAAATTTAAAACATGTTAAGGAAACTATTTTAAAAACAAAGCAACTACTTCCAGATAGATTAGCATTTTACAGTTACGCACATGTGCCTTGGATAAAAGGGAATGGGCAACGTGGTTTTCAAGATACCGATTTACCTAGTGCAAGCCTGAAACGAAAACAGTATGAACTTGGTAAGTCAATATTGGCCCAAATGGGTTATAATGAAATTGGAATGGATCATTTTGCATTAAAGACTGATACTTTATACAGGTCTATGCAAGAAGGTAATTTACATCGAAACTTTATGGGGTATACGGCTTCAAAAACACAAACTATGATTGGTTTAGGAGTCTCATCTATAAGCGATAGCTGGTATGGTTTTGCGCAAAATGTAAAAGATTTAAAGTCATATTATCGTTTAATTAATGATAACATTTTACCTGTGTATAGAGGTCATATTTTAAGTAAAGAAGATTTAATCATCCGAAAGCATATTCTTAATTTAATGTGCAGATTTAAAACCTCCTGGAAAGACAGCGCATTATATTTTAAACAACTTCCAGATGTTCTAATTAAGTTAAAAGAAATGGAAGCAGACAAGCTTATTATCATAAATTCTGATACTGTAGAAATAACTAAAAAAGGGCAGCCATTTGTGCGCAATGTGTGTATGGCTTTTGATATGTTATTACAAAGAAAACAACCAAATACGCAGTTGTTTTCAATGACAATTTAGTGTAGATCTTCCCCAGATTTACCTATTAGTTATTGGCTTAAATAGAACTTGCCTAAGCTTAGTGTGGATCTAAATAATTACGGATTTAAAAATGATATGATGAAAAAAATAATTGTACCCATAGATTTCTCAGAACATTCAGAGTATGCTTTAAAAACAGCGGCTAAAATGGCCAAAAGATATAATGCTGAGGTATTAGCGCTGCATATGTTAGAAATGTCAGATATTATGCTAACAGCCTCAGATGGATTACAAAATCAAAAAGCAGTGTATTTTTTTAAGTTGGCAGAACAAAAATTTGAAGAATTTTTAAAAAAGAGTTACTTAAAAGGTATCAACGTTACACCAATTGTAAAGCACTACAAGGTATTTCATGAGGTAAATGATGTGGCAGTCGAACATGGTGCAGATTTAATAGTTATGGGGTCTCACGGTGCCACAGGCTTAAAAGAATATTTTGTAGGTTCAAATACAGAACGTGTTGTTAGGCACTCCCAAATTCCTGTACTTGTAGTAAAACGCGAATTAGCCAGTATAAGTTTTGATGTTGTGGCGTTTGCATGCGATTTTTCAGAAGAGGCTATTACCCCATACTTAAAAGCCAGAAACATGTTCGAGGCAATGGGTGCTAAAGTGTATTTGGTACATGTAAATCTGCCAAACGATCATTTTAAAAGTTCTTTGCAAATAGAACAAAGTGTGGTCAACTTTTTTACCAAAGCCGAAGGCAGCTTAGATAAGATGGACGATGTCTGTTACGTTGCAGATTATACCGTAGAAGATGGTTTACTAAACTGCGCTAACAAAATTGGTGCAGACCTTATTGGCATCCCTACCCACGGCAGAAAAGGATTAGCACATTTCTTCGAAGGTAGTATTGGCGAAGACGTTGCAAATCACGCTACTTTACCCGTGATGACGTTTAAGATTTAGAATTATTTTATTTTGGGCGTTACCCACCCTTCGACTCCGCTCAGGGTAAACAGGTCGCGCTTTCCACTACAAGTTTTGCCTCGATGCGCGCCTCTGCAAAAGCTATCCATTATAATCGCTAACGCGGGTATGTTTGCTAACACAATTTTTTAACACTGGAGATTTTACTTTTTTGGAGAGGTTTGTTTCACAGGTCAACTATGGTTTCGTTGCGTGAAAATCTCCTAGGATTTTCCGCGAGGAAAGTCAGAAGCAATTACTTTTAGCTATCTTGTTACCCAACCTTTTTAATTTTTTTAGAAAATATATTTAAAAGCTGAATCCGATATTATAAATTTATTTTTATCAAATTCAATTATTCTTATAGGTTCTGGACTTTGGTAATAATATTTTCCATTATCTAGTCTCTCCACTACGTTGAAAGTATTTTTTACAAAGTAATCAACCATATCATCGGGAACAGGTCTATTTACTATAATTTTATTGTCGGATGTTAAATTCCAATAGTCAGAACCCAATTCGAATTCCGAAGTGTTGTCGCTATAATAAATTCCATTTTGGGTGAACTTAATATCGGAGGGCTTTAAAAGACTTTCGTAGTCACCACCATCAATTTGTCCCCATCGCTTTATTTGTTTAATTAACGAATCTCTTTGAGGTTCAGAAATCAAAATTATTTCTTTAAATTTCCATTCACCAAATAAGTCAGATTTCTTTAATTCTTGTGAAAAAATGTAAAGAGGAAGAATTAAAATTAAAGTCAGAATTATTCTTTTCATTTTGTTTTTCTCAAATGTTGGGTAACGTGTTAACGGATCCGCGCCTTTGGTAATCCCGAAACAAGTTCAGCACAGGTGGCTTATATCTGCCGGTGAACGAAGATAGCAGAAAAATTTTACAAAATCAAAGTGTAGATTAGGTTAAAGCTATAATTTGAAGTTACTTAAATACATAAGCTTTAACGCTCCAAATAGCCCCACACAAAATTTGGGTGGTGGCCATCACGCCTTACCATTTTTACCCAAAGTAGCGTCATATGTTCTAAATGCAAGGCTTGGTCTAAACTACCAGTATCTTTCACATAAAACCCTAAATCATTAGTTAGGGAAGTGACTTCTTTTTTTGCCGTTTCGGAGTTGCCAGCAATCAACATTACTGGTTTTGTATCATAATTTGAAAAGTTGGAGTCAATTAAATTTTCAAATCCGTAGATGGTAAACGCTTTAACCACATTAGCAGTTGGTGCCCATTCTTGCACTTTTTCAGCTCCTGACATTTCACTTGCTAATCCATGAGAAATGCCTTTTCCAACAGGGTTGGTGCAATCTACCAAAGTTTTGCTCCTAAAATCTATAGGCTTTAGTATGCTCTCATTTTCAAAAAAAGGTGTTGCCAAAAATAGTACGTCTGCTTTATCTATCGCTTCTTGAATAGGTAATGCCTCAAAATTCTTGTTTTTTGATTGAGCCTTTAACACCGATTCGCTTCCAATGTTATCATGAGCTATAATAATGTGGTGTCCCTTTTTTTGTAAGCTGTCAGCAATGGCGAAACCAACATTGCCTATTCCTATAAATCCTAAAATCATAATTATTTGTTTAATTGTGAAACAACCATTTTTGCCGCTATAGCACCAGAATTTTGTTGTTGCCCTGTTATTAAATTGCCATCTTCAATAGCATATGCCGTAAACGGTGTAGCCACTTTGAAAGTAGTGTTTTCAATCTTATTGGCTTCATCTTCAATTCTATAAGGTTGAATTTTCATGCCAACAGTATTTTCTGCAAAATCCTCTTCGGTATTTGCAAATCCCGTCCACATTTTTTCGGCAACCAATAAACTGCCATTGTTTGTTTTGGTTTCCAGCAATAGTGTTGTAGCGTGACATACTGCTGCACTCGGTTTACCAGATTCATAGAAATTCGCAAATAGCTGTTGCAAGTCTATATTGTTTCTAAAGGTGTACATTGGCCCTTGTCCACCTACTAAAAAAATGGCATCATAGACTTCAAAATTAGCCTCGTTAATAGGTATTGTATTTTCCAACACGCTATTAAACCATTCTAGCTGCATGAAACCTAGGGTAATAACATCATGAGCCGCATAACCGCTATTATCATTAGGGTTGGAATAACCATCCATGACTATTTTACCACCTTCAGTAGAGGCCAATTCTACTTCGTATCCAGCTTCTTGAAATACCAATAATGGATGTGTTAATTCAGAAGCCCAAAATCCAATAGGCCATCCAGTTTGTTTTGAAGTCGTTGGACTACTCGCTACCATTAAAATTTTTCCTTTAAACGGCGCACCGTGAAAATGCACGTAATGTTGCTCTTCATTAATTTTTGTACTCATAGCTTTATACTTTTTGATTATCTGTTTTTATAACTCTTGTTACAAAGCTATTTCAGAAAATAATTGGTACGACAAATTGCTATATTTGTAAGTAACTAACAAAAATGTAAGTGATGCCAGAATTTCTTAAAAACAATAAGAAGTATTATACACCGGTGGAATATGTCATGGCCAAAATAGGAGGGACATATAAAATGCCAATTTTATGGCGTTTAAAAGATAAGGTTTGGCGTTATTCAGAACTAAAAAAGAGTATCACTCATATTTCGGATAGAATGTTGAGCAAAAACCTAAATGAATTGGTGAATGATGGTTTTGTATCAAAAAATATCATCCCCGAAGTACCCGTTCGTGTAGAATACAGCATTACCAAACGTGGCGAACGCTGTATTCCCATTATCACATCTTTACGTAATTATGGTTTTGAGCTCATGGCTGAAGATGACATATCAGATAACTAGAACTTATGGCGTAGCTTCAATATCATTTATAGCCAAAACATTAAATAAGTTGGCCTTGGTTTTTAAGAAATCGTTTTCAATTTCGATGGCTTTTATTTTTGCTTCAATTAATTTAGATTCACGAGAGTTTACTAGAAATAAGGAACTAGATCCCAAGAAAAATTTCCGTTCTTCTGCAGATAGTAGTTTTGTGTAGTCTTCAACAATGGTACCTGTAAAATCATTTTGTACTAAGTAAGAATCTAACTCTTGTGTAATAGCATCAATTTTATTGACCAAACTTACTCTGGTATTTTGAACTTCAAACTTTGTGTCTTGCAATTTGATACTTGCCAGTTTTAAATCACCACGTTCCTTTCTTAAGAATAACGGAAAATACACGTTTAATCCACTTTTATAGGCTGAGGTACTAAAAGATCTTGCTATATCTGGCGTTTCAGATAAAAAGTTGTACTGTAAATCAATTTGTGGCAACAAGTTATTCCGTTTTAAGCGCCGTTCTATTCCTAAACTACGTATTTTAAAATCTAACGACTGCATTTTGGGATGACTTTCAATATCAAAACTTTCAATATCCAATCCTGATGTGTTCAGGGTTTCGTCAATATTTTCAAAAGTTAGAATATCAGGAATCACGTTATCCCGTATCTCAATGGGCGTATTGTCATTCAACCATAAAAAGTTAGATAATTCTAATGATGCTTTAACAAACTTGATACGAGACTTTTCAAGGTTTAAACGTCTGTTATTCAACGTAATTCTAGCTTCGAGTGTGTCAATAGCAGGTTTGTCACCAACTTCATAACTCTTCACAATACCGTTAAAGCGTATAGCAGCATTATCTAAAAAATCTTCATACACCCGTTTTTCGTTATAACGCCTCAACCAGTTAAAATACGTTACTGTGGCTTCATAAAGAATGTTGTTGACAAGCAACTGTCTATCGGCCTGAGCTTGCTGTACATATAAACGCGATTGCCTTAACATTGCCATACGTTTATTCGTTAGTAATCCACGTGCTACTGGTATTGAAACACCAGCACTATACAAACCATCATCGGGTAGAAAACCTTCTGGATTCAAAAAGTCTCCCGAGTTTTCTTCAAAATTTCCTTTAAATTCTATACCAAACCATGTGGGTATTTTAAAAGTGGCATTTAACCGATCGAAATACTCTGTGTTTTTAAACTTTTTTCTATCGTAATCTACTTCCAGTTTGGGGTCGAAAGCACCACGTGCTTTTAATAATTTGGCTTCACTTTCGTTAATCACCAAATTGGCTTGTTTTACAATGGGGTGATACGATTTTACATAACCCAAATACTCTGAAAGTGAGATGACGGCGGTACTATCTTGAGCCGAAAGCACACTTTGAAAGCCCAAAAGTAAAATGAACAATACTAGTCTCATTATTTGTCTTTTTTAGAAGCTGCCTTATTGCCTTGTGGTTGGTAATAGTTAGGAGGGAAGCTATTTATTTGCCTCCAAAGTTCGAACCAAATGGGTACGTCATCCAATAACGCGATAGTTTTTGCACCCGAACCTGCGCGAATGGCTTCTGGCCACTCATGGTCTTCTTCGTCTGGTGCTAATAAAATTCTATACTTCCCGTTATCGCTAATAAAACGCTCTATGGCCACTACTTTTGCGCCGTAAGTTCCGTAACTTACATTAGGCCAACCACTAAACACAATGGCGGGCCAACCATCAAATTGTACACGCACTTTCTCCCCGACATGTAATAAAGGCAAATCAATTGGTCTCACAAATGTTTCAACTGCCAAATCAATTTGGGCTGGCATTATTCCAACTAATTCTTGTCCTTCTTTAAATGTTACACCTACGCCACCAACAAGGGCTTTGTTAATAAATCCACTTTGTGGTGCTGTAACTACAAGTAAGCTATTACGTCTTTTATAATTGGTGTATGTGTTTTCCAGTTTGGTAACTTGCGCTTGCGTGTCTAATTGACTAGAAGTGGCAGTAAACATATCACTTTGTGCCTTAGAAATTTTATCGGCATAAGAAGCACTTGTGCGAGACAATTCAATTTCTGCATTAATCACTTCATTTTGGCTTGCTAAATACTTATTTTCTTGAGAAATAAGTTTTGCCTGCGTTTCCTGAAGTTTTAAACGTTTTTCTTCCAGATCTTTTATTGCCGCTAAACCTTCATCTTGTAATGTCTGTTCACGTTCAAACCTAGTCTCTGCAATTTTCAGATTAGTTTTTGCAGCTTCTAAATCAATACTATCACTTCTTACTTTTAATTTTGACTGCAACAACTTGTTGTTGGCTTGTTTTAGTTTTAGATTTCTTTCATTTTCTAAAGCAGCAATTTGACGTTTTAAGGCTTCTACTTTTCCACCATATGCTTCTACAGATGAAGATTTAGCTTGAATTTGTTGATTGGTTCGTTCTACCAATCTATCATCAAAATAGTCGCTTTTTACTTCAGAGATTCTTAAAATAGGCTGTCCTTCTTCCACATAGTCGCCCTCTTTTACATACCATTCTTCAATACGCCCTGGGATTTGAGATTGAATAGTTTGCGGACGTTGATTTGGTTTAAGAGTAGTTACCAAACCATCACCAGAAATATTCTGCGTCCATGGCAAAAACAGCACAATCAGTATTAATATTGCTGCTCCTAAAAGGAATCTGTTAAAGTACGAGTAGTACTTTTTATTCATTATTTCTTTACCAGACTTATACTTTCCTAAGTCGATGGTTTTATTCAATTTATTATGGGTGATATTAAGCATAACTTAGGTTTTTAATTTTTAATAGAACCTTTTTCTAGAGTAATGATATTAGAACATTTTGTTACCCAGGCATTACTACTACTTACTACAACAAGACCCCACGGTTTATTTACATCTGTCAAATAATCGATTATCGCCTCTGTTTCAGATTTGTTAAAGCGGTCTAATGCATCTTCAAGAATTAATATTTTGGGTGACTTTAATATTGCCCTAGCCAATACTAATTTTTTAGATAGCGTATATGAAAGTTGTTTTCCGTCGGGGTAAAGAATGGTGTTTAAGCCATCAGGTTGCTCTTTTAGGAAATTTTTAAGTCCGACAACTTCTAGAATTTCATGAATGTTTTCGTCTGATATCTCTTTATTTGAGAAAGTTAAGTTATCTCTTATCGTACCTTCAAACGGTGTTTCGTCCGATAATGATAATCCTAGTTGCGATCTGAAAAAATTAAGATGCAAGCTATTTATGGACATATCATTAACGTATACCGTACCAGAGGTAGGTTCAATAACACCAGAAAGTAAGCGTAATAAAGTAGATTTACCAGAACCACTTTCTCCTTTTATTAATGTTCTACTTTTGGTGTTTACTAGAAACGATATGTCTCTTAAAATATGCTTATCTCTGTTATTTACACCGTACGAAACATTTTCTAGCTCTATAGATAAGCCTTTACTTAGTTGCACTTGTTCTCCGGTTTGACTTTCAAGATCTTTATCTACAATTTGACCTATTTTTTCTAGAGATGTTAAGGTATCATAGAAAGATTCTAACCCGAGAATTAGTTTTTCTACTGAAGCAATGACTAAAAGGATAATAATTTCGGCAGCAACAAACTGACCAATATTCATCTCCTGATTTAAAACCAGGGCACCACCAATAAATAATAAGCTAGCGGTTACTACTACCTTAAAACTTATCATTTGGATGAATTGCAATATCAGCACACGGAAATGACTTTCTCTGGCCTTCAAATAACCGCTTACTAGTTCATCATTTTTATTAACACCTAAACTTGTGCGTCCAGAGAGCTTAAAGCTGATGACAGATCGTGCAATTTCTTGTATCCAATGCGCAACTTTATACTTGTTTTTAGATTCTTTTAGACTGGTTTCCAAACCTCTAACTGCCGTAAATTTGAAAACAATAAAGATGAGCATGAGCAGTAGCAAACCAAAAATGATAAAAAATGGATGATAGAAGGCCAACAAGATTAAGGCAAATAAAATCTGCAATACAGCCGTTGGTACATCTATCAATATTTTGGATAAACTTTTTTGAATGGTAAGCGTATCAAAAAATCTATTAGCCAATTCTGGTGGGTAATAGTTACGTAATTCTGACATTTTAATTTTTGGGAATCTGTATGCCAATTCAAAAGACGAACGCATAAAAATACGTTGCTGAATGGTTTCAATAATTCTTAATTGCATCAATTGCAATGAGCCTTGAAACGCTACACCAAGCGTAACAATAATTACCAAAATTACCCAAGAGGTGGATATTTGTGCGCCTTGAATAAGATTAATAATAGCTTGTATGCCTAGAGGTAAGGACAGTGCCACCACCCCTGTAAAAATAGCATAGTAAAATACTTGTAGGATGTCTCTTTTTTCTAATTGAAGCAGTCCTAATAAACGTCTCCAAGGGGTCATTTTAAGTTGTTCCATAATTAGTGTTTCAGGGTGCTAAGGACTAAGTTTTTCATAAAATCTGTTGGGGAAAGACCTTCGCTACAATCGGTAATTGATGTAAAATGATCTCTTAAAAAATATTGATGTAAGCTGCCGTCAAGTACTGTGCTTGCTAAACTTGAAGGAAATTTATAGGCAGCGTCTATTGCTTTTACCATATCACTTAAACGACGTACAATACGTTTGTAAATTACAAAGTAACCCTCCTTGTTTTCTTGATCTACTTCTTTGGTAAGAAAGGATTTAGAATTTTCATTTACCATAATACGGTTTAACAAAACCTCATTAACATGCGAGAAATTGATATCTTCCTTTCTTGGTCTTGTAACAACCTCTATAGCCTTTTGAAGCTTGTCAACAGGGGCTAAATTGTGAGTTTCTATTACTAATTGGTATTCGATCCAAGCCCAGTACCATGAGGAGAGATAAAGCAAAAGTTTATGCTTACTTTCAAAATAACGGTAAATTGAACTTTCGTTAGAACCTATTTTGGTTCCTAGTTTTTTGAAAGTAAAACTATCAAACCCTATATCATCAATTAAGATGATACTGTGCTCTACGATACGTTTCCCTAAATCGGAGGACTCAGGATCTTTTACATAGATCTTTTCGGGCACAACAATCTTTAAATTTGAAAGTAATGAATCCATAATCAATAAATTTGTTCGCAAATATAATAGCAATACTATTATTTATGAGAATAAAACTATTGAATTAACTAATATTATTCATAAACAAAATTTATGTATTAATCAACAAATCATAAATTAATGTTAAATAGAGTGGTGGCAAATTAACCCTTGAGAGATGTGAAAAATTGCTTAGGCGGATACCTGGGTTAGGGATTGTAGTGGCATCCTTTTTTATGTCAGTTCGAGTGTTGCGACACAGGCGCGATGTATCGAGAACAAATAAAAAAGATATAGCGTAAAGCCCGACCCGATGGTCACTGAGCGCAGTCGAAGTGTAGAGGAACCCCCAAATATTAATGACAATTGATACTACTGGAAGCCAACTCGTATACAGGAGCAGGAGAGAGGTAAGGTATGCCCAAGCCTAAACCACGGAGAATAAATAGGCCACCAATAACAATAACAAACACAGGAATTAGGTTTTGAATGCGCTGCCTAGTTTTACCTTTTAAAAACTGACTAAAATAAATAGCTGAGGTCATGAGCGGAATAGTACCTAAACCAAAAGTTGTCATATACAGACTACCGTTTACCGCGCTACCATAACTTAATGCCGCAAATACTGCCATATATACCAAACCACATGGCAAAAAGCCATTTAAAAAACCAATGGTTAAAAAGGTGTCCATCGTTTTTTTCTTCAAGGCTTTTCCAAGGGAAGATTTTATACTAGAAATAACCTTGTAAATGGGCTTAGAAAAGCTGTATTTATTTAATGTTTTCTGTGGAATAACAACAAACAAAATCATTAAAATACCTATAATGATTGATAGTTGCTGCTGGAAACCAAAAATAGACAGACTCTTGCCCACAAGTCCAAATACTAACCCAATGAGGCTGTAGGCTAAAAGTCTGCCGATATGATAAATAGAAATTTGAGAAACTTTTTTAAGTGTATTAGATCTGTCCACAGGGAGCATAAACGCAATAGGTCCGCACATGCCCACGCAGTGAAAACTACCCAGAATACCCAATATGAACGCAGACCACAGCATGCTAGTACACTATAGATTCTTTAAATAAATAAGATTTTCCGTTATATTGCCAATCTATTTTAATGTTCCAACGGCCATCTACCAAACGGGAGTCAGGTATGAGCAAATAAGAATTAGACAATGAAATAGCAGATTCAAAGTCTAGTTGTTTGTTAGATGGCCTGTATAGGAACATTTTTCCGGTAATATCTTTATAGTTAATATCTTCAGGAAAATTAATAATCAACCCCTCGGCTGATGTTTTATAACTAATATTCGTTTTAAGGGTTTTGGCATTTTTTAGCTTGTTAATATCATTTTGATATTTCAACTCCTCGCCGTAATAATCTTCGCTAACCAAATCATGGTCATAATTATCATTTACATTCATCGTAATAATAAAGTACATAATAAAGGCTATAAAGCCTATAAACGCTAAAACTATACCTGTTCCCCAACTAATTCTCATAATATCTTCTTTTTGGTTATCCTGAACTTACCTGTGCTGAATTTATTTCAGTATTTCAGGATCTCATAATTTTATTTTTTACTGTTTAATTCTATTGTCAATTGTAAACTAATTATTTTGGCGTTCCCCTGTCGGGTCGGGCTTTCCGTTACAAGTCCTCGCTTCGTCCTAAAGAAACTTCGCTGTGGGCTTTCCTCTGCAATCCCTAACGCGGGCAAACCCGCCAGCTATTTTCAATTCAATATTTCAATTCTATCCGCCTTTTTCGTTTCACAAACCACTGCGACTGTAAACTGCGACTGCCTACTGAACCCTACCTATAACTCCTCGGTCCCAAAAAGTTAGCAGTAGTGGTCTCTATCAATTCATCTCCTTTGTAAACACCTATTTTTATTTTATTTCTATCGCCTGATAAGTCTGAATTATTTATTTCAATAAACAACGTACCCTCAGCAATACCTTGACTTGGAACCAAAAAATCTTCACTGGTTGATACCAGCTTTAATTCCCCTTCGTGAGACATTACTTTAAAGCTTACGTCTTCTATGTCTTCGGTGGTTTTATTCACTAATTTATAAGTGTACACATTGCTAATCATATTACCTTCTTTATGCTCATATAATTGACCGGGTAATCGAAAAACATTAGCTTCAACATCATTTCTTAAAAATAGCATGCCTACTAAAACACCAACTAAAATGGTTAATACACCGGTATAACCTTTCAGTCTAGCTGTTAATCTAAAAGGTGTTTTTTTCTCAATATTTTCTTCACTAGCATATCGTATTAAGCCTTTCGGTAGATTGATGCTTTCCATAATATGGTCACATTCGTCAATGCAAGCTGTACAGTTTACACACTCCAATTGTGTGCCGTTTCTAATATCAATACCTGTGGGGCAAACGTGTACACATTGTAAGCAATCAATACAGTCGCCGTGTCCTAGTTCAGCTCTATCTTCGTTTTTACGGAATTTTTTTCTGCCGTTTTCACCTTCACCACGTTTATGATCGTAAGCTACTACAATAGATTTGGTGTCTAATAGCACACCTTGCAATCTTCCATAAGGACAAGCAATGATGCATACTTGCTCTCTAAACCATGCAAAAACAAAGTAGAAAACAGCTGTAAATATTAATAGTGAAATTAAAGTACTTAAGTGATTGAAAGGGCCTTCAGAAATATATCTTATCAATGTATCGCTTCCTATCAAATACGCTAAAAATACATTGGCAATTAAAAATGAAATAACTGCAAATATGAAAAACTTTAACCCTTTCTTTCTTATTTTTTCGGCATCCCATTTTTGTCTGGCTAGTTTTCTTTGTTTGTTTCTATCGCCTTCAATCCAATACTCAATACGACGGAATACCATTTCCATAAAAATGGTCTGTGGGCAAATCCATCCACAAAAAATACGTCCGAATGCCACTGTAAATAGTGTGATAAACACCACACCAATAATCATCGAAATTACAAACAGATGAAAGTCCTGTGGCCAAAATGGAAATCCGAAAATATTAAAACGACGTTCTAATACATTGAACATTAAAAACTGATTGCCGCCAACTTTAATAAAGGGCGACAAAAATAAAAACGCCAACAAAAAATAGCTTACGTATTTACGATACTCGTAAAACTTACCGCTTGGTTTTTTAGGATACACCCAGGCACGTTTTCCTTCTTCTGTAATCGTAGCAATGGAGTCTCTAAATATTTCGTTTTCTGGGGTTTCCACTTTGCAATTTTTTAAAACCTATAAGTATCCCATTATGTAATTGAGTTAGTTAGTTAGACTAGGGAAACTTATAGGTTGGTCATAAGTGTTTAGCTTGGTTTGGTTTAGTGCTATTATTCAGTAACTGCTTCTTCTGTAACCGCGGTCTCGGTAGTTTCAGTTTGTGCTTCTTTAGTAGCTGTATCTGTGTCGGTTTCTGCACTTTCGTCAACCCAAATATCACCTTCAGGAGCTTTAGGGTTTGCTGGTGTGGTACCTTGTAGCGTTAACACATAACTAGATACTTTTGCTATTTGGGAAGGTTTTAACTGTGCTTTCCAAGGAATCATACCTTTTCCAGAACGTCCACCTTCTGAAACAGTATTAAATACATTTTTAATACCTCCACCTAGAATCCAATATTCATCTGTTAAGTTTGGTCCAATACCGCCACCACCATCAGCCATATGACATGCTACGCAGTTGGTCTCAAAAATAGATTTACCAGTGCTTAAATCATCTGCATCCGTTAGCAATACTACTGTATTTACATCTACTAAATCTTTAGCTGTTTTTTTATATGCTTCAACAGCAGTTTTGGCTTCTGCTAATTCAATTTCAAGTTCATCCAATTGAGAATCGCCATCAAATATGTGAAAGCGTACCAAATAGATGGCAGCAAAAATTATAGTGGCATAAAAACCATACAACCACCAAGGCGGCAAGCTGTTGTCTAATTCTTTAATACCATCATAGTTATGGTCTAAGATGATTTCACCTTCTTCTTCAATAGGTTTTTGTCCAAGAAGTTTTTTGTAAGTGTCTTTAAACCATTTAAATTCATAAGCTTTTTCTTTTTCTGCTAAAAATTTAACTTTAGCTTCCTCATCCAACTTATGCATCATTACATTTTCCAAAGCACCGACAATGGCTTCAATGGCAATCAATATAAGCAGTACTAAAAGGAGAAATAATAGTACTACGGGATATTCGATAAATGCTGGCTTTTCTCCAGAATCTATAAAGAATTCAACAGCTCCAAAAATGATAAAGAAAACTACAGGAACGCGAATCCAGGATGGAACTAAATTTCTCATAATATGTCGTTATTTTGGTTGTCTAATGGTAAGTTGCTCACTCGTTTTATGTAGTCTTTTTTTGCAGTTACTACCCACCAAAAAAGTAATACGAAAAAGATGAAAAATATCAATAAGGAAATAATAGGATAGATTTCTATACCTGTGATACTTTCCATGTGGTTTTTTACAAATTTCAACATGATTCTCTCTTTTTTAATGGTTATTTAAGTGCGGTTTCTACTTTAATATCTGTACCTATACGTTGCAAGTAAGCTATTAAGGCCACAATTTCTCTATTCTTCATTTCTACAAAGTCTTCGCCGCTTGAAGCAGCCGCTTTCTTGTTAGCTTCATAAGTACTTGCAAAATCAGGGTCGCTATACAGGTTCTCCTCAATTTGAGTGCCTTGTTCTAGCATACTTTCTTGTGCATTGGCAATCTCTTGATCTGAGTATGGAACGCCTAGAGATACCATAGTTTCCATTTTAGACTCGGTTTGCGATTTATCCAATTCGTTTTTAATTAACCATTGGTAACGTGGCATGATAGAACCGGATGAGGTACTTTGTGGATCGAACATATGGTTGAAATGCCAGTTATCAGAATACTTGCCACCAACACGATGTAAATCTGGGCCTGTACGCTTACTTCCCCATAAGAATGGATGATCGTATACGTATTCTCCAGCTTTTGAATATTCACCATAACGCTCTACCTCACTTCTAAATGGACGAATCATTTGTGAGTGACACCCCACACATCCTTCACGTATGTAAATGTCTCTACCTTCTAATTCTAAAGGTGTATAAGGTTTCACACTGGCTATAGTTGGAATATTAGATTCCACCATAATTGTTGGTACTATTTGAATGATACCACCAATCAGTATTGCAATGGTTGCAAAAATGGTCAGTTTAATAGGTCTTCTTTCTAACCAAGTGTGCCATCCTTCGCTAGCTGTACGTCTTTTAGTTACGCGTTCTAATGCAGGTGCTTCTGCCAGCTCATCTGTTACTTTGCTACCACGTTTTACTGTGGCAATAACGTTAACAACAAGAATTAACATACCCACAATATATAGTGTGCCACCAATAGCACGCATCCAGTACATCGGGATAATTTGGGTGACAGTTTCTAGGAAGTTACCATAAACTAAAGTGCCATCAGGATTGAACTGCTTCCACATACTAGCTTGTGTAAATCCAGCAACATACATTGGTAAAGCATAAATAATAATACCCAAAGTACCCAACCAGAAATGTAAGTTGGCCATTCCTAATGAATAAAGCTTAGTTTTAAATAATCGAGGAACTAGATAATAAATCATACCGAATGCCATAAAACCATTCCAAGCTAAAGCGCCAACGTGAACGTGAGCAATAATCCAATCGGTAAAGTGGGCAATAGCATTTACATTTTTAAGCGAAAGGGTAGGGCCTTCAAAAGTTGCCATACCATATCCTGTAATGGCTACTACCATAAATTTTAAAACAGGATCAGTACGCACTTTATCCCAAGCACCACGCAAGGTTAAAAGTCCATTTATCATACCACCCCAAGATGGCATCAATAGCATTACGGAGAAAGTAACACCTAAATTTTGTGCCCAATCTGGTAGTGCCGTATATAATAAGTGGTGAGGTCCAGCCCAAATGTATATGAAAATCAACGACCAGAAGTGTACTATGGATAAACGATAAGAGTATACAGGTCTGTTAGCTGCTTTTGGTATAAAATAGTACATGAGTCCTAAAAACGGAGTGGTTAAGAAGAACGCTACAGCATTATGTCCATACCACCATTGCACAAGTGCGTCTTGCACACCCGCGTAAACCGAGTAACTTTTCAATCCGCTAACAGGTAGTTCTAAACTATTAAAAATATGAAGTACAGCAACTGTAACAAACGTGGCAATATAAAACCAAACAGCTACATATAAATGACGTTGGCGGCGTTTTAAAATCGTCCAAATCATATTCACACCAAACACTACCCAAACTAAAGCAATAGCAATATCAATAGGCCATTCCAGTTCCGCATATTCTTTAGATGTGGTAATCCCCAAAGGCAATGTAATGGCTGCAGCAACAATAATAAGCTGCCACCCCCAGAAGTTGATGTTACTCAACAAGTCACTCGCCATGCGGGTTTTAAGTAGTCGTTGCAAGGAGTAATACACACCAGCAAACATGGCATTACCCACAAAGGCAAAAATCACTGCGTTGGTGTGTAAAGGTCTTAAACGACCAAAACTCAACCACGATATGCCATCAGTTAAATTGGGGAATAAAAACATAAAGGCAAGCAAAAGGCCCACCACCATTCCTACCACCCCAAAAACAATGGTAGCGTAGATAAATTTAGTAACGATTTTGTTATCGTAATGAAATTGTTGTACTTCCATAATAGTTGATTATTCTTCTTTGGTTAGTATTGTTTTGTTGGTTTTATCTTTGACTAATTCGTCTTCGAATAACATGCGAACTGAAGGGGTGTAGCTATCATCAAACTGCCCTTTTTTAACAGCAATAACAAACACTACAAAAAACGCTACAGCAACTAAAATGCTCACAGCAAGTAAAATATATATAACACTCATACCTAATTGAAGTTATGGGTCAAAAGTACCCGCATAGTTCTTTTTAAAAGATGACATTTGTCATGTTAATCTAATTTTCTTTGGCGTTACCCTATCGGGTCGGGCTTTCGCAAGTCGCTCTCTGCGAGGAGCTCCAACAATTGCTCAATCCCTAACGCACCTATCCGCTAAATTCAGTTTCAATATCTATCTTAGTTTTCGTCCTAAAAGGTTCGTGCAAACCGTCGTAAAAGCCACAATACTAATCGAACTTAAAGGCATCAAAATAGCCGCTACCACAGGTGCTAATTGTCCTGTAACTGCAAAATAAAGTCCGATAGAGTTGTAGATAAAAGACAATACAAAACTCCATTTTATAATGGTAATCGCTTTCTTAGAAGCTTTAATAAAACTGTATAATTGATTGAATTTAGTAGCATCTAAAATGGCATCACAAGCAGGTGAAAATACATTTACATCTTCCGAAATTGCAATACCCACATCACTTTGTGCTAATGCTCCGGCATCGTTTAATCCATCACCTACCATCAATACCTTTGCGCCTGAGGTTTGGTGATGTTTTATGTATTCTAACTTATCCTCTGGCTTCTGATTAAAAAATAGCTTTGTCTTTGCAGGTAATAATTTGGTCAAATTCTCTTTTTCACCGGCATTATCACCTGAGAGAATCACTAAATCATAGTCCTTTTTTAATCGTTTAAACAACTTCGAAATTCCTTTTCTGTATTTATTGTAAAAAGTAAACTTACCTTTGTAGGTGTTGTTTGTGCTAACGTGAACTGCAGTGTTTAGCGTAGCTGTTTCATTAGTGTAACCCACAAAAGGCGCAGAACCTATTTTTATAGAATCGTCTTGATGTTTTGCAATAATACCCTTTCCAATATGCTCCTGGTAATCGTCTAAAGTTAGGATGTCATTATCTTCTAAAAGTGAATACAAAGAGCGACTCAGAGGATGATTAGAATTTCGTAACGAACTTTTCAATAATATCTCTTCAGCATCTGAAAGTTCATCACCTTCATAAGCAATAGCTGTTTCTTTATTCGCTGTAATCGTCCCAGTTTTATCAAAAATAATGGTGTCAATTGCCGCTAGTTGTTCAATAACGGAGGCATTCTTCGCGTAGAATTTTAACTTTCCAAAAATCCTAAGTAAGTTTCCGAAAGTAAAAGGTGCAGCGAGTGCAATAGCACAAGGACAAGCGATAATTAAAACCGCAGTAAAAACATTTAACGCTTTAGAACTATCTACAATTAACCAATAACTTGTTGCTATTATTGCGATACTGAGCACTGCGACTGTAAACTGCTTACTGATACTGTTGGTGAGGTTGGTAAAGCTATCTTCTTTTTTCTTATTAAAGACATCATTACTCCACAATTGGGTGAGGTAACTTTGCTCCACGGTTTTTAGTACATCTACTTCAATACTACCTTCTGTTTGTTTACCGCCTGCAAATAATTTATCACCAGATTTTTTAGACACTGCATCAGATTCTCCCGTAACAAAACTATAGTCAATCCTAGCATTCCCATTAATTAAAATACAGTCTACCGGAATCAATTCTTCATTTCTTATTAGTAATCTATCGCCTTTTTTGATGTCATAAACCTGAATAGATTCTTCATTGCCGTCGGTATTAATTTTTGTAATTCCGATAGGGAAATACGATTTGTAATCGCGTTCAAAGGATAAGAAACTATAGGTTTTCTGTTGGAAGAATTTCCCAAGCAATAAAAAGAAAACAAGCCCTGAAAGACTATCAAAAAAGCCCGTACCAATATCAAAAACAATTTCCGCTGTACTTCTTAAAAATAAGACGGTAACGCCCAAAGCAATAGGTACATCAATATTTAGTAGCTTCGATTTTAAACCTTTGTAGGCAGAGATAAAATAATCCTGAGAGCAATAAAACACTACTGGGAGGGAGAATGTAAACATCAGCCATCTGAATACAGGAGCATATTGTTCAATCCAGAAACCACTCACTTGAAAGTACTCTGGAAAGGATAAAAACATGATATTTCCAAAGGCAAAACCTGCAATACCTAGTTTATATATTAAGGAGCGGTCTACATTTTTTTTCCCAACACTGTAATCATCTAAACTGATAAAAGGCTCATAACCAATAGAGCTTAAGAGTTTTACCAATGCTTTAAGTGAAAAGCTGTTGGGGTTGTAATTCACCCGCACTGTTTTCTTTCCAAAATTTACAATGGATGAACTAATTGATGGATTTAGTTTATTCAAATTCTCCAAAATCCAAATACAGGAACTACAATGAATGTGTGGAATATAAAGTTTGGCGATTTGTGTGTTGCCATCATTAAACTCTAGTAAACTCTCAACTATTTTCTCGTTATCCAAGAAGTTGTATTTGCCTTCAATTTCCTTGGGTGTTGCTCCTGGAGCATTTTCTAAATCGTAATAACAGGTTAAATCGTTTGCAGAAAATATCTCGTAAACGGTTTTACATCCTTTACAGCAAAAGGATTTCTCATCATAAATAATTTCCGAAGAAGTGGCATCTAAACCACAGTGGAAACACGTTTTTGTCTCCATAATATTTGCTCATTATATACCTAATGCAAATATTTCAATTTGGGGTATTTTAAAATATGATATCTATCATGATTTGCATATTTTTACGAGAGCTTAAAGGTATTCTAAAGTAAAAATAGCTTTAGAGTCAAATCTTAAAAATGATAGAACTGTAATAATGTTTCAAAAGGATAAAGATGTTTTTGATGTGCTTTTTGAGTCTGTTTCCGAAGGGGTAATTGTTGTTAACGATGCGCAAAAAATTATTGCCATTAATAGTTCTGCTGAAAACATGTTTGGTTATCCTAAAAATGAGCTGTTGTATCAGCATTTGGATGTTTTAATTCCAAAAAAATATCATGTACATCACAGTACAAATGTTGATGGATTTATGAAGCATAAGGAGCGTAGACAAATGGGACGAGGGCGCGATTTGTATGGTGCTCATAAAGATGGCTATACTTTTCCAGTTGAGGCAGGTTTAAATCCTTTAAATATTAATGATGAAACTTATGTAATGGCGTTAGTGATTGATATTACCCAGCGTAAAAAACAGGAAGAAGCTTTACAGGAATTGAATACGCAACTTGAAAACAAAGTAGCGCTTCGAACGCAAGAACTAACGAATACTGTTAATGAACTTAAAGAGGCGAATAAAAACCGTGATATTGAAATAAAAAAGCGTATTGAAGCCCAAAATAAGATAAGCGATGCGCTTAAAAAAGAGAAAGAGCTTAATGAATTGAAAACTAAATTCTTATCTCTTGTGTCTCATGAGTTTAAAACACCTTTAAGTGGTATTTTAACC
This sequence comes from Jejuia sp. UBA6058, assembly GCA_002428965.1. GTDB lineage: Bacteria > Bacteroidota > Bacteroidia > Flavobacteriales > Flavobacteriaceae > Jejuia. The sequence goes on along the minus strand of DIYI01000016.1, from coordinate 194,978 downwards.
TCGGCAATGTTGCTGGGTAAATACAAGTTGACTGAACAACAAAATAAGCGTGATAAACATTTAAAAACTATTTCGGATAAAGTCCATTATTTAAATAATATCCTGAATGATTTTCTTTCCATTGAAAAACTAGAAACAGGCAAGGTGAATTATAAATTTAGTTCGTTTAGATTGACTAAGTTGCTGGATGAGGTAGTTTACAATGCGAATATGTTGCTTAGGGAAGGTCAAAAAATAAACTATCCCAAAAATATTGATGGACTCTCATTGTTTCAGGATGAAAAGATTGTGGAATTAGCCCTGAATAATTTGGTACATAATGCGATAAAATATTCGCCTGTTGAAACAACCATTGATATTGATATTAAACAAGATGAAATGTATACGGTTTTTGTAATTTCAGATCAAGGGATTGGCATACCAGAAGCAGATCAAAAACAAATATTTAATCGTTATTTTAGAGCGGAAAATGCACTTTTAAATCAAGGTACAGGAATCGGGCTTAACATAGTGAAAAGTCACCTAGAAAATTTAGGAGGAACCATTAGTTTTACAAGTAAAGAAAATAAAGGAAGTACATTTACCATAACACTGCCAAATAAAGCAAGCCAATGAAAAAGATACTTTTAATAGAAGATGATACTATTTTAAGGGAAAATACAGCGGAATTACTAGAGTTATCTAACTATGACGTAGTGACTGCACCTAATGGGAAGGCTGGGTTAGAAACGGCATTAACAGTAATTCCGGATATTATTGTTTGTGATATTATGATGCCAGAATTAGATGGTTATGGCGTTTTGGAAGGTTTATCTAAACAAGAAAGTACCAAGTATATTCCGTTTATATTTTTATCGGCCAAAACAGAGCGCAAAGATGTAAGAAAAGGAATGGATCTTGGAGCAGACGATTATATTACAAAACCTTTTGAAGAGGACGAACTGATTAGTGCTATTGAAAGTAGGTTAGCTAAGGCTTCAATTTTAAAGGATATTAGAGAGCAGGATATTATTGAAGAACCTGAAGAAATACAAGACATAAGAAATTTAAATGACCTTAAGAATTTTTTTGATGACAATGGTACAACCTACAAGTTTAAACAGGGTGAAACTATTTACGAAGAAGGTCAGCATTCCAACTATATTTATTTGATTGAACGTGGTTTAGTAAAATGTCATCAATTTGATGATCAAGGAAAAGATTTGACAACCTCTTTATTTAAGGAAGACGATCTTTTCGGATATGCCTCTTTTACACAAAACACGACTTACAAAGAAACAGCAGCTGCAATTCAAGACACGGTTTTATTAGGGATTTCAAAAGATGAGTTTAAAGAACTGGTAAGTAGTAATCATAATGTAACACTAGATCTTATACAATTATTAAATGAAGATTTGGCTGGTTTAAAAAATCAGTTGCTAGAAATGGCCTATAGTTCTGTTAAAAAACGAACCGCCTTAACTATACTTAAGTTTGCCGAAAAACTTGGGAGAAAACCTGAAGATTCCATTAGAATTTCAAGAAATGATTTAGCTAGTGTTGCTGGTGTTGCCACAGAGAGTTTGATACGTACGTTATCTAGCTTTAAAAGTTCTGGAATTATTGAAATTGAAGGTAGAAACGTTAAAGTTTTGGATGTTGACAAACTTAAAAGAATCGAATAGCCTATTCTAAATGTGCCCAAAATATGATTTTGGTCATGTTTCAACTTCTTTCTTCCCTATAGATTTGTTGCATTGCAACTTATGTGAGATGGAAAACGTTTTAATACCAACAGATTTCTCCGAAAATGCTTGGAATGCTGTGGAGTACGCGGTGAATTTCTTTGAAAATTCTCCGTGTAGTTTTTACATTTTGCATGTATGTACTGATTCCAAGAAAAAAAATCGGAACCTTGATGAAGTTCATGTATCCTGCCAGAATCAAATGCATGATATTTTCCATAAGATAGAAAACGATCTGCCTAAAAACGAAAAACACAAGTTCTTCAAGATTATTGATACGGGTTATGTAGTTGGTTCGGTAAGACAGCAAGTTGAGAAGAATCATATAGATTTTATTGTAATGGGTACCAAAGGTGCTTCGGGCATTTCAAAATTACCCCTTGGTACAAATGCTTCAAACGTTATTACTAAAGTAAAATGTGCCACAGTTGTAGTACCTGAAAACGCCAAATATTCAGATCTTAAAGAAATAGCATTTCCTACGGATTTTCTTTCTATGTATTCAACGGAAACGCTTCAATCTATAACAAATATTGTAGAAACGCACGAAGCTTCAGCTCGTGTTATTCATATTAAAAATGATGAAACTTTATTAAACGAAGATCAGGAAAAGAACAAGGAAATTTTGGATGACTATTTAGGGCAAAACAAACACAGTTTTCACTTTTTAAGCAACAATCAAATAGAGACACAAGTGCAAGAGTTTGTAGAGCATAGAAAGATAAATTTAATTACCATGTTGGCTAAGAACTTAAGCTACTTTGAGAAAATATTATTTCATCCCAAAAATCCAGATACCAAATACTATACAGATATTCCTTTTTTAGTATTGCACTAAGGGAGCATTTAAAAACATCCTAATTCAATAATTATGGGAAAGTGTGAGCAATGTATTATCAAACAATTTAACGCGTTAAAGTCTTTAAATCGTGAGGAGCTAATAAGAATCTCAGGTTGCAAAACTTCAAGAACAATCAAAAAAGGAGACGTAATTTTTGACGAGGGTGATGTAATTAATGGTGTGTATTGCGTTAGAAATGGTATTTGTAAACTCACTAAACTAAGTGAAAATGGCAAAGACCAAATTGTAAAGATGGTTGTAAAGGGTGAGCTTATTGGTCAACGTTCTCTTGTGTCAAATGAAAGTTCAAATTTGCAGGCAACTGCGTTGAATGATATGGAAGTTTGCTTCATTCCCAAAAGCGAAATTATTTCAGATTTGGAGCGTAATCCTAAATTCACCTTTGATATGTTGAAGGATATGGCGCGCGATCTTCGAGAAGCAGATGATGTAATAGTAGATATGGCTCAAAAATCTGTAAAACAGCGTTTAGCCGAAACACTTCTTTATGTGGAAAAGAATTTTGGAACTAATCCTGACGGTACAATTAGCTTGATGCTATCGAGAGAGGATTATGCAAATATTGTGGGAACAGCAACGGAATCAGCTATCAGAGTGCTATCTCAATTCAAAAAACAAGATTTAATTTCTACCCTTGGCAAATACATAAAAATTGAAGACCATACAGGCCTGCGTCGCGTGGAATAAGCTCCATTTTTATTTCCTGTTAAATAATAGATAAATCTAATAATTGCCGTTGCTGTGTTTTATCAAAATGTGGTATTTTTATACTGCTATGATGAAGGACAACAAAGTTTTTAGAAAGGGTTTCGTATTTAAAACCTACGAGGCGCCTTATAAATCTCCTTTCGATACGCTTTTTGAGATATTTAAAGAGCTCATTACACATACTTCGGGAGATTTTGATGAAGCCATTAGTTGGCTTCGTGAGTTGGATAAAGAATATAAACTCACTACGCCAAAGTATACCATTGAAGATTTTATCGAAGACCTTAAAAAGAAAGGGTATTTACGTGAGGAAATTGATCCTGACGGTAATGGATCTTCCTTAACTATTACAGCCAAAACAGAACGCGCTATTCGTCAACAAGCTTTAGATCAAATTTTTGGAAAGATAAAACGAAGCGGACAAGGTAATCACAAAAGCAAAAGTCCGGGAATTGGTGATGAGCATACTGGAGATTTTCGAAGTTATCAGTTTGGAGATGCTTTAGATAGAGTGTCAATGACTGAAAGTCTTCGTAACGCACAAATCAATCATGGAATTTCTGATTTTACATTATCAGAAGATGATTTGGTGGTTGAAGAAACGCTTCATAAATCACAAATGAGTACAGTGTTGATGATTGATATTAGCCATAGTATGATTCTCTATGGAGAAGATCGTATCACTCCTGCTAAAAAAGTAGCGATGGCTTTGGCGGAATTAATTACCACACGTTATCCTAAAGACACATTGGATATTATAGTATTTGGTAATGATGCATGGCGTATAGAGATTAAGGATTTACCCTATTTAAAAGTTGGACCTTATCATACAAATACAGTTGCGGGATTAGAATTAGCAATGGACTTATTAAGACGAAAGCGTAATACAAATAAACAAATATTTATGATTACCGACGGGAAACCAAGTTGTTTGCGTTTACCTGATGGTCAGTATTATAAAAATAGTATGGGGTTGGACACAAACATCATCAATAAATGTTATATGATGGCACAACAGGCAAGACGTCTACATATCCCCATTACCACGTTTATGATTGCAAAAGATAGTTACTTGATGCAATTTGTGCGGGAGTTTACTTATGCAAATCAAGGAAAAGCCTTTTATACAGGATTAAAAGGTTTGGGCGAAATGATTTTTGAGGATTATGAAACAAATAGAAAAAAGAGGATAAGGGGGTAGAGGCCCCTCTTTATCTCCCCAAAGGGGAGAAACACTCGAAATAACAAAATAAAAAATATGAGCAATAAGGAAAAGAGTAATAATATAACAGTTCCCTCTCCTCTGGAGAGGGTTAGGGAGAGGCCTATAACATTAGGAGAATTAAAACAAACAGGTTACGTATCAAAATCTATTAAGGACGAATTACGTGATAATCTGATTAAAAAAATAAAAAATAAAGAGACCACTTTTGAAGGTGTTCATGGTTATGAGAATACAGTGATACCTGAATTGGAACGCGCTATTTTATCGCGTCATAACATCAATTTGTTAGGGTTACGTGGGCAGGCAAAAACAAGATTAGCGCGATTAATGCTCAATCTGTTAGATGAATATATTCCAATTGTTGAAGGTTCGGAAGTAAACGATGATCCATTCAATCCAATTTCTAGATACTCGATTGAAATCATCAAAGAAAAAGGTGATGATACGCCAATAGCTTGGTTGCATAGAAGTGAACGTTTTGCTGAAAAGTTAGCAACTCCAGATGTTACTGTGGCAGATATTATTGGCGATGTGGATCCTATAAAAGCAGCTAATTTAAAGTTAAGTTATGCAGACGACCGCGTGATTCACTATGGTATGATTCCTAGGGCTAATCGTTGCATTTTTGTGATTAATGAGTTGCCAGATTTACAAGCTAGGATTCAAGTGGCTTTGTTTAATATTCTTCAAGAGGGCGATATTCAAATTAGAGGGTTTAAAGTACGATTACCTTTAGATATTCAATTTTTATTTACTGCAAATCCAGAAGATTATACAAACAGAGGAAGTATTGTGACGCCATTAAAGGATAGAATTGGTTCGCAAATTTTAACACATTATCCAGAGGATATTGAGACCGCGAGACTCATAACAGAACAAGAAGCTAATTTAGTTCAAGGTCAAAAAGAGAATATACTAGTTCCCGATTTGGCAAAAGACCTTTTAGAGCAAATTGTTTTTGAGGCGCGCGATAGTGAATATATTGATGCCAAATCAGGAGTAAGTGCTAGGTTAAGCATTACTGCTTTTGAAAATTTATTGAGTACAGCAGAGCGACGTGCATTGATTTCAGGAGATCAACATACTATATTGCGTTTAAGTGATTTTATTGGAATGATTCCTTCCATTACAGGTAAAGTAGAGTTGGTTTATGAAGGAGAGCAAGAAGGGGCTGCCGTTGTAGCTTTTAATCTAATAGGAGAAGCGGTTAAGAATCTGTTTGTTGAATTCTTTCCTAAAATAGAAAAATTAAAAAAGCAGGACGAAGAAACGCCTTATGATGATATTGTCTCTTGGTTTTTTCACCAGAAAGAAGGTTTTGAATTGTTAGACGATTTAAGAGACAAGGAATATAGAAACATGCTCGATGCAATTTCACCTTTAGATGATTTATTGGGGAAATATCAACCAAATTTGAAGAAGGAGGACTCCTATTTTGTAAAAGAATTTGTCCTTTGGGCATTGGCGGAGTACAAGCAATTAAGCAAACATCGTTTTTCTGAAGGTATGCAGTTTAAAGATCCTTATGGTAGTTTTATAAGTGGTATTTAAAAAAAGAACACGATAAAAAAAGAGCCAATTCAATTATTGAATTGGCTCTTTTTTTATCCCTTTATTCAATTTTCAAATTATGTAATCTGTAAAATTGTAATCTGATAGTTTACGAATTCGTATTGGTTTATTCTTAATTTATGAGTTTCTAAAAACAAGCCGATTTCGGCTATTTTGTCTTGTTTTTCACGCATTAAAGCCTTATTTTATCGAAAAATGATCAAAAATTGACAAATCTTAAAAACTTTACATGAGTAAAACCTATACCGAAACTTCAGAAAATATTCAATTATTGTCATTCGATATAGATAACACATTAATTGATTTTCACACCTTCAAAAGTAACTTCAAGAATGTATGGGAAAATTTTAAACCTAAGGGTGTTTTACTAGCATATAATACAGGACGTTTAATTGATGATGTTTTAGATTTAATTGAACGAGGTATTCTTCCTGAGCCAAATTATATAATCTCCGGGGTAGGTACGCATATTTACAATTTTGCAGAAAAACATGTAGTTAAAGAATTTAATGATGTTTTGGATGACGGATGGGACTTAAAAAAAGTGGAGGACATTGTTACTAAAATAAAGCATCCTGTAAGTGAACAACCTTCTAGATTTCAACATGCATATAAAAGAAGTTATTTTTTTCATAATGCAAGCTCCAGCCTTATAGATGATATAGAAGAGGATTTTGCCAATGCCAATATGGATGTAAATGTGGTGTACTCGCAAGATAAGTATCTAGATGTATTGCCAAAATTTGCAAACAAAGCCAATGCACTCCAATGGTTACTCAAAAAATTAGACTTGAAATCAAGTGAAGTACTTGTTGCTGGAGATAGTGGCAATGATTCCGCTATGTTCGATTTAAAGGATGTTCATGGCATCGTAGTTTCAAATGCGCATGAAGAATTGTATCAATATACTAAACATCGAAAAGTATACCATTCAGAGCAAGAACGGGGAGATGGCGTTATAGAAGGGTTAATTTACTTCGGTGTTATACCTGAAGAAGCAAAAGTAAAAAGTACTGTAGACCATAGTGATGATTTTTTTATTAAAAAAGAATTAGAGGTAATTGCCCTTGAAGATGAAGATGAAAAATTGGCCCTTATAAAAGAAGGCTATGTTAAGGCGGTAGAAGCCCTTAAAAAGAATATTACACCATTAGGTTTTTCGGCTTGCTCTATTGATGACAACGTAGCTCATGGTACTGATGAAAATTACTATAGCGTATGGGCTAGAGATGGCGCCATAACAGTAATTGGGTCGTTATCATTAATTCATGATGAAGAGATTCACAAATGTCAACGTCAAACATTAGAAACCTTGTTGGAGCATATATCGAGGAACGGACAAATTCCATCAAATGTGAGAATAAAAGATAATGTTCCTGATTATTCTGGTGTTGGTGGTATTTGTTCAATCGATAGTGGTATTTGGGTGGTTATTGCCTTTTATGAATATGTTAATGTAACAAAGGATATTGATTTTCTGAGAAAATATATTTCAGATATTAAGGAGACTATGCGTTGGTTGGGGGCTCATGATAGTAACAATGATGCACTTTTAGAAATACCAGAAGCAGGAGATTGGACAGATTTATTCGGAAGAAGTTACAACATACTATACGATGAAATTTTATGGTATCGCTCGAACGTATGCTATGGAAGACTTTTGGAGATGCTAGGCGATCATGAGCAGGCTGGAGAATACATACGTTGGTCTCAAGTGATTAAAAAGGAAATTGTTCAAAATTTTTGGCCTTCCACGCAACAACAATTATTTCAATCTGTGTCTTTTGCGGAAAAGCAATTTACGCTTGGGGATACATCATATTTAATTGCACAAACTACACCATTTGACTTTAGTTGGAGATGTGATACTCTTGGGAATATTTTAGCCTTTTTACATGGTACTATTGATTCTGAAAAAGCACATCAAACATTCAAGTTTATGTTAGGAGTTGGGGTTAACGATCCTTATCCTGTAGCCAACGTATATCCTGTGGTAAGCCCTGGAGATCCCGATTGGAGACCTTATTACACTGTGAATCTATTGAATTTACCTAATCATTACCATAATGGTGGTATATGGCCATTTGTTGGCGGTTTTTGGGTGAAATTTGTCAATAAGTTAGGATTGAAGGATGTAGCAATTTCAGAATTGTATAAGCTCGCTCTAATTAACAAAGAAGGTATTAACCACGAGTGGGAATTTACCGAATGGGCACATGGTACTACAGGAAAACCTATGGGTAAAGCATATCAAGCGTGGTCAGCAGCACAATATATTTCGGCTTGCCACGACCTGAAAATTATTAAATAAAAACACTAAAATCTTACTAATATGAAATCAATTTTAATGATCTCTTTACATGGATATGTTGCTGCAAATCCAGAGCTTGGAAAACCCGATACAGGAGGGCAAGTGGTTTATGTCTTGGAGTTGGCAGATCGTTTTAGTAGACTAGGACGTAATGTAGATTTGGTAACGCGGCAGTTCGAAGATCAACCAGAATATGATTTTGTTGATGATAATTTTAGTGTATGGCGGATTCCTTTTGGTGGAAAAGAATTCATTCGAAAAGAGGATATGCACGATCATCTTAAAAAGTTTGTTACCAATACTTTAGCGGCCATTAAAAAAGAAAATAAGAAGTACGATATTGTCTATTCTCATTATTGGGATGCAGGTTGGGCAGGTCAAAAAATTGCTGAGGAATTAGGTATTTCTCATGTGCATACGCCTCACTCTTTGGGCTGGTGGAAGCAGCACACTATGGGAAGCGATATGGAAGAAAAGGAAATGGAGAAAACCTATCGTTTTAAAGAGCGTATTAGAAAGGAATATTTCGTTTATCAAATGTGTAATCATATTATTGCTACTACATTGCCGCAAGTGGATTTGTTAACACAACAATATGATGTTTTGCCTAGAAATTGTTCCATGATTCCTCCTGGAATTGATGAGAATAGATTTTTTCCAGTACCCTCTAAAGAAAATGACAAAATAAGGGCAAAATATGACATTCATCCTACCGATATTTTGGCTCTGGGAAGAATGGCACATAATAAAGGTTATGACCTATTGATAAAAGCGTTGCCTACTGTATTTGAATTGGTTCCAGAGGCGCGTTTAGTTGCCGCTGTTGGTGGCGACTCTGAACAGGATAAGGAAGGTATTAAAAAACTAAAGAAGCTCGCCACTGAATTGGATGTTAACGATAAGATTAAATGGAAGAATTATATCGCAGATGAAGATTTGGCAAATGTATATCGTGCGGCCAATATTTTTGCAATGCCTTCACGTTATGAACCGTTTGGAATGGTTGCGATTGAAGCTATGGCTTGTGGTACACCAAGTGTAGTAACAGTTCATGGCGGATTGTATGATTTGATTGATTTTGGAAATCAAGCGCTTTTTGCTGATCCACATCGCCCTTTAGAATTTGGAGCTATGATGTCTATGCCTCTATTATATCCGACTTTAAGAAACGAACTTTCTGTAGAAGGGGCACGTTTTGCACGACGAAATTTTGGATGGACAGGAATAGCAAAACGTATGTTACAAGTATTTAGGAATTCGATCAACCAGCAAACTATGGAATCCAATATTTTTTAAAATTTATGTCGGAAATTGTTTGTTTTGGTGAAGTTTTATGGGATATTTTTCCAGATGGAAATAAAAAAATAGGAGGCGCTCCTCTAAATGTTGCTTTAAGATTACACGCTTTTGGTAATAAAGTTCTTATGATAAGCGCCATTGGGAATGATGAAAATGGACAAAACCTAATGGACTATTTTAAAGTCAATGAGTTAGAAACTGCATTTCTTCAAAAAAAAAATAGATACAGTACAGGAGAGGTAACAGTATCACTCAATAGTAAAGGTTCTGCAACCTATGAAATTGAACATCCTAGGGCTTGGGATAAAATAGAGTTAACAGAAGAATTAAAGACTGTTGTTTCTAAAGCTGATGCGCTAGTATTTGGAAGTTTAATTACTCGCGACACCGTTTCTCATGAAACACTTTCTAGTTTAATAGCGTTGTCCAATTACAACATATTTGATTTAAATTTGAGACCTCCTCATTACTCCCAAAATACTTTAATTAAGTTAATGAAAATGGCAGATTTTATTAAGTTTAACGATGAAGAACTATATGAAGTAGCGGGTTATTTAGATTCAAAATATAAAGGACTAGAGCAGAATATTAAGTTTATTTCTGAAGAAACAGGTACAAGTCACATTTGTGTTACCAAAGGGGAGCATGGTGCTGTTTTATTATATAATGGCGAATTATATTATAATAGCGGTTACCAAATAAAAGTAAAAGATACTGTTGGTGCGGGTGATGCATTTCTGGGTACTTTAATTAGTAAATTGTTGAATGATGCACCTCCGCAATATGCAGTTGATTATGCATGTGGGGTCGGAGCTCTAGTGGCTCAAAGCGAAGGTGCAAATCCCAAGTTTTCTAAAGAGGAAATAGACAGCTTTATTTCTCCATAGTTGATTTTTGATATTATTTAACCGTTTATTCTATTTTTTTCATCCTCTAAACCAGTTTTTCTTTTTCTGGCTTTTTTAACTTCATTACTACCAAAATTGTAACTTAAGTTAAACCGCACCTGTCTACTATCTCCACCACCATTACCATTGATGGTTAGGTTGCCGAATTCTGTAATACCCCGCCAAGGTGAAGTAAATAATACATCGTTGAAGCTTAATCTTGCTGTAATTTTATCATCCATAAATTTCTTTTGACAAGCAATATTTAATGAACCTAAACTTTTGGTTTGATAAGTGCCTCCCCAGATAGAAGGCGAACTGTACCAACCAGATACCTCTGCTCTAAACCCTTTTGGTAGTTTAAAGGTGTTTTGAGCATAAAAACTTAAAGTGTTTTGTGAAATGGGAAGAAAATCTGGATTTGTAGCTTCAAAAATACTTCTGTAAGCATTTAAGCTGAAATAGATACTCCACCACTTATTAAAACTTGTTGGATAACTAACACCTAGATTTATTACCTTTTGATTGGCAACATTTCTTGTGATTAGAAAGTTTTGATTCTGACCAACAGCCTCAGTGATTTTTGCAAAATAATCTTTTACAAAACTATAACTGATTGATGTGGTTAAGCGGTAATTAAATGTATGCGATAGTTTTAGATTATCAGTGTATTGTGGTTGTAAGAACGGATTTCCTTTACTAAATGATAGCTCATCAATCTTATATTCAAAAGGATTTAAGCTAGCGTAGTTTGGTCTTTGAATACGTCTACTGTAGTTTAAGGCAAAAGAATTTTTTTGTTTTAATTGATATGTTATCCCTCCACTAGGAAACCAATCTGTATAACTGCGTTTTACACGATTATTTTGGTCTTGTTGAAGACTAGTAAGAATACCATCAGATTCAGTGTTTTCCATACGCAATCCAAATTGCATGTTCCACTTTTTAAATTTATAGCTGTAGTTAAAGTATAAAGCGTTGATTTTTTCATCATATTGAAAATCGTTAGTGCGTTCTGCATTTAAAATATCTTGCCCGCTTACACGATCGTAAAAATCAAATTGATTTTCGGTTACAACTTTAGAGAACTTACCACCAAAACCTAATGTACCTTTTAGAAATTGTTGCTCATAGTCAATCTTAGATGTAAATAGGTCAATGTCAATAGGCGTAACCATAAAGTTTATGATTTCATCTATAATTTGAGTTTCATTACCATTAAAGTATTGATTTGGCTGCAGGTTTTCTCTGTCTCTAGAATATCTTCCAAAATCAACATCTATATTCAAAGAAACATCATTATCACCCGAAAATTTATAATTTACATTTGCATAAAGGTTAGAAACGTTGTTTTCGGTATCACTAGACGCTACAAGTACTTGATCTGGATTTGAATTTCCTAAAGGAATAATTGGAGTTCGAGAATCTGCAAATGAACTATTATCTGAAAAATTACCAGAAACAATAGCACCGAAAGTAGATTTTTTCGAACTATACCAGTCAAAACCAAATCTGGCGTTGTTATTTAAATTATCATAGATGGTTTCTGTACGAGCATCAAAAATAGTGTTGTTTTGCTGTCTGAAAAGGTTAATAAAGCCAAGGCTTTCTCCAAATCGATTACTAAAGGTGCCGTAAAAATTAGTTTTTTTACTTCTACTATTAAAAGAGGCAGAATTATTTACACGGGCAAACTCTCCATAGGTTAAACCAGAGGCAATAGTTCCATTTGTTCCAAGACTTTTGTCTCGCTTAAACTTTATATTTATAATGCCCGCATTTCCTTCAGCATCATATTTTGATGAAGGTTGTGTGATGATTTCAATAGATTCTATATCGCTAGATTGGATACTTTTTAAGTAATTGGTTAAATCTTCACCTCTTAAAATGGAAGGTTTATCATCAATGTAAACCAGTACTCCAGTTTTTCCTTCTACAATTAAATTATCATTATTGTCAATAATTACTCCAGGTGCTTTTCTTAATAGTTCAAAACCAGAATCTCCAGTAGCATTTATAGAATTTTGAACATTAAAAACCGTTTTGTCAGCCAAAACTTGTACCATTGGTTTTTCAGCAGTAACAACAACTTCATCTAAGTCTTCAGAAGCAGGTGTTAATTGTATCCCTTCAAAATCTTTATCCGAATTTGAGATTTTGAAAATGGATGTGTCATAAATTTTAAAACCTAAGCTTTTTATATTTAGAATATAATCTCCATCCGCTATGTTTTTAATAGAAAATTTGCCGTCATCATCAGTTATTGCAGCTTTTACAAATACAGATTTATCTGAATTATAAAGCGACACAATTGCTCCTGGAATTACTTGTAGATTATCATCTACAACTATTCCTGTAATAGTAGATTGAGCCATGGATAATGTGCATATAAACGTTACGATAATTTGAATAATAGTTTTCATCTGTTTCAATTTTATTGTTTTTCATCTGTCAGATGTAATTCGCCATTAAACACTTCGATGGATATTCGAATTTCTGTTATTGTGGCTCATTTCATGTGAATAAATTTTGATGCTTCAAAAGTCTTAACAATGAGCTTATCTCGCACGTAAGAACTGCTGAGTGGGCTTTTGAAGCGACGAATGGGCTTGGACCGTTTAACGTTATATAGGTCAACTCGTCGGAAAGTGAAGGCCAAAAAAATATACTAACTTTAAATTTGTAGAAAATTTAGAATATGGAATCAAGTAAGTCATTTTACTCAAGGCGCGTAATTGGTGTTAAAATAGGAGAAATTATAGCCTTTATAGGCTTTTATTTATTTTGGTCTTTTGCGTATCATGTGGCAATTACTGTAAACAGTAGGAAATGGAACAATGGAGAAACTTCCATTTTTGACTTTATGGAGTTTATGAATACGGTCGGTCTAGATTATATTTTAAAAGCTATTATAACTTACCCTATTTGGTGGTTTTTATTTAGAAAATTAAAGCATTGGAAAACATATAGAAAAGTACTGCTACACATTGTTTTACTTCCGGCATTTGTTCTTGTTTGGCAACAATTATATTATTTAGTGTGCGATTTTTTTGAATGGGGGCATTTGGGAGGTGTTGCTAGAGTATGGGATATTTATATTCCTGCTTTATTCTATACTTTGCAATTTGGTATCTTTCATTCTTACAACTACTACCTTGAAAATCAAAAGAAAATCCGTTTAGAAGGCGAGTTAAGAACTGCCGCTTTAAAAAGTGAGTTATCTGCTTTAAAAGCACAATTAAACCCACATTTTTTATATAATATCTTTAATACAATAAGTGCATCAGTACCTGCGGAAAATGAACATACGAGGTATTTGATAGCGGAATTATCTGATTTGTTCAGATATCAATTAAAAGCTTCACAAGTAGAAAAAGTAACCATTAAAGAAGAAATTGATTTTGTAAATAAATATTTGGCATTAGAAAAAGAACGGTTTCAAGAACGTTTGGATATAGAAGTGAATGTAGATGAGTCTATTATGAATGAAATGATTCCTCCAATGTTATTACAACCATTGGTAGAAAATTCAATAAAACACGGGTTATCTTCTCTAGTTGAAGGTGGAAAAATAACAATCACAATTCAAAAGAAAAACGGACAGCTAGCATTTGAAATCGCCGATACGGGTGTTGGTCTTAAGGATAAAACCAATGCGTTTAAAAAAGGTATTGGGCTGACTAACACTAAGTTGAGATTAGAAAAAATGTATAAGACTTCTTTGAGTTTGTCTGATAATTTACCTCAAGGTTTAAAAATTAATTTTTCGATATGAGGAAGGTAATAATCGTTGATGACGAGTCTGCTGGACGTCAATTAATTAAAGAATATCTTGAAGATTACAAAGATCTAATTCTTTTAGGTGAAGCAAACAATGGCGTAGATGCGGTAAAATTAATTAATGAGTTTAAACCAGATTTGGTGTTTTTAGATATACAAATGCCTGGGATGACTGGGTTTGATGTTTTAACACATTTAGAAGAATTACCACAAATTATTTTCTCTACAGCTTATGACCAGTACGCTTTAAAGGCGTTTGAAGTGCACGCTATAGATTATCTATTAAAGCCATATACAAAGCAAAGGTTTAAAGTAGCAATTGAAAAATTGCGCGATACGGTGTACAATAACGCGCGCCCTTTAACGGAAAGCTTGTTGATGGAAACTGCAAAGTATCCAGAACGTATTTTGGTGCAAAGTCAGAATAAATTGGTAACTATAAGATTGGAAGATGTAATACGCATTGAGGCCTATGGAGACTATTCAAAAATTGTTGTAGGAGATCAAACCTATTTAAGTAATTATGGTATTTCTACTTTAGAGGAAAAATTGAATGGTGACATTTTTATTAGAGTACACCGTTCGTCTATTATCAATTTGAACAAGGTGAAAGAACTAAATAAATACACCAAAAGTTATGATGTAACCATGCTTAACGGAGATGTTGTTAGAGTGAGCAGAGGTTACATGGACAACATTAAAAAATTGATGTATTGATTTATTGGGGTTTCAGAATTGTATAAGGATTCAAATTACCTTTTCGTAAGTTGTCGCAAACAATTAAAGCTTTATCAATTCTTGTTTGACTATTTTTATATCGCGCAATAGCGTAAATTATACTTCTTTTTTTACCAACGGTTAAGCCTTCAAAAACTTTGAAAGCCTCTAAATCAAGCTTAAATACTTCTTCAAGTTCTTCTGGTACTCGAACGCCATACTTTGATGTATTTTCAAAAAGCTGAATTTCAAAATAATCGTTTTGTAAGACACCTAACTCCTTTTGCAAACGTTTACCAAACATAATACGATAATCATCGGTATTTTTATCTTTTACATATGCGGCATAAAAGTCTATCGACTTATTGTTATAATATGCTTTAATATAGAGTCGGTCGACTTTACTGGCAACAAAAGGCTGCATGATTTTTTCAGGAATATAAATGTGAAATTGATCTAGCAAACCAATTTCGAAAATATCACTTTTAATCATTATTCACTTTTAAGATTAGCAAAACTAGGTATTTTACCGACTATCTCTACTTTTAATATTAGCTTCACAAAACCCTATAATTGCGGTTATTCGCTTTTCACGAGTTTCTATCCGTTTCGCGCTGTGCAACCATGATAAATAACTTTTACGATATCCTTTAGCAAAACCCTGATAGTTTTCAAAAGCACGTTCGTTTTTGTCAAAAGCGTCTCGTAAATCTTTTGGAATAATGCCATTTTCAACATCATCCATTGCTGTCCATGTTCCTATCTCTTTGGCTAAATCAATCATTTTATATCCCGAATCTTGAATTAGTCCTTTAGCTTCCAATTCTTTTACATATTTCTTATTTAAAGCGCTCCATGTACTTTTGGGATTTCTAGGGGAAAAATATTGGCGACGTTTACCATTACCTAAACTTTTCACCGTAGAGTCAATCCATCCAAAGCATAAAGCAACTTTCACAGCTTCTTCCCACCTCATGGTTGGAATGTTCATTTCCAACTTGTAAAAAATCAGATAAACACCTTTAGAACTATTATGGTTTTGTAACAACCAATCATACCAATCTGTATCACGCTCAAAGTATATTTCGGGTAAATCTTTCAAACTTAGAGCTGCTTGGAATAAATATAAAAGTCTTTATCTACTTCAAAAGACTTAATTTTCTCACCTTTTCTCAATGTTTGCCATTCGGCAGTAGGAAATAACCAATCTTCTTTTTCATTAATATTAGTTTGAATTGGCATATCAAAACCATCTACAATATTTGCATATCTGTATTTTAGTTTTTTTCTCTTAATTTGAAATTCAAGTGTAGGAACTTTTGTTGTGCGCAAGTATTGATTGAAAAACTGAGTTAAGTCTTTTCCAAATTGCGTGCTAATGAAATCTTCAACTTGTGCCGTTGTAACAGTTTGATGATAAAATTCACTGTTTAAGTCTCTTAGCACTCGGCGCCACTTTTCGTCATCATCAACTAATTGGCGTAAGGTGTGTAATACATTAGATCCTTTAAAATAAATATCTGAAGACCCTTCCTTATTTACATTGTAGTACCCAATCATAGGTTTGTCATTCTTAATGTTTTTACGCGTTCCAATGACGTATTCGGCTCCTGCCTCTTTACCATAATAATACTCTAGATATAAATTTTCAGAGTAGGAGGTGAAACTCTCGTGAATCCACATATCGGCAATATCTTTGTTAGTGATACTATTGGCAAACCATTCATGACCAGCTTCGTGTATAATTATGAAATCAAATTTTAAACCCCAGCCAGTACCGGACCAATCACTTCCAAGATAACCATATCTATATTTATTGCCGTAGGTAACTGAACTTTGGTGTTCCATGCCTAAATAAGGAACTTCCACCAGTTTAAAACTATCAGTGTAAAATGGATATTGCCCAAACCAATGTTCAAAAGCTTCCATCATTTTTGGTGCTTGTTTAAACTGTTTTTTTGCTAGTTCAAGATTGTAGCTTAGTACATAATAGTCCATATCGAGCTTTCCAGCTTCTCCATTATAAACTTCTGAAAAATTGACATAATCGCCAATATTAATATTTACACCATAATTGTTAATTGGATTTTTAACTACCCAGTGAAATGTTTTCGTAGTGCCCAATTGTTCTACCGAGCGTAATCTACCATTGGAAACATTGGTAAGCTTTTCTGGAACATTAACGCTTATTTGCATGCTATCCACTTCATCATACATATGGTCTTTACAAGGCCACCAAACACTAGCGCCCAAACCTTGACATGAAGAGGCTATAAAGTGATTACCATTTTTATCTTTCTTCCAAGAAATACCACCATCCCAAGGTGCTCTTACTGCTTCTCTCGGATAGCCCTCATAATATACTTCAATGGAGTGTGTAGTTCCAATATTTTGCCTTTCATTTAAAGTGATAAAATGTGCGTTGCCCTCATGTTTAATTTCGAGCTCTTTATCATTCTGAATTGCTTTTAGCAATCTCATTGGTGCCTGCAAATCAATTTGCATCACGTTATTGGAGTCTAATACTTTATATTGAATAGTGTTTTTACCTGAAATGAATTTCTTATCAGGTTCTACCTTAATATCTAAATGATAATATGTTAAATCCCACCATTGACGCTCAGGGGTTATGCTACCTCTTAGAGTGTCTTGTCGTGTGAATTTTGTTTTTTCTTCAAGTAGACCTTGTGCATCTGTGTTTGCTAAATGAAAAATCATTAGAAAAGTCAAAAAAGCCTTTATGTTGTTCATTTAGTGTGATTTAAATCTTGGTGCTTGATTTTTTGTAATTAAATTTAATTGTTTCTGTTCCATAATTATGTTTTACATCAACATAAACATTCATTTCATTATCACTTACTTTTTCAAAAGTCATACCCTCAAATTCAACTTTAGTTGAGGTAATTCGTTTTAAAGGAAAATCCACGGTTTCATCTTTAGTTTCCCACCCCTTCAAATCATTATTAAAATGTTTTAATTGAAGAATTAGAGAATTCTCTATCTCTCTGATAATTTCTATTTCATAGAATGAAACTTTACCATCATTGATTAGCTTAAAAGTTGCCATCATGGAGCCGCC
Source organism: Jejuia sp. UBA6058 (assembly GCA_002428965.1). GTDB lineage: Bacteria > Bacteroidota > Bacteroidia > Flavobacteriales > Flavobacteriaceae > Jejuia. The sequence continues at coordinate 176,814 of DIYI01000016.1, read as the reverse complement.
AGAAGGTTTGCTCCAGTTTTCTTCAGTTTGTCCACCAAAGGCCTCACCTTTCCAATTACCCGAAATCCAAGCAATATTTTCTAGTTTGGGTTCTAAAACTTTTTCAGTTTGAGCGTAACTCTCAATTGCAACTAGAAGTAATACTGATAATGCTGTCTTAAATATAATTTTATTCATGATTATTGCTTTTGAATTTATATGTAAGACGTTTTAAAACTGAAAATAATGGACAGCATTAGATTTTATTTGCAAACTCTAAGATAAACAAAAAAAAACGCCTCAAAACTAAATTTGAAGCGCTTTTCACATTTGAATTAGTCACACAAAATTGTTAGAGTTTAAACTCAAAAACAATATTTATTTTCTTTAATTACTTTTTCCGCAATAGTATGTCTTAGTGCTATAATATTAGGCATATTTACGTATTTAATGTAACGTTTTAAACCCATAAGCATCATGCGTTGTTCATCTCCGGAAGAGAATGAAATGATGGAATGTTTTCCAGCAGTTTCTATTACATCTATCGCATGGAATAAATTTAATTTTGCCATGGCGATTTGCTCTTTTACATTGTCTTCGCCTTCTTTCTTTGCCATTTTTTCAGCACGCAAAATTGCGGATTCTGCTAAGTAGATCTGAATCAAAATATCAGAAGACGCCAACATTAATTGTTGTTGTTCCTCAATTTTTTCTCCATATTTTTGAAGTGCAGCACCAGCTACCATTAAGAACAATTTCTTGAGGTTTTTAACAATATTTTTTTCTTCTGAAAACAATTCTGAATAGTCTGGAACTTCAAATGAAGGAATGCCCATTAATTCTTCTTTTACCGCCATTGCAGGCTCTAAAACATTTACATGACCTTTCATGGCTTTCTTAATCAACATACCAATACTCAACATTCTGTTGATTTCATTAGTACCTTCATAAATTCGAGAGATACGAGCATCTCTCCAAGCAGCTTCCATAGGCGTATCAGCTGAAAAGCCCATACCACCAAAAATTTGGATACCTTCATCTGTGCAGTTTTGAGCGAATTCCGAAACTGCTACTTTTAGAATAGAACATTCAATAGCATATTCTTCAACGCCCTTTAACTCTGCTTCTTGATGAGAATTCCCAGAAGCTATCCTCATATTTATGCGGTCTTCTATATCTTTAGCAGCTCTGTAGGAGCCAGCTTCTCCAACCCAACAATTGGTGGCCATTTCAGCAATCTTTTGACGAATAGCTCCAAAACTAGAAATAGGTGTTTTAAATTGAACACGTTCATTGGCATATTTTACCGCTTCCGTAATCACACGTCTTTGCGCATCTAAACATGCAGCAGCCAATTTTATACGACCAACATTTAAAGCATTCATGGCGATTTTAAAACCACCCCCACGCTCTGAAAGCATATTTTCAACAGGAACAACAGTATCATTGAAGAATACTTGCCTTGTTGAAGAAGCGTGAATTCCTAATTTATGCTCTTCATCACCCAAAGTAATACCATTTGGATTTTCTGGATCGTATTCTACAATAAATCCAGTAATGTATTTATCGTCTTCAATTCTTGCAAATACAATAAAAGTACTGGCAAAACCAGCGTTAGAAATCCACATTTTTTGACCAGAGATTTTGTAATGTGTTCCATCTTCTGATAAAACCGCTTTGGTCTTTCCTGAATTGGCATCACTTCCTGCCCCTGGTTCTGTTAGACAGTAAGCACCAAATTTTTCACCTGTTGCTAAAGCAGGAACGTATTTCTTCTTTTGTTCTTCAGTGCCGTAAAGCGTAATTGGCATGGTTCCGATACCTGTATGGGCGCCAAAAGCCGTGGCAATTGAACCCGTAGCTCCAGAGATATAGTCGCAAACTAACATCGTGGAAACAAATCCCATTTCTAAACCATCATACTCTGCAGGAACAGCTATACCAAGTAAACCGAGTTCACCTGCTTTTCGCATGATTTCTTCAGTCAGCGCATAATCCTTTTTCTCGAAACGTTCTTTTTGTGGCCAAATTTCACGATCTACAAACTCGATAACCGTATCACGCATCATGCGTTGTTCCTCAGTAAAATCCTCGGGTGTGAAAATGTCTTCACAGTTAGATTCTTTCACTAAGAATTGACCACCTCTTAATATGTCTTTTTCAGTAGCTTCCATAGCCTTATTTATGTTTTAGTTTAAAAATTCAAAAATACCACAAGCACCTTGCCCCGTTCCTACGCACATAGTTACAGCCCCGTATTTTCCTGTCATATCGCGTTTGCGCATTTCATCAAACAACTGTACAGAAAGTTTAGCTCCGGTACATCCAAGCGGATGACCTAAAGCGATTGCTCCACCATTTACATTTACGATATCAGCGTTCAAACCTAGTTCTCTAATTACAGCTAATGATTGAGATGCAAATGCTTCATTCAATTCAATCAACTCTAAATCACTTTGTTTTAACCCAGCTTGACTTAAAGCTTTTGGAATGGCTTTTACAGGACCAATACCCATAATTCTAGGTTCTACACCAGCGGCGGCATAATTAACTAGTCTAGCGATAGGTTCTAGGTTTAATTCCTTAACCATATCTTCACTCATTACCATGACAAACGCAGCACCATCACTCATTTGAGATGAATTGCCTGCTGTTACACTTCCGCCTTGCGCGAATACAGGACGTAATTTTGCCAAAGCTTCCTTATTTGTTCCTTTTCTTGGGCCCTCATCTTTAGTTACGGTATACGATTTTGTCGCTTTTTTACCGTTTTCATCTACATAAGTCTGTTCTACATCAATTGGTACAATTTGATCTTGAAATCTATTTACAGCTTGTGCTTTTAAAGCTTTCATATGTGAATTGTAGGCAAATTCATCTTGATCTTCACGAGAAACTTTAAATTCATTTGCAACTGCCTCCGCAGTATTTCCCATACCCCAATAATATTCTTCATGACCTGCGTTTACAATATCATAATTCAATTCAGTTTTAAAACCAGTCATGGGAACGGAACTCATACTTTCAGCACCACCAGCGATAATACAGTCCGCCATACCTGCCTGAATTTTAGCAGTAGCAATGCCGATAGTTTCAATTCCTGAAGAACAAAAACGATTAACGGTTACCCCCGGAACGTCCACAATATCTAATCCCATTAAAGAGATTAAACGCGCCATATTTAGCCCTTGTGACCCCTCTGGCATTGCGTTACCAACAATAACATCATCGATTCGTTTTTTATCAAGCTGAGGTAATTCATTCATCATGTATTGAATGGTTTCAGCAGCTAACTCATCTGTTCTTTTAAATCTGAATACACCTTTAGGAGCTTTCCCAACGGCAGTTCTATATGCTTTTACTATATATGCTTGTTTCATCTTTTTAGTCTTTAGTTGTTAGATTTTAGTAGTTAGACTTCTAAGTACTAAATACTAATCTCTAATTACTTGCAACTTTAGTTGCGTAATGGTTTACCAGTTTTTAGCATGTGCTGAATACGTTCTAAAGTTTTGCGTTCTGTACATAAACTTAGGAATGCTTCGCGCTCCAAATCCAATAGGTACTGTTCGGTTACTAGCGTTGGTTCTGATAAATCGCCTCCAGCCATGACGTATGCCAATTTATTGGCGATTTTATGGTCGTGCTCACTGATGTAATTACTTGCTTCCATAGCATCCGTACCTACAAGGAACATCCCAAGGGCTTGTTTACCTAAAACCTTTACATCTTTACGTTTTACGGGTTGTGTATATCCAGCCTCAGCCATTAATTTAGCATGTGCTTTTGCTGTAGCTATTTGTCTGTCTTTATTCACCACAACTATATCTTTTCCTTTTTGAAGAATACCTAAATCAAAAGCTTCGTAAGCAGAAGTAGACACTTTTGCCATTCCTATCGTCAAGAAGTATTCTTGTAAAACGTTCAACTCAACATCACCTTTTCTAAAGGTATCTGAAGCTCTCAATGCCATTTCTTTAGAACCTGCACCACCAGGAATAACACCTACTCCAAATTCAACTAAACCAATATAAGTTTCAGCCGCAGCTACAACTTTATCAGCATGCATTGACAATTCACAAGCACCGCCCAGAGACATACCATGAGGAGCGGAAATTGTTGGGATTGCAGAATAACGCATACGCATCATTGTATCTTGAAAATATTTGATAGCTGCGTTCAGTTCATCATATTCTTGCTCCACAGCCATCATAAAAATCATACCTATATTGGCGCCAACAGAGAAGTTGGCGCCTTGGTTGCCGATAACCAATCCCTCGAAATCGGTTTCTGCTATATCTATTGCTTTATTTAATCCTGCTAAAACATCACCACCTATGGTATTCATTTTAGATTGGAATTCACAATTCAAAATACCATCACCTAAATCTTCGATAACCACACCAGAGTTTTTGAACACTTCATTCGATTTTCTAATGTTATCCAAAATAATAAAGGCATCTTGTCCTGGAATTTTTGTATGCGATTTTGATGGAGTGTCATAGTAATACGTTGCTCCATTTTGAACGGTGTAGAATGACTTGCTACCAGAAGCTAGCATTTCATTAACCCAATCAGCAACTTCTAAACCTTCAGCTTTAATTAATTCCAAACCTTTTTCAACACCAATGGCATCCCAAATTTGAAAAGGACCATGTTCCCATCCAAAACCAGCTTTCATAGCATCATCAATCTTGTAAAGCTCGTCTGAAATTTCAGGAAGCCTATGGGTTACGTAAGCAAATAATTGGCCAAAGGTTTTACGATAAAAATCTCCAGCTTTGTCTTTCCCAGAGGCTAAAACTTTAAATCTATCAATTACCTTATCAATCGTCTTCGTTAATTCTAAAGTTGCAAACTTTGCTCTTTTTTTCGCTCTATATTCTAATGTATCAAGATCTAACGATAAAATTTCACTTTTACCACTTTCGCCTTTTATCTTTTTATAGAACCCTTGTCCTGTTTTGCTCCCCAACCATTTATTTTCAACCATGGATGAAATAAAATCTGGCAGTTTAAAGAGTTCTAAACGCTCATCATTTTTACAGTTATCGCCAATACCATTTGCTACATGAACAAGCGTATCTAAACCAACAACATCCACAGTTCTAAATGTTGCAGATTTGGGTCTTCCAATAACAGGCCCCGTTAGTTTATCAACTTCTTCAATGGTTAAATTCATTTCCTTGACCGCATGGAACAAGCTCATAATGCTGAAGATGCCGATACGATTGCCAATAAATGCAGGCGTATCCTTGGCAACTACAGATGTTTTTCCCAAATATTGCTCGCCATAACCATTCAAAAACTCTAAAACAGAAGCGTCCGTTTTTGGTCCAGGGATAATTTCGAATAACTTTAAATATCTTGGAGGATTAAAGAAGTGTGTTCCACAAAAGTGTTTTTGAAAATCTTCACTTCTGCCTTCACTCATAAATTGAATAGGAATACCTGAAGTGTTACTTGTAATTAAAGTTCCAGGTGTTCTGTTTTTTTCAAGGCTTTCAAACACTTGCTTTTTTATATCTAAACGTTCAACTACAACTTCAATAATCCAATCTACACCTTGCACTTTGGCAATATCATCTTCTAAATTTCCAGTAGTTATTCTACTTGCAAATTTTTGATGATAAATAGGAGAGGGCTTAGATTTTAATGAGGCCTTAAGCGCATCGTTAACTAAACGATTGCGAACAGCTTTATCTTCAAGAGTTAGTCCTTTGGCTTTTTCAATTTCAGATAATTCTCTTGGAACAATATCCAAAAGCAATACTTCTACACCAATGTTAGCAAAATGACAAGCGATACCACTTCCCATAATGCCAGAGCCAATAACAGCAACTTTTTTAATTATGCGTTTACCCATTTTTAGTTTAAACTAAGATTTACTTGTTGTTATAAATTTTTTTGTTTGAAACCAAGTCGTTTATGGTTTCGGCCACTTCGTAGAAATGGTTAATTTTTTCCTCTGGAATTTGTTGTCTAATAGCTTCGTTAAAGGTGAGTACTTTGTCCTTAGAGAGTTCACGCTTTTCTTTACCAAATTTGGTTAAATGGATTAATACACCTCTACCATCTTTAGGGTTTGGATGGCGCTCAATTAATCCGCGTTTTTCCATGGTTTTAAGTATACGTGATAGACTAGTTGCTTCCATACCCATTTTAGGACCTAAAGCAGTTGATGGCGTACCTTTTTCAGGATCTATACTCAATAAAGTAAAGCCTGTGGCCATTGTACTTTCAAATTTTGCTGCTTCTTCGTTATACATCTTATTTACAGTTAGCCATGTGGTTCTAAGTACATAATCTATCGTTTTATCTTTCATGTTTGAGAGGTTGGATTGTCAAATATAATAAAAATATACTATGCATGCATAACAAATTTACAAATCACACTTTAATAAATAAAAAAACACCTTCTAGACAGGTGTTTCATTATAAGTTACAGTAAGGAAATTAAAATTTATTTAGGACGGTAAATATGTTCAATTAAATCGGTGTACATTTTTTTAATAACGTCTCTTTTCATTTTCATAGTGGGAGTAAGTTGGCCTCCATCAATTGACCATTCTTCAGGAGTAATCTCAAACTTTTTAATTTGTTCCCATTTGCCAAATTTTTGGTTGCACTTGTTTACTTCTTTTTGAATTCGTTTTTGAACAATTTCAGATTTTGAAATGGCTTCAAATGAGTTTTCTACATCATGGTTTTTGCGTTCAATCCATTCGTAAACAAATTCAAAATTAGGTTGTATCAAAGCAGCGGGCATTTTTTCGCCTTCACCTATTACCATAACTTGCTCTATAAAGCGTGATTGTTTTAGTTGATTCTCCAAAAGCGTAGGGATAATATATTTACCACCAGAGGTTTTAAACATTTCTTTTTTACGACCAGTAATCTTTAAAAACCCATCGGCATCAACCTCACCTTTGTCACCTGTATGAAAATAATCTTCAGTCATTACACTGGCGGTTTTTTCAGGATCTTTGTAATACCCTTTCATTACGTTAGGACCTTTAATTAAAATTTCACCATCATCGGCTATTTTAACTTCAACGTTAGGAATAGGAATACCAACCGTACCAACTTTATACATATTATCCGCATATCTACCAACCGATACCACTGGAGATGTTTCGGTCAGTCCATAACCCTCCATAACATGCATACCAGCCGCACCGAATATTCTGGCGAGCCGGGGGGATAATGCTGCACTGCCAGAAACCATAGTGTAAAGTTCTCCGCCTAATGCGGCGCGCCACTTACTAAAAATTAACTTATTCGCTATTTTAAGTTTGAATTCATACCAAGCACCATTTTTACCATAAGGTTCCCAAATTTCTCCTAAACTTAAAGCCCAATAAAATAACGATTTTTTAATACCTGTTAAGTCTTCAGCCTTATCCATGATTTTATCATAAACCTTCTCTAATAGTCGCGGTACCACACTCATCATATTGGGCTTTATTTCTTTTGCATTGTCACCAATTTTATCAATCGCTTCGGCGAAGTAAATGGATGTACCTGCATGTTGGTAGATGTAAATCAATACACGTTCAAAAACATGACAAATGGGTAAGAAGCTTAAAACTTTTGTTTCTCCAGTTCTTAAAGGCACTCTGGCGGCACTATCTAATACGTTGCTGGTAATATTCCAATGTGTGAGCATTACACCTTTTGGTTTTCCAGTAGTTCCAGAGGTGTAGATAATTGTTGCTAAATCATCCGAAGTCACTTCGTTTTTTCTGTTTTCTACTTCATCTTGGTTTGAAGTATCTTCTCCAAGTTCTAATAATTCTGAATAATGTTTGCACCCTTCAATATGATCGAAAGAATATACTTCCTTTATACCCGTGTTGGCTTTTATCTTATTTACTTTTTCTAGCACTTCTTCATCAGAAACGAAGCAATAAATAGATTCACTATGGTTAATGACATATTCGTAATCTTCGGGTGAAATTGTGGGATAAATGGGGATGTTTTGGGCACCTAATTGTAGCACACCAATATCAACAATATTCCATTCTGTTCTATTAGTAGTAGAAATAACAGCGATTTTATCGTTCTTTTTAACACCCAATTTTAGTAGAGCTCTACTTAATGCATTGGCCTTGTCAAGGTATTCCTGTGTTGAAGTTTTTACCCATTTACCATCATATTTTGTCACTAAAGCTGCGTCATTGGGTTTATGCTCCAATTGGTAATACGGAAAATCAAAAAGTCTTTTTATTTCTGTCATATGAATTATAGAAAGTGTTAATGCAAATTATGAAAATAAATAAGATTTTCAAATGAATTGAACCTACTACGGAAATAATTCGCATGCAATTTTTGGTGAAATTATAAAAATATGTCCTTTTTCATTTTCAAATTTTCAAATATTTAACGCTTTTATTAATAAAAATAGAATATAGTTTCCTGAGTGGTATATTAAATCCGAAGTTTCAGTTTCAATATTTAAAAATCATCAAATCCTTCTTTTTAAGTGGTTTACTGACATATGTCATACTTTATGACGTAGTCAGATTCTACCTTTGAATTGTCTAAGAGGACATATCAAGAGTACAAAATATAAATATAATAGAGATGGAAGTAAAAGCATTTAAACCCGGAATTTGGATTGATAAGATTGATGTAAGAGATTTTGTTAGCAAAAATATTACACCTTATCATGGAACGTATAAATTTTTGGAAGGCCCAACGGCCAGAACCGAAAAGTTATGGGACATCTGTAAAGATGCCACCAAGGAAGAACGCCAAAACAATGGTGTAAGAGCATTGGATACTGATACAATTTCAACAGTTTCTGCGTTTAATGCGGGCTATATTGATAAAGAAAATGAGATAATAGTTGGTTTACAGACAGACGAACTTTTAAAACGCACAATGAAACCCTTTGGTGGTTTTAAAGTGGTACAAAAGGCATTAGCAGAACAAGGTGTAAAACCAAATGATAACCTTACAGAGCTATTCACAAAGTATGTTAAGACTCATAATGATGGCGTATTTTCGGCGTATAATGCAGAAATTAAAAAATTCCGTTCACTAGGATTTTTGACAGGTTTACCAGACAACTATGCACGTGGGAGAGTAATTGGTGATTACCGTCGTGTTGCACTATATGGTATTGATACTTTAATTGAAGCTAAGAAGAAAGATTTGGCCAATATTGGTGGACCAATGACCGATGCGGTTATTCGTTTACGCGAAGAGGTTTCGGATCAAATTAAAGCATTAAAAGAAATTATAGAATTAGGTGCTAAGTACAATTTAGATTTAAGTCGTCCCGCTGAAAACGCTAAAGAAGCTGTACAATGGACCTATATGGGTTACCTTGCTGCGGTTAAAGAACAAGATGGTGCTGCCATGTCTTTGGGTAACGTATCTACATTCTTAGATATATATATTGAAGAAGATTTACAAGAAGGTGTAATTACTGAAGCCGAAGCACAAGAATATATTGACCAATTCGTGATGAAATTACGAATGGTACGTCATTTAAGGATGAGTGCTTATGATGAAATTTTTGCTGGCGATCCAACTTGGGTAACGGAAGCTATTGGTGGTATGTTTGCTGATGGCAGAACTAAGGTTACGAAAACATCATTCCGTTTCTTAAATACTCTATACAATTTAGGCCCTTCACCAGAGCCAAATATGACGATTCTTTGGTCTGAAAAATTACCGCAGAACTTTAAGGATTTCTGTTCTAAAGTAGCCATTGATACCTCTTCAATTCAGTTTGAAAATGATGAGATGATGAGAACTAATAGAGGTTCCGATGATTACGGTATTGCATGTTGTGTGTCTTACCAAGCTTTAGGAAAGGCTATTCAATTCTTCGGTGCACGTACCAATTTAGCTAAAACATTGCTATTAGCTATAAATGGTGGTAAATGCGAAATTACCGGAACACAAATGGTTGATGGTATTGAGCCATGTACTTGTGAAGTTTTAGATTTTGATAAAGTAATGGCAAACTTCAAAATTGCCATGAAAGAAGTAGCTCGCGTATACAATGATTCCATGAACATCATTCACTATATGCATGATAAGTACTACTACGAGAAAGCACAAATGGCATTAATTGATACGAATCCTGAAATCAATATTGCTTATGGTATTGCTGGATTATCAATAGTAGCAGATTCTCTATCAGCTATAAAATATGCTAAAGTGAAACCTATTAGAAATGAGGAAGGTTTAACAGTTGATTTCAAAATTGAAGGTGAGTTCCCATGCTACGGAAATGATGATGATCGTGTAGATATTTTAGCTGCTAATGCCGTAGCCGATTTTAATGATGAATTGAAAAAACTACCTGTTTATAAAAATGCAGAACCTACCATGTCAGTCTTAACCATTACATCAAATGTGGTGTATGGTAAGAAAACAGGAGCAACTCCTGATGGTAGAGGTAAAGGAGTACCATTTGCTCCCGGTGCAAACCCAATGCATGGTAGAGATAGTCATGGCGCTATTGCATCTTTAAATTCAGTGGCAAAAATTGATTATAAAGATTCTCAGGATGGTATTTCTAATACGTTCTCAATTTTACCAAAGTCTTTAGGTGCTGATGCAGATGAACGTATTGATAATCTAACCGCAATTTTAGATGGATATTTCACTAAAGGTGCGCAGCATGTTAATATTAATGTTTTAGATAGAGAAACATTATTGGATGCTATGGAACACCCAGAAGAGTATCCGCAATTAACCATAAGAGTTTCTGGTTACGCCGTTAATTTTGTACGCTTAACAAGAGAGCAACAAATGGAGGTAATCACAAGATCTTTCCACGAGTCAATCTAAGCTAAACTCTATTTATATTTTGTAGGCATCTGAAAACTGAAGCGTAAAAACCTTCTTTTTTCAGATGCTAATTTTAAGATAGACAAGTCATCGAACATAAAGACAACATATTACGAGTACATTCCATTGAATCTTTTGGAACTCACGATGGCCCTGGCATACGCATGGTAGTATTTTTACAAGGATGTAAATTAAAATGCTTGTATTGCCACAATCCTGATACTATAGATACACATGGAGGAAAAGAGTATCATATTGAAGAATTGGTACAAATGGCGGTAAAAGAGAAGCCTTACTTTGGAAAAAAGGGAGGTGTAACCGTTTCGGGTGGAGAACCTTTATTGCAATCCAAAGAATTGCTGCGCTTCTTCAAACGGTTAAAAGAAGAAGGTATTCATACCAATATTGATACTAATGGCAGAATCATCAATCATTTTACCGAAGAGTTATTAGACGACTATGCTGATTTGGTGATGCTAGATATTAAGCATATGAATGAGGAAGGTTATGAGTATATCACGGGACAAAAAAATAATAAAACCACATTCAATTTTGCCAAGTATAGAGAGGCTTCTGGTAAGCCCATGTGGTTGCGTTATGTGTTAATTCCAGAGATTACTAATAAACCAGAATTATTGCATCAAATGGGGGAGTACTTTAAAGATTATGAAACCATAGAAAAGATTGAATTACAGCCCTACCATAAATTGGGTGTTCATAAATGGGCGGCTTTAGGTTGGGATTACCCATTGAAAGATGCCAGAGAAAACACCAAAGAAGAGATTGATACTGCCACCAAAATATTACAGCAGTACTTTAAAGAAGTAAGAGTAAACTAATGGGTTGCCATTGGAGCAATTCTAAATTAAATATTATGCAAACACAAAAACTAAAAAACCGTTGGCTCATTGCAGCATCAGCGGTGGGAATTCATATTTCTATCGGATCGGTTTATGCCTATTCGGTAATGACCAACCCCGTAAAAGATATTTTTGATGTAGATGGCAGTGTGATAAAATGGGCATTTAAAATTGCGATATTATTATTAGGACTTTCCGCTGCCTTTTTAGGAAGATGGGTTGAAAAAGTAGGGCCAAAAGTTAGTGGAACAACGGCTGGATTATTTTATGGTATCGGTATTCTAGGTTCTGGATTGGCAGTGCAATTAGAATCCTTATGGTTATTTTATTTATGCTATGGTGTTATTGGTGGTATTGGTTTAGGCTTAGGCTACATTACACCTGTAAGTACATTAGTAAAATGGTTTCCAGACAGAAGAGGTTTAGCTACGGGTATGGCAATTATGGGCTTTGGTTTTGCAGCCTTAATTTTCGGACCAGTAATGCAATCGCTTTTTGAAGCAGTTGGCGTTTTCAATGCGTTTTACATTTTAGGATTGATTTATATGGTTTTGATTTTATCTTCAGCCAGATATATAGAAAGACCACCAGAAGGCTATTTACCTGAAGGTTTTAAACCAGGTGAAGGTAAAACGATTAAAAAAGACTTGGCGAATATTACGGCTAATGAATCTTTACGAACTCCTCGTTTTTATTACATCTGGATCATGATGTTTATCAATATTGCTTGTGGTATTGCCATTATTTCGGCAGCAAGTCCTATGATGCAAGAAAAGCTAAACTATACACCAATGGAAGCGGCGGGTATTGTTGGATTGATCGGTGTGTTTAATGGTTTGGGCAGAATTATGTGGTCTACATTGTCAGATTATTTAGGTCGCGCAAATACGTATATTATCTTCTTCGGATTCCAAATTTTAGCATTCTATTTTTTACCACAAATTTCAATGGAAATCGCCTTTTTAATTGTGCTATTTACTGTAATTACTATGTACGGTGGCGGTTTTGCAACCTTACCAGCATTTCTTGGTGATTTATTCGGAACAAAACAATTAGGTGCAATCCATGGCATGGTGCTAGCAGCTTGGGGATTGGCGGGCGTTGTAGGGCCAACAATTTATGATATGGTAAAAACGGCAACTGGATCTTTAGATACCACTCTTAAAGTATTTGCAGGTTTATTTGTGATCGCTTTAATTGTATCCGTATTAATGAAACGTGCTGTGGTAAAAGCATCAATTGCCAATCAAAAAAAAGTAAAGGCAAATGATAAAAAATTAAAGTTTGCTTAAAATATAAAAAGCCAACTAAACTCTTTTGGTTGATTTAGTAATTATTTTGCAGTCATGGAACCCTGAAATACAGTAATGTGTTTTGGGGTTTTTTGATGTATGAGAAAGATCAATGAAATATTGAAGATCAATCATAACTCCAACCTTTATCGATAGCAACTACAATATTTTCTGAATTCAAAGTTATCGCAGATCTATACCACGCAAAGTCACCATAATCTGAACGTCCTTTTTTCTTGGCATCATGAAGTAATTTACCATCACTGGTGTAATAATATTTTATGTATGTACCATCCTTATGATTTTTCTTCTTTTGAAGAGGCTTACCAATTAAACCAATTATATCTTCAAGTTGCATACCTGTTTTAATCTGTTCAAATTTCTCAGGGGTGTAATTTTCGGCAAATTCTGTATCGATATACTTGTTAAAAAAGTGCTTCCCTTCAATTAAAGGCATTTGCCCAAAACCGAATAAAACAACAATTAAAAAGACTATTCCAATTGCAGATAGTGTTTTAAGAATTATTTTGCTCATAACATCATTACTATCAGTGTTTTATAGAAGTAACCGGCTAAAAACACAATGGCAGTCAAAGGGAAAGTTATTTTTGATGCGGTTTTTTGTCTTTGCCAAAAGTTTCCCTTAATCCAAACTGAAGCAAATAATGTAGCAAGTATACCAATTAAAATTAAGGCTGGTGCAGCAATTGTTAAAAAATCCCAATGGGAATATGCTATTAGATAGAAGCAACAACAGAATAAAACTAGTGTTAAAATTATGCTTTTCATTAGTGTTGTAATAAGCTAATTGTTTTTGATGAGATGCTTAATTTAGTTCAGCATCTCAAAACGCCTGTAAAAATTGGCTTTTTAGAATGAGAGCCTGAAACAAGTTCACGTTGACAAAGCACTTTATGAGTCATAACAGACATTCAAATTTAATTTAACAAAAAATCCTAATATGGTGGTATTAGGATTTTAATATTATAACGTAAAAGATTAAGTTCTAGTGTTTTTCTATCCACTTTCTGGCATTTATAAAAGCTTCTAACCAAGGAGAAACTTCATCTTTTCGTCCTTCAGGATAATTAGCCCAGTTCCATTGGAATGTAGAACGTTCAATGTGTGGCATAGTTACTAAATGACGTCCAGTACTATCACACATCATAGCGGTGTTAAAGTCTGAACCATTTGGATTATGAGGATAGCCTTCATAACTGTATTTAGCAACAATATTATATTTATCTTCGGCATATGGTAAATTGAATTTCCCTTCACCATGAGATATCCAAACTCCTAGAGTTGTTCCTGCTAGTGATGATAGCATCACAGAATTATTCTCTTGAATTTTTACAGATGTAAATGCACTTTCGTGTTTATGTGAATCATTGTGTTCCATTTTACCATGCACTTCATGGTCTGGATTGATAAGGTCTAATTCCATCCAAAGCTGACATCCATTACAGATCCCTACAGAAATTGTATCTTTTCTAGCGAAAAAATCTTCAATCACTTTTTTAGCTTTGTCGTTATATTTAATAGCTCCAGCCCAACCTTTAGCAGAACCTAAAACGTCCGAGTTAGAGAATCCACCAACAGCACCCAAGAACTGAATATCTTCTAAGGTTTCACGACCAGAAATTAAATCGGTCATATGCACATCCTTAACATCAAAACCAGCGAGATACATAGCATTAGCCATTTCGCGTTCAGAATTACTTCCTTTTTCACGAAGAATAGCCGCTTTAGGCCTTGGCTTGCTTGAATCAATTTCAGGTAATTTTCCAGTAAAGTTACCAGGGAAAGTATATTGTAAAGATTGATTCTTGTAATTGTTGTAACGTGCTTCAGCAAGACCATTAGCCGTTTGTTTTTGATCTAATAAGAATGATGTCTTATACCAAACATCTCTTAATCTTGAGATAGTCATGGTGAACACATCAGTATTATTAATCACTCTTAGTGTGTCGCTTTCAGTAACCGAACCAATTTTGTTGAATGCAATATTAGCTTCTGAAAGTGCCTTTTCAATTGAACTGTCTTTGGCTTGAATTACTATACCAGCATTTTCAGCAAACAACAATTTAAACGAATCTTTTTCATTTAAATCAGATAAGTCTAATTCTGCCCCAATATTAGTGTCTGCAAAACATAACTCTAAAAGTGTGGTGATTAATCCACCCGAAGCCACATCATGTCCTGCAACTATTTGCTCGTTTCTAATTAAATCCTGTATGGTGTTGAAAACTGTTTTTAAGTAAGTTGCTGACTTTACAGTCGGTGCTTCATTACCAATTTTATTGACGATTTGAGCAAAAGAGCTACCCCCTAATTTAAAGTCGTCTTGAGAGATATTGATATAATAGATGTCTCCACCTTTTTTCTTTAAAACAGGTTCCACTACTTTATTGATGTCCTTACAGTTGGCTCCTGCAGAAATGATTACCGTTCCTGGAGAAATTACATCCCCATTCGGGTATTTCTGTTTCATGGATAAAGAATCCTTTCCAGTAGGTACGTTGATACCTAAATCAATTGAGAATTCTGAAACAGCTTGAACAGCTTCGTATAATCTGGCATCTTCACCTTCATTTTTACAAGGCCACATCCAGTTGGCAGATAGCGACACATTTTTTAAGCCGTCTTTCAAAGGCGCCCAAATGATATTGGTTAGCGACTCTGTAATAGAGTTTCTACTACCAGCAACTGGGTCAATTAAAGCTGAAACCGGTGAATGCCCAATTGAGGTGGCGATACCTTCAGAACTTTTATAATCTAAAGCCATCACACCTACGTTGTTCAATGGAATTTGTAATGGCCCAACACATTGTTGTTTAGCCACTTTTCCTCCTACACAACGGTCTACTTTGTTTGTTAACCAGTCTTTACAAGCCACAGCTTCTAACTGCAATACTTGGTCCAGATAGTTATAGAAATCATCAGAGTTGTAAGCTACATCGGCATAGTTTCGCTCAACTGTGTTATCGGTCATAATAGTTTTTGGAGAGCTTCCAAACATATCTTCCATGGCTAAATCCATTGGTGTATTGCCTTTGGTTTTAGACTGGAAGGTAAAACGATCATCACCAGTAACGTCACCAACTGTATACATTGGTGAACGTTCGCGATCTGCTATTTTATTTAGGGAATCAATATGTTCTTCAGAAATAACTAATCCCATACGCTCTTGAGACTCGTTACCAATAATTTCTTTATCTGATAGGGTAGGATCACCCACGGGAAGCGCATCTAAATCTATTTTTCCACCTGTATCTTCAACGAGCTCAGATAAACAATTTAAGTGTCCACCGGCACCATGGTCATGGATAGATACAATAAAGTTTTTATCACTTTCTACCATACCACGAACGGCATTAGCCGCACGTTTTTGCATTTCTGGGTTAGAACGTTGTACCGCATTTAACTCAATACCTGATGCAAATTCACCAGTATCAGCACTTGATACGGCAGCACCACCCATACCAATGCGGTAGTTTTCACCACCAAGAATAACGATTTTATCACCTGTCTTAGGTGTGTCTTTTAAGGCTTGGTCTTTTTTACCGTAACCAATACCACCAGCTAGCATGATAACCTTGTCGAAGCCTAATTTTTGAGCGTCTTCTTCATGCTCAAAGGTTAGCACCGAACCACAAATTAAAGGTTGACCAAACTTATTCCCAAAGTCTGAAGCACCGTTAGATGCTTTTATTAAAATATCCATTGGGGTCTGGTATAACCAATCGCGTTCTTCAAACGCTTTTTCCCATGGACGGTTTTCTTCTAATCTGGAGTATGAGGTCATATAAACCGCAGTTCCCGCTAAAGGAATAGATCCTTTTCCACCTGCCAACCTGTCTCTAATTTCACCACCAGAACCAGTTGCAGCTCCGTTGAAAGGCTCTACAGTAGTCGGGAAATTGTGTGTTTCTGCTTTAATTGAAATTACAGATTCAAAATCCTGAGTGGTATAATAATCTGGAATATCAGCACGTTTTGGTGCAAATTGTTCAACTACTGGTCCTTGAATAAAAGCGACGTTGTCTTTATAAGCCGAAACAATAGCGTTAGGGTTTTCTTCGGAAGTTTTTCTTATTAATTTGAATAAAGAAGTCGGTTTTTCTTCACCATCAATTACAAACGTGCCATTGAATATTTTATGGCGACAATGCTCGCTATTTACCTGCGAAAACCCAAACACTTCAGAGTCTGTCAGAGGGCGACCAATCTTTTTTGAAACGCCTTTTAAATATGCCACTTCTTCTTCACTTAACGATAAACCTTCTTGCACATTATATGCCGCAATATCTTCAATATCAATAATAGGATC
The DNA here is from genome assembly GCA_002428965.1 of Jejuia sp. UBA6058. Taxonomy (GTDB): domain Bacteria; phylum Bacteroidota; class Bacteroidia; order Flavobacteriales; family Flavobacteriaceae; genus Jejuia. The sequence goes on along the minus strand of DIYI01000016.1, from coordinate 159,541 downwards.
AGGTGTAATATCAATGGTAAACGATTCTTGATGCAATCCATTAAATTTCTCTGAAATCATTGGGTCAAAATCTTTGAAATCTTCAGCAACTGCTTCAAACTCTTCAATTCTAATAATGCCAGAAACCCCCATGTTTTGAGTTATTTCCACAGCATTGGTGCTCCAAGGCGTTATCATTGCGGCACGCGGACCAACAAAAAAAGCATCCAAAGATGCTTGTTCTATTTTAGGCTGGTTTCCAAAAAGCCACATTAATTTCGATATGGTTTCGGCAGATAATTCTTCTGTCGTTTGAACAGCAAAAACTTTGCTATTTACGTTTCCAAAGAAATGAATCATTATGTGATAGTTTGCAAATGTTTAAGAAAATGCAAAAATACACTTTTTTGACGATTCGCTATGTCTTTTTAGATGAAAGCGTACTCTGTTATTAACAGCATTTTTAACAATAAGATTTTACTTTAATCTTCATCCATTTCCATAATTAAATTGGCTATTAATGCTGTCCAACCGGTTTGGTGTGATGCGCCTAGACCTTTACCGTTATCACCATCAAAAAACTCATAAAATAAATGTAAGTTTTTAAAATGCTCATCCTTGGTAAAATGCTTATCTGCATTATCAGCATGGTACTGAAATTTCCCATCTTCATTTGCCTCAAAAAGCTTGATTAATCGCTTTGTAAGCTCGTTTGCTATTTGTTTTAAGTTAAGTTTATTACCAGAGCCTGTTGGGAATTCATATTTATATCTGTCTCCATAGAAAGTATAATATTTTCGTAAAGATTGTATTATCATGTAGTTAATAGGAATCCATATGGGACCGCGCCAGTTGGAATTACCACCAAACATATTAGACTGACTTTCTCCTGACTCATACTGGATTTGATGATGACCATGGTGTTGAAAAACAAAAGGATGCTTTTCGTGATATTTTGATAAAGAACGAATACCATAATCAGATAAAAATTCATCCTCATCCAATAAGCGTTTGAGAAGATGTTGTAATCTAAAACCACGCATAATAGCAAAAAGATAGTTACCATCTTCATTGGTTTTATCTAGTTTGGTGATTAAGGATGCCAAATCTGGGCGTGTTTCTATAATTTTGTTCGCTCGTACTCTAAACTCCTTTAGTTCCTCGAATAAATCCTTATGCATTATTTCAACAGCAAACATAGGTATTACACCAACTAAAGAGCGTACTTTTAACCTATCAGTTGCGCCAGATTCCATTTCCACCACATCGTAATAGAAATTATCTTCATCATCCCAAAGCGAAATGTCCTTTTTACCAATATGATGCATTGCCCAGGCAATGTTTAAGAAATGCCTAAAGAATTTTGCGGCTACTTCTTCGTAGATTCTATTGGTTTTAGATAGTTCTAACGACATGCGAAGCATATTCAAGGTAAACATGGCCATCCAACTTGTAGCATCGGCTTGCTGCATGCGCTTAATACCTGGTGGCATGTGGTTACGGTCAAAAACACCAATATTATCCAAACCTAAAAAGCCACCCTCAAAAAGGTCCGTTCCATTTTTATCTTTTTGATTTACCCACCAAGTAAAATTCATGAGTAGTTTTTGGAATGCAGTTTCTAAGAATTTAGTGTCTCCTTTACCAGTGTATGTTTTATCACGATCGTAAACATGCCAAACAAAGTAAGAGTGTACAGGCGGATTTACATCACTAAAATTCCATTCGTAAGCGGGAATTTGTCCATTAGGGTGCATGTAATTTTCCTTAAGAACTAAAAGCATTTGGTCTTTTGCAAAATCAGGGTCAATTTCAACAAAAGAGGCCATATGAAATGCCAAATCCCAAGCAGCATACCACGGATATTCCCATTTATCTGGCATAGAAATAATATCTCTGTTGGTAAGATGTTGCCAACTATAATTACGCATGTTGTGTCTATGTGGTTTGCTTTCTCCTGGGCCACCAAATAACCATTTAAACACATCGTTATAGTAAAATTGCTTAGTCCATAGCAAACCAGCAAAAGCATTTTTGGCTATTGCTCGATGCGCTTCAGGAACTTTGGCATCAATAGTCTCATTATAAAATTCCTCACATTCCTTAATTCTATTATAGAAAACAGTATCAAAATCCTCCCAAGGATTCTTTAACTTGGTTTTGCTAAGACGTACGCGAACCGTTTTTTCTTCACCAGACTTAAGTGTTAGTTTATGCCAAACAGCCATCTTAGATCCTGTTTGTTTAGGGTTAACAGTGGGTTGGTTATTAACAACATGCTCGTTAATCCCATCTTTTACATAAGGTACATCGTTTTTAAAATTGTAAATACGTTTATTATTGGTTTCGTTATCACAAAACAATTGTGTACCGCCATCGTTATAAAAGTAATAATTGCCGTTGCGCTTACTACTTGTTAAAGCTGAAGAAGTAGATGTAGATTTTATTTTTGGACGAGAATGGCGCTTATTGTGCTTCCAAAAATTTCTAAACCATAAATGAGGTAATACATGAATATCAGCTGTTTTATCACCTCTATTTACAATAGTAATCTTCATTAAAATATCGTCAACATCGGCTTTAGCATATTCTATAAAGCAATCAAAATAGGCATTGTTTTTAAAGGCATCGGTATCCAATAATTCATACTCAAAATGCTCTCTACCAATTTGATTTCGGTTTACCAATTCGCCATATGGAAAGGCAGCTTGAGGGTATTTATATAAAAATTTATTGTAAGAATGTGTGGGTGACGATACTTGATGAAAATATAATTCCTTAACATCTTCACCATGATTGCCCTGGTTATTGGTAAGTCCAAATAAACGCTCCTTTAAAATAGTATCATTACCGTTCCAAAATGCAGGTGCTAAACATAAAATTTCTCTTATATCGGTAAAACCAGCAATACCTTCTTCACCCCATCTAAAGGCGTTGCTACGGGCTTTTTCATGATCTATAAATTCCCAAGATTCGCCATGTAAACTGTAATCTTCACGAACTGTTCCCCATTGTCTATCTGCTAGATATGGCCCCCATTTTTTCCAGTTTGCATTGCTTTTAGGAGTTGCCAACCGTTGTGCTTCTGTACCTTTTTGAATCATATTCTCTGTAAGTTGGTGTTATTAAGTAAACAGCCACCATTAAAATGAGTTATAGTCTCATTTTGGCTATGTTAGCAAAAATAACCCTAATAGTTAAAAAAAGGTTATCAATGTAAAACTATTACCTATTTGCCATATCAAGCCTTGCAACTTCAATGTTTTAGCAAAAAAAGGAATTAAATATTGAAGAATTAATAGTCTTATTGATAGACATTTTGATAAGTTTTTTTGGCGTTACCCTAAAGGGTCGGGCTTGGAGTTTATCCTGAGCGAAGTCGAAGGGTTACAAGTCCTCGCTCCGTTTTAGCTACGCTGTGGGCTTTCCTCTACAATCCCTAACGCGGGCGTGTTTGCCAGTTATGACATTTAATCTAATTACTGGGGCTTTTTTGGAGGTTCGTTTAACCGTGATTTCGGATATGCGCCGTTGTATAATGGCTTATATCCGCCGGTAAACGAAGGTAGAAGGTAGAAGAAAAATTTTACAAAGTCAAACAAAACATGAATCAGGATTGAAAGCTTAAGCATATTTGCAAGCTCAAAGGATTTTCTAAAATTTCAAACGATTTGTTGTGTTTTTCTGGTGTTATATTGCTTATATAGTTTCAATAGGAAACCTTCATATTTATTAACTTGTAAGCGCTAACTTAAATAGTCTTTTCAATTAGCCTAACTAAAACTAAAGCATGAATTTCACCAAAGTCGTGGTAAGCCTTTTTGTTTGTTTACAATACGCTTGTATGCCAAATAAAAATGAAAAGGAGCAAGAGAAACCCAATATCATTTTAATCATGTCAGACGATCATGGATGGTATGATACTGGTTTCAATGGTAATTCTGAGATTCAGACACCCAATATGGATTTGTTAGCTTCTAAAGGTGTGATTTTAGAACGGTTCTATTCGGCTTCAGCAGTGTGTTCCCCAACAAGAGCGAGTGTGCTCACAGGACGACATCCTTTGCGGACAAATATTCCAAGTGCTAATGTTGGGCATCTAAAAAAAGGAGAAATAACAATTCCTGAATTATTAAAAGCACAGGGTTATACCACAGGGCATTTTGGGAAATGGCATTTGGGTACACTATCAAAAACAGTATTAGATGCCAATAGAGGCGGAAAAGAAAAGTTTATTTCAGATTTTAATTTACCTACGGAGCATGGGTATGATGTGTTTTTTAGTACAGAATCGAAAGTGCCAACTTACGATCCTATGGTATTTCCTTTTGAGTTTGAAGAAGGCGAAAGTAAACGGTTCGGGTGGAAAGCTGTTGAAGATAGCAGTGAAACTAAGCCTTATGGAACAGCGTATTGGGTTGGAGAAAATGAAAAGATTACGGAGAATCTAGATGGTGACGATTCCAAAATTATAATGAATCGCGTACTCGCATTTATTGAAAACACTACCAAAGAAAACAAACCATTTTTTACAACGATATGGTTTCATAGTCCGCATTTGCCCGTTGTTACTGATAATATTAACCGTAGTTATTACAAAGGTTTGGATTTAGAAAAGCAACTTTATTATGGTGCAATTACCGCGATGGATGAACAAATTGGCAGACTTTGGAAAACGCTAGAAGACCAAGGAATAGCAGATAATACTATTTTGATGTATTGTAGTGACAATGGTCCAGAAAACAAAACACCAGGTAGTGCAGGTGTATTTAGAGGTCGAAAAAGAAGCTTGTATGAAGGTGGTTTAAGAGTTCCTGCATTTGCTGTATGGAACAATCAATTTGCAATAGGAAAACGCATGGATAAGCCTACTTTTACAAGCGATTACCTACTAACAATACTTGATATTCTACAAATAGATTTCCCTGATAATCGCCCTATTGATGGTATGAGCATATTACCTATGCTAAAAGGGCAGAATATAGAACGAACCAAGCCAATGGGTTTTTTCTTTAGGGGACAGCAGTCATGGGTTGATAATCAATATAAGTTAATTAGTATTAACAATGGAAAGGACTTTGAGCTGTACGATCTAATTAATGATGCATCTGAAAAGCAAAATATTATAAAAGAACTTCCCGAAATTGCTAAAGAGATGAAACAAGAACTTTCGGAGTGGCTCAATTCTGTGGAGAACAGTAAAAAAGGAAATGATTATACACAACCAAACTAAATATAATTCTCACTTTTTCAATAAGAAGGAGCTAAAAAGATTTACGGATTTGTGTATGCGTTTGTTTTTAATCCTATGCACCTTGGTAGTTTATGCTCAAGATAAACCCAATATTGTTTTGGTTATTATTGATGACATGGGTTGGAAGGATATGAGTTGTTCAGGAAGCGCTTATTACGAAACGCCAAATATCGATAAAATGGCAAATGAAGGCATGAGTTTTACAAATGCTTATTCTGCAGCTCCCGTATGCGCACCTTCACGCGGTGCAATTTTTACTGGAAAAAACCCTGCCAGAACAAAATTCACCACTGTTTTTAATGGAGAAGCTGCTCCCGACGATAGATTATATGAGGTTAGTAAAAAGAGAGATGGAGGGAGCAATAATCAATATTATGAGGCCTTGCACAGACATAATATTCCAAAGGATGAACTGTTTTTTGCCGAGGTATTAAAGCATAAAGGATATGCTACAGGCTTTTTTGGTAAATGGCACTGTGGTATACATCCTAATTATACTCCTGAAAATAGAGGTTTTGAGGTTGCAATAGGATACAGAAATAAACATGTACCAACAGCAATTTCTGGCCACTGGGGCAAAACATTCAAGTCTTATGGTGTAGGTTTAGAGCATATAGAAGATGATCAATATATTGCAGATGTATTAACAGATAAATGTATCAGTTTTATTGAACAAAATAAAGATAAACCGTTTTTAGTGGTATTGTCACACTATTTAGTACATAATCCAATTCAAGCAAAACCAGAACTAGTAGACCATTTCAAAAATAAAACAACAACAGACCAGGATAATCCCGAATATGCGGCAATGTTGGCATCGGTTGATGAAAGTATTGGAAGATTAAACGAAAAGTTAAAACAATTAGGGTTGGATGAAAATACAATAATTGTTTTTACATCGGATAACGGAGGCTTGAATAAAAACACATCAAACTATCCATTACTAGGTGGCAAAAGCTATGCGTTTGAAGCAGCAATGCGTGTTCCATTAATAGTGAAATGGCCTAAGGTTGTAGCTCCAAATCAAATAGCAAATCAGCGTATTGTTGGAATGGATTTTTTCCCTACTTTTTTGGAGATTGCAGGTGTAGAACTAATTTCAGAGCAACATAGTGACGGTGAAAGTTTCCTAAATATTTTAAAAGAAAAACCAAATCAAGCTCAAAGGCGTTTGGTGTTTCATTTTCCGCATTATACAGGTAGTACAAGTCCGTATTCATCAATTATTGAAGACGATTATAAACTGATTCGCTTTTATAATGATGAAGCTGGTAAATATTTACTGTTTAATTTAAAGAATGATCCTTATGAACAAAACGATTTGTCAAATAAAAAACCAAAATTAATTGAGAATTTGGCATTAAAACTTGACTTGGAGCTTAATGAGATGCAGGCAGAATTACCAATTATAAATCCAAATTATCAGGCGGAAAATGTAAATTCTAGTAATTTAAAATCAACATATAATAAGGCAAATAAAGAACGGGATTTGCAATTAAAAAAGCTTAAAAACCAGTAAAATGAAATATAGTTTTTTTTGGGGTGTAAATGCTTTAGTTTTTATTTTGAGTCTATCGATTAATGCTCAAAACACTAAAAGCAGCCAGCCCAATGTCATTATAATTATGGCGGACGATATGGGATATGGTGATCCAAAGTGTTATAATCCAGAATCTAAAATTCCCACACCAAATATGGATGCTTTGAGTGAACAAGGTGTGTTATTTACCGATGCACATACGGCCTCATCCGTTTGTACGCCTTCGCGTTATGCATTACTTACAGGGCGTTATGCGTGGAGAAGTCGTTTAAAGAAAAAGGTGTCTTGGTCTGGATATGATGACCCTTTAATTCATAAAGATGAAACAACATTAGCAGATATCTTTCAAAAAGCAGGTTACAATACGGGCGTTGTAGGTAAGTGGCATTTGGGGATGAACTTTTCGCGAAAAATAGATATAGATTTTGTGAAACCTAAAACACATCATGAAAAAGGAGCAAAAGGAACTAGAGATGTGGATTTTAGCACTGCAATTCATAATGGGCCTAACTATTTGGGTTTTGATTATGCTTTTCTTTCGGCCGCAGGCCATAACATGGAGCCTTTCTGTTATATTGAAAATGATTATACGGTTGGTATTCCAAATATTTGGCGAAAAACAAAAGACACACTTCATCCAGATGTGTCTGCTGTTGAGGTACATGAGGGTTGGATGGTAAAAGGTTGGGATTCTAGAAAAGTGGGACCAGATTTAACTTCAAAAGCTATTAATTTTATTGAAAATTCTGTAGCTAAAAATCCTGAGAAACCATTCTTTTTGTATCTGCCAACAGTTTCACCGCATAGACCATGCACGCCGCCAGATTTTATAAAAGGAAAAAGTGAAGCTGGCGAGCGTGGTGATATGGTTGCGGAGTTTGATTGGACCGTGGGGCAAATTATGAAGACTTTAGATCATCTTAATATTGATGAAAATACAATACTAATAGTAACTAGCGACAATGGAGCAACAAAAACCAGTGACGATGGCAAAACCTATGAACATAAAAGTTGCGGAAACCTAAGAGGGTTTAAAGGCGGAACTTTTGAAGGTGGACATCGTGTGCCATTAATAGTAAGGTGGCCATCCCGAATCCAAGGAGGTCAGAAGAATGATAATTTGGTGTGTTTGTTAGATTTTTACAACACGTTCTCTGAATTGTTGCTAATTGAACCAGAAACCAAAGGAGGAGAAGATAGTTACAATATTTTACCGACACTTTTAGAACAAAAGGCTGTACGTCAATCTTTAGTAATGCAGTCATCAACAGGACAGTTCGCCATTCGTGATACAAAGTGGAAACTCATATTCCAAAGAAATACACCAACTGCATTATTTAATTTGGAGGAGGATCCTTTCGAAGAAAAAAATCTTCTTGAATTAGAGCCTGATAATATTGAAAGGCTTACTGAACTTTTGAATACCACAAAATGGCAATAATGCTTTCTGAAAAATTATATTAAATGGTTCATCATTAAACATGGCAAAAGTACAGGTGAAATCAAGATCATTATTGGAAAAATTTAAGGATAAATGCATTGGAATTACTCTTTTGTGCTTCATGGTATTAAAGGTATCATCACAAACTCCTGAAAGTAAAAAGCAACTAGTGATAGGCGGACAGTTTAAGGATTTAATCTTGCCAATGCCTATCATAAAAAAACTAGCTTCAAAAGGTATTTGGGGAACAGATGACGTTTTGCCACGAGATGTAAATAATGGTTTAGAGTCTAATGATTGGAGTTACTGGGGCGGAAACCCTATGTTAGGAAAAGACGGTAAATATCATATTAATATTGCCCGATGGCCTGAAGAAAAAGGGCATTGGGGTTGGCCAAAATCTGAAGTGGCACACGCAGTTTCTAAAAATCCAATTGGGCCATATAAGGTTACTGGAACTGCACTTCCAGAGGCACATAACCCTGAAGTCGTTCAATTAAATGACGGTACTTACATGTTACATGTGAGTAAAGGCGGTGTGTATACTTCGGCATCTTTAGAAGGACCTTGGCAATTTTTAGGTAAAATTAATATTGATAAACGAGGGCATAAAGGTTTATCACACTTAAACACAAATTTAACGGGGCTACAAAGAGCAGATGGCAGTTTTATGTTTTTTACAAAACGTGGTGATGTGATGATTTCGAATACGGGACTTTTGGGGCCTTATAAAATGGTTTCCGTACATAATTATGACAGATATAGTGGTTATCCAGAGGATCCTGTAATTTGGAAAAGTCGTCATCAATATCATGTAGTTTATAATCATGCAGTCGATAAAAAATCGGTTTATATGCGCTCACAAGATGGTATTAACTGGAAAATAGAACCTGGGGAACCTTATGATAAAACGGTTTTTAGGTATACTGATGGCACTACAAATACTTGGACCAAATTTGAACGCCCCAAAGTACAACAAGATGCATATGGTAGAGCAACACATATGTCTCTAGCAGTTATTGATGTTGAGAAAAAAGATGATTTGGGAAATGACAATCACAGTTCAAAACATGTGATTTTACCATTGGTTACCGAGCGTCTAATTGAAATCATCAATACTGATAGTATTACCGAAAACACAAAGAATGTAAACATTAGAATTAAAGTTGAAAAAGGATTCAATCCTATTAAAGATGTTAATATTGCATCGTTGCGATTAGGGGGCTCCGAGGAGGTCAATTATGGTGGAGGTGCGGTGGCTTCTACTTTCAAAGAAGATAATGGAGATTTGATATTGACTTTCGATTGGTACGGAACAAAGTTGAACACTTCAAATTACGATTTAAAACTTTTGGGAGAAACGAATTCTGGAGAATTACTTTATGGATATGCCTTATTGCCTCAATTTAAAGAAGATCCAGCTGCACTGGTTACACTGCCTATAAAAATTGAAGAAGGAGTGTTAAAAACACAAGTAGAAAATTTTGGACTAAAGGCTTCTAATCCAGTTATTTTAAAAGTCTATACCTATGCCAACGAGGAGTGGCAGGTTATAAAACAACTCAAAATACCAGCCTTAAAGCCTTATGAAATTTCTAAGATTGAAATCCCAATTAAAGATGTTGAAGGTGTTTACGAAGTTCGTATTTCTGATACCAACACGAGTTTTTGGAATAAGGTAGACGATAATCATTACACTATTGTTTATAAGGGTAATTGGAATACAAACAAAGAAGGGCAAGATATTTATTTAGGTAGCGAACAAGTTACCTCTCAAAAAGGCGCATCAGTAATATTTTTCTTTAACGGAACACAAGCGCGCTGCTATGGTTTAATCAGTAAAAATATGGGTGGTTTCGAGGTTTATGTGGACGATGCTTACGTTGAAAATATAGATTGCTATTTTAAAAACCCCTTGCACGATTCCGTAATTTATCAAACCGAAGTTTTGCCTTTAGGCCTTCATAAATTAGAGCTTAAAGCGACTGGTAAACATTATAAGGGTAATCCTGAAGGACCAGTAACTATTGATGCGTTTTCGTATTTAGATTAGGCAAGCTTTAAAATTAAAGAGTTTAAATTATCTATTTTGGGCATTACCCTAAAGGGTCGGGCTTTCCGTTCCAAGTCCTCACTCCGTACCGATAACTATCGAGACTACGCTGTGGGATTTCCACTGCAATCCCTAACGCGGACGTATTTGCTGGCTAGGGGTTCAATCTACCTATTGGGTCTTTTTTGAGGTTGGTTTAACTGGTCTATTGCATGATCAGTAGCGGACTTCTACTCACAAACCTATGAGTTTTGAACTGATCTTTGTTTTGCGTTTATACTCTAGTTTTATCACTTAAACCTCTATTACCTATACACCTTGTTGCATACCGTTTTAATTGTTTTTCAGCCAATTGTCAAATTCAGTTAATGCGTTATTATTATCCTCAATCCATTTCTTTGAATTTTCATTGCCAATTTGTGTAATATATTTACAGTAAGTTTCTAAATGTTCACTCTTGGCTAAGTCATAGAAAAATGAGGTGTAAAAAGTCCACCAAATTTCTTTGTTTTTCTTTTCCTTTAATTCCCCAAGAACTTTAAAAAACTTATCGGTATTTTCAACAAACATTTCTTCGTCACTTTTTCCTTCATTTTCTTCTAATGATTTTGAAGCTTCAAGCATTGAAACCATTAATTCGGCTGCTCCAAATTGGCTGTCATTGTTTGGAGAAAGCAAAATATTTATGGTATTTGGTTTTTCCTTGTCCTTTGATACATTTCCACCAAAATTTTGTTGAAGCATTGAATATGCTTCTAATGACCTTTGTGAATTTGGTTCTAATAATAAAAAGTAATGCGAAGAAAGTAATGTTTGGACTGAGTTTCCCTTTTGATTATGAATGTTTGCTAACATCAAATGACTGCTTGAATGGTTTGGATTCAGTTCAATAGCTTTAATAACATTCTCCTCCGCATTTACCAAGTCATTTATTTTGTAGTAATTCAGTCCCAAGTTATAGTAAAGTAAATAATGACCTCCTGTTTTCTTAATAGATTTGTTAAAAAGCTTTATCGATTCTTTTGTTTTGCCGAGCATATCCAAAGCCGAGCCTTTGGTCATATATGCCTGAAGCATTAAATCCTTATTCTGTTTTAGAACAACATCTGAATATTCAAGCGCTTTTCTGTAGTCTCCTTTTGAAAAATAGCTCAACGCAATTTCATAGTTCACCAAAGTAGATTTCGGTTCAATTTTCAAGGCCTTTTCATAATATTGTATGGCTTTATCAAACTCTCCATTGTCGTGGTATTGAATTCCTTCTTTTACAAAGTTTTCAATTTCAGATTGAGAATAGCTGTGGAAAGAGAATAGTAGTAAAGATATAAGTCCTAATAATTGTTTTTTCATTTTCGTTTGTTTAGATACTATGTAATATGATTTCAGATATGCGCCGTTGTTGATACTGAAACAAGTTCAGCACATATTGCTTTAATCCACCGATAAACGAAGTTAGAAGAAAAATTTTACAAAGTCAAATGAAGTGCCTTTTTAAAATGGAGCTTACCGATCTATAATAAGACCGCCCAAACATATTTAAGTGCACTAGTAAATAATACAATTGATAAATTTCAATTCTTGCCGAAGTATGCTCATCAGGAGGTAATATTGGCCCATAAGCCTCATAAAACGATTCGCTAAAACCTCCAAAAAGTTTGCTCATGGCAATATCTACTTCGTTATGTCCGTAATACATTGCGGGATCAATTAAATATGGTTCACCATCTTTTGAAATTAAATAGTTGCCACTCCATAAATCACCATGCAATAAAGATGGTTTTATGTTTTTAAACAATGGTTGTAATCGATTTTTTATGAGTTCTGTACTTGGACATTCAGATTCTTGTAGCAAGCCTTTTTGTTTTGCAAGTTCAAGCTGTGGTTGCAAACGTTCGCAAGTGTAAAAATCCGTCCAAGTTTTGTGATGGGAGTTGGGTTGTGGTAAACGTCCGATAAAGTTGTCATTATCTAAACCAAAACGTTCAGAAGTACATTGATGTAAATGCGCTAATTGCGTTCCAAGTAGTCCAAAATCTTCGGACGTTGGTGATTTAGATTCTATAAATTCCAATAACAAAAATGCGGAATCTTCAAACATATCATAAGCAGTGACTTCAGGTGTTTTTATGGTATATGTTTTGGCAATAGTTTGTAAACCATAGACTTCCGTTTGAAACATGGTTAGTGCATCGGGAGCGTTATTGATTTTTAAAAAATAATCGGAGTTTGCCGTTGAGATTTTATAGGCTAGGGAAATATCCCCACCGCTCACCGAACTTATATGCTCGATGGATTCATTTAGTAAATCGGAAAGGTATGTTTTAAAACCGGCGTTCATGATTTAAAAATACCGATATTTTTGTCAACCTAACTTGTTTTAGGTTGGTATAAATTTTAGGTAGCTAAAAGATTTTGAAACAAAATTGGAGTAATAAACTAATTTATTTTAGTACATATTTTACCGAAATTAAGTCGAATTTACTTGGTGGAGGGCCGAGATTAGGATCAAGCGGTGTCTCTTTATCATAGGTGTGATTACAACTTGAATTAGCTTGAATCTCAAAGCAAGGTGAGATAGCATCGTTAGCATAACTTGTTACAAATTGTATATTATCAGAGTCAATAGTTAATACTGGAAACCCTTTGACAATAAAGTCATTTTCGTTATTCAATTTTATTTCAAATTGAAGCCTACTAGTATTATTGCCAGTATCAGGTGTAAATACAAAATTTATCACTTCATAAGAAAAGCTAGTTAGTGCATTGCCTTCATCAATGGGTTCTACTACTTCGGGTTCTGGAAAGTCACAAGGGACTTCTTGAGTGATTTCGGGAATAAACGTAGTACCAGAAGGGCCACTTACGGTTTGCTCGACTTGGACGATTATCGTTTTTGTACAAGTATCTTCATCAGTGTTAGAGCAGGAGAAGAAAAACAACAAACAAAGGTGGAAGCCGATTTTTATATACTTTGTCATAGTAATTTTAAGGGAGTGTTTTTTGATTTTAAAATTAAACTTTTCTTTCCAATAGAGCCATATAAAACCCATCAAATCCAGATTCGTGGGCTAGAATTTTTTTGTCTTTTACAAACTCGAAATTAGTGCCAGCTTCTGATTTTAAAAAGGCTTCTACTTGATTTTGGTTTTCAGAAGCTAATACTGAACATGTGGCATAAACCAATTTACCACCAGATTTTACCATTTTAGAATATTTTTGTAATACGTCTTGTTGTACGCCTTTAATTCTATCTAAAAACGCCGGTTCTAATTTCCATTTGGAGTCAGGATTTCTGCGTAATACCCCTAAACCAGAACAAGGCGCATCAATCAAAACACGGTCTGCTTTATGATGCAATTTTTTAATGGGTTTTGTAGAATCAATCACTTTCAAATCTACATTATGAACCCCATTTCGGCGTGCTCTTACTTTCAGTTTTTTAAGCTTACTTTCATAGATGTCCATCGCTACAATTTGCCCTTTATTTTGCATTAATGAGGCTATGTGCAACGTTTTACCACCAGCACCTGCACAAGCGTCCACGATTTTCATTCCAGGAGCAACATCTAGAAATTCGGCAACTAGTTGAGAAGAAGCATCCTGTACTTCAAAGAGTCCGTTTTTAAAGGCATCGGTAACAAAAACATTAGCGCGCTCGGTTAATTTTAAAGCTGAAGGATAACCCTTGATGAATTCGGTTTGGATGTTGTTTTGGTCTGCAAGGATATTTTGCAATTTGTCCTTTGTTGTTTTTAGGGAGTTAACTCTCAAAATCACATCGGCTTGCTCATTTTGCATGGCGATTTCCTTGGTCCATTTGGTTTCGCCTAACTCCTCTAAACCAACATTATCAATCCAGTCTGGAATAGATTCTCTAAATTTTCTAATCTTAGAAAGTTCGTCAAAACGACCTTTTATTTTTCGGGTTGGTGTGCCTTCAAAGTATTTCCAATCAGGTAGTTTAATACCTTTTAAAGTTGCCCAAACAGCAAACATACGCCACAGATTATCACGATCGAAAGGTGTTTTTACTTCTGCAATTTCGGCATATAGACGCTTCCAACGAACGATATCATAAGTGGTTTCGGCCACGAAACCTCTATCTCTTGCTCCCCAACGTTTATCACGCTTTAATAATTGTTGTATTACTTTATCAGCGTATTGGTCTTCGTTGAAGATTTGTGTCAATCCGTCTATTACGGCGAAGCAGAGGTTTCGGTGTAATCGCATTTTGTTTTATTGAGGGGGCAAAGGTACGTTATATATGTGGAATTGTGGATTTGTTTAATTGTTTAAAATGTTGAGTTTTATTGATTACATTGCTGACTCTTGCGTATAATATTTTACTGAGGACTGAAAACTGTTGACTGCAGACTTGTTCGCGTTAGGGATTGCAGAGGAAAGCCCACAGCCCGACGAAGGAGGCGCGAGGACTTGGAACGGAAAGCCCGACCCCTTGTGGGGAACGCCAAAAAAACTTTTCAAAATAGCGCAAGTTTTAATTTTTTTAGGCATCTAAAATTAAACAAGTTTAATTTTAATATTTGACAGAAAACGAATTTATAGCGGGACTTAAAAACCACAATGCAAATGCATATGGGAAGTTGTTAGATGATTTTCAGCAGAAAGTTTTTGCTACTTGCATATCCTTCGTGCCCAACAAAGAGGATGCCGAGGATATTGCGCAAGAGGTATTTGTAGAAGTGTTTAATAGTATTGGGAAGTTTAAGGGGAACTCGAAATTATCTACTTGGATTTACCGAATTACTACCAATAAATGTCTCGAGTTTATTAGAAAGCGCAATACAAAAAAACGGTTTGGTTTTATGCAATCGATTTTGGGTAATGAGGTTCCAGTGGATAAAACCAACTATTTTACCGAGATGAATCACCCTGGGGTTATTCTAGAGAACAAAGAAAAAAGTGAAACACTGTTTTACGCCATTAATCAATTACCGGAAGCACAAAAAGTGGCGTTTACATTACATAAAGTAGATGGAAAAAGTTATCATGAAATTAGTGATATTATCGATAAAAGCGTGTCTTCGGTAGAGTCACTTATGTTTCGAGCAAAAAAGAATTTACAGAAGCTTTTAGAAAATTTTTATAAAAATGAAAAGTAGCGCAAGTTTTTAAAGTTTTGTGCATCTAAATATTTGATATGGATATAAATAGCAACCTACAAAAAGAAATTGACGAGACACTAAACGTCTTGGACAATATGGAAACTGTTACTGTGTCTCCGTTTTTTAAGGATAAAACAATGAATGTTTTGTTTGCCGAAAAAGAGGAGAAAATGCAAACCATGTGGTCTTGGTTTACACCGAAATTGCAATTGGTAACACTAGCTTGTATAGTGGTTTTAAATGTAATTGCTTTCACAAAACTTGAAGTCGTCTCTACTTACGATGAAGAGGTTACAGAATTTGCAGAATCTTACGGATTATCTACTAGTGATGATACCTTAATTTTGAATAATTATTAACATGAAGAAAAATTTACCCTTATATATTTTATTACTTTTTTTAATTATAGTGAATGCTTTTTTTCTTTATAATTATTTAGGTATTGCCAAGAGTGAAGATACTCTAAAAGAGCGAAAACCTCCTAGTAATTTTTTGGTAAAGCAATTGGATTTTGATGAGTCTCAAAGAGAGACATTTCGAGCTTTGAATAGAAAGCATCATCGAAGAATGCGTGGTATTTCAGATGAAATTCGACAGTTGAAAGATGTGTTTTTTAATGGTTTGTCTGATGCTTCTTTAACTATAGATGTGGATTCCTTGGCGGTGTTAATGGGCGAGTTAGAGGCAAAAAAAGAGCTGGAAGTATATCATCATTTTAAACAAGTTCAAGAATTATGTAATACAGAACAGCAAAAGAAGTTTAGTAAAATAATTAAGGATGCATTGAAAAAAGGACCTAGAGATCTTGAGCCACCTAGAGGTAATGGCCCAAAAGGAGATAGACCACCCAGACCAAGACCTAATGATACGCCCGGAGATGGTTTACCACCGCCGCCACCTCACTAAAAACTACTATTTAAAGAACGCTCTATTCTAGGGCGTTTTTTTATTTGGGAATTTTTTAACACAAGAGCGCACAAGTTTTTTTTCAAGTCCGCATCAAAAAGATATAATCCAAAAAAACATTAAAAGATGAGACATAAGAATTTAAAAGTAAGTATCAGCATATTTTCGTTGTTATTGTGTTTAGGGACCTTTGCGCAAGGCATGGGTGGACCTCCAGGTGGCCAGGGAGGACGAAACGGACAAGGACGCCCTGGTGGGCAAAATGGGAATGCGCAAAGAGAACGCCCAAGTGCAGAACAAATTATTGAGCGACTGGATACGGATGATGATGGTAAAATAAGTAAAAAAGAAGCTGAACAAGCAGAACGCGGAAGGTTAGCCGAGGATTTTGATTTGGTAGATTTAAATGAAGATGGCTTTATTGATTTAGAAGAGCTAGAGCTATTCTTTGAGAATAGAAGATCGCAAAATATTGATCCTGAAAAGTTAATTAAGAAAGCTGATAAGGATAAAGATGGTTTATTGACTGAAGAGGAATTGAGTCCGAAAAAATATAACCGATTATTAAAACAATTTAAGGTTATAGATAAAAATGAAGATGAAAAACTTAGTCTTGACGAGCTAAAGGCATTTTTTGAAAGAAATAAAAGAAGAAGACCGCAACAGCCTAGGAACTAATTACATAGTATTATGAAAACATTTATAAGACTCTTAGGAGTTGCCTTCTTATTAAGCTTTATCGGATGCCACACGCATATAAGTTCTAGTACTCATGGGCATTTGCATGATGATGCAACGCATCATACCCATGACGGGCATTCTCATTCCCAAACCGTTAAAGGTATAGAGGTTTCTAAAGAAAGGAATGATTATTTTGGAGCATATACGCTTGAAGATAAGGATTTTGGAACACGTACCATAGTTAAAATTACGGGTAATACCCGAACTATGGAGACAAATGCCTTACCAAATCATGAAACTGGTGAGTTTCCTGGTCCTGGAAATCCAAATACTATTTCAGCACAAAATAAATCCTATACGTTTCCATTAAAACCTAAATATAAAGGAGAGCCCCAATGGGTAAGAGAACCAGGTGTGGCTTTAAATGGCGTAAAGTTTGAACCTGGAACTGCTGAGGTTGTAGAATGTGATACTGGCGAAAATTATAGAGTGGAGGCGTTTCAGGATATGATTAATCTGGGTTTAGATTTTAACAATGCGCATGTGCAACCAACGGGAGCTTATCATTATCACGGAACACCAACGTCTGTAGTACAGAATTTTGATACTGGTGAAGATTTGGTGCATGTTGGGTTTGCCCTTGATGGTTTTCCTATGTACTATTCTAAAAGTGGTATGTACAAACCAAGTTATAAATTATTGAGAGGAAATAGAGAAGGAGAAGATTGTACTTATGAAACAAGACGCAGTTCTAGAGATATTTCAATTGGAGGACATCATGATGGCACATATACTTCTGATTTTGAGTTTGTTGAAGGTTTTGGAGATTTAGACGAATGTAACGGTATTAATTTAGATGGAAATTATATTTATTTAGTTACTGATGAATTTCCTTATGTTAGTAGATGTTTAATGGGAGAAGTCTCAAATAATGAAAGACGTGGCAGAGGGAGACCTTCGTTGGCACAGTTACTTGAGCATATGGATGCCAACACTGATGGAAAAATTTCAAAATCAGAGGCGCGAGGTCCTTTAGCTGCTAGGTTTGCCGATGTAGATAAGAATAATGATGGGTTTATTGTTGAAGCCGAATTACAACAAATGCAGCCACCAAATCGTCGGCAACAAAGAAGAGAGTGATTTTTTTAGCCAGATACCACAAGTTTTTATGATAAGATACATCTAAATCCATAAACCCAAACCAAACGCCCCATGGAAACTAGAAAAAGTAAACTAGGTTAAATACTTATTGTATTAACCGTAACGATCTTGATATTAAATGTTATTATGATTTATATGTGTCTAACAAAGTAAGTTTTCAGAGTAGAGTTTGAATCATTGAAGAATTTTTAAAAAGTAATTATGAAAAAATTAGCACCAAATTTTATCCACTATTTTAATGTTATACTACTTGTGTTTTTTTTAAGTGCCTGTAGTAGCAGCAGTGACGATGTTGTGGTTCAGGAAGAAGAGGAAGAAGAAACTGAACAACCGGTAGAAACTAATTATAATATTAGTAGCATTTTATCAATGTTTGAAGGTACAGGCTTATCATATTCAGTAAATGGAAATACAGTAACCTTTACCACAACAGATTTACCAAATCATACAAGTCCTTATTGGCCAACCGATAATGTTTTATATGAAGCGTATAACGGCACCAATTCAAATTTTATGCTAAACCCTAATAGAATTACTGAGCAAAATATTGTATTCACAATAACTTTAAATCCTGCCGAGGCCACTAATAAACAAGCCACTGGGTTAGGGCCAATTGGTATTGCAAGAAATGGTGTTGTGTTTTTTAATCAATATGCTGGTCCAGATCAGCCATTAACGAATGAGATAGATTCTTTTGATCAGTATTTAGGGCATCCGCAACGCACAGGACAGTACCATTATCACATTGAACCAACCTTCCTTACGGAAACATTTGGAGAAGATGCTTTTTTAGGGCTATTGTCAGACGGTTTTCCAGTGTATGGGCCTATGGAAAATGGAAAGGTAGTTACCAATGATGATTTAGACGCCTATCATGGTCATACGCATGCTAACGAAGATTTTCCAGAAGGTATTTATCACTATCATATAACAAGTGAAGACCCTTATCTCAACGGAAATGGTTACTTCGGAACTCCTGGTAACATTTCACAATAAATGAAACTGAGCGTATTACATGTGGCGCTTTTGATATTACTTGTTTTCGCCTGTAATTCAGATTCAAACATTCAAACGTTGGATGTAATAGATGAAGGACTTAATTTAGAAAACGGCATTCTGTACTATCAAGGTTCTAAATTTAATGGTGTTTTGATTTCAAATTATGATACAGGAGAAAAGCAGTTTCAAGTTGAATATCAAAGCGGCAAAAAACATGGACATGAAATCCGATGGTATAGAACTGGTGATCAACTTTTAGAACGCTTTTATATTGAAGGTTATAAAACTGGAATCCATAAGTCTTGGTGGCCAAATAAAAACCTAAAGTTTGTATACCATTTTAATGAAAAAGGAGAGCACCATGGGGTTATGAACGAATGGTACGAATCAGGGCAACCCCTAAAAGCTTTTAATTTTGAAAATGGAAAGGAGTTAGGGACACAAAAATTATGGAAACCTAACGGAACTATTAAGGCCAATTATGAAGTTGTAAATGGCGAACGTTTTGGTTTAATTGGTTTAAAAAAATGTTACACTGTAACCGTTGATGAAGATGAAATTGAATAATAAACGATGTCATGCTGAACTTGATTCAGCATCTCATAAAATAGATATAGATACGTCTTTAGTGGTTATTCCTACCGTCAAAGGAATTGTATTTAGAATTCTTATCTTTTTGCTACTTGTATATTTTAGTGTTTTAAGTTGTAAAAATCTAACAAACGATACTGCAGCTTCTGCACAAATCACCAAATTACCCTATTTTAATTCAGCAGATTTTACACCACAATGGAATACGCCAAAACATAAAATTCCAGAGTTTGCCTTTACCAATCAAAATGGTGAAGCAGTTACTAATGCTACGCTAAAGGGTAAAATATACATTGCCGATTTCTTTTTTACAAGTTGTCCTGGTATTTGTCCGAGACTCACTAAAAACATGGAGTCTATTCAAGAAGCTTATAAAAATGAAAATGAGATTATGTTACTCTCACACACAGTTATGCCTTGGAAAGACTCAATACCTGTGCTACAAAATTATGCCCAAAAACATAATGTAGATGCTAAAAAATGGCATTTGGTTACTGGTGATAAAGATGAACTTTACAATATAGCAAGGCATGGTTATTTTGCAGATGAAGATTTTATAAAAACCAAAGATGAAAGTAACTTTATACATACTGAAAATTTTATTCTGGTAGATAAATCAGGATATATTCGTGGTGTTTATAACGGCACTATCGAAATTGATGTAGAACGCTTAAAGCGACATATTGAGATTTTGAAAAGTGAAGTGTAAATTTGATTGATAGTTTTTTTTGAAGGCTTCGTGGTAGTTCGCGAAGCTTTTTTATTTTTATAGAAAATCAAATATATGAGGAACGTATTATTGCCTTTATTAATAGTTGTCTTTTTGTTGTCTTTCAGACCAAATAAAAATCTACTCTCAGATAAAATTAAGAGTGTTAAGATTGAAACTATTATTAAGGATTCTTTATTGAATGTGAGAGCTTTAGAAGTAATAGATAGTTTAGGTGTTGTGGTGTTTTTAACATCAAATGGTAAAATGGGAATAATACCTCCAAAAGCATCATTTAGTCCAGAAAATTTTGAAGGAAAAGAACAGGATAAAAATATTTTTTACCCAATTGAGATTTCCGAAGATTCAATTAAACCAAATTTTAGATCATTAGCAGTGTCTGATAATAAAGGGTTTGGTTTAAGTATTGGTTCTCCTGCTAAACTGTATAGTCTTGATGTAGATTTGAAAAAAAATGAAATAGTATATCAAGAAAACCACCCAAAAGCCTTTTACGATTCTATGGAGTTTTGGAATGATGACGAAGGTATTGCCATTGGAGATCCGACTGAAGACTGCATGAGTATTATTATTACTAGAGATGGAGGCAACTCTTGGGTTAAATTGTCTTGTGAAGATTTACCAAAAGCTATTGAAGGAGAGGCAGCTTTTGCAGCAAGTGATACCAATATTGCTATTGTTGACGACCATACTTGGGTAGCTACAGGCGGAAAAGCTAGCAGAATTTTATACTCTCCAGATAAAGGTAAAACTTGGGAGGTTTACGAAACGCCAATTATTCAAGGAAAAGAAACAACGGGTATGTATTCTATTGATTTTTATGATGAACTTAATGGGTTTGCGATAGGTGGTGATTATACCAAACCAGATGAAAATGCTGCAAATAAAATAAGAACTAAAGACGGTGGTAAAACTTGGGAATTGGTTGCACAAAATGAAAACCCAGGGTATAGAAGTTGTGTGCAATACGTTCCAAATAGTAAAGGAAAGGCTTTGGTTGCTATTGGCTTTAAAGGTATAGATTATAGCAATGATTCAGGGAATTCATGGAAACCTTTAAGCGACGAAGGTTTTTTTACTTTAAGATTTTTAAATGATTCTACAGCCTATGCAGCCGGATACGGAAGAATCGCCAAACTTACGTTTAGAGAATAAAAAAAGAGGTATTTAGCCTCTTTCTTTTTTTCGTTTTTGAAATTCTTTTAGCATTTTTCGTTTAAAATCTTCTTCCACCAATTTAAGTTTTACAATTTTTTTGGCAGGTATAATATTCTTTAATTTTTTTGAAAACTGTAGGCGTAGTTTATGCATGCGTTCTTCTGCGTTTTCAAACTTTTTAATAATTTCGAGAGCTTTTTCATTTGTTAAGCTTTCCGCATTATCTCTAATTTCTTTTCGTATTGAGCGCATTTCTTTATACCTAATATCATTTGCCGCTTCTTCAAATTCATTATAAACAGGCCAAAATTCTTGAGATTCCTTTTCGCTTAAATTCAACTCTTCAGTAATAAAGGCGACTTTTAAGGCTCTGATTTTTTCCCAACGGTCATGTTGCGCGCTTACCGTAACTGATATCATCAGTACTGCTATAAGTAGTATCTTTTTCATAATTATTCTATCATTAGGGATTCAATATCTGTCTGTTCTAATAAATAATCTTCAATTGCTTCTTCATCAAAATTATGATTTACAAAATTAGTTTCATTCAAATCCTCTTGATCAATTAAAGCAGCAATTTCATAAGAACTAAAATTTTCATAAATAATATAATTTTCAACGGTTTTGGTTTCCAAATCACCAATTCCAATAGTGTTATTGAATACCGAAAAGCTAATTAGGAGTAACACTGCTGCAGCAATACTGGAAGCATAGACCAAATTTTTTCTACTAAACAAAGAAATAACTTTGGTGCTTTTTTCTTCGGAAACTTGCTTGATTATATGCTCTTCAAGTCCTTCAAAATAATTTTCAGGAGTTTTAAACCCACTAGAAATAGTTTCATTTAATCTACCTTCGGTACTTATTTTTTGAAGTAAATCTTCGTCAAAACTATCAAAATACCCCTTTGGTGTTTTAAACCCGGTAGTTTTTATGCTATGTAACTTTTTATTTTTCATGTCTTTATTTTGACTCTAACTTTTCAAAAAGGTTTAATTATCAATTAAATACGATTCAATTTTTTTAACAGCGATATGGTATGATGCTTTAAGAGCACCTTCACTAGTCTCTAAAATTTCTGAGATGTCTTTATACTTTAGTTCTTCAAAATATTTCATATTAAAAACCAATTGTTGCTTTTCAGGTAAGGTGGCAATTGCTTTTTGTAATTTAAGCTGAATCTCCTCTCCTTCAAAATACACATCAGAAGTTAGGTTGTTTATGGCTAACTGTTGCACTTCTTCACTGGTAATTTGTAAGCGTTTTGCATTCTTATTTAAAAGTGTAATAGATTCGTTTGTGGCAATGCGATACATCCAAGAATACAATTTGCTATCACCCTTAAAGTTATGAATGTTTTTGTAAATTTTAATAAAGGTGTTTTGAAGCACGTCATCTGCATCATCATGAGTCTTTACAATATTTCGAATATGCCAATACAAGCGCTCCTTGTAAAGGGTTATTAACGCTCTAAAGGCTTTTTCTTTGTGTTGTTCGGATTGTAACTCTTTAACTAATTGCGCTTCGTCTGTCACAAAAGATATTTTGTTTTAGACTTTAAAAATACTAAAAGGTTTAATAGTTACCTGTATAAAATAAAACGTGTTAATTTTCGTATATTTATGTAAAATTATTTACAATGAACATCACTAAACTTTGCTTACTAGGTATTGGCATATTTGTGTTTTCTTGCAATGCAATTGAGCCTGTAGAACTTCCAACAGATTCGTCGGATTCTAATGAATTGGACGAGCTGATTATAGATACAAATCTTAAAACACCAGAAGCTCAAGCTTTTGTTAGTGATAATAATAATTTTGCTTTCGATCTTTTCAAAGCGGTAGCTCAAGATGAAGCAAAAGAGAACTACATGATTTCTCCTTTAAGCGTCTCAATGGGTTTAGGAATGCTGAGTAATGGTGCTGCTGGCGAGACGAAAACTACTTTTGAGGATGTTATAGGTAACGGTACTTCAACTTTAGATATGAATATTTATAATAAGTTGTTAATAGATACATTGACGACTAAAAGTGGTGGGACCTCTTTTAATCTAGCCAACTCAATTTGGGTACAGGAAGGCCTCCACGTTCAAGACGATTTTCTGGATGTTAATAGAATATTTTATAATAGTACAGTTGAGAATGTAAATTTTGGATCGCAAATGGCTAAGGACAAAATAAATAGTTGGGCAAGCGAAAACACAAACGGAAAGATTGATGACATAGCAGACGGATTAAGTGTAAATACTGTAATGGCTTTGCTTAATGCAATTTATTTTAAATCTGTATGGAAGTACACATTTAATAGTACTTTAACCCGTGAAGCTTCTTTTTTTCCTTACGATGGTGACACGAAAAAGGTAATGATGATGAAAATGAAAGAAGATATTCATTGGTTTAGTAATGATCAGTTTAGTTCTATCATATTGCCTTATGAAGAAGAACGATTTGAAATGGTTTTGCTAATACCTAATGGAAACTATATCACTTCTGATATTATTAATAATTTGAGTGTAGACTTTCTTGCACAAATTGAAGAAGAAGGTGCAATATACGAGGACCTGGAGGTCTATTTACCTAGGTTTAGAACAGAATATGATATTGACTTAAAAATAGCTTTGGAATCTTTAGGACTTTCTATTTATGGCTCTAAAGGAGATTTTAGCAATATTAATAGCAGTATTTCTATATCTGAAATTCGTCAAAATACATTTATTGAAGTAAATGAAGAAGGGACAGAAGCTGCCGCTGTTATAATAGGTTCAGGTGTTACATCTGCTCGTCCTAGATTTAGAGGTAGCCGACCTTTTTTATACTTAATCAAAGAAAAATATACTGGAGCCATTTGTTTTATTGGTCATATGGGGGATCCTTCTATTTGATAATATTATTGCGTTTAATCGATGAAATACAAAAAAATACGATAAAAAACATTTTTTTCTTGGTTTGTATCTAGATTTGATATATGTTTGTATCAGAAACCTACTTATAAATGTTAGTCGTCCCCAAGTCTAGCATGAACAAAGAAAGGATAGTTGCCCAAATCACTATCCTTTTTTCTCTTTTATATCAAAATGTTTTCAGAAGATTTACTCAAAACTTTGCATCTCCACAAGTTTTTGATAGGCGCCTTTTTTAGTCATAAGGTCTTTGTGCTTGCCTTTTTCCACTATTTCGCCCTTACTCAACACAACAATTTCATCAGCATTTTGAATAGTAGATAGCCTGTGTGCAATGACGATGGATGTTCTGTTTTTCATCATGTTTTCTAGGGCAACTTGCACTAAACGTTCGCTTTCTGTATCAAGTGCGGAGGTAGCTTCGTCCAACACCATTATCGGTGGACTTTTTAAGACAGCTCTTGCAATACTAAGTCTTTGTTTTTGTCCTCCAGACAATTTTGTTCCAGCATCACCAATATTATAATCTAAAACACCATCAAGGTCTTTTACAAACTCCCAAGCATTAGCCACTTTTAAAGCTTCAATAACATCTTCATCTGTGGCATTTTCATTTCCTAGTTTTAAGTTATTTTTTATGCTTTCATTAAATAGAATCGCATCTTGTGTAACTATACCTAGTTGTTGTCTTAAAGAATTAGTTGTTACATCTTTAATATTTATATCATCTAAAAGGATTTCGCCTTTATTTACATCATAAAACCGGGTAATAAGGTTGGCAATTGTTGATTTTCCACTTCCTGATTGTCCTACCAAAGCAACAGTTTTTCCTTTTGGGATGGTTAGACTAAAATCTTTTAATACATATTCATCTTGATATTTAAACCACACGTTTTTGAACTCTATTTGAGAATTGAAACCTTCTTTTACAACAGCATCTGTTTTATCCTTAAGAGGGTTTGGCATATCAATAATTTCTTGAATACGTTCTGCAGCTGCACCTCCTTTTTTGATGTTATACAATCCTCGGGAAATTGCTTTTGCAGGCGTAAGTATATTGTAAGCCAGCCCCATATATATTAAAAATTGACTACCATCAAGAGCCAAAGTACTATCATTATTCAAGACTAAATTACCACCGTACCAAAGAATAACTGAAATCATACATATACCTAAAAATTCACTGGCTGGAGACGCTAGGTTTTGACGATTCAATAGTTTATTAGAAAAATTGTAAAATCTATTGGTGGACTCTTTAAAAGTTTCATTAAACTTACTTTCCGCACTAAACCCTTTAATAATTCTTAAACCAGTTAATGTTTCTTCTAAGGTAGATAAAAACATACCTTGTTCTTTTTGAACTCGGTCTGATTTACGTTTTAAACTTTTTCCAATCTTTGATATTACAAATCCCATAATGGGAATAAATATGAATACAAAAAGGGTAAGTTGCAGACTAATGTATACCATTGCAATAATGGTAAAAATGATAGTTAAAGGTTCTCTTACAATTAGTTCTAGAACCGAGAGAAACGAATATTGTAAATCTTGAACATCTCCCGTTACTCTAGCCAAAATATCTCCCTTTCTTTGTTCTGAAAAAAATGACAACGGTAGCTCCATTGTTTTTTTATAGACCTTATTTCTTATGTCTCTGATTACGCCATTTCTTAAAAAGACAAGAAAGTAGTTGGCAAGATACCCCGAAAGATTTTTTAAAAGAAACATTACTACGATAATACCGATAGTAAACATCAAGGCTTTGCCTTTATCTCCTCCTGTAAACTGATGCATTTGGTAGTTTAATACATCACCAAGAAATTCATCCAGTTTGTCAAACCCTTGGTAAACTGGTTTGATTTTTGGAACGGTTTTTTCCTTATCAAAAATAACATCAAGCATAGGTTTAAGTGCCACAAATGATAATGTGCCAAATAAAGCAAAAAACACATTAGAAATAATGTGTCCTATGGCAAAACGCTTATAAGGCTTTGCGTAACTTAAAATATTTTTAAAATGACTCATTAAATAAGGTTCATATCCTTCAATATAGTTTCTGTTTTAGTATCTAATTCTGTTTCCAAAGCGCCAAAGTTTTCGGCACTATTTAATTCAGCATTTACACTAACATAGAATTTAATCTTAGGCTCGGTACCGCTTGGTCTTAGTGCTACTTGACTGCCATCTTCTGTATAATAAATAATCACGTTTGATTTTGGAATGTCAATTTCAGTTTCTTCACCAGTAATCAAGTTTTTAGAGGTTGCCGATTCATAATCTTCAATTTTAACCACTTTGCTACCATTTACGATTGTTAGCGGATTTTGGCGTGCATCAATCATCATCTGCTTAATTTCTTGTGCACCTTCAATACCTTTTTTAGTGAGTGATACTAATTTTTCTTTGTAGCAACCGTGCTCTAAATAGAGTTTTATTAATTCTTCAAAGAATGAACTACCACTAGCTTTAGTAATTGCTGCAATTTCGCAAGCTAAAAGTGTTGAGGTTACCGCATCTTTGTCACGTACAAAATCGCCTACCATGAATCCGAAACTCTCTTCACCACCACCAATAAAATCTAACTCAGGGAAGTCTTTGATAAGTTTTGCAATCCATTTAAAACCAGTTAACACAATTTTGTTGTCCACGTTATAAGCTTTTGCAAGCTTATTAAGCATTGGTGTTGATACTATAGTAGTAGCTATAAATTCTTTTCCTTTTATTTTATCTTCGGCTTTCCATTTTTTCAAAAGAAAATCTACCATCATCACCATGGTTTGATTTCCATTAAGTAATTGAAGTTTGCCAGCCGTATTTCTTACAGCAACACCTAATCTATCACAATCAGGATCTGTTCCAATAACAATATCAGCACCAACTTCATCTGCCAATTCGAGAGCCATTTTTAAAGCTGCTGGTTCTTCAGGGTTGGGCGATTTTACTGTTGGAAAGCCACCATCTGGTTCGCGCTGTTCTTCAACAATATGCACATTGTTGTAACCAGCACGTTTTAACGTTTCAGGTACTGTAGTAATTGAAGTTCCGTGTAACGATGTAAATACAATATTTAAGTTG
The DNA here is from genome assembly GCA_002428965.1 of Jejuia sp. UBA6058. Lineage (GTDB taxonomy): Bacteria > Bacteroidota > Bacteroidia > Flavobacteriales > Flavobacteriaceae > Jejuia. The sequence continues at coordinate 131,948 of DIYI01000016.1, read as the reverse complement.
TCTTTAGCTTCTTGAGTAGCACCGACGGATCCATTGTCAACAGAAGCATCAATAAAAATGTCATCTACATCTTTTCCTATATAGGTAATTAAATTATCATTAGCTTCAAACTGGATATCGGTATATGCAACCGTATTAATCACTTTTATCAAAGCAGCGTCATGCGGAGGTACTAACTGACCACCATCTTGCCAATATACCTTATACCCATTGTATTCTGGTGGATTATGAGATGCCGTTAATACAATTCCGCAATTACAATTTAGGTGTCTTACAGCAAAAGACAGCTCTGGTGTAGCTCTTAAATCTTCAAAAAGATAAACTTGTATACCGTTTGCAGAAAAAACATCAGCAACAACTTTGGCTAGAGTTTTACTATTATATCTACAATCGTAAGCTATAACAGCTTTAGGCGTTTTATCAGGGAACTGCTCCTTAAGATATTGCGAAAGTCCTTGTGTGCTTTTACCAAGTGTGTATTTATTAATTCTGTTGGTACCCACGCCCATTACACCGCGCATTCCACCCGTACCAAACTCTAAATCTTTATAAAAACTTTCCTGAATATCTTCAGGATTGTTCGCAATACTGTCTTTTATGGTTTGTTGTGTTTCAGCGTCAAAAGTAGGAGTTAACCAAGCGTTAATACGTTCTAAAATCGCAGGATCTATATGTATCATTTTATTGAATTTAATACGACAAAAGTAAGGATTTCGCCGTTGTTTTATTGCTGGTACAAATTATTTTAAAATTAAATTATGGCGCAAACTTTTTAGCTGAAGTAGTCGAATTATTATACAAAGGGTCTAGGCAATAGTATCTTTTACCAAATACCGCTTTTTATCAGGCCGATTTCTTAGAATAATCTCGCCTAAAAATCCGGCAACAAAAAACTGTGTACCAATAATCATGGTAGCAAGAGCGATAAAAAATTGTGGTCGCTCAGTAATTAATCTACCAGTGGGGTTTATAAAGAGTTTATCAACACCTAAATAAAAAGCAAAACCAAAACCAATGATGAACATTAAAACGCCTAAAGCACCAAATAGATGCATGGGGCGCCTACCAAAGCGTGAAAGAAACCATATAGTAATCAAATCTAGAAATCCGTTAATAAATCGGTCTATACCAAATTTAGTTTCACCGTATTTTCTGGCCTGATGCTTTACAACTTTTTCCCCAATATTACTAAAACCCGCATTTTTAGCCAGAACAGGAATGTACCGGTGCATTTCACCATTAACATCAATATTTTTTACAACTGCCTTCCGGTAGGATTTAAGTCCGCAATTAAAATCATGCAGCTTTACACCTGATGTTTTTTTTGCTGCCCAATTAAAGAGTTTTGATGGTATATTCTTTGTGATTACAGAATCGTAACGCTTTTTTTTCCATCCTGAAACTAAATCAAATCCGTTTTGGATTATCATGTTGTAAAGTTCAGGAATTTCATTTGGGTTGTCTTGTAAATCGCCATCCATGGTAATCACAACTTTACCTTGTGCTTTTTCAAAACCAGCATGAAGTGCCTGCGATTTTCCAAAATTTCTTAAAAACTGTATACCTTTTACATTATTATTCTTTTCCGACAGGGCATTAATAACATTCCAAGAGTTATCTGTACTGCCATCATCAATAAAAATGATTTCATAAGAAAAATGATTGGACTGCATAACTTTTGCAATCCAATCATGTAATTCTTTTAAAGACTCTGCTTCGTTAAGTAGTGGTATTACTACAGATATATCCATTGAGACGTTACTTCTTTGAATGTCCCCAAAAATAATGAATTTATTCTGCCTCAGGGTTTCTTTTCTTCATAATGGCCGCAACAATTAATCCAACAACACTAAAACCTGCAATTTGCCATAATAGGCTTTTTAAAATGTTGCCGATAGAATACATATTGCCATTAGCCTCCATCTTTTCTATGGTCTCATCAATAACCTCGCTAGGTACATTGTAATTTTCAAGTCTTTCAACTTGCGTGTCAATAATTTTTTCTTGAAGTTGGGTAGCTGCTTCAGGATCTATGACTACAAAAATTAAAATAGTGGTAATCGTTGCGATAATAAGACCAACTACTAATGTTATAAAATAAGATGTAAAGGCATTTTTAAAATTTATAAACCCACCTAATGCCTTTTTTGATTTTGCGATTGAAATAATGCCTAAGACTATTACAACTGCAAGTATTATTAACCCAAACCACATTTGTGTAAATAAGTCTAAATTTACAGCATACGCAATTCCAGTAAAAAGGGTTAGTGCAATTCCTAGATATAGCCCATAATTTGAAGCTATAGATTTAATTGATTTTTCCATGATATTTGTGATGATTTTTTAGTTTGATGGTTAGTATGAAATAAAAATAAAATGTTACATTTTTTCTTAAAAATAAAAAATAAAAATTAGTTGCGAATTACCAAAAAATACTTAAATTTGCACCTCTAAAAAATTAAGATTTAAAGCGTAAGGCGATGAAAAAAGGTATACATCCAGAAAATTATAGATTAGTAGCGTTTAAAGATATGTCAAATGACGATGTGTTTTTAACAAAATCTACTGCGGCGACAAATGAAACGTTAGAAGTTGACGGTGTTGAATACCCACTTGTAAAAATGGAAATTTCAAGAACATCGCACCCATACTATACTGGTAAATCTAAATTGGTAGATACTGCTGGTCGTATTGATAAATTCAAAAATAAATACGCAAAGTTTAAAAAGTAAACTAACTCAAATATATTTAAAAAGCCTTTCTACTATAGAGAGGCTTTTTTATTTTTACTCTTTTATAAATTGATAGTCTTTAAGTTTGATTGAAGATTTTAAACTTGATAATTTAGTATGAATTATATTCTCTTTGACGGGCCTTCGCGTAATAACTTGCTACCTTTTACCTACACAAGACCTGTTGCAGATATTCGTATTGGTATTTTAACTATAAGGGAAAAATGGGAGTGGTACTTAACGACTACTACCACCACAGTTACAGAAGATTACCTTTCGGAAAAGTATCCTATGGTAGAAATGCCAGAGAATATAATGATAAATGCTTCCTATTTACCAAATTTACAGTTGGTTGAGACTGTAAAAAGTTTAGGAGAGAATCAGGCTATTTTTAAGGATGAAGATGTTATAGCATTTTATGCAAAGGAAGGAGATGAAAATATAGATTTTGAATCTTGCGATGCCATTGAATTTTCGGCAGAGGTTTTAAAAATTGAAAATACTTGGGATATTTTTTCTAAAAATGGAGCGGCGCTACTTGAAGACTTTCAATTGATAACAAAGGATAGAAAATCGCAACCTATTCCTTCAAGTAATAATATAATTGCTCCAGAAAATATCTTTTTAGAAGAAGGCGCAAGCCTTGAATTTACAACGCTTAATGGCAGTAAAGGCCCAATTTATATTGGTAAGGACGCCGAAATTATGGAGGGTGCTGTTATTCGTGGTCCGTTTGCGTTATGCGATGGGGCAACGGTAAAATTGAGTGCAAAAATTTATGGTCCAACAACCATTGGACCACATTCCAAAGTTGGTGGTGAAGTCAATAATTCTGTAATTTTTGGGTATTCTAATAAGGGGCATGATGGATTTTTAGGAAATTCTGTGTTAGGCGAATGGTGTAATCTTGGAGCTGACACCAATAACTCCAATCTTAAAAATAATTATGCCGAAGTACGCCTATGGGATTACCAAACTGAAGGTTTTGCAAGAACAGGTTTGCAGTTTTGTGGTTTAATGATGGGAGACCACAGTAAATGCGGGATAAATACCATGTTTAATACGGGAACCGTAGTCGGTGTAAGTGCAAACATTTTTGGCAGCGGTTTTCCGCGAAATTTTGTGCCCAGTTTTAGTTGGGGAGGTAATAGTGGTTTTAAAACATATTTAACTAAGAAAGCTTTTGAAGTTGCCGAAGTGGTGATGATGAGAAGGAATATCGACCTGACAGAAGAGGATAAAGCCATTTTAGAGCACGTTTTTGAAGAAACCAAAAAATATCGAAGAGAATAACGATTCTTAACTCTCTAACTTTTAAAGATTTGTATATTTGAAGTTCAAATATTAGAATTTTGAAAATACAGCTATTAACCTTTCTGCTTCTCAGTTTTGTTGGTCTTGCTCAAGAATTTGATATTGATATAAAAAACCTTGACATCAATACTGAATATCCACATTTTGGTATAATGCCAGTTTCAGGCAATCAAGTCATTTTTACATCCTATAAACTTAAAAAGAATGGTAAGGTAAAAGTAGCTTTTAGTGGTGAAGGCGTGCTTTCCATCTATAAGGGAAAGATTGATAGCCAAGGACAAATATTTGGTATTGAAGAAATAAGGATTGATCCCTTATCTGGTTTAGGTTCCATAACAAGTGCTGCAATAAGTGCAGATGGAGGCAAGATTTATATTATGACTACCTATACCAGTAAAAACATGCCAAAAGGTAAGTTTAATAAAGCCAATTTTCATTTGGAAGTGGGGGAGTTTAAAAGCGGTGTTGGCTATACAAACTTTAAAGTGTTACCGTTTTGTCAACCTAGATTTTCCTACGGACATCCTGCGTTAAGTAGTGATGGAAAAGCACTATACTTTACAGCCAATATAAAAGGGGGTAGACAATCAACAAAAGGGGGATCTGATATTTTTAGGGTTGACATACTGGATGATAGTATTTTTAGTGAACCTCTTAACTTAGGGTATAGAGTGAATTCATACAGCCGCGAAATGTTTCCAATAATAACTGATAATGCCCTTTATTTTTCTTCTGATAGAAGAAACGGTTTTGGAGGTTATGATATTTATAAAAGTGCAATAGATTCCATTGGTGCATTTTTGAAAGCTGAAAAACTACTTAGGCCTTTAAATAGTGTTCAGGATGATTTTTCATATCTGTTATTTGAAGATGGAAAATCTGGATTATTAGTATCAAAACGCAGTGGTGGAAAGGGAGATGATGATATTTATTATTTTAGTCCAAAATAGACTTTTTTACACGCCTCAAATCCAAAATATTGATAGGATTAATGCCTAAACCTTCAACATTTTTTCTGGTAAAACGCACTACTTCATCATAAAATAAAGGCACCATTATGGCATTTTCCATAGCTATGGAATCGATGGTTGTGTATAGGTGCTTTCGTTCTTCAATATTCGAAATAGTAAACGCTTTATTATACAAACTATCTACAGTTTTGTTTTTAAAATGAAAATAATTAGAGCCATCGGGTGCAAAATTCTTGCTATAAAAAATGGATAGATAGTTTTCAGCATCCATATAATCAGCTACCCACGAACTTCTAAACATATCTACTTTTCCATGAGACCGTGAAGCCCGTAGTGTAGCTTCAGGCATAACATCAACATTTATGGTTAATCCTGCTTTTTCTAATTCACGCTGAATAAATTCACAAAAACTTAAATAATTGCTAGAAGTTACCAAAGTAATCTCTGGATTTTCAATACCACTTTCTTTTTTAAATTGCTCAATAAGTTGTTTTGCTTTTTCAGGTTTGTAATTGTAACCTATCGTTTTACTGTGCCCCGGTAAACCAATAGGAATAAAGCCACCATTAGCCGGATTACCAATACCGTTACGCAAATAAGTAATCATTTTCTGTTTATCAAAACCATAATTAATAGCTTGCCTTATCAGTTTAGATTGAATTTCAGGTGTTTCGGAATCCAAATAAAATCCCAAATATTCAGAGTTTAAATACGGGCCGGTTGTCATTTTCACGGTCTTGGTGTATTTCTCTATTAACCGTCCATCCGCTGTAAGCAATTCGTCTTTATAAGAGGCGTCTAAACTTTGCAGATAATCAATATTTCCTTGGGCAAATTGCAAAAATTCACTTTGTTTATCAGGTAAAAAGGTCAATGCAATGGCTTCCAGATAGGGTAGTTGATGGCCTTTTTCATCTTCTTCAAAATAGTTTTCATTTCTTCTAAATACCAATTTTACATTTTCTTCCCATCTCTTAAATTTAAAAGGGCCTGTACCGATTGGATGCGAACGAAATTCAGAACCATAATGTTCTACTATTTCTTTAGGAACTACAGAACAATATTTCATAGTCAACAGTCCAATAAAGGCAGGGAAAGGTTGTTTTAACGTAATTTCAAAAATAGTATCGTTAGTTGCCTTAAAATCATCTACCTTGTTTAAAACCCAGCCACCTGGAGCTGCCAGTTTTTCATCCCGTAAACGATTTAAACTATAGGTAAAATCGTTGGCAACAACAGATCTGGTGGAATCTTTTCCAAAAAGCGGATGTTTATGAAAGTAGATGTCATTCCGCAAGTGAAACGTATATATTTTGCCATCTTCTGAAATACGCCAATCTTTCGCAATACAGGGTAAAATATTTAGTTGATCATCTAGCTGAACCAAACCATTAAATAACTGATTGGTAACTGAAACATCTTGTAAAGTTCTAGAAAATGCAGGGTCTAAAGTATTAATATTAGCATATTCGTTATATCGGAATACTAAATGATCTCTTTTTTTACTTTTATCGCTTCCGCAGGAAAAAATCAAAAATGTAAGACAACTAATTGAAAAATAGTAAATTAAATGTTGCGAAATGCGCTTTATCATTTTGATATTTAGTTGTAGCTTTGCAGTCTTTTATTGGGTTGTCACTCTAAGAACAGTCGAAGAGCTTCAAAAGATAAAAAGTAAAAGTAAGTTTTAAAAGATTCTGAAACAAGTTCAGAATTACAATATAACAAATGAACAAAAAAGTCGCATTTTATACTTTAGGTTGTAAACTGAATTTTTCAGAGACTTCTACCATTGCTCGAAGTTTTACAAATGAAGGTTTTGATCGTGTAGATTTTTCTGAAAGTGCAGATATATATGTGATTAATACCTGTTCTGTTACTGAAAATGCTGATAAGCGCTTTAAAACCATTGTAAAACAAGCCCAAAAAACAAATCCTGAAGCATTTGTTGCCGCCGTTGGTTGTTACGCACAATTAAAACCACAGGAGTTAGCCGATGTTAATGGGGTAGATTTGGTATTAGGAGCTACTGAAAAGTTTAAAATAACTGACTATTTAAACGATCTTACAAAAAACGATTTTGGAGAAGTACATTCCTGCGAAATAGAGGAGGCCGATTTTTATGTGGGATCTTATTCAATAGGTGATAGAACACGTGCGTTTTTAAAAGTGCAGGATGGCTGCGATTACAAATGCACTTATTGTACCATTCCTTTAGCTCGTGGTATTTCGCGTAGTGATACTATGGAAAATGTTCTGATAAATGCTAGAGAAATTTCAAAACAAAATATTAAAGAAATAGTGCTTACTGGTGTAAATATTGGGGATTACGGCAAGGGCGAATTTGGAAATAAGAAACATGAGCATACCTTTTTAGATTTGGTTACGGAATTGGATAAGGTTGAAGGTATTGAGCGTTTGCGAATTTCGTCAATTGAGCCCAATTTATTAAAAAATGAAACCATTGATTTAGTCTCGAGGTCTAGAGCTTTCGTGCCTCATTTTCATGTGCCATTACAATCAGGTAGTAACGCTATTCTTAAAAAAATGAAACGTCGTTACATGCGAGAATTGTATGTAGATCGTGTTTCAAAAATAAACGAAGTAATGCCGCATGCCTGCATTGGTGTGGATGTAATTGTTGGATTTCCAGGAGAAACCGAGGAACACTTTTTAGAGACTTACAATTTCTTGAATGAACTGGATATTTCTTATTTACATGTATTTACTTACTCTGAGAGGGAGAATACTGAAGCAGCAGAAATGGATGGCGCAGTGCCAAATAATGTGAGAAGTAAACGCAGTAAAATGTTACGTGGTTTATCTGTAAAGAAAAGACGTGCGTTTTACGAAAGTCAGTTAGATACTAAAAGAACTGTACTTTTTGAAAGCGAAAATAAAGAAGGCTACATTCATGGCTTTACAGAAAACTACGTTAAAGTAAAAGCACCTTGGAATCCTGAGTTGGTTAATACCTTACATGAAGTTAAACTTACCAAAATAGATGAAGATGGATTGGTTAGGTTTGAGTTTATCGGTCATCCAGAACTTGTTTCAGGGCCTCATTCTAAATAATTTTCAAGCATAAAAAAATCCGAAACCATCACTGATTTCGGATTTTATATTTTAAAATTCTGTCTTTTAGATTCTCACCCCAACAGGTAACATTCTTTTATACTTTCGGTTGCTTCTCACAAATTTTGCAATTGCTGGACTTGTAGGCATTACGCTTAAATTTCTGTCCTGAATTTGTTCAAACACAGCAGCAATAAACTCTTTTTTAAATTCGTCATTATTAATCTCTTCTGGAATAATCAACTTTGTTAAAAAGATTTTTCGTTCTTGTAAGGAGTATTCAATTTTTGCCAAATGGCCATCCATTTTTAGTTCAAATTGACGTAAAAAATCATTGTCAATTAATTCAGCAGCTTCAACCATAGTTATGTATTAAATATTTAATTTTAAGAAGAGTTGTAGTAGAATAGTGGATACTATTTCTATAACTTTGTGCAAAAGTACGAAAAAAAATTCATCCGCTAAAGTAATTTGAAGGTTAAAACCTTATGAGTCAAGACATAATACACGTCTATTTAATGCCTGGAATGGCTGCTAGTCCGTTAATTTTTGAGCATATTGCATTACCCAAAAACCAATTTGAAATACATAAATTAGAGTGGTTTTTACCAGAAAGCAATGAGACTTTAGGTCATTATGCGCTAAGAATGACTAAGGAGATTAAGCATAAGGACATTGTGCTTTTAGGCGTGTCTTTTGGTGGTGTGTTGGTACAGGAAATGAGTAAACATATTTCGGTAAAAAAGCTTATTATCGTCTCGAGTGTGAAATCTAAAAATGAGTTACCAACGCCTATGCAATTTGCTAAGTCAACAAAAATTTACAAATTACTCCCCACTAATTTGGCAAGTAGAATAGATTTGTTGGCTAAATACGCTTATGGTGATAAGATTAAAAAACGTTTGAGTTTGTACAAAATGTACTTATCTGTTAGTGATCAACAGTATTTAGATTGGGCAATTGAAAATATGCTAAATTGGAACCAAGAGGATTATAACCCCGATGTTGTTCATATACATGGAGATGATGATAGCGTATTTCCTATTAAGAATATTAAGAATTGTATCATTGTTAAAAATGGAACGCACGCTATGATTCTTTATAAATACAAGTGGTTTAACGAGAATTTACCTCGCATAATTTTAGAAAATTAAAAAATAGTTTACCTTTATATCAAACTTATTAATGATGAAGACAATACAGAAGCTATTGGCGTTTGTGGGATTATTAAGTTTATGTTTACTTTTTATTTATGCCCTCCAAGATGCGCCTACTGATGAAAATTTCGAAAAGAAATTAATTAACGATTATAACGTTTACGCGTTGCAAGTTCCCGAAAATTTATCTTTTGCAGGGGAAACAATGCCTTTAGAGAATCCTGATATTCTAGAACGAATGGATAGAGAATTGCTGGTAAATACGTATTGGCAGTCTAATGGGTTGTTGATGTTTAAGCGTGCCAGAAAATATTTCCCAGTAATTGAGCCGATATTAGCGAAACATGGTGTGCCAGATGATTTTAAGTATTTGGCAGTAATTGAAAGTGGTTTAACCAACGCAGTTTCTCCCGCGGGAGCTAGAGGTGTTTGGCAAATTATGAAAACCACAGGTCGTGAAAATGGCTTAGAAGTAAACGATAATGTAGATGAGCGCTATCATTTAGAGATGGCTACAGAAGTGGCTTGTAAATATTTGCTAAAAGCTAAAGAAGAATTGGGGTCTTGGACATTGGCTGCAGCGGCATACAATGCTGGTAACGCTGGAGTTTCAAGACGACTGAAAGAGCAAAATGTATCAGACTACTATGATTTATTGTTGGGTGAAGAAACAGGGCGCTATGTGTTTAGAATAGTAGCGCTTAAAGAAATCTTATCAAATCCAAACAAATATGGTTTTAACTTTAGAGATAAGGATTTATATACACACATTCCCACTTTTAAAGTTGAAGTAGATACAGCAGTGACGGACTTTACCAATTTTGCTGAAAAGTTTGGTATTAACTATAAGATTTTAAAGATTCATAACCCTTGGTTACGTGAGCCTCACTTGAATAATAAATCTAGGAAGCAGTATTTTATAGAAATTCCAGAGGAGGGCTATTATAATTAAATGTTACGTTGAAAGTATATAAATCAAAAATAAGTTACGGTCTATTGTTGTTTATATTTTTACTATTACTTTCAATTTCTATTGCTCAAATTAGCATCGAAAGGTCAAAATTAGAAGATATTTTGATCGTATCAGCAATACATCTTATAACATTAGCTTTTTTGGTGTACATACTATATAGTATGAGGTACGGGATTCAAGATCGTTTTTTACACATAAAATGTGGATTCCTATACAACAAGAAAATTGATATTGAAAATATCACCAAAATTGAAAAAACAAGCTCCTTGCTATCTTCGCCAGCAGCTTCATTAACCGATAGAATAGAAATAAGTTACTCTAAATTTAATTCAGTTATTATATCTCCACAGAATAGAAAGGCGTTCTTGAAAGATTTGCTAGCCATTAATTCTAGTATAAAATTGGATACAAAATTGAAAAGCAGTCTTTTTTGAAGAATATAGTCAGCAGATAAACCCTTGTTAGGGATTGTAGTGGCAGCTTTTGCCGAGGCGCACCGAGGCAAAACTATTAACTGAAAGCCCGACCCTTTAGGGTAACGCCCAAATAAAATTATTATCTACTTCTTCTTTTTTGAGAGCGTAAAGAACCGCCTGCGCCAAAATGTTGGTTAGGGCCAACAGCTTGTTTCATGTTTTGCTTCATCATTTTTATTTGATCTGTAAGCATGCCATGTTTGTCTAACTTTTGAGCTTCGGTTAATAATTGTTGGGCTTCGCGCTTGCGACGTTTAGAAAATGCGATTCCTGCCAAATTTAGTTTGGCCATTGCCAAATCGTGTTTCATAGACAGTCCTAAAGACACCGCTTTTTTGAAGTATTTTTCAGATTCGTTCATATTATCCTGCATCGTCATAATACCATGCAAATAATTGTAGTACCCTTGCTGTTTTTTTACCAAAGCTGCCTCTGGGTTTTTAATTTTATCTAACCACTTTTTTGCACCATCAAAATCTTGTTTGCGCAGTCTTAAAAAAGAAAGTAAAATAAATTCGTTTTTAAAATAAAGAAATACAAAAACACCAGCTAATAATATTAAAGATATGCCGTTGCCTATATTGCCTTCGGTAAATTGATATATGGCGTAGGCTAAAATTCCAGCGGCTAAAATCAGTTTTATAATCTTATTGAACATTGTATTTTAAATTTTCTATTTTAAATTCTGGCACATTTCTTAGGGAAATTGCTCTTATTTTTATTTGAAGTGCAAAGAAACTAAATTTTTATGGAAAAAATATTTTTAAAATAGGTTTGTGAAACAAAAAAGCTTTGTATATTTGCCCCCAGTTTTGGCGAAGGGTCAAAAAAATCCAGAAAACATACAATAGTATTTAAAGATATAAGACGATGAGTAAAAGAACGTTTCAGCCTTCTAAAAGAAAAAGAAGAAACAAGCACGGTTTTAGAGAAAGAATGGCTTCTGCTAACGGTAGAAAAGTGCTTGCTAGAAGAAGAGCTAAAGGAAGAAAGAAATTGTCTGTATCCTCTGAATCTAGACATAAAAAATAATGATTAACAATTGTTGATATTTTAAAGGTGTTGCTTAAGCGTAACGCCTTTTTTTATGTTTCGTTATTACATAATTTAGCAAACCGATTTATAAAAACTAGAACGTAGAAAAAAAATGCCGAAAAATCCTAAACTAAAGTCTATCTTAATTATTGGTTCTGGTCCTATCATCATTGGTCAAGCATGTGAATTTGATTATTCTGGTTCACAAGCGTTACGATCTTTAAGAGAAGATGGAATTGAAACCATATTAATCAATTCTAACCCTGCAACTATCATGACCGACCCATCAATGGCGGATCATGTATATCTATTACCGCTAAATACAAAATCTATTGTTAAGATTTTGAAGGAGCATCCTCAAATTGATGCGGTTTTACCAACCATGGGTGGACAAACCGCTTTAAATTTAGCTATTGAAGCTGATGAAAAAGGTATTTGGGAAGATTTTGGAGTAGATATGATTGGTGTTAATATTGATGCCATTAATATTACAGAAGATAGAGAACAGTTTAGAGAATTAATGGGGCAAATAGGTGTTGGTATGGCACCACAAGCAACGGCTTCTTCTTTCTTAAAAGGAAAAGAAATTGCACAAGAGTTTGGTTTTCCTTTATGTATTCGCTCTTCGTTTACTCTTGGTGGAGCGGGAGCTGCGATTGTTTATGATGAAAAGGATTTTGATAAGTTATTGCGTCGTGGATTAGAGATTTCTCCTATCCATGAAGTAATGATTGATAAAGCGCTATTAGGATGGAAAGAGTATGAGCTTGAGTTACTTAGAGATTCTAATGGTAATGTGGTGATTATCTGTTCTATTGAGAATATGGATCCAATGGGAATCCATACTGGTGACTCTATTACAGTAGCGCCAGCGATGACTTTGAGCGATAGAACTTATCAAAAGATGCGTGATATGGCAATACATATGATGCGCAGTATTGGTGATTTTGCTGGTGGATGTAATGTTCAATTTGCGGTAAGTCCTGATGATCAAGAAGAAATTATTGCTATTGAAATTAATCCACGTGTATCACGTTCTTCCGCACTAGCAAGTAAGGCAACAGGATATCCAATCGCAAAAATTGCTGCAAAATTGGCTTTGGGTTATAGTTTGGATGAATTAAGTAATCAAATAACTAAATCTACTTCAGCATTATTTGAACCTACTTTAGATTATGTAATTGTAAAAATACCACGTTGGAACTTTGATAAATTTGAAGGATCAGATAGAACTCTAGGGCTTCAAATGAAGGCTGTTGGCGAGGTGATGGGTATTGGGCGTTCTTTCCAAGAAGCTTTGCATAAAGCAACGCAATCCCTTGAAATTAAGCGTAATGGGCTTGGTGCAGATGGTAAAGAAAATACCAATTACGATGAGGTTATTGAGAAATTGACACATGCTTCTTGGGATCGTGTATTTACTATTTATGATGCTATAAAAATGGGGATTCCATTAAGTAGAATTTTCGAAATTACTAAGATTGATATGTGGTTCTTAAAACAATATGAAGAGCTATATTTCTTAGAAAAAGAAATTTCTACATTCAATATTGAGACCATTGATAAGGAATTACTGCTTGAAGCTAAGCAAAAAGGATATGGTGATAGACAGATTGCACATATGCTCGGATGTTTAGAAAGTCAAGTATATAGCAAACGAGAAGAATTAGGTATTAACCGCGTTTACAAATTGGTTGATACGTGTGCTGCGGAGTTTGAAGCGAAGACACCATATTACTATTCTACATTTGAAAGTGATATGGAAACTGCAGACGGTAAGCGTTATTCTGACAATGAAAGTGTAGTTACCGATAAAAAGAAAATAATAGTGCTAGGTTCTGGACCAAACCGTATCGGACAAGGTATTGAGTTTGATTATTGTTGTGTGCATGGTGTTTATGCTGCTAAAGAATGTGGGTATGAAACGATCATGATTAATTGTAATCCGGAAACGGTTTCTACAGATTTTGACACTGCTGATAAATTATATTTTGAGCCAGTATTCTGGGAGCATATTTACGACATCATCAAGCATGAAAAGCCAGAAGGTGTTATTGTTCAGTTAGGAGGTCAGACCGCTCTTAAACTAGCTGAAAAATTATCACGTTACGGTGTTAAAATTATAGGAACTAGCTTTGAATCTTTAGATTTAGCTGAGGATAGAGGTAGTTTTTCAACTTTATTGAAAGAAAACAATATTCCTTACCCTCAATTTGATACTGCCGAAACGGCTGATGAGGCGCTAGCTGTAGCTAAAGAATTAGATTTCCCAATTTTGGTAAGACCGTCTTATGTGTTAGGTGGTCAAGGAATGAAAATAGTTATCAATGAAAAAGAACTGGAAGAGCATGTTATTGATCTTTTAAATAAAATTCCAAATAACAAACTTTTATTAGACCACTATTTAGAAGGGGCAATCGAAGCAGAAGCAGATGCGATTTGTGATGGAGAAGAGGTCTATATCATTGGTATCATGGAACATATTGAGCCTTGTGGTATTCATTCAGGAGATAGTAATTCAACGTTACCTCCATTTAACCTTGGTGAGTTTGTAATGCAACAAATAAAAGATCACACAAAAAAGATTGCTTTAGCTTTAAATACGGTTGGACTAATTAACATTCAATTCGCCATAAAAGACGATAAAGTATATATTATTGAAGCGAATCCAAGAGCTTCTAGAACGGTACCGTTCATAGCAAAAGCCTACGGAGAGCCTTATGTGAATTACGCAACGAAATTGATGTTGGGTGAGAATAAGGTTAAGGACTTTAATTTCAATCCTCAACTCGAAGGCTACGCCATTAAACAACCGGTATTCTCCTTTAATAAATTCCCTAATGTTGATAAAACTTTAGGGCCAGAAATGAAGAGTACAGGAGAAAGTATCTTATTTATCGATAGCTTAAAAGATGATGAGTTTTACGATTTGTATTCACGAAGAAAAATGTATTTGAGTAAATAATTAATTTCAAATCAAGTAATTTATAAAAGGTCGCTAAGAAATTTAACTCTCAGCGACCTTTTTATTTAGTTATAACTCCTAAATAATTGTGTTATATAATTTCATAACTTAGTGTGAAAAATTATGCTATGATAAAACAATTACTTTTTCTATGCCTTTTGGTCACTTCCTTAGGCTTTTCTCAAACTACGCAAACCATCACAATAGATTGGAGCTTTAATTCTACACCAACTGCATCGGGTAACGCGAACACTGCTAGAACTATAGAAGTTGGTGATACGGTACAATGGAACTGGTATGCCACTGGAACGCACAATGTAGTTGCAACAGGAGGTACAGAAACCTTTGCCAGTTCACTAACAAGTAATCCTGGGATTAATTTTAGTTATACATTTAATCAAGAGGGAACGACAACATTTGTATGTACTCCACATGCTGGTAATATGTTTGGTACTATAACTGTGGTGGCTGATGGTACATTAAGTACAGAAACTTTAGATGTATTTAATAACATATCTCTTTATCCAAATCCAGTTAAAAATGAATTACATATAAATATGCCTAGTAATGTTAATAAACTTAGGTATGAAATATTTAACGTGCTAGGAAACAAAGTAAAGCAAGCCAATTTAGAACAAAGATCTAGCGTTCTAAGTGTTTCTAATTTAAGTCCAGGAATTTATTTAATAAAGATTTCATCAAAGGATGCACATATAACTAAAAGATTTATAAAATCGTAAGTCACCTGTCCGTTATAACAATTACTTAAAAGGATCTCTTACTACATATTGTCTTATTGTTCAGTACTTTTTGTTGCCAAAAATTTATTTTCTATTAAATTTTTGGGTTAAAAGGTATTTCGGAATAAATGAGTGAGCTATCGCAATAACGCATTTCATCGTTTAAAAATGTTATTTTATCGGTTATTTAGAATTAAAAGCTATATTAGCGTACCCAAATAACCTAACTTTTACTTTTTAAGATGAAAAATCACTTAGCCTTTTTCGCTCATATTTTAGTCTTTTTGTGTTCTTTAAATACCAGTTATGGACAAAGATTAAAAGAGATTACAAGATTCGATACCCATCATTATAATCATGATTTTTGTGGTACAGATCTAAAACATAAAAAGATGATGGGGACAGATGCTCAGTACAAAACTCGTCATCAAAAAGCTTTAAGTGTAATACAAAAGGTGTCTTCTCAGAAATCAGTTTTAGCTAATGGCATTGCACAAATACCTGTTGTGGTTCATGTAATGCACAAAGGTGAAACCATTGGTTCGGGAACTAATATTTCAGACGAAAATATAAAACTTGGTATTAAATATTTAAATAATTACTGGCGTAAAGTAAGCGGTTCCAATGGAGATGGAGATGGTGTAGATATGCAAATAGAGTTTGCTCTGGCCATACAAGATGAAAGTGGCAACTGTACAAATGGTATTAATAGAGTGGATATGAGTAGTGTAACAGATTACGCTAATGAAGGCGTTAAATTTGGTAGTTCAGGTACTGGACTTGAAGATTACGACTCTCAAGGAGGTATAAATTCGCTTAAAGAATATAGTATTTGGGATCCTACTAAATACTATAACGTTTGGTTGGTTGATGAAATTAATGATGTAAATTGTACTAGTGGAGGCTCTTTTACTGCGGGTTACGCCTATTATGCGTCCGCACATGGTCAAGCCTATGATGGATCAGTGGTATTGATATGTTCTTTCTTAAATGAGGATTCATCTATATGGGCTCATGAAATGGGTCACGCCTTTAATTTGCCGCATACATTTGATGGTGATGATTCTGATAATGATGGTGTTGGAGATCAATGTGGTGACGATGGAATTACAGATACACCAAGCCATATTAGAACTATTGATATTGAAGATGGCTCAGGTGATTCAATATATTTTGATTGTAATAATAGTGATGCTAATACATGTGATGCAACGTTCAATGAAATTATAAATCCGGACACGGGATTTACTAGAAACTCTGGCACACACCAAGATCATATGCATAATTATATGGATTATACAGGTTGCCCCACTGAGTTTACTGGAGGGCAAAGAGCTGTTGCCATTGCTGCCCTAAACGGCACAAGATCTTCTTTTTTGTCTAGTCCTGCGCTCACACCAGCTGCAACAGCAAATGTTGCTTTTACTTCATCGTCCAGTACAGCATGTCTTGGTAGTTCCATAACATTTACTGATACTTCAACTTGTACTCCAAATAGCTATACTAATAATGGTTATGATAATATTTCATTTTTATGGAATTTTGATAATGGGGTAGACACACCATATACCTCAACAGAACAAAATCCAACAATCATATTTAATAATGACGGTACTTACAATGTATCGCTATCTGTAACTAATGTTCATGGTACAACAAATTTAACTCAGCCAAATTATATTGTGGTTAGTAATGGTGTTGTTTCAGGCTGTTCTTTTGGTAGTCTAAACAGCGATGGTAATTTTGGTATTGGAGTAACTAATGTTTCATTTAATACTCTTAGTAACGTCACAAGTACCTTTATCCCTTCAGGGGCAACACAAGACTTTAGCTGCTCTTACAATACTACGTTATCCGAGGGTGCATCTTATAATTTGAATGTTACCTATAGCTCTATCAATTCAAGATCGCAATTTTTGGAAGTTTGGATTGATTGGGATAACAATGGTAGTTTTGAAACTTCAAACAGTAATGGAGATAACGAAATGGTTTTAACAGACAATGTTCCTGATAATTCTGCTGGTTCACATGCTGTATCAGGTAATGTAACGCCTCCTTCAAATACAGTTGTCAACCAACTTTTAAGAATGAGAGTAGTATCAGAAGCGGATGGTGCGCCATCAATTTGTGGTACTGGTTTTGCTCAAAGAGCAGATGATTATGGCGTATATGTCTCTGCTACATTGTCTCAAAATGAGCAAAGCTTGAGGTCGTCTTTTAACATTTATCCTAATCCCGTTAGAGATTATTTAAATATTTCATTGAACAGAGGTGATTCCAGTATAAACGAAATGGAGGTTTACGATATTAGTGGAAAACTGGTCGTAACAAAATTGTTAGCTAGTAATGATGTGATTAATGTTTCACAACTTAAAAGCGGTTTATATTTTCTAAAAGTGAAAACGGATGTATCAGATTCAATCCAGAAATTTGTAAAACTATAATTTTTAGATATTCAGTATCATTAAAATTTTAAAGCTAAAGCTCAATTTTAGCATTATGTTCTTTAATAATATCTAAATACTCTTCAATTTTAAATTCCGAAGCATTAAATTTTGTAGAGCGGTGTCTTGCCTGTTGCTGTCTTACAATACTTCTTGAAAACCTTCTGATAGCTTGCTCAGAATCTAAAATAATTCCAGGAACTTTAGCATTATTACCATTCTCATCTTTTGCGACCATGGTGAAATACGAAGAATTACAATGCTTTACTTTACCTGTTTGAATATTTTCAGATTCTACGCGCAGGCCAACTACCATAGAGGTTCTTCCAGTATAATTAACAGAAGCCTTAAGTGTAACTAATTCGCCAACTTCAATCGGGTTAAGAAAATCTACTCTATTTACCGAGGCAGTAACACAATAATGCTGAGAATGTTTAGAAGCACATGCAAATGCAATTTGATCCATCAAATTCAGAATATGTCCTCCATGTATTTTTCCACTAAAGTTGGAATGCGATGGTAACATTAATTGGGTAATTGTAACCTGAGATTCTTTAGGGTGCTTGAACATAGTTGTATTAAGTTAAAATAGAATATACAATACCAATAATTATTGCAATTCCAAAGCTAATTAATGTGCCTATTAAAACATATTCTGTGAGTTGTCTTGTTTTAGATTCTTTAAGGTCTCCAAATCTAAAAACGGATTTGGCTGTAATTAAAAAGCCAACGGCTTCCCAATGATTCACAATAATGAAAATAAACACTAAAACGCGCTCTAAAATACCAATATATTTGCCAGCATCTTCTAGGGATTGATTGTTTTTCGTGAGTTCTGAAATATTCCACTTTAAAAAAATGGTTTTCATAATTATAGATACGGGAAGCGTTAAAAACAATAAACAGGTTAGAAGTAGTACTTGGTTTTCTGTCAATGAAAAACCGATAGTGATGTTATTTGCTACTATGAAAACGTAGCATCCTAATATTACCAAGATATGAAGTAGCTGGTCTATAAAAAACCAGCCGCGTTTTGTCTTTTTCTTCTGAAATGAGAGTTTTAAACCATCAATAATGAGATGAGAAAATCCTATGATTAAAATAATAGGCCAAAGTGATATATCCCATAGCAATAAAGTAACAAGGAGTACATGAATTAGAATGTGAAAATATAGCTTAGGCGATTTTAATTTCTTTTTTTCATTTTCTTTTACCCATTTGGTAGGCTGTAAAAAGAAATCACCTAAAAGGTGGGCGAGGAGGAGTTTTATTAAAATCATGATGTTATAAGGTCTTGTATTTTTTCTCTGTACATTAAGTCTAGTTCATTTATTTCGTTTAAATAGGCTCTTTTTTGTCTGGTGCTTACAGCATTTTGGTTAATGCCTATTAGTTTGCCCAATTCACTTTGTAATGCATCTGGGTTTTCAATACTCAACTTTACAATTTCAGCAGTATTTATTGTCCAATTATCCATAGCTATCAAGGCCAGTTTAAAGTATAAATTTAGTTCATTGTCTAAATCAAGTTTTGTGGTTCTTATCTGTAAATTTTGCTTTTCTTTTTTTAAAGATTCTAAGGTTTCCCCAGAAAAAATAAAAGCTTCCCCTGTAGATTCCGATACTTTTTCTCCATCGTAAGTTTTATCCCCAATTCCTATAGCTAACCTAACATCTAGACCATGTATTGATTTAATGCATGCTTTTAAATAAACAGCACAAATAAAGCTTGCTAGATAATCTCTGATTTCTATTTGAAAACTATCACCTCTATAAATATCCCAATATTTTTTTTCTGAACTTAGATGAGTTAGGGTCTGCTTTAAAGTATCTAACCAAATATTAGGATCATTTTGATGTCGAGATTTTATAATATCACCAGTAATAACACTTGTAATCATAATATCACACTTTTACGTGATAAACAAATATATCACATAAAATCGTGATAAACAAATATATCGCGTATATGTGTGATAATAAACAAGAAGTTTATATAACAAAAGAAGATTTATTCGTCTTCTTCAGCGCGTTTAATAATAGCTTCTGGAAGTGCTTTTTTAGCTTTAGCTCCCATTTTTTTTAGTTTTTCGACTCTTCTTATTAAATTACCGTCACCTTCGAATAATTTATTCATTGCCGAAGCATAATCTTTTTTAGAAGCATCAATCTTATTACCAATTCCAATTAAATCACGCATTAGACCTTCAAACTTATCATAAAGTCCTCCTGCTTGTCGAGCGATTTCAATGGCATTACGTTGTTGTTTCTCATTATTCCACATGGTATCAATAGTGCGCAGTGTAGCCAAAAGGGTGGAAGGTGTTACAATAACAATATTCTTTTCAAAAGCCTTGTTATAAATAGTGTTATCTTCATTAACTACAACTGCAAAAGCGGGTTCAATTGGAATGAACATTAATACAAAGTCAGGAGATTCAATATCATATAAATCCTGATAATTTTTTGCAGATAATTGCTCTACGTGCTTTCTTATGGAATTTACATGCGCTTTTAAGAATTGAGGTCTATTATCTTCATCGGCATTCACCATGCGCTCATAATCCGTAAGCGATACTTTAGAGTCAATAATCATCTTTTTACCATCAGGAAGATGTAAAACAACATCAGGCATAACACGAGAATTATCTTCCCTTGTAAAACTTTGTTGTACAAAATACTCGCGGTCTTTTTCCAAACCAGATTTTTCTAGTACACGTTCTAAAACCAATTCGCCCCAATTACCTTGCATTTTGCTATCGCCTTTTAAAGCTCTTGTTAAGTTGGTAGCTTCTTTGGTCATTTGTTGGTTAAGGTCTTTTAAGCCTAACAACTGTTCTTTTAGTGCAGAATGCATACTAATACTTTCCTTTTGAGAAGCTTCTACTTTCTTTTCAAAGCCTTGTATTTTTTCCTGTAAAGGGTTTAATATGTTCTTTATATTTTCTTTATTCTGCTCAGTAAATTTATTCGATTTTTCCTCTAGAATTTTATTCGCTAATAATTCAAAATCCTTTCTAAGTTGTTCTTGTCGCTGTTCTAATTCCTTATCTCGCTTTAAGTTTTGTTCTTGGAGGTTTTTGTACTCTGAATTTTTTCTTGCTAATTCCGTATTTAAAAATTCTTTTTCACGACGTATTTCTTCACGCTCTTGCTCAATCTTGTTTAAATTTTTCTTAAGATCGTCAATAGTCAATTGCATTTGATTTTGACGTTCCTCTAGAGTACTTTGTTCACTTTTATTCTTCAATTTTGAAAAATAATTACCCAAAAAGAAGCCAATTATAGCAAAAATTATAGCCGCTAAAATAATAATTAGATTATCGTTCATTTATAAAAAGGAATAGACCCAAAGATAATTTTTTAGGTTTAGATTTTTGAAATTATTTTTTAACCTTAAAACTCCCAGTGGTGGCATCAAAAGCAATAAGATCTTTTGGGAATAATTTCTGAAAAACCCCTTTAGAAATTAAATTACAAGGCTCATCCATAATCACATTGTTTTCTGTCATGACAATTATAGAATCGCATAATTGAATAGCTAAATCTATTTCATGCGAAGAAAACAAAATGGTTTTACCTGTATCTTTAGCTAGTCGCTGTAATAATTTAAGAACATACGCTTTATGATACATGTCTAGATGCGTAGTGGGTTCGTCTAGAATTATCAAATCGGTATCTTGTGCTAGGGCTCTTGCTATCATTACATTTTGCAATTGCCCATCACTAAGTTCAAGGCATTTTTTATGTTTTAAATGCTCTATTTTTACTTGTGAAATTGCGTTTTTTGTGATTTTAATATCTTCTTTTGAAAGATTACCAATCCAATTCGTGTAAGGTTGTCTTCCAAGGGCTATAAGCTCAAAAACAGATAAGTTTTTTGATGCAACTGATTCTGTAAGTACTAAACTTAATGTTTTTGCTAAATCAAGAGGAGTGTAATCTTTTAAGTATAGATTCTTTATAGAAATATCACCTTTTAGTGGCTCTTGAACCTTTGTTAACGTGCGTAAGAGTGTAGATTTACCAATGCCATTGGCACCAACTAAACCTATAAGTTCTCCTTTTTTAAACTTGATATTGATATTTGAAGCAACTACTGTCTTCGATTTTTTTGAAGAATATCCGATAGATAAATTTTCGATTTTTAAAACAATATGTTCTTTTTCTTGCTTCACTTTCTATCTTTAGAATATCATTTTTCGTTTTTTAACTAATAACCAAATTATTACTGGCGCTCCAACCAAAGCGGTAATGGCATTTATGGGCAAAGTGAAATCACTATTAGGTAATTGGGAAATACTATCGCATATCAACATAACAATAGCTCCTGTAAAGAAAACCGCAGGTAACAATACTGTATGATTGGAAGTATTAAAAACTTGACGCGTAAT
Organism: Jejuia sp. UBA6058; assembly: GCA_002428965.1. Taxonomy (GTDB): domain Bacteria; phylum Bacteroidota; class Bacteroidia; order Flavobacteriales; family Flavobacteriaceae; genus Jejuia. Next base: position 109,673 of record DIYI01000016.1, on the reverse strand, counting down.
ATGAGGGATTGCTAACCCTATAAAAGCAATTGGTCCAGTAAATGCAGTTATACTGCCCGCTAACAAGCTGGTAGCTATAATGATAATGAATCTACTATGCTTGATATTCAGGCCTAAACTTTTGGCATAATTTTCCCCTAAAAGTAATGTGTTTAGCGATTTAATAGACCTTATTGAGATTAAAATTCCAATAACATAAAGTAAAATTAGAATTTGCAAATCAGTCCAAGATAAATTACCTAAACTGCCAAATCCCCAAAATATGTATTGTTTTAGTTGTTCGGCTGATCCGAAATATGATAATACACTAACAATTGCTGAAGTAATACTGGCAAACATTAAACCGATGATTAAAATAGCCATAGTATCTCTCACCTTAACTGAAACAACTAAAACAGCGAGTAGTACCAAAAAACTACCGAAACTAGCACCTAGAACAAGTCCCCATTGGGATATGAAAAGCGATGCTAGTACCCCTCCAAAAATACTGGAGCCTAATATAACTAAAGCTACACCCAAACTAGCACCAGAACTTATACCTAAAACAAAAGGTCCAGCTAGCGGATTTCTAAATAAAGTTTGCATGAGCAAGCCTGAAATACCCAAGCCCGAACCAACAATTATTGCAGTTATTCCTTTTGGTAAGCGATAATTTTGAATTATATGTTTCCAACTTTCGTTTTCTACAGGACTTCCAATAAGACTATTAAAAATATCTCTTGTTGGAATTGATACCGAACCTAAGCTAATATTCGCAAAAAAGCATATCAAAAGTATCACAACAAGTATTGCAAAAGATAAGCGATATGAGTTGTTCTTTTGCAATTAAGGTAAAGGCTTAAAGAAATAAGGTGAATAGTTTTCTAGTAACTCTGGATGACAGATTTTAATAATATCTTTTAAAACTAAATCTGGTCTTGACATACCTAATTCATAGTATAAAACACCGCCAGTTGCCCCTGTTGTATTACTAAACGTATAAATGTTCTTATTTTTAAAGGCATCAAACATACTATGGTTTTGGTTGCCATTTTTTAAATTTTTATAATTAGTATAACTAGAAGGACTCATCCATATATCAGCAGTTTTAGCTTTTACAAAAACCGATTCAAAATTTAGTTTTAAACTCCCAGAACCTGTAGTATCACTCCAAAGATAGTTGACGTTGGCGTCTTTTAAAAGTTGTGCTTCTGCACTAGTGCCGTTTGGTAAATACCAAATATCACTGTGCATTGCTCCACTTAATACGGTTGGTTTTGATGCTACTTCTTTGGCAAGTGCTTTTGCTTCATGATAATCTTTTTCAATTTGATTAAAAATAGAATCTGCTTCCTTTTCCTTGTTAAAAAGTACACCAAAAAACTTTATCCATTCAGCCTTAGCAAGTGGGGAGTTTTCCACCCAATCCCCATTAAAAATTACAGGAATACCAGCATTTTGAATCGTTTGTAAACTACGATTGCCACCTTCAATTCCAAAAGCAACCACAGCGTTAGGGTTCAATTCCAATAAAACTTCAGTGTTTAGACCTTCATTTTTTCCCAATTCTCTGATAGTTCCACTATCAATTTGATGTCTAATTTTTTTAGAAGACACATAATCTGTTCCTGGAAATCCTATTAACGTGTTCTCAACATTTAAAAGTTCTAAGGCAGGAAGGTGTGTAGTTGAGGTAACCACTACTTTTTTTAATGGTAATTCTATAGTATGATCAAATCGCTCTCTTTCATAAATCAACTTATCAGCCTCATAATTTTTTTTTGGCAATAAATATTTATACGTTCTTGTTGCTTCCGGCCAAGGATTGTTAATTTCTAAAATTCGATATGAAGCGTAGTCCTTAACTGAAAATCCACTAGCATACTTCAAGTTGAGAGGTATTCCCGTTAAATCCTCTTTTACTTTATTAGTTTTTTCATTCTTACATGAAAGAAAAGATATAATAAAAATAAAAAAAATAATCCGTTTCAATTTTTCAGGTTTTAGTCTTTTCAAAAGTAATATTATTAAATGTTTTTAATAAAAGGTGGAACATATTGTTTATTTTTGCAAAGAATTTGGTTTGATGTTGACCCAATCCTGAGAAAAGTTTAGGATCAAGTTAGCGTCAATTAAAAGGGAATCTGGTTAGAGTCCAGAACTGTTCCCGCAACTGTAAGTTCATGCTGAATTTATTTCAGTACCTTAAATTAGGATGTTGTTTACTGCAAAACCACTGTTTCTAAAGTTTGAAATGGGAAGGAAATACAACATTAAACAAGTCAGGAGACCTGCCACTTTCATCATCTAATATAAATCCTCGGGTAAAGGATTTTACAGATTATGAGACATATCTTTATTATATGGTTATTGGCAGTTGGCTTCAGCAATGTTGCTGTAGCTCAGTTAGATTCTATTCAAAAGTTAGAAGAGGTCTTTTTGAGTGATGGTAAATTGGTGCAGTATGCTGCTGGTAGTAAAGTAGAACAACTTAATGATTCTATTATCGCCAAAAACCCTGTGTCTTTAACCGGATTATTGTCGTTTAACTCCAACTTATATTTTAAGGAGAACGGTTTTGGTATGGTATCGTCGCCTTCCTTCAGAGGTACAAATGCTTCACAAACTGCCGTAATTTGGAATGGTATTAACATTAATTCTCAATTAAACGGACAAACGGATTTCAATACTATGAATGTTACCAATTTTGATGTTATAGATATAAGGAGTGGAGGTGGTAGTGTGCAATATGGCAGTGGTGCTATTGGTGGTAGTATTCACTTGGGTAATAGCCTAGAATTTAATTCTCATTTTGATAATAGTATTAGGTTATCGTATGGCAGCTTTAATACAAAAATGACCAATGCGTCCTCTTCATTTGGGAACTCTAAATTTTCTGGAAATGTAAATATAGCATATGTTGATTCTGATAATGATCATAAATATTTAGGAACAGATAGGGTTAATGAAAATGGAGAGTTTGATAATTTGAATCTGAATGTCAACTTGGGATACTTCATTTCTGATAATGACGTGTTGAAACTTTATCATCAAAGTTATAATGGTTCGCGTAATTTTTCTGGAACTTTAGTAGCGCCGTCAAATAGTAAATATGAAGACGAGAACTATAGAACCATGTTGGAGTGGACTAGGATTTCAGGAGCTGTAAGCTCTAAATTGAAAGCTGTACATCTTCATGAAAAATTCAAATATTTTGAAAATAAGGATAACAATATTTTTTCGTTTGGAAAGGTAAACACCTTTATACTTAATCATAATTTTAATTGGCGCTTATCAAATACACTTCAGTTTAGAAGTATCTTAGAATTCAATCAATTTAATGGAGGAGGAAGTAGCTTTGGAGATTCAGAACGTTCCGCATTTTCTGCAACAGCTTTAATAAATCATAGGCCTTCTAAGAACCTTGAGTATAATGTTAATGTCAGGAAGGATTTTACTTCAGATTTCAATAATCCCTTGTTGTTTTCTGTTGATGCTGCTTACAGAGTATCAAATTTATACATCATCCAATTTAATGGTTCAAAAAACTTTAGAATCCCCACATTTAATGATTTGTATTGGCAACCTGGTGGTAATTTAAGTTTGGAACCCGAATCGTCTTATCAATTAGATTTAGGGCATAACTTTCGTTTTAAAAGTTTAAATATAAACTTAAACACCTACTATATTACAACTAAAGATTTAATCCAATGGCGTCCTGATAATACAGGTGTTTGGCAACCTATAAATGTAGCAAAATCCCATAGTTATGGTGTAGAATTGGAAGGACAATCAACATTAAAGTTTCGCAATCATACTTTCACATTTAGCGGCCATTACTCATATACAGTTTCTGAAAATTTAGAGACTAACAAGCAACTTATTTATGTGCCTTTTCATAAAGGTAACCTGTCAATGGCTCATAGTTTTAAAAGTTTCTCAATGTTCTATCAGCAACTATTTAATGGAGAGGTTTTTATTATTGGTAATGATTTAGACGGATTTAATGTTGCAAATATTGGTATGGGTTATGAGTTGAATAAAAAAGGAAAAGTGGGCTATAACGTAAACTTTAGAGTTAACAATTTGTACAATAAAAATTATCAAAACGTGGCGTTAAGACCAATGCCAAACAGGAACTATCAAATATTAACAACAATTAAATTTTAAAAAATGAAACTTAACAAAGTACTATTACTAACTTTTGCAATAGGTGTGTTTTTTACTTCGTGTAGCAATGATGATGATGCTCCAATTGTTCCTAAAGGGGATTATGAAAATGGTATTTTAGTAGTTCATGAAGGGAACTTTGGGCAAGGAAATGCCTCTGTTTCTTTTGTGACTTTTGACTTGAATACCGTGGAAAATGATGTGTTTAACAATGTAAATGGAGACTTGCTTGGTGATACTGCACAGAGTATTAGCTTTAATGGAGATTTAGCTTACATTGTTTTAAATGTATCCAATAAAATAGAAATAGTAAATAGATATACATTTGAATCTGTTGCCACTATTGATACAGGTTTAAATAATCCAAGATATATTGCTTTTTATGATGGAAAAGGTTATGTAACCAATTGGGGAGATGGTACGAATGTAAATGATGATTATGTTGCGGTTATCGATTTAAGTACAAATACATTGGCGAGTACAATAATTTCTGTAGAAGAAGGACCAGAAGAAATTGTAGTATCTGGAAATACCATTTATGTGGCGCACCAGGGAGGATTTGGCCAGAATAACAAAATCTCAATAATTAATGGTCCCTTTAATGCATTGGATAAAACGATAACTGTAGGAGATGTTCCAAATTCTTTACAATTAGATAGTTCTGGAAATTTATGGGTACTATGTGGAGGAAAACCTTCTTGGACTGGAGATGAAACAGGCGGGCAGCTATTTAAAATAAATACAACTGATAATACATTTACTTCAATGGATTTTGGAGGTACGGAGCACCCTAACTTTTTGTCTTTTGAAAATGGCAGTATCTATTATTATTTAGGAGGCAGTGTTTACAAAATGGATGGAACTGCAACTGCATTACCAACCAGTGCAGAAATTACAGGTTTAAGTTTTTATAATATGACAGTTCATGATGGTATTTTATATGGGGTAGATGCGAAAGACTTTACGAGCAATGGGTCATTAACATCTTATGATTTGTCTACTAATTCTGAAACTAATACTGCTACTGTAAATATTATTCCGGGAGGAATTTATTTCAACTAAACGCACTACAAATCTTGTCTCTGTTTAACCTTTAAAACTTGAATTATGAAATACAATTTATACAAAATGATGGGATTGGACATGTATTTGTCATCATTAGATAAAAACGAATGTGAAGCCATTTCTAGAGGTGTCATTGCCGATTCGAGAATAATGACACCACTTATTAGTTGGGATTTTTATAGTCAGGTTTACAAAGAAAATTTACTAGAAGCTGAGCGATTGCAAGATATTGGAAATGTAAAGGTTTATGCAAACAGATTAAATTGGCAAAACAATATTGACGATTTGTTTGCGGATAAAACATTTCAAGCTATTATTCTCACTGATTTAGATCAAAGAATACTATGGGTAAATAAAGGTTTTACGGCTATGACAGGATATGCAAAGAATGAAGTTTTAAATAAATCTCCAAAAATGCTGCAAGGAGAAGAAACTTCTTGTAATGCTAGAAGAAATATTAAAAAGAAGTTATTACAGAATAAGCCATTTACTGAAGTAATTACAAATTATAAGAAAGATGGGACACCTTATAAATGTGAGGTGAATATTTTTCCTTTAAAAAGTAATAATAGTAAAACACATTTTATTGCCTTGGAAAGGCAGGTTGCGTAATCATCTCAAAATATTAACTTAGATGGCCACTTTTTAAGTGGCTTTTTATTTTGGCAATAAATCACAATACCAAACCCCGTATTTATCTGAATCACAGACGGAATTATCTGTATTTGGATGCTCATACTCGCGATATACTTTTTTGCCAATTGTAAAATCAATAGGGTGTTTAAAAATAGGTCCATCAAAACAAAAGGTGTGGAATTCGCCATTTTCGCCGCATGGATCGACATCTTTTGGAAGGTTATCAATAAAATGCTTATCGATAATAGTGCCAACAAAATCTTCATCAAAGTATTTTGAATTAGCGCAAACAATTACGGTTTTAAAACCTAAGTCTAAAAATTCGTTTATAAGTTCTTTAGTGTCCCTTTTCCATATAGGGAAAACAGCTTTAAAACCTTGCTTAGCTAGCTGATCTTCGCGATAATTTCGTAAATCTTCAAGAAAAATATCGCCAAAAGCTGAATGCGTAAAACTTTCTAATTTTAATCGAGAAACAGTCTCATTCATTTTCTGCTCATACACTTCCATACTTGGCATTTCTGGAAGTTCTATAAGGCTAGCAGGGATATTTATGGCATTGGTTTGGGCAATAAGTAAATCTTTCCTTAAACCATGCATAGAAACACGATTATAATGAGCATTTATAGTTGTGATAAGTTTCTCAACTGAAAACTGGTTATCATTAAGCAAGTGATAAAGCGCTAATGCAGAATCCTTACCAGAACTCCAGTTAAAATAGGTTTTATTTGGTTTCAAAGTTTTACTCTAATCTGCGAGCATTCCGCCTTCTTCAAAAGGTAAAAAGCTATTACTATCTGTAATAGTTTCAAATTTAATGTTATTGGTATTCTTAATATCAGCTTTCTTGGTTGTAGAACTTTCTATATCCGCCAAAGCCAAAGCCAAAAGCGGTTCGTTTATATCGCCCAAGACACCTAAATTAAGTAGGCTTTCCTGATATTCTAAACCAATTGTTGGGGGGATTCCAGTACCTGGAACAGCCTCATTATTTTTATTTACACCATTGGCAATTAAAGGTCGTATAGCGTATCTGTGTGATGGGTTAGCACCATTTCTTCGAAAATCGTTAACTGCTCCAGAGTCGTAAAATATTTGAGACGCCTGTGTTTTACCTGTAGTTTCAGTACCAATTTGTATCACTTCAATATAGGGTTTAAGTCCATTAATTACACCTTCACTTGCCGAAGCTGATGCACTTGTGGTAAGAATGTAAACTTTGGTTAGTCCAAGACTATTTAATCCCGTTCCCTCAAAATTGTCACTAAAGTTGAAGTTCCTATTGTTACTTTGGAGGTTTTCGTTGAAAACTAATTTTTCAAAGATTTGTCCCGTAAACTGCCCTGTAATTAAACTAGCTAATGTTGTTGCAGTTGTAACAAAACCCCCAGGGTTATACCTTAAATCAAGTACTAAATGTTGTACATTATTGGATTTAAAATTAGCAAAAACACTATTTAATCCATTTTCAGAACCTCCAGTAAATCCATTATACATCAGATAACCCACGTTCTCCCCATTTACTTGAAAAATATCATTAACATAAATGGGGTCTTCTACATATTGAAACTTAATTAGATCAATAGAAGTTCCATTAGGGCTAATACTGTCATCTGCTGTGTCAGGAGTACCTTTGTCATCGTAATTTCCCAAATTAATGGTATAACTCTCTTGACCTAACAGATTTGAGACATTAGATCGTGTTAGTGTTGTACCGTTTATGCCATAAAAAATATCGCCTCTTTTTACACCTTTATTCTCTGCATCGCTATCTCTTAGTACTAAACGAACAATACCAGCGAGTTCTGTATCACTATTAGGCGCAGCAACAAGGAAAAACTCCATACCGTTTGTAGTAAAGATACCTGCGGAACTTTGTTCTAAAGCGATATAATCGTCTACTATTATACTAAATCTATCAACAGTTTGTCTTTGAAAAATTAAACTCTCGAAAAGGGCTTCTGGGACAGAGTATGAGTTTAAGTATGCAGAATATTCTTCATTGCTAGAAAATCTATCATCTGCTAAGTTGGGAACACCTGATTTGTAAAGATAAACTGCATTCATTGCTTTCCATACAAAATCGTTTATTTCGGTTGTTGTTGCGGGAATTATTACATCGTCATTATCTTCAAAACACCCCACTAAAAATAAAGCAACGAGAAGTAATGTTGCTAATTTTATCTTTTTCATTTTTCGCAATTTTTAATATAGTAGTCTATTAAACCTTAAAGTTACTTACATTATTGTATAATAAAAAATTTATGTTTGGCTATTGGCTATTGGCTATTGGCTATTGGCTATTGGCTATTGGCTATTAGGTTTTGGGTGTTGTATGTTGGATTTTATTAATTTCCCTAAAACCTAAAACCTAAAACCTAAAACCTAAAACCTAAAACCTAAAACCTAAAACCTAAAACCGAAGTGCTAGTTGATTGAGAATAGACTGTGTTAGAAAATTATGAATGCAAGTATGCCAATGCGTAAGGGATTGAACGGTATGTTGGAGCTCCCGACCTTAGGAGGAGCGACTAGTGAAAGCCCGACCCCTTGCGGGTTACGCTCTAATTTTAAAAAAATTTACATATTGCTGTAACAAAATAAATAGTGGGTCGTCGTAAAGACAAATAGCAATAAAAAGTTATTATAACCACAACATTAACCATAACCGAAATGACTCAGAATGAGTTTTTAAACATAGTAATGCCTTTTAAGGATAAAGTGTTTCGTTTAGCAAAACGATTGCTGGTATCTACTGAAGAGGCGGAAGATGCAACGCAAGAAGTGTTATTAAAGCTATGGCGAAATAAAAGCAAGATTGGTGAGTATAAGAATGTTGAGGCGTTTTCTATGACAATGACAAAGAATTTTTGTTTTGATAAGTTAAAATCTAAACAAGCACAGAATTTAAAAATTGTACATAGTAATTATGAAGAGAAAAGTACGCCACTACAAAAGCAAGTTGAACTAAATGATAGTGTGAGTTGGGTAGAGCGAATTATTGAAGAGTTGCCAGAGCAACAACGTATAATAATTCAACTAAGAGATATAGAAGAATATGATTTTGATGAGATTGCTAAAATGCTAGATATGAACAATACAGCCGTTAGAGTAAACTTATCGAGAGCTAGAAAAACAATACGAGAACGATTAACTAATACACATAATTATGGTATTAAATAATATAGAAAAATTACTTGAAAAGTACGAAAACGGGGAAACGAGCCTTAAAGAAGAGCAAGTGTTAAAAAACTATTTTTCTGGAGACAACGTTGCACCACATTTAGAGCACTACAAACCCATGTTTGTGTATTTTTTGGGAAACCAACAAGAACAGTTTACTAAAGACCTACCATTAAAAACTAAGAACAGATTTAATTACAAGTGGTTATCGGTTGCAGCAGTAGCGGTTATTATGTTGGGGGTTTATTTTAGTGTGCCAGTTATAGATGATAACTGTAATGATTTAGGTACCTATTGTGAACCAGAACAGGCGCTAGACGAAGTTTCAAAGCAACTAGCAATGATTTCAGGTCATTTTAATAAAGGAGCATCTACCGTAAGTTACCTAGATGAGGTTAACAAAGGTACATCTGCCTTAGGTTATTTGAATGAAATCGAAAATTCGACAAGTATAATTTTTAAAACGAATCAGTAAAAAAACACAAAGATGAAATGAGCCATAGCAATATCTTTTAGATTAACTGCTAGCCTAAATGGCGAATTACTTCTGACATTAAAAACAATTAAAATTGAACAGATGAAAACTTTAAATATTTTTAATACAAGCAAGATGAAGACTAGATTGATAGTTGGTGTAATGGCAATTATGTTATTACCGTTAACAGGAATGGCACAAAAAAATGTATTTGATAAATACAGCGAAAGCCCTGATGTAACTTATGTAAACATTAAGCCTAAAATGTTTCAGATGATTTCTAAAATTGGTATTGATACTGATGATCCAGAAGCCCAAGCTTATTTAGATATGGTAAAAAGTATTACTAGTTTTAAAACCATTGTAACAGATAACTCTTCTATTTCTACAGATATTACCAAGTGGGTAAAATCACGTTCCAGTAAACTAGAAGAACTAATGGAAGTTAAGGATGATGGAACTGAGGTGAAGTTTTACGTGCAAGAAGGAAAAGATGCAGATCATGTAAAAGAGTTATTGATATTTGTGACCGGTATCGATAAGAAAATGGACGAAAAGATCGAAATCAATGGAAAAAAACGCAGCATTGAAACCGTTGTTGTATCTATGACAGGAGATATCGATTTGAATGAAATCTCAAAACTTACTCAAAAAATGAATATCCCTGGAGGACAACATTTAGAGAAAGGAAAGTAAAATAAGCATCATCAATTAAAAAAACGAAAACATATTTTCTTCATTCCTTATTTTTAATGTGGAATGAAGAAAATTTGTGTAACTATAAGGAGTACTTCTTTAAAGTTTTGTAGAACTCCAGCTAAAAATCAAAACATGAAACGAACAGTTAAATTCTTTTTTTCTATTGCTGTTTTCAGCATTATTTTGGTAAGTTGTAATAGCGAACCAAGTTTACAACGGTACTTTGTAGATCACCAAGAAGAGCCCAATTTTATCTCTCAAGATCTACCAATATCAATGGTTAAAATAGATAAAACGAATTTTACTGAGGAGCAAACCGAAGCCTTTAACTCTGTGCGCAGATTAAATTTTTTAGGGTTCAAAATCAACGATAATAACAAAGAAGATTACAGCTCTGAGATTGGTAAGGTAAAAACCATTTTGGGACAAGAAAAGTACCAAGACCTAATGGACTTTAGTGATAAGGGAAGAAGAATTTCAGTAAAGTATATTGGCGATGATGAAGACGCAGATGAGGTTATACTTTTTGGACGGGCAGAAGATATGGGATTTGCCTTGGTTAGAATTTTGGGTAGCGATATGAGTCCTGAAAAAATGATTTTACTGAGTGAGGCATTACGATCTTCAAATATTGATGAAACCCAAATGCAAGAGATGCTAGATTTCTTCAAGTAACCAATAAATGATATATTATAAAGAAAAAGGTTTCCTTCATCGGAAACCTTTTTTTATTTGTTTTGCAAGCTGCGTTGTTTACTAAAATTCTTTTGTTCTTCTTTACTACCAAAATGAACATAGAATATATTGATAGTTATTGCGAAAAAAATAAGTGTTAATGCTGTGAGAATCAAAAAGTTGTCTAAAATATCAAGAACGCCAAATACAAATATACTTGCGGCCATAACTCCTGTTAGAATGAGAGATTGATTGTTACTTAACATTTATAAACTTAAATCCCAGTATAATTACTTGGGGTAATTTGCTTTAATTCGTTCTTAATTTCTTTAGAGACCTCTAAGGTATCAATAAAATTCGAAATGGACCCCTGATTTATTTTTTCATTTGTGCGGGTTAAGCCTTTTAATGCTTCATATGGGTTTGGATAACCTTCACGTCGTAAAATGGTTTGAATAGCTTCAGCCACAACCGCCCAATTGTTTTCTAAATCCTCGGCAAATTTAGATTCATTTAACAGCAATTTGTTCAACCCCTTTAAAGTGGATTTAAAACCTATAATAGTGTGTCCAAATGGTACACCAACATTTCTAAGCACAGTACTATCTGTTAAATCGCGTTGTAATCTTGAGATAGGTAGTTTAGCAGATAAATGCTCAAAAATGGCATTGGCAATACCAAGGTTACCTTCAGAATTTTCAAAATCGATGGGATTTACTTTATGAGGCATTGCCGAACTTCCAACTTCACCTTTTTTAATCTTTTGTTTGAAGTAATCCATTGAAACGTAAGTCCACACATCTCTATCTAAATCAACTAGAATTGTATTGATTCTTTTTAGAGCATCAAACAAGGCTGCCATATGATCGTAATGCTCAATTTGTGTTGTAGGGAAAGAGTGTTGCAATCCTAATTTTTCCTGCACAAATGTATCTCCAAAAGTTTTCCAGTCAATGTTTGGATATGCAACATGGTGAGCATTAAAATTCCCCGTGGCGCCTCCAAATTTCGCAGCACTTGGTATATCATTCAATAGATTAAATTGTTCTTCTAAACGTACTACAAATACATCAATTTCTTTGCCTAAACGTGTTGGAGACGCCGGTTGTCCATGTGTTCTTGCCAACATAGACACTTGTGCCCATTCTTGAGAAAGCGCTTTTAACTTGTTTAGTACAGTGAAGTATTCAGGAACATAAACATCATTCATAGCGTCCTTAATACTTAAAGGTATAGCCGTATTATTAATGTCTTGAGAAGTTAATCCAAAGTGAATAAATTCTTTGAATTCTGAAAGCCCTAGCGCATCAAACTTTTCTTTAATAAAGTATTCAACCGCCTTTACATCATGATTGGTAACACTTTCAATATTTTTAATTGCAATGGCATCTTCAGAAGAAAACGTCTTATATATTTTTCTTAAGTCATCAAAAACATCGGCATCTACATTTTCCAATTGTGGTAACGGAATTTCACATAAAGCAATGAAATACTCAATTTCTACTAAAACACGATATTTTATAAGTGCTTCTTCAGAAAAATAATTTCCTAAAACGTCTACTTTGTTTCTATATCTACCGTCAATTGGAGAAATGGCGTTTAGCGATGATAATGACATGTTTGCTTGTTTTTTTTAAAGGGGCAAAGATAGTTTATTTAGAAAGAAGACGGAAGCGTGAATATTGAAGTTTTCTTAAGAGAAATGTTAATTGCTTTTCTTTATTTTTTTCAGAATGTGTCTGGCCCGCGCTTTAAAAGCGGCACTCTGCAAACTAAAATCACGCTTCAAAATTAGGGTAAGTTCTGGGTATACCCAATCATAATCCCTTCCAAGTAAAAATAAGGTACTCATAGAGTAGGCTTTAGGTGCTACTTTTTCATCATTAATCATATAATCAAAACAGGTTTCAATGATTCGTTCTTTATGAGTTTCGGTAAGATGTGTTTTAATTTTATTATCTTCTTTTGAGGTGTATGCATTTGCCAATAACTCACAAATTTTAGCCACTGGTCTAACCGCAGGGTCTAAATGAACATCTTTCATACCGTCAGTAAAACTATCAAGGTAGGGGACTATTGTTTCAATATTAGTACTGCACATAAACTCTAGAATCCAAGCAGCTCTAGGTGAAATTTTATCATCCACCCGAAATAGTATTTCAATAGTTTTTGGAATTAAATCTGGATTTTTAATCAATAGATTGGCATAGTACATGCGTTTTTCTCTAGAATGATTTACATAATTTAATTCTTTATAAAGTTCGGCGGTAGTCAAAAGGATTTTTATATTTTTAGAATCTAAAATTATACAAATGAAACTAGTTAAAAAAATAGGTTTAGTGCTTTTAATTGCTTTGGTTATAGCGCAATTTTTTGGGCCAGAAAAGAATTTAGGCGATGTTGCAACAATAGCGGCTTTTGAGGCCGAAACAAACCCTCCAGAAGATATTAAGCTTATTTTGAAAAACGCATGCTATGATTGCCATAGTGATGTAACGGAATATCCTTGGTATAACAATATTACACCAGTGAACTATTGGATGAATCATCATGTGGAAGAAGGAAAGGAACATTTTAATATTTCAAAATGGGCGGGTAATTCTATAAAGCGCAAAGACCATAAGTTTGAAGAATTGATAGAAGAGGTTGAGGAAGGCGAAATGCCATTAAACTCTTATACTTGGACACATGGTGATGCGAAACTATCTGATGCTCAGGTTAAGGCGTTAATTGATTGGGCTAAAAACGTGCGCGTTATGTATGCTATGGCGCCAAAGCCAGAGTAATTAAGATACAATTGCAAAGCATAAAATTCCAAATCGACTTGTGTTGTGTTTGGAATTTTGTTTTTTTAGGAAGTACTTATGAAAAAAACATTGTTAATTATTGGTTTTGTATGGCCCGAGCCTAAAAGTTCTGCTGCAGGTTCCAGAATGTTAGAGCTTATCTATGCTTTCCTTTCTGATAATTATCAAATTACGTTTGCAAGTGCATGCAATTCGTCTGAAAATGCTTTTGATTTAGAATCTATTGGAGTTACTCAAAAAACAATTGCGCTTAATAATCCCAGTTTTGATGTATTTGTTAAGGATTTAAACCCTGATGTTGTGTTGTTCGATCGTTTTATGATGGAAGAGCAGTTCGGTTGGCGGGTTGCCCAACAATGTCCTAATGCTATAAGAATTCTGGATACTGAAGATTTACATTTTTTACGCAAAGGAAGGCAGCAAGCGTTTAAGGATCAAAAACCCTTTAGCGCCCCATATTTGTTCAATGATTTAGCGAAGCGTGAAATAGCAAGTATATATCGCTGCGATTTAAGCTTGATTATTTCTGAAGTGGAGATGGGTATTCTTAAAAATGATTTCAAAATAGATGAATCCCTATTACTGTATTTGCCATTTATGTTGGATGAAATTTCAGAAGAAGCGTTTTTAGAACTACCAAAGTTTGAAGAGCGTAAACATTTTGTAACTATTGGCAATTTTCTTCATGAACCCAACTATAATGCAGTATTGTATTTAAAGGAAACCATTTGGCCATTGATAAGAAAGGAATTACCAACTGTTGAGCTACATATTTATGGCGCTTACGCTTCAGAAAAAGTAAATCAACTACACAATAAAACACAGGGCTTCCTAATTAAAGGTTTTGCAGATGATGTACATCAAGTTATGCAAGAAGCCAAAGTGTGTTTAGCACCAATTAGATTTGGAGCGGGTTTAAAGGGGAAATTAGTAGATGCTTTGAGGAACGGTACGCCAGCAGTGACTACTACTATTGGAGCAGAAGGAATGGGAGATGTCTTTAAAACGTGCGGTATTATTGCGGATACAGCGGAAGTATTTTCAAGGCAGGCTATAGAATTGTATAAAAATTCTAGACTTTGGAATGAAAAACACCTACTTATAAGAGAAAGTTTTATTCAACTCTTTAGTAAAATTACTCACCAAAAGGCGCTACTAGAGACCGTCTGCGACTTAAATGAAAATTTATTGGCAAATAGACAAGCTAATTTTATAGGACAGATGTTGATGCATCATAATATGCAAAGTACGAAATATCTTAGCAAATGGATAGAAGAAAAGAATAAATAGGTTATTGCTTGGTTTGTTGATTGTGAGTGGATTAGTGTTATTTTTTGTAAATTATGATGCTATTACTAAATTCCATACCTATGAAAAATCGTATTACTATCCTTTTTATATTTTTAGTATTGATAAATGCGGGGTGTTCATCCGAGCCAGCAGCTAACCCATTGCTAATACTTGTGGGTTCTTCACTTGAGGCTGCCATTTCTTCTGATGAGAATTGTACTTCGACCATTAATTTCGAGGATCTCGAAAACAATGTATATGGATATAGAATAGATGCCTTGTTTGCAATACCTGGAATTCAAACCGGAGGGCATAGTACTATTGATGAATCTACCGATTTAGGATTTAATCTCTTTTTCGATCCAGAAAGCACCGAAAAAGAAAATTACATTATTGATGGTTCTAGTGGTATAAATGGAACATCGTACGTTTTCTATATTGTTGGAGATACGGAATATTTTAGTTCGGATGATAATACGGAAATGTTGAAAGTAGAAACTCTAGAACTAGATCCTGATGGTAATGTAGCGACTTTAGAGGCTTCATTCAATAATGTTCAAGTTGTAAATGTTGAGGATACAGAGGATATTAGATGTATAAATAGCTTCAAAATTAGTTTTTACAAATAAGCGCTTGCCTTTTCTGATTCATACGCCTTTTCATGCAAAATCCTAAAAAGTAAAATTTTCGTTTATTTAAGTTAAGAATTACCACTATATAAGGGTTTAAATATCAAATTTCAATAATTTTAGATATTATTCAACCAACTTAAATACTACCATGAAGCATTTAGTAATTCTCTTATGTTGTTTTGCATCTCTAAACTTTTATTCGCAAGAAAAAGAACCTTGGTACGATTCTTCTAAATCTTTCGATGAGCGCATTGAGTTACTCCTTGATAAAATGAGTGTAAAGGAGAAGATTTCTCAGCTGTTAAACCAAAGTCCAGAAATAGATCGTCTAAATATCAGCGAATACAATTGGTGGAATGAAGCACTGCATGGGGTTGCAAGATCTGGTAAGGCAACTGTTTTTCCTCAAACTATTGGGATGGCAGCTAGTTTTGATATAGACATGATGTTTAGGGTAGGGACTGCAATTTCGGATGAAGCTAGGGCGATAAACAATCATTTACAATCTAGAGATGGTAAGTTTATTCAATATATGGGGCTGTCATTTTGGTCGCCAAACGTGAACATTTTTAGAGATCCAAGATGGGGTAGAGGTCAAGAAACCTACGGTGAAGACCCATTACTTTCAGGAACTTTAGGTGCTCAATTTATTAAAGGTATGCAAGGAGACCATCCTAAATATTTGAAAACAGCAGCTTGTGCAAAACATTATGCGGTGCATAGTGGGCCAGAAGCGCTTCGCCACGAATTTAATGCCGTGGTTAATGATAAAGATTTGTACGAAACCTATTTACCAGCATTTAAGTTATGTGTTGATGCAGGTGTAGAGGCTGTTATGTGTGCTTACAACCGAACAAATGATAAAGCGTGTTGCGGTAGTGACGAGCTTTTAATGAATATATTGAGAGGAGATTGGAAATTTGATGGCCATATTGTGAGTGATTGTGGAGCACTTAACAATTTTCATAAGTTTCATAGTGTAACAGCAACTAAAGAAGAATCTGCAGCATTAGCTCTACTAAACGGTGTGGATATTAATTGTGGTGGTACATATTGGTCATTAATGGGAGCATTAAACAAAGGCTTGATAACGGAAGCAGATATTGATAAAAGGTTAAGAAAGGTGTTGTCTACCCGCTTTAGACTTGGTTTTTTTGATGATGGAACGGATAATCCCTATACCAAAATTCCAGCATCAATAATAAACAATGATGAACACCGAAGTTTGGCTAAAGAAGCAGGACTGAAATCTCTGGTAATGCTACAAAATAAAAACAACGTACTTCCTTTAAAAAAGGATTTACCGTTTGTATATATTGGAGGGCCTTTAGCTGCTGACGTAAGATCGCTTATTGGAAATTATCACGGCTTGAGCCCTGATATGACAACCTTGGTTGAAGGTGTGATTAGAAAAACCTCCCCATCAACACGTTTGCAATACCGTTCGGGAACGTCTTTAGCTATGGCAAACAAAAACCCTATTGACTGGTATAGTGGTCAAGCTAAAAAAGCAGACGCGACCATTGTGGGGGTTGGTTTTAGTGTATTGTTGGAAGGTGAAGAAGGAGAAGCTATAGCATCAGATACAATGGGCGATAATAATACGATGCAGCTACCCGAAAACCAGATGGCCTATTTGAGAAAAATAGGAGAAACAGATAAACCATTGATAGTTGTAGTTTTTGCAGGCTGTCCAATTGATCTGTCCGAAATAAAGGAGTTGGCCGATGCTATAATTTATGCTTGGTACCCTGGGGAAGAAGGAGGTAACGCTTTGGCAGATGTAATTTTTGGCGATGCTTCACCATCTGGGAAATTACCAATTACTTTTCCAAAATCAATAGAGCAATTGCCAGCATATGAGGATTATAATATGGAAGGTAGAACCTATAAGTTTATGGAAGATCCGCTGTATCCATTTGGGTTTGGTTTATCGTATGCTTCTATTAATATTGATAATATCGCAATCAGTTCCACTAAACTAAAGCATTCAAAAAAAGATACTGCAACAATTACGGTTCATGTAAAAAATGATAGTGATTTTGAAACGGATGAGGTTGTACAACTTTATATATCGCTTGAAAACAAGAATTTAGATGTACCATTTAATGATTTGAAGGACTTTAAGCGTATTACCTTGCCTGCAAATTCAGATAAGGCCGTAACCTTTAATCTTAGTGTAGATCAACTATTTTACTACAATGAAAATGGTGCAAAATTACCTTTTAAAGGCAATGTGAGAGTTTCTGTTGGAAATGTGTCCCCCGGAAAACGAAGCTTAGAATTAGGAGGAGAGGTTGAGGAAGTTGTTATTAAGGTTAATTAGTCTACGGATGTAATTCGGCATTTGGTTTTTGTCAAAATATAGGAATGCAACGGGGTATTTCGTCCTGTTCAACACGTCTTTTTTGAAAGATAAATCTGATTATATAATATAAATTTCGCATATATTTTGTATTTCACAGAATAAATTAATACTTTCGTCGATAAGTTCAAAAAAATGTCCAATTCAGAATTTTCGCAACGAAGAATAAAAATGGTGTTTGCACTTTCGGTGTTCACTACCGTTCTTTATTCCTTATGGTTTATTGCTGCGCAATATTTTAGTTTTACCCTGCTTAGTGAGTCTATAGGAGTAGCAACTGGGCTTTTTTTGATTTCGGCTGTGATTTCAAAAAAAGGAAATATTACATTGGCACGATGTATTTACATGTTAACAGTTATATTAAGTGCCACCGTAATTACGTCAATTGTTGGTAGAAGTGGTAGTGCCGAATTTATTTTAATGTTTGCCATAGGTGTTCCTTATTTAATATTTTCTTTTCGAAGAGAGCGTAAGTATGTTTTATTCTTCTCCATACTTCCAACGCTATTTTGGGCCATATTATATTTTACAGATTTTAGCCTTTTTAGAGATATAAGTATAACTCCTGAATTCGCATCGAAATACATATATCCCGTATCTGTTTTAAGTGCTTTGTTATTAGCTACTTATGAACTGATGCATTTTTCTTATTTAAACATCGGGTATTACAAGAAGATTTATACAAAGCGAGAAGAAGCAATAGAGGCTTCTCAATCCAAATCTCGCTTCCTTAGTAAAATGAGTCATGAAATACGAACGCCATTAAATGCTGTAATTGGATTGTCTCATATTTTAAGTGATACCAATCCTAGAGCGGATCAAGTAAAAAATATTGAAGCTTTAAATTATTCAGGAAAGATATTATTCAACCTGCTTAATACCGTTTTAGATTTTAGTAAAATGGAGTCTAGAGGTGTGCAACTAGATCCTTTACCTACTGATATTTTAAAGGCTGTGCACCAAATAGAAAAAATTCATGAAGCCACATGTCTGCGCAAAGGTATTGATATGAAGGTAGAAATTGATGAAGATATTCCAACGGTTTGGTTGGATGTTGTGCGTTTTAACCAGGTTATAAATAATTTGGTTTCCAATGCTATTAAATTCACTGAAGAGGGATCTGTGACTTTGAAAATTAGTAAATTAGAACAAACCGATGCCTCCATAAAATTACTTACAGAAATTACGGATACAGGAATTGGTATAGCGCCCGAGCATCAAGAAGACATTTGGGAAAAGTTTACTCAAGCCACGGATAGTACTGAACGTTTATATGGCGGAACGGGCTTAGGTTTACCTATTGTAAAAAGTATTGTTGAGGCCATGGGTGGAGCAGTTAAAATTGATAGCATCTTGAATCAAGGTAGTCGCTTTTATTTTGAAATCGATTTAAGGTTAGCGTCCAATCATGATTATTGCGAAATCACCTATCAAAGAACCCACAAATTAGAGGGCAGACGTATTTTATTGGTAGAGGATAATACAATCAACGTTATGGTCGTCAAGCAAATTCTGGAAAAAGAAAGCTTGGATATTGATGTGGCTCAGAATGGTAAAATCGCAGTGCAAAAAGCAAAAGAAAATGACTATGATTTGGTGTTAATGGACATTCAAATGCCTGTAATGGATGGTTACGCAGCGTCTCGCGAAATCAGAAAATTCAATAATGTCATACCTATTTTGGCATTATCCGCTTCCGTTTTTATGGAGGTAAAAAATAAAATTTATGAATCTGGAATGGATGGTTTCATTTTTAAACCCTTTGAGCCAGTAGATCTTCTCAATCAAATAGAAAAGCATATTAATCAAGCTCAATTAAGAGCATCTTAATGCTTTAGAAATTCCATTAATTGTTTCATGCCTTTTGTGGCGGTTTCGGCAATTACAGTCAAGTACTTTGTGCTATCGATGTTGGGTTTGGGGTCAATAAAATATGTGCGTGTACCTTGTGGCACGTAATGCCTTAAACCAGCTGCTGGATATACCTGTAAAGACGTACCGATAATAACCAAAATATCTGCAGTTTCGCATATGGTAATTGCTTTTTCTATCATTGGTACATCCTCACCAAACCAAACTATATGGGGCCGTAGTTGATATCCTCTTTTACACATTTCGCCTAAAATTAAATCGGTTTTCCAATCTTGTATGTCATTCGCATCATACGTACTTCTTACTTTTAACAACTCACCATGTAAGTGTACAACGTTAGTACTTCCAGCTCGTTCGTGCAAATCGTCCACGTTTTGAGTAATGACGGAAACATTGAATTGTTTTTCTAAATCTGCCAAATCGTAGTGGGCACTATTGGGTTCAACTTCAAAAAGCTGTCTCCTACGTTGATTGTAAAAATCTAATACCAACTCCGGATTTTTAGCAAAACCTTCGGGTGTGGCCACTTCCATAACCTCATGACCTTCCCATAAACCATTGGAATCCCGAAATGTTTTTACACCACTTTCTGCGCTAACCCCAGCTCCGGTAAGTACAACAATATGTTTTTTCATTTATAGCTAATAAATATTTGATAGCGTTTGTTAAATAACCACTATGGACTAAAAATACTAACTTTGATCTTATGGTAGACAAAAATCTTTTACTGCATTTAGAATCTTATTTAACGAAAAATCGACTAGAAAAATTCAAGAAAGTATTGTCGCAACGCACCAAGCATTTTACGGTAGCAACAGAAGATGTGTATCAATTGCATAACACTAGTGCGGTGATACGCAGTTGTGATGTTTTTGGCATTCAAGAAGTAAATATAGTAGAAGAAGTTAATACAAAACGCATAGATCGAGAGATTGCTATGGGCGCACAAAAATGGGTAGATTTAAACAGGTTTCATTCGGTAAAGAGTTGTATCACGGATTTAAAACAAAAGGGGTATCAAATTGTGGCTACTACACCTCATGAATGTGACACTAACCTTAAAGATTTTGATGTAAACCCAAAGTCTTGCTTTTTCTTCGGTAGAGAAACAGAGGGCTTGTCTGAAGAAGTCTTAAGTGCTGCCGATTGTTATTTAAAAATACCAATGGTTGGTTTTACCGAGAGTTTAAATATTTCGGTGTCTGCTGCTATTATTTTACAACATGTAACTTCTAAATTAAAACAAACAAATATAAATTGGCAATTAACAGAAAATGAACAACTTGAGAAACGACTAGATTGGTGTAAAAAAACAATTAAAAGCTATAACGCCATAACTGAACGTTTTTATCAAACGTAACTTAAGTAATAAACATTAAAAATTTAGACTAGAGTAGATTTTGAAAAAATAGATTAAGTGTGCTAGATTCTATTTTTACGTCTGTTGCTTAATAGCTTATATTCCTCATAACACTCACTTATGGCATCAAGAATTTGCAAGTCGTTAGCAGTTTGAATGAAGCCTTTAGAGTAGTCACACTGGCTCACGATTTCATCCAGATCGACACGTTCAACTTTTAATAATGCAGTAAGTGTTTCACGATCGTACCTAGAAGCCAACAAATTGCGTATTTCATCATCCTCTTTCATTTTTTTAAGCTTTCTAAGCTCGTTTGGTTTTTTTCCAAACATACGATGCAAGAAGTCAGCAGGGTTAAAAATAGAACCTATTACTTTCGTAATGCCAGACTTTTTACCTGCTTCGTAACCCCCATTTGGTAAACCAGCAATTTGATACCTTGCATTGTCGTTTACAATGGGTACTTGTCGAATATCTACTTCTAAATACCCTGTTAATCTCAACTGGTTCACGACCACCTCTTCCAACGCTAGAGCCAATTCAGTCATTTTAATATCGGCGCTCCCATATTTCAACCAGTCGTTGGTAACTCTTACTTTTATAGATTTAAAGCCGATAAATGAAAAGTGAAGTGTGTCATTTACAGCTGCCGTAATTTCAAATTCACCAGCAGCATTAGTTGTGGTGCCCTTAACCTTATTTAAGTTAACAATATTAACGCTTTCAAGAGGTTTGTCATCAGCAGTATTAAGTATTCTACCTAAAACACTAGTCGCATAGGTGTCTTGCCCTAATGCGAACATAGAGAACCCTAAAAAACAAATAATGCTAAAAACGTATTTCATATACCTTAAAGATACGGCTTAATTTGAGATAAAAGTAGTAAACAAAAAACGAACAACTGTTTCCGATTATTATTTTGACTTAAAATTAACACAAGCGTTTAATCTTAAGCTAAAATTATCTTCTAGAACGCCTTGGTCTAGAACTTCCAAAATCTCCAGAACCAGAACGTCTAGATTTTGATTTACCATCACCTCTGCGCCCACCTTTTTTGCCGGAGCTAAAGTTTTTCTCATCGCGACGCTTTCTGTCTCTAGACTTTCCACGTTTTCTGCTACGTCCGCGGTTTTCCGAAATTTCAACATTTACATAACGTCCATTATATTTAAAGTCGGTAAAAAAACCAAGTACTTTCTCTTGTAACTCCTTTTCTGTATTAAAGAACGAAAAGGTGTCTTTTGCTTCGACTTTAAATACATCATCTTTTCCAAGTTCTAAAACTTCTCTTAAGAAGTCCTTCAAGCTCATCCAATCAAAACCATCTTTTTTCCCAACATTAATAAAGTATCGCACAGAATCGCCAACATCTCTGTTATCGTCATTAGATGCCGAAATATTTAAGTCTAACGCCTTTTTGTAATAATTATAGAACCTTGAAAACTCAACAGAGAAGAACTTCTTAATCAATTCATCTTTGCTGGTATCTTCAAACAATGCATTAATATCACCCAAATAGGTATCAATATCATGATTTACCTCGGTATTATGGACCTTTTTTGCAAGAGACATTAATTGCACTTCACAAATTTCCATGCCGCTAGGAATTTCTTTTTTAGCAAATTGCTTTTTAATAATTCGCTCTATACCTTTAATCTTACGCACTTCGCTCTTGGAAACAATCACCATAGAAACCCCAGTTTTACCCGCGCGACCAGTTCTCCCAGAACGGTGTGTGTAGGTTTCAATTTCATCTGGTAGTTGATAGTTAATTACATGTGTAATATCGTCCACATCAATACCACGCGCAGCAACATCGGTAGCTACCAACATCTGTATTTGCTTATTTCTAAAAGATTTCATCACCAAATCACGCTGATTTTGACTCAAATCACCGTGTAAAGCACCAGCATTATACCCGTCTTCAATTAAACGTTCCGCTACTTTTTGTGTATCGCGTTTGGTGCGACAAAATACTACCGAAAATATGTCAGGATTCGCATCAGCTAAACGTTTTAAAGCTTGATAACGATCTCTAGCATTTACCAAATAATATTCATGTGATACTTGAGTGCTTCCTTCATTTTTGCGCCCCACCGTAATTTCTTGCGGGTCGTACATAAAATCTTTAGCAATAGCAGCTACTTCTCTTGGCATTGTAGCCGAAAATAACCACGTGCTTTTGTCATCTGGCGTATGTGATAAAATGGAAGTAATATCCTCCTTAAAGCCCATGTTTAACATCTCATCAGCCTCATCCAACACCGAATATTCAATTTTAGAAATGTCAACCAAACGTCTGTTAATCATATCTTTCATACGCCCTGGAGTAGCCACTATAATTTGAGCCCCGCGTTTTATTTCTTTGGCTTGTTCGGTAATACTAGCTCCTCCATAAATAGCAACTACGTTTAAACCTTTACAATACTTACCATACTGTTTCATTTCATTGGTAATCTGTAAGCAAAGTTCTCTGGTAGGCGATAAAATTAAACCTTGGGTAGTGCGACTATCCACATCAATTTTCTGCAACATCGGGAAGCCAAAAGCGGCAGTTTTACCCGTCCCTGTTTGTGCTAAAGCCACCAAATCGATTTCAGAATTCAATAAAATAGGAATGGCTTTTTCTTGGACTTCGCTAGGTCGTGTAAAACCTAAATCGGTAATAGCTTGTAATAGGTCGTCGTTAAGACCTAAATCTTTAAATGTACTCATGCGTTTTTATTATGCAAAATTTTTAGTGGTGTTGCATCAAAAGCGCATAGACATACGTAACCCAAACTTCTGGCAACACATCCTCACCCTGAGGATTTCAAGGCGCAAAGATACATTAATATTTAACATCTAGAAACGTAGATTTACATACTGGAGTTTGAATATAAAAACTATACTTGCCTTTTAAATTTAAAGTTAGACCTTTGTTATTTATAAGTTTAGCAAATGCCCAGAACCATATTCGAAAATATTGTAATTGTACGTATTGAAAAAGCACTATCCATAGCGTTTTGTCAATACACAGCAATACGATTTTTTGAAATCGTTTTTATTGAAGCCGGTAATGGGGAAATCAATATCAATGGACATAATGTACCATATAAGAGTGGTGATATTTTCATTTTCATTCCCAACGACAAGTATAATTTTCAGATTGAAACCGAAACTACGGTGGCGGCGGTTAAGTTTTTAAATAGTTTTTTCTCGGACTTTTCCTTAGATGTAGATAAGGATCAGCAAAAGGATTGGTTTAAAAAAATAGAAACTACCCTCTACAGCTCAAATAGAATTGGCAATTTGGTGCTGAAGTCTCCAACGGAAAAAAACATTCTATTATCCCTCTTCACTGTATTATGTAACGAGTATAATGAGGAATCTTTAAGGGATACGCTTATTTTAAAAGATACACTACGTTCTATTCTTCAAGTTATTTCTAGGAATATTAATGTAGATATTCAAAAAACAGAGTCCTCTAAAATTCAAGATATAGTAAACTATATTCACCAACACATTCACAATTCAGAGCAATTGACTAATAAAACTATAGCTTCAGAATTTAACGTTGCCGAGAATTATATAGGCCAATATTTCAAAAAGCAAATGGGTGTTAGTCTCAAAAAGTATATTCTAAATCACAAGATTAAACTAGCAGAAACTCGTTTGAAATATACTGATTTTACCCTTTCTGAAATCGCTCTGGAATTGGGTTTTACAGACAGTAGCCATTTGGATAAAACCTTCAAATCTTATAAGGGTATTACGCCTTCTACTTACAGGGCAAGTGCAAAATAAGCACAACTTCGTTTTTTACTAAAACCTCTTTTATTCTTACTGAACGTTCGCGGATGCATTATCTAATTTTGATCTGAAACTAAAAGTTAGTTTAAAATAAAACAATGCACTTTCGTCTCAGTAAATATTCAAATTATGTTCACAAGAAAGATATATCCAATAAAAACCGTATTACGATGGACGAGACGTTACGTCTTTCTGTTTGTGTTAATAGCAACGGTGCCCG
Organism: Jejuia sp. UBA6058; assembly: GCA_002428965.1. Taxonomy (GTDB): domain Bacteria; phylum Bacteroidota; class Bacteroidia; order Flavobacteriales; family Flavobacteriaceae; genus Jejuia. The sequence continues at coordinate 84,453 of DIYI01000016.1, read as the reverse complement.
TAGTTTTTTACGAGTTGCTAGACTGGAAATGGTTACATTTACCTTGGCTGCCAATCGGCTTGGTAGGTACGGCGCTAGCATTTATAAACGGATTTAAAAACAACGCCTCATATGATAGGTTATGGGAAGCTCGCAAAATTTACGGTGGTATCGTAAATGCCTCACGTACATTGGCAACTATGGTAAACGATTTTATTACGAACGAACATGCCATCAAAAAAAGAACTGACGAAGAATTTTTCCAAATTAGAAAAACCATCATTATGCGTCATGTTGCTTGGATGACCTCTCTTAGGCATGCTTTAAGGGTTAAAAAACCTTGGGAAACCTCGTATAGCAACAAGTCGGACAAAGAGCATATGCAGGAAATAAAAATTCAGGAATATGCTCATAGTTTAGGTGAAGAGCTCGAAGGCTATCTGTCCGATGCCGAAAAGGAATATGTACAAAGCAAAACCAATAAACAAGCAGCCTGTTTAAACCTACAATCCAAGCACTATAAGGAACTAAAATTAGAAGGTTTAATCGAAGATTTTAGGCATATGGAGTTCAAAAACATGATAGAAGAACTGTTTACACTACAAGGTAAGGCAGAACGTATCAAGAATTTCCCGTACCCAAGGCAGTTCGCCACTCTCAACCTGTTTTTCGTTTGGATTTTTGTCCTCCTATTACCCTTTGGTTTAATGAACGAATTCGACGAGATTGGGCAATCCCTATTAGCATCAAGCAGCAACAATCTATTCTTTAAAACCATCGCAGAAATTTTCGTTTGGCTATCCATACCGTTTAGCATCATTATTTCATGGATCTTCATGCTCATGGAACGTGTGGGCGACGTATCCGAAAACCCATTCGAAGGCATGAGTAACGACGTGCCCATCACCACAATTTCCAGAGGTATCGAAATAGATATCCGCGAAATGATAGGAGATGATAAAAACAACATTCCAAAACAACACAAAGCATACGCGCATACCCAAATGTAAAGTTTGGTAAACTGTTTTATTTGGGCGTTTCCCTCGATGCAACTTCCGTAAATTTCATGAAACAACCGTCCTCGGGTCGGGCTTTCACTACTCAATCTTTTTTAAAGCGTCATTGCGAAGGAGGAAAGACTGTGGCAATCTCATTAATTTGTAGCTTATAATTTGCTTAGTGATGTGTGGCTTTAAAAAAGGATTTCAAACATGCCGTTC
>DIYI01000016.1:53162-83172 GCA_002428965.1 Jejuia sp. UBA6058 | reverse complement strand
TGCCGTTCAATCCCTAACGCAAACCAACCTGCCAATATCATTCCAAGGAGCCAAGCGACAAGGTAATCAGGGATTTCCCAGTACTAAATAATTCTAAAATTTCTTGATGACATTTTCATGTGTATACGATGTACTAGTGTAAATTAAAAAAACGGAACATATGAAATCTATAAGAATACTTCTAGTATGCACGCTGCTAATGGCGTTGTCTTGCACCACCACCGAATCTAACGGTAGTGCCACCATAACTATTGAAGCTTCAGGCTTAAGCGATGGTAAACTCGCGCTTAACGCTTCGGCGAATTTTACAGCGTCGGTAACCGAATATGAGGGCGATACGGCTGCATTAAGTTACAGATGGTCTTTGTCAACAGGCAGAGGAAAATTATCTGACGGCACTAGTACATCAGCAAATACAGCCGAAGGCGGGAATACTATGAGCTGTATTGGGAAAGACGAAGGCGGTGAAAGTATTACAGTAGAAGCGCTAGATGCTTCAAACAGCGTTATAGGTTCCAATAGTTACGCTTTTGAAATTGTAGGGCCAACAGATATTGTTGTAGATCGCGGGTGTTTCGATCAGCCCAAGATTATTTACCAACGCGGTTCGGGCTATTATTTAATTAATGAGGATGGTAGTAATGGGGGGTCCGTAGGTGCTTCAGGAGGTACAAGTGTTGCAATTTCTCCTAATGGCCAATGGATAGCTACAAACCCTTATGATAATGACAACCCACCCATAGGGTATAACATGCACGTACAACGTTGCGGAACTAGAGACAAAATTAGAGTACCTAGTGACAATTCAGGTTATGAGTATTACGCCTACGACGCTATTTGTCATTTTTCTCTTGATAGTAAAACACTGTATTTTATGCGCCCGCATTTAGCCTCTAAACCTGATATTAATAGAGCTGTATATTCCGATATTGCAGCATATGATGTTGAAACTGGAGAAAAACGCTTTTTAACATCTTTATATGTAAATGAAGAAAGTGTTGGCAACTTTACCGTATCACCAATAACAGGCGAAATTGCCTTTTTTCGCCATAGTTACCAAGATATACCTGGTGGCGGTTATAGTGTAACGCATACACTCTCTTTTTTACAACCAGAAAGCGGTTTAATTCGAGATTTTGCAACATTACCACCAGGGCGTTACGATTATGGTTTAGATTGGTCACCTGATGGGAAAGATATTATCTATTCTGCAACGACCGCAGATGCGGGAAGAGGTATTTTTAGAATTAACCTAACAGATGGTTCACAACCCTTATTGGTTTTTGAAGATCCTTCTCCCAACTCATTACCACCGGGGCAGCCTCATTATTACGCCAATGGTACTCGCATTGTTTGGTCTGGGCAAGAAAACGGACAAAATAATATCAATTTTTGGAGCATCGATGCCAATGGTAACGATATGCAACTCTTTTTTGAGGCAACAGGAGTCAAGTATTTGCAGGGTGTGTTGTACTAATATTAAAAGGCGTGTTTTACAGACGCGCCTTTTTTTCTTTTAACCATGTCATTGCGAACGCAGGTGAAGCAATCTCCTTATCAAAAAGACCAAATTGTCCTTTTGCTGCACAAGATTACCACTTCACTCGTACCTCATTCCTCATAATGACGTTGTGTTGATTATATTTCTATAGCGCTTCGTCATTGCTAACCTTTTGACTATCGCTTGAAGCAGGCTAAAGTGAAACAATCTTCTTAAATAAAAGGCTAAAATGTCCTATTAGCGTTCCATTATTTTATTATTTTTTCTACTAAAAAAAACTTGTGTAAGTACCTATTGACTTTGTAGTTGGAAAGGCCTAACTTCGTCTATCGGGGGATATCAATCATTAAAATGGGATCATATCTAATGGTTATTAACAAGCTGAACAAAAATCCTGTCAATGAACAAACTTTCGACTGAAAATCTAAATCTTTTACCAAACCCTAAAGAGTTACAAAAGACTTGCAAATCCATTTCTGTTTTGGAAGCAATTATTTGTCCTGAATGGGAATACAGATATTATTCTTACCAAAAAGATTGGAGCAAAACAGAAGAATTTTGCGAAATGAGAAACGGACAAGGAGACCAAATGTTAATAGTCTTCGGTGAAAATGGAACTTGTATAAATGGATTTGCTCACGAAAGTGAAATGAACGGTTGGAGAAATATTCCGATTGAAGAAAAAAAGTCTTTTTTAGAAAGACTATTTGGTTCAAAAAAAGAAGTTAAAACGGAATTGACTCAAATAATTTCAAAAGGAGTCGTTGATGATTTACCAGAAGCGTTTAATGAATTTATATTTGGAGAACCTGTAAAAAGTATCGGAACAACTTTTTGTATTTGGCAAACTGACATTGATAATAATTGGAAAATAGGAGAAGTTGATTTACCTAAAGATAACTATAAAGATGGTTCAAATGATTTACTTCAATTATTAGATGGAAAACCATTATCTTACAAAAACTGGGCAGAAGAATATTATGATGAAAATTTTGAAGAAAAGGAGCTTAATTTAAAACTTGTTGAAAACGTTTATAATGGAATTGTGATAACAAAAGAATTCGTTCTCGAGATAAATCCTGATTTAGATGATTTTGAACAGCTAAAATCAGATTTAAACGAAATCGGGTATAAACATGAAATATAAAGCCAGTTGATAAAATAATAATGGATAGAAAAAAAGCGACGTAGTTGCGAAATTAAGTGTTCGAACTAGAATCAAACTTTGAGCTTAACCGAAAGTGTAGGGCTTAGAAATTGCTTACTTTTCACTTACCAACTATAAGTGAGCCTCCAAATAAAGATTAAGAAATCCAGTTTTATTTATAAAAATTTTCCCAATTTAGACTAGTACAAGAGGAAAACTACGTAGTTTAAACTCCGAAATTTACAATTTCCTGTTCAATTTTTCCAATTCTAAGTAAAACATACGTAAGTAGTTATTAACAATTGACTGTGTATACGTATTAATTTACGTAGATATATATGTTGTGTTTTTTAATTTAATAAACTTATAATCAATATAATATGATAAAAAACTGTGTTTTAGCAGGTTGTTTTATGGTTAAAAAGAGGTGTGTTTATGGGGTTTAACATGCTGGTTTTTTAAGTGTACTTATATATTTGTCTCAAAATTAAGTATAAATACTTAGAAAACTTTTAAAACTTAAATAATGAAATCTCTATTAAAACGCTCATCTTGGATTCTACCTATAGCAGTTCTTTTATTTGCTTGTGGTGGTGAAAAGAAAAAAGAAACGGTTGTAGCTGAAAAAACAGAAACTACTACATTAGAAATTGAAAAGCCACAGTTAACATTTGGTTTTATCAAATTAACTGATATGGCACCTTTAGCAATTGCTAAAGAAAAAGGATTCTTCGAAGATGAAGGCTTATTCGTTTCAGTTGAAGCACAATCTAACTGGAAAAATGTATTAGACCGTGTAATTGATGGTCAGTTAGACGGATCTCACATGTTAGCAGGTCAGCCAATTGCTGCTGGTGCCGGTTTTGGTCGTCAAGCTGAATTAGTTACGCCATTTTCAATGGATTTAAATGGTAATGGTATTACTGTATCAAATGATGTTTGGTCTAAAATGAAGCCAAATGTACCTAAAGGTGCTGATGGTAAGCCAGCGCACCCAATTAAAGCAGACGCACTTAAGCCTGTAATTGCAGATTATAAAGCTAGTGGTAAGCCTTTTAAAATGGGTATGGTATTCCCAGTATCAACACACAACTACGAAATAAGATATTGGTTAGCAGCTGCTGGAATTCACCCAGGTATGTACACAGCTGATAACGTACAAGGGCAAATTGACGCTGAGGTTTTATTATCTGTAACGCCTCCGCCACAAATGCCTGCTACTCTTGAGTCTGGTACTATTTACGGATACTGTGTAGGTGAGCCATGGAATCAGCAAGCTGTATTTAAAGGTATTGGTGTGCCTGTAACTACAAACTACGATATCTGGAAAAACAACCCAGAAAAAGTATTTGTAATGACTAAGAAGTTTGTAGATGCTTATCCTAACACTGCTACTGCTGTAACTAAAGCTTTAATTAGAGCTGGTAAGTGGTTAGACGAGCCAGGAAACAGAGCTGAAGCGGTAAAAATATTATCTATGTCTCAATACGTAGGTGCTGATGAGGCTGTATTAGCAAACTCTATGACGGGTACGTTTGAATTTGAGAAAGGTGATAAGCGCGAGATGCCAGACTTTAACGTATTCTACAAGTACAATGCTACGTATCCATTCTACTCTGATGGTATCTGGTTCTTAACTCAAATGAGAAGATGGGGACAAATTCCTGAAGCTAAGCCTGCTGATTGGTATGCATCTACTATCAAAGATATCTACAGACCTGATATCTGGACGAAAGCTGCTAAGATTTTAGTTGAAGAAGGTAAGATTCCTGCTAGCGATATTCCTGATACTGATGGTTACAAGCCAGCTACTACTGACTTTATTGATGGTACATCTTACGATGCTAAAGATCCTATCGGATACATCAACAGCTTCGCAATTGGTAACAAAGATAAAGCTGTACAATAATAATATTTAATTACCCAATCATGCTGTCCTGTGTCTTTCGGGACAGCATGATAACACATAACACTAAACACGTATTAAATTAAAATAAAGAATTATGAAGCAAAGTGTAACACTAGGAAAAGTAACCAAATTTATTGGGTTGGGTTCTTTTATGGGCCTGTTCTCTGGGAAGCTAGAAAAGGACGATTATAAAGCCCTTTTACGTAAAGTAATTGTACCTATTGCATCTGTTCTATTATTTTTAGGATTATGGCATTTGGGTGCTAAAGCACTTTATAATGTTGAAGCTGAATTTAGAATAGAAAAAGCACTAAACGAGCAAGGGCAAGCTGCTGCTGATGAAATGGCTGCATGTATTGCTAGTGGAGATATTACTTGTCAACCAAATACGTTGCCATCTCCTGCGCAAGTTTGGGCATCATTTCAATCTTTATTAAACGATCACGCTTTAATTAGTGCTGATAAGGCTGCTTTTGCTGAAAAAACTGCAGCGCTAAATGAAAAAAGAGTTGCTGAAGGTAAAGATCCAATTGTATATACAGGAAGACCTTCTTTCGTTGATCAGATTTTTAGAAGTTTAAAAACGGTATTTGCAGGTTTCTTTTTAGCTTTACTTATTGCTGTGCCACTTGGTATTTTTATTGGATTGAGTCCTTCATTAAAAAGTGCGTTTAACTGGTTTATTCAAATTTTTAAACCTGTTTCGCCAGTGGTGTGGTACTTGCTAGTATTCATGATTGTGAAAACTTTATTAATCGATTCTAGCGAAGATAGTTCATTCACTATTTCGTTTATAAGTGTTGGTTTATGTTCTATGTGGGCTACATTGGTAAATACATCAATGGGTGTATCAACAGTAGATAACGATTATATCAACGTTGCTAAGGTTTTAAAACTAGGGAATTTTCAAAAGGTATTTAAAGTGGTATTACCATCGTCTTTACCTTTAATCTTTACTGGTTTAAAAATTACTTTATCTGTGGCGTGGATGGTATTAATCGCAATTGAACTTTTAGCACAGAGTCCTGGTTTAGGATTATTCGTTTGGGAGGAATTCCAAAACGGTGCAAACGATTCGAACGCAAAAATTATAGTTGCCATGTTTGTTATCGGTATCATTGGTTTCTTATTAGACCGATTAATGTTAGCGATACAAAACTGGGTGTCTTTTGAAAAAACAGATGCAATATAAATGAATCTATGGGTTCTGCGTTAGGGATTGAACGGCATGTTGGAGCTCCTCAAAAGAGAGCGACTAGTGAAAGCCCGACCCTTACGGTAACGCCCAAATAAAACAAAAGATATGGCATACTTAGAATTAAAAAATATATACAAAACCTACGGCACAGGCGATAATGCTACCGAGGTACTATCTGATATTAACTTGTCGATAGAGGAAGGAGAGTTTGTTGCGATTGTGGGTTTTACAGGAAGTGGGAAAACCACTTTGGTGAACTTGATAAACGGGTTGCTAGAACCTACTAAAGGTGAGGTGATTTTTAAAGGTAAACCTGTTGTAGGAACGAGCCATGAACGTGGTGTGATTTTTCAGAATTATTCCTTGTTGCCTTGGTTAACTGTAGAGCAAAATGTGTTGATGGCTGTAAAGGAAGCGTTTCCAAAACGAGAAAAGGCGGTTTACAAGCGTAAAGCGGCGCATTATATAGATATGGTTGGATTAACGCCTGCAATTAACAAATTACCAAAAGAATTATCAGGTGGTATGCGCCAGCGTGTTGCAGTAGCTAGAGCCTTATCGATGAAACCAGATATGATTATAATGGATGAACCTTTAGGAGCATTAGATGCATTAACGAGAGGTACACTTCAAGATCAGATTTTAAATATCTGGGGAAAAGATAAGCGTACAGCCTTATTGATTACGAATGATGTTGATGAAGGTATTTATATGGCAGACCGTATTATTCCTTTGCGTCCAGGACCAAATGCAACATTAGGACCTGAGTTTAAGATTGATATTGAGCGTCCGCGTGATAAAACCTTAATGAATGATAACCCTAACTATAAAAAAACCAGAAATGCTATTATTGAGTATTTGATGGATATAGGGGCAGAACGTAAGGCGCAAGCTTCGGAAGAAATTATACTTCCAGACTTAGCACCAAAAGATTTTGTTAACCAATTTAAATAAGCATCACCATGAGTACTATTACAGATACAGCTAAAACAGGACATAATGGCATTTTTCCTTCGGAAGACGTGATGCTTGATTTAAATGATTTGAAGAAGGTATATCCAACACCAAAAGGAGATTATGTGGTGTTAGAGCATTTAAATCTTCAAATTAAAAAAGAAGAATTCGTAACAATTATTGGACACTCTGGTTGTGGTAAAACTACAATGTTGTCTATGATTGCAGGATTAAACCCAATTTCTGGAGGAAACATCTCCGTATTGGGGAAAAATATTAAGGGCCCAGGACCTGATAGAGGAGTGATATTTCAGGCACCAAGTTTAATGCCTTGGATGACTGCTTTACAAAATGTATTGTTGGGTGTTAACCAAGTATTTCCTCATGCTACTAAAGCGCAGCGTAATGATATCGCGAAATATTACTTGCAAAAAGTAGGTCTGGAAGATGCATTTAACAAGCGTGCTACTGATTTATCGCAAGGGATGCAACAACGTGTTGGTATTGCAAGAGCTTTTGCTATAAAGCCAAAAGTATTATTGCTTGATGAGCCTTTTGGAATGTTAGATTCCTTAACACGTGGAGAGCTGCAAGATACCTTAATTGATATTTGGAATAAAGAAAAAATTACTGCGGTAATGATTACACACGATGTGGATGAAGCCATATTTTTAGCAGATCGTGTGGTGATGATGACTAGCGGGCCAAGAGCAAAAATTGGAGATGTTTTAGATATTGATTTTGAAAGACCTCGCAGTAGGAAATCGGTTTTAGAACATGACGATTATTATAAATATAGAAAACATCTAATTGACTTTTTAGAGCACTAGTAAAAGTCTTATATAAGTAAACACTAAGCAAATTAATTATTAACAAAAACGTGTTTGTAGAACGTGAAAATTCTGCAAGCCTAGGAAAAGTACAACCTAAAATTAAAAACAAATTATTTAAAAACTCAAACACAGAATTTAAACGTAAAAACAAGTAAAAATGAGAAAGCAATATGTTTTAATAGGCTTGATGGCATTGATAGTTCAATTTGCACAAGCGCAGTTTACACTAGATGGAGAATTTAGACCACGTACAGAATACTTTGGTAACGGCGGTAACTTTACAGGAGGATCATTTCCGGCACAAAGAGCACTTGATAGTGATGAAGGTTTTATGAGGACCACAGTAAGAGCAGCTTTAAAAGCAAAGTATACAACTGAGACTTATACTGTTTTCACCAGTTTTCAGGAAGTATTTGCTTTTGGGGACAGACCACAAATATCTGCAGGTGCTTCGGTTGATCCTATAACAGGACAGACTACTTTTAGAGTTCAAGAGGCTTGGGCAGATTTAAAATTAGGCGCATCTTCTAGTTTGAAAGTAGGTCGTCAACCTTTATCTTATGACGATCAGAGAATCCTTGGAGGATTAGGATGGGCGCAACAAGCACGCACGCATGATGCGGTTGTGTACAAATACAAGAAAAGTAAATTAAGTTTAGATATCGGTGGAGCCTTAAACACCACAGTTGATGAAATTTACAATACAGCGAACTTATTCTCTTACAGAGATATGGTTTTTGGAAGGTTAAATACTAAAGGAGAGAAATTGAACTTTTCATTCTTAGCCTTGGTAAATACATTCCAAAATGGTGGAGACAATAACCCTGCAACACCTCCTACAACCGATAGAAAAGCAACATTGTTAACTACTGGTGCACATGCCGATTACAAGACTGGTGCATTAACGCTATCAGCTAACATATTCCTTCAAGAAGGAGAAAGAGTTGGTGGAACTGATGTTAAGGGAGCGTTATTAGCTAGTGTTTTAGCAAAATATAAAGTATCTGATAAATTAACGTTAGGAGCTGGATATGAGTCTATTTCAGGTAGAAAAGATGATTCTGCTGCATTCTTCCCATTATATGGTACAAACCACGCATTCAATGGTCTTATTGATAGATTTTATGTGGGTAACCATGCAAATGCTGGAGGTTTAAATGATTTGCAAGTATCACTTGCTACAAAGATTTCTGGTTTAGCAGTAAGCCTAACAGGACACATATTCTCTGAAGTAGAAGATGTTGATGGTTTTGATGGTAAAGAATTAGGTACAGAGATAGATTTAGTAATTGCTAAGAAATTCAAAGAGTTTAAATTAGTTGGTGGTTATTCTCATTTCTTTGAGCCAAGTGAGGTTAAAGATAACGTATCTGGTATTAAAGGAACTCAAAACTGGGCTTGGGCTATGTTAATTATCCAACCTAAATTTTTAAACACAGCGAAATAAAAAATATATGTTTTAATTATGGGTAAATATTGTTTCATAATTTAAACGTGTTAATTAGTTGGTTTTTTCCAGAAGACAGAATCCTGCCATACGGTGGGATTCTTTATGATAATTTAAGCGAATTGGAAATAATTTTCATAATATAAAGTGTTAATTAGTTTGATACTCCAATTTGTTGAATCCCGCTAAAGGCGGGATTCTTTGTTAATTTATAATGGTTATTTCTACAGGTACTAAAAGTCCTTTTAAATTGAAAGAATTATTCTATATTTATAAGGAACTAAACCTGTAAATATGAATAGCTATTACACAAAAATTTCTGCACGAGTTCCTGAAAATCTAACAAAGCCAACCAGTTCATTTACCAAACATGTTTGGCTTTCCGTTTTTGGGCTTTTATTTTTTATTATTTTTTACTTTGCGCTTACCATGTGGTTTGGTAAGCTAGCCTACAGTTTGTTTGTAGACGCTCTTAATTTTGATGGACATTTTATTAACTATATTGTGGCTATTGGTTTTGGGTTTTTGTCACTGTTTATGGCAAAATCCCTATTCTTTTTAAATAAAAGGGAGGAGAGCCCTATACACAGATATGTCAATGAAAACGACGAACCTTTGTTGTTCGATTATCTCTATAAATTGGCTGATGAAGCTGGGGCTCCAAGACCTCATAAAGTCTTTCTGACTGATCGTGTTAATGCCAGTGTATCTTATGATATTTCTTTGATTAACCTTTTAATACCTTCTAAGAAAAACTTAGAAATTGGTTTAGGTCTTGTAAATGTTTTAAGCCTAGGCGAATTTAAGGCGGTTCTTGCCCATGAGTTTGGGCACTTCGCACAACGCTCTATGCTTCTAGGTCGTTATGTTTATGTGGCACAACAAATAGCCGCTAGAATAGTAGGCAAACGTGATTGGTTTGATGATTTATTGGCAGGTATTTCTAGTTTTGACATTAGAGTAGCGTGGATAGGTTGGATTCTTTCCATTTTGGTTTGGGCAATTCGATCTCTTATTGAAATGTTCTTTAGCATTGTTGTGGTGGCGGAACGTGCTTTATCTCGTGAAATGGAGTTTCAAGCAGATTTGGTGGCCGTATCACTTACAGGAAGTGACGCATTAATTCATGCGCTTTACAAATTACAAATTGCAGATGAGGCGTATGCAAATGCTGTAGATCAGGTAAATGAAGAGTTAGGAGATAAGAAGTCTGTACAGGATATGTATGCGTTACAGACAAATTATATCAAACAGATGTCAAAAACGTTAGACGATGCGAATTACGGGAAATCTCCAATAGTACCTGAAGATAATAAAGACGCAAACAGAATTTTCAATTCTCAAAAGTATAATCCACCTCAAATGTGGTCTACACATCCCGCAGATGTGGATAGGGAAAATAATGCGAAAAAAGTTTATATATATGAACCTATTGATGAGCGCACATCTTGGGATTTGTTTTCAGATCCTACTGCCTATCGAGAGGAAATGACAAAACGCTTAATTAAAACGGCAAAACTTGAAACCACACCCATTAGCAATGAAGAAGCTATAGGCAATCAGAATAAAGAGCATTTTAATTGGACATTTTTAAATCCAAAATATCATTCTACGTTTTTAAATAGATTTTCATATCTCAATTTTAAATCATTTGATGAGGCGTTAAATGTTGAAGTTAATGGAGATGATTTGGAAGCTAGGTTTGACGAAATATATCCTAAGACTATTGCAAAAAAAATAGCAAACTTAAGAGAAGTAGAAGAAGAAATAGGAGCGCTTTTAGTAAGTGAGAGTGAGTCTTTAACACTTGAAAGGCGAAGAGTATGGCATCGAGGAAATCAAATAAAACGAAAGGATATTCCGAATGTTTTGAAAAGCTTAAGGGAAGAAGTTAAGTCTATAAAAAATGAATTAAGTGCACATGATGCTTTATGTAGAACATTGCATTTTAAAGCAGCTCAATATATTGAAGGTAAATGGGACGACTATTTAAAACGACTTAATAGCTTGGTGCATTACAGCGAACATTCAATTTCTAATATTAACGATGTTACTAAGAAATTCAATAATGTATTGAGTATTGCTTTAGCTGATGGCAAGGTTTCAAATTCTGAGTTGGTTGATATCTTGAGTGTTTCAGACGATTACTACTATACTGTTAAGCGTGTTTTTACAGACGCCGAAAGAATAAATCTTGATGCAAAATTACTGGAAAACATGAAGGTAGAAAGTTACCAATCCATGTTTGAGGAATTTAAACTGCCAGCTCCAATAAAGGAGAATATAAATGATTGGGTAAATGTTGTTTCTGGTTGGGCAGGAGTTGCATTGAAAGCTTTGACTAAATTAAGAAATGAAGCCTTAGAACTGCTTTTAGATACAGAAGAAGACGTTAAAAACGCATATTTAAATAAAAAAACACTTGGTTTTGCTACCACGATTAATGGCATACCACAAGAGTATAAAACCTTAACTCCAGGATCGGAACGTACTATTCAAAGAAAACTTAAATTTTGGGATCGTTTTGCGGTTGGCGATGGTATTGTTCCGAGTTTAATAAAATTTGGAGTGGCTGGAGGTATTATTTTTGCTGCACTTTATTTTGCTAATTATTCTCAAAAGTTACCTTTTCATATTTATAATGGTCTCCAAACCAGTGTAAATGTAAATATCGATGGCACTAATGTTGCATTAAAACCAAATACATACGAAACTATTCAATTAAACTATGGTAGTAAATATGATATAATTACTACTAAATATGCCGGCGAGGTTATTGAAAATGCAATCTTTGAGTTTCCTGAAAGAACTGCTGTAATTTATAATGTAGCAAATGCTGGCTTACTTGTTGAATACCCTGTGTTTTATGGTTATGGCAACCGAACACCACGAGGAATTAATGATAGAACAGTTTTGGGAACAGATAAGTTTCTTCCTGTAAAAGCAGATTATATATTGGAAGAGCCTCCTTATGAAATATCATTACCGCGAGGAAGTCTAGGAGAAAGAAAGGAGACAATTAAAGGATTTAGTGGTGAATCGCCTGATAATTTGTTGTCTTTGATTGAAGATGAAAATGATTTCAAAAATATTGTAACATCTCATAGTAAATGGGATGAAGCTGGCAGTAAGTATTTAATAAATTGGATGTACTATTTAAGAGGTTTAGATAATGGTATAGATGCTGTTAAGTTTAGATTAGTTCAAAAGCCTGATGAATTTATAAGCATGAGACTTTTGCAGGATCTATCTGATTCTACAGATCATAAAAGTATATGCGAGAAACATGTTAATCTCGCTAAGGAGTTTCCCGAAAACCCTGATTATTATTATTTATCAACGAGGTGTTTGGACGATGAAGTCTTAAAAAACAAGAAATTTATCGAAGGTTATAAAAAATGGCAAGATCATTATTGGTTGGCTTATGCTTCAGGTTATGTTTATAGTGAAGAAGATAACTTGGAAGCAGCATTTAATGCTTTCAAAAGTGCATCAAAAGATCCAATGCTATCTGAGATAATAGCCATTGAATCTGAGCGTATTAAGCGTGTTTTAAACTTAAAACAAAATAATAAATATGAAACCCTGATTGAAACTCCAGATATTACATTTTATAAAAGTATTGAAAGTGGTATTATTGATGGAGCTAGAGAAAACTCGGATTTTGTGTTCTATTTGATTCAAAAAGGTCAATTGGAAGATGCACTACAGCTATCACAAAAATTTGAAAATATAAAACCATATACAGATGTTTTGATCGCAGCATCTAATGGTGCTACGGACGAAATGAAAAATTTGTTTTTAAATGCTGATAATAGTGATGGTATAAATCCAAATTCTGTTTGGGCGGGAGTAGGACTCTTAGTCAGGGAGAACAAGGATTATTCCAATTATATAGAGCATTTTGAGGCATTAGATCTAGATAAGGCTTACTTGGAAACGCTTATGGCGTTAATTAAATCTAGAAACTTTGCTGCTATTGAAAACCATGTTTCAGGTTTGCGATTATCTCTCAAACTTCAAGTGTTTATGATGAGTAATGTCATTTTAAATGGAAAAATACCCAACAGATGGAAGCATGAGATAAATGCTGGTTTATTTGCAAATGAAAGACCTTTTATTTAATAGCTATAGATTTTAGACTCATTGAAAACGTAGTTTCACTCACTTATACATTATGTTAAATAAAGTAAGATAGTTTACAATATTTCTTATTTTTAAGTTCGGGATATTAAAATTCAAGTTATATGAAAACAAAATTTAGTATCTCAATTAAAAATCCCTGTTCGGAAAAGTTTAGTCATTTTGATAAAACAATCACAGGCGGATTTTGTAACTCATGTCGTAAAGAAGTTATAGACTTTAGAAATATGAGTGATGACGAATTATTGCAGTATTTGCAAGGTGAAGACAGAACAATTTGTGGTTATCTTAAAAGATCACAGTTACAGAAAACCATAGTTATGAAAACACAAAAACGATCCATTTCTGAATATATTAAGGTGGCGGTAATAGCTATTTTATCTTTAGTAACACTACAAAACATTCAAGCACAAGCGACGACGGTTAAAGTATCTACGCAGACCATTGAAAACGCTCAGGAAAAACTTCTAAAAGGCACGGTTAAAGATGAAAAAGGTCCATTGGCAGGGGCTAGTATTGTGCTAAAGGGCACAAATATTGGTGTTACCGCAGATTTTGATGGTAAATTTACATTTCCAAGAATGTTGAATGAAGGTGATGTGCTTCTGGTAAGCTATATTGGTTACGAAACTCAGAAGTTTGTGATAAAGAAAGATCAAAAACTTCTAGATGTAGAACTCACTCAAGATGATATTGACCTTTTGGGCGCAGTGAGAGTTAAAGAAGTTTATAGTTCCAAAGGCAAGTAAAAAGCAATTACGATCTTAGAACTTTATGAGGTATAGTGTTACTGTTTTATTAAGCTTTTTTTGGATGGTGACGGTGGCTCAAAAGTCAGATTTTGACCATATCAACTTTCAAAAAGCTGACAGTATAGCGAAGTCTTACTGCAAAATAACACTGCGTAATATGCCTTTACTGGTGCACCAGTTAACTCACGATTTAGATACCCAAGTAGAAAAGTTTCGATCTATTCATACTTGGGTATGTTTAAATATTGAGAGTGATCATTATTTGAGTGAAGCTACCTTAAGAAAGCGCCAACAACTTCAAAATAATAAAGACGCGCTTAACAAGTGGCATATTAAAATGCAAGCCAAAGTTTTTAAGCGTTTGGTACGACAGAAGAAAACTATTTGTACCGGTTATGCTTATGTGCTCAAAACCCTTGCTAATCTTGCAGATATAGAATGTGAAATTTTAGATGGCTATGCAAGAACTCCTTCGGCAAATATCGATTTGGTTGGGTACCCTAATCATTCTTGGAATGTTGTAAAACTGAATGGCAAGTGGTATTTGGCGGATACTACGCAAGCCAGTGGTTATTATAACCTAGAAGAAAATACATTTGTTAAAGACTATAATGAGGGATATTTTCTAGCACAACCAGAATTGTTTGTAAAGAATCATTATCCTCTTGAAGAAAAGTGGCTTTTATTGGACGACCCATTGACTATAGAAGCATTTGTAAAAGCACCAATAATTTATGGGGAAACTTATAAATATGGAATCATTCCACAAGAACCAGAACTTTTAGTTGCCAAGGTGCCAGTTGGCGATACATTGGAATTTCTTTATGAAGTTGAAGACGAGACTTTAATTAAAGACATCAATTTAGTGGTAACTAGTGGTTTTGGATACCGAAAATTACAACCACAAACCACGTCTTATGATAATGGACAACTAAGATTGACTTATCAATTTAATAGAAAAGGGCATTTTGACGTGCACACCAAAATAGGCGAAGATATTGTAGCATCCTACACAGTAAAAGTCTTAAAAACTTCTAAAACGAAAGCAGAAGAGATGTAGTTGATTTTTCAAGTCCAGAACATTTCTTACATTTAGCAAGTAAAGAATAACTATGCTAAAAAAAGTATTTGGTAGCGCGGTTTTTGGTGTTGAAGCTACCACTGTTACTGTTGAAGTAAACACAGATAAAGGTGTTGGATATCATTTGGTAGGATTACCTGATAACGCTATTAAAGAGAGTAATTTTCGTATTGCCGCCGCTTTACAGAATAACGGTTACAGAATTCCTGGAAAGAAAATAATCATTAACATGTCACCCGCTGATTTACGTAAAGAGGGATCCGCGTATGATCTGACTTTAGCAATGGGAATTTTGGCGTCTTCAAGTCAGATTAAGGCCGAAAGTTTAGATCAATATCTCATTATGGGAGAGCTTTCTCTAGATGGGAGTTTACAACCCATAAAAGGGGCACTGCCTATTGCAGTTAAAGCAAGAGAAGAAGGGTTTAAGGGTTTTATTTTGCCAGAGCAAAATGCAAAAGAAGCGGCTATTGTAAATGATTTAGAAGTCTATGGTGTTAACAATATCAAACAGGTTATTAATTATTTTGATAAAGGGGACACGTTAGAGCAAACCAAAATAGATACTCGAAAAGAGTTTGAAAAAAATCTAAACTATCCAGAGTTTGATTTTGCTGATGTAAAAGGGCAAGAAGGAATAAAGCGCTGTATGGAAATTGCAGCGGCTGGCGGTCATAATATAATTCTAATTGGTCCACCAGGAGCAGGAAAAACCATGTTAGCCAAACGACTTCCCAGTATTTTGCCGCCAATGACCTTGCATGAAGCATTAGAGACTACTAAGATTCACTCCGTGGTGGGGAGAGTTAAAGACTCTGGTTTAATGGCACAACGTCCGTTTCGGAGTCCGCATCATACTATTTCTGATGTGGCTTTAGTAGGTGGAGGTGCATATCCCCAACCAGGTGAAATCTCATTGTCGCATAATGGTGTTTTGTTTCTGGATGAGTTGCCAGAATTTAAACGCTCTGTTTTAGAAGTAATGCGGCAACCTTTGGAAGACAGAGAAGTTACAATTTCAAGAGCTAAGTTTACAGTAACTTATCCAAGCTCATTTATGCTAGTTGCTAGTATGAATCCGAGTCCCGGTGGCTATTTCAACGATCCTGATGCGCCTGTAACTTCAAGTCCTGCGGAAATGCAACGTTATCTAAGTAAAATTTCAGGTCCGTTATTGGATAGAATTGATATTCATATTGAAGTAACTCCCGTGCCTTTCGAAAAACTATCGGAGGATAGGAAAGGAGAAACTTCTGTTGAAATTAGAAAACGTGTAACTGCCGCCAGAGATATCCAAAGTAAAAGATTTGCCGATGATAATACCGTACACTACAATGCGCAAATGAATGTGAAACAAATTCGCAAACATTGTGTTCTGGATGATGATTCTAAAGCATTGCTAAAGACGGCTATGGAACGTTTAAATTTATCAGCGAGGGCCTATGATAGAATCCTCAAAGTTTCAAGAACCATAGCAGATTTAGAAGGTTCAGAACAGGTTAATGGTTCTCATATCAGTGAAGCTATTCAATATCGTAGCTTAGATCGTGAGGGGTGGTTGGGCTAGCATTGGTTATAATAATTTTCTAGCTTCAATTCTATTTGCTAATTTTAAATCATGTTTTTAAGAAAATTATCGATTAGTTTCCTGTTAGTTCTTTTTTTATGTTGCAATAATGAGCCGACTGAAACACTTTGCGATCCCGCACCAGCGTTTGATGTTGATGTTTTTAAAGATGAAATTTTAAAAATTTTGGATGATCCTGCTAACCCGATGGTTGGCTACCAATTAGTGATTTCCCAAAATGGAAATTTAAAATATAGTATTACTAAAGGTGTTGCAAGACACGCTAGAGATAGGGGTGGTGAGGTTTTACTTGAAGAAGATACCAAATTAAATGTAGCATCTGTATCTAAATTTATTGGAACAATAGCTTTACTAAAAGCTATGGATGACAATAATATTGGAGAAGAAACTTTAGTAACCAATCATTTGCCGGAGAGCTGGAAACCTCTTATTGATTCAGACTTCAAAAATTTTACTAAAGATGCTTTTCTAAGGTTTACTGATCTTTTAACAATGAATACGGCTATCAACTTTGTAGGTAGCACTCCAGAACCGGGAGATATGCTTACAGAAGCCCAAATGTTGACAAGTTTAAGTAATGTGCCTAACATTAATAGAAAAGGTGTTTATCAAAATGGGAACTTTACTTTGATTCGTGTTTTGATTGGCGAGATAGTCTACGGTTTGGACGAAACGGCAGATGATTATGCTACTACTTGTACAGAGAAATATTTTGAGTTTTTACGTGATAATATTTTCCAACCTAGTGGTTTAACCAATATTCCCGATACACCTGAAAAAGTACAGAATTATTACAATACTACCGATTATCCTTTGGGATTCCAATATCCATTAAGTCTTTCCTTTACAGATCCGGCGACTAACGGTTTAGGGTGGGTACACACTAGCGATCCATATTTAAATGGTGGTTCTGGTGGTTTATTACTTTCTGCAAAGGATATTGCTCAAATTACCGCTTATTTCAGATATACAGAAAGTCTGGTATCAAGCTATATAAGAAATGTAATACTGAATAATGAACTAGGTTTTATTGAATCTTTTACTAATACTATCCACGGTCGTATATTAAGAAAAGGAGGTACTCGTGGTCCAGAAACCTGTTGTAATAGAGCTATTAGATCTTCATTAGCCTTATTTCCAAATAATGTTGAAGTGGCTTTTGTCACCAATTCAGACTTTAGGAATATTCAAACTACTTTAAATGATAGTTTTGAAAATGCCTGGGTGAGTTCTTGTAATTAATTTTTAATAAAAATTTAAACCTCTAAATCTGTAAAAATACTTAAACATTAAGTGCATTTAATTTGAATTCTTGTGGACTCCATGCTTGGTTTAGGATTTCCAAAGAAAATAGAAAAATAGGCATATATTTCTGGATCTGATTCCCCAGAAGATCCAGAAGGTCCCGTTACCACACAATCGGTGGTGCAGGTTAATGTAAAATTATGTGTTACAGACCAGTTATACAGAGGCCTTTTAAGTCCTGGAATTAAAACCGGGTTAAGTCCTGGAGTTGCCACGGTATTAGAATCATAGACATCCAATAAATCATCTAAAGCCTCATCGTCGTAGATTTCTATTTTGTAATTTCTTGGTGTTGGTGTATCAGAATAACCAAATGCATTTACAGTAACATTAAAAGTACCACCTGTAGCACATTTTATTGTGGTTGGGGTAATGGTCATAACCACATTATTAATTCCAATCGTATTGGTTGGTCCTTTAATATAAGCCCTTAGTTGACTGTATAAATAGATAATTATAATAATTAATACAGCGCCTACAACGATATAAATAGCCATTTTATTAGAGTTTAGTTGGTTATTAAATATACAAAAAAATTTGCTATTTTTTTTATAAAACCCTGAATTTTAATATGTTATATGTTGTTTTTTAGTGATGAGCCTTTGAGACTACAAAAGAATGAATAATTGAATTAAAACGAATATTTAGTATTGTAAGAAGAAAAAATAGTCTTAATCTTATTAATCCTTAATGCTAAGGACTAAACTTAATAACATAAGTACGTTTTATAGAGTTATAGCCATAAGTGGTTTTGTAATACAATGTTTCCTCCACAACAGTATCTGTAAAAATATCACCTTGCACTAAAGTTTTCTCTTCCGTTTGTACAAACTTTCCAATAGCACCATCAATCCATACTCTATCGTAAATAATATCTAATCCATTTTTCACAATGACAACCTCTTTTTTGGTTTTAGTACCGGCCTTAAGAGCTTGAAAGAAATATTTAATATCTTCTTCAATATTGGGTGCTCCTGGTTTTGAATTAGCTTCAAGAGTAATTTTTTTCTTCTTTAGATTTATAAGAGAAATAGTTTTTTTACGAGGTTTGGGTTTGGGTGGCGGAGGATTTGGGTTTTTCGTTGTAAGCACTTCAATTTTGTAAACTTCTGAAGCAGAGTTGCATAGTGAGTTTAATAAATTGGTAACACCTGCAGCTACTAATACTCGATAATACGATGTGGTATTTATATTTTTTACTGAAATTCTCTTGTTGGTTTCCCCCTCAATATTCATCCAATCTTTTCCATTATCACTTCGTTGCCATTGGTAGTAATGTCTTGAAAATACCGAATAATCAGGAGTTGCTCTTAGTGTTGCTTTATAAGGTAGTTGGTCTTTATGTAATGTAATGTTTCTGGTTTTTTCTTCTGTATCTTCTATAACTACTGCATCTCCACAGGTTTTAAATACGATATCATCTATGGCCAAATCGTTACCGCAACCACCCCTGCCATTATTGCGCATTTTTAAAATAACTGAGGTTTGCCCGGATTTTGTTGTAAATACCAGCCCATATTGCTCCCAGTTCGGAGTATATGATCCGTGTATGTTTCCAGTACTACCACTTTTTAATAATTTACTACCAGTACTATCCCAAATTTCAAAAGTGACATTAATAGGAATAGCAGCGCCTTTATTCGGCCCTTTTTTGCAAATTCTATTATAACCAGGAAATAGGTTAATTAACCAAGAGGTAAATTGGTAAGTGGTATTTTCACATAAACCAGATACAGGCATTTTGAAAAACTCTCCAGGATTTGCACTTGCATTAACTATTAGTGATCTGCCATTAATGTCTCCAGGAGTATGATCGCCTTCAGAAAACCAACCGAACCAATTAGAATTACAAGAAACTGAATAAAATCCATCTACAGGTCTACCATTTGTGAATTTATAAGTTGTACTTCCAGACGGTATGCGTACATTGTTTCTACCTGCTCCAAAATCTTCTATGAAAATTGGATCTCCAGAATTTCCTGAGCAAAAACCTAATTGAGCTTTCGAGGATAAGCCAGATAAAAACAAAAGGCAAATAACCAATATTTGGAGATTCTTGTTAACAGCTTGTAAGTTTAGTTTTATTAAAAGTTTTAGTATTAAGATGTCTACTAGTTTTTTAGTAGACATCTTAATACGATAGATATGACTCCAAAATCTTACTTTTGTTACAAAGGAAATTTAAAATTTAATAGATTCTGGTTTCACTTTACCATTAAATGGTGCCAGATAAAATGAATAGCTGTATTCACCAGGTTTATTTAAATAAGATGCATGAGCTTGGGCTCTTTTAGACCAGGTATCATCACCTCCAACACCCTGTTGTGATAAATCAATGTTAACAGAATATACCTCACGTTCTATAAGCTCATTAGTATGATTTGCATTTTGCAAGTTATCTATACTATATCTTTGAACGCTAAAACCTAAAGGTTGTGCTCCTTTTACAACAATACCTTTATTTGATGAACTATTTAATTTAAACCAGTTTGTTTCTGTGTGGTTACCATATTCCTCTGGATACACATAAAGATAATTGATGTCTTCAGGCTTTCCAGTAAATAGTCCAATATGCGAGCCATAATTTCTATCTACATAATTAGGATGAGGTCCTTTGCCAAAATAGGTTAGATTGCCGTAACTTCTTGAAATATCAAAAGTCATCCCAATTCTTGGTGCATTGGGTGCGCTTGCGTCAATATTGGCTTTATAATCTACTTTTACTTCTCCACTTCCTAAAATAGTGTAAGTTAAAACCACATTTGTTTTTGGATTTTTTATTGTAGCATTTACTGAAACAATAGTTTTTCCTTTTTCATCAGAATTTGTTGTAATAGTATTTACTTTCAATTGATCTCCTGCGTGCATCCAGTCTAGTTCTGAAGCTAGTTTCAGTGATTTTCTGTATGCTTCATCATTTTCGGTTTCTGCACGCCAGAAATTTAACTTTAAGGGCGATTTCAAAACAGTGACACCTTGAGATTTGTAGGAGGTAATGTAACCAGAAGTTTTATCAATTTGAATATTTACAGATTTGTTTGAAATTTTAATGTTAGTATCATTTTCTGTAACTATAAGAGGTTTGGTACATTTTAGAGCCGATGGTTCTTGCACGTTATAATTTAACCTGAATTGTTCTTCAAAAACTACATAACCTGCTTTGGCCCATAAATTATCGTTATTTAGTTTTCCTTGTATATTTAAAAAATAAATACTTCCTTTTTTTAATTTAGGCTTTTTGAATTCAATGTTAAATGTTGAAGATTCGAAAGGTTTTGTATTAAAATTACGAAGGCTTCCTTTTTGAATTACTTTTCCATTTTCGGTAATATTCCATGAGACATTGTATTGAGACAAGTCTATAGCATGATGACGATTGGTAATCTGAAAAGCGCCACTTATAGCATCTTCCGAAGAGATTACAACGGGTTGATTAACCTTTTTACACTCATACATAGCGGGTTTTGGTTTTCTGTCAGAACTAACGATACCATTAATACAAAAAGAACCATCGTTTGGTGTATCGCCATAATCTCCGCCATAGGCGAAAAATTCAATACCGTTTTCGTCTTTCTTTAATATGCCTTGGTCTATCCAATCCCAGATATAACCACCTAAAGCACGATCGTTACTATAAATAACATCCCAGTAAGTTTTCATATTACCTGTGGAGTTTCCCATAGAATGCGCATACTCACACATTAAAACTGGACGAGTATCAATAGCACTTGTTTGATCTATTAAATGCTGATATTCTTCTGGTTGTGGGTACATCCTACTTAGCATATCTACCCAAGGTTTGTCTGTTGGGTTTCCGCTATCATGTCTAAAAAATTTCTTCTTATACTCGGGTAATGTTGGGTCTCCTTGTCCGCCTTCATAATGTATGAATCTTGTCGGGTCAAAATCCTTAATCCATCCAGCCATAGCAGCATGATTTGGTCCTGTACCAGACTCATTCCCTAAACTCCAAAATACAATACTTGGGTGATTTTTATCACGTTCTACCATTCTTACGGCACGGTCTAAATAAGCACTACTCCATTCGGGTACGTTTGATAGTAAACCACGTGTGCCATGGGTTTCTAAGTTGGCCTCATCCATAACGTATATGCCATATTCATCACATAAATCGTAAAAATATGGATCGTTGGGGTAGTGAGATGTTCTAACTGCATTGAAGTTAAACTGTTTTAGCAACTTTACATCCTCCAAAATATCTTCTCTGGTTACCATTTTTCCATTAATATGGTCGTGGTCGTGACGGTTTACCCCAATCATTTTAACGGGATTTCCGTTAACAAGAAAACGACCACGTTTGTCTATTTTTAGCTCCCTAAATCCAACCTTGGTGCTGGAGTGTTGTATTTCAATACCTTTATCATCTTTAACTGTAAACAATAGGGTATATAAATAAGGCACGTCTGAAGACCATTTTTTAGGCGACTCAATTTCTGTTTCAATTAAACCGAAAGGCACGTTGTCCCTTTGCGGGTAACGTTCACCCAAAATCTTTTTGAATTTGGTAGTAACCGGATTTCCAAT
Source organism: Jejuia sp. UBA6058 (assembly GCA_002428965.1). Lineage (GTDB taxonomy): Bacteria > Bacteroidota > Bacteroidia > Flavobacteriales > Flavobacteriaceae > Jejuia. The sequence goes on along the minus strand of DIYI01000016.1, from coordinate 60,769 downwards.
TGTATTACCATCAGCATCAATCAATTCTATGACGAGTTCCCAGTTATCCACTGTGGTTTTTAAATTGGTATCTCCAAATTCTCCTAATTTGGCTACATATTTATCTTTTATATTAGCAATTATCTCAGGCCTTATTTGTAATAAAGCATTGTCATAATTTTCATCAAAATCGGTTCTAACGGCAAAATCTGATAATCGTACTTTGGGATTGGCTATTAAATATACTTCACGTTCAATTCCACTCATGCGCCAGTGGTCTTGAGCTTCTAGGTAACTACCATCTGCCCAACGGTATACTTTTACGGCCACTTTATTCTCACCTTCTTTTAAGTGTTTGGTAATATCGTATTCTGAAGGGAGTCTCGTATCTTCGCTATAGCCAACAAATTCACCATTTACCCAAACGTAAAAAGCTGAAGATACACCTCCAAAGTGTAAGGTAACGTCCTTGTTATTCCAATCTTTATCTAAATCGAAAGATTTAATATAATGCCCAACAGGGTTATCATGATGGTTGATGTTGGGGTAATCGTTAAAAAACGGATATGTAGAATTGGTATATATTGGCGTACCATAACCTCGCATCTCCCAGTTAGATGGTACATCAATTTTGTCCCAACTCGACGCATCAAAATCCGTGTTTTGGAAATCTTCCGAAGCTTCAGAAGGTTTTGCAACCCATTTAAACTGCCAATCGCCGTTTAACGATTGGTACAGCGACGATTGATCTCGATCTCCGGCTAAAGCCTGATCCTTATTGTCAAAGTTGTAGAAGGTTGCTCTTGCGGGTAATTTGTTAATTTGATTTACGTTTGGATTTTCCCAGTCGTTACGCTGAGAAAAGGCTGAAGAAACAATAAAAAGCGCTATTAATGTGTAATTAATAAGATGCCTCATGATAATATATTTAGTTTAGTTGTTTTATATTTAATACAGCAAAGATATTGCATAAAAAAATGCGCCATCCTAATTTGTAGGACACATATTGTCAAAAAAATGAAAGTATTGTTCAAAATAAATTTTTGCATGGGTTTTTCATGAGTAAGGCCACATAATGTAAAGCAATAATATATTTAAGAGTGAAACATAAAATGAATATCAGGCAAACCAAAAATAGCGCCATACTTCTTATTATTATTTTGGCTTTTTTAGGATGTACGTTTACTGATAGAAAGGAAGCGGTAACCAAAAGTAAAGCTGATGTACAGAAGGTTGTAGTCAATCATCAAAAACTAGATTTAGAACAAGCCAATAAATTGGCAGAATTACCTCTACATTGTATTAATATTGAATATCCAAATAGATTATCTCAAACTCTGGGTAGTGGTGAAGATTTGAAGTCGCCAACGGAATTGCATCCCGCATTTTATGGATGTTTGGATTGGCACTCATCTGTACATGGACATTGGAGTTTGGTGAGCTTGCTAAAACAGTTTCCTGATTTAGATAATGCAGATGAGATAAAACAACGTTTATTAAATAATATATCAAAAGAGAATATTGAGGCCGAGGTTGCTTATTTTAAAGGTAAACATAATAGATCTTATGAGCGCACCTATGGCTGGACTTGGCTTTTAAAACTGGCAGAAGAGTTACATACTTGGGATGATGCTACTGCAAGACAGCTGGAAACTAACTTACAACCACTTACAGACTTAATTGTTGAAAAATACATTGAATATTTACCCAAATTAAATTATGCATTAAGAGTGGGTACACATACCAATACAGCTTTTGGGCTATCCTTTGCATACGATTATGCCGAAACCATAGGGCATGAAGCATTGAAAACGGCAATTAAAGACAGGGCCTTGTATTTCTTTGAAGATGACAATCAGTGTCCCATATCATGGGAACCTAGTGGTAGTGATTTTTTGTCGCCATGTTTGGAGGAAGCGGCTTTAATGAAACGTTTATTGCCACTTGAAGATTATAAAATTTGGTTGGATAGATTTTTACCCCAGTTAAAAAATAAAGATTTTACTATGGAAGTAGGGGTAGTATCCGACAGAACCGATGGCTATTTGGTACATTTAGATGGTGTGAATTTTTCAAGAGCGTGGAACTTTCATAAGATTGCCGAAAACCTACCAGAATATGGACATTTAAAATCACTAGCTATAACCCATATAAATTACTCTTTACCAAGCATTTTTGGTGATGACTACATGGGAGGGCATTGGTTAGGTAGTTTTGCCATTTACGCCTTGAATGAATCATCTATGAAATAAAACCCTAAGAACTTTGGTTTACTAGCACAACTTTTTTAGGTTATGAATTGGCTGTATCCCTTTAGCTAATATTGTAATTAATAAAGTATTTCATTTAAATTTGTTTTAGTGAAGCAATATTCAATTGATATCAATGCAGATTTAGGTGAGGGCTTGGGTAACGAAACTCAACTCATACCTTTTATTTCGTCGTGTAATATTGCTTGTGGCGGTCATGCTGGTAATGAAAGCAGTATGCGAAAAGTAGTTAAGCTTGCCAAAAGATATGGTGTTAAAATTGGAGCGCACCCATCTTTTCCTGATGTTGAGAACTTTGGAAGAACCATTATGCACATGTCATGCACGGCTTTATTTACATCAATTAAAGATCAGATAAATGCCTTGTACTGCATTGTAGCAAAGGAAAACGCCAATTTACATCATGTAAAGCTTCATGGAGCACTTTATAACCTTGCCATGAAAGATGAAAAGGTTGCAAATGTGATAGTAGAGGTGTTGAAGAGTTTAAATTTGCCTGTTTATTTATACGTACCATTTAAGTCTGTAATTGAACAAATCGCTGTGGAACATAATATTCCTATTATCTATGAGGCCTTTGCAGATAGAAATTATAATGATGATTTAACTTTAGTATCTCGAGATAATAATAATGCTGTTTTAGATGAAGAAGATGAGGTATTTCAGCATGTATATAGAATGGTTTCAAGGGGAAAGATAAAGACATTATCGGGAAAAGAAATAGATATAAAAGCGCACACATTTTGTATTCATGGTGACAATCCTAGAGCTATTGGAATTGCGAATAAATTAAAAACTAGTCTTGAGCTTAAAGGATTTCAAATACGGTAATTCGTGGGGTTTGCTTTAACATATAAACCTTTTGGAGTGCATGGGCTATTGATTGAATGGCCTCAAAGAATTGATGAGAGTATCCTGCATGACATATTAAGGTTCAAGACCAAAATTAAAAGCCATTATGCTTCAAAACTACTAAGTATAAATCATGCTTATGCTTCTATTTTGATGGTATTTGTTGAAGAAAATTTTGATTTTCATTTAGAACAAAGAGAACTGGAAACGCTTTATGAAATACTAGATGATAACAAACAGGAATCCCGATTGCTTTGGAAAATCCCCGTGTGTTATGACCCTCGTTTTGGTATTGACCTAGAGGTACTTGCAAAAGAGAAAAATTTAGATGTTGCTCAAATAATTCAGCGTCATTCACAGCCTTTATATACGGTGTATTTTATTGGGTTTTTACCTGGTTTTATATATTTAGGAGGTTTAGATGAAAGGCTTTTTACGCCAAGGAAGGATACCCCAAGATTAAAAGTGCAAAAAGGATCAGTCGCCATTGGTGGCACACAAACAGGTGTTTATCCTTCTGAAAGTCCAGGTGGATGGCAAATTATAGGCAACTCCCCAATAAATTTTTTCAATATTGAAGAACCACATCCCTGTTTTGCAAAGGCAGGAGACGCCTTAAAATTTCACCCAGTTTCGATTAAGACTTATAACGATATTAAGACCTTAGTTGAAGCGGGTGTGTATCAGATAGAGAGTGAGGTGGTGGATGATTGAGGTTTTGCAACCTGGATTGTACAGTTCAATCCAAGATTTAGGAAGGTTTGAAGCTCTGGACAGTGGTGTACCTGTTTCTGGTGTAATGGACGAGTATGCTGCTGAAATAGCCAATAGTCTGGTAGGTAATCCGAAAGATTATGCTGTAATGGAAATCACAATGATGGGGCCAAAATTAAAATTTATGGAACCAACAGCTATTGCTTTAACAGGTGCAGATATGTCTCCTTTGTTAAATGGTAAAGAATTAAAAAATAACAGTCTAATAATTGTAAATAAGCGAGATGTATTAAGTTTTGGGAAACTAAAGAAGGGATTTAGATGTTACATGGCTGTAAGTGGCGGATTTCAATGTAAAGAAGTTTTAGGTAGCAAAAGTATGTACGCTGGTATTACTAAAGCGGGTAATATTACTAAAGGCGATAAAATAAGTATTAACGCCTCAAAAGTTTTACATAATATTCAATTTTCTAAATTGAAGGTAAATGTTGATTATCTAGACATCTTGAATTTAGAAGTTTTTAAAGGCCCAGAGTTTGATAAACTACACCATAAAGAACAGCAAAATTTATTAACAACAAAGTTTTCTATTTCAAAAGATAATAGTAGAATGGGGTATCAATTAAAGGAACTACTAAAGAATAGTTTACATCCTATAATTACTTCACCTGTTTTACCAGGAACAGTTCAACTGACGCCTTCAGGACGTTTAATTGTATTAATGAAAGACAGTCAAACTACAGGAGGTTATCCAAGAGTATTGCAATTATCACAAACTGCAATGAATGTTTTGAGTCAAAAATTTACAGGCCAAAAAATACAGTTTCAGCTTAAAGCTTAACCTTTATGTCTTTAATATCTACTAGGGAAACTTCACTTTTTTCCGAAGTCTCCATATAGCGTCTGTAGATTTTAGAATTTCGCTTTTGAAGTGTGTCTTTTTCTGGTTTTAAAACGGTTGAAGTGCCTATTCTATCGGCTCCAGCTTCTAAATATTTTACTGCTGTTTCGAAATCTCTAATACCTCCAGAGGCTTTTATTTTTGCCTTATCCTTTACTGTCTTTTTCATTATTTTAACAGCCGTAAGCGTAGCGCCACCTTCAGAAAAACCAGTAGATGTTTTAACAAAATCGGCATTTGCATCAACAGCTATTTCGCAAGCTTTTACAATCTCGTTTTTATTTAATTCAGATATCTCAATAATAACCTTCAAAGTTACATCACCAATGGCACGTTTTACATCGCTTATATCTCTTAAAACAGAAACATAATTTCTACTTTTAAGGTATCCCAAGTTCATTACCATATCAATTTCATCCGCACCATCCTCAATGGCATTAACAGCTTCAGTTATTTTACTTTGAGTAGACATTGCTCCAAGTGGGAAACCAATAACAGCGCATACTTTTGCTTCCGTTTCCTTTAAGAGTTCTTTTACTAAACTTACGTATGCACCATTAACGCATACCGAGTAATAGCTGTTTGCTTTTGCTATTTTGCAAATATTAATGATATCTCGTTCTGTGGCAGTTGGTTTTAAAAATGTAAAATCTATATACTTAGATAAATTCATAAATAAAAGTAGGTCTCTTTAAAAATTAGTACTTTTTATTTCTTCTTATTGGGGCTATAAGATTGTGGTGAAATTAAATATTTAGGACTATTTAGAGGGATGGTAAGTCACAATTTTATCAACATATTAATAAACAATAAAAGTAAACATATTTGTAAATTATGAGTGAATTTGATGGTATTATTCGACGAACGGAACAACTAATAAGATTTAATGTTTGAAAATCAGTGTTTTGCAAAAAACAGGTTAGAGCTTTTAAAAATGAATTATCTAATAGGCTCATATACAATCAAAAAGGTCTATAATATGGGCGCTTTTTGGGGTTTAAAGGTGTTCAGTCGTTCTTCGAAGGATGCCTCTTTCAAAGGGTTTTTTACCTCTGAAAATAGTTGAAGGAGTTTATCAGAGTGTTTTTCTCGTTTTTGCTGCAATAAATTAAAATGTACAAACCCACACCAAGTTATGGCCTTTAAATGAGTTTTATGTTCATCGTACATTCGCATTTCAACAAATAGCTCACTATCATTGTATCGGAATAATTGTGATTCTATGGTAACTGTTTCCATTAAAAGAGCTGGTTTTATATAAGCAATCTGTGTACTGCCTGATACCCAACTCTTACCCATAGTTTTGGCCATTTGATATATGTCGATATCGTAATGTTCAATAAGCATGTCTTCCCTATGGTTCATGAAATAATCCATGTAACGTGCATTATTTAAGTGATTAAAAGGATCACAGTGTTGAAATCTAATTTTTGTTTTGTTTCGAAGTACTTTTGGTAAATGTGCCATATGGTTTGTTTTTTATATACCAATCGGTATAATTTATAATAAAATTTTTTATATTTTCAGTTCGTTATGAATAATTTGGTCAAGAAAATTCATGGCATCTTTCATATAGAATTCGTCATTCATAGTGTAGGTCATAAAAATGGCACCTTGAATTATGGTATCTATTCGTTTTGCATAAATCATGGCATTAATGGACGGAGTAATCTCATGGGCTTCTATTCCATTTTCTATGATAGTACATAAGCTATCCTGGATACGTTGCACCACCTCTCGAACTTTTTCTACTAGTTCAGAATTACTATTATTGGCATCAACTCCAATGTTTAAAACGGGACAACCACCTATTTTTTTACTAAATGGGTAGTAATTGCGATAAAAATCAGTAATAAGATATAGTTTTTGAATAGGTGAATCGCTTAGTTTTAAATGGGCAGACAGAGGTTGCATTAAATATTTAACCATATGTTTAAAGCAAGAAAATGCCAAATCTTCCTTGTTTTTAAAATTGCCATAAATAGCGCCCTTGGTTAAGCCAGTAGCTTTGGTAATATCTGATAATGAAGTTGCCGCATAACCATTTTTGTTGAAAATTGGTGCCGAAACCTCTATGATATGCTGTTTGGTAAGTGCCGCTTTAGTGGTCATAGGGACAAATATAATAAAAAAATACCAATCGGTATATTTTGATTACGTACAGTTTATAATAGAAAAGCAACGTTCATCTTATAAAGATTCCCGTTGCTTTTCAAACTAACCAACCAAACTAAACTATGAAATTATATTTCCTCTACTAAGTCGCCTTGATTTCTAAAAACTAACTCGTCGTCAAAGGCGTCCAATAGGACTATGCTATCTGTAGTCACCTTTCCAGACAATATCTCTTTACTCAATGCGTTTAGAACTTCTTTTTGGATAACCCGTTTCACTGGACGCGCGCCATATTCAGGATTGTAGCCTTTTTCTGTAAGATAGTTCACCGCTTCTTCTGTGCCATCAAACGTGATGTTTTGTTGGCCTAAAATCTTTGTAACACTTTTTAACTGAAGACCAACGATATCTCTAATGTTCTCCTTAGAAAGCGGTGTAAACATTACTGTATCATCAATCCTATTTAGAAACTCTGGTCTTACACTTTGTTTCAATAACCCTAAAACATCAATTTTTGCTGCTTCAATAGCTGAGTCGATATCCTTAGTAGCCTCAAAACGCTCTTGTATGATATGACTGCCCATATTTGACGTCATTATGATGATGGTATTTTTAAAATCAGCAACGCGCCCTTTGTTATCCGTTAAATGTCCTTCATCTAGTACTTGTAACAGGATGTTGAATGTATCAGGGTGTGCCTTTTCAATTTCATCTAAGAGTACAACCGAATAGGGTTTGCGTCTTACGGCTTCTGTTAATTGTCCGCCTTCATCATA
>DIYI01000016.1:0-53092 GCA_002428965.1 Jejuia sp. UBA6058 | reverse complement strand
GTTAATTGTCCGCCTTCATCATAACCCACATATCCTGGAGGTGCGCCCACTAAGCGACTTACTGCATGCCTTTCCTGGTATTCGCTCATATCTATTCTAGTCATTGCACTTTCGTCGTCAAACAGATATTCTGCCAAAGCTTTGGCTAATTCTGTTTTACCCACACCTGTAGTTCCTAGAAACAGGAATGTACCAATAGGTTTCTTTGGGTTTTGTAAACCTGCACGACTTCTGCGAACAGCATCACTTACCGCTTCAATCGCTTCTTCTTGCCCAACGACACGTTTGTGTAATTCATCTTCCAATTTCAATAGCTTTTCACGATCACTTTGAAGCATTTTGGTAACAGGAATTCCGGTCCATTTTGCAACAACTTCGGCAATATCATCATGGGTTACTTCTTCTTTAATTAATGAGTTTTTAGATTGTTCCTGCAACTGTTTTTGATACACTTCAAGCTGTTCCTGTGCCTCCTTGATCTTACCATAGCGTAATTCTGCAACTTTGCCATAATCGCCTTCGCGTTCAGCTTTTTCAGCTTCCAATTTGTAGTTTTCAATATCTTGTTTTGTGTTTTGAATATTGTCTACCACTTCTTTTTCGGATTTCCATTTGGCATTTATTTCATTGCGTTGCTCCTTTAAATTCGCTAAATCGGCTCTTAGAGATTTTAATTTTAGCTCGTCTTTTTCGCGTTTAATCGCCTCAATCTCAATTTCTAACTGCATTATTTTTCTATCCAAAACATCTAATTCTTCGGGTTTGGAATTGATTTCCATACGCAGTTTTGAAGCAGCTTCATCCATTAAGTCGATAGCTTTATCTGGTAAAAATCTGTTGGTAATGTAGCGTTGTGATAATTCTACTGCACCAATGATAGCTTCGTCTTTAATGCGAACTTTATGATGCGTTTCGTATTTTTCTTTAATACCTCTAAGTATAGAAATGGCGCTCTCTGTATCTGGCTCATCTACCATTACTTTTTGGAAACGACGCTCTAAAGCCTTGTCTTTTTCAAAATATTTTTGGTATTCATCTAGCGTTGTTGCACCAATGGCTCTTAGTTCGCCACGGGCCAGTGCAGGTTTTAAAATGTTAGCCGCATCCATAGCGCCTTGTCCGCCGCCGGCACCAACAAGTGTATGTATTTCGTCAATAAATAGTACGATATCACCGTCGCTAGTAGTTACCTCTTTAATTACCGCTTTTAAACGCTCCTCAAATTCACCTTTGTATTTAGCACCAGCGATTAAAGCACCCATATCCAGAGCGAAAATTTGCTTGTCCTTTAAGTTTTCCGGAATATCGCCATCAATAATTCTGTGCGCTAAACCTTCAGCAATTGCTGTTTTACCAGTACCAGGTTCTCCCACAAGAATTGGGTTGTTTTTGGTTCTTCTGGATAAAATTTGAAGAATACGTCTTATTTCCTCATCACGACCTATCACCGGATCTAACTTGCCATCCTTGGCTAATTGATTCAGGTTTTTAGCGTATTTTGATAATGAATTATAGGTTTCCTCTTGACTTTGAGAGGTTACATTTTCGCCTTTACGCAATTCTTCAATAGCTGCTTTTAATCCTTTTTCAGTAACACCTTGGTCTTTTAGCATTTGACCAATTTTGCTGTTGGATTTAAATACTGCTAAAATTAAATGCTCTATGGAAACAAACTCATCGTTCATTTTTTTGGCAATAACTGATGCTTCGGTAAGGCTTTTTCCAGCTTCCCGAGATAGCATCACATCTGTTCCTGATACTTTTGAAAAACTTTCTAACTGTTTATCTAGTGCTTGTTTTAAAATTGCCACGTTTACATTCAGTTTTTTTAGAATGAAGGGCAATACGTTTTCATCAACTTCGAAAATGCCTTTAAATAGATGTTCGTTTTCTATTTGTTGATGTCCGAAACCTTGTGCAACCTGTTGTGCTTGCTGTATGGCTTCTTGAGATTTTATAGTATAATTGTTAAAGTTCATGATATATGTTTACTTTCTTTTTCTTTAATTTTGCGTCTAGAGTAGGTCAATTATCTTACCAATTCTTTAAGAGCGTTATTTTGAGACAAAATGTCTTGAAATTATTGAAAAAGCGTGACTTTTAGTCAGTGTAAGGTTAAGGAATAAAGGCGACTTAAGGTTGGAGTAAGCTCGCTTGAGTGGTGCGTTAGGGATTGCAGTGGTTAGCTTTTGCCGAGGCGTGCATCGAGGCAAAACTATTAACGGAAAGCCCGACCCTTGTGGTAGCGCCCAAAATAGCAAACACTAAAAACACATATTTTTCGTTTGAATTTTAAAGAACTAAAACATAGCAATGCATGGGATTTTTGAATAAAATTTTTGGAGGAGAGAAAGTGGTAAAAGAAGAGAAGATTTTGCCATGGATTCCGTTAAATGATTTACAGCAGATTGATTATATACGCCAAAAATCTAGCATAAAAACGCAGGTTATTTTTAAACATTCTACACGCTGTGGCATAAGTAGTATGGTGCAGCGACAGTTTATAAATGATTTTAATTTGAGTGAAAAAAATCTGGATTTGTATTATCTGGATATATTAAGTTATAGAGAGGTATCTAACGAGGTGGGGTATGCGTTTCAGTTGGTGCATGAATCTCCGCAACTTTTGGTAATTCGCAATGGTAAGTTGATAGCTCATGCGTCTCACGGGCAGATAAATCAGGTAGATTTGTCTAGATTTGTGTAAAGTTTTTCTTTTTTGAACCTAGAATACCTTTTTGTATACGGAACGTTGCAAACGGCAGCCAATAATGAGATGTCGCGTTTTTTGATCCAGCATTCTGAAGTTGTTGGTAAAGGTTTTATATGTGGTAAGCTTTATAAAATTTCGTGGTTTCCTGGTGTGGTGGAGAGCCCCGATCAAAAGGATAAGGTGTATGGGACTGTTTTTAAATTAAGATCTGCATCCAAAGTTTTTGAAACGCTAGATGAATACGAAGGTTTTTACCAAAATAATATAGCATCAAGTTTATTTAAAAGAGTGCAGGCCGAAGTTTTTCTTGAAAATAGCACTGCTCTAACCACTTGGATGTATCTTTACAACCAGAAAATCGTCGATGAGCCACAAATTATTTCTGGAGATTTTTTAAAAGATGTAAACCCTAAATTTACTGATTCGTTTTTTCATCTGTTAGAGGTTGATGAGACTTTTGAATTACCTGAGAAATTCACTTTTCCTTTTTGTTATGTGCCGCATGCTTTGAGTATGCAGGCTGCTGAAGATTTACAGAATTATTTGGATACTCAAACCGATTTTGAGCATAACTTTGGGCTGCAATCTGCTGCAAAAGGTTTAGTAATTGGTAAAATGTTTGGGGTGATGGTGGTGCAAAATACCAAAGGGGAATTAGGGTATTTGGCTGCTTTTTCGGGGAAACTTGCAGAAAGTAATTACCATAAGGGCTTTGTACCAACGGTGTTTGATACTTTAGATGAAAACGGATTTTATAAAAAGGGAGAGGCTGAGTTAAACCAATTAAATGCGGAGATTGAAGCTTTAGAACACTCTGAAACTTTAAGCAAAGCGAAACTTAATTTGGAAAAAGCAGTATCTAGTTTTGAAGCAGAATTGAAACGATTTAAAGCTGAAATTAAGAAGCGGAAATCTGAAAGAAAAGCACAAAGAGAAAATGCACAGCAAAAATTATCTAAAGCGGAGTTTGAAGTTTTGGATAAGGATTTAAAACAACAAAGTATTTTCTATCATTTCCGTTTGAAGGATTTAAAGTCGGAAGGAGCCGCAAGAATACAAAAATTGAAAGCGGCATTGGTTAATATTGAGGTTCCAATTGAAACGCTTAAACAAGAGCGGGCTACATTGTCAGCTTCCTTACAGAAAAGATTGCATCAAAATTATCGCTTTCTAAATGCTAAAGGAGCCACTAAAGACTTGCTTGATATTTTTGATGATGCCCAGGTACCGCCACCAGCAGGTTCTGGAGAATGTGCTGCTCCCAAACTATTTCAATATGCTTATGAAAATGGTTTAAAGCCTATTGCTATGGCTGAGTTTTGGTGGGGTGCTTCACCAAAATCTGAAGTGCGAAAACACAAACAATTTTATCCATCTTGCAGAAGTAAATGCGAACCCATTTTAGGACATATGATGCAAGGTTTGGTTGTTGAAGACAATCCTGTAGACGCAGTGGTGGAGTATAAAGACCCTTTAGAGATTGTGTATGAAGATGATTATTTATTGCTCGCAGATAAACCGCCTGAGTTTTTATCTGTACCAGGTAAGTATATTCAAGAATCGGTATTAACAAGAATGCGTCGTTATTTGCCAAAAGCTAAAGGACCATTATTAGTACATCGTTTAGATATGTCTACCTCGGGATTATTATTAGTGGCCAAAAATGAAAAAACACATAAAAATCTTCAAAGGCAATTTATTGAGCGTACTGTGAAAAAGCGCTATGTAGCTCTTCTGGATGGTGAAATAGCTCAAAAAGAGGGCATTATTGATTTACCGTTGCGAGTTGATTTAGATAACCGTCCGCAGCAATTAGTGTGTTACCAACATGGTAAACCCGCTAAAACAAAGTTCGAGGTGGTTGCAGTAGAAGATGGTAAAACTCGCATTCATTTTTATCCTATTACAGGACGTACTCATCAATTACGTGTACATGCGGCGCATACAGATGGATTAAACTGTCCGATTGTTGGAGATGATTTATATGGAAAACGTGGAGATCGGTTGTGTTTACATGCAGAACGCATTTCATTTGTGCATCCTATTACTAAGGAGACTTTGGAAGTGGTTTGCGATGTGCCTTTTTGAGAGACAATTGTTGCTCTGAACTTGTTTTTGTGTTTTGGGTATAAATCATAATCACTTTAAGATAGAGTTCTTTTTTGCTGTATAATATTACTTATGTAACTACTCTAAGGTGAAATGCTTTATTTAAAAGAATATTCTGATTATATAGGTTTTTTACCTCTAAAATCAGAACTTAGTTTCCTAAAGTGTAAAGGTCGATTTTAGGGTGCATATTTGGAAAGGGTAAGAATAATTATTGGATATTTTAAATAAAAATGAAAGGAACAATTCAGTCGCATTTAAAAATTTCAGATAAGAGCTATCAATTGTTAATGAGTATTGCAACTGAAAAGAAAGTTCGAAAGAATCAATTATTATTCTATCCAGAAAAACCTGCAAATAAGATATTGTTTCTGAAAGAAGGACTTCTTCGAGGTTATAAACTTGTTGATGGACAAGATTTTACACATCATTTTTATTTTGCTAATTGGTTTGCAACGGATTTTACAAGTTTTTTGACAGAGTCGCCAAGTCAAATCTATATTCAGGCAATAGAGGATACGGTTTATCTTGAATTTCAAAAAAACGCTCTTTTAGATGTTTATTCTAAATCACATCAACTTGAAACTTTGGGAAGAATAATTGCAGAAAAGGCTTTTTTAGCAACGGTAACGAAATTAGCTAATCTTCAGCTACATAATTTAACTGAAAGATATGAGCTGTTGATGAAAACAAGTCCTGATCTTATTCAAAGAGTAGCTCAAAAACATATAGCATCATATTTAGGAGTATCAGAGCAAAGCCTAAGCAGAATTAAAAAACAAGTTATTTCTTAACAAATGCGAATGTTTTTAAGTTTTAGCTGTATTTATTTTGTGCGGTAATTAATCCTAAAACCGTTTAGTTTGAAGTATATTGTAATAGTTATTTGTATTTGCGCTTGTTTGTCTTGTTCGTCAAATATTGCCCCAAAAAAGCATTTTATTCCAACATTTACCGAATCTAATACAACTACTCATAAAATTCCTAAAGATCAAGACTATACTTTTGGATATTTAGAAGTACTCGAGAATAGAAATAAGCCTAATGGTAATAGAATAAAATTGCCCATTTATATATTCAAAAGTAGAAGTAAAAACCCTAAACCTGACCCAATAATATATACGGTTGGAGGTCCTGGTTATACTTCAATGCGAGCATCAAAGTATATGAAGTATTACAAGTATCTTGATGATAGAGATTTTATATTATTTGAGCAAAGAGGCACCCAATATGCACAACCAAGTTTAGATTGTCCAGAATGGGCAAGGGCTGTGTACGAATCTAATCTTCCAAATTTTGATGTCACAAAAACCGATAGCCTTTTTCAAAAAGCAGCAAAAGATTGTAGCGAGAGTTTAAGAAAAAAAGGAGTTGATTTAAGTAGTTATACTACAAACCAAATAGCGGCTGACATTAATGATTTAATAAGTGTTCTGGAAATAGAAAAATACAATTTGCTTACGATGTCTTACAGTACCAAGATAGGACAAGTTTTGATGCGAGATTATCCGAAGAAAATTAGAAGCGTAGTAATGGATTCGGCACTTCCTTTAGAAGTTAATTACGATGAAGAAAGTGCTAGTAATCTTTTGGATGCTTTGGATAGATTACTTAACGATTGTGAAACTAATAATACTTGCAATAGTGCGTTTCCAGATATAAAAAATCGATTTCATAAATATTTAAAAGAGAAATCAGTTAATCCTCTCATAGTGCAAGTAGAAAATCCTAATAATGGGAAACAGGAAACGTTTTACCTGAAAGGGGAGGATTTGATTATTGTTTTCACTTCTGCCTACACGGGTGATGTGCCTAACATTCCTTATGAAATAAATAAATTATTGAATAATGATTTAACTTCAATTGCGGAAAAACTTCAATATTTATTTAAAGAGCCCGGAGATGGGATTGGAATGGGAATGCGTCTCTCTGTTTGGTGTGCTGAGGAGAATCCATTTAATTCTCAAGAAAAAATAGCAATTGAAACAAATAAATATCCAGAAGTTAGTGGGTTATCACCAGCAGTTTTTGATAATGAAATATGTAACATTTGGAAAGTAGAAAAAGTGTCTGAAATTGAGAATCAATCTTTTAAAAGCACGATTCCAACTCTTTTAATAAGTGGTGAATATGACAACGAAACACCTGTTAAATGGGCTAAAGCAATGTCAAAAAATCTAACGAATAGTTACCACATAGTTTTTAAAGGTTGGAAGCATGGGCCTACAACAAATTGGAGTAATCCTTGTGCAATGAAAGCTGCGAATGATTTTTTTAACGATCCTAATATTAAACCTAACCCAGATTGTTTTTTACAGATTACAAGCCCTAAATTTAAAGTGGAATAATATAAACGGAATAATAAATCGAATCTTAGAACTAATAAAAACTCCCAAAAGTAATTTGGGAGTTTTGTTTTTATCTAAAGTCGCACCGAATACGAATTAATAATATCCTTGAGCTGAAGTTTTAAATCTTCACCAGTATCAAACACCATTTGCTCGTTACTCGGGAAGGGTAGTTGTCTGTTATTCAGTAATTGTCTGTCTTCTGGTAATAAAGCGCGTTTATCACCTCTAAATCTTGCAAAAATATGCTCGAATATAAAACCACTATCGATAGTAAAGGTATCTAGAGTTTGTTGATTGTGGTTATCTAAATATACCACATCTGCAATTACTTGGGCAGATTTGGTTTGTATAGTTTCATACAAGCGAGCTTTTATATTTATAAACTTTTCAAACTTAATATCGTTACCTAAGCTGTCTTTAGCCACATTACCGTTTTTATCTTTTTCGTATTCCCAACCATCACTAATTTCTCGCTCTCTCAATAATTCACGCTGATTAATGCGCTCAGGTGATACATTAATTTGTCGTAAATTCAATTGCATTGCAAAATCGTAATTACGATTAGGCTGTCTATTGGCGTGGTATTCACTCCAAAATTTATTTAAGCCATAAGTGTCAAAGTTTAATAATTCCTCCTCTAAGCGCGCAGGAATAACCTGTTCTGTTTGGTTGTTTATAGCAACCAATACATAGTCTTTTCCGCGCTCATGCGCTTCTGCCAATAACTCACGTGTATTTTCGTAATTAGGACTAATATGCTCCAAGTAAGATAGTTCGCCATAGGCTTCTCTAATAATCTGTTTGTCATCGGCCTCTAATAATTCAATACCTTTTTCATAAAGATAATCTGCCAATTGTGTTTTGCTATCAATTATGTCATCACTGTAATTATTAAAATCAAAAGTTATGTTTTTGCCATTCACGTATAAAGGCAAAATAGGTTTTATCGCTTCCTGTCGCGCATCTAAATCAACATACATTTCATAA
Organism: Jejuia sp. UBA6058; assembly: GCA_002428965.1. GTDB lineage: Bacteria > Bacteroidota > Bacteroidia > Flavobacteriales > Flavobacteriaceae > Jejuia. The sequence continues at coordinate 44,932 of DIYI01000016.1, read as the reverse complement.
ACCTGCTTTAGTGTTACAGGATTATTGTCTTTTTTTAGATGGGCAATAGTGCTTAAATCACGCTCTACAACTTTGTAGTAAGCCTCCTGCAGCATAACCACATAGTCGCTTTTACGTTTTTTGTCTTTGTTTTTCCTAAGTTTATTTAAAGCCGTGGTAATGGCTTGGTCGTAATTGCCAGTGTTTACAGCAGTTTCCACCTGCTTTCTAGCATTACAAGATACCAGTAATGCTAATACAACTGTAAAAAGTAGTGCTTTCTTCATAGGTTAAAATGTTTTGGTTATTTGGGGTATAATCCAATTGTTGTGCCAAAATAATGAATTAACATGAAAAAGCCTCCCTTAATCCCTCCAAAGGCGCTAAATACTTACTCTTTATCGATATAATGTTTGTTATGCTTTTTAGCATATGAGTGTTCCCTTCCCAACTGGGAAGGGTTAGGGAAGGGCTTTTTATCTCTTAAACTCGATAACCTCTAAATTATCAATTTTTTTGCCTTCTATCGTAAATCTCAACATAGTACGTACTTTATGAAAACCATGTTTGCCAACGGCTCCAGGATTCATATGCAGAAGATTCAGTTTTTTATCGGGCATTACCTTTAAAATATGCGAATGCCCACAAATGAACAACCGAGGCGGGTTTAATTTTATCATTTCTGAAACGCGCATATTGTATTTTGGCGGATAACCACCAATGTGGGTTATCCAAACATCAACTTCTTCACATTTGAAACGATTATGCTCAGGGAATTCACTTCGTATTTCTGTATTATCAATATTCCCATAAACACCTCGAAGTGGTTTGATTGCTTTTATAGCATCCGTAACTTTTAAATCACCAATATCTCCCGCATGCCAAACTTCATCGGCTTGTTTTACATATTTTAATATGTCCTTGTCCACGTAGCTGTGGGTGTCAGATAACAACAAAATTTTAGTCATAATTTTATGATATTGGAAAGATACTTAAGTGTGTAAATGTGATTATCTTTGTCGACTTACAAAAGTATTAAATAGTTTGCGGTATTTTATTGAATTGTCTTATAACGGTAGTGGTTACCACGGTTGGCAAATACAACCTAAAGCAACCACTGTTCAAGAGGTGTTAGAGGATGCCTTGTCCACGGTATTAAGCGACAAAATTTCGGTGATTGGAGCAGGAAGAACGGATACTGGTGTACACGCTTCTCAAATGTTTGCCCACTTTGATACAGATAAGTTATTTGATCCTGATGATTTAGAGTATAGGCTCAATTCGTTTTTACCATTTAACATTGCTATTAAAGCTATTTTTAAAGTAAAACCAGATGCGCATGCGCGTTTTGATGCCACAAAACGTAGTTATTTGTACCGAATTAGTTTAGAGAAGAACCCATTTACACATCGCAATGCGTATTATTTGAAGCAGCCGTTGGATTTGGATAGGATGAATGCTGCAGCTAGAATTTTATTTGAGTATAAGGATTTTCAATGCTTTTCTAAGACCCATACCGATGTAAAAACGTATTATTGTGATATAATGAAAGCCAGATGGTTTGTTAAAGATGGTGAAATACAATTTACTATAACTGCAGACCGTTTTTTGCGTAATATGGTGCGCGCCATTGTAGGCACCATGATAAATGTTGGTTTAGGTAAGATCTCAGTAGAGGATATGCATACCATTATTCAATCTAAAGATAGAGGAGAAGCTGGTTATTCCGTTCCGGCACACGGATTGTATCTTACTGAAGTATCATATCCAGAAACGATAAAGCTATAAATGGAAAAGAAAAAAGAACAAATATTTGATTTTACGTTGTTTAAACGACTGTTTCAGTTTATAAAGCCATATAAGCTTACGTTTACAATTTTATTTGTCTCGGTTATAATATTGGCCATTCTAGGAGTGTCAACCCCATTATTACTAAAAGAAGCTATTGACAATTATATTGGAGAGAAAAATGCCAATGGTTTTTTGTTACTTATTATTTTGATGATAGGTATCTTAATTTTAGAGGTTTCTTTTCAACTTATTTTCATTTTTTACTCTGGATGGTTAGGACAAAATGTAGTTAAAGACGAACGTGTAAAATTATTTGATCATTTACTACGTTTTAAAATGAAGTACTATGATAATTCTTCAGTTGGGGTGTTAATAACACGTTCAGTTACTGATATGGAACGTATCGCTGATATATTTGGGCAAGGGCTGTTTATGATAGTCAGAGATATACTTACTATGCTGGTAGTTTTGGGTGTAATGATTTATTTAAGTTGGACATCTAGTGCTATTGTTTTTGCAATGTTGCCATTAGTAATTTATGCTACTAAGCTGTTTCAAAAGTATATGAAGAAGGCTTTTGAAGAGGTAAGAACTGAGGTTTCAAACCTAAACTCTTTTGTGCAAGAGCGTTTAACAGGTATGAAAATTTTACAGTTATTTGCAAGGGAAAGTATTGAAAATGAAAGTTTTAAAAAAATTAATGAAAGGCATAAAAAAGGATGGCTAAAGACCATTTGGTATAATTCCATTTATTTCCCAATTCCCGAATTCATTATTTCTGTTTGTACTGGTTTGGTCGCTTGGTTTGTTGGTTTAACACTTGTTTCTGGAGATGATGCTTCAAAGGGTATTTTTTTTGCATTTGTTATGTTAATTCCAAAATTGTTTAGACCGTTGCGTCAAATTGCCGATAAGTTTAACACGCTTCAAATGGGAATGGTTGCGGCTACTCGTGTATTTAAAGTACTGGATACTACTTCTCAAATTGATGATCACGGTATGCATATTGCTGAACATTTTAAAGGAAATATTCAATTTAAAAATGTATTCTTTAATTATGTTGAAGACGAGCCTGTTTTAAAAGGTGTTTCTTTTGATGTAAAGGCAGGCGAAACCATAGCCATTGTTGGTGCTACCGGAGCTGGAAAATCTACAATTATAAATCTTTTGAATAGGTTTTATGAAATAAAAAGTGGGATTATTGCTATTGATAATATTGATATTAAAGAAGTAACACTTGCGTCATTAAGAACACAAATAGCAGTTGTATTACAAGATGTGTTTTTATTTGCGGATACTATTTTGAACAATATTACTTTAAACAATCCAGATGTTTCTGAAGGAGAAGTTATTGAAGCTGCTAAATCTATAGGTGTTCATGAGTTTATCAGTAGTTTACCTGGTGGTTATCATTATAATGTTAAAGAACGCGGGGTGATGTTGTCATCTGGTCAAAGACAATTGATTTCTTTCCTAAGAGCTTATGTCACCAATCCAAGTATTTTGGTGCTGGATGAAGCTACATCTTCCGTAGATTCTTATTCTGAACAATTGATTCAAAACGCAACAGATAGAATAACCAAAGGACGCACTTCAATAGTCATTGCACATAGGTTGGCTACTGTGAAAAAGGCTGATAAGATTTTGGTAATGGATGCTGGACAAATAGTTGAACAGGGCACTCATAAAGAACTACTCAAAAAGAAAGATGGTTACTATAAGAACTTGTATGAAGTACAGTTTTTGAAAGATACGGTTTTAACGTAAGGAATGCACAAAACTTTATTGTGTAAGAATGAATATGGTAATTGTTAGTTTTTATCTAGTTTAATACAGCTAGATATTGAGAATTTGTTATGGAATCTGAACCATATGTTAATGTTCAATTTGTGTTTTGTTATTTACTTTCTCAAGAATATTATGCCCTTCGGTAAGAAGTTGAAACTATGCCATTCGTAATTCAATAAGAGGGTAGTTAATGGGTTTTTTGTACAATAGTTAAAAAGTAAAAAAATGTTAAAAAAGAGAATTTTTTATACACTTATTTTAGTTGCGGCGATGTTTATGGCATGCAGTGAGGAAGATAAATTTGTTACACCATCACAGAGCGAGGAAGAAAATTCCACCCCGGTAGCAGAGGAAGAGGAGCAAGAGGAGGAGGAAACAGAACAAGAGCAAGGAGTAATACCTGATACGGGTGATACTTCTTCAATGGATAGACCAACTTTTAGTTCGGATCCAAAACCAACTGGTAAAACTTGGGTGCTTTTAGAGAACTTGTCGGATGAATTTAATGAGGATGGTCTTAATACTTCAAAATGGGAGGACGGGCCGCACAGTAAGTTTCCTTAGGCTGGTAAAGCACCCAGTGCTTTTGTAACAGAAACAACCACTGTTGAAAATGGTGAACTAAGAATTGAACATATTATTTTTGAAGAAGAAAGAATAATCAATGATCAAGAAAGAATATATGGAGGAGGAATTATCCGTTCTAAAGGTACAGCAGATGTAGGAACGTATTATGAAGCAAGAATACGAGCTGGACATTCACCATTCTCTACCGCGTTTTGGGCAATTAATAGACGTTCTGAAAAAGAAGGATGCAAAAGAACTACCGAACTAGATGTGTTAGAATGTATAGGTAGAAGAAGTAGGGATTACTCTGGTGATTATGCTTTTGCAAGTAACTGGGTTGGTCAAATGCACTCAAATGTTTTAAGTAGAGAAACATCATGTCCTGAAACTTATCCTAATAATTCAAATCAACAGTTTACTGAATTATTAGGTACAGGAAACGAAAATTGGCAAGAGTATCATATTTATGGTGCGTGGATTAAGTCACCATTAGAAGTTGTATTGTTTTTAGATGGTAGACAATGGAAAACAATTACTCCAAGCACGCCATTTGATTCGCAAAAAATGTATGTGACTATGTCTAGTAACTTATATTCTTGGAACAGGGGCTTGAACTCTAATCCTGACGATGATAAAGTAGATCCACAGTTTATTGTAAATATAGATGGTAAAAATTATTTTGATACCGTTGCTGACGAAACTACAGAGGAAGGTAGAGATGAGAGATCTGCACACTTTGATTGGGTGCGCTGCTGGCAATTGGAAGATGAATAAAATTCTTGGTGAAATTATAAAACTAAAGACAACATGGTTAAAGTTGTCTTTTTTTGTTTCAAATATAGTTTTAATTCAAAGTAGAAACTTTGTTTTAGCTACTTTGCAGGTATAAAATCTTGAACCGAAATATCTCCAGTAATAAAGAGTAATACAAACGAGAAAATTGAAATTCCCAAATATCCTATAAATACTAGGAATAAGAACAAAGGGATCCTCCAGATTAGAAATTTGACTGCGTATGGTGCGTTTTTGTAAGATACGTACAAGCAAAATAGAATCATAAGAACCACATAAATTAATGCTGTATCTATATAAAACTGAGGGCTAAAAAATAACAATATAGATGCATATACTGTGGATATTATACTAAAACTAGTAAGAGCATAAATTGATGAAACTATATGTTCAGCAAGATTGTATTCTTTTTTATTAAAAGAGAGATAGCTTGCTATGGCAATAATAGGGATGTATAAGAAATATATTAATGAACTGTACTCCATGGTAGCTGACATAATTTTCTCTGTCCCCGCACCACCTGTACTTGTTTGAGCGTAACTTATTTTAGAAAAATCAATATCTTCCCATCCAACTTTTTTCATCAAAAAGATTGTAAACCCTGATGCCGTTAAAGCAATTGCCAGCATGCTGACTGGGTTTAAATACTTTTTTCTTAATCCCGCAATATAGCCACCACAAACTTCTTGTGGCTTGATAATCATATGACTTATAGTCTTGAAAAACGTATTATCTAAATTGAAATAGCGTTCTAAAAAATCATAAATCAAACTTTTATTAGTAATCCTTTTACGTACAACTTTAGCTCCGCAATTTGGGCAATAGCTATAGTCTGTTCTTAAGGTACTATTACAATTTTTACAATTCATTTAAGGACTATTTAAACCTGTTTGATAACCTAAAAAATAAACAATAACAGCAAGAACAATTATAGTAATACCGATGATAATAGCATATACCAAACCTATCAATAAGAATCTAGCAAAACTTTCTAGAAAAGAAGCTTCAAAAACACGATGTAGTACATAAAAGAGATAAGCAAAAGTTAATATGCTAACAAATACAGAAATAACCAAGTAATTTCCACCGCAGACCAAAAATAGTATGCTTAAGACTGCACTAACAATAATAATTTGTGCAGAATAATAGAGGTTAATCACAATATGCTCGGTAAAATTATAGCGTCTCTCTCCAACGATATAATATGCCATCCAAGTTGAAAATGCAGAAATAGGTACGCTTAAAACATAAATCAAACTTTGGTAATTATTAACCTTTTCAACATCCATATTTTCTGCGGAGAAAGGGTTCTCTTTCTGATTGGGGAGGTCTTTAAGAGAATCTGTATATAGATCACTCATATCTAAAGCATCCTTAAAGAATGTATTCATTAAAAACACTTGAATACCTACTAGTGTCAAGGATATTGCAAAATATTGAATAACATCAACATATTTTTTACGAGTGCCTTCAATATAACTTATAGTTACTTGGTGTGGCTTAGTAAAAAGGTGTATTAACGTTTTAAGAAGTTTATTGTCTAAATTAAAAAAGTAATGGTTTACCTCGGCACAAATGCTTTTAAAAGTCAAGCGATTTCGTATCACCTTTGCTCCACAGGTGTGGCAATAGTCACTGTTCTCAAATAATTGTGTCCCACAGTTTTTACAGTGCATTAGGCAAGATCGTTTTTTATCATTTTAGCAAGCTCAGTCGAATCTTCAAAAACTACAAACTCACCATCCTTAAAATAGGAAATGTGTCCTGTTTCTTCACTTACTGCCAAGGCCAAGGCGTCTGTTTTTTCCGTAACTCCAATGGCAGCCCTATGTCTTAACCCAAAACGTTGCGGTATGTTTTTTTCATTATTAACGGGAAGAATGACACGAGTAGCTTTAACAATATTATTACTCACGATAATAGCTCCATCATGTAGCGGACTATTTTTAAAGAAGATACTTTCTATGATAGGTTGGGTGACTTTGATATTCATCTCATCTCCTGATTCAGAGAGAAAATCTAAATTATTATTGCGTTCAAAGACAATTAAAGCTCCTGTTTTAGACATACTCATTTTGTTGCAGGCGGCAATAATCGCATCTACGTCACTTTCATTGGTGGCTTCAGTTTTTAAGAATTTAAGTTGTTTTAAAAATTTACGTCGTCTACTAAAATTAGTTGACCCCACCATCAATAAAAACTTTCTAATTTCAGGTTGAAACACCACTATAAGCGCAATAATACCAACCTCTATAAAGCCTTTAAGCAAACCGTTTAAGAGTTGCATATCTACAAATCCTGTTAGTTTATAAGCGCCGTAAATGATAATAATGCCAAGGAAAATATTAATGGCAACCGTACCTTTTACAAGTTTGTAGAGGTAGTAGAGGAGTAGGGCGACCAGAACAACATCTAGGTAATCTATAAAACGTAGGTTTAGAATGTCATCAAAGATGTTCAAAGGCTGATAGGTTTTGGTAAATTTAAGAAATTGTGGTTAATCTATTATGAATTCACTTTTCGATATTTCAATGTTTTCTAAATCCAATTGTGATATCATAGCTTTAATCGATATGTATTCTTGAAAAGATAATTGATTATTGAATTTCAGAATAGCCCTACTATAAGATTTGATAATTGATTGTATTTGATCAATTTCATCCGCTCTTTTTCGGCTAATAGTTTCTCTATTTGTTAGATTATGACCAAATAAATCAAATAACTTAACAGTATTTTTGGTGTCAAATTCTAAAATGAGATTTGGTATTTTGGGAAAAGAATTTCTTATAATTAATGAATCATTCCATATTGCAGAGAATTCAGTATCCGTAAACTCCAAAAACCCCAAATTATTTTTACTCAAGTCATGGCAAGTAAAATAGTTCTTAGCTTTCTTGTTTTTGTGGCTTGAGGATTTCTTTTTTGATTGCAGAAATTTAATGTGTGGAATGGCTTGTTTTAAAGTCAAGCGTTTGTCAACATTTACCAGCCAATTAGTTGTGCTGATTAAGTTTTTTCTATTGAGAAGAACACTATCAGGTTGGGTTTCATCATAAAATAAATAGGCCGCAGACACATCTTGTATTTCGGTAATTTCTGCTTTATCTATTTGTGGTAATTGTAATTCTCTTTCGTTTCGGCAGGAAATTAAAAGTACTATTAAACAAACTAAAAGGTATCTCATATTATTGTTTTAAAGCTTTAACCAACTTTACAGCTTCCATAGCTTCCTTAACATCATGAACTCGCAGAATAGAAGCACCTTTTTGTAAACCAATGGTATTTAAAACTGTAGTACCATTTAAAGCATTTTGAGCTGAAGTTTCTAAAGTTTTGTAAATCATGGATTTTCTGGAAACACCAACCAACAAAGGTTTTTCAATCATTTTGAATAGTTCGAGTTTATGTAGCAACTCAAAATTCTGTTCTAGTGTTTTTGCAAATCCAAATCCAGCGTCGATAATCACATCAATAATACCTAAATCTCTTGCAGCCACAATTCTTTCAGAAAAGTAAAAGAGTATGTCTTTCACTAAATCGTCATAGTTCGTTAAACTTTGCATCGTTTGAGGTGTGCCACGCATATGCATCATGATATATGGTACTTGTAACTCAGCAATTGTGGGCAACATATGATCATCCATTTTTCCTGCAGAAATGTCATTAATCAAAGCTGCACCAGCTTCAATACATTGTTTGGCTATTTCACTTCTAAAAGTATCGATCGAAATCAGAGTTTCAGGAAATTTCTTTAAAATCAATCGTACAATTGGCAAAATCCTATTTAGTTCTTCATCTTCACTTACATGGTCTGCACCTGGTCTAGAACTATACGCGCCAACATCAATAAAAGTGGCACCTTCATTAAGCATTTGCTCAAGTTGTTTTAAGATAGATGCTTCATCTTTATATTTCCCACCGTCATAAAAGGAATCAGGTGTTACGTTAAGCACCCCCATAACTTTTGGGGTAGATAAATCAATAAGTTTGCCGTTGCAATTTATGGTCATCAATAGTTTTCTAAAGTGTTTGTATGTCGTTTAAAACTTTAAACCTCAAACTTTGAACATTCTAATTATTTATGCGAAATTTACGCAAAATTGAATTTTACGAATGCAAGATACTTCAAAACAATATGATGCGGTAATAGATACCTGTAAAAGTTTATTTGTAAAGAAAATGAGCGATTATGGTAGTGCGTGGCGCATCTTGAGATTACCTTCTTTGACTGATCAAATTTTTATTAAAGCGCAGCGTATTAGAGGCTTACAACAAAATGCAGTACAAAAAGTTGATGAGGGACAAGAAAGCGAGTTTATTGGTATCATTAATTACTGCATTATGGCCTTGATTCAATTGGAAAAAGGTGTAGTAGAGCAACCAGATATGTCCACGGAAGAAGCTAAAACATTGTATGAAAAACAAGTGGCTACTACTAAAAAATTGATGGAGGATAAAAACCATGATTATGGTGAAGCGTGGAGAGATATGAGGGTGAGTAGTTTGACTGATTTGATTTTACAAAAGTTGTTGCGTGTAAAACAAATTGAGGATAATCAGGGAAAAACCTTGGTGAGTGAAGGGATTGATGCCAATTATCAGGATATGATTAATTATGCAGTTTTTGCTATGATTCATTTAAATGAAGAAAAAGCATGAAAGCAGTAGTAAGTATATCGAGAATACTAGTTGGTGTATTATTCATTTTTTCTGGATTTATAAAGTTGAACGACCCAATTGGTTTTTCCTATAAACTTCAGGAATATTTCAGTCCAGATGTTTTAAACTTACCAGTTTTTGAGCCCTATGCGCTTTTAATTTCGGTGTTTGTCGTTGTGTTTGAAGTGGTTTTAGGTGTGTTTTTATTGATTGGTTACAAATCCAAGTTTACGGTTTGGAGTTTGTTATTAATGATACTGTTCTTTACGTTTTTAACCTTTTACGCAGCATATTTTGAAAAGGTTAAAGATTGCGGCTGTTTTGGGGATTTCTTAAAATTAGAACCTTGGGAATCTTTTTGGAAGGATGTCGTGTTATTAGTATTGATTCTAATTCTGTTTTTCGGTGTAAAATATATAAAACCAGTATTTACCAAACTACCAACGACAATTTTGGCCTTAACAGGATTTATTTTGAGTTTATGGTTTGGCTACCATGTATTGATGCATTTACCAGCTATAGATTTTAGAGCCTACGCCATTGGAAAAAATATCAAAGAGGGCATGACTATCCCAGACGATGCACCAAAACCTGTGCAGGAATATAGTTGGAAATTTAGTGTAAACGGCGAAGAAAAAGTAATTGTGACTAATGGTTCGTATCCATCTGTTGAAGGTGATTTTCTTGGTGTAGAGACTAAAGTAATTCAAGAAGGCTACACGCCACTGGTAGTTGATTTTTCCATTGAAAGTGAAGATGAAGATTTGACAGCTCATTTTTTAGATCAGGAAAATTTAATTGTTGTGATATCGTATAGTTTAGAAAAAATTGAAGCTGATGGTGCAGCAAAATTGAAAGCATTACAAGATGAAGCTAGAGTTAATAACTATCAAATTATAGGGTTAACAGCATCAGGAGAAGATACCAAAAAGTATATTAAAGAGACTTATGATTTAGATTTTGAATGGTATTTATGTGATGAAAAAGCTTTAAAAACTGTAGTGCGTTCTAACCCTGGTATTATTGAATTAGATAAAGGTACAGTAAAACAAAAAGTGCATTGGAATGATATTGAGGATTTGGCGTTGCCAAAGGTTGAAAAACCAAAACAAGGAATTGTAAGTAATTCAAAAGAACAAGTCCATTTATCGTTTGATGACGAGACTATTTACAATACCAACTATGAAAAGAATTTATATAGGGCATCTGAATATTATTTGAATAAATTTAAGATTCCTGATTCTATATTATTGAAATTAATTCCTGAAGATAATGGAGATTTTGATATTTACTATCAAACGACCGGTCCAGATCATAAATTGAGTAATACAGATTTCTTTTATGACACCTCTGAATTAATTTTTGACCAAGTGATTTTAAATAGAAAGGAGGATTTTTATTTACCTAGTCTAAAACTTGCAAGTTACGCAGATGGAGAATTTGCAGAAGGATTCTTGGAAAAATTAGAAATCATAATAAAGAATGATATCTCTAAATTTTGTGAATCAGTTAAAGGAAAGCACTTTCCAAAATATAGTTCGATTAAGCAATACTCAGAAGAGTATAATTGTCAATAAACATTATTTAAATAGGTCTGATAAACTACTTCCTAAATAAAATCTTTTACGCAATACTCACTTTATTCGGGGTAGTCACGGTTATTTTCTTTTTATTTAATGTGCTTCCAGGAGATCCCGCGCAAATGATGATGGGGCAGAATGAGGATAGTGAACAACTAGCAAAAGTTAAAGTTAAATACGGGTTTGACAAGCCCATTTTAACCCAATATGGGTATTATATCAACGATTTATCACCATTGTCTTTTCATTCAAATTCAAAAGAAGATTATACCTTTTTAAGTGAAAATAAATATAGTGCGGTTAAACTATTTACTATTGGAACTACAACCACAGTTTTAAAATTTCCCTACTTGAGGGAGTCGTTTACCAAACAAGGTAAAAAAGTAACTCAGGTATTGGGTGAAACCCTTCCTAATACTTTTGTTTTGGCAGTTTCTGCTATTATTATCGCCATTATTATTGGTATTTCTTTGGGTATTGTTTCAGCCTTATATAAAGACAAATGGTTAGATAAGACTATACAAGTTTTAAGTACTTTGGGCATGAGCGTACCGTCTTTTTTTAGTGCTATTTTATTCGCTTGGTTGTTCGGATTTGTGCTTCACAAATACACCAATTTAGAAATGACAGGAAGCCTTTACGAACTAGATGATTTTGGTGAAGCGATGCACATAAAATGGAAAAACCTCATTTTACCAGCAATCGTTTTAGGTATTCGCCCGTTAGCAGTTGTGATTCAACTCATGCGTAATTCGTTGTTAGAAGTTTTTAATCAAGATTACATTCGTACCGCCAGAGCGAAAGGGTTGAGCGAATTTCAAATTATAAAACGTCACGCCATAAAAAATGCTCTAAATCCTGTGGTTACCGCAATTTCTGGTTGGTTTGCGTCTATGCTAGCGGGAGCAGTGTTTGTGGAGTTTATTTTTGGATGGAACGGACTGGGTAAAGAAATTGTAAATGCGCTAAACACATTAGATTTACCTGTTATTATGGGATCTGTTTCGGTAATTGCTACCTTATTTGTAATGATTAATATTTTGATCGACTTAATCTATGTTTGGTTAGATCCAAAAGTTAAATTACAATAAGGGATTATGAAAAAGATGATTTACATATTGACACTAGTTCTTAGTGTTTTAAGTTGCAATTATGAAGAGCCCACAAGCTTTTCAGAAGAAGCTCTTAATGATACGTTTTTGGCTTTAGACGGAAGTGAAGTTACCCTTAAGTCAATTTTAGAAAAACACAAGGGCAAAAAAATTGTTATTGATATTTGGGCGTCTTGGTGTGGCGATTGTATTGTAGGTATGCCAAAAGTAAAGGCATTACAAAGTGAATATAAAGATGTAGCATATCTTTTTTTCTCTTTGGATAGAGGAGAAGAGCCTTGGAAACGTGGTATTAAAAGATATGATGTTGTAGGAGAACATTATTATTTGCCAAAAGGTAAAAAATCTGCATTTGGTGACTTTGTGAGTATAGGTTGGATTCCTAGATATATGGTGATTGATGGAGCTAGCGAAATCGTTGTATTTGATGTTATTGAAGCTGATGATGAAAAGTTGATAAAAGCTCTAAAAAATTAAGTAGTTTTGTTTATAATAATCAATTTTACAGAAGTTTAAAATAATATCATGAGAAAACATATCGTAGCTGGAAACTGGAAAATGAATAACGATTTAGTACAAACTGAAGCGCTAATTTCAGATTTAAAACAACAAACTAATTCGGGAGATGCTGAGGTAATGGTGGCGCCAACATTTCCTAACCTATCATTGGCGGTAAAAGCACTAGAAGGTTCTGGAGTTGAAGCTATTGCTCAAAATATGCACTTTGCATCCAATGGTGCCTATACAGGAGAAGTTAGTGCAGATATGTTAAAAAGTGTTGGAATTACTACCGTTATTTTAGGGCACAGTGAGCGTCGTGAGTATTTTAATGAAACAGACGAATCTTTAGCTAAAAAAGTAGATGCTACATTGGCCAACGGTATGCGCACAATTTTTTGTTTTGGAGAAGAATTGGCTGATAGAAAAGCCTGTAATGAAGAAAAAGTAGTAGAAAGTCAAATAAAAAACGCTTTGTTTCATTTAGAAGCTGAAGCTTTTAAGAGTATTGTTTTGGCTTACGAACCAGTTTGGGCTATTGGAACAGGAGAAACTGCATCACCGGAACAAGCACAGGATATGCACGCCTTTATTAGAAAGACTTTAGCAGATAAGTACGGTGTTGATGTTGCAGATGAAGTATCCATACTTTACGGAGGTAGTGTAAAACCAGCTAACGCCAAAGAAATTTTTTCTAAACCAGATGTAGATGGCGGATTAATTGGTGGTGCTTCACTAAAAGCGGAGGATTTCTTTGCTATCGTTAATGCGTTTTAGTATTTAAATATTTTGGGAGTTACAACGCTTGTGGCGTGGTGGCGCTTTCACTACTCCCTCTATGTGAGGAGTTCAAAAATACCGCTCAATCGCTAACGAGGGAGTACTTGCCAACAAAGTGTTTAATCAATATGTACAATACCATTTATATAGGCTATTACTTTAAAGTAAAGCCATTACAACCTGCTGTTGAAATATTAATTGCAGAGTTGGGTTTTGCAGGTTTCGAAAGTTTTGTTGAAACCGAAGAAGGGGTTACAGCTTATATTCAAAAAGAAGAGTGGGATGAAGCAATTTTAGAAGATATTCAAATTCTAAATTCAGATGAATTTGATATTACTTATATTTTTGAAGAAATAGAACAAACTAATTGGAATGCTGAATGGGAGAAGAATTTTAATCCGATAGTTGTAGATGATCTTTGTGCAGTGCGAGCACCATTTCATGAGCCTTTTAATACCAAATACGATATCATTATAGAACCGAAAATGAGTTTTGGTACGGGACATCATGAAACCACACATATGATGATTCAGCATATTTTGAAAAATGATTTTGAAGGAAAGTCAGTTTTGGACATGGGATGTGGTACAGGGGTTTTGGCGATTTTGACCGAAATGAAAGGCGCAAAACCTATTGATGCAGTAGACTATGACAATTGGTGTTATTTGAATAGTCTGGAAAATGTGGAGCGTAATAATTGTCAAAACATTACAGTTATCGAGGGTGATGCATCTGTATTAGGAAAAAATAAATACGACATCATTATTGCAAATATCAATCGCAACATTTTAATGCAGGATATGGAAACCTATGTATCTTGTTTAAATGAAGATGGGATGTTGTTTTTGAGTGGATTTTATAACGATGATATTCCAATGATTCAGTCTGAGTGTCAACATCTTTTGTTAAAATTTGAAGAAAAGTTGGAACGAAACAATTGGGTGTCGCTAAAATTTTTAAATTAGTAGAAAATTGCACCCAAAAGATTAGAAATGAGTTCAAAAGAAAAATATTCAGAGGAATTACTACTTGAAGAAGAGGTATTAAAACTTAATGAAATTGTATTATACAATGACGATGTTAATACTTTCGATCACGTTATTGACACTCTTATTTATGCATGTGACCACACTGCAGAACAAGCGGAACAGTGTTCTTTAATTGTACATTACAAAGGTAAATGTACAGTTAAAACTGGTGAGTATGATGATTTAAAACCGCGCTGTTCTAAACTGTTGGAAGCAGGTTTAAGTGCAGAAATAGTTTAATGCAAATACACAGAATAAAGAAAAAGCCTCTGTGATTTTCTGGTAGAGGCTTTTTTAGCTATTAATCCTTCCTATTGCACAACTCACAAAAGATTTGGCTTTGGTGCTAAGTGCGTTTTTATCTCCTAAAACAGGGTATCCCGTTAATTTTAGTTGACTTTTGATGTTTTTGAGAGTTTTAGCGTTATCATACGAAAATGTAACAGAACTGGTTTCATTGTTAACAGTCACATTTTCAACGGAGTTTAATGCAGATAGTCTTTTAACAATGGTGTTAGCACATCCACCGCATTTCAAATTCTGTATGTTTAAGGTTGTTGTCATTTTATAACGTTGAAGGACACACAAAGTCTGACAGTGGTAAATCTGTTTTCTTAATGGCTCCAAAGCCTCCAGCTACGTCAACCAAGTTATTAAAACCTCTAGCCTTTAATATCGAAGCGGCAATCATGCTGCGATAACCACCGGCACAGTGTATATAGTAAGTGTCATGGCTATCAATAGCATGCATATTATCATTAATAAAATCTAGTGGAAAGTGCACTACATTATGACCAACTAAATGTTCAGATTTGTATTCCCCGTCCTTTCTAACATCCAATACATCAGGAATATCTTTCGTGTAAATTTCAGCGAATTTAGCGGCAGAAATGGAATTTATAGTTTCAACGTCTTTACCAGAATCGTTCCATGCATCAATACCATTCTTCAAATAGCCTAAAGTATTGTCATAACCAACTCGAGATAATCGAGTCACTGTTTCTTCCTCTCTTCCTTCTGGCGTCACTAATAAAATAGGCTGCTTCAAATCGGTAATTAAAGCGCCAACCCATGGTGCAAACCCTCCATTTAAACCTATAAAAATAGAATTAGGAATATGTCCTTTTGCAAAATCTTCTTGAGTACGAACATCAAGAACTAAAGCTCCTTTTTGGTTAGCGATAATCTCAAATTCTTCAGGAGAAAGTGGCGTGTTTCCTTGATTTAGTATTACTTCAAAATCTTCATAACCCATTTTGTTCATCATTGCATTTTTAGCGAAATATTGTGGGGGAGGTGCAATTCCATATAACACTTCTTTTACAAACTCTTCCTTAGTCATATTCCCTCTAAGCGCGTAATTGGTTTGTTTTTGATCTCCCAAAATACCTACAGTTTCTTTACTCAAGTTTTTTCCACAAGCGGAACCTGCGCCATGGGCTGGATATACAATAACATCATCTGGAAGCGTCATAACCTTCTTTCTAAGAGAATCATACAACATTCCAGCCAAATCCTCTTTAGTTAAATCAGATTTAATTGCTAAATCTGGCCTACCCACATCACCTAAAAACAAAGTGTCCCCAGAGAAAATAGCATGCTCTTTTCCATTTTCATCTAGTAGTAAATAGGTTGAAGATTCTAAAGTATGGCCAGGTGTATGCAATACTTTAATAGTAATGTTCCCTAGTTTGAATTCTTCATTATCCTCAGCCTCATGAATATCATATTCTGTGGATGCCCCAGGACCAAAAACTATTGTAGCGCCTGTTTTTTTGGCTAAATCTATATGACCAGAAACGAAATCTGCATGAAAGTGTGTTTCAAAAATATATTTGATTTTCGCATTTCTGCTTTTAGCTTTATCGATATATTGTTGCGTTTCGCGCAAAGGATCAATGATTGCGACCTCACCTTCAGACTCCACGTAATAAGCTCCTTGTGCTAAACATCCCGTATATATTTGTTCTATTCTCATAGTATTGTTTGTGTCATTCCCTCGAATGAAGGAATCTATTTTATTCTTTTCAAAATTAATAAACCATAATCGTATGGTTTGTAACTTATATTACTTTTAAAACTATTTTAACTCTTTGTAAATGATATAGGTAGCCATTACTAATATAAAATACCCAAAGCTCTTTTTAAGTTTTTTTCCACTTATGAATTTAGAGAGGAAGACGCCCACAATGATACCTAATATTGAAATTGCTGTAAAGGTTAAAAGAAAGTTCCATTCAATATCTAGAGTCTGAACATCACCTATAAATCCAATAAGAGAATTAATTGTTATAATTACGAGTGAAGTACCAACAGCTTTTTTCATTGGTATATTTGCCCATAAAACTAATGCAGGTATATATAAAAATCCGCCACCAGCGCCTATTATAGCTGTAATTGTTCCGATTACAATACCTTGATAAAATGTTTTATAGTAAGGTTGACTTTTTTGATTATTTACCTGCTCTCTCTTATTTTTTATCATGGAGTACGAGGCCATTACCATAATAATTGCAAAGAAAATCATGATGCCCATTTCCTTGGTTAGACTAAAGTTGCTAATGCTAAAAAGTGTATCAGGGATTTCAGGAACCAAATAGCGCCTCGACAAATAAACAGCGACAAAGGATGGAAATGAGAATGCTAGACCGGTTTTGAAATCCACTAACCCCTTTTTATGTTTTTGATAAGTGCCAACCATTGATGAGGTGCCAACCACAAAAAGCGAATATGCCGTTGCAACAACAGGGTTATAACCTAATAGATAGACCAACAAAGGCACTGTAAGTATGGAACCTCCTCCACCGATTAAGCCCAGAACCAAACCTACTATTAGGGCTCCAATATATCCTAAGATTTGGATGTTTTCCATTTAGTGTGGTAGCTTATTTTTTAGGATACCGTAGATAAATGTTCCAAAAACGGCCGCAGCAATCACAATTAACATACTCCACACACCTGTACCTAAAAGAATGTACATCGGGCCTGGGCATGCACCTATAAGTGCCCATCCAAATCCAAAAATTGTGCCTCCGACGATATATCTTGTAAATCCGTTTTCTTTCTTTGGTACAAAAATTTCTGCACCTGTTATACTCTTAATGAGTCCCTTTTTTGAAATTTGAAGAAAGAGAATGCCACAGGCTATTGCTGTTCCGATAATGCCATACATATGGAAGGATTGAAAACGGAACATCTCGTAAATACGATACCACGATACCGCTTCGGATTTCACCAAAACGATTCCGAAAAAAATGCCGACTAATAAAAATTTTAGAAACTTCATAATTAAAAGATTAAGGGTAAGATGAAATTTATCATGATGAGTCCACCAATAAAGAAGCCGATAACGGCAATAAGCGACGGTTTTTGTAAACTGCTTAAACCTGTTATGGCATGTCCTGATGTGCAACCACCTGCGTAGCGCGTTCCGAAGCCTACAAGTAAGCCTCCAATTACTAGAAGTAACAGGGCTTTCGGCGATGCTAAAACGTCTAAACTGTACATTTCATTGGGTACTAAAGTTGCTCCAGGATTGTTGAATCCCATGTTTTGAAGTTCATTTATTGTTTTTGGGTTTATGTTGGTGCCAGAATCGTTAGATAACAAAGTCACCGCCATGAAACCACCAATTATAGCTCCCAGAACTACTGTAAGGTTCCAAACTTGTTCTTTCCATTTGAAGTTGAAGAAGTCTGAAAATTTTCCTGCTCCGGCAATAGAACATAGCGTTCTGAGGTTTGAAGACATTCCGAAAGTTTTGCCAAAATAGAGTAGGAGCGCCATTACTAGGGCTATTAATGGTCCTGAAATATACCAAGGCCAAGGGTTTAAAATGGATTCCATACTAAAGGATTTTTATGCGAATTTATAATGTGTGTTTGTAAGCTCTTGTAATAGATGTTACACAACAAGAAAGAAAAAGGTAAGGTATTTGAGCTGAAGTTAGCGGATGGGTGCGCTAGGGATTGAACGGCATGTTTGAAATCCCCGACGTTGGAGGGATTGAGTAGTGAAAGCCCGACCCTTGTGGTAGCGCCCTAAGTATTTAGAAGATTTCTATTTTGTTTCGGCTGAGTTTTATTTTGTTTTGGTTTTCGAGCTGCTTTAGTAGCCTTGAGATGACGACGCGGGAGGTGTGGAGGTCTTCGGCGATGTCTTGGTGTTTGATGTTTATGGTGCTGGAATCGTGGAGTTGGCTTTTGCTGATGAGGTATCTGAGGAGGCGCTCGTCCATTTTCATGAAAGCGATGTTGTCTATGGTTTCGAGCATTTCGTCAAAGCGGACTTGGTAGCTTTCCAGGATGAAATTTCGCCAACTTTCGTTTTGGTGAAACCATTTTTGCATGTGTTGGACAGGTATCATTACCAATGTGGAATCCTTTTCGGCTACAGCCCTTATTTTGCTTTTTATGCTGCCCATGCAACAGGTGAGGGACATGGTGCAGGTTTCTCCGGCTTCTAGAAAATAGATGAGGAGTTCGTTGCCATTTTGGTCTTCTCGCAGTATTTTGATGTTGCCTCGGAGGAGTAGGGGAATGAACTGCAATGTTTGGCCGATGTCTATGATGATATCGTTGGCTTTATATGTTGCGATTTTGCTAATTTGTTCGATTTCACTTAGGAGCTGCTTATCTAAATGATTACTGAATTTTTCTTGTAGGAGTGTGGAATGCATATTTAAAATTAAATAATAATCCCCAAAAATCTTATAGAGTTTGGGGATTATTTAACTAATTATATTTATTGTCTACTGAAAGAAACGACTATTCAGTGTAATCATCATATGCTATATCTTTATCTGATAATATTGGATCATTTATTGGCCATTCAATTTTAAAGAAAGGATCGTTCCATCGTATCCCCTTTTCTTTTCCAGGCGTATAAAATTCGGAAACTAAGTAAGCAATTTCGGAATTGTCTTTAAGAGTTAAAAAACCATGGGCAAAACCTTTTGGAATATAAAGTTGTTTCCCATTTTCTTCTGAAAGCTCGGTTGCAAAATATTTGCCAAATGTAGGAGAATCTTTTCTAACGTCTAAAATTACATCTAACAAAGCTCCTTTAGTACACCGTACTAGTTTTACTTCCTCTGCGCCATCAGTTTGGTAATGCATACCACGTAGCGTATTTTTAAATACATTATGAGACATATTTCCTTGTACAAATCTTGAATTTAAACCATGCGCTTCAAATTCATTCACACAAAATGTACGACTAAAAAAACCTCTGTTGTCTCCTCTTTTTTCTAAATCTAATACAAAAGCTCCTTTTAATTTTGTTTCAGTAAAAATCATAATGCCCAAGATGTTTTATTAGCTCTTGCTAATTCTGTATATTCATTAATCTGCTTTACTCTATGTTCGTATATATCTTCTTGGTCTTGCACAATATAACCTTCAACTGTAAATCGTATAGTTTCTTCAAAGCTTAATTGTGGCACCCAATTGATTTCATTAGCGGCTTTAGTAATATCTAACTTTAATAAATTTGCCTCGTGTAGTTTACTCGTGTTTTTTGGAGTAGTATAATTTATTTCACTAGTTTTTTTAATTTCCTCCACTATTTCTTGAACATTATAATGTCTGTATGTACTTGGTCCAAAGTTCCAGGCACCTTCGTATTTTTTATTGTTTTCAGCTAAAAGCGCTAACTGCATATAACCAGAAAGAGGTTCTAAAACATGCTCCCAAGGTCTTGTTGCTAAAGGATTTCTTATTTCAAGTGTTTCGTTAGCTCTTATGGTTTTAAAAATATCTGGGATTAATCTGTTAGCAGACCAATCGCCACCTCCAATTACATTTCCTGCTCTTGTACTTACAACTGATACTGGTGAGTCACTAAAAAATGATCGTCTAAATGATGATATAGCTAATTCTGCACAACCTTTAGATGATGAATAAGGATCACTACCTCCTAATTCATCATTTTCTTTATACCCCCAAACTTGTTCTTTGTTTTCATAACATTTATCACTAGTTATTACTACAATACTTTTTAAGTTTTTAGCGCTTCTAGCTGCTTGTAAAATATTAACAACTCCCATAACATTTGTTGCATAAGTTGATATAGGATCATTGTAAGAATCAATTACAAGTGCTTGAGCTGCAAGATGAAAGATATAATCTGGATTTACAGATTCAATTTTAGAATTTAGTAATTCAAAATCAGTAACATCTCCATAAGTTTGATTTAGTTTTTTATCTAAATCACAAACATTAAAATTATCAAGATCATTTGAAGGTCTTAGTGCATAGCCATATACTTCAGCACCAAGTTCTTTTAACCAAATGGAAAGCCAAGAACCTTTAAAGCCTGTATTTCCTGTAATAAATACTTTCTTGCCCTTATATTTATCAAAAAGTTTTTTTTCACTCATTTATTTTTTTCTTTAAGAAATCAAAAATTTTAAGTGCTTCATCTTTAAAATGACTTTTTGCACTATAATTTACATATTGTTTTATTTTACTAGAGTTTATAACAATTGGTGGTTTCGCAATTGATTTATCTTCTTTGTTGATATGAATTTGAATATCTTTATTGAAATATTCTATATATGCTTCTTTCACCGCTTCGGCTACATCTAATAATGAATAAGCTTTTTCCCCACTAAGGTTAAAGGTATCATTTGTGGATGGCATTTCTGTGAGTTGTTGTATGGTGTTGCAAACATCACCCATCCAAATGAAATCTCGTGTAGCTAAACCATTACCATTTAATTTGATAAGGTCTTTTTCATAAGCAGACTTGCTAAGGTCATTCAATATCAAATACCATTTAGAAGAATTATAATCTTTTGGACATCCATAACTATTAGACAATCTAATTATAGTGTATGGAATTTGATGAGTTTTATGAAATTGTTTTACGTAATATTCTGCAAATAGATGAGTGGTACCATAATCATTCATTGGTATTAACTCTGTAGTTTCAGATATGTCCCCTGTATATTTGCCATAAACATGAAAGGTAGAAAAGTATATAAAGTGTTCTGGAGGATTGTTTTTAATAGTTTCTAAAATATTTCTCGTACCAAGGGCATTAACAATTATAGCATCCTGCGCATAACCTTCTACGAAATTATCATTCATACTTGCGGTATGTATGATAATATCAAAATGTTGTTGTATTGCAGCTTTACAACTTTCAATTGAAGAAATATCGCATTCAATAACATTATAAGGTAAATCAAATTCTAACTTTCTAAATCTTTTAGTTAGAACGAAAACATCACAATTGTTTGATGCATAATGATGTGTTAGCCAAGAACCAAGATTTCCAAAACCTCCGGTAATTAATACCTTCTTTTTAGTTAATCCCATATTTTCCAAGGAGCTTTACCAGAATCCCACATTTTGTTTAAATCTTGATTATCTCTAAGTGTGTCCATAGCGTGCCAAAAACCATGATGCTTAAAGGCTTGCATTTTTCCTTCTCTGGCTATGTGTTCCATAGGATCTCTCTCAAACATTTGGTGATCACCTTCAATATAATCAATGACTTCAGGCTCACAAACAAAAAAGCCACCATTTACCCATCTGTTATCGTCAACTGGTTTTTCATTAAAACCAGCAATAGTTAAATCTTCTTCTATATTTAGTATACCATATCGGCCCTCAGGTTGAATTGCTGTGGCTGTCATTAACTTATTACTATTTTTATGGAATTCAACTAACTTTTTAATATCAACATTAGAAACCCCATCTCCGTAGGTACACATAAAAGGTTCATTCCCAATAAACTCTTTGGCGCGTTTTATTCTGCCACCTGTCATGGTATTTGCACCTGTTTCTAACAATGTAACTTTCCAGTCTTTAGACATATTATTATGAGTTTCTATAGAATTGGATTTTAGGTCTATAGTTAAGTTACTGTGTCTCACATAAAAGTTTGAGAAGTGTTCTTTAATTACGTGACCTTTATAACCTAACAGAATAACAAATTCATTAAAACCATTATGAGAATAGATCCTCATAATATGCTCTAAAATAGGTATTCCTCCAATTTCAACCATAGGTTTTGGTTTAACTCTGGTTTCTTCATTTAACCTGGTGCCAAAACCACCAGCAAGAATAAGTACTTTCATTGATTTATTTGGTTTTATGTTCTTAGGGAATTTAAAAGTAAAAAAAAAACAGCAACAATATAATTTAATATTTTAAATGTATCGTTTTTAGCTATGGATTGGAACTTTTTACAGCTAAAAAAATGTCTTTTAACGCAATTAATTGTTCTTTATCTGAATCGAAAATAGAAAGACATAAACAGTTTGTAGTTCAACGAAAATAATAGCGATCTATAGAAATATGTTCACTATTAATTTAATTCTGTGTTTTTTTGTATGAGGAATAGTCGATTGTTTCTTACCAACTTTATATTTGATTAATAGCGATATTGAAATTAAAAGTTAATGTAATGTAGAATTTATCTACATTCTAATTTAAATTTTAGTTGTTTGCTATCTATGAAAACAAGGAGTTATTCTCATCTTATTATACCATTTTCTGTTGTGGTTCACCTATGTATAATTAATGGTGTTCTTAATTGGCTGTCTCAGGAAATATATCTCAACACTTTCAGTGTTTTCTTCTTCAACGTTAGCTGGTTATTTATAACTTATGTCATGGATTTTTACCCTACAGCTAGAAGGGAAACATTTATGACAAATATTAAAAAGCTAATTTACCTTTATTTAGTTTATGGTTTAGCGTATTTTGCATGGTTTGGTATGGTAGGCTATAACATTGATTTTGAATATCAATTTTTTGTTTATGGAGTTATTTGTGCTCTGTTAACATTTTATAGATGGGTTTTTTATGAATTTATAAAGAATTATAGATTGAGTGGGGGGAACTATGTAAATGTTGTAGTTGTAGGTAGAGACAAAAACCTCAAAAAGATAAGAAAGGTTTTTGATAATCCCCTTTTTGGTTACAGATATTGCGGTTTTTTTGATGATAAGTCTTCAAGTAGTCCTACGTATTTGGGGGAGATTTTGGATTCTTATAAATATGTTATAGATAATCGAATAGACCAGATATATTGTACCGCAGCAAAATTATCTAAGTCAGATTTACAAAATCTTATAAATTTTGCAGATAACAATCTAATTAAGTTGAAAATTATTCCAGATAATAAAGATATTTTTACACCTGCCATGACTGTTCAAAAGTACGATAATATTCCTGTTTTGGATTTACGCACTGCACCTCTTGAAGGAGATTTTGGGAGAATGGCAAAAAGAGTTTTTGACCTGGTTTTCTCTTCAGCAGTAATTATTGGAGTGTTGTCTTGGTTAATACCAATTCTATATTTGCTAATAAAATTGGAATCTCCAGGGCCTTTGTTTTTTATTCAGCGTAGACATGGTTTGAAGAGAAAGACCTTTGGTTGCATAAAATTTAGGTCTATGGCTTGTAGTAAAGATGCAAATGTTAAAATGGCTACAAAGAATGATACACGAATAACAAAAATTGGAAGAATTCTAAGAAAGACAAGTATTGATGAATTACCGCAGTTTTTTAATGTATTTTTAGGAGAGATGAGTGTAGTTGGACCAAGACCTCATATGGAAAGGCATACATCTGATTATGAAATATCAGTAGATAAATATTTAGTTAGGCATTTTGTTAAACCAGGTATTACTGGTTTAGCACAGATTAAAGGATATAGAGGTGAGATTATCAAGCCTTCAGATATATTGAACAGGATAAGGTTGGATATTTTATATGTAGAAAAGTGGTCTTTTCTGTTAGATTTTAAAATTATTCTATTAACTATTTTCAATGCGATTAGCGGTGAAGAGAAAGCTTACTAGAACTATTACTAAATTAAATTCAGAATTATTATGAGTTGGTTTGTATTATCAGTAAAAAAGAATTCAGAGAATAAGGTTGAACAAACGTTCAAGAAAATTGGTGTTGAGGTTTTCAATCCAACCGTTCAAGGTATTAAATACTGGGGGGATAGACAAAAAACTATAAAAACTCCCTTGTTCAAATCTTATATTTTTATAAAAATAGAGGATAGATATAAAAAATTGGTATTTGGAATTTCAGACGTAAAAGGCTATTTGTTTTCCAAAGGAAAACCAGCTTTATTACCAGATGAAGAAGTTAAGGCTATTCAAAGGTTGTTGAATGAAGATAATTATGGATTACTTATGTTATCTAAACTCATAACAACTAATCAAATTAATATAGAATTATTATTTTCTGATAGTAATTCTGGAGTTAAGTGGATTAGCAAGAGCTGCACCTCGCAACTAATGGATAAAATGAATAGTATGCTTAAAGATAATAAGCTGAGAGATGTTGTTTAGTTACTCTAGTTAATCGTTATTTCATTTGTCAATTTGACAATGCATTCTCCCTAGTGCTGCCAAATCCATAAAATTATGAACTTAAGCCTATACCTTCACTTTATTACTTTGAAATCACAAAAAATTAATGTTCCTTTGATTCTGTCAGTGGATGCATAGCTTTAAATTGCAGTACATTCTCTTTGTATTTTACAGATTAGTTTATTTTTAGTTCTATGGAAAAAGATATTTTCAAAATTGTTATTGGTTACCTTAAGTATTGGTACCTTTTTCTTGCAGGAATATTAATTTGCTCCGTTCTCGCCTTTTTGCATTTAAGGTATAATGTAATACCAGAATATTACGCTAGTTGTAAAATATTACTTAATGATAAGGAAGAAGGAGCTTCCCAAGGTATGGAATCCATTGGCAATTTGGGGTTGATTAAGAATTCTAGAAATATAGATGATGAGATAGGTGTATTGAGGTCCTATGATCTTATGGAGCAAACAATAGAAGAATTAGGATTTGATGTGGGATACTATGTAGAGGGTAGGTTTTCAGAAATTGAGATTTACGAAAAAAACATGCCATTTAAAATTATAATTAATGATTCTCTACCTCTTGATTATTATGGGATTTTAGGCTATGTTTCCATCCAAGATGAATATACTTATGTAATTGGTAGTAATGATGGAGAGGTTTCAAGTGAAAAGATTTATAATTTTGGAGATATAGTTAGTACTACTTTTGGTGATTTTCATATTGATTTGAATGCTGATCCTACGAACATTACTTTTGGAGAAAAATATACTGTTAAATTTAGAAGTACTTCGCAGCTTGCCTCTATTTACAATGAGAAACTAGGTGTTTATAGTGTCAATGAAGGAGCCTTATTAGAACTTTCTTTAACAGATGCCATTCCTCAACGCGCCGTAGATATAGTTAACAAATTGATTGAATTATATGCCCAAAACTCTGCGAATGATAAAAACTTTCTAGCCCAAGCCACATTAAAACTTATTGACGAACGTTTAGAATTGTTAACTGAAGAACTTAATGTAGTTGAGGGTAACATACAAGATTTTAAACAAAATAATGAAGTTATAGATGTTAATTCCGATGCAGAAAGGTATGTAGGGTTAGCAGATCAGATAGATGGAGAACTATTGGTTTTAAAAAGTAAAATACAGTCTTTGGATGATCTGGAAAGAAGTCTAATAAGAAGCTCTGATTTCGCACCAATAAGTTCTTTTAATATTGATAATGCCATGTTAATAAGTTCTATTATTGCTTATAACACAGAAGTGAAAAAACGTCAAAATACAATTAATGCTTCTGGTGCTGGTAACCCAATTATCCCTCAAATTGAAAAACAACTAATAGGAAGTAAAAATTTAATTATTCAGAACATTAAAGGTGTAAGGGCTCAAATGTTTAAATCATTGAAAGATTTACAAGGTAAATTAGCTCAATATAGATCTAAAATATCATCCGTACCAGGTGCGGAAAGAACACTTCTTGAAATAAATCGAGATCAAGGGATAAAACAAAATTTATATCTCTTTTTGCTTCAAAAGCGAGAGGAAGAAGCCTTGTCAATAAGTGTGCCTTTTTCCGACACCCGTATAATAGAAACAGCAAAGGCAACCAATTATGCGGTTAACGGAGGTAAAATGCCGATTTATTTGGGAGCTGTATTACTTGGTGCTTTTTTACCTTTTGCATTCTTATTTATAAAGGATTTGTTAAACACAAAAGTTATGAGTAAGGAAGATATAATGTCCATAACAAAAATACCGATCCTAGGTCAAATAGGTAAAGGTAAGGAGGGCAAAGCTCTATTGGTTACAAGAAATAATACTACACCCGTTGCAGAGTTATTTAGATTAATGAGATATAATTTGAAATTTCTCTTACAGAATAGTAGTAATAGTAAAGTTATAATGGTTACATCTGGTAAACCAGGTGAAGGAAAAACTTTTGTATCAATAAATTTGGCATCAAGTTTGGCGATTACCGATAAGAAAGTTGTTGTTTTAGGATTTGATCTGAGAGTTCCAAGACTAATCAAAAATGTGGGATTGTCTATAGATCAAGGATTATCTGAATATATTGTCGACCCTTCAATAAATATTGAAGATATTCTTCTTCAATCTAAGGAAGATAAAAATCTATTTTTTATATCTGCTGGAGCCATACCGCCCAACCCTGGAGAATTAATGCTAAATGAACGAGTATCGAATTTAATCAAAAAGTTAAAAGAAGATTTTGATTATATAGTTATAGACACGCCTCCAGTAGGTAAGGTTGCTGATGCATATTCACTTTCAAATTATGTCGATTCAACATTGTTTGTAATACGTTACAATTATACTAAAAAAGAGGATTTAAAAATTATTAATGAGATCAAGGAGAATAAGAAATTACCCTCACTTGTATTGGTCTTAAATGATATAAAATTAGAGAAATTTGGCGCTTACAGTTACGGATATGGAACAGAAGCTAAAAAGATTTCATAGAAATTATTAATGGGTCAAAAAGAGTAAGATGAAAAATGGATTGAACGTTGTGTGCACTAACTATGAGGGAGACTATGATTATGGAGTAGGTGCATTGATTAACTCACTATTTAGTATTGGTTATGAAGGAAAAGTAGTTGTTCTTTATGGTGATTTTCCGCCATTTTGGCAAGAACAGTTAATAAAGAAAAATGATAAATATGTTATAGCAGAAGATGTCAACATAGAGATTTTATTTAGAAAAATAGAAAGTGAAATTCATCTTTGCTATTATAAACCATTTATGATTTATGGTCTAATGAAAGAATTCTTAGATCATAAAATTTACTATTTCGATCCAGATATTACAGTTTTAGGAGACTGGAAATTTTTTGAAAATTGGGTGGATTGCGGTGTTGCAATGTGTTTAGATCAATGTTATCCAATTATGCCAATTAATCATCCCTTCAAAAAGGACTATCGTGATTTATTCCAAAAACTAAATCATGAATTAGTAAATCCTAATGATTATTATGTTAATTCAGGTTTTATTGGAGTGGGTCCCAATCATATAACTTTGATAAAAATTTGGATGGATTTTACTAATTATCTTAGTGAGACTGGTCATGATTTGGTTGGTGTAATGGTTCCAAGTGTACAAAAATATAGAAATATAAAAAGGTTGAATACTATTTGTGGTGATCAGGATATTTTGAATGCGGCTCTTTTGTATACGAAACTCCCATTGTCCATCTTAGGTCAAGAGGGTATGGGCTTTATTCCAGCTGGATTTACTATGAATCATGCGGCTAATCATCCAAAACCATGGAAAAAGAATTATTTGAAAGAATTTTTGTTTAATGGGAAAAAATTTTCGGCGATGGATCAGTCTTTTTTAAATCATATTTCTTCTCCAATAAATTTATATTCTAAAAGAAAAAGGATACTAATAAATATAAACAAAAATATAACCAAACTTCTTCAAAGAATATTATGAGTTTATACTGCGATGAAATTAAGAGTTGACTTTTTGAAAAAAAATAAAATTAAGGATATATGAAAGTTTCAGTTTGCATTCCTACTTTTAACAGACCTGAGTATTTGAAGCAAGCAATTGATTCGTGTTTGGGTCAAACAATGTTGCCGTATGAAATCATAATTGGAGATGATTCAAAAGACGACAAGACTAAGGAAATGATAAATTCTCTAGATTTACCTTTAGACATAAAGATTTCTTATAATCATCATAAACCATCGCTTAAACAAGCAGAGAACACAAATTTTTTATTTAGAAATGCTCAAGGTGAGAAGCTACTCTTATTGCATGATGATGACCTCTTGTTGCCTGAAGCAATAGAAACGATGGTTGAAATTTTTAAAAAGGATCCAGAAGTACAAATTATTTTTGGGAAACAATACTTAATGTCTGAAAATGGTGAAATTGACTACAGAAATTCTGAATATTTGAATGATTTTTATTTTAGGACTAAGAAATATGAGGGTTCAAAATTATCACCTGTTGAGGCAGGAATAATTCAGCAATTTCCTAATGACGGCTTTATGATTAATAAAAGTGTTGCTATCGAAATACCTTGGAGAACCACATCATCAGTAGGGTTATTAGGAAATGGAAATGAGATGGATTGGAGTATTAGAGTGGGTTTGTCTAAACCTAAAATGTTTTTCGTCAATAAGTTTTTAGTGCTTTATCGAATAACAGCGGTATCTAATAGCTCTAACACCGACTCGGCCTATATATCTTATCTTTTGCTTGAAAATCTAAAATTAGAGAATAAATATCAAGATAAAAAAGAATTAGCACTAAAAAGGAAATCGCATTTAGCTGTTCGGCAAGCATTAAAACTAGGAAAAAATAAAGCTGCTTCTAGAATTTTTTTAAGTAAACATAACTTTTCCAATATATTGACTTTAGGTTACTACAAGTCATTAGCATTAATTTGTATTAGCAATATAAAAGGTGTTTTTAGATAAAAATTATTCGAAATCGGTAGTTATATGAAGCTAGTTTTTATTTGTGGATGTTTGGAATCGGGGAAAGACGGAGTTGGAGATTATACCCGTCGCTTATCGGGGCAGTTAATACAAATAGGGTTTGATGTTGGAATCATCGCTTTTAAAGATGGTTTTGTTAGTGAAGTGAAAGAAGAATATCAACAAGTCGAAGCATCTTCTGTTCTTTGTTTACGTTTACCCATAACAATGAGTAGTAAAAGACGAACAAATATCATTAAGAATTGGATAGATTTAAAAAATCCAGATTGGTTAAGTCTCCAATTTGTTATATACTCTTTTAATCCTAAAGGATTACCTTTTACAATAGGGCGTCAGTTAAAAAAAATATCAGGGAATAGAAAATGGCATTTGATGTTTCATGAATTATGGTTGGGACTAAAAGAAAATGATTCCTTAAAATATAATATAATTGGATTTTTTCAGGTATTAATCGTAAAATCCTTAATTAAAAAGATTAGAGTAGAAGAATCTCACACGCATACAAGGTTTTATGAATTTCATTTAAGAAGATTAGGTCTAACCCCTAATTATTTACCTTTATTCAGTAATATACCGCTAACAAAAAAAAATAGTAAAGATTATCCTCCTATGGATTCTGATGAAAAGATATTTGTGTTTTTTGGTTTAATTCATCCGACTGAATGTATAGAGAAATTTATTAACGAAGTTGTAGAATATTTCAGAAATAAATCAACTAAATGTCGTTTTAATTTTATTGGGAATTGTGGTTCAAACTTAAAAAAATGGGTTGATTTGTTAAGTAATACCCCTATAAAGTTTAAAGTTTACGGAAGACTTTCAACAGAAGATATCTCTTATCATTTGCATAGTGCGAATTTTGGAATTACTACTAACCCAATTTTTGTAGTAGAGAAAAGTGGAACTGTTGCTGCTATGAGAGAGCATAATCTTCCCGTTTTAATTGTGGCAAATGGAGTAAAGCCGAAAGTGAAATTAGAGAATTTTAATGAAATTGATTTTTTTGAGTATGAAGAAGGTAATTTTGAAGAATTTATGAGAACTAAATTTTCTAGTTTTAAAAGTTTAAGTTTACCAGAGGTCGCAAATGTTTTTATAGATTCATTAAACAAAACTGCATGAAAATTTCTGTAATACACCCGATGGGTAATCAAAATAACAGAGCCATTTTAAATGGTTTATTAGAAGCTGAAATGCTTCATTCATTTTATACTTCTATAGCTTATTTTCCTGACAGTCGCTTCTATAACTTAATATCATTTAATAGTAATATTTCCTCAGAGTTTTCTAGAAGAGAGTTTCAAAAAGATCTAAAACAGTATACAAGTAGTTACCCTTTCAAGGAATTTTTAAGACTAATGTCATTAAAAATGAGATTGAACAATTTAATTAAACATGAAAAAGGCGTTTTTTCGGTTGATAATGTATACAAGTATATTGATAAAAAAAGATCAAAATCTATCGCAAAAGATGCTAATAATGGTTTAACAGGAATTTATGCATACGAGGATGGCGCTTATAGATCTTTTTTAAAAGCAAAAGAATATGGACTTAAATGCATTTATGATTTGCCAATTGCTTACTGGGAAACACAAAAGAAGTTATTGATTGAAGAAAGTGAAAGAATGCCATTATGGATTAAGACTATTTCTTCGGGTATTAAGGATTCAGATGAAAAATTATTACGAAAAGAAGAAGAATTGTATTTGTCCGACACCGTAGTGGTTCCTAGTAAATTTGTAAGAACTTCACTTCCTGATTGGGCATTGAATAAAAATATTATTGAAGCTCCATTTGGCTCTCCTGTTAGCTTGATTGACTACGAAAACAATCAAAATAATATTAAGAAGAAGAAGAAAGATAATGGAGTACTTCGGGTTCTTTTTGTTGGATCAATGACTCAAAGAAAAGGTTTGGGCGATTTATTTGAAGCAATTAATTTGGTTGACTCAAAAAAGGTAGAACTTGTTGTTCTCGGTTCTTTAGTTGAGTCATATGAGTTTTATCAAAAACAATTAAAACATGGGTTTACTTATGAAAGAGGCAGACCGCATAAACAAGTTTTAGAATTAATGGCTACTTGTGATATTTTTTGCTTACCCTCAATAGTAGAAGGGAGAGCATTAGTTATGCAAGAAGCGATGAGTCAAGGATTACCTATAATTATCACTCCAAATACAGGAGGTGAGGATTTGGTAATCGAAGGTGAAACTGGTTTTCTTGTTCCAGTACGTTCGCCAAATAAAATTGCTGAAAAGATAAATTGGTTTCTAGAGAATCGCCCTAAAATATCAGTTATGAGCAAGAAAGCTCAGAGTCATGCCAAGACTTACACATGGGCAAATTATGCAGAAACGATTATAAAGAAACTATCAGACAATTGTCAATAAATTAATGCAATCTATCCACAAGAAAATATTGTTAGATAATAAACTTAAGTGCTTAAAGTTTGGTGTTTGGACTTATTTTATTCTTTTATTGTTTGAAGGAGCCTTAAGAAAATGGGTACTACCTGGTTTAGCAACACCGCTTCTTGTAATTAGGGATCCCTTGGCTTTGTGGTTAATTTATACTAGTTGGAAGTACAATTTTTGGAAAATTAATTTTTTCACTGTATCTGTTTTTTTTATTGTTTATATAGGTATAGGTTTTGCTTTAATTTTTGGACATGGAAATATTTCAGTTGCATTATACGGTGCGCGCATTTTCATTTTACATTTTCCTCTAATGTTTGTAATTGGAAAAATTTTTAATAAAAAAGATGTTGAACAATTAGGGCGGGTTACCTTAATACTTTCAATTCCAATGGTAATCCTAATCGGTCTACAATTTTATAGTCCTCAGTCAGCTTGGGTAAATCGTGGTGTTGGAGGAGATATTTCTGGAGCTGGTTTTAGTGGAGCCATGGGATTTTACAGACCTCCTGGTACTTTTTCATTTACTATAGGAAATGTCTTGTTTTATAGTTTGGTGTCAAGTTTTGTATTTTATTATTGGTTAACTAATGTGAAAATTAACAGATTAATTTTAATTTTATCTAGTGTTGCACTTTTAGCATCACTTTCATTTTCTATAAGTAGAACTCTGGTCTTCACTGTTTTAATAGTATTATTGTTTTCTTTTGTTACAATTATTAGGAACCCAAAGGTGTTACGAAAGTTTTTTTTATTATTAATTGTTATTCTAATGTTGTTTTTAATATTGAAGAACTTTTCCTTAATAGGGACTTCAATGGACGCTTTTTACAGTAGGTTTGATTCGGCTAGTAATATAGAAGGCGGGGTATCTAATTCATTAATTAATCGCTTTTTTGGAGCAATGTTTAAATCTTTTTCTCATTCAAATAGTGTGCCTTTTTTTGGGTATGGTATTGGAATTGGGACCAATGTCGGTGCTAAAATTTTAACAGGTAGTTCCGGGTTTTTAGTTGCTGAATGGGAATGGGCTAGAATTATTGCTGAGTTAGGTTTTATTCTCGGTTTTTTCATAATCTTAATAAGGGTGCTTTTTTCTTTTAGTTTAGTATTAAAGAGCATTAAAGAATTGAAATCTGGAAATTTGTTGCCATGGTTATTATTAAGCGCAGGTTTGGTTATAATTTTGCAAGGACAATGGGCACAGCCTACTATACTTGGATTTAGCACTGTATTTGGAGGCTTAATATTAGCTTCCTTTAATAAAGGTAAAAATATATTAATAAGTCCACATTAAAAAAATAACCTTACAAAGGTATTATATGAAAATAGTACTATTTACCCACCCTAATTTTCTAAATCATCAGAGCATGCCTCGCTTTGCGAGTATGATTTATAAAGGTATGCTAAGTAGGGGGCATCAGGTTGAAGTTTGGACGCCTACTCCTGTTTTTTTTAATTATTCTAAATCAAATAGTTTAAAAAAATGGCTAGGGTATATTGATCAATACATTGTTTTTCCCAAACAGATAAAAGATAAAATATCTCAAGCTCAAGCAGATATATTATTCGTTTTTTGTGATCAAGCACTTGGTCCTTGGGTTCCATTGGTTAAGCGACTAAAACATGTCATTCATTGTCATGATTTTTTAGCACAAAAATCAGCGTTAGGCTTAATACCAGAACACACTACTAGTTTAACGGGGAAATTGTATCAAAAATTTATTCACCGAGGTTATTCAAAAGGAAAAAATTTTATTTCTGTTTCAAATAAAACTAAAAGTGATTTATCTTCTTTTTTAGAATCGGAACCACAAATATCAGAAGTTGTTTATAACGGGTTTAATAGAGATTTTTCTCTAAAAGACAATGAAAAAACAAGAAATGAATTAAGTGCTATTTTTAGCATTGACTTAGATAAAGGCTATATTTTACATGTTGGCGGAAATCAATGGTATAAGAATAGGTTAGGAATAATTGATATTTATGATGGATGGAGAGCAATTTCAAAATTAAAACTACCTTTAATTTTAGTTGGTGAACAGCCAAACATTGACTTGAACGAGAAAAGAGATCAATCAAATTATAAAAAAGATATCTTTTTTCTATCTGGTGTTGAAGATAATCATGTTGCACTTTTTTATGCTGGGGCATCAGTTTTTTTATTTCCCTCTTTAGCTGAAGGTTTTGGTTGGCCAATTGCTGAAGCTATGGCTTCAGGCACTTTAGTAATTACTACTAATGAAGCACCAATGAATGAAGTAGCATCAGATGCAGGTTTTTATATATCACTTAAGCCTAATAATTCTCAAGATATAGAAAAATGGAAAACAAAAACAGCCTTTACTTTAGAAGAGGTGCTACATCTTAATGAAAAGCAAAGGGAAGAAGCTGTAAAGAAGGGGATTGCTAATGCTAAAAGGTTTGATCAGGATAAAGCACTAGATGCTTTTGAATCCATTTATAAGCGTGTTTTAGAGATTAGAAATGATGGGGATTAAGATTTTGCATGTTGTAAATAGTATGGATCCTGTTCAAGGTGGGGTATGTAAAGCTGTTCAGACAATAGCTACTAGTCTTTTGCAAGCTGGGATTGATAATGAAGTGGTAAGTTTAGACGATACAAATGTTAATTTTTTAAAAGAAGAACCCTTTAAAATTCATGCTCTAGGAAGTGCTAATAATCCATGGGGATATAATTCTGAATTGGTACCATGGTTAAGGGCTAATCTTGTAAATTACAATGTGGTTGTTGTACATGGATTATGGTTGTACATTTCTTATGCAGTATACAAAGCATTTAAATCTTTTCAAAAACAAACTAATTTAGAGACTATTGCAAAGTATTATGTAATGCCACATGGCATGTTAGATCCATATTTCCAAAAAGCCAAAGAGAGGCGTTTAAAAGCCATACGTAATATTTTATATTGGAAATTAGTAGAAAGTAAAGTAGTCAATAACGCTAATGGTTTACTATTTACTTGTGAAGAAGAGCAACAATTAGCTAAACTTCCCTTTAAACCCTATTCTCCTAAATCAGAAACTATAGTTGGTCTAGGTGTCGAGCAACCTCCGGAATACGAAAAGAAAATGGATACTGTTTTTTTTAAACAATGTCCTGATTTTAAAAGTAGACCATTTTTGTTGTTTTTAAGTAGAATTCATGAGAAAAAAGGAGTAGATCTACTATTAAATGCGTATGAGTTTTTAATATCTAAAAAGGATAAGCTAAATGTAGAAATAGAGCTTCCTGGTTTAGTGATTGCAGGTCCTGGCTTAGACTCAGAATATGGAAAGAAAATGCGTAAGAAAGTTTTAGAATCAAGTGTATTGAAGCATAATGTAAATTTCCCAGGTATGTTATCTGGTGATGTAAAATGGGGCGCATTTTACAATTGTGATGCCTTTGTACTTCCAAGCCATCAGGAAAATTTTGGAATTGCAATTGTAGAAGCAATGGCTTGCAGTAAACCTGTCTTAATATCCAATAAAATTAATATTTGGAAAGAGATAAGTGATAATGGTGGTGGTATTGTTGGAGACGACTCATTATCAGGAACTACAAATATTATTGAAAAGTGGTTAAATTTTTCTTCAATTAAAAAAAAGCAAATGGAAAAAGATGCACAAAAGGTATATCAAACTCATTTTGCACTTGATGCTATAATTAAGAATTGGAAAGAAAAGATTCTAAAAAGAACAGTAAAGAAATAATAGAATTTTAAAATATAAAAATGGCAAAACAAAATACGAATACCGATACCATGTCTGGGCCATCTTTTAGTTTTAAAAACAGAATTATGCGTTTAGTATGGAATGTATGTTATACTGTTTTTTTTAAATATTCTCCAAAACCGTTACATAGTTGGCGATCTTTTGTGCTTAAATGTTTTGGTGCAAAAGTAGGTAAAGGTGTTCATGTATATCCAAAAGTAACTATATGGGCGCCTTGGAATTTAGAACTTAAAGACGAATGCGGCATAGCAAGTGGAGCTACGCTTTACTCACAAGATAAAATAGTTATTGGTAAACGAACTGTAATATCTCAAGGCGCACATTTGGTGGCAGGCTCTCATGATTATTCCAAATTGGGTTTTCCTTTATTTACAAAGCCAATAGTGATAGGAGATTTTGTTTGGATTGCGGCTGAAGCCTTTATACACCCAGGAATAATAATTGGAAATGGTACTGTCGTAGGAGCCAGATCTGTGGTTACCAAGAATATGCCAGAATGGATGGTTTGTTCAGGACATCCATGTAAGCCAATTAAAGAAAGAGATTTAGAAGGTCACCAATCTAACCAAAATCAAAAGTAATATGATTTCAATAGTTATTTTGACTAAGGATGAAGAAAAAGATTTACCCATGTCTTTAGAATCAATTTCATGGAGTGATGATGTACACGTTTTAGATTCGGGAAGTACAGATAAAACTGTAGAAATTTCTGAGTCATTCGGAGCTACTGTAAGTTACAACCCTTTTGAGAGTTTTGGGCAACAACGAAATCATGCATTAGACCATTTAAAGTTAAAGTACGATTGGATTTTGTTTTTAGATGCTGATGAAGTGGTTACAGATGCTTTTAAAGAGGCCATGTTTAAAGCTATTGAAGGTTCAAGTGAAGATATAGCGGGCTATTATTGTTGCTGGAAGATGATGTTGGAGGATACTTGGTTAAAACACTGCGACAATTTTCCCAAATGGCAATTTCGATTGATGCGTAAGGGAAGAGCAAGATTTACTGATTTTGGGCATGGACAAAAAGAAAGTGATGTAAAAGGAGAAATACACTATTTAAAAGAGCCCTATTTGCATTATGGTTTTTCTAAAGGTTGGACACAGTGGATAAATAGGCATAATAAGTATTCTTCACAAGAAGCTATTGCTCGCATTGAAAACAGGCCAGCATTTAAAACTATTTTCACAAAAAATTCCAGTAAAAGAAATCCAGCTTTAAAATCTTGGTTAAGTCGTCTCCCTGGATGGCCTTTTTTAAGATTTTTACAAGCTTATATATTAAGCCTAGGGTTTTTAGAGGGTATTCCTGGCTTTATTTATTGTATGAATATGTCGTATTACGAATTTTTGATACAGATAAAAATGCGAGAATACCGAAAGCGTTAAACTTAAAGTGGTACACTACTCAATTAGTAAATGATAAGAAAAATACATAAGGCTAACTTCATTAAATACACCTCTATTATAGTATTGTGCATTGGAGTTCTTGGTACGCTTTATTTCAGTTGGATTAATAGCCCAAGACTTAGTTATAATAAATACATGCCAAATTTTGTCGCAAAATGGGCAGATATGGAGGTAAATTATAATATTAGAACTGCCATTCCACTTTTGGTAGTAGGACTATGTACCGGCTTAATTCTAGTTGTTTATAAAAAAAGCAGTTATTCATGGTTTCTTAGTTGGTTAGTCTTAACTGCGCTTGTATTTGTTGCAGAATTAGGGCAACTATTTTTACCACTAAGATCATTTGACTTAGGTGATGTGATTTGGGGGGCGTTTGGTGCTGGATTTGGATTACTTCTTGTATTAATTGGTAAGTTTTTAAGTAAAAAAATAAAGCATTTTTTATATGAATAAAAATGTCATGTTAATAGGCTATAATTATTCTCCCGAACCAACTGGTATTGGGAAGTATAGTGGTGAAATGATACAATGGCTTGCTAATAGGGGCTATAACTGTACAGTTATTACCACATATCCTTATTACCCCTATTGGAAAGTGCAAGAACCCTATTTTAAAAAAAGGTTTTGGTATCAAAAAGAAGTTGTAGATTTTGAATCTGGAGGTAAAATTACAGTTTACCGATGTCCTATGTATGTACCTAAAGAACCTTCAGGGAAGAAGAGGATGCTTTTAGATCTATCTTTTATGGTGTCTGCTTTTTTTCAATTAATAAAGCTATTGTTCAAGAAGAAAATAGATACTGTCATTACAGTGGTGCCTTCATTTCAGTTTGGATTATTAGGCTTTTTCTATAAGATGATCAAAAAAGCAAAAACAGTTTACCATATTCAAGATTTACAGATTGAGGCAGCTCAGGATCTGAATATGATACCATCTCAAAAGATAATTAAGGTTTTATTTAAAATTGAAAAGTTCATATTTAAGAAAACAGATGTTGTTAGCACCATTTCTGAGAAGATGGTTGAAAAAGTACGACTGAAAGCAGATAAAAATATATTGTTATTCCCAAATTGGTCGGATACTAGTTTTTTTCACCCTATTAAAGATGCACAATCTCTCAAGAGTAATTTTGGATTTCAACCTACTGATAAAATTATATTATATTCTGGCGCAATTGGAGAAAAACAAGGGCTAGAAGCTATTATACATGCCGCAAAGACCTTAAAGGAAAATAATGAAGTTAAGTTTACTGTCTGTGGTACTGGGCCATATAAGAGCAAATTACAAGACATGGTTAGTGAAATGGGCTTGGACAATGTATTTTTTATGCCACTACAACCATTAGAAAAGTTTAATCAATTCCTTAATATGGCTGATGTGCATTTAGTAATTCAAAAAGCAAAGGCTGGTGATTTAGTGATGCCATCGAAGTTAACCAACATTTTATCTGTGGGAGGACTTGCATTAATAACAGCAAATAAAGATTCTGGTCTTTATGCTTTAACTAAAAAATACAGTATTGGTCTTGTAGTGGAAGCTGAAAATCAAGATGCCTTGAATAAGGGTATTCTTAATATTTTGAATATGAAAAATGTTGATGATATAAAAAACAATTCAAGAATATACGCAGAGAAATTTCTAAATATTAATAACGTAATGAAAAATTTTGAAAAGGAAACATTACTATAAAGTTTAAATAATATGTCTGCCGCGGAAGATAATAAAAGAATTGCCAAAAACACGTTACTTCTCTATATAAGGATGTTCTTTACAATGGGGGTTGGATTTTATACGTCCAGAGTAGTAATAGATGCCTTAGGGTTTGTAGATTATGGAATATATAATGTTGTAGGAGGCATTGTTTATACCCTTTCTATTCTAAATAGTTCAATGGCAGGTGCTACTCAACGTTGGATTACTGTAGCACTTGGAGAGGGAAACATGGATTACTTAAAGAAAATATTTTCTATAGGATTAACTGCGCAGGGATTAATAGCAGTTATTTTTATTATAATAATAGAAACTGGAGGTCTGTGGTATTTGTATAATTATGCAGTCATCCCAAAGGATAGATTAAATGTTAGTTTTTGGGTATTTCAGATTTCAACACTATCCTTGCTCTTAGGTATTCTTAACGTTCCGTTTAAAGGCGCCATAATGGCTCATGAGAAAATGGGAGCTTTTGCAATATTTTCTCTTATTGATGTTACTATGAAACTAGTAATATGTTATGCGCTGTATAATACGGAAACTGATAAGTTGATTGTTTATTCTCTTTTACTTTTTCTCACATACTTGATTAATTTCTTTTTGGAGCAGATCTATTGCTATAAAAAGTTTCAAGAAGCACGCTTTAGATTTGGTTGGGATAAGGCAATATTAAAAAAAATGTGGTCTCTTGCGTTTTGGTCAATGTCCGGAAATGTTGCTTTTGTCGGTTATACGCAGGGTGTAACACTTCTCATTAATTTATTTTTTGGTCCTACAATGAATGCAGCAGCAGGTATTGCAGCTCAGGCAGGAAATATTATTAATCAATTTAGTAATAATTTTCAGACTGCAATGAATCCTCAAATAACGAAAAATTATGCAAAGAAAGAATATGGAAACATGCATACTTTAGTGTTTCGTTCTTCTAAATTTTCATACTATCTAATGTTGGTTTTTGTTGTTCCTTTGTTTTTTGAGGCTCATATTTTACTTGAGTTTTGGTTAAAAGAAGTACCTGATCATGCGGTCAACTTTCTGAGAATAGGATTGTTTGTGTCATTGTTTATGGCCATAAGAAACCCTCTTATTGTTTCGGCCCAAGCCTATGGTGATTTGAGGAAATATCAGTTTGTTGTAATACCAATTTTGTTGATGGTATGTCCAATAAGTTACTTGATATTAAAACTTGGTGGTATTCCAGAAACTACTTCGTTTGTTATGTTGGGAATAATGGTTATAGCTGTGTTTGCAAGTGCTTATATGTTGCAAGGAATGGTCTATTTGAGTTTTCAGGATTTTGTTAAACAAGTTATGTTCAAAGTTTTTGTAGTAACGTTATGCTCATTTAGTCTACCATTGGTTCTATATTTTGTTTTAAAAGAAGGTTGGTTAAGATTTTTTGTTTTAACTATTGTTTCTGTGTTGTTAAGTTTATTTTTTATTTATCGTTTGGGTTTGTCTAATTCTGAAAGAAATTTTGTGTTTTCAATAATTAAGAATAAGTTAAAATATGAATCTGCAGAAAAAATATAGTATAGGTCGTATTTCTTACATGATAAAACAGAAGAAATGGAAGTATTTATTTTTTGGTTCTAAAGTAACGATTGAGACTGGTGGTATTTTGAGCATTGGAAAAAACGTTAAGATAAAAAATAGTAACATCTATATTAAAAAGGGCGACCATTTAATTATAGGTGATAATGTATTAATAAAAAACTGTAAAATTAGTACCATTATAGGTAGTAAAAGTAAAATACTAATAGGACATGATTGTAATTTGGATACGTTTAATATTGGTATTACAGGTGGATTAATTGAAATAGGTCATCACAATTTTATGCAAGGGGGTATTCAGGCAAATATCCCTTACTTTGAAATTAAAGGGGATTTAATGATAGGGAACTATAATAGAATTAGATGTGATATTTGGACCAGATTCAATAGTAAAGTAAGAATAGGTTCTCACAATGCAATTAATGAAGGGACTGAAATTAGAAGTGATGACAGTATTATTATAGGAGATTATAATCAAATATCATATAACTGCATTATTTGGGATACCAACACGCATAATTTGTATAAAGCTGAAAAAAGAAGAACGATAACTGATAATCAATTTCCTGATTTTGGATTGGAATACGAAAAACCAAAAACACAGCCAATTATAATTGGTAACGACTGTTGGCTTGGTAGAGATGTATCGATTTTAAAGGGAACTAAGATTAAAGATAAATGCGTTTTAGGTTATGGTGCATTATTAAGTAATGTTACTATAGAGGAAAATAAAACAGTGATCAATCAACCAAGCTTAAAAATAGTAGACAATAAGTTATAGGTACGTATGCGTAAGAATTGGATAGCATATTTAGAAAAAATAGTATACCCAGTGCTAAGTAGAGCTGCTTCAGATAGGTTGAAATCAGATATGCCAGTATATAAGGATAGTGCAGATTTTCAGTATTTAGAGGCCTTAGGCCGAATAGTGTGCGGTATAGCTCCTTGGTTAAATCTTCCTAAAGATGTGTCAACAGAAAGTCTGCTAAGAGAAAAGTATAAAGCGCTTACTATTGCAGCTATCGATAACCTTACTAATCCAGGGTCGCGCGACTTTGTGGATTTTGGCTATGGTAGACAACCTTTGGTGGATGGGGCTTATCTTTCTCAAGGTTTATTAAGGGGACCTAAATTGTGGCACGAAATGCCAAAACATGTTCAAGAAAATTTAATAGTATCCTTAAAAAAAACGAGGTTGATAACACCAGCAGAAAACAATTGGCTTTTATTTGCTTCCATGATTGAAGCGTTTCTGTTGGAATACACAAATTCATGCATATATAAACGTTTAAACTATGGTATAAAGAAGTTTATTAACAATTATTATATAGGTGATGGTTTCTATGGAGATGGCAAAACTTTAAGTATGGATCATTATAACAGTTATGTAATACAACCTATGTTAACAGATATATTACATATTTTAAACAAGCATAATATCAAAAAAATAAAGTTATACGAAAAGAAGCATACATTGCGCTATCAAAGATATATTGAAATTCTAGAGCGAATGAT
Organism: Jejuia sp. UBA6058; assembly: GCA_002428965.1. Taxonomy (GTDB): domain Bacteria; phylum Bacteroidota; class Bacteroidia; order Flavobacteriales; family Flavobacteriaceae; genus Jejuia. The sequence goes on along the minus strand of DIYI01000016.1, from coordinate 3,202 downwards.
TTCCCCAGAAGGTGCATATCCTTTGTTGGGTAGAACTTTAGTTTGTCGTTTTGGAGTTTTTCATGCATTAGCGCAAGCTTCATATTTACAAATACTACCATATCACCTAAAACCAGCTCAAGTAAGATGTGGTTTAGATGCTGTTTTTAAAAGGCACATGGAAACTAGAAGTAATTTTGATGCAGACGGATTTATGACAATAGGCTTTAATGGGGTTCAGCATAATATGGCGGAGGTTTATGTTTCGTCAGGAAGCCCTTATCATTGTTGCACTGCTTTCCTACCTCTAGGTTTAGAGAGTGATCATGAGTTTTGGTCTCAAGAAATATGCGATTGGACTTCACTTAAGGCATTCAAAGGACTAGAATTTCCTGCAGATCATGCGTATGAAGAAAGAAATGCATCAAAAGAATATCTTATGACGTTTGTCTATAAATTTCAATCACTTTCATTAAAAATTAAGAATAGCCTCTTTAAAAAATGACATCGATAAAAATTACAAATTCTCTAGTTTCAGTGTGTATTCCTCTTTATAATGCATCAAAGTATATAGAAGAAACCATAACAAAGGTTTTAAGGCAAACATACCAAAATATTGAAGTGATAGTAGTTGACGATCATTCAACTGATAATTCCTACGCAATAGCTAAAACTTTTGAATCTCAAAACGTGAAGGTTTTCAAGAACCCTAAAAAAGGTGGAAATAGTGCAAGAAATTATGCTTTTGAAAAGTCTAAGGGTGATTTTATAAAGTTTATGGATGCGGATGATTATTGCTCTGATAATATGATTCAGGCCCAGGTAGAGAGAATGTATAAAGATGGAAATGAAAATACACTTATTTTTTCTCCTCTAAAGAAGTTTTACGAAAACAAAACTCAAGACTTACTTAGATCTATAGATAAAGATTATCTTGTTCCAATGGAGTTGCTAGTAGATATATGGAACTTTAAGGGGTTTAACTGTCCGCATTGTTATTTATTACATAGAAGTTTAGTACTTAACGCAGGGGAGTGGAATGAAAAAATTTTAAAAAACCAAGATGCTGAATTCTTTGCTAGAGTTTTATCTGTATCAAATAAAGTATTATCGGTTCCTTATGAATTCGCGTTTTGGCGTCAAACTACTAATGGAGTAAGTACAAAAAAAAGTACCGAAGCTTTAAGTTCTTTTATAGATACTTTAGAAATAATTTCTAAACTTTTAATAAAATTCGAAAACACAAAAAAGATGAGGGATACCTGTGGTGAATTTATTGGGTCTTACGTTTTTGGAAATTATCCTAATATTAAGTTTTTATATCCTAAAGTAGAAAAAGTTTTAGAGGAAATAAAAGTTAAAATTATACCACCTAATAGGAGAGCCTTGAGATTGTTGACAAGTTGTTTTGGATGGAAAATGGCATTAATGATTAGCCACAGATTAAATTTATAATTTATTGATTATTAATTGATTTGGATATAATGTGTTAGCAATAATATTTATAATATGCAATATTAAATTAGGAAAAAGTAGAATCAGTTGGAGTTACTTTTATGAGTGCAAAATCCGTATAAATTGGCAATATAATTGATAAAGACGTAATATTTCTTAGAATTTCATTGAAAAATACAAAAAGCAATTACATATTAAAGTTTGTTTGTTTTTCTTTAAAAAAAGCAATTATTTTACAACTAGTATTAGGGCTTTATGGAATTCAAAGCATTAAATTAATTTTATTAAAACCTCTATAAATAGATAGTATATGAAAATTACAATAGTTGGAAGTGGATACGTTGGCCTAGTTACCGGTGCCTGTTTTTCAGAAGTTGGTGTAGACGTAGTTTGTGTTGATATCGATCAACAAAAAATAGACAACTTAAACAATGGAATTATTCCAATTTATGAGCCTGGTCTAGAAAAAATGATTTCTAGAAATACGAAAAAAGGCAGGTTATCTTTTACAACCAAAATACAAGAAGCACTTAAAGATTCTGAAGTTTTATTTATTTCGGTAGGTACACCTCCAGACGAAGATGGTAGTGCAGATTTAAAATATGTTGTTGCAGTAGCAAGAGATTGTGGAAGGTATATGGAAGATTATATGCTTATTGTAACTAAAAGTACAGTACCAGTAGGTACTTCAAGAAAAGTTAAAGAAGCAGTACAGCAAGAATTAGATAAACGTAATGCAAATATAGAGTTTGATGTTGCCTCTAATCCAGAATTTTTAAAAGAGGGTGCGGCCATAAATGATTTTTTAAAACCAGATAGAATTGTGGTTGGTTTAGATACACCTCGAGCAGAAGATTTAATGAGAAGCCTTTACAAACCGTTTACATTAAACGGTCATCCAGTAATTTTCATGGACATAGTATCAGCAGAAATGACGAAGTACGCGGCAAATTCGATGTTAGCTACAAAAATTAGTTTTATTAATGATATTGCTAATTTATGTGAGATAGTAGGAGCAGATGTTAATAAGGTTAGAAAAGGTATAGGTTCTGATTCAAGAATTGGCCCAAAATTCATTTACCCTGGTATAGGTTATGGGGGTTCTTGCTTTCCGAAAGATGTTAAAGCATTGATAAAAACAGCTAGCGAAAATGACTATGAGCTAAAAGTACTTAAAGCTGTAGAGTCTGTTAATCAACATCAAAAATTAGTATTATTTAATAAAATAATGCGTTATTTTAAAAACGATGTTAAAGGTAAAACTATAGGTATATGGGGGCTTTCATTTAAACCTCAAACAGACGATATGAGAGAAGCTCCGTCTTTATATATTATTGATGGTTTGGTAAAAGAGGGTGCTATAGTAAAAGCATATGATCCTGTAGCTGCTGAAGAAGCTAAACACCATTTTGGAAATTCAATTTCATATTATGAAGACCAATATGAAGCTTTAATAGACGCAGATTGTTTGGCTATTCTTACGGAATGGCCGGAATTTAAGTTTCCAAATTTCAAGGTTATCAAAAAGCTATTAAAAGCGCCAATTATCTTTGATGGTAGAAATATCTATGATAGGAATGAGATGAAAAAGATTGGGTTCAATTATTCATGTATAGGAGTCGATACTTCAGAGAACTAAGAAATATGAGATAATACCAAAACTAATTTAATTAATTTGTTTTGGTATTGTTGTTACCTCCCACTATTGTGTGAACTAAATATTTTTTTAGAAATATTTAAAACCATATGCTATTTAACAGTATAGATT
>DIYI01000003.1:46305-171057 GCA_002428965.1 Jejuia sp. UBA6058 | reverse complement strand
CAAGAAAATTGTGATTAATTAGAGACTTACTAAACGATTTTGGCTGCTAAAGTAATTAACTTCATAAGACACGAAAGTATTCTCTTCATTTCTTAACATACATTTAATCGTAAAAAATATACATTTTATCGACAAAAAAGTTGGTATTGTCAGTTTTTTAGTCTAGTTTTGATGCAATACAACAACTAATCCAAGTTGTATGGAAAATTATTAGCTGAAATACACACTTCCCTCAGTATTATTTCATAAGTCTGATACGTTTAGAGCATCATTTTTTTGATGTATTCGAACAATAGATTTTAGGTTATACACCATTATAACAATAACATTTAGAATATTTTTTTCATTAACCCGATTTGCCCCAAATCTACCCTATATGAAATCAAAGCTACAATTAAGCACTTTACTTTGCTTCCTATGTCTTACTTTATTAAACATTCAGCCGCTATTGGCATCTTCTTATATCCATAAGACTAAGAAAATCTCAAAAAACACAACCACGGATACCGATGCTGATGGGATTAGTGACGAAAAAGACCTCGATGATGATAACGATGGTATTAAAGATTTAGAGGAATCTTTTGGTATGCAACCTTCATCAGATGATGATAATGACGGCATCCCTAATTACAAGGACTCAGATTTCTGTAGATTAAATAAACATGGTATTTGCAGTAAACTTGATAGTGATAACGATGGTATCCCCAATCACTTAGATTTAGATAGTGATAATGATGGTATTGCCGATGTGATTGAATCAGGTGGTAAAGATGAAAACAATGATGGACGTGCCGATGGAGAGGTTGGAGATAAAAAACATACTATTGGTATACCTGTTTCCGCTAATGAAGGAACATCCCCAATCAATACAGACAAAGATAAAAGAGCAGATTTTTTGGATGCTGATTCAGATAATGATGGCATTATTGACAATATTGAAGCGCAATCAACTTTGGGCTACATAGCACCTTCTACAACTGTAAATTCAATAGGAGTTTCTATTAATTATGGGAATGGATTGCTAGTGGCAGATACCGATCGAGATGGTATTTATGATTTTCAAGATTTTGATAGTGATAATGACGGAGTACTTGATGCAAAAGAAAAAGGTACTTCAAAAATTAAATCAATTGCAGATTTAAGAGATGTAGATGGCGATTTAAATAATGGTGGAGATGTAGATTTTAGGGATGTGTTTAATGTTAATCCGCCTAAATCGGCAACTTTAGAGTTTGATGGTGTTGATGATTATGTTCAGGGACCGCAGCTTATGTCAAAATTCAATGAAGCAAATTCCAGTGGAATTACCATGATGGGTTGGATCAAAAATGAAGCAGACGATAATGAAACTACCTCCCAATTTCTTTTTGGGGAACATAATGCATTGGAATTAAGATCAAAAGGGTCTACATTCGAGGTATACGGTAAATTTAATACACCTTATAATCGTTCGCATATTGTATCATTTTCACGAGATAACGTATTCAAAAAAGGTATATGGCGTCATATTACATTAAGTGTAGATTTTGAAAAAAACGAAGCCCTTTTATATGTTGATGGTAAATGGGTTCATAGTCAAAATTTGGCTTATCCAGGTAGACAAGATATTACGGGATTTTATAGTGAAGTAACTAAGTTGGAGGAAAAATTTATGTTGGGAAGAGTGCATGAACATTCAGAAGAATATTATGCTGGGAACATAGATGAAGTGAGATTTTTCAAAACGATTTTGGTAGAAAATGAAATAAGAGATATTGTTTTTCAAGAAATAAAAAATGATAAAGGCGCTATTAAAGGCGCTGTTACGCCGCATCAAATAGGAGCCGTAAAATGGGAAGATTTAGAGTTGTATTATACCATGAACAACGTTGTTAATTTTGATATAGTTGATGCCTCAGGTAATCATAATTCAGGCTTCATTAGAAATATTGCGAGTTTAGATATTCAAACTGCGCCAATGCCATATATAACAAAGCAAGACGGATTTTGGCATGACAAATCAACTTGGTTGTACGGAGAGCAATGGTCTATTCCTGGAGATGGTGTTATAGATAATATATCCAATTCCGATGAAAATTATAAATGGGGAATATATGAGTTGAAACATAATATTATCCTAACCAATCTTACATCTACTCTTGGAAGTGCTAAAAAAGAAAAAGGTATTGAAGCTTTGGCTATAATTGTTAATGGAATGGAAGATAGCACAAATAAAGATATTGTATTTACGATTGGCGCTGGAGATGAGGATATTAAGCTTTCTGTAAGCAAGTATCTAGAATTAAACGGTGCAATGAATTTTAATGGAACCTCTAAACTCTATAAAGGCGCACAAACAACTCAATTTGTGGCTTCTTCATATGGTCAAGTCTTAAGAAACGGTATTATAGACTTTAAAGATTTAGACAAAAATGGAGCAACCTTCATAGGGAACATTGAAGAACTTAAAGAAGAATAGTTAATATTTTTTAAAGCGTCTAAACAACAAAAAAATCGCCTACCAAACGTAATCAACCAAAATGAAAAAGTCATTCAATATTGAGTGGCTTTTTTCTATTTTAATCAGAAAAATTTAAGATAATTCATTAAATTCGCGATCTTATAAGATTTGAGCATAAATGAGCACTAAATTTGCTGAATATAAAGGACTTGACTTACCAAAAGTAGCGGAAGAAATTCTTAACTATTGGCAAGAAAATAACGTTTTTGAGAAAAGTGTTTCTACAAGAGAAGGTAGCGAACCTTATGTGTTTTATGAAGGGCCGCCATCGGCGAACGGACTTCCAGGAGTACATCACGTTTTAGCACGAGCCATTAAGGATATTTTTCCTAGATATAAAACTATGAAGGGTTACCAAGTTAAGCGTAAAGCAGGTTGGGATACTCATGGGTTGCCTATAGAATTGGGTGTAGAAAAAGAACTAGGCATTACCAAAGAAGATATTGGTAAAACCATTTCAGTTGAAGATTACAATGCGGCTTGTAGAAAGGCGGTGATGAAATATACTGACGTTTGGAACGACCTTACCGAAAAAATGGGCTACTGGGTGGATATGGACGATCCATACATTACCTACGAACCTAAATATATGGAGTCGGTTTGGTGGTTGTTAAAGCAGATTTATGATAAGAATTTGCTGTATAAAGGCTATACAATTCAACCTTATTCGCCAAAGGCTGGGACTGGTTTAAGTTCGCACGAGTTAAATCAACCAGGAACTTATCAAGATGTAACTGATACCACAATTGTTGCTCAGTTTAAAGCAAATCCAGAATCGCTTCCTGAGTTTTTACAGAATGAGGGCGATATTCACTTCTTAGCTTGGACCACTACACCTTGGACCTTACCAAGTAACACTGCGTTAACTGTTGGTCCTAAAATAGTATACGTTTTGGTGGAGACCTACAATCAATATACGTTTGCGCCAATGAATGTTGTATTGGCAAAAAAGTTGGTGAACTATCAATTTTCTGGAAAATTTACTCAGGTTGAAGAAAAATCAGAATTATTAAACTACAAATCGGGAGATAAAAAGATTCCATACTACGTTGTAAAAGAATTTGTTGGTAAGGATTTAGTAGGAATTACTTATGAGCAATTGTTGCCATATGCTTTACCTAACGATAATCCTGAAAATGCGTTTAGAGTAATTTCAGGAGATTTTGTAACTACAGAAGATGGTACAGGTATCGTACATACAGCGCCTACTTTTGGTGCGGATGATGCCTTGGTAGCAAAACAAGCTACGCCAGAAGTACCACCAATGTTGGTAAAAGATGACAATGGGAATTTAGTGCCGCTTGTAGATTTACAAGGACGTTTTCGTCCAGAGTTACAAGAACTCGCAGGTAAATATGTAAAGAATGAGTATTATATCGATGGTGATGCTCCAGAGCGTTCTGTAGATATTGAAATTGCTATCAAACTGAAAGAAGAAAACAAAGCCTTTAAGGTTGAAAAATATAAGCACAGTTATCCAAACTGTTGGCGTACCGATAAACCAATTTTATACTATCCTTTAGATTCTTGGTTCATCAAAGTAACCGATGTTAAGGACAGAATGTTCGAATTAAACGAGACAATCAATTGGAAACCGAAAGCTACTGGAACAGGAAGATTTGGAAATTGGTTGGCTAATGCTAACGACTGGAACTTATCACGTTCCCGCTATTGGGGTATTCCATTGCCAATTTGGAGAGCTGAAGATGGTAAGGAAGAATTGTGTATCGGTTCGGTTGAAGAACTGAAAGCTGAAATGGCAAAAGCTGTGGAAGCGGGCGTTTTAGAAAAAGACATTTTCGCCGATTTTGAAGTTGGTAACAATGCCGATGAGAACTATGCTAAACTGGATTTACATAAGAATATAGTTGATGAAATTACATTGGTATCGCCATCAGGTAAACCAATGAAACGAGAAAGCGATTTGATTGATGTATGGTTCGATTCTGGTTCTATGCCGTACGCACAATGGCATTATCCTTTTGAAAACAAGGAATTCATTGATGAAGGTGTAACGTTTCCAGCAAACTTCATCGCCGAAGGTGTTGATCAAACAAGAGGTTGGTTCTATACATTGCATGCAATCGGAACCATGGTGTTTGATTCTATTGCGTATAAAAATGTAGTGTCTAATGGACTAGTGCTTGACAAAAACGGACAAAAAATGTCCAAACGTTTAGGAAATGCCGTAGATCCTTTTGAAACTTTAGGAACCTATGGTGCGGATGCGACGCGTTGGTACATGATTTCAAACGCAAACCCTTGGGACAATTTAAAGTTTGATTTAGATGGTGTTGAAGAAGTAAAACGTAAATTCTTTGGAACACTATACAATACCTATTCCTTCTTCAGTTTATATACCAATCTAGATAATTTCAATTATAGTGAAGCTGATATTCCCTTAAAAGATAGACCTGAATTGGACCGTTGGATTCTCTCTGAATTACATACGTTAATCCAGAATGTAGATGCCTATTATACAGATTACGAACCTACAAAAGCAGCAAGAGCAATTTCAGATTTCACTCAAGATTATTTGAGTAACTGGTACGTGCGCTTAAGTAGAAGACGATTCTGGAAAGGCGATTACGAAACCAATAAAATTTCAGCGTATCAGACCTTGTACACATGTATGACTACGATTGCAAAACTGGGAGCGCCAATAGCACCATTCTTTATGGATAGATTGTATTTAGATTTAAATGCGGTTACGAAGAAAGAAACTTTTGAAAGTGTGCATTTATCTGAATTTCCAATGTATGATGAAAGTTACGTTGACAAGAGTTTAGAGCGTAAAATGGAGGCGGCGCAAACAATATCTTCCTTAGTATTATCGTTGAGAGCTAAGGAGAAGATTAAGGTGCGTCAACCACTTCAAAAAATTATGATTCCGATAGATAATGCTCAGCAAAAAGAGGAAATCTTAGCGGTTTCAAACTTGATAAAGCATGAGGTAAATGTAAAGGTAGTAGAGCTGTTGGAAGATGCTTCAGATATCTTGGTAAAGCAAATAAAACCAAACTTTAAAGCACTTGGGCCTCGTTTTGGAAGAGACATGAAAGCCATTGCTGGAGTAATTATGAACTTTACAGCTGAAGATATCAACAAAGTAGAGCAAAACGGTAATTTTGACGTTGAAATAAACGGAAAAAATATTATTTTAGGTCTCGAAGATGTGGAGATTACTTCTCAAGATATTGAAGGTTGGTTAGTGGCTAATGAAGGAGCTTTAACCGTTGCGTTGGATGTTACCATAACAGATGATTTAAGAAGAGAAGGTATAGCGAGAGAATTGGTAAATAGAATTCAGAATTTAAGAAAAGACTCTGGGTTTGAAGTTACCGATAGAATTGATGTGAAATTACAAAAGGACGAGCAGCTTAAGCAAGCTGTAGACTCTAATATAGAATACATAAAAACCGAAACATTAACCGAAAAACTTGAGATTATTGACCAAATAAGCAACGGAATAGATATTGCATTTGATGATGTAAATACAAAGTTGTTTATTACAAAACATTAATTATATGGCCGAAAGTGTAAGATATTCAGATGCAGATTTAGCAGAGTTTAAAGAGCTAATACAAGAGAAAATTGAAAAAGCGCAACACGATTTAGAATTGATAAAAAGTGCGTATATGAATGACCACAATAATGGTACAGAAGATACCTCTCCAACCTTTAAAGCTTTTGATGAAGGTAGTGCAGTTATGAGTAAAGAATCCAATTCGCAATTAGCAATCCGTCAAGAAAAATTTATTCGCGATTTAAAGAATGCTTTGATAAGAATTGAAAATAAAACGTATGGTATTTGTCGTGTTACAGGTAAACTCATTAACAAAAAACGTTTAGAGTTAGTGCCTCACGCCACACTTAGTATTGAAGCTAAAAATATGCAGAAATAAGAAGTTTCAGTAGAAATATTAAAGACGTCTCGTTTTTTAAACGAGGCGTTTCTTTTTAATCAAATGTCATTAAAAAAGTCCATTCTTATTATCACCATTATTTTGCTTGTGGATCAAATAAGTAAAATATATGTCAAAACTAGTTTTGAACTTCATGAAAATATTGAAGTTTTTAGTTGGTTTAAAATATACTTTATTGAGAACGAAGGAATGGCTTGGGGCACGCGTATAAGTGACTTTGTATCTTTTATTTCTGACCGATCTGCCAAAACCTTTTTAACCTCATTTAGGATAGTCGCTATTTTCGGAATAGGCTACTGGTTATGGAGTGCAACAAAAAAGAAAAGCTCTAGAATTTTAATTGTTGCCATTGCTTTAATTTTTGCAGGTGCGTTGGGCAATATCATTGATTCTGTGTTTTATGGTGTGATTTTTAATGATAGTATTAATCAAGTCGCAACGTTTTTACCAGCCAATGGAGGCTATGATACCCTATTACATGGAAAAGTAGTAGATATGCTGTATTTTCCAATGTATAAAGGCTATCTCCCAGAATGGATTCCAAAATACGGTGGTGAATACTTCACTTTTTTCGAACCCGTTTTCAATATCGCCGATATGGCAATAAGTACAGGGTTTATTATGCTTATTGTTTTTAATAAGCGGGCTTTTGCTAAAAATGATTAATCTTTTCAGGCGTCACACAATAATCCAACCCAACGTCACCCTCAAAAGCATCACTAATCTCGTCTTCCGCTTCAAAAAAAGACAGACCAATTTTGAGGGCTTTAGGATTGCAGTGGCTTAAAAATTTATCGTAAAATCCTTTGCCATAGCCCACACGATTTCCTTGTTTATCAAATGCTAAAAGCGGAATAAACACTACATCAATTTTATCAGTGGAAATCTCAATACCATCAACAGGTTCAGGGATGTTATAATTGTTCTTTCTGATAGTGGTATTATCGGTTAATAAAAAGTGAGTGAGTGTATTGGTTTTAAAATCACTTTTGGAGATCACAATATTCTTATCCTTTCCAGAAAGGATATTTAAAATATAATCGGTGTTAACTTCTTTTTGCTCTTCAATAGAAAGGAAGATGTGATAAAATGAAACCTCCCAAATAGGTAGTTTCAACAATTGATTTGCAATGGCAATACTAAAGTCTTCAATTTGATCTATTGAAAGTTCAGAACGAAGTGCTTTATATTTTTTTCGAAGTTCTTTTTTAGTCATATCACTTGCCGTTTAATTCGGTAGAAATATGAAACAGGGCATCACCTTGATACACAATAGGAAGTTCATTTACATTAATAACATACCCCGAATTTTGAGCTCTTACAAAATAATTAAACTTACCATAAGGATCTGTAATGTTGCCAATAATATCTTCTTTTTCAACTTCAGAACCAACTGCAGTAGAAGCTTTAAACATCCCCGAATATTTAGCACGTTGCCACTTACTTTCTGCAATAAATACACACTGTTTTTTCGGTTTAGAGGCCTTGAAAACTGTTTTTAACATGCCTAAGTGTTTTAACACACGTTTCGCACCGTTAACTCCGGAGTTGGTAACTACGTCATCAATATGAAACGATTTTCCACCCTCAAAAAGTAATAAATCCTTACCTAGTTTTGAGCACGTGGTTCTAAATGATTTGCTTAAATTTTTCGAATACAATACGAATGGTGCTCCAAAAACTTCTGCAAGGGCATTAAGGTGTTTATGATTCTCGGTATAACGTAATTGTGGTGCATTAAAGCGTCCTGCGCCACCAGTATGAAAATCGATAATCAAATCTGCATGTGGTACCACCTCATGTATCAATTTATGCGCTACCCTACTAGCCAAAGATCCATGTGTGCTTCCTGGAAATACACGGTTTAAATCTCTTCCATCGGGGAACTCACGTTTCAAATTTATAAACCCAAAAATATTGATTACAGGCATACAAATTATGGTGCCAATTTTTGGTTGATTGATACCTTTAGCAATTAATTGACGTACTATTTCAATGCCATTAACTTCATCACCATGGATACCCGCAGTAAACATTACAGTAGGGCCTTCTTTTTTGGCGCGACTTATAATCACGGGAACATTTACCGGCGTAGCGGTATGTAAATTAGCGACATCAAAATTTACTTCTTTCGTTTCTCCGGGAAATACTTCAGTGCCGAGTATGGTTAAAGGTGTTTTTTCCTTTGTCATTCACATTAGTTTTTTTAATGTCTATTTCGTTCAATATAGGTAATGATATTTCGAGCAATATTTTTTCCAGTGGCACCTTCAATTCCTTCTAAACCAGGTGTAGAATTAACCTCTAAAAGTAGTGGGCCACGGTTGGATTGCAACATGTCTACACCACAAACAGGTAGTTTTAAAGCGCGAGACGCTTTCATGGCTACCTTAATTTCGGCTTCAGTTAATTTGGTGATTTCGGCAGAACCTCCACGGTGTAAATTAGAGCGAAACTCACCTTCTTTTCCTTGCCGTTTCATGGCGCCAACCACATGTCCATCTACAACCAAGGCCCTTAAATCAGCACCCTTGGCCTCTCCAATATATTCCTGAACTAAGGCACGTGCTTGGAGGCCGTTAAACGCTTCCAAAACTGATTCTGCGGCATTTCTAGTTTCAGCTAAAACAACACCTAAACCTTGCGTACCTTCTAAAAGCTTAATGATAACAGGTGTGCCGCCAACATGAGAAAGAACCTTCTCAACATCACGAGAATAGTTGGTAAATACCGTTTTAGGCATGCCTATACCTGCCTTAGATAAACGTTGAAAACTGCGTAGTTTATCACGAGATCGAATAATAGCATCTGAAGTTACAGATGTAAAAACACCCATCATTTCAAACTGTCGTACAACCGCACATCCAAAAAAGGTGACTGAGGCGCCAATTCTTGGAATGATGGCATCAACATAATCTAAGTAACGGTCTTTATAAAAAATAGTGGGTTTCTCTTTTTCAATAATGATATCGCACTTCAAAGGATCAATAACCTCCATGTCATGTCCGCGATGTTCGCCTTCTTCAACAAGACGGTTGGTAGAGTATAAATTTGCATTTCTTGAGAGAATAACTATGTTCACTGCGTTTCAAAAGGTATTGCATTTGCAAGATAACAAAAACGATAAGGAATTTTTTAGGTTTTATCGATTTAATATACCTTTACAGTAATGGATACCCCGGATATTGAAATACAGTTAAAAACACTACCAAATCAACCTGGGGTTTATCAATACTACGACAAAGAAGATACTCTGATCTACGTAGGGAAAGCTAAAAATTTAAAAAAGCGTGTCAGTTCTTATTTTACCAAAAATCATGAGTACGGCAAAACTCGAGTTTTAGTAAAAAAAATAGCCTTAATAAAGCACATTGTTGTAAAAACAGAGACCGATGCGCTGCTACTTGAAAATAACTTAATAAAGAAATACCAACCTCGTTATAACGTCTTGTTGAAAGACGACAAATCTTATCCTTGGATTTGTGTAAAAAATGAGCGTTTTCCAAGAGTGTTTTCGACTAGACGCGTCTATAAAGACGGTAGCGAATATTTTGGGCCTTACACGAGTATGAAAACGGTTCGTACGCTTCTTGATTTGATAAAAGGATTGTATTCATTAAGAACTTGTAATTACAATTTGAGTAGGGAAAAAGTTGAGGCTGGTAAATACAAAAGATGTTTAGAATTTCATTTAGGTAATTGTAAAGGTCCATGTGAAGGTTTAGAAAGCGAAGAAGAATATCACGGAAACATCAAAGCTATAAAGGAAATTATAAAGGGAAATTTTAAAGATTCCTTATCTCAATTTAAAGTGCAAATGATGGCGCTTGCTGAAAATATGCAGTTTGAAGAAGCTCAAAAAATCAAAGAGAAAATTGAAGTTCTTGAAAATTATCAAGCGAAATCTACTATTGTAAATCCGAAGATTAGCAATGTGGATGTATTCTCCATTATGAGTGATGAAAGTTATGGTTATATCAATTTTTTACAATTATCATATGGAGCTATTATTCGTTCTCACACTTTAGAAATTAAGAAGAAACTAGATGAAACTGATAAAGAACTTTTGGAATTGGCTATTACTGAAATTAGACAACGGTTCAATTCAAATTCCAAAGAAATTTACGTGCCATTTCAGGTAGATTTAGGTGAAAATGTAAAAGTGACTGTGCCAAAATTAGGCGATAAAAAACAAATTGTGGACTTGTCTTTAAGAAACGCCAAATATTACCGAATGGAGCGTTTCAAACAGATGAAAATTGTAGATCCTGATAGGCACGCCAACAGAATTATGGCACAAATGAAAGCTGATTTACGATTGAGCGAAGAACCACGACATATTGAATGTTTTGATAATTCTAATATTCAAGGCACCAATCCTGTAGCGGCGTGTGTGGTGTTTAAAAATGGAAAACCAAGCAAGAAAGATTACCGACATTTTAATATAAAAACGGTAGAAGGACCTGACGATTTTGCTTCGATGGAAGAAGTAGTGCACAGGCGTTATTTGCGATTGTTGGAAGAAGACCAGCCTTTACCACAATTAATAATAATTGATGGTGGAAAAGGGCAGTTATCATCTGCATTAAAGAGTTTGGATGTTTTAGGGTTACGAGGTAAAATAGCCATAATTGGTATTGCAAAACGTTTGGAAGAATTGTTTTATCCAAATGATCCAATTCCGCTATATTTAGATAAGAAAAGCGAAACCCTAAAGATTATCCAACAATTACGGAATGAAGCACACCGTTTTGGAATTGAACATCACAGAAACCGACGCAGTAAAAATGCCCTGAATACCGAGTTGGAAACTATTCCTGGAATTGGAGAAAAAACGGTGGTGGAGTTACTTAAACATTTTAAATCCGCAAAACGTGTGGCGCATGCAAAATTAGATGAATTGGAAGGTGTTGTTGGAGTATCCAGAGCTGAAAAGGTTTATAATTATTATCATGAGAAGTAATATTAAAGGGTCGATTATATGAATTTAGATTGGATAATAGATTTAAAGAATCCAATTTATAGAGGGTTTTATCCAAAAATAGATCCTTTTGATAGGAAGCACTTTTATATTGGTGATGGTTGGGGGTCAACATTTCCATCAATGAAACTTCGAAAGTTAAATATTGAAACAGGACTTGAAATAAACTCTGTAAGGATAAGGAACTCCATTCGTGCGATACATTTTGAAGCTAATAGTGAAAAGCTTTTTGTGGCTTCTGACAATAGAGTTTTTATGTTAAACAGGAGCACTCTTGAAATTATTAAAAATTTTAGGAAAGGGATATTAAAATATTCTGATTTCATTAGTTCAAATGATGAAAATAAATTACTGATTATGAACTATAGAGGGAAGTTTTTAATGATTTTTGACTATTCGATTGGTAAGGGTATAAAGAAGAAAATAGGAGAATCTTGTGCAGGTATATTTCAAGAAACAAATGGTACATTTTTAATTTTTGATTCATTTAAAGGAACTATTTTGAGATATAATATTCTTCAAAACAGCTCTGAGTTGCTCTATGAAACTAGTCCATTTTCAAGGGCCTTACTTCATGAAAATGGAATGGTTTATTTGAAACATGGTCGAATTGAATATGGTGAGCAGGGTATATGGAGTATTAAGTCAACAAGGGATATTGAAATGTTTGATATTAATAGTTTAGAGTCTAAACGAATTGTAAATTTTGATACAGAAAATGAGAATTTTTTAGTTTCGGAAAATGGGAATGACTTTTTATTTTGGAATAATAATCATTTTCAAATTATTTCTATTCCAGACGGCAGGCTCAAGCAGGAATATAAATTTGATTCTGGTTTTCAGATTTTGAATATAATGGAGAAACAAAATAAGATTTTTTTATACCCAAATCATAAAAACGACAACCGTCTATTTTGTTATAGTTTCTAAAAACTCAAAAGTTGAATTTTAAATTCCTCATATTAATCTTTTTATTTCTCCTTACTTTCCTCACAACGAAAGCCCAAAACACCCTACAACAAAACCAAAAACCAAAAGTAGGTTTAGTATTAAGTGGTGGTGGTGCAAAAGGCTTAGCGCATATTGGCGCTTTAAAGGTGTTAGATAGCCTAGGGGTTCAAATAGATTATGTTGCAGGAACCAGTATGGGCGCTATTATAGGCTCACTTTACGCATCGGGGTATTCAGGTAACGAGCTAGATTCTATTTTCAATACCGTAGATTTTGATAAGATTATTAACGACGATTTACCTCGTGCTTCCAAAGCCTTCCACGAACGTAATAATTCAGAAAGATATGCGGTTACATTACCTTTTGATGATTTTAAAGTAAAATTGCCATCGGCATTATCCCGAGGTCAAAACACCTATAATTTATTATCGAAATTGTTATTGCACGTGAATAATATTGATGAATTTGACAAGCTACCGATTCCATTTTTCTGTATTGCTACAAATATTGAAAACGGACAACAAATACAACTGGAAAGCGGTAACCTCACTCAGGAGGTAATGGCAAGTGGTGCGCTTCCAACAGTGTTTCAACCTGTTAAAATTGGAGATCAAACTTTAATAGATGGCGGTGTGGTTAATAATTACCCGATTGATGAACTTCGTGCCAAAGGTATGGATGTAATTATTGGTGTAGATGTACAAGACGGTTTGCGCGATAAGGATGAATTAGGGTCTGCGCCTGAAGTACTTATTCAAATAAATAATTTCCGAACGATAAAAGATATGAAACTAAAATCTGGTAAAACGGATATTTATATCCGTCCAGATATTAAGGATTTCAATGTTGTGTCTTTTAATGAAGGTAACACCATCATTGCTAATGGTAAAAAAGCAGCTTTAAATCAGTTAGAAGCTTTAAAAAAGTTATCTGAAAAACCAGTCACAAATAAAGTTGTTAAAACCCGGAAAGACAGCATCTATATTCAAAATATCTACATCAATGGAAACGAAAAATATACACGATCTTATGTCTTAGGAAAGTTAAAACTCAAAGGTTCTGAAAAGGTATCGTATAAAGATTTTGTAAAGGGCGTAAACAATGTTGTAGCTACTAATAATTTTGATGCATTTCACTATAAACTTGTGCCTTTAGATAAGGAAAATCAATACGATTTGATAACTGATGTAATGGAAAGTAAAGCCACCACTTTTATAAAACTAAGCGGGCATTTTGACGATTTGTATAAAAGTGCTGCCTTAATTAATCTCACAAAAAAGCGCTTACTTTTCAATAATGATGTAGCATCTCTAGATGTTATACTAGGAGACAACGTACGGTATAATTTCGAGTATTATATAGACAAAGGTTTCTATTGGAGTGTGGGATTACGTTCCAGATACAATCAATTTCGAAAGGGTATTAGTGCACAATTACTATTAGATGATACACAAATTATGGGTACAGGTTTAAATGAAATTGATGTGCTGTTGCAAGACCAGACCAATCAATTTTATTTAGAGACACTGTTCCGAAAAGATTTTGCGCTCAGTTTAGGCGCAGAACATAAGCGCTTGGAAATAAAGTCTCAAACCATAGCAAACACCAATCAAGACGAATTTGTTTTTGAAAGAACAGACTATTTTAGTGCTTTTGGCAATCTACGATTAGATACCTACGACAATATTTATTTCCCAAAAAAAGGTGTCTATTTTAATGGCGATTTACATATGTATCTCTTTGCGTCGCGTTTTAATCAAGGTTTTGAACCGTTTTCAATTGCTAAAGCAGATTTGGGTTACGCGTTCAGCCTCTCGCCCAAGTTCGCAATTAACCTAAAAACAGGTGGCGGTTTCAAATTTGGAGACCAGTCCACCACCACTCTAGATTTTGCTTTGGGCGGTTATGGTAACAATCTTATCAACAATTTTATTCCCTTTTACGGCTACGATTTTTTCGAGTTAACAGGGAACAGTTATGTAAAGGCACATTTCGGACTAGACTATGAAATATTCAACAAGCAACACATCACTTTAGAGGGCAATTGGGCAAATATTGATGATGATATTTTTGAAACGGGTGAGTGGTTTACATTGCCCGATTATCGTGGTTACGCTCTCGGTTATGCGGTCGATAGTTTTGTTGGTCCTATTCAAATCAAGTACAGTTATTCTCCAGAGCGAAAAGCTGGTGAGTGGTATTTTAATGTAGGGTTTTGGTTCTAAATTGTTTTGGGCGTTACCACAAGGGTCGCGCTTTCGGCAGTCGCTTTTTTGTGTTGCATAGGTGCAAAAACACAAAAAGAGCTTCAACAAATGCCTCAATCCCTAACGCCCCATACTTGCTAACAGTATTTAAGACCTTTGTGCTATTGCCTCTTTGCGAGAGCATTCATTTTTCACAATATTCTAAATTTTAACGATATTTGTATAGTTATGCAGTTTTTGT
Source organism: Jejuia sp. UBA6058 (assembly GCA_002428965.1). Lineage (GTDB taxonomy): Bacteria > Bacteroidota > Bacteroidia > Flavobacteriales > Flavobacteriaceae > Jejuia. The sequence goes on along the minus strand of DIYI01000003.1, from coordinate 156,251 downwards.
TCGAAGACTTATTGCAATTTCTACATTACCTTATCAAGAGAAATCCTGAATAAGATGACATCCCTATAAATTTCTGCATGGTCACTGAGATTCTCAAAGTGGAAGCAGTAATCCTTTAAATTTAGTATCTTTAATACAATCCTGTTAATCAAATCAATAGGACAAAATTTAAATTTAAAAAAATGCCATTTTATCATAAATTAGGGAAAATTCCCCTAAAACGACATACCCAGTTTAGAAAACCAGACGGAAGCCTATATTACGAACAGCTATTTGGTACTATTGGGTTCGATGGGATGTCAACCAACAGCTACCACGAGCAACGGCCAACACAAGTAAAAGCCATAAAAAGTCAATATAGTGTAGCACCAAAAATTGCCAAGGTAAATAACATAAAATCCTATCGTTTTAAAGGGTTTCAGGTAACACCAGAAAACGATTATTTAGAAAGTCGGAAAACCGTTTTAATCAATAGCGATTGCGGTATCATTCTGGCAGCACCAAAGCAATCTACAACCAATTATTTTTATAAAAATACCGATGCAGACGAATTGATTTTTGTGCATAAGGGTACAGGGAAATTAAGGACCATGTTGGGTAATCTTGATTTTAAATATGGAGATTATCTATTAATCCCGAGGGGTGTTATTTACAAAATAGATTTTGATACAGAAGATAATCGTTTATTTATTGTAGAATCTCGCAGACCCATTTATACACCTAAGCGCTACAGGAATTGGTTTGGGCAATTATTAGAACATTCTCCATTTTGCGAGCGCGATATCCGAAGACCAAAAGAACTGGAAACCAATAACGAGTCTGGCGAGTTTTTAATTAAAGTAAAAAAACAGGACGATATTATAGAAATGGTATATGCATCACATCCTTTTGATGTAGTTGGATACGATGGTTACAACTATCCATATGCGTTTTCCATTCATGATTTTGAACCTATTACGGGTCGTATTCACCAACCACCTCCTGTACATCAAACATTTGAGACAGATGCTTTTGTAGTCTGCAGTTTTGTGCCAAGGATGTACGATTATCATCCACAATCTATTCCTGCACCATATAATCACAGTAATATTGATAGTGATGAAGTACTGTATTATGTGGATGGTGATTTCATGAGCAGAAATGACATTGAAGCTGGTCATATTTCATTGCATCCAGCAGGAATTCCACATGGGCCACATCCAGGAGCTACCGAACGCAGCATTGGTAAAACAGAAACCGAAGAATTAGCGGTTATGGTGGATACGTTTAAACCACTTATGATTACCGAAGAAGCAATGAAAATTGCGGATGACTCATATCATACGTCGTGGTTGTAGAGGCCTCCCCTAACCCCTCCAAAGGAGGGGAACAGTGAACTCTAAATTCAAATAAAAACATAAATACTCAAATACCCGCTTTGAGTTTCCCGCCAGAGGCGGGATTAAGAGGGCTTTTTTGTCATGAAAGACATAAAATCAGTAAACTACGGTTTAGAAAAAATATTTGAAGGAGCGCAAGATTTCTTGCCGCTTCTAGGAACAGACTATGTAGAATTCTATGTAGGTAATGCAAAACAATCAGCGCATTTTTATAAAACAGCATTTGGCTTCCAATCCTATGCTTACAAAGGATTGGAAACTGGCTCTAAAGATGCAGTAAGTTACGTGTTGAAACAAGATAAAATTAAATTGGTGCTAACCACACCTTTAAACAGTAAATCACCCATTAACGATCATATAGTAAAACATGGCGATGGTGTAAAAGTTATTGCGCTTTGGGTGGATGATGCGAGAAAAGCTTACGAGGAAACAACAAACCGAGGAGCAACATCATACATGGAGCCATTTGTTGAAAAAGACGAACATGGTGAAGTGGTGCGCGCTGGAATTTACACTTATGGAGAAACGGTACATATGTTTGTAGAGCGCAAAAACTATAATGGTGCATTTTTACCTAGTTTTACAGCTTGGGAAAGCGATTATAATCCCACACCTGTCGGGTTGAAATACATAGACCATATGGTGGGCAATGTAGGTTGGGGACAAATGAACAAATGGGTAAAATGGTATGAAGATGTGATGGGGTTTGAGAATTTCCTATCCTTTGATGATAAACAAATCCATACAGAGTATTCAGCATTAATGAGTAAAGTGATGAGTAATGGCAACGGACGCATAAAATTCCCTATAAACGAACCTGCGGAGGGAAAGAAACGTTCTCAAATTGAGGAGTATTTAGATTTTTATGAAGGAGCAGGTGTGCAGCATATAGCTGTTGCTACAGATGATATTATTTCCACGGTATCTCAATTACGAAGTAGAGGTGTAGAGTTTTTATCCATTCCACCGGATGAGTATTATAAAGCGGTTCCTGGGCGTTTAGAAGAATTCAGTCATGAATTGCGAGAGGATATTGAAACTTTAAAAGGATTGGGCATCATGATTGATGCAGATGAGGAAGGTTATTTATTGCAAATCTTCACCAAACCTGTAGAGGATAGACCAACCTTGTTTTTTGAAATTATACAGCGTATGGGTGCACGTGGTTTTGGTGCAGGAAATTTTAAGGCACTTTTTGAATCTATTGAAAGAGAGCAAGCTAAACGAGGTACGCTTTAAAAACCAAACGGCACGATCTGTATGACTAATTTCAATCGTGCCGTTTCAAACTAACTAACTCAAACAATTATAATATTCTGTATCCTACGCCAACCATTAAAAAGTTGACTTTGGAACTTACACCGCCACTACCGTTGTAATAATCATTTAACTGAACGTGGTATTTGGCTTGTGCATAAATTTTATCGGTAATGTTGTAGTTTCCACCAAAGCCGAGAAATATTCCCAGGGTTTGGTAACCATTAACTACATCTTCTAGAATGACATTTAAAGCTGGCCCTAATAGTACGCTAAATTCTTCGGTAGCTTGATAACTACCTAAGGCGCCAATATAGATAGCATCTCCTTCAGAGTTAATTGCTAAGGCAAGTTCGGGCTGTAGGTCTATTTTTTCGGTTAGAGCTATTTCAGATTGTGCACCTATAAAGAAGCCACTGCTTTTAAAGTCTAAATCGCGTTTTTGCCCATCAACTTTAAAAATGGAATTAATGTTAAGATAACCAGCAGTTGCAGAGAGATTAAAATCTTGAGAAAAAGAAGGTACAGTAGCCAGAAGCGCAAGAATAATTAATAGTGTAAATCGTCTCATAAGTTTTGGTTTTTAATGATTTATATGAATACATCGTGCCATAACTAAAATGTGAGCATTTTGGAATGAAAAAATGGTTGGAAAGTAGGTGCGCTAGGGATGGAAGCGGTAGCTTTTGGCGAGGCGCGCATCGAGCCAAAACTTTTAGCGGAAAGCCCGACCTCTAGGGTAGCGCAAAAAATTATCGATGAAAGGTTTTCTAACAGAACTATAACATTTGCAAATATTGGGGTACAGATAAAATTTCTATTTTTGGAACAGTAATTGTAATTTCTATGATACAGGCAATAAAGTGAGCCAATACAAGTTAAATTATAATTGCCCAATGCAAATGAGAAGAATACTACTTATATTATTAGTTTTTAGCGCATCAAACGTTGCGCTTGCGCAAGAGGAATCCGCTTTTAAAGAAGGCGAGTGGTTTAAGTTTAAAATGAGCTACAGTGGGTTTTTAAAGGCTGGAAATGCCACCCTTTTAGTAAAGGACGAAAAGTTAGGCGATAAAGATGTATACCATGTAGTTGGTAAGGGTTGGACTACGGGTATGATAAAATGGTTTTTTAAGGTAAAAGATAGGTATGAAACCTATTTTGATAAAGAAACTATTGTGCCGTACAAGTTTGTGAGAAACATTGATGAGGGTGGTTACACCAAGGATATTGAGATTGAATTTGATCAAGAAAATAATAAAGCTTACGTTAATAATAAGAAGCATAAGACCAATAAAGTAATTGATACGAAACCGAATATTCAAGATATGGTTTCTACGTTTTACTATCTTAGAAATAATTTGGATATATCAGCTTTAAAAATAGGAGACGAAGTGCAGGTAGACATGTTTTTTGATGAAGAAAATTACGGCTTTAAACTACAGTATTTAGGAGAAGAAATTATTAAAACTGATGTTGGGAAAATTAATGCCTTAAAGTTTAGACCATATGTAATGGCAGGACGTGTTTTTAAGGAGGAAGAAAGTTTAACGTTATGGGTATCGAATGATAAAAATAAAATACCTTTGCGTATTAAAGCAGATTTGGCGGTAGGATCTTTAAGGGCAGACCTTGAAGCCTTTAAAGGGTTGAAGTACCCGTTTCAAATTGTTGTGGATAATTAAATGAAATCAGACTCAGACATAACCAACAAACTCCAAGAAAAATACGAGTCTATAGACCAAGATTTAGATGTTCATTTAGAAGGCTTATTGCATAGTAAGCCAATTAGTTATTGGGACTATATTCAAACGGATGTTTTATTAAATCTTCAAAAACCTAGGACAGATTTCCCTGATGAGATGGTGTTTATTATGTATCATCAAATTAGCGAATTACTGTTTAAAATGATTCTCTCTGAAATAGAACAGGTTGCAGAAAACGATTTTGGGGTTACTGTCTTTACTGAAAAAGTAATGCGAGTAAGTAGATATTTTGATGTGCTTACATCGTCGTTTAGCATCATGAAAGACGGTATGAATATTGAGCAGTACAATCAATTTCGAACTACGCTTACGCCTGCAAGTGGCTTTCAAAGTGCGCAGTATAGATTGGTGGAATTTGGTTCTACAGAATTAATAAATCTCATTGACAAACGTTTTAGAGATACTGTAAGTAAAGACATTTGTTGTGAGAGCGCTTTTGAACAATTGTATTGGCAAGCTGCAGGAAAAGACTATGAAACTGGTAAAAAAACGTATACCCTATCTGCTTTTGAGGAACGTTACAAAGAACAGTTTATTAGATTTTCAAAAAAGTACGAAGGCAAAAATTTATGGTCTAAGTACAAAGAATTGCCTGAAGACTCTAGGGCAAATAAAGCTTTAATAAAAGCAATGCGACATTACGACTATACGGTTAACGTAAAGTGGGTAATGGCACACTATACTACGGCAAATCATTATTTAAATATAGGAGGTGAAACTGCAGAAGCTACTGGAGGCAGCGAGTGGGTAAAGTACATGCATCCTAAATATCAAAAACGCATATTTTTTCCAGATTTATGGACTACAAAAGAAAAAGAAGATTGGGGCATAGATATTTAATATTTTTAGTTTTAATTCTATACATCAGTTGTAAAAACGATGCTGAGACAGAAGTTGAAGCAACGGATGTTGCTATTGTTGAAACGCCTGAACCTGTTATGGAATTTGGATTTGCATTGGATGACTATGTTGTAAAGCGCGATACAGTTAGAAACGGTGACACCTTTGGAATTATTCTAGAACGTAACCATGTCGGCTATCCCAAAATTTTTAATATTGCGCAAAAGGCAAAGGATACTTTTGATATCGCACGAGGACTACAAGTTGGCAAACCGTATACTATGTTATGTGCTAAAGATTCTCTGGAAACGGCACAGTGTTTTATTTATCAGCCTAATCTTGAAGATTATGTTGTGATTAATTTTCAGGATTCTATTCATGCATATAAAAGTACTAAACCCATTAAATATGTTGAGAAGGTTGCTACTGGAGTAATCAAAGATAATATATCGGTAACATTGGACGAGCAAGGGTTGAGTGCTCGGTTAGCGTATATAATGGCAGATGAAATTTATGCTTGGACAATTGATTTTAATCGGCTGTTGCCAAATGATAGATTTAAAGTAATGTATGTAGATAAATATATTGATGATACTATTTATACTGGTGTACATAAAGTGAAAGCAGCTTATTTTGAGCATAATCACGAACCCTTTTATGCTTTTGAATTCATGACAGATACCACAAAAGGTATTGTAGATTATTTTGATGATAATGCTAAAAATTTAAGACGCGCATTTTTAAAATCTCCTATAAAATTTGGACGTTTATCCTCTAGATATAATTTAAAACGGCGTATAGCTTATTACGGATATAAGATTAGACCACATAAAGGCACCGATTTTGCGGCCGCAGTTGGAACACCAATAATGGCAACAGCAAATGGAACGGTAACAGAGTCTACAAGAAGGGGTGGTAACGGAAAGTACGTAAAGATAAGGCACAATGCAACGTATGAGACGCAGTATTTACATATGAGTAAACGCCTTGTAAAAGTAGGTGAATTTGTAAAACAAGGGGATATTATTGGAAAAGTAGGTATGACTGGTAATACTGGTGGTCCACATGTGTGTTATCGCTTTTGGAAGAATGGGAAGCAGGTAGATCCTTTTAAACAAAAATTGCCCGAAGCCAAACCTATATCCGATTCTTTAAAGGATAACTATCTTGAATTTATCAAGTCTACAAAGTACAAGTTAGATAATATAAATTTTAAACCTCAAATTACAGAAGAAGAACAAGAACCTGTAATTTACCAATCAAATTCATAACATGGCATTACCAAGTGTAAATCCAACAAAGACAACTTCTTGGGAAAAATTAAAAACACACTTTGAAGAAGTACAATCATTAAAAATGAAAGAGTTGTTTGCTCAAGATCCAGAAAGAGCAAATAAATTCACTATAAAGTGGGAAGACTTTTATTTAGATTTTTCTAAAAACAGAATTACCGAAGAAACCTTTAAATATCTATTAGAATTAGCTTATGATGTAAATCTAAAGGAGGCTATTGAAAGTCAGTTTTCTGGAGAGAAAATAAACGAAACAGAAGGACGAGCGGTATTACATTCTGCGTTAAGAGCTCCAGAATCTGCAGTTGTTGAGGTAGATGGTGTAAATGTTATCCCAGAAGTATACAAAGTAAAACGTAAAATAGAGGCTTTTACTAATGAAGTTGTAAATGGTGAAAGAAAAGGATATACAGGAAAACCCTTTACGCATATTGTAAACGTAGGAATTGGCGGATCGGACTTAGGGCCCGCGATGGTAGTGGATGCACTGGAGTATTATAAAAACCACTTAACTACTTATTTTGTAAGTAATGTAGATGGCGATCATGTAAATGAGGTTATTAAAAAGTTAGATCCTGAAACTACATTGTTCGTGATTGTCTCAAAAACCTTTACTACACAAGAAACGATTTCGAATGCTAATACTATTAAATCCTGGTTTTTAGAATCAGCAAGTGAAACAGATATCGCAAGACACTTTGTGGCAGTTTCTACTAACCTTGATGCGGTATCGAATTTTGGAATAGATTCAAACAATATTTTCCCAATGTGGGATTGGGTTGGTGGACGTTTTTCCTTGTGGAGTGCAGTAGGTTTGTCTATTAGTTTAGCAGTTGGTTATGATAACTATGCTTGCCTTTTAGAAGGCGCTCATAAAATGGATGAGCACTTTAAAACTGAGGATTTTAAGAGTAATATCCCCGTGGTTTTAGGTTTAATCAGCATTTGGTATAACAACTTTTTTAATGCAGAAAGTGAGGCTATAATTGCCTATTCGCAATATCTCAATCAATTTGCTACGTATTTGCAGCAAGGTATTATGGAAAGTAACGGAAAAAGCGTAGATAGAAATGGCGACGTGATAGACTACCAAACAGGAACTTTAATTTGGGGAGAACCAGGAACAAATTCACAGCATGCCTTTTTTCAATTAATTCATCAAGGCACAAAACTAATTCCAGCAGATTTTATTGGTTTTGTAAAGTCATTACATGGTAATCAGGACCATCAAGATAAGTTAACATCAAACTTTTTAGCCCAAACGGAAGCTTTGCTAAATGGGAAAACTGAAGCTGAGGTAGTTGCTGAGGGTACTTCAGAGGCAATTATACCATTTAAGGTTTTCCAGGGTAATAAACCTACAAATACAATTTTTATTCAAAAGCTAACACCTGAAAGTTTAGGTAAGTTGATTGCGATGTACGAGCATAAGATATTTGTACAAGGTGTCATTTGGAATATTTTTAGTTATGACCAGTTCGGAGTAGAACTGGGAAAACAGTTAGCTAGTAAAATTTTACAAGAATTTAACAAAACTAGTATTGAAGCTCATGATGCTTCTACAGTAAATCTGTTGAAATATTATAAGGAAAACTCTTAAATTGTTGAAAACATTTTAATAAAAGCAGCGATATTGTGAATATCGCTGCTTTTTTGTTAACAAGAAATGTTAAAAATCTTAACATTTGATTAATGTTTATCTTTTAAATATCAGTATTTTTGCCTCGACTAATTTCAAATTATTAAATAATTTTTCAAAAATTATGAAAAAAGCTACTAAATTACTGATTATGGTAACAGTATTGTTATGTACTACTGTTGCCCTAGCTCAAAGTACTATAACTGGTACAGTTGTAGAAGCAGGTACTAACCTGCCCCTTCCTGGTGCAAATGTTATTGAGAAAGGTACTTCCAATGGTGTTACTACAGATTTTGACGGTAACTTCTCAATTACTACAAAAGAGAATGCAGGAGATATTGTAATAACTTATATTGGTTACAATTCGAAAACAATTTCATTTTCTGCGGATGCGTCACTTGGAAAAATTGAAATGGAATCAAGTCAAGTTGGTCTTGAAGAAATTCAAATTATTGCCTCTGTTGCTGTTGATAGAAAAACACCTGTCGCAGTTTCCACGGTTAAGGCTGCTGACATTGAATTAAAATTAGGTTCTCAAGAATTTCCAGAAATTTTAAAATCAACCCCTGGTATATATGTTACCAAAGCAGGTGGTGGATTTGGAGATGGTCAAGTAAGAATGAGAGGTTTTGGTTCTGTTAACGTAGCGGTAATGATCAATGGTATACCGGTAAATGATATGGAAAATGGCCGTGTTTTCTGGAGTAACTGGGCTGGTCTTGGTGATGTTACCAGTACGATGCAAACTCAAAGAGGTCTTGGAGCAGCCAAAATTGCTGTGCCTTCAATTGGTGGTACTATCAACATTATTACGAAAACTACTGATGTTGAAGAAGGTGGTAATGTAATGACATCGGTAGGTAACGACGGTTACGCTAAATATGGAGTAACTTACTCAACAGGTTTAATGGACAATGGATTTGCAGCAACCGTTTCTGCGGCAAGTACACAAGGAGATGGTTATGTTGATGGAACACAGTTCTCAGGAGTTTCTTATTTTGTTAACATTACTAAGAAATTTAATGAACAACATAAATTAGCCTTTTCTGCGTTTGGTGCAAAACAACAGCACGGACAGAGACAAAACAGACAGCTTATAGAAACATATAGAAATAGTGAAAGAGGAAGAAAGTTTAATGCCGATTGGGGATACTATAATGGTCAAGTAACTTTTCAAGAAGATAACTTCTACCACAAGCCTCAAATTTCATTAAACCATTATTGGAACTTAAATGACAATACGTCTATTAATTCTTCAGCTTACGTATCCTTCGGTACTGGTGGAGGCGGGGGTATTAGAGGTGTAAATAAATTCACTTTTAATACAAGTAACGAAGACAATATACCAAACGGATTTAGTGATTATAGGGATGGATTATATGGTGTAATAGATTTTGATAAAATAGCAGATGAAAATAGAGCTTTAGGTGCATTGGGGTCTGAAACTATTTTGAGAGCTTCTCGTAATGATCACAACTGGTACGGTTTATTATCTAATTTAAAAACCAATTTGAATGATCAAATGGTATTACAGGCTGGATTAGATTTCAGATCCTATAAAGGGTTACATTTTCAAGAGGTCACTAATTTATTAGGAGGTCAATATTGGCAGGATGGAGACGGAACGAGCTCGGGAGATATAAATAACCCAAATAGAGTAACAAGGGTTGGAGATAAAATCAACTATAATAACGATGGCATTGTCGGGTGGATAGGTGTTTTCGGTCAGTTGGAGTATGATGTCACTGATAAGTTAAATACATTCGTTGCTGTAGCGGCTTCTAATACCTCTTATAAAAGAGTGGATCATTTTAGATATTTGGATTCTGACCCACTTCAGGAGACAGATACTTACAATTTTTTAGGCGGAAGTATTAAAGGTGGTGCTAACTATAGAATAGATGGTAATCATAATGTATTTGCTAATTTAGGTTATTTTGAAAGAGCTCCTGATTTTGATGCAGTTTTTTTAAATTTTAGGAATGATAACATAAATGATGATGCACCTAATCAAAAAATTACAAGTTTTGAATTGGGTTACGGTTATAGAAGTGAAAAACTTGCTGCGAATGTGAACTTATATAGAACAATGTGGAATGATAGAACAGAAATTGCTACATTTCAACAACCTGATGGAACAAGAGCTTCTGCTAATATCTTAGGGGTAAATGCTGTTCATCAAGGAATAGAACTTGATTTTGTTTACAAGCCGACAGATAAAATTGATATTACAGGAATGGCTTCCTTTGGCGATTGGACTTGGTCTGATAATGTTCAAAATGTAAGAATATTTAATGAAGAACAGGAGGAGATTAATGATTCCCCAGTTAATCTTCACATTGCGGGCTTAAGGGTGGCTGATGCGGCCCAAACTACTATGGCTTTAGGTTTGAATTATAAATTTGCATTAGATACGAGGCTTGTAATTGACTATAATTATTATGACAATATTTATGCAGATTTTGATCCAAGTGATAGGGGTTTATCATCTAACTTATCTCCTGAAGAAATTGCGGCAATCTTAGCAACTGATCCACAACAAACATGGAAAATGCCAGCTTATGGTTTATTTGATGTTGCAATGACTCACGGCTTTAAGTTTGGTCCTTTTGATGCAACATTGACGGCAAGGGTAAATAATGTATTCGATACTGAATATATACCTGACGCTCAAGATGGAGCGGGATCTACTGCTGAAAATGCTTTAGTTTGGTTCGGATTCGGTAGAACATTTAACCTTGGTGCAAAACTTAATTTCTAAAATCTTTGAAAATGAAAAAATTAATTTATTTACTAACAGTTATTGTTACTGTTGTTTTTGTAGGGTGTAATCCTTTGGATGAGCTTTACAGTGATATTGATGCTCAACCAAATCCTATTTCAGGGGTTGCTGAGTATACCTTAACTTCGGAGGATTACGAAGAATTTGAAGACGAATTAGAGGGTGATGAATTTTTTGAAAGCCAAGATCAAGCAGATTTATTAATTCCCGATTTTTTAGCTGAGAAATATCCAGTTTGGGGAGAAGGTTCTTTGGTTAATGTGGGCTACAATTTATTCGCTGAAACAGTTACTGAGCCATTAGGAACCTCTGAGACTCTATCAGGCATTGGAGATATAGATGATTATTTATCTGCTAATTATGAGACAGCTACTAACGGTACATTTGTCGAGTTAACCTATAACGCAAGTCTTTTGTCCTATACATTTAGTGATGATGATTTTGAGTCTTTGGAAACATCTTTGGGTTCTAAATATCCAGAACAAACCTCAAGCGCAAGTAGATTTGGGAATTTTGATAGAAGATCTGATCGTGATGGGTATTGGTCAGATGATATGATAATGGAAGCTATAACGGCTCTTCTAGCTTCAGAATATAATACTGGACAAGTATTAGCAGTGTCATTCGCTATATTTGATGGTAGCGGTGGTTCAGAAACCTTTGTTGTTCAACATAATGGGTATAACTTTTTGAAGTTGGATGTTGATGCTAGTGGATCAGATTCAATTGCTTACACATTGTCTAGAGACGATTATAATACAATATCAGCGGATTTAGCAGCAACTTATCCAGGTCCAGCTGAAAATGTTGGGCGTTTTGGAAGTTTTGATGTAAGACCAACAAGTGGAAATTACTGGAGTGACGAGATGCTTTTGGAAGCATTAAATATTGTTTTACCAGTAGCTATGGAAGGTGATGTTTATGCTGTAACCTACGCGATTTTTGATGGTTCAGTCTCTACCCAAACAGTAATATTGTTATATACTGGTGGAGAGTATGTTGAAAATGAAACCACGGTTGAGGTATCTGCAGTTGTGGCGAAAAATGATGGTGAATGGGAATTCCCTTACACATTTATTAGGCCAAATTTTGATGATTTCGGATTTAGATTTCCAAACTTTAGTAGTAGCAATGTTTATATTTTAGATATATTTTTAGAAGACTTATTTCCATTTGCCCAAGCAGGTGATGTAGCGATGGTGCAATATGACTTCTTTTCAGGAAGTGTTAATACAAAATATGGGCATAGTGTTTTTGATGGAGACAAATGGAAGTTAACACCTGACGTTATAGAAACGTCATTTCAATATGGATTTGAAGATGGTACTTGGGTACCAGATAATACAATTACCTATATGTTATTGTCAGCTGATATTGCTCTTATTTCCAGTTCTTTTATTGAGATTTATCCTGGTCCTGCAGATAATGTTGGTTTCTTTGAAAGTTTTGACAGACGACCTGGGAGTAGTAATTATTGGAGTGAAGAAATGCTACTAGAAGCTTTCAATGTGCTTTTGGATGCTAGAGATCCTGGTGCAGCCGAAGGGCAAAAGTATGTTATAAATTACATTGTCTTTACTGGATCATTAGGTAGCGAAAGCCAAAGTTTAGTTAAAACAGGCGGTGTTTGGGTATACCAATAATAACCCTTATATAATAATGAAAACCTCTTACTTTAGTGAGAGGTTTTTTTATCTTTAAAATAAAATTGTGATGAAATATTACTTTGTTCTTCTTGTGTTATTGTTTTTTTCTTGCGGCAGTAGTGAAGATAACCCGACCGTTCAACCACCGGTAGCAAACAATGATACAGCCACCACAGCTGAAAATACCCAGGTAATAATTGATGTTTTAACGAATGATACTCTAAGAAATAATGCTACTTTAGATAGTTTTGATTCTACTACTTCAAATGGAGGAAGTGTCATTAAAACTAGTAATAGATTGGCATATACTCCTGCTGATAATTTCACTGGTACAGATACATTTACTTATACTATTTGTGACGCTCTTAGTGATCAAAACTGCGCAACTGCGACAGTAACCATAACTGTAACTGATACGGGAAACCCGTTAGCGGTTGATGATGTTTTTGAGGTTGATGAGAATACTACAACAACATTTGAAACACTATTAGATAATGATGAAGTTGTAGACGGAGCAACACTTACATCTATTGATGATAGTGCTGCTTCTGGAACCATTGTTTTAAACAATGATAATACAGTAACTTATACTGCTGTAAATGGTTTTTCTGGTGAAGATACGTTTACCTACACTTTATGTGATACAGATGCTACACCATCCTGCTCAACGGCTACAGTAACTATTACGGTAATTGATGAAGGTAATCCAACTGCGGTGGATGATACCATCACACTATTGTTAAATCAATCTAGTACCATAACCGACGACATCTTAGAAAATGATACTTTGTTAGATGATGCTGTTATTGCTTCACTAGATAATGCAACTACGCAAGGCACAGTTATATTGAATAGTGATGGATCTATTACCTACGAACCGTCTACAGATTTTACTGGAGAAGATACGTTTTCTTATACCATTTGCGATGATGATGCAACACCATCATGTTCAACAGCAACAGTTACGATTAATGTTGTATCTCCAATAAACTTTAATATTCCATCAGAGTTACAAAATTATTATAATGGAGTGCTTTTTGTAGAAGATACGAACATCATTTTTGACGAGATTGAAGATGTAACGGTTTCAAAACACACAACTATTTTAACATATACGCAAAGGCATAATTATTTATATGACGCTGACGAGGATCTATCAAATGCTGCCAATGTGATTTTGGTATATTCAGGAGAGAGTAGAGATGAAAGAGAGTGGACATCAGGATCAAACCCGCATTCGCCCCAAACATTCAATACCGAGCATATTTATCCAAGATCCTTATTAGCACAAGGTGATACAGGCGAAGCGTTTTCGGATTTGCATCATCTAAGATCATGTGATGCCACTGTTAACAGTGATAGAGTAAATTTTCCTTTTGTAGATGGTACAGGTACCTATAAACTCATTGGAGGGAATACTTGGTTTCCAGGTGATGAATGGAAAGGCGATGTTGCTAGAATGATCCTTTATTTGAATGTGAGATATGGCGAAACATTTAATAAAGTGGGTACTTTAGAGTTATTCTTAAAATGGAATAGAGAAGATCCCGTTTCTGCTTTTGAAGAGCAAAGAAATGCAGTGATTTTTTCAGCACAAGGCAATAGAAATCCTTTTATTGATAATCCTTACCTAGCCACATTAATTTGGGGAGGTGAAGCTGCTGAAAATAGGTGGGAATAGAATATAATTAAATTTATAATTAAAAAGCCGTTTTTATATATAATAAAACGGCTTTTCTATTTCAACTTAAAATTTCTAGTCTTTCAAAGTAAAGTTTGTTTCGTCATCCCATCCAGCTCTGACTTCAATCTCTTTGTCCGAGTGCTTTACTATTTCTGGCTGGATCTTTTGAAGATAGTTTCCTGTGTCAAAGGTTTTATTTCCGTTGCGATCAAATATTACGCGTACAAAATACTTACCAGCATTTAAGTTTAAGAAGTCTATAGGTTTTTCTTCAGTAGAATATTTCTCATATTTCACTTCTCCATTTTTGTTGGTTAGTTGAACAATAATTGGATAAATAGCGTTATATACGGTCAATCTATAGTTACCGTAGCTGTCTAATGATTTTGTTCTTAACGAATATTGTAAAGTGTCATTTGTGTTTCCAAAAAAATCTGTAAAAGTTTCAGGAAGCAAATCAATGTTGTATTTATTGTCCTCGGTCTTTTTAAATGAAAATGAGTAAATGTTGTTTAAAGAATCAAACGATTTCACTTTAAACTCCACAGGTAATGAATCTTTATCAATTATCTTAACTTTAGAAATATCAATCTTTTTTAAAGGTATATTTCCTGATATTGTAAAGTCTTGGTCGTATTCAATATTACCATTAGGTTCAGGCTGTAATAGTAAAGAGTCTCGTTCTTTGTCCCTAATTCTAACAGTATAGTCTTTGCTGACTTTAGGATGATCAATATTTAAAACCAAGGAATCAACTTCTAATTTTGGCTTGTACCAATAGTATAAAGTATCTGTTTTGGGGTCTTTGGTAATGCTATATTCAAAATCATCTGGCACTTCAGATTTCATGTTAACTTTCAGCCCTGTATAATCACCTTCATAACCAATGATAATTTTTTCACCATTTACCAATTGAGGTCGCGAAGGTTTAAAGTCTTGTATTTCTTCAAATAATCTTAAATTATAAAGACTATCAGTGGGTAATGTAATAAACTCCTTTTTAAAAGATATTTGATCAGATTTTTGCTGGAAAAGGTTGTCTCCATTTTTATCTTTCAGTGCCACTAATAAATACGTTCCTGCCTTAGCATTTTCAATGGTATACGTTGTAAGGCTATCTAGGGTATTTGTAATATACTTTGGGGTTTGTTTATAGATAATAGAGTCGGTAAATGTAGAATCTACCTCATATAGCATTACGGACACAAAAGTTTCAGGTTCACGTTTTAAAGCGTCGGTAATATTTCCAGAAACCGTTAAAGAATCAATGTAATCCCCAGTTGAAAACACATATCTGTAATAGGTAAAAGGATTCCCTTCGTTATTATCTTCAATACTATTACCAAAATTAAATGCGTAGGTGGTATTTGGAGGCAACGTGTCAAAAATTTTAATTTTTATAGTTTTACTTGCCCCACCTAAAGGTGTAATTTCGGGTTGTGTTTTCATTGGGGGCGAAATAATTAATTGCTTTTGCAAGTTTTTTATTTTGATAAACTCGTCAAACTGAATTTCAATTTCATTCCCTTCAAAATTTGTGGAATAGTTTTCAGGAGTAGTACTTATAATTACTGGCGGATCTTCATCTTTTTCTCCACCTTGTGGCGTGCCTCTATTGGCACAGTTAATAAAAATGCAACCAATTAGTGCGGCTAAAAAAAAGTTTAAAAACTTGTTAAACATTGATAGTACCTATTTTGCACAAACCTACATAAATTTGCAGAGATTTACTTCCTGTACTAACGATAATATTGTTAAGCTATTGCCATTGTAGCGATGCTTATTTTTATGTTTTTGGCTTGGTTTAAAACCGAACAACAAGCTTCTATTGTGGCACCTGTGGTTATAATATCATCCACTAGTAGAATGTGTTTGCCTTCAACTTTAGAGATATTTTTCAGAGCAAATAATTCATTGTTTGTATTCCATCGCGAAATTCTTGTTTTTTTTGTTTGGGATATGGTGTTAGTAATTTTAACTAAAGCGTCATCAACAAAACTAGCGTTTAACGCTAAAGCTATTTGTTGTCCAAATTTTGTAACTTGATTGTAACCTCTTTTTTTTAATTTCTTGTCATGCATTGGTACAGGAATAACAACATCAATAGAGTTATAAGCATCTATTGTTTGCAGTTCTCCTCCTAACCAATCACCCAAGAGTTCGCCTATATGCTCGTGTCCTTTGTACTTTAAGTTATGAATAAGTTGCTGAACAGATCCTTTCTTTTCATAACGAAATAATGCAGTGCCATGTTCAATTTTAATTCTACCGCGTAAGGTTTTAGAAACAGTATCGTTATTGTCAAAATGAAAATTGGTTACTGGTAAGTTGTGTCTGCAAGAAACACAAACAACGTCTTCATTATCAGACAGAAACGAGACGCATGCGTAACATACTTTCGGAAAAAAAAGATTAATAAGAGCGTTAAGCATCTTTTAAATTAAGCTGTTTTGTAAACTTAAAGAAAAAAACATGATGAAGCAGTTTATTTTTTAGGAAACAACCCTTACGTTTTTAAGTGGTTTTATATTTTTGCACCTATGGCAAATCAAGACGATACATTTAAGAAGGTTATTTCGCATGCTAAGGAATATGGGTACGTGTTTCAGAGTAGTGAAATTTATGATGGTTTAAGTGCGGTGTATGACTACGCACAAAACGGTGCAGAGTTAAAAAAGAATATTCGCGATTATTGGTGGCGCGCTATGGTGCAGATGAATGAAAACATTGTGGGTATAGATGCCGCAATTTTTATGCACCCAACTACTTGGAAAGCTTCTGGACATGTCGATGCGTTTAATGATCCTTTAATCGATAACAAGGATTCTAAAAAACGCTATCGTGCCGATGTTTTAATTGAAGATTATTGTGCCAAAATTGAAGCTAAAATTGAAAAAGAAGTTAAAAAAGCGGCTAAACGTTTTGGTGATGCTTTTAATAAAGAAGAATTTGTTACAACAAATGGGAGAGTTTTAGGGTATCAAAAAAAGATTGATGAAACGCTTTCCCGAATGGCAAAATCTTTAGAAAATGAAGATTTGGCTGATGTAAAAGCCTTGATTGAAGAGTTGGAAATTGCCGACCCAATGACTGGAAGTAAAAATTGGACAGATGTAAAGCAGTTCAATTTAATGTTTGGTACTAAGTTGGGAGCTTCGGCTGAAAGTGCAATGGATTTATATTTACGTCCAGAAACAGCGCAAGGTATTTTTGTTAACTTTTTAAATGTTCAAAAAACTGGTCGTTTAAAAATTCCGTTTGGAATAGCGCAAACGGGTAAAGCCTTCAGAAATGAAATTGTGGCGAGACAATTTATCTTTAGAATGCGCGAGTTTGAACAGATGGAAATGCAGTTTTTTATAAAACCAGGTACTCAGGGGGAATGGTATGAGCATTGGAAAGACACAAGATTAAAATGGCATTTATCGCTTGGTATGGGTGAGGATAATTATCGTTTCCACGACCATGAAAAGTTAGCACATTATGCTGATGCCGCAGCGGATATCGAGTTTAAATTCCCATTCGGATTTAAGGAATTAGAAGGTATCCATTCTAGAACTGATTTTGATTTAAGTCAGCACGAAAAATACTCAGGTAAAAAATTACAATATTTCGATCCTGAGGAGAATAAAAGCTATGTGCCTTATGTATTAGAAACTTCTATTGGTTTGGATCGCATGTTTTTGGCAGTATTCTCTAATTCGTTAAAAGAAGAAGAACTTGAAAACGGAACTACTCGCACAGTTTTAAAGTTGCCAAGTGTTTTGGCGCCTATAAAAGCTGCTGTTTTGCCTTTAATTAAAAGGGATGGTTTGCCTGAAATTGCACGTAAAATAGTTGAAGACTTAAAATGGGATTTCAATATTATTTATGATGAAAAAGATGCTGTGGGTAGACGTTATAGAAGACAAGATGCTAACGGTACCCCATTTTGTATTACAGTAGATCATGATACATTAGAAGATAATGCAGTAACCATTCGTCATAGAAACACCATGGAACAACAACGTGTTAAGGTAGACGAATTAAGAGATATTATTAAGAAAGATGTTGATGTGCGCAACTGGTTGATGAAAATGAGGTAATCCACACAGGTTGTCATGCCGAATTTATTTTAGCATCTCATCAAAATAAAATAGAAAACCCTAATTGAAAAGTTAGGGTTTATTTTTTATACGGGTATTGATTTAGCTTTAAAATCTATAGCCTAAGGTAATACCTCCTCTTCCAACTATTTCGTAATCTGAATCATCATTGTTAAATAGATTTCTGCCAATTCCCATGGATAATTCAAACATAAATCCACGGGAGTTTACCCATTTACCACCAAATCCAAATCCAAACGCAAAATCTGTTTTAAAATTATCTTCTAGAATATTAAATAAATCAATTTGTCTATTGGTTTCATTTAGCATTCCAAAAGCTTCAGCAAAAAAACCAGTTGCATTACGCTTATTGCCAAAGAAGTATCTGTAGTATGGTGCAATACTGTATCTAATGTCGTTTTTTACATCATTGCCAATTGGCAGAAATATTGAGATTCCTAGGCTAGAGTCTTCATTCAATATATATTCATATGATGGTTCGAAAGCACCTAGTATAAGAAATAAACCATTAAGCTTGATTTCGTGACATCTAGTTAATGTTTCTTTTTTAGTAATGTTGTTTTTTTCTTCTTGAGAGAAAGTGAAATTTGAGATTAATATGGATAGTAATACAAGTAAATAAAGTCTTTTCATAAACGCTTAGTTTTAGCTTAATTAAACAACTATTTTTTAGATGTAAGCTACTTACAAAGGTTGCGCAAATAAAAAAACTTTAATATGACTTTTGTTAGATTTTAACTTGTCTATGGAAAAGCTCAGATAAAGAAATGAAAGTCTCAGTTCTAGAAACCCCGTTAATTTCTTGAATGGTATTTAATATTTTCATTAAATGATCGTTGCTTTTACAAATTACTTTTAAGAAAACATTCCAGTTACCTGTAGTATAGTGGCATTCTAAAACTTCTGGAACACGCTTTAATAATTTAACAATAAGAGGAGCATCGGCGGCTTTGTCAAAATAAACACCAACAAAGGCCATAGTATCAAAACCTAATACTTCTGGATTTACAACAAATTTAGATCCTGCTAAAAGTCCAGATTTTTCTAGTTTTCTTAAACGCTGGTGAATAGCTGCACCAGAGATACCTACATTTCGGGCAATTTCTAATATTGGCGTTCGCGCATCATCCATTAGAGTGCGCAATATTTTTTTGTCTATTCCGTCAATTTCAGTTTGCTTTTTTTGTTTCATTATTTTTAGTTGAAGTTTGAAAGGTAAAAGTAATAATTTGGTTTCAATTAGGAATGTTTTTAATAAATTATCGATTATTGAAAACGAAATTATTTAAGAAATCCTGAATAGATTTTGAAAGCGATATTAATTTTTCTTCGCTCTAAGGATAGAGTGGTAGCATCATAATAACAGTGCTAATTGTTTAAAGGATTATACCCTAAGTATGGTACTTGCTTTTCGTTAAAAGAAATACCATAATCTTTTAATTCATTTAGAATAGGTTGATATATTTCTTTTGCAATGGGAATTTGAACTCCAGGAGTTGTTATGTTTTTATTTAAAATTTGAAGTGCTGTTATGGCTACTGGTAAGCCAACAGTTTTTGCCATAGCTGTATAGGTTTGATCTTCGCCAATTACCACCATGTTCGAATCGATTTGTTGTTTTTTGCCATCTATGATGTATCCAAATTTATGATACATAACAATCATGTCCTTATCTGTGTTGCTCAATGTCCAATTTTCGGTTAATATTTTTTGAAGGATTTGAGCTGGGGTTGCATTTTCAATACCAACTTTTTTATCAGGATTGAAGAGATCTAGCTCTACTAATTTGTCCCATACCAAGTCGTCTTGGTCTATCTTAAGTGCATGGCGTAATTTAAGTTCTACTGAATCTTTATGGCTATAGGGCAAAAAAGCGTTTACAAAATCGCG
This sequence comes from Jejuia sp. UBA6058, assembly GCA_002428965.1. Taxonomy (GTDB): domain Bacteria; phylum Bacteroidota; class Bacteroidia; order Flavobacteriales; family Flavobacteriaceae; genus Jejuia. The sequence goes on along the minus strand of DIYI01000003.1, from coordinate 135,970 downwards.
ATAGCTCATGTTTTTACTGTTTTCCATTATAAAGCTATCATCTGTCATTCCAAGAGATACAAAAATATGCCACGCTCTACTAAAACCAACACGCCGCATAGTGCCTCTATATAGCGTTTTAATATTTTGAAGCCCGTAAGCATTCTGATACTTAAGTGAATCTCTGTTGGCATACACTTCAAATCTCCCATAACCTTCAATATCTAAAAACTCGGTACGCCTAAATAATCGTTGATAAGGAATATATTTGTAACTACCTTCTTGAATAAATTTTGCGGTACCGCCTTGTCCAGCGGTAACCACATTTCTTGGGTTCCAAGTAAATTTGTAATTCCATAGGTTGTTATCACTTTCTGGAGCCACCAAACCGCCTGTAAACGATTCAAATAAGATAATCTCACCATCTTGGGCTCTTATTTTGTCTAGCACATGCATTGCACTAATGTGATCTATTCCAGGGTCAACACCAACTTCATTCATAAAAATAATACCTTTGGTTTTGGCATCGCTGTCAAAGGCCTTCATTTCTTCGCTTATATAAGAAGCCGTAACCATATGTTTTCCAAATGCTATGCAATCTTTTGCTACTATTGGGTGAAAGCGCGCTGGCAACATTGATATTACGATGTGGGCGTTTTTTATGGCATTTGCACGCTGTTCATCATTAAAGATATCTAAAACTAAGGCGCTAGCATTGTTATGATTTTTTATTAAAAATTGCGCTTTGGAAATATCAATATCTACAACTGTGATAAATAAGTGTTCGATAATAGCCTTATCAAGTAAGTACTTAAGTAAATAAGGTGCAGATTTTCCGAAGCCAATAACTAAAATCTTTCGCATATTATGTTTTGTTGAGTAGATTTGTTAAACAATTAAATAATAAGCATGAATAAAGTAATATTAATAACTGGGGCAATTTTGGGTGTTTTATCAATTATACTTGGTGCTTTTGGAGCACATGGGTTAAAAACACATCTTTCGCCAGAAAATTTGCAAACTTTTGAAACTGGAGTAAAATATCAAATGTATCATGCTTTATTTTTGCTTTTTATTGGTGGCACAACTTTAGTGAGTTCTGGGTATAAAAACATAATATTCTATTTGGTAATTACTGGTGTGGTTCTTTTTTCGGGTTCTATTTATGGATTAGCTACAAACGAATTAACAAGTTTCAATTTTAAATCTATCGGGTTTGTAACACCGATAGGTGGATTATTGCTTATAGTGTCTTGGATCTTGTTGATTATTGATTTCTTAAAATTACAGGATTAAAAATACGAATTTTATATTTTTTGTTTGAATTATTGTCATATTTTTACTTGAAAATTATTTGTTTGAAAGACTATGGTAAAAAATGAGCAATTGAAACAAACTATTTCTTTAGAAAAGTATGGGATTAAGAACGCTAGTGTTCGTTATCAATTAACTTCAGAAGAACTACATCATATTACAATTGAAAAAGGTCAGGGAGTTGCGGCTTCTTCGGGTGCTTTGGCAGTTAAAACTGGAGAATTTACAGGACGCTCACCAAAGGATAGATTTATTGTTAGAGATGCCATTACTGAAGATCGTGTTTGGTGGGGCGATATTAACATTCCTTTCGAATCTGAAAAGTTTGATAAACTATACCATAAGGTAACGGACTATTTGTCTGAAAAAGAACTTTTTGTGAGAGACTGTTATGCTTGTGCAGATACTAACTATAGATTGAAAATTCGAGTAATAAACGAGTACCCGTGGAGTAACATGTTCGCAAATAACATGTTTTTAAGACCGACACAAGCTGAATTAGATTTGTTTGAGCCGGAATGGACTGTGGTTAATGCTCCGGGGTTTATGGCAAATGCTGAAGTAGATGGTACTAGGCAGCATAATTTTGCAATTTTGAATTTCACAAAAAAAATAGCCTTAATTGGAGGTACTGGTTATACAGGCGAAATTAAAAAAGGCATTTTTTCTGCTTTAAATTTTGTTTTACCTGTTGAAAGAAATACACTGCCCATGCATTGTAGTGCAAATGTAGGTAAAGAAGGCGATACGGCTATTTTTTTCGGACTTTCTGGAACTGGAAAAACAACACTTTCAACGGATGCAAATAGAAGTTTAATTGGTGATGACGAACATGGGTGGACTAATGAAAATACGGTTTTTAATTTTGAAGGTGGCTGTTACGCCAAAGTGATTAATCTATCCCAAGAAAAGGAACCAGAAATCTATGATGCCATAAAACCAGGGGCTATCCTTGAAAATGTAATTCTGGATGATAAAGGTGAAGTAGATTTTACAAATGTTTCAATTACGCAAAATACAAGAGTAAGTTATCCTATTCATCATATTGAAAATATCCAAGTGCCATCGGTTGGGAAAAACCCTAGAAATATTTTCTTTTTAACAGCCGATGCTTTTGGTGTCATTCCTCCAATTTCTAAACTTACCCCAAGTCAAGCAGCATATCATTTTATTTCTGGTTATACCGCAAAAGTTGCGGGTACAGAAGCTGGAGTTAAGGAGCCCGTGCCTTCTTTTTCGGCATGTTTTGGAGCGCCCTTTATGCCTTTGCATCCTGCTAGGTATGCAGAAATGCTGAGCAAGAAAATGATTGCGGCCAAGGTTAATGTTTGGTTGATAAATACGGGTTGGACTGGAGGACCATACGGTATTGGGAAACGCATGGAATTAAAATACACTAGAGCCATGATTAATGCCGTTTTAAATGGAGATTTAGGCTTATATAATTACGATGATTATCATATACATTCGGTTTTTGGGGTGGCACAACCTCGAGAGTGTCCTGGTGTACCTAAAAGTGTTCTAAGTCCACGACAAACTTGGGATAATGATAAAGCCTATTACACTATGGCGTTTAAACTAACCAATGCTTTTAGGGAGAACTTCAAAAAATTTGAAGCCCACTGTTCTGAAGAAATACGTCGTGGTGGTCCACAGCGTTACGCGTTTTAACTTTCTGTTATATAGGAGGTTAAATGTTAAAAAAGATGAATTATATTTCTTTTTTTTGTAAATTTATATACCCTTTATTAGAAATAATAAATCCAATTTAAGGATTAGTTAAGAGCAACAATTTATAACCTTTAATTATTTAGATTATGAAAAGAGTTTTTGTTGTCTTATTTGTTGCAATTTCCAGTATCGTTTTTTCACAAAATGTAGAGCGCCCCAAATTACTTCCGCAAAAGGTTGTAACCAATACTTACCACGGCGTTACCTTAGAAGATCCTTATCAGTATTTAGAAAATCTAAAAGATTCAACAGTTATTAACTGGATGAAGGATAATGCTGATTATGCTGATTTTATTTTAAAAAATATATCTGGTAGGCAAGCAATGTTTGATAAAATGAAAGAATTTTATGATCGTAAGGCTTCATCAATAAATGATTTGAGTATTACGGATAATAATACTTATTACTATTTAAAAAGAGCACCAGGAGAAGATATACAAAAAATGTACGTAAGGCAAGGTTATGAAGGCGAAGAAAAACTCTTTTTTGATCCTAACGAATATAAAAAAGAAGAAGGTAAAACTTATATAATAGATGATATTGTACCAAATATTCAAGGAGATAAAATCGCTGTTAGTGTTTCGCCCGATGGATCCGAAATCCCGGAATTATTGATATTTAAAAGTTCAGGTGAGAGATACGACGAAATTATTTATTTAGGAGAAGAAGTCTCTTGGAATGAAAAAGGAGAGTCCTTTTATTATACAAAGTGGAATTCATCTGATGTTGATGATATGAATAGGCTAATTTACACCTCAATTTATTTACATCAATTAGGAGAAAACCAACAGGAGGACACTATTATGTTTTCTAAAGACAACTACTCAGAATTAGGTATTGAGAGAATGGAAATACCTTATTTAATTTATTTAAAGGAAATAAAGAAAGAGGTTTTAATTGTCGTTTCCGTTGATAAGGATTTAAAACTATTTATAAATACATCTGATACCGAAGAGAAAAGTTGGGTGCCTATTTTAAAAAAGGAAAATAGAGTTATAAATTTAAATGAAGATTCCGAGTATTTATATTATTTAACCTATAATGAAGCTCCTAATTATAAAATAGTTAAAACTTCTAAGCATGCACCTTCTTTTTCGAATGGAGTAACAATAGTTGAAGAATCTTCCTCGGAGATTATAACTGATTTTAAAGTAACAATAGAAGGTCTATATTATTCAACAATGAAGAATGGTGTTGAGGCCAAGGTTTATTTTCTTGAAAATGGAAGTACTATGCCCAAACAATTAAGCCTTCCGTTCAAAGCAGGTGAGGTTAGGTTAGAAAGTAAAGGTGCAAAATTTTCTGATATATGGATTAATATTTCGGGTTGGACTTCGCCAACAAGACGATTTTTATTCAAACCATTAACGAACGATTTTATTGATCAACCGTTATCATCCAAAGTTAAGTATCCTGAGTTTGAAAATTTAATTGTGAAAGAAATTATGATTCAGTCTCATGATAGTACTATGGTGCCTGTATCTATTATTCATAACAAAGACATAAAGCTAAATGGAGGTAATCCAACAGCAATTTACGGTTACGGAGCATATGGTTCTTCTGAAACTCCATTTTTTAGCCCTGCTTTTTTGTCTTATACACTATATGGAGGAATATGGGTGATCGCTCATGTAAGAGGTGGAGGAGAATTGGGAGATTTATGGCATAAAGCTGGACAAATGTTAAATAAGCCAAATACATGGAAAGATGCCATTGCTGCGGCAGAGTATTTAATTAACCAAGGGTATACTAACTCTAAAAAGCTAACTATTTTTGGTGGGAGTGCAGGAGGAATACTTGTTGGTAGATCTATTACAGAACGTCCCGATTTATTCGTGGCTGCTTCACCAATAGTTGGTGCTATGAATACAGTGCGTATGGAGCGGACTCCAGCTGGACCAGTTAATACTCCTGAATTCGGAACAGTAAAAGACCTAGATGGGTTTAAAGGGTTACTAGCAATGGATTCATACCATAGTTTAAATTACGGTGTTGATTACCCAGCTACACTAGTTTTAGCAGGAATGAATGATCCTAGGGTTATAGCGTGGCAACCCGCGAAGTTTGCAGCCAAAATGCAACATGATAATATGGGAGATTCTCCAATTTTATTATTAACCGATTTTGAGTCAGGACATGGCGGAAATACATTAACACAATTTTTGAATGACCTTACTGGTATATTTTCATTTTTTTATTGGCAATCTGGTCATCCAGATTTTGAATTGACAACTTCCTTACCTAAGAATTAATTAAAGAATTTGACAAGAGGATGAACTCTTCCAAATGAATAATGAAAGAGTAACAGTATTTGAAAGTTTATAAAAGCACCATAATCATGGTGTTTTTTTTATATTCGAAACATCAAAACAATATATCATGGTTACTGGAATTTTATTAGCCTTTTTGTCGGCAGTTTTTTTAGGTGTTTATGCGCTTCCTTCAAAATATACGAAAGGCTTTGCTTGGGAAAATACCTGGGCTGGCTTTTTCTTTTTTGGAATGTTTGTAATACCGCTTATTGTAACATTTACGCTGGTAAATGATCTATGGGGCATTTATGCGCAAATTCCATCTTGGGTATTTTTTACCATGTTTGCTTTAAGTTTTTGTTGGGGCATTGGTAATATGCTTTGGGGGTATAGTATCGACTCCATTGGTATGGCACTAGCATTTAGCTTGTTCTTAGGTGTAATAACCTCTATTGATACAGTACTGCCTTTGATTTTAGTTCCCGAAGGACAAGAAAGCGTTATCGGAACCAAAATTGGAAATATCATGCTCTTTGGAATTGCTGTTATTGTTGCTGGAATTGCTTTAAATGGATATGCTGGAATTTTAAGAGATAAAAGCAAAGGTAAAGACAATGATAAAAAGGACACAAAAACGATTAGACAAGGTATTTTGTTTTGTGTATTAGGTGCTATTTGTGCTGCAGGATTCAATTTATCTTATCATACAGGAAATAATTTGGGTGGTATCGGCGAGGTTGCAGAGGTACAGTTTGGTAACGAACCATGGATTGCGCGTTTAGCAGTGTTGTTGCCCATTTTTATGGGAGCTACGATTTCAACGACTTTGTTTTTTAGCTACAGGTTAACCAAAAATAAAACTTGGGGAAATTATACCAAAAAAGGAGCTTTAGTAGCTATTGTTTTGGTAATTGTTATGGCGGTGTTCCATGATTCAGCTTTAGTGATTTATGGATTAGCAGCTTATCATTTAGGCGAACTTGGAACGTCTGTTGGATTTGCTATATTGGAAACAGGAGCTATTATGGTAGCAACATTAAATGGTATTTTAACTAAAGAGTGGAAAGGAGCTTCAAAGCGAAGTAAAACGATGTTGGGTATAAGTTTAGGAGTCTTAATAATAGGAGTCTTAATTATTGCCAATGGCAACTACATGAAAATTCAAGAAAGTGAGCAAGTAGTTGTAAATTATACACTCGAAAAATAGAGTATAAAAAAAGGGAGACTAAATTTACTAATCTCCCTTCTTGTATTATTTATAAATAACTTTATTTTCCTTTATTCACCTCATCAATATACTTTTCTAAAGCCATAGTCATTGATGGTGTCTCGGGGGTTGGCGCTGCAATGTCTACGCGCAAGCCTTTTTCCTTTACAGCTTTTACTGTTGTGTTTCCGAAGACAGCTATACGTGTATCATTTTGTTTAAAGTCAGGGAAATTTTGAAATAATGATTCAATTCCTGAAGGACTAAAAAACACCAACACATCGTAATACACGTCGGCCAAATCAGACAAATCGCTTACTACAGTTTTATAAAATGTTGCCTGTTTCCAGTTTACACCTAAACCGTCCAAAGTTTCAGGAACTAAAGGTTTAACTTTATCTGTGTTTGGTAATAAGAATTTTTCGTCCTTATATTTTTTAATTAATGGGGACAATTCTGCGAAAGTACGTTTACCAACATAAATTTTACGCTTTCTGTAAACCACATACTTTTGCAAATAGTAAGCTACAGCCTCAGACTGACAAAAATATTTCATCGTATCTGGAACTTTAAATCGCATTTCTTTGGCCACTCTAAAAAAATGGTCTATGGCATTTCTACTTGTAAGAATTATTGCTGTATAATTACTTAAATCAATTTTTTGATGACGTATTTCCTTTGCAGAAACACCTTCAACATGAATAAAAGGCCTGAAGTCTATCTTTACTTTCTTTTTCTCCTGAAGGTCAAAGTAGGGAGAGTTCTCAATTTTAGGTTCTGGTTGAGATACTAAAATGGTCTTCACTTTCATAATTCAAAATAGTTTTTAAGTATTGAAAACCGAGTACAAAATTACGTACGGTGCGATTTCGAGAGCGCAAAGATACAAAATAAAATAGAAAAAGTTGTTTTTTATTTCATTTTGATGGGTCTTGTAACTGGTTGCTAAACCGCTGATATTTACCAAGAAAAGTAAAATTAGTATAGAGTAAAGTAGTGCCTTTGTTGGTGTAATTCCAAAAATTAGCAAAGCGTTTATTGGAAGAAGTAGTAAACCTAAATAATTCTTGTAACTTATTTTTTGAAAAATGTAAGAATCTATTATTGTATCTATCTGAAAAAGACTTGCTAATAAACGTTCCAAAAGAACTTTGATAAGAACAAAAACAGCAATACCAATTATAAATTGAACAATTAACGTTGTGTTTATAATATCTAAATATCCGAAAAACTGCATATTCAATAGGCAAAATATGGCTCCAGAAACAGCTAAGTTTATAAATAATAAACCATCATAGTAATCTAAGAATTTCTGATCTTTACCATAAATTTTAAGGTATTTTGAATTGCCAACTATAAGTATAAACTCGTTAAAACGTTTAGGTGCTATACGTTTTGCAATGGCTATGGCTGTTAAGCAAACAAGCATTAAAATGGTAATTAAGGTATGTGAAGGCACCTCCCTGAGCATGGGTTAAAATTATCATAAATTTTAAAGATGCCCTTAAATATTGCAGAATTTTTAAAAAAAAGAATGTCGTAATAATGTACATTTGTCGTTATAATATTACGGATGAAGGAAGCTGTTGTTATAATTCCAACCTACAACGAGATTGAGAACATCGAGGCTATTATTAAGGCGGTGTTTTCACAATCCAGAGATATACATATCCTTATTGTAGATGATAATTCTCCTGATGGTACTGCAGATAAAGTAAAGGAGTTAAAAAAAGATTTTCAAGGTAGATTACATATAAAAGAACGCGAAGAAAAAGCAGGATTAGGTACGGCTTATATTTTAGGTTTTAAATGGTGCTTAGTTAGAAAATATAAGTACATCTTCGAAATGGATGCCGATTTTTCTCATAACCCAAAAGACTTAAAACGTTTATATAATATGTGTGCAGTTGAGGGTGCAGATTTGTCAATAGGCTCGCGATATATTACGGGGGTTAACGTGGTAAACTGGCCAATGAGTAGGGTGTTAATGTCTTACATAGCCTCAAAATACGTGAGGTTTATAACAGGTATGAAAATCAATGATACAACCGCAGGTTTCGTATGTTACAAACGTAAAGTATTAGAGACTATTAATCTCAGAAAGGTTAAGTTTGTTGGGTACGCGTTTCAGATAGAAATGAAATTTAAGGCGTATTTAAGAGGATTTAAAATTGTGGAGGTACCTGTTATTTTTACCGATAGAACGCGTGGGGAATCTAAGTTGAGTTCAGGAATTATTTCTGAAGCTGTATTCGGGGTAATATCTCTGAAAATCAAAAGTCTGTTTAATCGAAAAGATTTGGAATGAAAACTAAAAGAACACTTATAAAGAACGCTAAAATTGTGAATGAGGGCACAATTTTTAACGGAGATATATTAATTGAAGGTGAGATTATTAAACAAGTTGCAACTTCAATAAGTGCAAAATGGGCTGATGTGAAAATCATAGATGCAGAAGGCAGGTATGTGTTGCCTGGGGCTATTGATGATCAAGTGCATTTTAGAGAGCCGGGTTTAACACATAAGGCAAATATAGCTACGGAATCTAAGGCGGCGATTGCTGGCGGTATTACTTCGTTTATTGAAATGCCAAATACAAACCCACAAACCACAACTATTGAGAAGCTTGAGGAAAAATTTGAGATGGCTGCAAAAACATCTTCTGCTAACTATTCGTTTATGTTTGGTGGCACTAATGATAATTTAGATGAAATATTAAAAGTAGATGAAAGTACGGTTGCTGGTTTAAAATTATTTTTAGGGTCTTCCACGGGAAATATGTTGGTGGATGACCCTAAAGTATTAGAGAAGATTTTTAAAAGTACCAGTATGGTAATTTCTGTTCACTGCGAGGATGAAGGTACGATTAAGAGTAATCTAAAGAAACATGTAGATAAATATGGTGATGATATTCCTATTGAAAAACATCCAATAATCAGAAGCGAAGAGGCTTGTTATATGTCTTCTTCTACAGCTATTAAATTAGCAAAAAAAACTGGTGCCCGTTTACATGTGTTTCATTTATCTACAGGAAAAGAAACCAGTTTATTTACGAACAAAATACCATTAAAGGATAAAAAAATTACGGCAGAAGTTTGTATTCATCATTTGTGGTTTTCAGATGAAGATTATAAGAAAAAAGGAACACTTATTAAATGGAATCCAGCGGTTAAAAAGGCTTCAGATAGAGATCAATTGTGGGAAGCACTCTTGGATGATACAATTGATGTTATTGCAACAGATCATGCACCACATACTATTGAGGAGAAAAAAAACGTTTACACAAAAGCACCTTCAGGTGGTCCGCTAGTGCAACATGCTTTACCGGCTATGTTAGAGATGTATCATAAGGGAAAAATCAGCATTGAGAAGATTGTAGAAAAAATGTGTCATAATCCGGCAATTTTATTTCAAGTTGATAGAAGAGGTTATATTAAAGAAGGATATTTTGCGGATTTAGTACTGGTGGATTTGAATAACCCTTGGACGGTAAAAAAGGAGAATATTCTTTATAAATGTGGGTGGTCGCCTTTTGAAGGTTCAACATTTAAATCAAGAATTACGCATACTATTCTTAATGGAAGTTTAGTTTATGAGAATTTTAAATTTAGTAATATTAAGGCTGCTAAAAGACTAACATTTAATAGGTAATGCTTAAAAATCTTATTCTTTTATTATGTGTTTTTGGATTGTTAGGGTCTTGTTATCAGTATAATAAGCCTGATAAACCTGATACGTTTCTTTCTAAGGAAGAGATGTTTCATGTTTTGTTAGATTTAAAACTTATAGCCGAAGTAAAAGGAAAGGATAAGCGTGTTTTAGATAGTGCGCATATTACCACATACAACTACATTCAAAAGAAATATGGTATAGATAGCGTTCAATTTGAAGAAAATAACGCCTATTATTCTTTCTATTTAGAGGATTACAAGGATATCTTTACAAGAGTTAAAGACAGCTTTTCTAAATTGAAAGACCATTATAGAACTGTTCTAGAAGAAGAGCGTATTGCTAAGAAAAAACGAGATTCCTTAAAAAGCTTGGAAAAAGGCCTTAACAAATGGGAGCTAAATAAAGATTTGGATGAAGAATTAGAATCTGGGCTTATTGAAGCGATTTCAGATAATGATTAGCTGTTTTAGTTATGGTATCTTCTATCATTTCAAATTTGTAATTTAAAGTATTCTCTATTTTTTTGCACTTGTAATTTTTGGTTGTAGTTAGTGAGTGCACAATATGCTTTGTTATAACTCTGCGTTTTCCAAAAAGTTTTTGTTTTAACCAATCTAGTCTCCATACTATGTTTAAAAGCCAAGGTTTGGCCTCTTTCATAGGAGATTTAGCATTTAAAGCCATAGCCGTTTTCTGCAAAAACGATTGGTATGTCCAATTTTTAGCAACTAAAATGTAGCGTTCATTTTTAATGTCGCTTTTTAGAAGGGCAATCATAATATTTACAACATCATTAACAGCAACTAGCCCAACTCTTCCCGAAGTATAATACCTTAAGCCTTTATAAACTTTTTTGAAGATATTGCCCGACCCGTAACGCCAAATTCCAGCACCTAGAATAACACCTGGATTTACAATTACAGCATCTAAACCTTCCTGTGTACCTCGCCATACTTCCAACTCTGCACCGTATTTGGTTATGGCATAAACACTATTATCCTCATCAGAATTCCAATTAGTGTCTTCTGTTATATTTTTATTTTTTATAGAGTTACCTAAAGTGGCTATAGAGCTAACATGACAAAGTTTAGTGACATTATTTGCAATGCATAGGTTCACTACATTTGCTGTTCCAATTATATTTGTTCGCCGTAATAAATCATACTTATTAGGCTCAAAAGAAACAAAAGCGGCACAATGATAGACATATTTAATCCCTTTTAAAGCGTCGTTAAAAGCTGGAATATCTAGTATATCTGCCTTAACCCAATCTATCTTTTCATATAGGGATGAGTCATTTTCGTCATAAATGGCAAATACATTTTTTACATTCTGAAGTTTGCGTTCGTTTCGGTAAATGGCTCTTACAGATTCTTTGTTAGACACTAATTTGTGTAATAAGTGCGCCCCAACTAAACCTGTACCACCAGTAACTAAAACCATAGAACGAAATTAAAGAATTATCAACAATAGCTCCCAATTTATACACGTATTTTTATATTTGCGCTAGTTTTCTAAAATCAAGTAAAATGTCAAAGAATTTTGTAGAAGAATTAACCTGGAGAGGTATGATACATACTGTAATGCCTGGTGCAGAAGAACATTTGATGGAAGGCATGAAAAGTGCATACGTGGGTTTTGATCCGACGGCAGATTCTTTGCATATAGGAAATTTAGTACCCATTATGCTTTTAGCACATTACCAACGCTGCGGACATAAACCAGTTGCTTTGGTTGGTGGCGCTACAGGAATGATTGGGGATCCTTCTGGAAAATCTAGCGAGCGTAATTTATTGGATGAAAAGACCTTGCGACATAACCAAGAAGCTATTAAAAAGCAATTAGCTCATTTTTTAGATTTTGAAAGTGATGCTGATAACGCTGCGGTTTTAGTAAATAATTACGACTGGATGAAGGAGTTTTCATTTTTAGAATTCATTCGCGATGTTGGCAAACATATTACAGTAAATTATATGATGGCGAAAGATTCTGTAAAGAACAGAATTTCTTCCGACGATTCAGATGGTATGAGTTTTACCGAATTTACCTATCAATTGGTTCAGGGTTATGATTTTTTACACTTGTATAGGGATAACGAGTGTACTATACAAATGGGAGGAAGTGATCAGTGGGGTAATATAACTACAGGAACAGAATTGATTAGAAGGATAGGAGGAGGAAAGGGATATGCTATTACCTGTCCGCTAATCACAAAATCTGATGGGTCCAAATTTGGTAAATCTGAAGGGGGTAACGTTTGGTTAGATGCGAATAGAACATCGCCTTATAAATTCTACCAATACTGGCTAAATTCGTCTGATGAGGATGCTGAAAAGTATATAAAGATATTTACTTTTTTAAATGAGGACGAGATTACTACTTTAATAGCAGAGCATAGTGAAGCGCCCCATTTAAGAGCATTGCAAAAGCGTTTAGCAGAAGAGATTACCACTATGGTACATTCTAAAGACGATTTAAATAATGCTATAAAAGCAAGTAGCATTCTTTTTGGAAAATCTACTAGCGAAGATCTAAAAGCGTTGAATGAAAAAACATTTTTAGATGTTTTTGATGGTGTGCCTCAAGCCGAAATTGATGCCTCTGAAGTTGAAGCCGGATTAGATATGATTGGCGCTTTAGCTGCTAAAACCAATTTTTTAAAATCTAATGGCGAAGCACGAAGAGCACTTAAAGAAAATGCTATTTCTGTAAACAAGGAAAAGGTAAAAGAAGATTATAAAATTACCAAGGCAGACTTAATAAATAACAAGTTTGTTCTGCTTCAAAGGGGAAAGAAGAATTATTTTGTTCTTACCTTAAAATAAACAAAGTCCCGCTAATAGCGGGACTTTTCAAACTAACCAACTTACTAAATTAATCTTTCTTAATCTTAGCATAGTTTCTGTCGCAATATTTTAGATTTCCTTACATCTATTAAGGTATTATTTTTTCAGCTTTAGTGTTTCCCAGTTTTTATTGCCTTCTATTATTAATTTATCAGGATTGTTGTCTAGCCAAAGTACTTTAGTATTTGTACCCCAAGAATTATAGAATAGATAAAGTCTTCCTTCAATAATCAAAAACGACTTTGGATTAATGGATACCTTGTCTTTTTTTAGTGCAATGGCATAAGCACAATAGCCGCCATATTGCGGGATATATTTTTCTGGGTTTTCATTAAATGTTATTAGATTTTCTTTCGATATAAATTTATACTTCGCGCCTTCAAAAGTAGTAGTGTAGTTTTTATGTCCTTCGGAGGCTTTTTTGCTAAAGTAAGCTACAACATCAAAGCCATTGGCAGCATATCCTTTTTTTGTATTTACATCTAAGGTTTGTGAAAAACTTACATAACAAGAGCAGAAAATAACCAAAGCAATAATTCTCATAAAAACAGTTTTGCTTTGGGTCGTATTTAATAAAGAGACTTTACTTTATAATGCCATCAAATTACAACCACGAATATCAGAGTTATCAAACCTACCTATAACTTCAAAACTTCCATCATTGTAAACTCTTCCTAAATCTTGTGTTGCGATAAAAGAGCAAGAATTAATATTAGCCAAGTCAATAATATTTAGACCTCCGGTTTTTTCTTTATTTTGAAGTGATAAAGGGTCTTGCGTATCGCGCGCTAAAACTTTCATCCATGGTGAACAGTTAAAAACTCCATTCCCTTTTGAATAGGCCTGACTCAATAATTCTGTCATACCATACTCACTATGTATTGTATGTACTCCAAAACCCTTTTTTAGTAGGTGATGCAATTCTTTTCTAATAAGCTCTTTTCTTCTGCCTTTCATCCCACCAGTTTCCATAATGATGGTATTTTTTAAACTAAACTGAGACTGTTCTACCAAATCCAATAAAGCAAAAGAAACACCAATAAGTAACACTTTTTTGTTTTCTTGATTTAATCTGATAAGCGTGTTCTTCAATTCTGAAAGGTTATCTAAATAAAAACCACTGTCTTTAGATTGAGATGCTTTTATAAGATGATTAACCATGTATATTAATGAAGAACCTTCTCTTTCTAAATATGACGGTAATAAAGCTAAAACCGTATAATCTTCTATATTACCATAAAATTTCGAAAACCCTTTTTTGAAACTGTTTTCATATAATTTTAGGCTGGAAACATAGTGTTTGCTTGCTGTTGAACCTGTTGTCCCTGAGCTAGTAAAAACTGTTTCTGCTTTTTGACCTTTGCTAATTACTTCGTGAGATTTAAAAAATTCAATTGGTAAAAAGGGTATGTTCTCAATGGTTTTTACGTCGCTCGGATGCTTGTAAAGTAGATCGCAAAATGAACGATAGACTTTATTGTTTTCAAACTGAAAATTAAAGATGTCTATGGCTGTTTTTTCAAATTCAGCTGATGTTTTTATATTGAATATGGAATTACTGTCTATCATTATGCAAACCGCAAAATTATAGAAAATAAAAAAAGCGTTGATGTCAACAACGCTTTTTTAAAAAGATTGATTTAAGGAAATTATCTAACAACCAATTTTTCTATGGATATAGCATTATCTTGCTCTGCCCTAACTAAGTACATGCCACTTTTTAATGTGGATATATCAAGGATATGATCTGTTATTTTTTTGTTTAGGATTTGTTTTCCAATGATATCATATACTTCTATATCAATAGCAGTATTCCATTTACTTGAAATGGTTACAAAATTTTGCTGTGTTGGATTTGGATAAACAGAAAAATTCGGAATTTTATTCTTTTTTAATGATAGAGGAAAACTAAGTACATCAGAAAAGAGATTTCCAACAACTAAATTATCCACTAAAATAGATTCATTGGTATCAGAATCAGATTGTCTCAGAGCAAATTGAACTATTGTATCTCCTGGATCATCTCCATCATCACCTGTTATGGAGGTGGAAGCTTCAGAAGTAGGGTCTATCCAGAGTTTAGCAATATTACTATCTTGATCATATTCCACAATTGCTCGGTATTTAACACCATAACTCAAATCAGTTGCCCATGTAGCATCGGCAGTTGAATCATCCGAAGCAATACCAACGGAAAAGTCCCCTGAAGCAGTAGGAGGAACTATGTCCAGCCTAGCAGCAAAGTTGAACCCATCATCCTTAAAATGAGCAAAATATTCAAAATCTGATCCGGCTATTGCAGAGCCTGGGTCTTCAACAGTAAAATCAATACCATAATAAATGGTTCCAGAAACTGCTGCAAATGGAATATTTGCATCTTCGCTTGGTGTGCCATGAGCTACTCTTGCTTGACCAGAACTTACAAGTAAATCGCCTGCAGTTCCACTATGATTAACCCAAGTACTACCAGTTGCGCCTACAAGACTTCCATCTGGATAGTCAAAATCATCCGACACTATAACTTGTCCTAAAACTGTAGATGAAAAGCAAATTGCCAAAATTAAAAAGTAAAGTTTTTTCATAATTTAAGAGATTAATTAATTTTTTAATAGATCTCTAAATTACTTAATTACATTAAAAACCACTGTGTTACTTTAAAAGAAGTTCAGTAATTTTAAATTTTTGATAATTTTATTACAATAAAATAACGATTTCTTTACTTTATCACTAATTTTCGTGTTTCAGTAACAAGGCCTTCACTTATCTTCAAAATATAGACTCCAGAATTTAAAGCAGAAATATCTAGCTCTTTAGTAATTGACACTGATTGAGCTATTTGTTTACCCAGAACGTTGTAAATGGAAACTTTTTTCAAGGCGCCACTTTTGCTAGTAATAAAAATGGTGGATGTGCTATGCTTAACTGGATTTGGATACAAGGAAAGCCCTTCAATATGATCTGAGGCGGCAGATATATTATCGTTTACTTCTTGAGTATATCCCGAGAATGAGGACAAGAAGAAAACAGTGCCGATTAAAATTAAGTAAATATGTTTCATAGTAGGTTATTAGGCTGTTGTAAAAGTACTACAACATTATCAAAAGCCATACCAAAAATGTGTTAAATATTAGTGTGTTACGTCGAAAAGTTACCTCACCGTAAGTGCAGTGTTACGTTTGTGTTATATGTATTTTAAATTCTATAAGTTTATGTTAATAATTTTATCTTTACTTTCAGAAATTAAAAACTGACCATTCTGAAATGAACAAAAAAGACATTAAAATTTTATTGGTTGATGATGAACCAGATATTTTAGAAATTGTTGGATACAATTTGTCTAGTGAGGGTTATCAGGTTATTACAGCTGAAAATGGTGTTGAAGCTGTAAAAAAAGCCAAGAAAGAATTACCTCAATTAATAATTCTTGATGTAATGATGCCTGAAATGGATGGTATTGAAGCATGTGAAACCATTAGAAAACATCCAGAGCTTAAGGATGTTGTTATCACATTTTTAACAGCAAGAGGTGAGGACTATTCTCAGGTAGCAGGATTTGATGCGGGTGCAGACGACTACATAACAAAACCGATAAAACCTAAAGTTTTAGTAAGTAAGGTTAAAGCGCTTTTAAGACGATTTAAAGAGGAAGTAAAAGATACAGTTAAAGTAGGCAATCTTGTAATTAACAGAGATGAATATAAAATAGTTTTAAAAGGAAACGAGATTATTTTACCAAGAAAAGAGTTCGAATTATTATCTTTATTAGCGTCGAAACCTGGAAAAGTATTTAAACGCGACGAGATACTAGATAAAGTTTGGGGTAATGAGGTTGTTGTAGGAGGAAGAACAATAGATGTGCATATACGTAAGTTACGCGAAAAACTCGGTGATAAAAGTTTTAAAACAGTTAAAGGTGTCGGCTACAAGTTTGTAGACTAAATGCAGGTAAAACTCAAAAAATCGTACCGCTTTGCGTTTAAAACGTCGCTGTACACCACCATTTTTTTTACACTCTTATTGAGTGTTTTTTTATACTACTATTTTGCATGGCAATGGTTACCAATTATCATATTTGCCGTGGTTTATTTTGTGGTTTCATTTTTAATTATTCAATATCGTATAGAGCGATATATATACAGACGAGTAAAGACAATTTATGACGATTTAACACTTTTAGAGTCAACAAGTTTAACCCGAGGAGCCATCACTACAGATATGGCCACACTAACCCAAGAGATAGACAAATTTGCTAGGGATAGAAAGCTAGAAATTGAAACCTTAAAAGTTAGAGAGCAATACCGAAAAGAGTTTTTGGGCAATGTCTCGCACGAACTTAAGACACCTTTATTTACCATTCAAGGTTATATTTTAACTTTATTGGATGGCGCTATGGATGATAAAAAAATTAGAAAAAAATATTTAGAACGGGCTAATAGTGCAGTAGAACGCCTTAGTTATATTGTTAGTGATTTAGATTTGATTACTAAGCTGGAAGTTGGTGATTTACGCTTAAAACCCGAGGTTTTTGATGTTGTAGAATTGGTAAATGAGGTATTTGGTATGGTAGAAATGCGAGCTAATGAAAAAAAGATAACAATAACCTTTGATAGAGATTATAATACTCCTGTTTTAGTAAAGGCAGACAAAGAGCGCATAAGGCAGGTGTTGTCTAATTTAGTGATTAACTCCTTAAAATATGGCCGTATCAAAGGTACAACTGAGGTAAGTATTGAAAATTTGATTAAAAATAAAGCCATTGTCCGTGTAACTGATAATGGTGAAGGTATTGAGAAGAATCATTTAGCGCGCTTATTTGAACGTTTTTACCGTGTTGATAAAAGTGGGTCGAGAAACGAAGGTGGTTCGGGGCTAGGGCTTTCAATAGTTAAGCACATTATTGAAGCTCATGATGAACGTATTTATGTGGAAAGTGAATATGGTGTTGGTAGTGAGTTTTCATTTACCTTAGAAAAGGCTGAATAATTTGTTATAATCAATTTTGGTATTAAAACTTTTTAAGCCTTTATATTGCGAAACTTTATCTAGCATTTTTATATTAAAGCTATCCTGATCGCAACTAGGAACAAAACCTTGTTTTTTAAGGCGTTTTGCTAAATATTCCTGTTCTGTTTGCCCAGGAGTCGGTATAAAAAAAGCTCTCTTTTCTAGTTTTGCCAAATCCATTATCGTAGTATATCCAGATCTCGAAAGTACTAGCTTACTCTTATTGATGGTATCTTCGAGTAATTCCGAAGTCATAAAATTATATATGGTTAAATTTCCTTGAGTTATAACGGATTCGTCCTTTGCAGGCTTCCCTTTAACAAAAACTATACTTCCATCATAATTTTTGATGTCTTGCAAAAGTTTTTCCTCTAGCATTGTGCGCTGTGGTTCTGGGCCAGAAAGTAGTACAAGTAAATCAATAGAGGTTTCAGCGTGTTTTTTAGTAAATCTGCTAATTGGGCCAAGGTACACAGTACTTAATTCTACGTTTTTTGAGCGACCTAGTTTTCCAGATAAATTCACTTCGCCTTTTGCATCTGGAACCCAACAAACATCAAAACGCTTAATAAATTTCTCATGTAACTTAGTGCTTAACCAAGTTGTTTTACCGCTTAGTACATTCAACTGATGTGTCATAAAAGCACAAGGCACATTTTTGTTATAAACACCAAGTCTGTTATCTGAAATGATTCCAGAGATGTTATACGTTTTAACAATAGACTTAACCGCTTTTTTTTCATCCTTAATGGCCTGAATAAGCTTTGGAGAGTCTTTAAGCATTTTCAGCTTAAAATACTTTCCTTTTTTTGCATATGTTACATTATAAGAAGGTAATTCAATTGTTGAAAATTTCGGGAATTCCTTTCGCAATAACGAAAGTGCCGCACCATCGCTTGCTATTATAGGTTCAAAGCCTTTTTTATTTAAAGCCTTAATAATAGGAATACATCGTGTGGCATGACCTAAACCCCAATTTAAAGGTGCTACAAGTATTCGTTTTTTCATCCAAACAATTTGGGCGTGCCCCTTAAGGGTAGGGCTTTACACTATATCTTTTTGTGAAGTATCCCAAGTATATTTTTAGAATAAAACTCATAATACCAAATTGTTTCTTGTTAGAGAATTTCAGCATTAAAGCCTCACAAAAAGGATACCGTTGCAATCCCTCACGCAAGTATGTCCAAAAATAAGTATAGTCTACCTGTTTTATATTTCCTAAATATTAAGAAATTTTGGTATTAGTCAAGATATAGAAGATTACACCAAGTTTTAATTTGGAAACTCTACCAAGAATTTTCAAAAAAGAAATTCTCTATTTTTGCCAGTTGAAAAGAAGTAGAAAGAAATTATTAAGATTTGGGAAGTAAAAACAAACTTAAAAGGTTTAAAGAAAACGAAACCTTTTCAAATGTATATCAACCTAAAAGAGAAGAGCTAGTTGGTTCTAATTATCATTTAAAAGGTAATTGGCGAACAGAGGTTTTTAAAAATGAAAATCCTATTGTACTAGAATTAGGCTGTGGTAAAGGGGAATATTCGGTGGCTTTGGCGCAGAAATATCCTGAGAAAAATTTTATTGGCGTAGATATAAAGGGCGCACGCTTTTGGCGAGGCGCTAAAACAGCTATTGAAGAAAATATTCCCAATGTTGCTTTTTTACGTACCCAAATAGAATTAATAGATCATGCCTTTGCGGAGAACGAAGTGGATGAAATTTGGATTACGTTTCCTGATCCTCAAATTAAATATAAGCGCACGAAACATAGGTTAACGAACACGGATTTTTTAAACCGCTACAAAAGTATTTTAAAATCAGAAGGTGTTGTAAATTTGAAGACAGATAGCGAATTTATGCATGGGTATACTTTAGGGTTGTTACACGGAGCAGGCCATGAAGTGCTGTATGCGAACCATAACGTTTACAAGCAAGAAGGAAGCCCTGAAGAAGTTACCAGTATACAAACTTTTTATGAATCGCAATACCTAGAACAAAATAAACCTATTACCTTTATCAGGTTTAAAATTAATGGGTAAATGAACCTCACTGTTGTCTTTTTTCTTGGTTTGTTTTTTGCTTTAATAGGTGTTATTCCACCTGGGCTTTTGAATATGACGGCTGCTAAAATCAGTTTGAAAGAAGGGCATTCAAGAGGTGTTGTATTCTCAATAGGTGTATGTGTTATAGTATTTGCGCAGACTTATATTGCTGCAATTTTTGCACGATACCTAAGCATGCATCCAGAGGTAGTAGGTATTTTAAGAATGGTGGCCTTAGTTATTTTTATACTTATAACCGTTTACTTTTTGTTTATTGCCAAAGCTTCATCAAAACAACAGATTGAACCCAAGATAAAAAGTAAACATAGTCGGTTTTTTCAAGGCATGCTCATGTCTGCCATCAATGTATTTCCAATTCCCTACCAAGCTTATATGACTATTACTTTGGCTTCAGTGAGTTTGTTAGATTTCGAATTAACAAGTATCATGTCTTATGTGGCAGGTGCCGGAACCGGAACGTTCGTTATGCTTTATGTTTATATTTTCTTTTTTGATAAAATAAAAAGCAGATCATTTACCTCTCAAAAAAACATGAACTATATCATTGGTGGTATTACAGGTATTATTTCTGTAATTACATTGTTCAATATCATTAAAGATTTATAGTGTGAAGCAGGAAACTCTAAACTTCTTTGAAAAAGTGTATGAAGTCGCGCGATTAATTCCATATGGAAGAGTAACAAGTTATGGTGCTATTGCTAAATATTTGGGGGCAACAAGAAGCGCAAGAATGGTGGGTTATGCCATGAACGGTTCTGGGGGAAAGGATGTGCCTGCACATCGTGTTGTAAACCAAAAAGGATTGCTAACTGGGAAACATCATTTTGATGGCACCAATTTAATGCAGCAGTTACTGGAAAGCGAGGGTATTAAAGTTATTGACAACCAAATCCAAAATTTTGATGAGGTGTTTTGGGATCCTTCAAATACTCTTTAAAGTATAGAAATGCAAAAACCGCCTAAAACTTAGTTGTAGGCGGTTCTAAAACTATAGAAATATTTCCTAATTTAAATTCTCGTAAACTCCAACCTAATAGTTATACCAAAATCGTAATCAATTCCTAAATCCGTAATCTGATCAGATACGCTTGTAGTGAGAATCAAAGATGTGCTGGTTAATTCTTCAATAATATAATCAGGGTTAGCATCAATATCTTCATCTAAAATTTGGGTGTTTGATTCAAAATAACCAAAATTCCCTGTAAAAGAAAGTATATTCCCATCTCTGGTCCAGTTGGCCTCAGAATCAATATTGTTTATTGTTTGGGTTGTTGTATCAGTATTTCCGCCTATGGATGTCATTATTTGAAGGTCGAAGCTACCATTTTCGGTAATTGCCTTATTCGGATTTTCAGAAAAAGTAAGAATATAGTCTATGTTTAATGCTTTTCCTGTGTAGGTGGTGGTAAAGTTAGTTCCTTGTATTGTTGCAGAAGTATTGCCATTGCTGGTATAGCTAACTAGTTCCCAGTCTCCTAGTAAATCTCCAGAAGTATCAAGAGGATCTGTACTGTTCTCATCGCAGCTAAAAACGGCTGCTGAAAGCATAAATAATAGAACTACACGTTTCATTGTTTTGTGTAACATAATCAAAAGTTTAGGTTAATATTCTACCAAGATTTAATATCTTGATTGTTAGATATAAAGGTAAAATGTTTCTGCTAAATTGAAAGATTTCTCTTAACTTTTATGAATAATGCATTTAATTGAATTTAAAGTCATATAATTCCCAAAAACAGGATGAATTAAATGCTATATCTCAGGTTTATCAGGGTTTCTTTAAAAATAATATGATAACAAAACCCAATAATCACATCAATAAAACTTCTGACATCTGTCATAAGGCTTCCCTCAATATTAACTATCTTTGCGTTTAGAATGATTCTTAATAAAGCAAATGAAACTCAATAAAAAAGATATATTAAAAGCACTCGAAACTATTACTGTTCCTGGTGAGGGACAGAATATGGTAGAAAGCGGTGCGGTAAAGAATATAGTGACTTTTGGAGACGAGGTTATTGTTGACATCACAATTACAAATCCTAGCTTACAAGCCAAAAAACGAACAGAGGTAGATATTCTTAAAGCTATTCATGAGAAAGTTTACCAAAAGGCGAAAATAACGGTAAATGTAAAGGTAGATGCCCCAGCAAAACCAAAGGCTAACGTTATTAAAGGGAAGCCTATTCCTGGAATACAGAATATTGTAGCCGTAGCATCAGGTAAGGGTGGTGTTGGTAAATCTACAGTTACGGCAAATTTGGCGGTTTCTTTAGCTAAAATGGGGTTTAAAGTTGGAATTTTAGATGCCGATATTTATGGGCCGTCAATTCCAATTATGTTTGATGTAGAGGCCGAAAAACCTTTGGCGGTGAATGTTGATGGTAAATCTAAAATGAAGCCGATTGAAAATTATGGTGTGAAAGTACTATCCATTGGATTTTTTACCCAACCAAATCAAGCGGTTGTATGGAGAGGGCCAATGGCTGCGAAAGCTTTAAATCAAATGATTTTTGATGCACACTGGGGCGAGTTAGATTTCTTGCTTCTTGATTTACCACCAGGAACTGGTGATATTCATTTAAGTATTATGCAATCACTTCCAATAACCGGCGCTGTTGTTGTGAGTACACCACAAAATGTGGCGCTTGCTGATGCTAAGAAAGGAGTAGCTATGTTTCAACAAGATAGCATAGAAGTACCAGTTTTAGGAATTATTGAAAATATGGCGTACTTTACGCCAGCTGAATTGCCAGAAAACAAATATTATATTTTTGGTAAAGAAGGTGCCAGAAATCTTGCGGAAGATTTAAAAGTGCCGTTTTTGGGTGAGGTGCCGTTAGTGCAGAGTATAAGAGAAGCAGGTGATGTTGGTAGACCAGCAGCCTTACAGACGGCAACACCTTTAGAACAGGCTTTTGAGAAGCTAACGCAAAATGTAGTTCAGGAAGTTGTAAGGAGAAATGAAAATTTACCACCAACTGAAGCAATAAAAATTACCACAATGGCTGGGTGTTCAGCTGTAAAGAAATAAGACATGACAACAGAAGAAGTAAAATCAAACGTTGAGAAAGCGCTAGATGAAATTCGTCCTTTTTTACAAAGTGATGGAGGCGATATTTCCTTATTGTCTATCGAGGACGATAAACTTGTAAAAGTGCAGTTGCAAGGGGCATGTGTGGGTTGTAGTGTTAACCAGATGACTTTAAAATCTGGTGTAGAAATGACCATTAAAAAATACGCACCTCAAATAGAAGAGGTTATAAATATAGAAGCTTAATATAATTAGGCTGTAAATGTTACTGTTATGCATGCTTTTTGCTGTTGAAGTCACGCAAAAAGCATGCATATTTTGTAAATATGATAATTTTTTTAAATCCTATTAAATTACTAGGAAATTATTTTAATAATTACACTTTCATCCCTTAAATTTGCGGCACGAATTATGATTAGCCTTAGGCGGCAACTAGTTTCAAATGGAAGATATTAATATAAAAATAACAGATAGAGACGGCGTAACACACGATGTTGTTGCTCCTACTGATATGGCAATGAATTTAATGGAGGTGGTACGTTCTTACGAACTTGCTCCTGAAGGTACTATAGGCGTATGTGGCGGTATGGCTATGTGTGCTTCTTGCCAATGTTATGTGTTAAGTGATACCGATTTGCCAGAGATGTCTGACGATGAAGAAGCTATGTTGTCTGAAGCCTTTGACGTTCAAGATAATTCTCGTTTAGGATGTCAAATTCAAATGACTCCTGAAATGGAGGGGCTAGAGGTGGAATTGGCTCCTGAAAGTTAATTTTTATTTATTCTAAATAAGATTTATATTTGCGCCATGAGTAGAGAAGTTGATGCAACATACCCGTACCAAATTAAGCAAGCTACATTCTGTAAATATGAGTTGGTGACTCCCAACAAGGAAATACATTTAAATTTCCCTCAAATGTTGGAGTTAAGACGAAAAGTAAACGAGCTTACAACATTCGATTCTCTTAACGAAATTATCAATTCGCATAATTTTGCTTTGATCTATGTTGCGGATAAGGAGCATCTCCTTTATCTAGATGTACCTCAACTTTTAAAACTTCAAGAAGAGCTCGCAGTGTTTTTTCATTCACCTGCAGAGGTTTATGTGTAAAAACTATATTTATTTAGACTCTTTATAAATTTTTCTTATACTATTTTCTTTTTGGCTTTTGTCGTAACTTTGTTAAAAACAAGAAAGTTATGAATGCAACAGCTATAAGAAAACAAATGTCTATCCATCCTGATGTGATGGATTTATTAAACCAACAAGTTGCTATGGAAATGAAAGCTTCGGCTTCTTATTTAGCTATGGCATCTTGGTGCGATCAACGTGAATTATTAAATAGCAAAGCGTTCTTCTATAAGCAAGCGGAGGAGGAAAGAGAACATGCTATGAAAATTTTCACCTTTATAAACGATAACGGAGGAGCAGCACTATCCCCAGAAGTTACTAATGTAAATAATGATTTTGAAAGCTTAAGAAATGTTTATGAAACTGGGTTGGAGCATGAAATTGCCGTTTCAGAGTCTATATTTAATATTTTCAGATCTGCTAGAAAAGAAGGTGATTTAATCACTGAAGTATTTTTACAATGGTTTATCACCGAGCAGTCTGAAGAAGAGGACACCTTTAGAAGTATTATTGATGTATTCGATTTAATGGAAGGTATGCCACTTAAAATGATAGATGAAAGATTGCCTAAAGAATAGGTTCTATATGCCTTAAAAGCTAAAGCGTTTTTGAATTTTCAAAAACGCTTTTTTGTTTTAATAATTTAAAAAGAAGAATCTTAGTTATCCCAATGTTGGTCAACCACTTGTTTAATATGTGGATGTTTTGAGTCGTCTTCCAAAACCTCCTGACGTAAAGCCTTTAATCGTGTTTTAAGATCTGAAATAATTGTCGCATATTTTTCTTGACCATAGCGATTATCCATTTCTTCAGGGTCGTTTTTTAAATCATAAAACTCCCAAGCAGGTGGAGTTTTAAAATTGGATACGGACTCTGGGTTGTCTGCCCATAATTGTTCATCCGTATTTCTATTGATATCATAATCTAATCCGTAGAAGAAAATAAGTTTGTAATCTTTAGTTCTTATCCCAAAATGCGCAGGATTATTATGTTGATGCGCCATATGCATCCAGTAACGATAATAGCTGTCTTTTCTGGTTTCTACTGAAACTTCTGAGGATGATAAAATGGATTTAAAACTCTTACCCTGCATATAATTTGGTGTTTCACCACCTGCAAGTTCTATTAATGTTGGAGCAACATCGGTATTGTTTATAACTGCATCTGTTTTTGAATCTGGCTTAATCATTTTTGGATACTTAACTATGAAAGGGATTCTAAGCGATTCCTCATACATCCAGCGTTTATCTACATAATCGTGCTCACCAAGCATAAAACCTTGGTCACTTGTGTATACAATTATGGTATTCTCCATTAGTCCTTCTGCTTCTAAATAATCTAAGAGACGCTTAATATTATCATCTACACCTTTAACACATCGTAAATAGCGTTTTACGTAATCTTGGTAGACCATTCGTTTATACTGTGGGTCTGTAACACTTTGGTCAAACTCCAAAAACTTACCTTTATTTCTAATGATGTTTCTGTGGCCTACCGAGGAACCTATAATATGCACAAGTGAATCATTCTTACCGCGTGTACCCTCTGATCCATTATTAGCATTGTACCATAAACTAGCTGGTTCGGGAAGTTCCGTATCAGCAAGATACTCTTTATAACGTGGAGCATACTTAAACTTGTCGTGTGGTGCCTTAAAATGATGCATTAAGAAAAATGGCTTCGACTTATCTCTCATAGTTTTAAGCCACTCTAAACTTATATCGGTGATAACATCAGAACTATGGCCTTCATATTTTGTGGTATTAACTGTTCTGGTAAGGTCTTGTGCAAATTTAATATCCTGTTTTTCCTTACCTTCTCTACTGTAAAGTGTAGGATTATAGTAGTCGCCTTGTAGCGGTAGTACATTGTAATAATCAAATGCCTCTGGAGCATGTTTTAAATGCCATTTTCCAACTATAGCAGTCTCGTAACCTAATGCGTTCATTTCGTGTGCTAAATATTGATTTTCTTGTTTCAATTTACCTTCCAAATCAAAAACGCCGTTTACATGTCCATGCTGTCCTGTCATAATCGTTGCACGCGCGGGTGTACATATAGAGTTTGTACAAAAAGCGTTTTCAAAGAGCACGCCTTCTTCTGCAAGCTTGTCAATAGTTGGCGTTGGATTTAATCTGGCGAAACGCATACCATAAGCACCTACAGCTTGTGAAGCATGATCGTCTGTCATTATAAAAATGATGTTTGGCTGTTTGTTTTGAGCCATAAAACTCCAACAAAAGCATATTTGGATAATAATAAATAGTTTCATTAAAATTTATTTTATGTTTACATGTACATAATACATTTCAGCAATTACTCGGTTCAATTCGTGTGGCATCTCACTTTTAATTTTTCGTAGAAAACTTAAATCTCCAAAGGCTTAATCGTTAATCAGGATTTAGGATAACATTTGAAGATTTGTATTATTGGCATTTCGAGGACGAGCATACAGGAAGACGAAAAACGAAATATAACAATACTTGATAACTCTTCTAAATCTTATTGACGACAATATGTGATGTAAAGGCATTTAAATTAGTCTTTAGGTATATATTCAAACCAATCAAACAAAGCTTTATTTTTACTAGTTTGTCCTAATGCTGTTGCGTACATTCCAATGTAAACACCATTAAATCTTTGGGCTACTTCATCTGAAATCAACGTATAGTCTTGAATGTTACCAATGGGTTTCAAATCTTTTTCTGTCTTTCCGTAATAAAACTGAACTTCGATACCATCAACTTTAACACTCAAAACAACATCTTCTTTAGAATAAGGTATTATGGTTATTATTTCAGGTTGAAAATCTCCTTTATTGTCCTTTTGAAAAGCCTTAATTAGAACTATTTTATTTTTAGTTTTCAGTAATTGGTAATTGTTTCCATGGCGTCGGTAAATGACTAAACCAGCCTTTTCATTGTCTTTTTTGGTCTTAAATGTAAGCTTTGTAGTTGCTTTATAATTATGATGTTTTGTACGTTGCGCTATAAAAGACGGATTAACAAGTTCAGTTACCATTTCGGGGCGTAAATCGATTTCCAGTTGCCCATTTTTAATATTGTACCATTCAAACTTTGGAGTCCTTAAAAAATTCCATTCTAATCCAAGTGTATTGCTATTGAACTCATCGCGAGGCTCAGGTTTGGTAACAGGACCCCATGGTAAATCTGGACGCTCTTGCGAACTTACAATAAGCCCTATACCCGGATTAAAAATAGGTGTTATACCGCTTTCCTGATTTGTCATAATTACTTTTGCTAAAAAAGTCTCTCGAGCTAGAGTCACAAATCTATCAATTTGTCTCTTAGCTAACATGACACTCCACCAATCGCCATGTTGCGTTTGTACTAAATCTGCATGTCCAGTCTGACCAATTGGATATGTTTTTCCTAAATGACGATGTGTCATCACAGGATTAGCATGGTTTGGAATATAAGGTCCCCACAGATTTTTACTATTGAATACGGTTACAGCATGATATTCCCCTGTACCACCTTCCCCTATTAAAAGAAGATATTCTCCATCGATTTTATATAAATGTGGACCTTCAGCCCAACGTGCATTTGCGGCGTGTCCATAAGTGAGTTGCTTTTTTTCTCCAATTAAAACACCTTTGTCAGGATCAATTTTTTGCATCCAAATACCATTTTTTCCTGGCCATTCACCCCGAGTTCCATCAATTATTCCTGCACCTGTATAGTAGCATTTTCCATCATCATCCCAAAACAACGAGGGGTCAATTCCTGGGGCATCTTTAATCCATATGGGGTTACTCCAAGGGCCTTCGGGATTTTTGGCTGTAATAATAAAATTCCCTTTTTGCCCCACCATGGTCGTAATGATGTAAAATTTTCCTTTGTGATATCGAATGGTTGGTGCGTAGATGCCGTAGGAATTCTTCAGTCCATCTTTATAAACAATTTGGGTAGGTCTATGTAAACCATGACCAATTTTCTCCCAGTTTACTAAATCTTTGCTTTTATGAATAGGTAGTCCAGGAAACCACTCAAAAGAAGAATTCACCATATAATAAGTGTCTCCTACTCTGCAAATGGATGGGTCGGGATAGAAACCTGATAAAATTGGGTTTTGGAAAGTTTTAGGAGGTTCTTGCGCCAATAATCCATGGCTTAGAAATACAATTAATAGAATAGAGATAGTTCTCATTTCTAGTCGCTTTTACTTTTTGCAAATTCAGCTTTGGTATTTCTGTTTCTACTGAAACTAAATCGGGCCAAATACTGATCTCCAGCCCACCAAGGTTCACCAGGATAATTTTTAGACAAGTGGTGCAAACCCCAGCTTAAAGCTTCAGTTGGGTGCTTATCATTATCTAAAGTGGTGACCAAGCCCATGGCTGATGGTACCCAATTTACATAGGACATGATTTCAAAATTAATACCATCTGGGGAGTATTGAATGGTTTGCCTTTCAGGTCCATCAGCAGAAGACACCATTGCAATTCCATCTTTGTATTTCCAAATGCAAAGTTCGTGACCACTATGGGTAATAGGGTTGTATTCTGATTTAACATATGGCCCTTTAATATTATCTGCAATTGCTACTCCCCAGCGAATTTCACGTCCGCCAGCCGTATTTCTCTCTCCCATACGCTCACCTTTGTAATATAGATAGAACTTATCTTTATAATACAAAAGCGTTGGGTCATGCACTTTTTGACTATCAAAACTTCCTTGAGTTTTTACCGCAAACCTACTGTCTTCTTCTCCAAGCCATTCGCCATCTTTAGAAGCCTCTAAAATTGGAGCTTCTAAGCGTTTCCATGGACCATTTGGGTTATCGGCTATGGACATTCCAACAGTATTGAAAGAGCGATTTACATATGGAAATTGAATACATTGATATACCAAATAGTATTTGCCTTCATGTTCTAAAATTTCTGGAGTGAAAACAGACCTGTCATCGTATGCTCCTTTTGGTCCAAAGGTTACTGCAACACCCTGTTCTTTCCAATCCCAACCATCTTTTGAAGTAGCATACCATATTTCTGTTTTATCCCATGGGAATACTTTTTTCTCTGGATCTCCTGTGCCGAATCCATAAGTTTTTCCTATGGATTTTGAGTACCAAGTATAATATAATCCATCTACTTGAATTACCATAGTGGGGTCCCTTCGTATGACTCCTTTTTCGTAACCTACGTCGCCTTTTATCTCATGGTTACGAAAGGTTCCAAACCATTCTTCATTTTTATGATAGTTATTTCTAAGAGCACGTTTTGAAGCAGAACTCATTTTTTCAGGATTACCAATAGCCAGAAAATCATAGTCTGCTTGTGTAAATTCTTCTTTCGCGGAATCTTTAGTTTTTGATTGTTCTTTTTCGTTACATGAAAAAAATGTCAATAGAATAAAAAAGGTCGAAATAATATGTCTCATTTCACTTTAGCTTAATTAGGTTGATTTAATCTTAAAGATGCAAATTATGTGGAACTTAGAGAATAATTGATTTATATATTCCTGTAGACCTACTAAAATTTTTCGTTGGTTTCAACCTTGAATACCCAAGCGTAGTTTAAGTCTACACCTTCAGGTAGCTTAATTCTCGTTCCTGATGATGATTGGTGAAATTCAATTTTAGCATCGGACCCGAGCAATTCAATAGATTTAATATTGACTTTAGAACCTGTTAAATATTTGATTTGAATATCCTTTGTTGGAGTCTTTAACACGGTAGCATATAAATTTTCGTTGTTTGTAGTGAAACGAATATCCTCTTGAGTAAAGCCTTTATTTTTGTCTTCTGAAAGATGCCCAGTAGCGGTTTCCGTTGGTCCTTCGCCATAAACTTCATAGTATTTTGAACCATAAACAGCCTCGCCATTTACTTTTAACCAAGCGCCAATATCTAACAATGTGTTCTTTTGATCATCTGGAATAATACCATCTTTTCTGGGACCGATGTTCAATAATAAACATCCATTCTTACTGACTATATCCATCAAATCCGCCACTAAATCCTCAGCGGATTTTGGTATCCAGTTTTTGGTGTAATACCAAGAGTTTTTACCAATTGAGGTATCGGTTTGCCAATATTCAGTACGTAGTGAATCCATTTTACTGCGCTCCAAATCCAACATGTGCGTACCTGGTTTGTATGATTCGTAACGTAAGTTTTTAGTTTGAAGTACAACACTTTTATCTCTTTTTAAACCAGAGTTATAGTAATAAGCGGCAAGTTTTTTGTGATAGGGTGCAAATTCTGGACGGTCTAAATAAAAATCAAACCATAAAATATCTGGTTGGTATTTATCAATGATTTCTTTGGTTCTTGGCCACCATGTGTTGGCTAACCATTCGGCGCTTGCTGGTGAATACGGTTCGTGTTGAGGCGCATATAGATCAGCATATTTCGGGTCGCCAGTATCAAAACGGTCTTTTTGTGTGTAGAAATTCCAGTTGAAAGCTAGGTGAGAACTAACCCCACAGATTAAGCCTTGACTTTTTATTTCATCTGTTAATTCTTTTAGAACATCTTTTTTAGGTCCCATAGCAACCGCATTATATGGTGTAATGGAAGATTCATAAAGCGCAAAGCCATCATGATGTTCGGCAACCGGAACCACGTATTGTGCACCAGATTCCTTAAATAAACTCACCCAACCTTTGGCATCAAATTTTTCCATAGTCCACATAGGAATTAAATCTTTAAAACCAAATTCTTTTGGATCGCCAAAATTCTCCTTGTGAAACACAGAAACAGGATGAGGTATATTATTTTTCTTCTCGCCTGTAACGTGATCCACTTGTCCTTCATCCAAATACATCCAGCGCGAATACCAATCGGTGTGCATTTCTGGTACGGAGTTAGGTCCCCAATGAATAAAAATTCCAAATTTGGCATCTTTCATCCATTGCGGAATTTCATAATTGCTTAAGCTTTCCCAGCTTTCTTCAAATTGAAAAGCGACTTGCTCTTGTTCTTCGGATTCTTTTGTTTTACAATTAAAACAGACTATTAGAACAGATAGTAGTAAAAAAATGTTCTTATTCATTTTTAGTGTATCGTTTAAAAAGTTAAAGTTGTATCATATCCTGCCATTTCTCTTGAATAGAACTTTCAGGGTCAGTTCTCTGAAATTTTGCCACATAAGCTTGCCATTCTTCTTCACAGGGTAATTTTTGCCATTTTGGACCAACTTCATTCAAATCAAAATCAGGAACGGTATCCATAATAAGCATAACTTGAGCTTTATGAATGTAAATTTCCATATCCTTTACGCCAACAGTTTTCATATTGGCTGTTATTTCAGGCCATGCCATTCCCATGGCATGAACATGTTTGTATTCGTTAATGAGATTTGGTTCCAATAGCAATGTCCAAACGTATCGTTTATAAGGGGCAATCGAGGTTTTTAATTGTCCGTCTGTTGGTTTGTAAATTGCCTTTTGGTCTAGTTTATAAATACGTTCCAGAGCTCTATTGTGCTCTGGCAATATGCTTTTGAAGTTTTCAATACCATTAAAAGCATTAAATAATTGTTCTGAATTTAACGACACATCAGCATCAATAACCAAAAAATAATCATCGTCTTTTACATATATATAGAATGCTTCAATCCCTTCCGATGATTGTAATTCCTTAAAAGTATCAGAAGTAAATACTTCCAAAAGCTGTTCATCTTCAGAATTCAAAAAATAAGTAAATCGTCTAAACTGCTGAACACTCATTTTTAACTACGCTTTTATATTTACGATATGTCCTTTTAAAGCAAAAAACAATAGATAAATGTAACAAATCAGAGGGATGATAAAGGAGTATTTAATCCCGATAGTGTCTGAAATATAACCCATTAATGGCGGTACGATAGCACCACCAACAATTCCTAATAAAAATACTGAAGAACCCGTTTTAGTGTATTCCTTTAAATCCTTCATACTTAAGCTGAAAATAATTGGATAGATAATTGAAGTGAAGAATCCAACAACAGACAAACAGGTTAAAGAGAAATACCCATTTGTAACAATTGCTAATGTTACTAAGGCAAATGCACTGATACTACAAAATGCTAGTACGTGTTGTGGTTTAAACTTTTTCAGAATAAAAACACCCAAAAATCTACCGACAAGTACCAAAGCCATAAAGGCCGTAATATACTGTGCTGATTTTTGTTCTGTAAGCTCTGGAAGATTAAACCATTTGGCATAACGAATAATAAAACTTACAATGCCAACTTCAGCGCCAACATAGAAAAATTCTGCACCCACACCGTAAATTGTATGCTTGTATTTTAAAATATCTATTAAAGGTTTTTTGCCTCCACCTTGTTCGTCTTCAATAGCTGGTAGTTTTGTAAACACCACTATTATAGCGATAACCAATAAAATGGCTCCTAGAATGATGTATGGTGGTTTTACTAAATCTGCTTCACTGGATAAAAAGGTTTCCAATTCAATAGCGGAAAATGCATCAATTGTTGATTGTGCAACGTCTTCTTCGTGTAAAAGTAATAGTGCTGCTAATGAAGGCGCAATGGTTGCACCCAACGAGCCAATCATTGCTGCCAAACTTAAACGGCTCGAAGCACCTTCTGGATCTCCTAATTTTGTAACATAGGGTGATGCCGTTACTTCTAAAACAGCAAAACCAGCTGCCATAACAAATAAGGCTAATAGAAAGAGTGAATATACTCTTGTTTCTGCTGCTGGATAGAACAAAAGCGCACCAACAGCTGCAATTAGTAAACCTGTAATAATGCCGTTTTTATAGCCTTTTTTCTGAATGTACCAGCCGGCAGGTAATGCAACCACAAAATATGCGCCAAAAAAAGCAGACTGTACCAACGATGACTGAAAATCGGTCAACTGGCAAGCTCTTTTGAGATAAGGAATCAAAACGTCATTGATGTTTCTACTTAAATTCCAAAAAAACATTAATGCCATGACAATAATCAATGGCACTAAAAACTTTGAGTAATTTTCTTTTTTTGATTCCATTTAGTTTAGTGGTTTACAGTTCGATAATAGCTTTTATTAAATCTTTCTTTTCGTAAAGTTTTTCAAATTCTGTTGGGACGTCGTCAAATTTAATCCTGTGGGTAATAAATGAAGTAGCATCAATTTTACCAGCCTCTATAAGCTTGATAATTCTTCTGAAATCTTCTCCCATAGCAGCGCGACTTGCTTTCAACGTCAACTCCTTTTTGTGAAACGACGGGTCGTGAAATACAACATCGCCCATAAAAAGACCAATAAAAACAATGGTGCCACCAGCTGCCGCATACTTGAAGGTGTTCATCATAGATTTTGGGCTACCGGTAGCGTCCAAAATCACTGTGGGTAAATCTCCGTTTAGAAGTAAATTTAATTCAGCTTCAACATCACCTAAGGCATTTATGGTATCTTTTACTTTGGTAATTTCCTGACATTGTTTCAATTTGGCATCGTCAATATCCATGGCAATCACTCGTGCACCTTTTAATTGGGCAAATTGAATGGAGCCCAAACCTATCGGGCCAACACCTATAACCAATACAATGTCATCTTCTTTGATATCTGCCCTATCCACTGCATGACAACCGATAGCCAATGGCTCAATCATCGCTAACTGGTCGTCTGATAATGAGGTTGTACTGTGCAAAAATTTGGCAGGATATACGAAATACTCTTGCATGCCACCATCAACATGTACGCCCAAAACCTGTAAATGCTCACCACAATTAGTCTTGCCCCGACGGACTGCTTGACCAACAATATCATTGTAATACGGTTCTACGGAGCATTTGTCACCAACGGAAACATTGGTGACATCATCTGCAATAGCAACGACTTCCACTGCCAATTCATGACCCAAAATACGTGGGTAGTTAAAAAAGGGTTGTTGCCCTTTAAAGGCGTGTAAATCCGTACCACATACCCCTATTTTTTTAACTTTGAGCAGTGCTTCGCCATCAAGTAAAACCGAACTTGGTCTTTCTGTTTCAAAGGTTTCCCATTCTCCGGGTTGTTTTAATCTTATTACCTTCATGTTATTCGGTTAAAATACAATCGCTTACTTCATTAAATAGGTCTTCGGATAACTTTCCAGCCTTCCAATCATCAACGGTTGCTTTAATTTGAGCTGGGGTTCTTGCTCCCATTACCACTCTATCTGCCTCTTCTATTGAAAACAAATAGCGTTGTGCTAACGTTGCCAAGGGCATATCGTATTTATCAGCCACAACTTTTACTCTTATGGCATTTTCTAAATCCAATTGCGTTATCCATTCTCCATCAACACCTTTAGACTTATAGGTTTCAAAGCGACTTCCTAACAATGAAAAATGCAATGCTGAAGCCGCATAATAAGCAATACCTTCTTTTCTATAAGATTGAATTTCACCATCAAAAGCTGATAAATTACAGGCGTCCATATGTAAAAATCCAGAAACCACATCAAAATTTTCTTTAGAGATGAAGGGCTTGAAATCTTCAGACGGATTTCCGCCAACGCCCAGTGCACCTACTAACCCTTCTGCTTTAAACCCTTTTAGCGTATTCAAAATTTCATCTATGTTTTCTAAAGGCACTAATTGAGGTTCATGCAAAAACAATAAATCTATTTTGTCAAGGCCCAGAGTTTTAAGACTGTTATCTAAACTTCTTTTCAAACCATCTGTACTATAATCTAGTTTGGTTTCAAATGCATCTTTACCTTTTAAACGGCCTATTTTAGTGCTCACAAAAGGTTTTTGTCCTTTCCATTCTCTCAAGGCCATTCCAACGTAATATTCGGCATTGGCATAGGAAGGAGCGGTATCTAAAGCCGATATGTCATTTTCAAAAGCATATAAAAGGGCATCGATAGAATCTCTTTGGTCCACTGCGCCCCAAACGCCACCTAGTCCAGAGGTACCGTAAACCAATCTGGTTTCGTTGTTAAATGCTGGACTTTTGGTGTAGTCCCGGGTTATATAAGTTGGTTTCATAATTTTATTTTTTGATGAGATCCTGAATCAAGTTCAGAATGACAATCACACAATTTTAAAAATTCACTGTAGCTCCACCATCAACGGGCAGAATTACTCCTGTAATGTATTTTGCGCCTTCGGAACTTAAAAACACGGCGGCATTGCCAATGTCTTCAGTGGTTCCAAAATGGTCCATTGCGATTCGGTTTGTAATTTGCAGTTTGCGAGCTTGGTCTTTATTCACGGCATTTAAGAACATATTGGAGGTTATCCAGCCTGGTGCAATTGCGTTGACACGCACATTATCTTTAGCATATTCTGTGGTCAAGCTGTTCACCAATCCTGTTAAAGCAGTTTTGGAGGCACTGTATGCAATAACACGGTCAATTCCAAATAAACCAGCCATAGAACCTATCATAATAATACTTCCCTTTTTGCGCTTCAGCATGTACTTAGCACATTCCCGAGTTAATGCAAATACGCTAATGAGGTTGGTTTGTATCACACGCTCAAAATCTTCATCGGTAGTATCCTGTGCCCAAGCTTTATGATGAATACCTGCATTGTTGATCAAAATATCGATGGGTCCTTCTTCAGTTTCAATCCCTTCTACTAAAGTTGGAATGCTGGCTCTATCGGTAATATCATTTACTTTATATGAGGCATTACTCCCTAATTCAGCAACAGCTTCCTTTAAAACTTCTTCTCTTCGTCCGGTAATGACCACTTTAGCGCCGGCTTCAATTAGAGCTTTTGCTATGCCCAGTCCTATGCCCGTGCCACCACCTGTTACCAGTGCACGTTGGCCTTCTAATGAAAACACTTGTAAACTCATTTAGAACTTGATTTCAGTTAATGTATCATCGATAAAGTTGAAGCCCCAACCCGGTCTGTCATGTGGTTTTGCAAAGCCATCTTGAATCACCATAGGGTTGTCAATTAAAGGGTCTACCCAATCAAAAGACTCTGCACCAACACCATTTGGAATGGTACATAAAAGAGGTACATCATAATCTTTATAATAATGCGGCAAAACAGGGAGATTAAAGCTGTGCGCCAATGCCGCGCTTTCTCTCCATTTTTCTACCCCACCAATTCTTAAAATATCTGGTTGCCAAATGTCCAAAGCATTTCGGGTAACAAGTTCTCTTAACGGTAACGTGTCATATTCACGTTCGCCCATGGCCAATGAAATACCTGCTTGATTCTTCAAGATTTCGAAGGCTGGGAAATTTTGATGATTTACGGGCTCTTCAAACCAGTTTATATTTAATTCTTTGGCTGCTCTCGACAATTTCATGGCAGAAGGCAAGTCCATACCTTGATTGGCGTCAATCATAATATCCACTTTGTTGCCAACAGCTTCACGCACCAAGCGCAACCGCTCCACATCAGTACTAACCTTTGGAGACCCTACCTTAATCTTTACGGCTTTAAATCCGCGATTGGCATAACCTGTAACTTCTTCGATTAGCTCGTCTATAGTATATGAAATCCATCCACCACTACCGTAAATAGATACTTTTTTATGACAGACGCCTAGAATTTCATGAACTGGCTGGTTCAATGTTTTTCCCCAAGCATCCCACATCGCAATGTTCACTGCCGCTTGCGCCCATCGATTAATACCTTGGTTGCCGAAATACTCTCCCAAATCGTTTAGTTTATCATAAACGATTCCCATTTCATTGGTGTTATGGCCAATAATATGTGGAACGGCATCCTTTAAAGCACCAGCAATTGCATTGGGTGAATATTGAAACGAAAGCAGATAAGATTCGCCAATAACTCCATTTTCCAATTGAATCTGGAGAACTAAAAATGAGATTTCTGAAATAGTATGTGTGGCGTCGGAAATTGGTTTTTTTAGTTCGGCAACAGCCTTATAAATCTTGGCATTCCTGATTGCAATGTCTTTTGACATGAGTTTTATGTGTTTAGTTTTTATTTTCTAATTGAATGAATCCTCACAAAATTAGCTATTAAGTTATTGCATTATTTACACAATAACGCTAAATTTATACACTATTTTGGAATTTTTTGGTTTTAAGAACATTCAAATAGCACAAAAACATATACTTTTTATTTTTACGTTTGCAAATAGGGACTGACTTAGGGTTGTGTATGTTGTTGGCGGATTTATCCGCGTTAGGGATTGCAGTGGAAAGCCCACAGCGAAGCCCCTTAGGGCGAAGCGAGGACTTGGAACGGAAAGCCCGACCCCTTGTGGGTAACGCCCAAATAGAATAATACAAAAGTTTTAAATGAAAGCAAGGTACCATAACATTTCTACATCTCCGGGGAGTTCGTTTCGAGCAAGATTGTTCGAAGACAAAGAGTTCCCTGCCGCATGGCATTTTCATAAGGAATATGAACTGACCTATATTATCAAAAGTACGGGTGTGCGTTATGTGGGCAATCGTATGGATACCTTTGACCATGACGATTTGGTGATGGTGGGAGCCAATCTTCCACATTGCTGGAAAACGATTGGCGAACAAACTGAAGATGTGAAGTGTATCGTCATACAATGGCACGAAGATGTGCTTAAAAACTGGCTGGACAAAGAGGAAGCAAAACACATCAAAGCTCTTTTGAAACGCTCCCAACGTGGAATAAGATTTCATGAGCGCATTACTTTAGAAATAAAAACCATGCTCCTGAAATTGTTGGAAGTGCAGTCTTTTGAACGGCTGATTCTCTTTTTACAAATTCTGCAAAAACTGGCGCTGACCGATGAATACGAACTTTTAGCGGGACCAAGTTTTTCCAATAGTTTGTCCTATGAAGAAAGTGAGCGCATCAATGCTATTTACAATTATTTAAGAGCGCACCATCTGGAAAAGGTTGCCCTAAACGATATCGCGAGTTGCATGAACATGAGCGCCGACACTTTTTCCCGATTTTTCAAAAAAACCTTCCACTGCTCGTTTTTCGCCTTTTTGAACGAATACAAAATAAGTATGGCCTGCAAAATGCTCATCAACAAAGAATTTTCCGTTTCCGAAATAGGCTATAAGGTGGGCTATAACAACTTGACGTTTTTCCACAGGCAGTTCCAAAAGCAAATGGGGATGTCGCCTTCAAAGTATCGAAAAGCTTATCAGCGTATTCCAATATCTTAGGCTATTTTGGGCGTTACCCAACGGGCTTTTGGAAGTCGTTCCCTCCTTCGTCGGGGAGCTTCAACAAATACCTCAATCCCTAACTGGACGTGTTTGCAAAGTATGTTTCTTAAAATTTCTTAAATGACTTTTACAATACTCATGTCTTAATTTTACTATATAAACTGTTGCGAACAGTTTATTTATATTTCATTTATTTTGATATAAAAAATAGGTTTGTTATCGTCTTGGTCATCTACACGTATACTTTCCCAATCTCCCATTTCGAATTCGTATTCACAATACTCTAGATAACAAACATCAGCATCAAATATATTCATCATTGAAACTACAGCTAAGGGATAAATTTCCATATCATCCAAAGCATAAGCATATTTGATAATGTCTCCAACGTCATTATAGCTCTCTGAGAAAATCTGAAATTGTCTCCAAGACCTTTCTTTGGATTCATCTAAATGGTTGGTCTTACCAACTTGTTCTCTTATTCTTTTATAAAGGTTATCCCAGTATTCTTCCCATAAATTATGCATTAGAGGGATGAAATGAGCTTTTTCAATTCCCGCATCTAAATAAATCTCACTCCAAATATATTCATCTGTCATTGTATAAATCTCGGAATATGCTTTTTTCTCAATGAAATATTTTAGCTCTTCAATCTTACCTTCATAAGTATTCATTATGTATTCTTCTTCATCTGTTCTGAAGTAAATTGTTTCACCGACTGTTTGCAATTCATATGACTTTTTGTCTTTTCCTTCTAATTCAAGAAAATGTTCAAATGCTTCAACAAAATATGAATATTTAGGAACACCATTACTTTTGTTATTCCAATCAAAAAGAAATTCAGCCAATTTACTTATCCCTCCAGTCTTGATTCTAACTTCAACTTTGTTTATTTCTTCTTCAATATTTTTACTTTCATTGTTAAAAGTTAAAATGTACTTTTTTAAATCACTAATTGTGTAATAGTATGGGTGATTCCATTTTAATTCCTTCTTGTCATTATCCCAATCATTTTTCTTTGGCTTATAATTGAGATTGATAGTTATAGGTTTACCTTCAAGATTCAAAATGATTTGAAGTCCAAATTTTGAATTATTTTTAACATAAAAAAGTGTTTTAGTTACTCTTGATTTTTTTGTTAAGTAAGAGTAGTCTGATACATAAGATGATGAAGTTTTATGTGATGTTGAGATATTCTCAATTTCTGTTTTGGATGTGTTAATTAATTCGTTAGAAAAAGGGAGTATTATTTTCCAATTTTTCGGAGTCTTTTTTATTTTCTCTTTTGTAATTCTTCCCCAGTATAGATTATCATTTGAGGGGTCTTGAATAATGATAAAAACGGGAAATGTTTTACCAACTTCTAACCAATACTGCTTATGAATTTCATCAAAGTAAAATGTTAACCCTTTTTTACTCTTATGAAAATTAGATTTTCCTCCTTTTATTTGTAAGGCGATAAAATTTCCAGAAGGTCTGCCATTTTTCCCTATTTCAACAAAAGCATCTATTCCAAAATCGAGGATAGGTTGTTCTCGAAAAAACCAACCAATTTCGGTAAAGTAATTAGCTGTTGTATACATTGCTTTTCTTTCTGTTCTGGAATTCAGCATTCTTCATTTTTTCTAACTGCCCACAACGTGGAGATATGGTTCCGTTTTAATATTGAAACAGGTTCAGCGCAGGTGAACTATATCGTATGTTATCTACCTGTAGGTAGACAGGATCGAAGTTCGTGATTTTTCCTGACAAAGTAAGGTTTAAAACCTTTATAAATGGAAGCAATTTACCACCATACTAAAAACGCCTTTTTTGTGTTGCCGTTTTTCAGTTTTAGCCAAAATAACGTAGAGTATTTTTGTGTAACGTAATCTTGAGTGATTTCAGAGAATTGCGAAAAATTTATCCAATCCACATTGGGATGAGGCATAACCAACCAATCTTTTTTTGTTGGGATATAAAATTTACAATCCTTGAATTCATCTAATTGCTCAGAGTTGAGGTAAAATCCATAAACACAGTCGTTGTTCAAAGATTGTAGTTCGATGTTTTGGCTTGCAAAGGGCAAAAATAACTGTGCCTTAAAATAGACCTGTTGCGTAATAGTTTCTGCCTTTAAGTTGAGGTTTTCCAAATGAGGTTTGCAAGCATCAGAATAGAGCAGAGGCAGTTGTTTGTCTTTAAGTTTGGTCAATTTTTGTATTAAAGAATCTTTTCTGTTTGGGCCAATAAAGTGCTCAATGTCGGTAGTGCCAACTGAAGGGTCATACAAGTAAAACTTATAAATAATTTCTAAATGAATTGGTTGACCGCCTTTTAAGAGCAAACAATCCAATTCGCCTAGAGTCAATTTATCCTTTTGAATTTGAATGTTTTCCGCTAAAATGGTAATGTCTTTTTGTTGACTTAATTCAAAAGACACCAAACGCTCCACGTATTTCCCCAATCGAAGATTATTGTCAATTTGAATATCAATTTTTTGGGATGGTTGGGATGTTTCTAATTGTTCAAGATTTTTTATCGAATTGCCTTGCCATAAAGATGGGGTTTCTAAGAAACCTTGGTAGTGTTTTTGGAGCATTTCTAACTAATATACCTTTTTACTTTAGGTTGAATTATCCAAACACCAATTATGAAAACAAAAATAAATAAAAGATTTTTTGAATAGTCTGAGAATTCGACTTCTCTTTTCAATTCTATTTTAGAAAGTACTTTGCTAGTGAAAAAGATAATATAGAAAAGTGAAAAGAAGAAGTACAACGCAAAGGGTGTTACAGCTATAAACATAGGTGTGAATTCAGGTTCGGTATCACCAAGAGTAAAGAGATGTACTATTAAGATTGTAACAGGACAAATAATTACGTTCACCTTGAAAAATTTAAGTTTTTCTGATTCCAGTTTTAAGTCTTTGAGTTTATCATGACCTAATACTCCAATTGAATAAACCCAAAACAATAAGATAATTAGTCCAAAGTACCTAACTATTTCTTGAAGAGGGCTTGGA
This sequence comes from Jejuia sp. UBA6058, assembly GCA_002428965.1. Classification (GTDB taxonomy): domain Bacteria; phylum Bacteroidota; class Bacteroidia; order Flavobacteriales; family Flavobacteriaceae; genus Jejuia. Next base: position 94,694 of record DIYI01000003.1, on the reverse strand, counting down.
CTTGTAAATGCAGAAGGTAAGATTATTAAGCAAAATAATTGCCAATGTTTTAGTCTAAGAATTTGTTTCATAATCACTCAACTTAGTAGGTCCTTCCAAAAGCACCCTAACAATCTGCAAAGTCCCATCATCTTTAGTAGCAATTTGCCACTTGATTAAGGAAATAGCACCATTTTCAATTTCTAAACCTGTTATGCTTCGTGGATGCACACAACTACCATCATTAAAAAAAGCGATATCCCCAGGTTCTGGGAAACGTGGGCGATGGGTGTGTCCAGCAATTGTTAATAAATTATCGTTGTCTGCAATCCATTTTTTGGTGCGTTTTTCAACTTTTATGAGTTCCTTGTAATTTTTTGCGGGACTTGTGGGGTCTGCAATTCCCATAACATTTAAAGGTTTCCAAAGGATACGCACTAAAAACCGGCTCCATTTCCAAAAAAGGTAGTTCCACCAATCGGCTTGATGGCCGTGAGTTAAAAATAATTCTTGTCCTGTGTTGCGATGTTTTAAAACAAGGCCTTCATTGTATACGATGTCTTTAAATAATTCGACATCTTTTCCAATTTTAGGGTCAAAGTATGTCGACAAGTGTTTTTTTACATATGCAGAATTACGATACACCATGTCGTGATTGCCCCAAACCATATGGAGTCTATCTTCATCATGAAACGACTTCATCAACATGTACACGTTTTTGTGTGCATTTAATAGGGAGCTAAAGGATAGATTTTCCCAAAGTTCGTCGCCATCGCCTAACTCGCAATACTGAAATCCTTCAGAATAATAATGTTTTAAGGCGTGGAAATAAATGTTGCGGTTATTGGCAAAATCATCTGCAAAACTGTTGTCCCCACGGTGGCAATCGCTAAAAATGATGTACTTACTGGCATCATCAAAATCTATAATTTTTGCGTTTTTATAGGCGTTATCTAATCGCTTTTTTGATGAAAACATAGGTGCAGGTTACTACTTACGGCTAATATAGACAATATTAATCAGTGGTATAACCAATTTTTTCTAGAGCTTTGGGTAATATTCGCTCCACAAAACGACTATATGCTAAAGCTGATGGATGTAACCCATCATTAGCCACAAGTGCTGGTTGCACTAATCCCAGTCGTGTTATGTCGGTGATATTAATATAAGTTATACTATACTGGGCACAATAATTTTGAATAAAACCATTGTATCTATCGATACCCTGTGAAATCGCTATTCTGCCACCACCAAAGGGTGTAAAAGCATAATCAGGTATAGAAACTACAATTACGTTTTCCAGTTTGTTATTTGATAAAGCTGCAGCTGTATCAACCAACTCGGGAAATTCGGTTTCAAAAAGTTCGAATGGCCTATTTTGAAATTGGTTATTTACCCCAATTAACAATGTCGTCAAATCGTAATCGTTTGATGGGTTGTCTGTGGCAATAGCAGATTTTAAGCTTGAAGTCGTCCATCCCGTACGTGCGATTACTTTTAATTCAACCTTTAGATCTTCAATTCTAGCTCTTAAGCTATCTTTAAGTTGCTCTGGGAAGCGGCATGTATTACAAACATTTTGCCCTATGGTATAACTATCTCCTAAGGATAGGATTTTAATTGAGTCTAGAGTTGAAGTGGAAGTTTCGGGTGCGGAAGGCTCATTTTCTATAACAGTTTCTACTTCCATTTTGTCGGATACATCGGAAGTGCAACCCACGCAAAGAATGGAGGCCAAAACTATGTTTAGCAACATTAATTTCAGTTTCATTTTTTCTCTTAAAGATACGTCTTTTTTCAAAGATGGTCTTTAGTTACAAAAAGGCGGGTAACCTTGTAATTAGGACGAACGAAGAACTTTGGCGAATATGCCCGCTTTAGTGATTGAACGCTTCCACTGCGCTCAGCGCAGGTTCAATATTTGAGCCCCTCGCATAGCGCGAGTAATGAAATATTTATATTCACGATTTCTTTAGTTTGAAATAAAATCAATGAGTAAAGTCCGACCACGCCCTAAGGCGTGGTAACGCCAAAAAAGACTTAAATCAAGGATTAGTAGTCCATAAAGAAGCACCTTTTAACAAAGCTCTTCTCGGTAACTTTAAGCCAGACACCATTAATTGTGCAAAATCTTCTGGTTGTAAGATGTTTTCTGAACCTTTCTCCATCATACCCAAACCTAGTGTCATATCCGTTTCTATTGTGCTTGGGGTAAGTGTGTTGACCCTAATATTGTACTTACGCACTTCCTTCATTAAGGCTTCTGACATGCCAATGACTGCAAATTTAGAGGCGCAGTACCCCGATATATTTGGGTTGCCATTTAAACCTGCCGTTGAAGATATGTTGATGATATCGCCTTCGTTTTTATCAATTAAATGTGGTAATACTTCTTTGGTGACGTAGTACATGCCCATAACGTTGGTTTGTATCATGGCACTCCATTCTTCAACTGGCATATCGATGAAAGACCCAACATAGCAAATACCTGCATTATTGACTAAAATATCTACACCACCTAAAGTGTTTATAAGCGTTTTTATACCTGGTTTTACGGCTTCGTAATTTCCAACATCAAATACAGCATAAGTAGCTTTAACACCTAAGGCTTCAATTTCTGCAACTGTTGCTTTTAAAACGGCTTCGTTTCTACCAGTTATGCCAATATCAATACCTTCTTTTGCAAAGGCTAGTGCAGTTGCTTTTCCAAGTCCTCGGCCACCTCCAGTTATAATGGCTTTTTTGTTGTTCAGGTTGCTCATATGTTCTATTTTTTTAATGTTATTCTTCAATTTTAAAAACTAGCTTCAATCCAAATGCCAGGGATTATTGCATTATTAGTTACACCTGCACCACCAGGGTTAATACTATATTGAACCGCTGGTTGTAGTACAAAAAAGTCTGTAATTTGAAAGCGGTATCCCATTTCTAAAACTACCTCTGGTGATAAGGTGTCGAAACCTTGTAATGTTGCCCACTCCTTACTAAATGTGCCGACTGTGGCAAAAAATAATATTCTATCTTTAACTCTCGATTTTACAAGTCCTTTCCAGTTTAGACCAAAGCTACTTTGAAACGGTAATTTTGCAACATCTCCATGAGGCGAATACGCCAAGGTAAGAAAAGTGTTTAAACCCTCTGTCAAATTTATATCAATATGCGCATAAAGGCGTAAAAAGTACTCTGATATGGTATTTGCGTCTAAGCCATTAAAACGCCCAAAAACTTGGTTTAGTCCGGCATAAATTCTGGTTTTACAATCTGCAATTTTTCCAAACCAATCATATTGTGAAAAAACCGATACATCGTCTGAGTCTCGAAAGGCAAAGTCTAAGCCATGTTGCGTGTCATCAAAAACGGTTTCACTCAACTGATATACTCCAATTTGGAATTGGTATTTAGAATTTGGTTTGTATTTAAAGCGCGTGCCCCAAGTAGTAAAAGGAAATGTTGTTGTTTTCCCATCTAGCAATAGGGCTCTAATCACGCCATTTATGGTGTTGCTAAGTGAATAAAAATACCATTGCGAAACTGAAAAATCATCAACCGTAGTAGTGCGGCCTATTTTCCAAGAGAACTTATTACCAAAATCATGCTCTATACTTAAATCGTACAAAAATGTGTTTTGACCACCAACAAGATTTAAAGGTTCAAATACTGAACCTACCTCTTTTTCAAGACCTTTACCGTGGCGATTAATCATTGAAATTTTTCCACGTGTACCTTTCCAACCAAGAAGCGTTTCAAAATCTAGTTTAAGTCCGGTATAAAGTTGCCCAGAATAACTAGCTTCTTGTTTTAATCCCCCCGAAACATTTGTAGCACCAATAGAGGCATAATGCAAAAATGGATCTATGCCGTCGGCTAAAGTTAATTTAACTTCAGCTTTCTCCTGGACTTGTGCGGATACTTCTAAGGTAAATAAAGACAAGAAGATTCCTAGTAAAATCAATTTCTTCATTTTACTTAAAAAGTGGATTAAAGGTTTAGGTGAATTTCAAGAATCAGAACTTCGGTTAGACCGTTTCTGATTCTTGATATGTAAACATTACTATTTTAGAATTATTTTTCAGTCCAAATATCAGTCACTAAAACGCCACCGATAATTGGGCCAACTTTATTCACAAGTTTTAAATGATCTTCATGGAAAAGATATATTTCTCTGGCATGATCATCCGCAAATGTGATGATAAATGTATGCGTAAAGCCATCGCTATGCCCCTCGGTACTATCATTCACACCCCATTCTAAATCAACAATAGCAGGAATTTGTTCTTTCAGATCTAAAAACGTTTGAACAGCTTCATCTATTTGCTTTTGCGTTGCTTCTGGTTTGTATTTGAGATTTACAATATGTCTTAATACTTTGCCTTCTCTTTCAATTTTAGGCTCTATTTTGTAGGATGCAACTTTTCTATGATCGAATCTATTGGAACCTGCAAGTAAGAAGTGGTCATCACCAATTTTATGTGAACGTAATCCGTAGTAAATAGAGAATCCTGTTTCTAAATAATTAATTGGTGTTAAGTTACCGGCTTCGTCTAATTTACATAGTTGAATACTGGCATCATCACGAGTACCTACGGCAAAAACAGCTTCTTTACCGTTACTTGATACTAATTCAATTCTTGTTTGCCCCTGTAGTTTTGTGTTTTCATCATCCTTTAAAACCGAGTGAGGAATTAGAGCACCATTTCTACCTAATTTAAAAACTGAAACTGCATCTCCATGATAGGTGAAATTAGGATTTTTAATAAAGTTGCCTCTTTTGTAATATTTATGATGACGATGGCCCACCACAACGTAATTATTGTCGCCAAGTGTTACTCCAGTAACAGGATATGCTCCAGTTAGGTAGCGGTCTTCTGTATTATCATGAATGTTGTTAACGTTCTTGAATTTACCATTCTCATAAATTCTAAAACTACTTACGCCATTATCTTGAAATCCGCTAGTGTATAAATACGTTTTACCTTTAATTTTAACAGTGTACATTCCGATGATACCATCTGTATGAAGGTTCTCATCATCTTTCATCGACATAACATGGGTCAGCTTTCCATCATTTTCTATTTTGAACGAACTAAGTCCTGGGCTTTCTAATTCGAGTCCGCCTACAAATAGGTAAGATGCATTTTTCATATGCACCACTTGTAACGTAATACCAACCGCTAAATGTGTGTCTTCTGTGTCTTCAACCAATGCTACTCGTTCAAGAGAACCATTATCATCTATTTTGAAAGTTTCAACTACGTTTCCAAATTTATTGGCAACAAAAAGGAAGTCCGTTCCATTTATATTATCGGCAACCATGCCCCTTGCAGGTCCTTTTTCCTTGTATAGTTGATGACTGCTTACTGGGGTTAAAATCCCATCTTTATCCAAACTAAACACATCTACATCTCCAAAACCACCTACGTATACATAATCCTTTCCTGCTTTTGTATAACTAGTTACAGAAACGGTGTTTTTTCCCGAAAGTCCTTTGAAATCTTTTCTGTAAAGCATCAAATTGTCTATGTCTTGCCCCACAGCAATTTGCGTTATTACTAGTGCAATTAGAAAAATTCCTTTTTTAATAATATTCATAATTTAAGTCTTGTTTTAGTCTTTTTTAAATGTAATCATTTATTCTAAAATAGCATCTGCGCCAGCAGTAGCAATTGCTCTGTCTTGATCTATTGTACCGCCACTTACGCCAATAGCACCAATAATTTTGCCATTTTTATTTTTAATTGGTAAACCTCCAGGAAAAGATACCAAACCGCCATTGGTTAATTCAATATTATAAATAATTCCACCAGGTTGCGTCCATTCACCCAATTTTCCAGTATCAACATCAAAATAACGAGCAGTTTTGGCTTTTTTAATGGCCACATCAATACTTCCTAAATAAGACCCATCCATACGGATAAATGATTTTAAGTTAGCGCCATAGTCCACTACTGCTATGTTTACAAGAACACTATCCTTTTCTGCCGCAGCTTTTGCAGCCAAAAGTGCTTTTAGAGCTTCTTCGTGAGTAATGTCGTTGGTAATTTGCGCGTGAATTGTGTTTGACAATAACATAAGTGCACCTATAAATACACTCGTTTTAAATAATTTCATTGCTATTTCAATTTTTAGTTTCATGTTTAGAACACAAAAATTGGAATTTGAAATCAGAAAATAGTTGAACAAGTTCAATACCGTTGAAAAGATTAAGCAACAGTAGTTTTTTTGAGTTTACTTAAAAACTCATGTGTGATGCCCAAGTAACTTGCAATTTGCTTATCGGTAAGTTTGGAAGCAATATGTGGATAGGTTGATATAAAATGGCGGTAACGCTCCTTAGCCGTTTCACTATGATTGCGAATTAAGCGTCGTTGCCACGCGACTAGAGCCTTTTGAGACATTACCCTAAACAGTTTCTCAATAATTGGAAGCGATTCGTAAAGTGCTAGCTTATCTTTTCTATCAATTAAAAGTACTTTGCTGTCTTCTAAAGCCTGAATATTTAAGTTAGAAGGTTTCTGATTCATAAAACTATCAATATCCATGAGCCACCAATCTTTCGCAGCGAAATAAAGTGTATTTTCGTTTCCTTTTTTATCTAAAGTGAAGATGCGAAAACAACCCTCTAAAACGAACCCCTCGTATTTAAAAATATCACCTTGAGATAATAAAAAGGCTCTTTTTTTAATAGTCTCAGGGTAGAAATGCTTACAGAACATCTCTAAATCCTCTTTAGAGATTTGAACGTTTTTCTTAATATTTTGTTCTAGTAAATCGTAAGACATTTTGGAATGCGCTGTTACAGAAATCTAAAGTAGATGTTTTTAAGTTGATAAAGAAGAAATTTTTCTGGCTATCTCTACAATTAAAAAGACACTTCAATAACGAAGTGTCTTTTTAATTAATTTAAAATCTATCATTTAATGAAGTGCATATTGTACTCCAAAAGTTAAATTATAGTTCTGTTTCAATTGAATACCATTCAAATCTTGATACAAAGGTGTACTTATTTCACCCGCAAAACGCAAACCTTTTAAATCGCCATTGGTAATCATATAATTTAAACCAAAACCAGAATTAATAAACGTACCTCCAGAGTTTGTAACATCGGCAGTAGTCACCATCATAGGATTTAATAAGCGACTAGTGCCATCAATTTCGTCTACTAAAAGTGCTTGCAATCTTATCGAAACACTTAGGTTGTCTCCTGCCTTGGCCGAAATCCAGTTGTTAAAACTATAACGATTTCCAAATTTATAATCTTGGTTGTTATCATTAATATTAACTATTCCAGTTAATTGGTGCCCACAAGAGAACTTATCACATTGTCCTAAGTACGTTAAACCTAATTTAGCACCAAAAGACCCTGTTCCTAATTGCATTGGGTAAGGTAGCTGCACTTCATTACCCATAGACATTGGTGTAATATCCATAGCTTCAATACTACCCGTTGGAATATTTACACCAAGTTGAGCGTGCATCGCATTTCTGTTTTTATTAAAAATGCTGTAAAGCGCACTTACCATAACATCACCTAAACCGCTTGTATTGGTTGAGAAATTATTGCCGTTTCGCATTTGCAAGTTCATGTCGTTTTCCAGATAATTGGCCATAACCATTAGGGTGATTTTATCTGAAGGCGCATACATGGCACCAAGCATGTGCATGTTCATTATCATATCAATAGGAGCAACCATATAATTAGTATGTGCATCTGCCGTGGTAGCATCTGCCGTACCTTGTCTTAATTGGCGCATATCCATAGTCATATAACGGTAAGAGAACATAAATTCTCCCTTGTGGTGTACATGGTCTGCCATAACCGAAATTGGCGCATGTCCATCGGGTCTGCTAGATGACCATTTGTTAGTTGTATCTTCGTTATGGTTATGTTGGTCTTGGGCATATGTGTATGTAGTTGCAAAACATAACATTGCAACGTAAAATAGTTGTTTCATTGTTTAATTTGTAAAAGATGTATAATTATTAGGGCGTTACCACGAGGGTCGCGTTATCCGTTTGTAGTTTTGGCTCGATGCTTCCGCTCGCCAAAAGCTATCACTTCTATCGCTAACGCAAAAGAAAGATTAGGTTTTATAATTACACAGTATCGGGCGGTTGAAAAGCAGAATAATTATAATCGAAACGATATAATATTTGATATGGGGTTTTTGTGGCCTTTTTTCTTTGGTCGAGATGACCTGAAGCATCAATTTTCAGAATTTCTACAAACCCAATAGGGTAGTTTTCCAAGGAGATAGAAAGGGTAGAAAACGGTTCTTGCTCCTGTTGTTTTTCAATTTGTTTTGCCAAATGACATTTACCATTACATTGTAATTGGGGTTTGTCTTTATTTACGCATAAAAACTCAGCAATATAATCTTGGTTGAGAGCATATTCAAGATAAGGTTGCACAGGGCGTAACATCGCAAGCATGTATAAGAAAACAAATGTTAAGGCCGTAAGTTTGTGCAAGCTCAAAATTTTGGGCAAATATATAATTTAGAAGCATAATTTGAGTGAAATTTTATAAATAAAAAAGCCGATAACAACTAATTGATATCGGCTTACTAACCATCATTGGTTTGTCAACTTAATATAACCAAAATTCTAGTTCAATTGTAACTTTTTCAGAGTGCCTTCCTCTTTTATTTCAAGCTCTTTTTTGAACAAAGGATCTGCACCAATAGTGCCAACTAAACTGTTTAGATAAGCATCAGATTGCACTTCTTGGTAAGATGTTTTTACAGTTTCTAATCTATTTTCAATATCCATTTCTTTCACAAGGTGGCTATTATTTGGATTTGCCATAAAAGTTTCTAGATACGTTATTTGAGATTGATAGAAATTGATATCTTTTTGTTGCTTCAATTTTAAACGTTCTGTATACCAATCACTATTAAGTACATAATCTCTATCGAAGAATTTACGTAATTCTGGATCGCTAATATCTTTACCTTCATACTCTCCATATGCCATGATGTGAAGTAATATTTTTAAAGGTGGTATAGCAGATTCAACACTGCCATCAGCAAAATAATTAAGTGCTACTTTTTGTTGCGCTTCGGTAATGTTATTGATACCATCTACGTAATCTTCTAAACCTTGTAATTCGGGTTTTAGCATACGTTCGCTAAACACAGCAGTTGGTTCATCAAAGATTCTGTTTAAGCAGAATAGATCAAACTTTCTCGTAATTCTATAACCCAATCTGCTGGCTAATATTTTTTTACCTTTATATTCAAAGTCTTCCAATTTCTCTAAAGCTCCAGAAGCAATTAAATTTTTGGGATCTCTATCTTCAGGTGTCATTCTCGCCCAAATCTCAGGGATTAATAAACTCACATCGTGATCTATTTTATTTTCGGCACCCACATAACCAGCGGCAGTACTAAACCCGTTAGATTCTGTTAAAATATGCGAAAGCAACGCGTTGTTTAAGTCAGTTGTTGGTGTCAACATATTAAACGGTGCTTTTGTTAAGGCGCCTTCTGAACCTGCACCTGTTGTAGAAGGTGATTTACCTGTTAAGCTACACACGAAGTCCATAAACAATTCTGGTGTTTCTTGATAGTGAATAGGGTTGTACACTGCTAAAGGTCGAATACCATTCGCTTTATCTACAGGATTATTTCGTCTACCAGGTAATACAGCATTTACTACATGAATTACAGGATCTTTAGCTTTAATTTTTCTGTGTAATCTCACACCTATATCAGAAACATAAGATGCTTCGGTTTCATTGTAGAAGCGGTTTGGTTCTAAATAACGCGGGTTTTTAGTTGGTAAACCGTCTTCAATAATTCTTGGGTGCGATGGTAGTACAAATTGAATGTCATCATCTTCACTATTAATTATTTCTAGAATGAAATCTTTAACAGGTTGTGTGTACTTATCAAAATTAATGGTGTCTTCATAAATTTTGATAGCATCTTTTTTGTTCAACATTTCATAGTTGGTTAAGAATCTTCCATCAGAAATGATGTCCAATTCGGCACCTTTGTCATAACCTCTCACTATCGCTTCATCAGGTCTTTGGAATAAGTGAGCCTCACAGTTAATCAAAACCTTCACACTCTTATTTTTGTACTCAGGATTTAAGTTTTTAAACTTACCTCTTGGTAAAGTAATTGATGCTGAAATATCATCTTCAGTCTGAATTTTAGCACTCGCTGAAAAATCTGAACGCAATTTATTCAACATCCAATTTCCATCTTGATTAAAACCAATACGAACATAACTACCAACAACGGGATTGTTGTTATATCTCAAGCCAGTACCTTTTACGCCATTTACAATCTCTACAGACATCATATCCTTCCAGTTAAGGTTGCCACCATGCGCTTGTCTAAACAAACGTTTTACAAACAATACTAAAGAACGTACGTGTACAGGAATACTTTCTAACCAAGCGTTAAACTCGTCTGAGTTTTCTTCAGAAGGAGTTAACAGTTTTACTACCGAACCAAGCGTTCTTTTTTCACTTAAGAATGATCTTGATTTTGGTCTGTTAGGGTCTTTATCTTTCCATCTTGTAGAATAATCAAATTCGATAATCTCATCCGCTTTTTTGAAATCTTCTTCTAAATTATGAATATTGAAATTACTGTAAGTAATGGCATTTTGCATGGATTTTGAAATCTCAGACTTACCACCACCAGACACTGTACAAGGCTTATGGCAGAAGACACCTTCTGGATACGTTTCTACAATACGCCATAATTTAATTGAAGGGTGTTTTTCTAATTTTAATTTATTTCCTGACGGATGTACGTATGTTTTATAGGGAGATAAGGTGAGTTTACGCTTTTTGCCTTTGTACTTCCAGGACACATTATTTTTGTTAATATCAAAATATGCTGTTTCTGGTATGTAAATAATGTTAGGGTAATTTTTATCTACAGCATAGTTATCAGCTTTAACCTCAATTCTGTCTTTTAGTAATTTTTTTACATCTTCAAAAGTATGGTCTAACCCATAACTGTCTAAATAGTCTCTACCATTAACGGTATCACCCATAATACGTCTCGCGTAGGCAATAGCACCACCAGCATGCTCTTCTTCAACAATACCGTAAAGATTGGCAGAGTAGCTAATTTGAGTTTTAATTTCTTTTTTAGAATAACCATAGTAGTTATCGGCAATTAATGTTACTACTACACCACTATCATCTCTACACGTAATTTTGAAGGCACCACCATCATTATAAAGCTCGTTTTCGTCTTTCCAACACATGCCATCTTTTCTTTGGCGTTCTGTGGCATCATTAAAATGAGGTAAGCCGACGTCTTTCTTTTTAAGTTTTAAAAGCTGAGGTGCAAGTATGATACACCCTGTGTGTCCTGTCCAATGTTCTGGATCAAGGGCAGCATCATTATGCACTAAATTAGGATTACCAGCGTTACCAAATATGTTTTCAACAAAATCTAAATTACTTACCAAGTTTCCAGGAGCAAAAAAGCGTACCTCTAAGGATTTCTTTGAAATCACGCCTTTTACCTCAGGGCAAACGGTAGGTCTTAAAAGCATAGACACCATAGTTCTTGCTTTTTCCTTTTGATTTGCAGTAAACGGTAGAGTATTTAAATCATCAGACGGACGGAAGGCTTCATGTAAAAAATAACCTAAAACAACTCTTGGTACTTCCTTCTTATCTAAAGGTACTGGTAGAGGACCTTCAACAATGTGAAACGTCCCTTTCGTGGTTCTCTTGTCGTGTAAAGGGTTATTTAAAATACCTTGTTTTAAACGCTTTGATGTTACCAAGTCGCTTTTAAACTCTTTGCCGTTGGGTGGTAAACTAGCTTCTCTTGCTTGTCCTTTTTTAGAAAGAATTAAAGTGTTATTAGGTAATTTGTAAGACTTATTAATCTTGATATTCTTTAAATATCTATCAATAAAATTTTGAATTCTTGTGTCTGCTGGAGATAAGTGATCTGCCAAAAGTCTGGACTTTTCCCTAAGACTCATAATAAGAGGTTTCGTAGTTTTCTCAAACTCTGGGTCGCAAAATTTAACCTTGCTCTTTTTCTTGTCTTTAAATGTAGGTTGGCCTAAAGCAGCCAGTTGTAGATTGGTAAATTGAATAATGTCTTTTCTTGAATCTTTCATGATGCTTAACTATTGAATAGTAAATGAATCTGCTCATCTACACCACAAAATTAGATCTACAATTCCTGAAAAAAACTGACAAATATCACATTACAGATATATTTTTGGCTATAACGATGTAGTTGTACTTTTATTCAAATTCTTGAAAACGGCAAGATGAAAATGCATTTTTGCTTATTAAAAGGAGGTAATTGAAAAACGAAATTGTATTTCTACAGTGTCCTTAATTTTTGTCGAAAAAGGTAATGAAATTGGAGTAAAAAAAGGAGACTACAACGCCTCCTTTTTTTGTCACAATTTACTTAACTTCATTTCAACATCCGTAATCATCAATAAAAACATCTGTCAAATAAGGCGTCAAAAATAGATATAACATCCTGTATTTTTATTTACATTTTATAAGAAGTATAATTTCAATTATTTCTTTGTTTCGTCTTATTTTATTCTTTGTAATTCAAGAGTCAGAATAAGAAATTGTTTATTTTTAAACCTACAATGATTAGATTAATATTATGATTTTAGGAGTTTCAGATTGGTTAAGCACTAAGTTGGGTTGGAGAGCCTCCCATATTCGAATTGCATTTGTGGTAAGTGTTTTAGTTTTTGGTTTTGGTATTGGGCTTTATTTAATTCTTTGGATAGTGAAATTGCTTTCAAAATAGTTTGTTTCTATCTTACTAGTCTTCATATTTCGAGCTTCATTATGAAGAAGTTATCTACTTATTTGTAAGAATTGAATCAGTTGATTAATATTATTTTCTTACTTAATTGAATAAGCTATTACTCTTACTTCGATATAGCACAGTTGTCAAATTTTAAAAGGTAATATAAATAGAAAAATAGAGTCTATATTTTTTTGTTTTCATATTAATTATACTTCTATTTTAAGAATCGAATAATTCTATTTGAAGCTGCAATAATTGTATAAAAATGAAGATTTAATTCTATCCTTTTTTGCTAATTTTAAGTCCCCTTCCAGAACATTTATTAATTAGCAAAATATGAAGAAACTTTACTGTTTATTAGTAGGGCACGACCTTAGGGTTACAAAACACATCACAGATCACATAAAAGAATATCAATGCACATGCTGTAAGGAAAAATTCACAACTTCTCCTACAGGACATATTACCCCTCTTACTGATACCAGAGTTGAAGTTAATACAGTATTGGAAAACATTTATTTCCGAAAGCTAAATCGCTTTAGGAGCTAAGCTTTAATTTATTTAGGAAATTCTTCAAAAATCTTATCCACCATTCTCTTATTTAAAGTTTGGTCAGAGATATGAGATTTAAAGTCTTTGGCAATACCTACCCATAACAACTCTTTCGATTTCTGATTAAAAACTTCAACTACCAGAGATCCTTTTTGGTAAGGTTCAGAATCATCAAAATCACTACTGCTACTTAAATATCTTTTGTATCCAGTTGTGCTAACTGAAGCAAAGTTTGGTCCACTAGCAGAACTACTTGTATTTGTGGATGCCCCATTTTGATTATTTTCAATACTTGTAAATTGATTTGAAGCTGTTAAAAGAATGACCATATCAGGATTGTCCTTATTAATAGAAAAGCCTTTTTCCATCATTTTAGTATTCATCAAGGCTATTAATTCTTCCTCAACCGAATTACCAGAATCTTTGCTAAACTCATTTGAATTTAGTGTTGTACTGGGTAAATAAGCGAAGGTTTTGAAGTTGCTAAAGTTATCTTCAGTGAATTTTTCAGTTCTTATGTTTGAAGCGCAATCTAAAAGGATAAGCAGTCCTAAAACGGACAAAAATTTTAATGTCTTTTTCATAATAACTTTTAATTGGTTAGACTTTGTTTTCTTTTAAAGCAATTGATGTTAACTCTACTTTATATAGTCCGATTACCTAGAACTATATAATAGGTTTACAAGTCTCTAGAAAACACGAATGTACTTGTAAATAAACATCATCAAATTAGTGAAAATACGCTAATCTTTGTGTTATAACTATGTTAATTGTATTTTGAAAATCAAGGGATTACGTCTAATACGCTTCTTAAAGCATATTATAATTTTCTGTTTTAGAGGAAGAGAAGACTTAACTAGGCCGCTTTATTTAAATCCATTGAGACCTGTAATATCTAATCCTGTTATTAGTAGATGAATATCATGTGTGCCTTCATAAGTGATAACACTTTCTAGATTCATCATATGCCGCATGATGGAATATTCACCAGTAATACCCATACCGCCTAAAATTTGACGCGCCTCTCTGGCAATGTTAATTGCCATTTCCACATTATTGCGTTTAGCCATGGAAATTTGAGCGGAGGTTGCTTTATCTTCATTTCGTAATACCCCCAATCTCCAAGCCAGAAGTTGCGCTTTTGTAATTTCAGTAATCATTTCAGCCAGTTTTTTTTGCTGAAGCTGAAATTGCCCAATGGGTTTGCCAAATTGTAAACGTTCTTTACTATATCTAAGTGCTGTATCATAGCAATCCATTGCAGCACCAATTGCACCCCAGGCAATACCATAACGTGCAGAATCTAAACAACCCAATGGCGCTCCTAATCCAGATTTATTCGGCAGCAAATTTTCTTTGGGTACTTTGACATTATCGAAAATAAGCTCACCTGTAGCAGATGCGCGTAATGACCATTTGTTATGTGTTTCAGGAGTTGAAAACCCTTCCATTCCTCGTTCTACGATTAAACCATGAATTCTACCTTCTTCATTTTTTGCCCAAACAACCGCTACTTGTGCAAAGGGTGCATTGCTAATCCAAAGTTTAGCACCATTAAGCAAATAGTGGTCTCCCATATCCTTGAAATTGGTAGTCATGCCTCCAGGGTTACTACCATGGTCTGGTTCGGTTAAACCAAAACATCCCATCCACTTTCCGCTAGCTAGTTTTGGAAGATATTTTTGCCGTTGTGTTTCATTTCCATATTTCCAAATAGGATACATTACCAAAGAAGATTGTACGGAAGCGGTGGAACGCACACCAGAATCGCCGCGTTCAATTTCTTGCATTATAAGTCCGTAACTTATTTGGTCCAAACCTGCGCCTCCATATTCCAAAGGAATATAAGGTCCAAAAGCTCCTATTTCTGCCAGCCCCCCAATAATCTGTATAGGAAATTGGGCCTTTTGGGCGTATTCCTCTATAATTGGAGATACATCTCGCTTTACCCATTCTCTAGCCGAATCTCGTATTAACTTATGCTCTTCGGAGAGTAAATCGTCTAAATTGTAATAATCAGGAGCTTCAAATAGGTCAGGTCGCATAAGGCTTAAATTTGAATTTTAAATAGAATTGATAATGAATCCCATCTTTTTTTATAAAATCATCATTTATTATTTCAAATTTAATTAATAATTGTAAATTTAATTACATTTTCAAATAAAAATCTTGAGTCAAGTTTATGTATTCTTGTGTGTATTTATGTCTGGCAGTCTCTATAACTAGTTCCTCTGTTTTTACCTCTGTTTTATGAAATGAAAATTCTATTAAACTGCGCTTGATTTCTGTCTGAGGATTGCCTTTAACACGCAAGATTTTGTTTGGAAATAATTTGAATTTCAATGATAGATTAATAAAAAAGCCTTCTTCGTAAAATGGGAGAATAACATTGAAAGTGCCATTTTTAGATAATAATTTTGAAACACTTTCAACTAAATGTTCAAATGGCATTGCATCCTGAAAACGAGCCAAGTCGCGCGGTATATTATTAGTCTTAAAATTTTCGGAGTAAAAAGGCGGGTTGCATAGTATTAAATCGTATTTGTCATGAATTTCATCAACAAATTCCGCTAAAGATGCATGATAACAAAATAGTCTATCTCCCCACGGAGACAGCTCAAAGTTCTCAACACATTGCTTGTAAGCACCATCATCTATCTCTAAAGCATCAATTAATTCAGCATTACTGCGTTGGGCTAGCATAAGAGATAGAATTCCTGTTCCAGCACCAATATCTAATACAGAAAAGGGATTATTTTCTAGTGAAGTCCATGCTCCTAGTAAAACGCTGTCAGTGCCTATTTTCATTGCACATTGATCTTGGTGGACAGAGAATTTTTTAAACTTAAATTCAGCTGATTTTGGAGTATGAGACATAGGCAAACATCTTATTTGCAAAAAAGAAATGAAATCCGTGCAAAAGTTAAAATTTTGTGTAAAACAACAAATTTATTAGAAAATTGCTTTTTTTTTCTTAATTTGTTTAATGCTATAAATTAAAAACTAAACATTTAATATTTTATCAACTACACAATGACTAGTATGACTCAAAAAAAAGAAAAAATCAGTAAGCTTAACCAACTTCTGGTTTTAAATGCTAATGCGGAAAAGGCATATCTTGACGCCTTGGATGCTACGGTGGATGAGGAATTGCAAAAATTCTTCAGAGCCAGAGCTTTTGAATGCAACGAATTTTGCCGCTATTTAGGCGCAGAAATACGTATTATGGGAGGAACACCTAATTTTTTTGAAGAGGATGCGGAATCCAAAATTAGCTGGCCCAATTTAAGTAAGGTAATGGGTTCAAGAAATCCTAAATCCCTTTTTGCCGAAATAAACAGTTTAAAAGCATTATGCGTAGCTCAGTACAATAAGGTATTGGCGGCTTCGGATTTTTCAAAACATGTAACTGATTTGTTGGAAAAACAAAAACAAAGCATAGGAAGTTCCATTAGTTTACTCAGGTATAATGATAATTGGAGTAATACTCCAAAATTTGCCTCCAACGGTTAAAACAGTATTGATAACCATAGCAAAGGATTAACAGGTTGTTAATCCTTTTTTTTGATGAAAAAATAGAGAAAAAAATTTAACTTGTATGTATTTTACTTCAAAAAAAACACAATATCAAACCTTTTAAAGGTTATCTAGCTATAAAAAACATAAAATTTCGATAAAAAACACTTTTTTTTTGTGAACGATGTATTTTTTATCTAATTTAGACATGTCCAAAAAGGTTAATAGCAAACTTTCCTCTCA
The DNA here is from genome assembly GCA_002428965.1 of Jejuia sp. UBA6058. GTDB lineage: Bacteria > Bacteroidota > Bacteroidia > Flavobacteriales > Flavobacteriaceae > Jejuia. The sequence goes on along the minus strand of DIYI01000003.1, from coordinate 77,634 downwards.
TTTTGGCGTCGTATTTTAAAACCGTTTTAAGTAATGAAGAGTGTAAAAAAAATTTCTAAAAAGATAAACGAATTATTAATAAACAACGTACAAACCGAGAGAGTGTTTTTAGGTTTAATAGATAGTGTGGATAATACTTTGTTGAAAAATTTTTTACGAATTGCGGCTTATGAGCGCAGTCAGTTTGTGAAAGGTTTAGATTTAGAACTGAGAAATTTGGGGACAACGCCGACATATCCAGAAGAATCCTTAAATAATAATCTTGAGATTACTAAAGAGTTAAGGCCTTTATTCACAGAAGGAAAGAATAACTTGGCTTTGAATAGGATAGGGACATTACAGATTAAGGTAATCGAGAAATATAAAAAACTCATAAACAATGTTGATTTTGAAGAGTCTACAGAGAGGTTATTGAAGGAGCAGTTGGACAAATTAATTACTTTGTTGTATTCAATTGATATTCATAAAGATTTATTGTCCCGAGCCCCAATAAGCGCTTAGAAAATTATAAATATAAATCGATCAAACCATCTGGTGTTTGTACTAAGATGTTTTTTTTATTTCTATCCACTTTTAGAATAAACTCATCATTCATTGGAATTAGAATTTCTGTGCCGTTTCTGTCAATCTCAAAAAGAGCTTGTGCAGTAGAATCGTTCACGGCTTTTATAACACCAACTTCTCCAAAAATTTTGTCCTCTATTTTAAACCCAATAATTTCATGAAAGTAAAATTGATTGCCCTCAAGTTTGGGTAACATTTCAAGAGGTAAATATAATTCGCTCTTCATAATTGCGTTGGCATCTTCTTCTGTGTCTACATCTTCAAATTTTAAACGCAATAATTCAGATTTATGTAATTGTGAACCTTCCACAAAAAACGGAACTAGATTGTTTCTGAGATTTAAAAAAATTGCATCAAGTTGTTCATAAAGCTCTGGTTGATCCGTATCTAATTTGGCCAACACTTCTCCTTTAAAACTATATTTTTTTACAATTTTCCCTAAGTAAAAACAATCTTCTTTCTTCATGACAAATTATTTATTGATTTGTCATCCTGAACTTGTTTCAGGATCTCATCCGTTTAGACAAATCTAGCATCAATGCGATTTTTCACCATTAAAAGCTCCGCAAAAAGGATGCCGCTGCAATCCCTTGCCCGGGTGTGTTTGTGCCTTTTAGTTTCAACGTTTATTTCTAATTTTTCTTTTTAAAGACCAAGTCTATCCATTTCGGTTTTTTCATACCGTCCGTCTTCTGCTGGGTATCTCAATAATTGGTTGTATTTTCCAGATTGCTTCGCCATTGAGTAGATCAAACTCTCACCCGCGAAAGATGATTTTGGAATTTGGCTAAATACTTTGTCCTGAAAAGCTTTGTCGGCGTCTATAACCTCCCAACCTTCTGCCTTAAACTTTTCAATTAAGTCGTCCAAAAATAGAGCAGATGTCAAATTATGGTGCAACAATAATGAATGGCTAATATGTCTTTGATTAATTTGATAGGAGAGTTTTTCATAGAAATTAGCTCTATCAAGAATATGCTGAATAAAGAAATCCTTAAACTTATCAATTTCAGTATTCTCAAGCCCCAATTTATTTATTCTACGGATTAAACGTTGGTTAACATACCAATCCGAAGCATCGATAGTTACATACCCATTTGAGTACTCATGTTTTTTTAAGATGTTTCTAATGCTGTCAACTTTAAATTGATTCTGTCCCTCTTTTAAGTAAGGAAATCGGAAAAGCTTGGTGTAATGGTTTAACTTTGAAATAATTGAATCCGTTTTAATTAATTCTTTTTCAAATATTTGAGAAGTATTTTTGTCAAAATTAAAATTTGGATGCGAAAATGAGTGATTAGCTATTGAATGGCCTCTATTGTCCCAGCTATCCAGCAAAAATTTACCTTTTGGTGTTGTTTTATTTCTGCCTGAAACGAAAAATACCACTTTTAAATTTTCCTTCTCCAGATGAGATAATATCATTTCGTTCCATTCTTCGAACTCAAAGCCTGCCAAGTCAGATGTGTTTCCGTCATCAAACGTAAAGCTTATAACAGGTTTTGGTTGTTCGATTTTTTGAGGTTTCTCAATTTTATTTTCTGTTTTTTCAGAGGTTGAATTTTTGCATCCAAAACTTGTCGAGAATAGAAATAGTACAATTAGATGGATTCTTATCATTATTTAACTTTTATTACTGTTATCCGGATCCCTGAAAAGTACAGTTATTAATGGTTTGCTCGTGACATAAACGAAGGTAGCCGAAAATTTGTACAAAATCAAGATTTTACTAAAGTCAAACTTTATTTCTAAAAGTTCCTCCACCAATAATGTAATTAACTTGGTTGCATGAATCTTAAAGTATCCGAATTGCGCCATTATAAGCCCAAAGTATAAACAGAACTTGTAACGGAATTCTAAACCATAAATAGGAAAGCCCATGTCCGTCAAATGTGCCTTTTTGATAGTTTATGGTATGTATGGAGGCGTATACATTTGCAGGTAACATTAATATCAAGAAAATAATTAAAGCCCAACCACTAATCACTTTAAATTTAGGGATAAGTAAGCCAACAGCTAAAAGAATTTCAAATACTCCTGTGAGTTGGACAAAGCAAGTTTTTAAAGGTATAAACTGCGGTATCATCATAGACATACCTTTGGTAAACATAAAATGACCAATAGCTGTAAAACATAACATTGCGGACATTGCTATTCTTCCTGATAAGGCAACATCATATTGCTTAGTAATAAGTTTCATCACGAAAATGGCAATAAAAAAACTTGATAAAAGTACTATTAAAGGTTTCATAAGTATGCGCTTTTAATTCATTTACAAAAGTCATAAACGATTTTTGAGCAAACAATGAACCCAAGTTAAGTAATGCGCTTCCGTATTCTGCTTAAGGCTTGTGGTGTAACACCGATATAAGAGGCGATGTATTTTAAGGGAATTTCCTTAATTAGTTTTGGGCGTTCCGTAAACAAGTCCAAATACCGTTCTTCTGCAGTTTTGTTTAATAAGGAAAGTTCTCTTTTTGATTTTATCAAAAACATGTTTTCGGCCATTATCCGTCCAATGATATTGCCACTTTTTGTGTTTTTATAAACCTCCTGAAGATCGTTATAGGATATACGCCACAAGGTGGTGTGTGTCAGCGTGTCAATTTGATAGTGAGAAGGGGTTTGGGTAATAAAAGAATCGTAGGCAGTCACAAATTGGTTTTCAAATAAAAACCCGAAAGTCAAATCATTTTCAACTTCAGGAATATAATAGCGCACAATGCCTTCAGAGATAAAGGATAGATAGTTCTCAACAGCTCCAATTTTTGTAAGCGCTGTATTTTTCTTTAGTGTTACTTGATGCAATTTTGAAGAAAAGAAATCCCAATCTGAAGGATTCATTGGATAAATAGCGTCAATGAATTTTTTTAATTCTTCCATTGGGTCTTTTCTAATTATTTAGCCGTTTAATTTAATTATTAAATTTAGCAAATAAACAGATAGCTTGTACTTTAACTATGTACTGTTTGTTATTCAGAATACACTAAAAATAGTAGCGATTTGAATCTTAATCCAAATCGCTACCCCCAATAAATGTTATTGGCTGTATTTACTTAGCTAAAACCTGATTCCAAATTCCAGTTTTTGCCGTTTCTTGGGCATATTCTAAGAACGGTTTTGCTTTTCTACTCAAAATACGTTCAATATCATGAACTACCAGTTGGTTATTTGGATTGGTTAACACATAACTAAATAAATACTCAATTAACCACACCACATCATCGGGTATTTGCATTTGTTTCATACCTTCAACATATTGCTCTAAGGTGATGTCATAAAAGTTTAATTGTCTATCACTTGTTTTAGATATCATATTGATAATATCCTTAAATGTGATTAATTCTGGACCAGTTACCTCAATGATTTCTCCGTTAAAGGAATCGTCAAGCAAGACAGTTGAGGCAACTTCTGCGATGTCATTGGCATCAACAAATGGAATTAATACATCACCCATTGGTAATGCTACTTCTCCAGATAAAATAGGTTCTAAAAAGAAACTTTCACTCCAATTTTGGTTAAACCAAGATGCTCTAACAATGGTGTAATTAATACCAGAGTTCATGACAATTTTTTCGCAAGCTTCGGCTTCTGTTTCCCCTTTTCCAGAAAGTAAAACCATTTTTTTAACGCCTAATTCTTTAGCCAAATACGTTAAGCTTTGTATGGCTTCTTTTGCACCAGGAACGGCTAAATCGGGATAGTACGTAACGTACATTCTCTCTATGCCTTCCAAGGTATTTACCCACGTGTCTTTATTGTCCCAATCAAAGCTAGGAGACGCGTTTCTTGAACCAATTCTGGGTTCAATGCCTTTGTTTTGTAATTGTTCTACTACGCGGCGACCAGTTTTTCCGGTTCCTCCGATGACTAAAATATTTGATTTCATAATTAATTGTTTTAAACTGTTTTTTTAATAAATATTGAGATAAGTAATAGTGTGAAAGAAACCACACTCGACATGGTTCTGATATTGTGATAGTGATTCCACGCATCTTCATAGTAGACTCTAAAATGCTTTAATTCTACTATTGAAAGTTTGGTAATATTCACTGCATCTAATTCATTGTTTAGAGGAACATTTCCAAAGGCGGTGACTCCAAAAGTGCCAACTAGATAAATAAGTGCTGAAGCTAATACCAAACAAAAGGCTGGTTTATTGTTAAACTGTAAGTAGGAGCTTATCAGTAATGTAATCAGGCTCCCAAAAAACACCATAAAGAACAAAGGATTTAAGATTTCTCTATTAATGCTTTGCATGGTTTCTAGATAGGTTACGTCGCCTACCTTTTTTGTTCCTAAGATGACTGAAACTGACCAAGCAAAGAAAAAGCCCGTAGAAAGTGCATTCAATAAAACCGTTATAAAAAGTACATACGTTTTCATGCTTTTGCTTTATGGGTTAAATAGTTACCGAAATACAACACAACCAAGTAAAGCTCAAGCGCAATAGCATAAAACTTTGGGTCTCCGAAAAACTCAGAATAACTACCACCATTTGGAATTAAGAATACAGGAACTGTTATGCAGGCATCAAGAATAGTTATTACTATGATGAATATAAAAGCTAATACAGCTGGTTTTAAATAGCTTTTCTTGTAGAACAAATAAGTTCCTAAACAAGCACTTGGTATTAAGGCTAATGCTAATACTATGTTTGCTTGAAGGTCTTGGTTTTCTAATACGGGGATATAAAATGATATGAGGTAAGAGCAAACGCCTAAAACCCAAACTAAAACAGCGTATACAATGCTAAATGAAATGGTATTGATCATAATTTTTTGATTTTTAATTATGATGCAAATCTATACCGCCTGTAAACCAGCGACTTGTTCAAAAAGAATTATGATTTATTCGAAAAGAATTTCAGGCTTGACTAGGTCTGTAACCAAACTTTTTCTCGAAAGCATTGGAGAAAGAACCCAAGCTATCGTACCCAACCGCCCATGCGGCTTCTTGAATAGTTTTTCGTTCATTCTTAATTAAATTGTAGGCTTTCTTTAAACGTTCGTTTTGCAAGTATTTAAAAACGGGAACACCAAACTGCGCTTTAAATTCTACTTTAAGTGTATTTGTGTTAGTGCCAATTTTGTGTGCAAGCTCAGTTAATGAAGGTGGATTTTCTAAATCGGATAGCAAAATTTCTTGAGCTAAATTAATTTTTTCAAGTTGAGACGTATTTAATTTTGCGTTTTGCTGTTTTGCCAATTGTCCAAAATAATGAGAGAGTAAAGCTGTAATATGACTTCTATAGAATAGCATTTTAATTTCGCCCTCGAAGGTATTGTTAAAAAACTGTTCAACTAATAGAAACATTTCGGGGCTCATATTAAAGACTGGCCCTTCAACGTAATGATCTACTGGATGCATTAGTGGATGTAAAAATTGCTCTAAGAACTGACCTTCACCATTTGGCAATTTATCTATATTTCTAACCGTAGTTGCTATCACTAAACATTGTAGTGATTTTAGCTTAGAAACATGATGTTCAAACTCCACCTTATCGTCGGCATAAAAAGATAAAACCATGCCTTTGGTGTGATGGAACTCTTTGGTTTTTCCATCAAATTTCACGTTTAGACCAACATCTCCTGATCCATAAAACGCAATGGCAATTACAGGTTCATCAAAAAAACATGAATCGATTAAGTTGTTATCAGAAGAAGCTTCTTCCAATAAAATGGTGTAATCACTTATGTCGATTATTTCACGATTCATTTACCTGTTTTACAAATACGGATAGCCGAAGTTAATTGAAAAACTTGATTTAGTCAAAAGAGTATAGGCACAGTCATTTCTATGTTGTTTAATAAGATGAATTCGAGATAAACTTAAGGCAATACTAGCTTAACTATTTTGGGCGCAACCCACAAGGGGTCGGGCTTTCCGCTATATCTTTTTCTCGTGCCTCAAAAAAGGATGCCGCTGCAATCCCTTGCGCGGGGCTTATTTGCTAGTTTGTTGGCATACCACTTAGGTTTTGCTTTTTTTGGGAGGTTCGTTTACTGGTCTCGACTATGATTTTGTTGTGGAATCATCCGCAGGATTATTCCGCTTAGAAATCAGCCGTTGATTAATACTTTTATTCTGGTGTGGCACAAAGCCACAATGAATTATATTCATTGTTGTACAGCGTTTTTATGCGGAAATTCCTAAATCAATAGGAATCCAATTTTCAATTTGAATTTCATAGTTAGCAAATCCTTTTTTCTCAACTAAATTCAGTTCCCACTTTTCCAATTCAGTTGGGTTTTCGGGAACATTTATGAAATTAACATCTAAATTTTTGCGGATAGAAATGTATTCAGAATTCGAATCGATTTTATTAATTTTCTCGTTTATAAAAATTTCTATAGAATCGATTATTTCAGTGTACTTTTTTTCAATAGCTAAAATCAATTCTTTTTGGTTTTTATTAATTCCATCAGAATTATTGTACATGTAAAATTCTACCAATTCATTTACGGAATTTATTTTTCGGTCAACATTCCAGTATGATTCGTCAAGTTTACTGGATTCATAGAATGTCAAAATTCCAAGAATATCGTCTGTTATTTTCTTTCTTTTTTTTCTAAAAATATTCAGCATACTTCATTTTCATAATGTTGTACAACGTGTTCACGGATATGGCGCCGTTTTGATACTGAAACAAGTTCGGCAAAGGTGGCTTATATCCGCCAGTAAACGAAATTAGTCGAAAATTTTTACAAAGTCAAATGTTTAATTTCAGGTAAACCCAAGAAAAACAAAAATAATTTACTGAAAATTTGGAAATTAACCTATTCTATTTAGATATTTGCACTCACAAAGTTCAAAAACTTATTGAAATGTTATCAAGAAAGGTGGAGGGAATAGACCCTTTGAAGCCTTAGCAACCTCCCGAACTTATCGGAAAAGGTGCTAAATTCTACTTAAACAACGATTCATTTATCAGCGTTTGGATAGATAACCCCAAAGAAATTACCTTAGGTAATTTTACGACTTCTTCATAACATTTTTCTATTAAGTACGCGTCTTTAGAGGCATATTTGACTTTTGGTTTAATTAATTTATTAACTAAATAAGATATTAGAAAAATGAGCGATCAAAAATTAGCAACAAACGCATTACATGCAGGTCATGACGTAACGGCGACAGGTGGTACTAGAGCGGTACCTATTTACCAAACTACCTCTTACGTGTTTAACGATTCAGATCATGCAGCAAACCTATTTTCATTACAGGAACTAGGGTTTATTTATACAAGACTAAACAACCCAACTAACCAAATTTTACAGGAGCGTTTAGCTGCTGTTGAAGGTGGTATTGGCGCAGTAGTTTTTGCTTCGGGTACTGCTGCAATCTCTACTGGCTTATTGACGCTTTTAAAGGCTGGAGACCATATTGTAGCGTCTAGTAGTTTGTATGGAGGAACATACAATTTATTAAGTGTAACATTACCAAGATTGGGCATTACAACTACTTTTGTTGACGCGTCAGATGCTGAGAATTTTGAAAATGCTGTACAAGATAATACCAGAGCATTTTTTGTGGAATCTTTAGGGAATCCGAAATTGGATGTATTGGATTTAGAAGCTATTGCTGAAAAATCTAAAGCTGCTGGCGTGCCATTTATTGTGGATAATACGGTGGCGACGCCTGCGTTATTGAATCCGATAAAGCATGGAGCGAATATTGTAATTCACTCTTTAACAAAATATATTGGCGGACAAGGAACATCTCTCGGTGGTGCGATTATTGATGCCGGAACTTTTGATTGGAGTAATGGTAAATTCCCTGAATTCACGGAGCCATCTGCAGGGTATCACGGTTTAAAATATTATGAAACTTTGGGAGCTGCATCATATACTTTCAAATTGATTTTAGAAGGATTGCGTGATTTTGGTGGTGCTATGAGTCCGACGAATGCCTTTAACATTATCCAAGGATTAGAGACATTGCCGGTTAGAATTAAGCAGCATAGTGAAAACGCTTTAGAATTAGCAAAATGGTTGGAAGCGCAAGATGAGGTGGCTTGGGTAAACTATCCAGGTTTAGAAAGTAGTAAGTATAATGACTTAGCGAAAAAATATTTACCAAAAGGCCAAAGTGGAATTGTAACATTCGGACATAAAGGTGGATTTGATGCGGCAAAAACTATCGCGGATGAAACTAAAATTTTCTCTTTACTAGCTAATATTGGTGATACAAAATCGTTGATTATTCACCCGTCAAGTACCACACACCAACAGTTAGATGAAGTAGAACAAGCTTCGGCAGGTGTATCAGCAGATTTGATTAGATTATCGGTTGGTATTGAGGATGTAGAAGATTTAAAAGCAGATTTGAAACAGGCGTTTGCTAAGATATAAAAACGACCTTGGCGGATAGACCCGCGTTAGGGATTGCAGCGGCATCCTTTTTTATGCTGGCAAACAAGTCCGTCATTACGAGGAGGCACGACGAAGTAATCTTTTGGAATGAGGAGATTGCTTCGGTAAACTCGCAATGACGCTGCTGAGGTTGAGACAAAAAAGATATAGCGAAAAGCCCGACCCTTTAGGGTAACGCCCAAATTAAAAGTAGACATTGGAAAACGTATTGCAACATATAACGATTGAAAATTACACCACCGAAAGTGGGGTGCTGAATGCTGAGATAAAACTGAGCTATCAGGTGTTTGGAAAACCAATTAGTGAAGCGCCGATTGTTTTGGTGAATCATGCTCTTACGGGGAATAGTAATGTGGCTGGAGATGATGGCTGGTGGCAGGATTTGATTGGTGAGGATAAGGTGATTGACACGAAACTGTACACGGTTTTGGCGTTTAATATTCCGGGGAATGGGTACGATGGTTTTGTGATTGATAATTACAAGGATTTTGTGGCGCGTGATGTGGCGCATTTGTTTTTGCAAGGTCTTGAAGCTCTAGAAACTGGACAACTTTTTGCAGTAATTGGCGGTTCGTTAGGTGGAGGTATTGCTTGGGAAATGGCGGTTATTGCTCCGAAATTTACAGAACATTTGGTGGTTGTTGCAACGGATTGGAAATCTACCGACTGGTTGATTGCGAATTGCCAGATTCAGGAGCAATTTTTATTGAATTCTAAAAACCCTGTGCACGATGCGCGTATGCATGCGATGTTGTGTTACCGCACCCCGGAGTCGTTTAAGGCGCGTTTTCAGCGTTCTAAAAATGAGGATTTAGAGATTTTTAATGTGGAGAGTTGGTTGCTGCATCATGGTAAAAAGTTGCAGGAGCGTTTTCAATTGTCGGCCTATAAGTTGATGAATCAGTTGTTGAAAACGATTGATGTGACGAAGGGTAGAGATCGAAACTTTAATGTGTTAGAAAATATTGAGGCGAAGATTCACATCATTGGTGTGGATTCTGATTTGTTTTTTACTGCGGAAGAGAATCGTGAAACACAAAAGCAGTTGGCGTTGACGAACCCGAATGTAACGTATAGCGAAATCCATTCGTTACATGGTCACGATGCTTTTTTGATGGAGTACGACCAGTTGGAAAAAATTGTTGAAGGTATTTTTGTGCCAGATTCCAAACGTAAACCGATTAAGGTGTTGAAGTTTGGTGGTAAATCTTTAGCCAATGGCAAAGGTTTGGAAACGGTGCTTTCCATTATAAAAAACAAAGTCGACGCTGGAGAGCGCATTACGGCTGTGGTTTCGGCTCGGGGTTCTGCGACTGATGATTTGGAATCTATTTTAAATAAAGCCTTGGAAGGTAAACGGTATGAAGAGGATTTGGAAGCTTTTAAGACTTATCAATCTGAGCCGTCTACGAGTGTTGATTTTTCTGAGGAATTTACATTGTTGGATCAGTTGTTTGAAGGGGTGAGTTTGTTACGCGATTATAGCAAAAAGACTAAGGACAATATTTTAGCGCAAGGTGAATTGTTATCGGTGAAGTTGATTACCAATTTGCTAAATGAACAAGGAATTGCTGCCAAAGCCACGGATGCACGCGAGTTGATTAAAACCGATGAGGCTTTTGGTAATGCACAGCCTTTATCAAAATTATCAAAAGAGAATACGCAGGATTATTTCTCGAAACATAAAAACGTTGTAAATGTCGTAACTGGTTTTATTGCTTCAAATTTGAAGAATGAAACGACTACTTTAGGTCGTAACGGTAGTAATTATACGGCGGCGTTATTGGCGAATTTCTTGGAAGCTGAAGAGTTGGAAAATTACACCCATGTTAGTGGTATTTATACAGCCAATCCTGATTTGGTACCTGATGCGAAACAAATACGGGAATTGTCGTTTAGTGAAGCAAACGAGTTGGCAAATTTTGGAACTTCTGTGCTACATGCCAAAACGATTATTCCGTTAGTTGAAAAGAATATCAATCTTAGAATTCTAAATACGTTTAATGCTAATGATGAAGGTACTTTAATTACGGCACATCCAAGTGGAAAGGAAGTGACCTCTTTATCTGTGATGGACAATGTGGCCTTGTTGAATTTAGAAGGTCGCGGATTGCTAGGTAAAATTGGCGTTGATGCTAGAATTTTTGGGGCGTTGGGAAGTAGCGGTATTAGTGTGAGTATTGTGTCCCAAGGCTCATCGGAAAGAGGTATTGGGCTCATTATTGATGCAGACCAAGCATCTCGAGCGGTGAGAGCTTTGGAGCGTGAGTTCCAAAATGATTTCCAGTCTCAGGATGTGAATGCCATTTCGGTAGATGAAAATGTGGCGGTGATTTCTATCGTGGGTATTGAATTGAGTTCGTTCCACAAGCCGTTTAATGCTTTGATTCGTAACCAAATTACACCATTGTTATTCAACAACACGGTTACAGGGAAGAATGTGAGTTTGGTGGTGAAAAAATCGCAGTTGCATAAGGCGGTGAATGTGGTGCATGGTGAGATTTTTGGTGTTTCTAAAAAGATAAATATTGCCATTTTTGGTCATGGTGGTGTTGGTGGCGCTTTGATAAATCAGATTTTGAAATCTAAAGATGAGATTGAAAAGCGAAAAGGCATTAATTTGAATGTATTTGCTATTGCCAATTCCAGGAAATTGATTTTGGATAAAAACGGAGTGAATGATAAGTGGAAAAACTCCATTGCATCAAGTTCTTTTGCGAGTTCTATTGAAGATATTATCACTTATGCTAAAAATCACCACTTAGAAAATTTGATTGCGGTGGACAATACAGCGAGCGATGTGTTTTATCAAAACTATATTCCGTTGGTTGAAGCTGGTTTCGATTTGGTGTCGAGTAACAAAATAGCCAATACCATTTCGCATAGTTTTTACACCGAATTACGTTCGCATTTAAAAAACCATAATAAAGAATATCTGTATGAAACCACGGTTGGTGCAGGTTTACCGTTGATTGATACGATTAAATTATTGCATGAATCTGGTGAAAATATTACGCGAATTAGAGGTGTCTTTTCAGGGACGTTGAGTTATTTATTTAATAATTTCTCTGTGGAAGACAAGCCGTTTAGCGCTATCATTAGAGAAACTGTTGAAAAAGGGTTTACAGAACCTGATCCTCGTGAGGATTTTTCAGGAAATGATGTGGCAAGAAAGTTATTGATTTTAGCCAGAGAATTAGATTTGGAAAATGAGTTTGACGATGTGGAAGTATTGAATTTAATTCCAGAAGCCTATCGTGATATTTCTGTAGAAGACTTTTTGTCTCAGTTAGAAGTTTTGGATGAGCAATACCAAAAGTTAAAGGACGAGCAAAAGGAAGGACATGTATTGCGTTATGTAGGCGATTTATCAGGGGATTTGTCCCAAAATAAAGGAAACTTAGAAGTGAAATTGGTGTCTATCCTAGAGGATAGTACTTTGGGTCATGTAAAAGGCAGTGATGCTATTTTCGAAATATTTACCGAGAGTTATGGTGAACAACCTATTGTTATTCAGGGTGCAGGTGCAGGTGCAGAGGTGACGGCACGTGGGGTTTTTGGGGATGTTTTACGGTTGAGTAAGCATTTGAGTTAATTATAAACAAGTTGAAAAAAGTACTGCAAATATTATTTATAGTTTTTGGATTAACATCTTGCGAAGCACAAGAAGTTACGGGTATATGGATGTCTTATCAGAATTATGTGATTGACACAAATACAGCATATATTTCAGGAAATGAAGGAGTGTTAATTGACTTTGACAACCAAACTATAGGAACAATAAATTCAGATAGTATTGTTCAAATAAAAATTGATTTCAAAAAGTCAAAATTATTAATGACCACTGATACTCTAACTGTTCCCTTTAAAGTTTACCCTAAAGACTCAATTGAAATTGACTTTGGGCAAAATATGATGCACATTTTTCGACCTTTGGACTTGAATCACAAATTGAATACCAATAAAAAAAGAATTAAGGAATTTTTGATAAAGAATGATTTTGATAAGATAAACGGAGGAATTGAAATAGAATTCAGTGATAAAATTTTCTTTCGTGACGATATGTTTGAAAAAAAGAATAAGAGAAAAGCACTCGTAAATAAGACTTGGAACGATGAAGGATATTGGTTAATCAAGGAAATTGAGGAGAATTTTTTTCTAATATTTACGCTTGACCAAACCACTGACCAGAATATTTATCAAATTTTATCACTTGATGATTGTAAAATGGAACTTTTGCAATTACAAAAACCAGATTTTGGAAATGCAAAAATAAGTGAATTAAAAACCTGTTTATGACAATGCCTATAATTGGAAACCTTGTAAAGCAAAAAACACATAAATAAACAACAAAGTTCAATCAAAGAACGAACCATGGCAAACACACCCGCGTTAGGGATTGCAGAGGAAAGCCCACAGCCCGACGATAGGAGGTGCGAGGACTTGGAACGGAAAGCCCGACCCCTTGTGGGTAACGCCCAAATAAAAAATAGAATTAATAAAAGTGAGCAAGAAAAAACAATTTGAAACCGAAGCGATAAGAACACAATCTGAAACCACTCAGTTTTCGGAGCATTCGGTACCATTATATTTAACATCGGGATTTGTATTTGATGATGCCGAGGAAATGCGTGCCTCCTTCGCCGAGGAAAAGCAACGCGATTTATACAGCCGTTATAGCAACCCAAACGTGAACGAGTTTGTAGATAAAGTATGCAAAATGGAAGGCGCGGAAGCAGGTTTTGCCTTTGCAAGTGGTATGGCTGCGGTGTTTTCAACCTTTGCAACATTATTGGATGCTGGCGACCATGTGGTGTCTTGTAGTTCGGTATTTGGGGCGACTCATGGGTTGTTTACCAAGTATTTCCCTAAGTGGAATATTGCCTGTTCGTATTTCAATATTAATGAGGTGGAAACCGTTGAAAGTATAATACAACCTAATACCAAATTTATTTATGCCGAAACACCTACCAATCCGGGTGTTGATGTTTTGGATTTGGAGTTTTTGAGCACTATTTGTAAAAAGCACAATTTGTTATTGGTGATTGACAATTGTTTTGCAACACCTTATCTACAAAACCCCATTAAATTCGGTGCGGATTTGGTAATTCATTCTGCTACTAAATTGATGGATGGTCAAGGGCGTGTTTTAGGTGGTGTTACGGTTGGTAGAGCAGATTTAATTCGTGAGATTTATTTGTTTTCGAGATTAACAGGGCCTGCTATGAGTCCGTTTAATGCTTGGGTGTTATCTAAATCTTTAGAAACATTGGCGATTAGGGTGTATAGACATTGTGAGAATGCTTTAAAATTGGCGGAGTTTTTGGAAGCCCATCCTAAAGTTAAATGGGTAAAATATCCGTTTTTAAAGTCGCACCCGAAATACGAAGTTGCCAAAAAGCAAATGAGACTTGGTGGTAATATTGTAGCTTTTGAAGTAGAAGGTGGTTTAGAAGGTGGTCGTTCGTTTTTTGATAACATTAAACTATGTTCCTTATCTGCAAACTTGGGAGATTCTAGAACTATAGTTACGCATCCTGCAAGTACAACTCATGCCAAAGTAGAACCCGAAGTAAAAGCTGCAGCAGGAATTACCGATGGAATGGTACGTTGCTCTTTAGGTTTGGAGCATATTGATGATATTATTGCGGATATTGAGCAAGCTTTAGGATAAAATAATGGACAACAAAACTATATACCAAGTAGATGCCTTCACAGACGAAATATTTAAAGGCAATCCTGCGGGAGTGATGATTTTGGATACCTTACCTTATGAGGAATGGATGCAAAACATGGCAATGGAAATGAATCTTTCTGAAACGGCTTTTGTTGCGCCAAATGCGAATGAGGGCTTTGATATTCGATTTTTTACACCAACTGTAGAAATTGCTTTGTGTGGGCATGCTACTTTAGCATCGGCGCATATGATGTATCAATTGGGGGTTGTTTCCTCGGAAGATACAATTCACTTCAATGCTAAAGGAGGAAAGCTTGAAATAACTAAGGATGGTGGTTTTATTGCTATGACCTTTCCACAGTATCGCCTATCAAAAGCAGAAATTCCCACTAACTTCAAAACGTATTTAGGTTTTGAACTTATCGCATTTTATAAAAGTGATGACAATTGGGTTGTGGCTGTAGCTGAAAAGCAAAGTGATATTGAAAATTGCAATCCAAACTTTGAGGCTTTAGTATCTAACGGACTTGGACATTTGATGGTTACTTCTAAAGGAAAAGCCGAAGATGTAGATTTTGTAGTACGCTGTTTTGTGCCACAAGCGGGAATTAATGAAGACCCTGTAACAGGTTCTGCACATTGTGCCTTAACACCTTTATGGGCAAACCGATTAGGGAAAACTCAAATGATTTCGAATCAGATTTCAAAAAGAGGAGGAGTGCTTCATGTAGCTCTAAAAGATTATAAGGTTCAAATTAAAGGGAAAGCGGTTACTGTTTTTAAAGCTGAATTACAAGTTTAGTTTTGTGGAGTAATTTCTTTATCATAATCTCGACTGTTATCTTCAAAAAAGATTATGAAAAGGAAAAGTATTCCAATTACCTTTCTTTTAGGTGTATTTTTGTGCTGTTTTCAGTTGTCTTCACAAACACAATTCAAAGTTGAAAGTTTAAACTTTGAAGGGTTAAAAAAGACCAAGATTAGCTTTTTATCGCGTATTGCGAAAGTTAAACCGGGTGCTACTACAGATAGTATAGTTATGGTTACTGATATTGAACGCTTTAAGCGTTTAGACGGGATTGCTTTCGCAGACTATAAAGTCGAATCATCTCCAAATGGTGGCTACAACATCACTTACATTATAGAAGAGAATTTTAGTATTATTCCTGGGGTTAGAATTGGTCAAGCGACTGATGATAGTTTCTCTTATCGGTTTTCAGCCTTTGAATTTAATGGGTTAGGAAGGAATATTATTTTTGGCGGCTTCTATAAAAAAGAAGTCTTTAATGGTTTTGGAGTTTTTCTGGAGCATCCGTACCTATTCACAAATAAATTAGGGTTGGGACTTAATTATATTGATGATAGCTCGCAACAACCTATATTTTTTAATCCTAGTGATATTGATACCGAAACGGATTTTGTCTATACCTCTCGCGGTCCTGAAGTTACTTTATTTTATGAGTTAGATTTTCATAATCGATTCGAATTCGGTGTTAAAGCTTCAGAAGAAAGTTATACATTTTTGAATAGCGATAGTGAAAATCAAGATGTAACCAATATACCTGAGCCGTCAATTTCTAGAACTGCTCTTAGAGGATCATATGAATATATAGACTTGGATATTGAATATCAAAACGTATCTGGTTTTAGAAATCTATTTGATGCTACTTTTTTCACAAAGAGTAATGATGATATTCAAACCGAGTATATCTTGAACAATACCACTCAATATTTTAAAAGAATTGGTAGTCGCGGGAATTTTGCCTCTCAGTTACAGTTGCAGTATAGTAACAATTTGACGGATACGGCTTTTGCACCGTTAACCATAGATAATCAATTAAATACGCGCGGGTCTGGTAATATTGTGGATAGAGGGAGTTTAATTGCAGCTGTAAATTCAGAATATAGGCACACATTATTAGAAAAAGGGTGGTTTGTATTACAAGGCAACGGATTTGTGGATGTGAGCGGTATTCAAAGACCAAATGCTAATTTAGGTGATGCGTTTTCGGCGGATACTTTTCGTGTATATTCAGGAGTTGGTGTTCGGTTTATTCATAAATATATTTTTAATGCTGTATTGCGTTTTGATTATGGTATAAACCTTTCTGGAAATGGTGGAAATGGATTTGTTTTTGGTATTGGACAGTATTTTTAAAAAATTTAAATATGAAAAAACCCTATCAATATATGACAGGGCCTTTTGCTTAAGTTTAGTTTGAAAGTGGTTTTCTTTTAGTTTGTGATAATAAACTTTTTGGTTGTTGAACTCTTTTCGTCATTCATTGTAATGAAATAAAGTCCAGCGTTTAATTCTGAAACGTCAATGGTTTTTGATTCCGAAGTACGCCCAGATTTCAAAGTTTTGCCTTGAACATTAATAATTTGATAGTCTAGTTCCTTTGAAAGATTACTGATGTAAATTATGCCTTTTTTTACAGGGTTAGGATATACTTTAATGTTGTTTACTGTGTTGTCTTTAGTGCTTAAACTGGCAACCTCTCTTAATTGATAGCCATTAAGATTAAAACCTTCAGAACCGTTCTGATCTTTTATAGAATAAAGATTGAAAGACGTACTTTCAGCTACAAAACCGCCATTAATTACGATACCATTTGTATTAGCATATCCTGTTGTTGAAGCATCTCCAAAAGTGGGGCCATCTTCCGCTTCAATTAAAATAAAAGAACCTACTTGTTCTGCTCTTTTATCTCCCATAAAAAGCTGAATCATGTAGCTTTTGCCTATTTCTAAGCCCGAAATCGTCATGGTGGCACCTCCTGAAGCATTCCATAAGAACTTGCTCAATAAATTATCGTATACAGGTAATCCAGGTGGAGCGTCATATTGATCTACATTCCCAGGTACTACGTTTTGAGAGGTACACGCAAAATAAGAAGTTGTTGGGTTAGCAAAGGGGTTTCCTGTAGCAGCACCACTTGCTTTTCCTTCAAAAGTAACTGTGTTTATGGTAGTATCTAAATCATCATCACTGGTGCCTCCACCAAAGTTGATGGCCTCAAGTAAAGTACCGTCTGTAAGTACTTCTGTGCCATCTACTAATTGCACTACACTCCAATTTATATCTTGAAAGGGGATCTCTCCAACAATAACATCGCAGGTTGCTGTAAAACCGCCATCGTTTGTAGTAACCGTTATAGTTGCTTCACCTTCGGAAACAGCAGTAACTAAACCAGAATTACTTACCGAGGCGATTGAAGAATTACTTGATGACCAAGATACTGTTTTATCTACAGCAGATTGTGGGTTAACCGTTTCTACCAATTGAAACGTATCATTGAGGTTTACGATGTTTATTTCACTTTCATTTAAAGACACGCTGGAAACATCGGGACTATTACTAGCATTAGGTCTTATGGCCTCTGGTAATTGAAGCGCTAGATCTGTACTTTGATTAAGCCACGTACTATAGGTGTAAAAAGCAATGTAATCATAAGATGCACCGTTTGATCTACCTTTCATAGTAAAAGTATATTCTTCACCTTCTATAAGATTGTAAACAGGACGCTGGTGTCCTTTATCATGAAATTCTAATGTAAGACAGCTACCCCAGTTATTAGGTCCGCGGCCGTAAAATTTGTGTAGAGACTCAAGATCTGCTTTTGTTAAATTAGAGTTGCCACTGGTAAAATTGCCTTCCATTTTGATGAATACATCATTTCTTTTGTCTGGTAGTTCACCATTTCTTAGTGGACAATGCATGCGCATTCCTACGCGATAAGCACCAGTTTTAGGGCAAGTAAATTTATAAACAAGGTCACTTCCTGCACCTTGCCATGGACCCGTATACTCTAAATATGTATCATTAAATGGGTTAGGTGATGATGCATTTGGGTTGGTATAATATTTAAGATATTCTGAATCATCTGGAGTTCTTATTGTCCAGAGACTTCCAAGAGGAGTATCGGTATCCTCAGCTTCAAATACAACAAAATCTTCACCGTATTTAATGTTACTTTGAGCAGATGACACGCCATATAGCCCAACAGATAGAACAAGGCAAAAGATTTGCACAATTTTATTTTTCATAATTTTTTAATTATTCAGTTTTAGTTGTTTGTAAACTTATGTATTTTGTATACAAAAAACAATTTTATTTGATGAAGTATGTAAAATACGCGCTTATTGGAACAAATTTTAACATTATTACAGCCTTAGAAATTGAAATTTAGCAAGATGAAGAAATTAAAAATAAGAACGTTTTAACATGCATAGTAGAAATATTATATTAGCCAAATGCTTTCTAAAAAGACCAAATACGGGCTTAAAGCCTTAACGTTCATTGCTAGAAGAGGAGATGATGTCCCCGTTCAAGTAAGTGTTATTGCTAAAAGTGAACAAATACCACAGAAGTTTTTAGAAAGTATTCTATTAACACTAAGAAAATCTGGAGTTCTCGGCTCTAAAAAAGGTAAGCACGGTGGGTATTACTTGAGGCATAAACCGTCGGAAATAAAAATGACGGACGTTATGCGTGTGCTAGAGGGCCCAATTGCCATGGTACCATGTGTAAGTTTAAACTACTACGAAAAATGCGATGATTGTCCAGATGAGCTCAAGTGCAGTGTACACCGTTTAATGATTGAGGTAAGAGATAGTACGCTTAGGGTTTTTAGAAATACCACTCTGGCAGATCTTTCCAGATAAAAACTCTTAAAGTTATGGGTAGCATTGGGTTTAAGTTTGTAGCGATTTTTATTTTGTTAACACATATTTCTTTTTCGCAGAGTTCAAATAAAAAAGAGTTGTATTATTTTCAGGGTGAAGAATTAACAGAAATTCAATTTAGAAAAATGTCTTCAACGAAAGTATTCGTTAAAAAGGTCGAAAACGATTCTCTTATTATAAATAATATATTTCCTCGTAAAAATATCGTAAAATTAAGTTCAACTCAACTAGAACAGGTACATTCTCTGCTTTCCAAAATTATTGGAGCAGAATTTGATAATCAGAAAAAGATTATGATTCATTTATATTGTACTGATGAAAAGGTTTACAATGACGCTAGTTACAAGCGTTATTGGAATTGGGTAAAAAAGAACTCAGATAGATATCAGTCCTATTTATTAGGTACTAAAAATTCAGGGATTCAACAGGCGAAAAGTGAAAAGATTTACATGGATGACTACAATTTATTATGGAATTTGTTTTTTAGAGAGTCCGATTATGATTTAAATCACTTATTACTCAAACCGGATGGCGAGGTTTACGTTTATTTTGGTCTTGAGGATATCCTAAATGTATTAGATTGGTCAGTAGAGTAAATAAAAATACCTGTGTTCGGAAACATCAAATTGGAATAAGAGTCATTTTTTGGTTTGCAAATTTTACTCTCAGTTTTACAACCCCGCTTTATAAAAATTACCTAATGTTTGAAAAAACGACTTTTAAAGTTTGTAGTGCCAAAAAAAGTATTACTTTTGTAATTCCTACTAAATTGATAGGATTAATATAAAATAACGACAAATGATTGCGCAAATGTTAGTTAAAAGTAAGCAGAAGTCCACTTACAAAGATGATAGTACTGGCGAAAAACCGATTAGAAGTGTTGCAAAAGCACTTAGTTGGAGGGTTGTGGGGACTTTAGATACTTTGGTGGTATCATATATACTAACTGGTAAAATTACTGTTGCAGCATCTATTGCTTCAGTAGATTTTTTAACAAAATTAGTGCTGTACTTTTTTCACGAGCGTATTTGGAATGCTATCAAGTGGGGAAAATAATTAGATAAAAGTATGTTTACAGAAGACCAAATAAAAGAACTAAATGAAGCCTTTAAAGATGCTTCACCTTCAGAAATTATTCAAAAGGCATTCGAGTTGAATAATAACGCGGTTATTACTACAAACTTTAGACCTTATGAAGCTGCGATCCTTCATGCTGTAAGTTCAGTGGAAGCTAAGATTCCAGTTGTGTGGTGTGATACAGGTTATAATACACCAAACACCTACAGACATGCGGAGCAAGTTATTAAGGATTTAGATTTGAATGTTTTTCTTTACGTACCACAGCAAACTACAGCACATAGAGATGTGGTAATGGGAATACCTTCAGTTGATGATCCTAAACATGCAGAGTTTACAGAGCAGGTTAAATTAGAACCTTTTAAAAGGGCAATGGACGAGCATCAACCAAATGTGTGGTTCACTAACTTGCGTCAAGGGCAAACAGCTTTCAGAAATAGTATTGGGATTTTTAGTTTAAGCGCTGATGGTGTGTTAAAAGTAAGTCCTTTCTATTATTGGTCTGACGAAAAATTAGACACCTATTTAGGTGACAATAATTTACCAAACGAATTTAAATATTTCGATCCAACAAAAGCATTAGCAAACAGAGAGTGTGGTTTACATGCTTAAATAAGATATTATGAAAAAAGATACATCACATATCAATTCATTAGAAAACGAAGCGATATATATCATGAGAGAAGTTGCGGCGCAGTTTGAAAAACCTGTGTTGTTATTCTCAGGAGGAAAAGATTCTATTACATTGGTACGACTTGCTGTTAAGGCATTTTATCCAGCTAAAGTGCCGTTTCCTTTATTGCATATAGATACAGGACATAACTTTCCTGAAACCATTGAGTTTAGAGACCGTTTGGTCGAGGAATTAGGTCTAGACTTAATTGTTAGAAACGTACAAGATTCTATAGACCAAGGAAAGGTGAAAGAAGAGTCTGGACGATATGCAAGTAGAAATATGCTGCAAACTACAACACTTTTAGATGCTTTGGAAGAATTTAAATTTGATGCCGCTATTGGTGGTGCGCGTCGTGATGAAGAAAAAGCAAGAGCTAAAGAGCGTATTTTCTCCGTACGTGATGACTTCGGACAATGGGATGAGAAAAACCAAAGACCAGAGTTGTTCGATATGCTGAATGGTGAAATAGATTTAGGACAAAATGTTCGTGTATTCCCAATTTCAAACTGGACGGAATTAGATGTTTGGTCTTATATAGAAAAAGAAAATATTGAAATTCCTTCAATTTATTTTGCACATAAACGCAAAGTATTCCTAAGAGATGGTATGATTTGGTCTGCGGAGGACGATATCGTTTACAGAGATGAAGAAGAGGAAGTGATTGAACAAATGGTACGTTTTAGAACCGTAGGCGATATGAGTTGTACGGCAGCAGTTTTGTCGGATGCAGTTTCTATTGATAAAGTTGTAGAAGAAATTAGAGATTCTTCGATTTCGGAACGTGGTGCACGTATTGATGATAAGCGCTCTGAAGCAGCCATGGAAAAGCGTAAACAACAGGGGTATTTCTAAAATTTGCAAAAGCAAATTTTGCAGTTGGCTTTTAGCTGTTAGCTATTAGCTAAAATTTGAAAACAAAATTTAAAATATTAATAAGCCAAGAGCTAAAAGCAAAGGGCTAACAGCCATAAAAAATGGAAGTATTAAAAATAGCAACAGCGGGAAGTGTAGATGATGGAAAGAGTACCCTTATTGGACGTATTCTTTATGATACAAAGTCATTAACGACGGATAAATTAGAAGCCATTGAAAAAACAAGTAAGCAGCGTGGATACGACTACTTAGATTTTTCTTTAGCTACTGATGGTTTGGTTGCGGAAAGAGAGCAAGGAATTACAATTGATGTAGCGCACATCTATTTTTCAACCAAGAATAAAAGCTACATCATCGCTGATACCCCAGGTCACGTAGAGTATACGCGTAATATGGTTACTGGAGCTTCAACGTCTCAAGCGTCTATCATCTTAATTGATGCTAGAAAAGGTGTGATAGAGCAAACTAACCGTCATTTCTTTATTAATAACCTACTAAGAGTAAAAGATATTGTAGTTGCCATTAATAAAATGGACTTGGTAGATTATTCAGAAGAGGTTTACAATAAAATTAAAGCTGATTTTGAAGAACTGATGAGTAAGCGTGACTACCAAGATCAAAAAATCACATTTATACCTGTAAGTGCTTTAAAAGGAGATAACGTAGTCAATAAATCCGATGCAATGCCTTGGTATACAGGAGAAGCTTTATTGGAACATTTAGAGGCAATTGACAAGGGCGATATTTTTAATGTAGGTACACCACGTTTCCCAGTGCAATATGTAATTCGTCCTAAAACCGAAGAGTTTCATGATTATAGAGGTTATGCAGGAAAAGTGTATGGTGGTGATTTAAGTGTTGGCGATGATATCATTGTTTTACCATCAAAAACACGCTCTAAAATTAAAGACATCTATTTCTATGATGAGAAATACGAAACGGCTTCAAGACGCTCTTCTGTAACGATTACCTTGGAAAATGATATCAATGTGAGTCGTGGGGATATGATTGTAAAAGAAGGTGATTTGCCAACCATTGATAAACAGTTTACAGCCAATGTATGTTGGATGGATACTGATGAGTTAACATCTGGAGGTAAATACATTATACAGCACGGTGTAAATAAAGTATTGGCTAAAGTTGATCGCATCAATCATAAAATTCACCCAGATTATTCTGGTTTTGATACTGGTGTAACGAGTTTAGGAATTAACGATATCGCTTCGGTAACATTTAAATTAAACAAGCCTATTTTTTACGATCAGTTTAAAAATCATAGAACAAACGGATCGTTCATAATAATTGATACACAGTCTAATAATACAGTTGGAGCTGGTTTCATTCAATAAAAAACAAGAAGAAAATGCGAAGTTTTGAAACTGAAATAGAAAATCCGGTAGTTCAAAAGGACATTATTGAATTAGCGAAAAAAATAGAGCTTTTTCATAATGGTAAAATTGACGAAGAAAAATTTAGAAGTCTTCGTTTAGCGCGAGGTGTTTATGGTCAGCGTCAGGAAGGGGTGCAGATGATTCGTATCAAAGTGCCTTACGGAAAATTGAAGAGTAACCAATTACGAAGAATAGCTGCAGTTTCTGATGAATATTCTCGTGGACGTTTGCATATCACAACGCGTCAGGATATTCAAATTCATTATGTAGATTTAAATAGAACACCAGAGCTTTGGGCAGAATTAGAAAAAGATGAGGTTACTGTTCGTGAAGCCTGTGGAAATGTGGTAAGAAACGTAACAGCTTCTGAAACTGCTGGAATTGACGTTAACGAACCTTTTGATGTTTCGCCTTATGCTGATGCATTGTATAAGTTCTTTTTACGTAACCCAATCTGTCAAGAAATGGGGCGTAAATTTAAAGTGTCTTTTTCTTCTTCAGATGAAGATACAGGGTTGTCGTATTTACATGATATAGGATACATCGCCAAAGTAAAGGATGGTGTTCGAGGTTTTAAAGTAATGGTTGGTGGTGGCCTAGGTTCTCAACCACGTCATGCAGATGTATTGTTTGATTTTGTGGAGACCGATAAAATCATCCCAATTATGGAAGGTGTTTTGAGAGTTTTTGATCGTTATGGCGAGCGTAAAAGTCGTGCTAAAGCGAGAATGAAATTCTTACTAAAAGATATTGGTTTAGATGCTTTTAGAGAGTTAATTGAACAAGAGCAAAACGCCATTGAATTTAAAAGTGTTGCGATTGATGCAGATGCTTACATAGCATCAGAACCAGTTGAGATTACTGAAATACCAAATGTTGAAATCAAGAATCAACAAGCTTTTGAAACTTGGAAGTCTACTAACTTAATTCCTCAAAAGCAGGAAGGTTATGTTGGAATTGGAATCAAAGTTTTGTTGGGTGATTTTTATACGGACAAAGCACGTTTATTAGCAGATTTAGTTGATAAATATGCTGCCGGCGAGGTACGATTAACGTTGCGTCAAAACATCGTCATTCCTTTTGTAAAAAGAGAATTAGTACCATTGTTCTATACTGAATTAGAGAAGCTTGGTTTTGTTGAGGCTGGTTATAATAAAGCGGTAGACATTACAGCATGTCCTGGTACAGATACCTGTAATTTAGGTATTGCAAGTAGTACTGGTATTGCTGAAGAACTTGAACGCGTTATAAAAACAGAATATCCTCAATATTTAAAGAATGAGGATTTAGTTATAAAAATTAGTGGCTGTATGAATGCCTGTGGGCAACACAATATGGCAAATATTGGGTTCCAAGGCATGACGGTTCGTACACCAGATAAGTTAGTAGCTCCTGCTTTGCAAGTATTATTAGGTGGTGGTAACTTAGGAGATGGTAATGCCATATTTGCAGATAAGGTGGTAAAAGTTCCGAGTAGAAGAGGACCAGAAGCATTGCGAAGAATTTTAAACGATTATGAAGCTAATGCTAATGGAAAGCAATTTGTAGAATACTATAAGGAGAAAGGTGAAAAATATTTTTACGATTTCTTACAAGATTTACAAGACGCTACCAATTTAACGGAGCTAGATTTTATTGATTGGGGTGAGGAAGAAAAGTATGTTAAAGCTATCGGGATTGGTGAGTGTGCTGGTGTAGTTATAGATTTAATTGCAACGTTATTTTTTGAAAGTGAAGAGAAGATTGAAAATGCTAAAGAATCTTTTGGTAACGGTGTGTATTCAGGAGCTATTTATTTAGCATATCAGTCCTTGGTAAATTCTGCGAAAGCATTGTTATTGGCTGAAAACAAAAAGACAAATACTCATGCAGGAATCATTTCTCAGTTTGATGAATTATTTGTTGAAAGTGGAAGAATAGAATTAGGGACATCTTTTTCTGAATTGATATACCAAATCAATAAATTTGCACCTACTGAAGCATTTGCTTCAAAATATATCGAAAATGCAAATGAGTTTTTGGCAAAAGTTAGAGCATTTAGAGAGGCTCAAACTCAGTTAGAACCAAAAGCTGTTTAAAATATAGAGATGAGTGTAGCAACCCCAAAATTAACAATTGTAGGTGCAGGTCCTGGAGACGAAGATTTAATTACTCTTAAAGCAATTAAGGCTATTGAATCTGCTGATGTTATCCTTTATGATGCACTAATCAACGAGTCTTTACTAAAATATGCTTCGGAGGATACCGAGCTTATTTTCGTGGGCAAGCGCAAGGGGTGTTATGCGTTTCAGCAAGAGCAAATCAATGAGTTAATCGTTTCTAAAGCCAAAGAAAAAGGGCATGTGGTACGATTAAAAGGAGGTGATCCATTTATTTTTGGTCGTGGTGCTGAAGAGATTGATTATGTGAGACAATTTGGTTTAGAAACTTTTGTAGTGCCAGGGATTTCATCATCGGTTGCAGTACCGGCGTATCAAGGTATTCCATTAACAAAACGTGGTGCGTCCGAAAGTTTCTGGGTAATTACAGGAACTACCAAACAACATAAACTATCGGGAGATGTAGCTTTAGCTGCAAAATCTACCGCAACAGTGGTGATTTTAATGGGCATGGGAAAACTTGGAGAGATTGTAAAGATTTTTTCAGAAGAAGGAAAAGGAGATACAGCTATTGGTATCATTCAAAATGGTACAAGAGATAATGAAAATGTGGGCATAGGAACTATTTTAACCATTGAAAAAATAGTCGAAGACAAGCAATTAGCTAATCCTGCAATTATCATCATTGGTGATGTGGTTAAGGAAAGAGCGGTGCTAAGTTCAATTTATAGTGAAGTGGCAGGGCAATAAATTATGGAACGCAATAATTTATACCCCATTTTTTTGAAAGCTAAAAGCCTTAATGTGTTAATTGTTGGAGGTGGTAATGTAGCTGAAGAAAAACTAACGTTCTTATTAAAATCGAGTCCAGATGCGCATGTAACGATGGTGTCGCCAATGTTTCGCGAGGGTACTCTAGAACTTGCTAAAAAAGGTTGTGTAACATTGGTTGAAG
Organism: Jejuia sp. UBA6058; assembly: GCA_002428965.1. Taxonomy (GTDB): domain Bacteria; phylum Bacteroidota; class Bacteroidia; order Flavobacteriales; family Flavobacteriaceae; genus Jejuia. The sequence continues at coordinate 51,261 of DIYI01000003.1, read as the reverse complement.
ATGTTTACCAAAAAAAGTATTTAACTGGCAAGCATATGGTGGTAGCTACGACTGATGTTCCTGAAGTTAATGTGCAAGTTTGGAAAGATTGTAGAGCTGAAGCTAAATTGGTAAATGTTGCTGATAATCCACCATACTGTGATTTTTATATGGGAGGCATTGTAACAAAAGGTAATGTGAAAGTTGCAATTAGTACTAACGGAAAATCACCAACAACGGCGAAACGATTACGACAATTTTTTGAGGAAGTGATTCCAGAAAACATTGATGATTTAGTAAAGAATTTAAACGAATATAGAAAAACAATAAAAGGTGATTTCGAAGAAAAGGTGGAAACACTCAATGAATTCACAAAAGGGTTAATACAAAAAAGAGAATCATAAAATGATTAAGACTGATATAATTATCATAGGAGCGGGACCAACAGGTTTGTTTACGGTTTTTGAAGCGGGATTATTAAAGTTGAAGTGTCACTTAATTGACGCATTGCCTCAACCAGGTGGACAATGTTCAGAGTTATATCCTAAAAAACCTATTTATGATATTCCAGGATTTCCTGAAATTTTGGCTGGGGATTTAACAAGAAACTTGTTAGAACAAGGAAAGCAGTTTGAGCCAGGATTCACTCTGGGAGAGCGTGCAGAAACTGTCGAAAAACAAGAAGACGGAACGTTTATTGTAACAACAAACAAAGGTACGCAACATCAGGCACCTGTTGTGGCTATAGCTAGTGGTTTGGGAAGTTTCGAGCCACGTAAACCGCAACTGGAAAATCTTGTTAATTACGAAGATAAAGGTGTAGAGTATATGATTAAGGAGCCAGAAATGTACCGCGATAAAAATGTGGTAATTGCTGGAGGTGGAGATTCTGCACTAGATTGGAGTATCTATTTAGCAGATATAGCAAAAAGTGTAACTCTAGTACATAGACGTAATGAGTTTAGAGGTCATTTAGATTCTGTTGAAAAAGTACAGGAATTAAAAAATGATGGTAAAATCAATTTGATTACACCTGCGGAGGTTACCAATATTCTAGGTGATGGAAAAGTTGAGGCTATAGAAATTACTAAAAAAGGAGAAGAACCAGTTATTATTGAGACAGATCATTTTATACCATTATTTGGTTTGTCCCCTAAACTGGGACCAATTGCTAATTGGGGATTAGAAATTGAAAAGAATGCCATTAAAGTGAATAATGCATTAGATTACCAGACTAATATTCCAGGAATATTTGCTATTGGTGATGGTAACTCTTATCCTGGGAAGTTGAAGTTAATTTTATGTGGTTTCCATGAAGCGACCATAATGTGTCAAGCGGCTTATAAAATCATTAACCCAGGAAAGAAATATGTTTTAAAATACACAACAGTTTCGGGAATTGATGGGTTTGATGGTTCAAGAAAAGAAGCGCCTAAAGCGGTTGTTCAAGCTATAAATTAAATATTAGCTTTTAATAATAAAATTATCCCGCGAGTTTCTTTAAAAGGTCGCGGGATTTAATATTTAATGAAGTGGAATATTTTCAAGGATTAGTTTTATTTTTATCAACTGAAAATTTGAATGATGCAGAGCTATAATGTTTGCTTAAAAGATACGGTTAAAACATTTTCAAAACGTTTGTTTTATTCATTGTTCGATTGCGAACAAGAGGAGGAGCATGCCAAATATTTAGAAAAAACATTTCTAAAAATATTAGTAGCATTAGATGTTGAAAATGGCGAGACTATTTGGGAAAATTATAAGGAAGAGCTTCCCCAAATTAGAAAACAACTAGATTTAGATGCTATCGCTTTTGAAAAGAACGATCCAGCGTCACATAGCTTACGAGAAATTTATTTGGCTTATCCCGGATTTCATGCTATCTCAATTTATCGTTTGAGTCATGCGCTGTATAAGCTGAATGTTCCAATTTTACCAAGAATGATGAGTGAATACATTCACGGTATTACAGGGATTGATATTCACCCAGGAGCAACTATTGCCGACTCGTTTTATATAGATCATGGGACAGGTATAGTAATTGGTGAAACTTCAATTATTGGTGAAGATGTAAAGATTTATCAAGGGGTTACATTGGGTGGTATTTCGGTTTCTAAAAGTTTGGCAAAAACAAAACGTCATCCAACTATCGAAGATGGAGTTTGCATTTATGCTAACGCCACTATTTTAGGTGGTGATATTGTTATTGGGGCAAATAGTATCATTGGTGCTAATGTTTGGATTACAGAATCTGTTCCTAAAAACTCGTTAGTGACGTATCAAACTGAAATTAAAATAAGACCAAAAAAGAATGGCATACGAGAATAGTATTATTGGTCAGATAGGAAATACGCCTTTAGTTGAAGTTACGCATTTACTTCAAAAAGAAGGTGTGCGCTTATTTTTAAAGTTAGAGGGTAATAATCCAGGTGGTAGTGTGAAAGATCGTCCTGCCTTTAATATGATTAATGAAGCTTTAAAGAGAGGTGATATTAAAAAAGGAGGTACGTTGGTAGAAGCCACTAGCGGTAATACAGGTATAGCTTTGGCTTTTATTTCTAAACTTTTAGGTTTGAATATGGTGCTGATTATGCCTGAGAATTCTACCGAGGAGCGTGTAAAAACTATGAGAGCGTATGGTGCCGAAGTAATTTTAACCCCAGCGGACATTGGTATTGAAGGGTCTCGTGATCTAGCATTTAAATTGAGAGATGAAAAGGGATATACACTTTTAAATCAGTTTGAAAATGACGATAACTGGAAAGCACATTATAAGACTACAGGTCCAGAAATTTGGAGAGATACGGAAGGTAAAATAACGCATTTTGTAGCTACTATGGGTACTACTGGAACCATTATGGGTACATCTCGATTTTTGAAAGAACAAAATCCAGATATACAAATAGTGGGTGCGCAACCTGCCGACGGCGCAAGAATTCCAGGAATAAGAAAATGGTCTCCAGATTATGTGCCAAAGTTTTTTGACCGCTCTAGAGTAGACACTGTTATTGATGTTTCAGAAGAAGACGCCAAAAAAACCACCATAAATTTAGCCAAAGAAGAAGGTGTTTTTGCGGGTATGAGTAGTGGAGGTTCTATGTACTGTGCGTTAAAAACAGCGGCAGCTATTGATGAAGGCGTAATTGTAGCAATAATTTGCGATAGAGGAGATAGATATTTATCATCAACATTATTTGAATAAGAATAAATTTTTCCTGCAAGGTTTTTAAAACCTTGTAGGTATTAAAAGTTTGAAAATGTCAGATATAAAAAAAGCTTTAAAAGAACGAATTTTGGTGTTGGATGGTGCCATGGGTACCATGTTGCAAGCCTATAAATTCACAGAGGAAGATTTTAGAGGAGAGCGTTTTAAGGATTTCCCTGTGCCGTTACAAGGTAATAACGACTTGCTGTCGATTACCCAACCAGAGGCCATAAAAACCATTCATGGGAAATATTTTGAAGCTGGGGCGGATATTATTGAGACCAATACGTTCTCAGGAACTACCATCGCTATGGCAGATTACCAAATGGAAGATTTGGTGTATGAGTTGAATTATGAGTCTGCTAAAATAGCTAAGGAAGTTGCTGATGAATATACAGCAAAAGAACCGCATAAACCGCGTTTCGTAGCAGGGTCTATTGGACCTACAAACCGAACAGCAAGCATGTCTCCAGATGTTAATGATCCCGGATATCGTGCAGTGACTTTTGATGAATTACGAATTGCCTACAAGCAACAAGTTGAAGCTTTATTGGATGGTGGGGCTGATATTCTGTTAGTTGAAACAGTATTTGATACGCTTAATGCAAAGGCGGCGTTATTCGCGATTGAAGAAGTAAAAGAAGAACGTCACATAGATGTTCCGATAATGCTAAGTGGTACAATTACCGATGCATCTGGGAGAACACTTTCTGGACAAACGGCTGAGGCGTTTTTAATCTCGGTATCGCATATTCCATTGTTATCGGTTGGATTTAATTGTGCCTTAGGAGCTAATTTGTTGCAACCACATTTAGAGGCTATTGCTAATAAAACGGATTTCGCAATTTCCGCACATCCTAATGCTGGATTACCCAATGCTTTTGGAGAGTACGATGAAACCCCTGAGCAAATGGGTGAGCAGATAGAGGAATATCTTAAGAAGAATTTGATTAATATCATCGGTGGTTGTTGTGGAACATCACCAGATCACATTCGAGTTATTGCAGATATCGCTGCGAAATACGAACCCCGTCGTCATGCTGAACTTGTTTCAGCATCTCATTAGAACAAGATGATTCTAGAAGTAGCCATATTAAACATTAAAGAAGGATTGTCAGATGCTTTTGAAATTAATTTCAAAAAAGCAGAAAGTGTTATTTCTTCAATGAAAGGCTATATTTCGCATCAATTAAAAAAGTGCATCGAGCAAGAGGACAAGTATGTATTATTAGTAAACTGGGAAACAATTGAAGACCATGAAATTGGTTTCAGACAATCAGAAAAATATCAAGAATGGAAAGCTTTGTTGCACCATTTTTATGAGCCTTTTCCAGTTGTCGAACATTATATTTCGATATAGACCTCACAGGTTTCAAAAACCTGTGAGGTTTTGAAAAAAAACCGACCTGCAAGGTTTCCAAAACCTTGTAGGTCTGAAATGTTAAAATGAAAGTAAAACAAACTAAATACATGAAATTATCTGGTTTAGAACCGTTGGTTTTAAACGAGAATTCGAATTTTATAAATGTAGGGGAGCGGACTAATGTTGCGGGCTCCAGGAAGTTTTTACGTCTTATAAAAGAAGAAAAATTTGATGAAGCCCTTGATATTGCAAGACATCAAGTAGATGGTGGCGCTCAAATTATCGATATCAATATGGACGATGGTTTGATTGACGGGAAGGAAGCCATGGTACGTTTCTTAAACCTGATTGCTGCTGAACCAGATATTTGTCGTGTGCCCATAATGATCGATTCTTCCAAATGGGAGAT
>DIYI01000003.1:45948-46243 GCA_002428965.1 Jejuia sp. UBA6058 | reverse complement strand
ATCGATTCTTCCAAATGGGAGATTATTGAAGCTGGACTTCAGGTGGTTCAAGGGAAATGTGTGGTGAATTCTATTTCATTAAAGGAAGGTGAAGAGAAGTTTATTTGGGAAGCTACGCAAATTAAGCGTTACGGTGCTGCGGTAATCGTAATGGCTTTTGATGAGGTAGGGCAAGCCGATAATTACGAACGCCGTATTGAAATTGCTAAACGTTCTTACGATGTTTTAGTGAACAAAGGCGGTTTTCCTTCTGAAGATATCATTTTTGATTTGAATATATTTCCAGTAGCTACGG
>DIYI01000003.1:355-45895 GCA_002428965.1 Jejuia sp. UBA6058 | reverse complement strand
TTCCAGTAGCTACGGGGATGGAGGAGCATCGTAAAAATGCCATCGATTTTATTGAGGCTACGCGATGGGTTCGTGAGAATCTTGAAAATGTGAGTGTTAGCGGAGGCGTGAGTAATGTATCTTTTTCCTTTAGAGGAAACAATGTGGTTCGTGAAGCGATGCATTCTGTGTTCTTATATTATGCCATACAGAATGGTATGAATATGGGAATTGTAAACCCTGCTATGTTAGAGGTATATGACGATATCCCCAAGGATTTATTGGAGCATGTTGAGGACGTAATTTTAGATAGACGTGATGATGCTACTGAACGTTTGTTGGAATTTGCTGAAACCGTAAAAGGTACCAAAACAGAAAAAACTGTGGATTTATCATGGCGTGAAAACGCGCTCCAAGATAGAATTACACATGCCTTGGTTAAGGGAATAGATGCTTACATTATTGAAGATGTAGAGCAGGCAAGAGTAGAAGCCACCAAACCCATTGAAGTGATTGAAGGTCATTTAATGACGGGTATGAACGTGGTAGGTGATTTATTTGGTGCTGGAAAAATGTTTCTACCCCAAGTGGTAAAATCAGCACGCGTGATGAAAAAGGCGGTTGCTTATTTGAACCCTTTTATTGAAGCAGAAAAGTCAGACGCTTCTGAGCCTGTTGGAAAAATTTTGATGGCGACTGTTAAAGGTGATGTTCATGATATTGGAAAGAATATTGTTAGCGTGGTTTTAGCCTGTAACAACTATGAAATTGTAGATTTAGGTGTGATGGTGCCACCTGAAAAAATTATAGAAACTGCCATTGCAGAACGTGTCGATGCCATTGGATTGTCCGGTTTGATTACGCCGTCACTTGATGAGATGGTATATCTGGCAAAGGAAATGCAAAATAAAAACTTTGAAGTGCCATTATTGATTGGAGGAGCAACAACTTCTAAAGCGCATACAGCAGTTAAGATTGATACACAATATGAAAATGCAGTGGTGCATGTGAATGACGCCTCAAGAGCGGTAACTGTAGTTGGAGATTTATTAAATAAAAAAAACTCCAACGCATATGTCGCAAAACTGAAAAAAGACTACGAAGAGTTCAGAACTAAGTTTTTAAAACGAGGCAAAGAGAAGTCTTATATTTCGATTGAAGAAGCGAGAAGCAAGAAATTTAAAATTGATTGGGAAACCTCAGAAATTGTGAAGCCAAAAGAAATGGGGGTTCAAATTTTGAAGCAATTAAGTTTGAAAGAACTATTGCCATACATTGATTGGAGTCCGTTTTTTAGAAGTTGGGATTTGCATGGGAAGTATCCAGATATTTTAAAGGATGACGTAGTTGGTGAACAAGCCACACAATTATTTGATGACGCTCAGGAGATGATTCAGCAAATTATTGCGAAACAGTTATTGAAACCAAAGGCTGTTTTTGGATTTTTTGAAGCGAATACTATTAATGAAGACGATATTTCGGTTAAGAAAAAAGGTGAGGAAATTGCAGTGTTTAGGACGCTACGTCAACAATTGAAAAAGCGCGAAGGTATTTCAAATCATGCTTTGGCCGATTTTATTGCGCCTGAAAGTACAGGGAGAATTGATTATATGGGTGCGTTTTGTGTTGGGATTTTTGGAGCTCAAGAATTGGCCGATAGTTACAAGGCTAAAGATGATGATTATAGTGCGATTATGGCTCAGGCTATTGCAGACCGTTTTGCCGAGGCCTTTGCAGAATATTTGCACAAGCAGATTAGAACTAGACATTGGGGTTATGCTTCGGACGAAGATTTGAGTAATGACGAATTGATTAAGGAAAGTTATAAAGGGATTCGTCCGGCTCCTGGCTATCCCGCATGTCCTGATCATTTGGAAAAAGTAACGATTTGGGAACTGTTGGAGGTTGAAAAACTTATAGGTGTTACCCTAACTGAAAGTTTGGCGATGTGGCCAGCAGCGGCAGTTTCAGGCTATTATTTTGCAAATAAGGAAGCAAAATATTTTGGCTTAGGTAAAATTACAGACGATCAATTGACTGATTATGCAGAAAGAAAAGGCATAAACAAAGAGAAGGCTAGAAAGTGGTTGCACCCTAATTTGGCGGGTTAGGCAGCCCCTCCTTACCTCCCCAAAGGGGAGGGATACTTACTCTTTTGGTGAGTTGAGACCTCACAGGTTTTCAAAACCTGTGAGGTCTGGAAAGTGTTGTTTTTGCAAGGGGGAAATGTGCTATGGAGTAAGAAAATAGTTGGCAGATATGCCCGCGTTAGCGATTGCAGCGGTGTCCTTTTTTGTGATAGAGAATAGGCGTCATTACGAGGAGGTACGACGAAGTAATCTAATTGGATTACGAGATTGCCACGGGTAATTAGAAATTACCTTCGCAATGACGAACAAAAAAGATATAGCGGAAAGCGCGACCCGCAGGGGAACGCCCAAACAAAATAAATAATAATGATGAGATTCTCGCCTTCACGGGAATGACAAAACGAGTTATGAAAGTAACAGACCATATAAAAAATGCGAACGAGAAAACGTTGTTTTCGTTTGAGGTAATTCCGCCGAAGAAGGGGAAGAATATTCAGGATTTATATAATAATATTGATCCGTTAATGGAGTTTAAACCACCGTTTATTGATGTGACAACTTCGCGCGAGGAGTACGTGTATATTGATAAGGGTAACGGCCTTTTAGATAAGCGGATTACGCGCATGCGCCCAGGAACGGTGGGGATTTGTGCGTCTATTATGCATAAGTATCAGGTGGATGCAATTCCGCATTTGTTGTGTGGTGGTTTTACTAAAGAGGAGACAGAGTATGTCCTTGTAGATTGCCACTATTTGGGATTGGATAATGTGATGGCATTGCGAGGGGACTCCATGAAAGACGAACCTTATTTTAAGGCTTGTGATGGAGGGCATGCCTACGCGAGCGAGTTGGTGGAGCAGATTGCAAGTTTAAATCGTGGGAAGTATCTACATGACGATGTTGAGGTGGAGCATAACTCTGATTTTTGTATAGGTGTAGCGGGTTACCCTGAAAAGCATATGGAAGCGCCATCGCTTTTAACAGACTTAAAACGCTTGAAAGCTAAAGTTGATGCTGGAGCTGATTACGTGGTAACACAGATGTTTTTTGATAATCAAAAGTATTTTGAATTCGTAGAAAGGGCAAGAGAAATGGGAATTGATGTTCCGATTATTCCAGGAATTAAACCTATAGCTGTAAAGCGTCATTTACAATTACTGCCGCAAGTATTTAAAATAGATTTGCCACAGGATTTGATTGATGCTGTTGAGGATTGTAAGGACAACAAAGCGGTAAGACAGGTGGGGATTGAGTTTGCTATTCAACAATCTAAGGAGTTGTTGGAGTATGGTGTCCCGGTCTTGCATTATTATTCTATGGGTAAAAGTGACAACGTTCAGGCTATTGCCGAGGCACTATTCTAATTATTCTTTTACATTTGCGGTATATATAGCATCCCCAATATGAGACTACTTTATACCGTTCTGTTGTGGTTTGTTTGTGCTGTTACTTTTGCCCAAACTAAAACAAATACATCTTATATTGATGCTAACTATTTTGGCGGGTATATAGCGCTTCATAACAACGAAATTCTACATCTTATTCAGGAACATCCTCAAGGTGTTATTTTTAGTTGGAATAAAAAAACCTATGGATTTCAGGATTGGGAACAACGCTATAATTATCCAGATTATGGGGTGTCATTGGCATATCAAAATTTTAGCAACACTGTTTTAGGAAATAACCTTTCGGTTTATGCGCATTATAATTTTTACTTTTTCAAGAGAAATTTGATGTTCCGAGTGGGGCAAGGTTTAGCTCATAATTCCAATCCTTATGATAGAGAAACCAATTTTAAAAATGTGGCGTTTGGTTCTACTTTAATGAGTAGTACCTATGTGATGTTGCAGTACAAAAGGGAATGCATTTTTGATCGTTTTGGGCTTCAAGCAGGATTGTCAATGATTCATTACTCCAATGCTAATTTTAAGGCGCCCAATAATGGTACCAATACCGTGGCTTTAAATCTGGGTGTAACTTATAATTTAGATGAAGAGGAGCCAGAATATCAAGAGAATTTAGATAGAGTCAATGACAGGAAATTTACCGAGCCTCTTAGATATAATGTAGTATTTAGAAGCGGATTTAATGAAAGTGATTTAATCGGTAGTGGACAGTTCCCTTTTTATATTTTTTCGGGATATGCCGATAAGCGTATCAATCGAAAAAGTGCGTTGCAATTTGGAACGGATGTTTTCTTTTCAAATTTCTTGAAAGAGTTAATCCGTTTTAGAAGCGTCGCTTTTCCAGAAGAAGGTATTACTGGGGATGAAGACTATAAACGAGTTGGTGTTTTTGTTGGGCATGAGTTATTTGTAAATAGGATAAGCTTAATTTCTCAATTAGGGTATTATGTCTATTATCCGTTTGAATTTGAAGGTCGTGTCTATATTCGTGCAGGCTTAAAACGGTATTTTGGTAAAAAATGGTTCGGAGCTTTAACTTTAAAATCGCATGGATTTAGAGCCGAGGCTGTAGAATTTGGAGTAGGTTTAAGATTATAATTATGGAACAAAGATTAACCATTGTTGGTTTGGGTGTTAATGATTTGATAAAGGCGACTCAGTTTTATGAAGAGAAATTTGGTTGGAAGAAAACCGTATCGAGTAATGACAATATTAGCTTTTTTCAACTGAATGGCGTCCTTTTATCATTGTATTCAAGGGAAAAGTTGGCAGAGGATGCTCAAGTTCCGCACGAAGGTAATGGATTTAAAGGCTTTACGTTGGCGTTTAATACGAGGTCAAAAGAGGAGGTTGATAGCTTATTTTCCGAATTCCAGGTAAATGGTGTAACTGTTGTAAAGGAGCCTGAAGAAGTATTTTGGGGAGGTTACAGTGGTTACGTGTCTGATTTAGATGGGAATTTATGGGAGATTGCTTTCAATCCGTTTTTATCAATGGATGAGGAAGGAAATACTTTAGAAGAGTAGTATATAATGAGGAGATTAGGTGTCATATTAATTCTGTTTTTAGTTTTTGCTTGTGATAGCGAAAATGCCAATGATTGTTTTCAAACTGCAGGTCCAATCGTTCAACGAGATATAGCAGTTGAAGTTTTTGATAAGATTTTCGTCAATAGAGATATTGAATTAATACTGAAGGACGGGGCGGATCAAAAAGTAACTATTGAGACAGGTGAAAACTTAATGAATGATGTTGCAGTTTCTGTGGAAAATGGTAGAATTACGTTGACTGACAATAATACTTGTAACTATGTGCGTGATTATGGTATTACAAAGGTTTATATGACGTCGCCAAATATTACCGAGATAAGAAGTTCTACTCAATATGATATAAAATCAGATGGCGTGTTAACCTATCCATCATTGTCTATTTTATCAGAAGACTTTAATGAGCCTGATACTTTTACAGTTGGTGATTTTATTTTGGAAGTGGATAGTACTAATTTAAACGCTGTTTTCAACGGTCTATCAATCGCCTACATTTCAGGTAAAACAGAATATTTGAGTGTAAGTTTTGTTAGTGGTGATTCGCGATTTGAAGCTCGCGATTTAGAAGCTCAGAATGTAGATGTTTTTAACAGAGGCTCAAACGATATTATTGTAAATCCTCAGCAATCTATACGAGGTAGTATTGTAAGTACTGGAGATGTAATTGCAGTTAATAAACCTCCAATTGTTGAAGTGGAAGAACTTTATAAAGGTCGATTAATTTTTTTAGACTAGTGTTTTTCAATTAGTTCTACTGCTTTTTCAATGTATAGATTAGGACTATAGTTTGTTGCACTTTCATTTATATAAAGATCAATCCTTAATCCTTTTCTTTGAACAACCTCACCATTCGGATAGAAAGCTCCCATACTAGTAAAATAGAACTCCTGTTTATCTGGTAGAAATGCAGAAGTAATATTCATTACAGCTCCCATTGTTTGTTCACCAATAGTATAACAATTAGGAGACTGTTGTATTGCCATACCCAGATATTCAGTCATACTACCAGTTTGCCTATTTACAAGTAAAATAATTTTTCCTTTAAAGTAGTCTGAGTTTTTTCTGCCAACTTTAAAAGGCTGGTGTATAAGTTTTAATGAGGCTTCTGCATTATACTCTCCTATAGAAGGATGGTCCTTTAAAGGCATTAACACTTTAACAAATTCTTTGCTTTCTGGAAATAAAATTTTAGAAAGGTCTCCTAGGTCAATCCTTTTGGGGTAATTTCTTAAATCCAAAATAATACCTTTGTCGTCTTTATTTTCTTTGAAAATTTTAAAAAGTTCTTTAGATGTAATATTGCCTAAATTTATATATGTAATTTTTGGAGTTATTTTTCGCCAGTTCCCTTTCTCTCTTTTAACCAATCGTTTAAAGTTTTCTATTTTAAATGTTTCATTCAATTTTATTGTTTTATTTTTCAATTCGACTTGTTTTGATAGTATTTGAATCTGCAATGAATCAGACTTGTTTTTTAGAATAAATCTATTCGTTAACTCTCTCAAATAAGTCTTGTTAGAATGTGAGAGTAACGAAGCAAATTTGGAGTCAATATAATCGTTAATTTGTAGATTGTTTATTTTAACAATTACATCACCTAGGTAAATTTCGTTTTTTTGAGCAAGGGTTTTATTATAAATAGCTGTGACTAAAAGAGTATCGTTAATGCAATTTACCTCAAAAGGAGGTTTGTATTTGAATAAAGTTGAATAAATAAAAGAAGATGTCTGATAAGAATGAGAATCATTCAATGTTGATAGCATTTTTAATTTAGCTATCTCATAGTTTTCAATAGATTTTGCGTTTAAAAAAACAGGTATTAATTCTTCAAGTACAGTAATCCAATTTGTATCTGTGAGATATTTATTGACATTCCAATATTGAATAATATTCCAAAATCTAAACAATGTTAGTAAACGGTGACTTTTTAGTATTGGATCAAATCCGAGCAGTTCTTTCTCATTATTGAAAGATACTATTTTAGATATTTTTGGTACAGTGGCATAATGATCTCCAATATTGTTATTATTCTTTAAACTTATAAAAATATCTTTCAGTTTTGGACTAAAATCTGTCTTATCAATCCAATTGTAACTGTAATTTTTTTTGAAAATATTTTTATCTTCAACTTTGATAGGCTTACTTGTGTACTGATTTATCGGGTTGTTGAATTTATCAACAAACTTTAGAAGTAAAGTGTTTAGATTTTCTTGTTCATCAATATATTTTACTTTTTCAATTAAATTAATTAACTCTATATCCCAATCATAGATTCCCTTACTAATATCTGGGTGATGATATTTTAAAAGTCCCCAAACTAATCCAATTTGCTTGAACTTTTCAGTTTGAGAAATTTTTGTTTGTGATTTAACAGAAAGACTTAAGATTAGTAATAAAAGAGGTAGAAATCTTGTCATAGTTTGCTTAGTTTTAAACTATTGCAAACTAAATATTTAATTAGCTAGGTAAAGTTAATGATGTAATAAATATAGTTAATACAATACTAATTTTTTGCTTTGAATAAAGACAAAGACTGTTTTGCAATTTCCAACTCCTCATTCGTTGGTATAATCAATACTTTTACTCTGGAATTTGACGCGCTTACATCTGCAAGTTTATCAGGTCGTATTTGGTTTTTTTCTTCATCTAAAACAATACCTAAATAATCCAAGTCATCACAAACACGTTGTCGCATTTCAATGGAGTTTTCTCCAATTCCTGCGGTAAACACAATAGCATCTAATCCATTCATTATTGCGGTATAACTTCCAATATATTTTTTAATACGATAAGCATTCATAAATAATGCTAACTTCGAGTTCTTATCACCGTTCTCAGCTTGAGCTTGTATTTCTCTTAAATCACTTTGTCCAGTTAGTCCCAACATGCCACTTTTCTTTTGTAGAATGGTATTGATTTCCTTTAGGGAATACCCAAATTTTTCAGCCATGTGAAAAATAATAGCTGGATCGATATCACCAGAACGGGTTCCCATAATTAATCCACTTACAGGTGAAAATCCTAAAGTATGATCAATACTTTTACCATCTTGTACAGCAGTCATACTACAACCATTGCCCAGGTGAATGGTTATAATTTTAGAGTGTTCTTTTGCAAGATATTCTATCGCTTTTTCAGAAACATATTTATGGCTGGTGCCATGAAATCCATATAGTCGAATATTATGTTCTTCTAAATATTCATTAGGAATTGCATATTTATAAGCATGTTCTGGAATACTTTGATGAAAAGCGGTATCAAAAACAGCTACTTGTTTTGCATTGGGAAAGATAGTTTCGGCTACTTCAATGCCTTCCAAATTTGGTGGATTGTGTAAAGGAGCTAGGGATGATAATGCTTTAATTTTTTCTTTTACTTTTTCGGTGATTTCTGTTGTGTCACTAAAATGACTTCCACCGTGAACCACACGATGCCCTACTATATTTATATCATCTGCTGATGCAATAATACCTGTTTCAACATCTAATAATTGTTGGGATAAAATTTCTAATGCTTGCTTGTGATCAAGAATTGCCTCAACTTTTTCAATTTTGTCTTTGTCGGTATTAAATTTAAAAATGGCATCTTCAAATCCAATACGTTCCACCAATCCAGAGCATAATATCGTCGCTTCTGGCATTGAAAATAATTGAAATTTTAAGGAAGAACTTCCAGAGTTTAAAACAAGTACCTGCATGTTAAAAATCTTGTGCTTGTATGGCGGTTATTATAACTGTGCTGTAAATATCATCGGCAGTACAGCCTCTACTTAAATCATTGACAGGTTTGTTTAAGCCTTGTAGCATAGGCCCAATGGCTAATGCACCGGTTTCGCGTTGCACAGCTTTATAGGTGTTATTTCCTGTATTTAAATCAGGGAAAATCAATACACTTGCTTGACCCGCTACCTCAGAGTCAGGTAATTTACTCTGACCAATGCGCATATCAACGGCCGCGTCGTATTGAATAGGGCCTTCAATTTTAAGATTAGGCGATTTCGCCTTTACAATTTCGGTGGCTTTCCTAACGCGCTCTACATCCTCACCTTTGCCCGAGGAACCGGAGGAATAGGATAACATAGCAACTTTAGGTTCGATGCCAAAATCTTGTGCAGATTTAGCTGAAGAAATGGCTATTTCTGCCAACTGTTCTGCATTTGGATTAGGGTTGATAGCACAATCGCCAAAGACAGAAACCCTATCTTCCAAGCACATAAAGAAAACTGAAGACACTATGGATGTATCTGGTTTGGTTTTTATAAACTGTAATGCAGGTCGCAATGTATGTGCTGTTGTGTGAACCGCACCTGAAACCATGCCGTCGGCGTGACCTTTATAAATCATCATTGTTGCAAAGTAAGATACATCGGTCATGGTATCTTTGGCCATATCTAGATTTACATTTTTATGCTTACGCAGTTCATAAAATGTTTGCGCATAGTCTTCAAAATGGTGTGACGTTGTTGGAGAAACAATATTGATGTCATTGATATTTAGAGGAATATCCAACTTTTTAATGCGCTCTCTTATTTTATCTTCTTCCCCAATTAGTGTTAGATCTACCACATGAGCATCAATTAATCTTGCCGAAGCTCTTAAAACGCGCTCGTCATAACCTTCAGGTAAAACAATATGTTTCTTTTTGGTAAGTGCACGTTGCAATAAATTGTACTGAAACATGCGAGGTGTAAATATATCAGATTGAAAAGTTATTAAATCATCAGCAAGTTTATCTGTATTTACAAACTTTTCAAAAGTAGCTATCGAAGTTTCAATTTTCTCGATGTTTTCAGCATAAATTCTAGAACGTATTTTACCAATTTCGTTAGCAACTTCAAAAGTGCCTTCTTTTACACTTATTATTGGAACAACACTTGTAAGCCCTTCAATTAGGCTCAAAATTGTATCCTCTGGAATAAGACCGCCTGTTAAAACTATACCAGAGATTTCAGGATAGTTCTTGGAGATATGAGCCTGTAGCGCACCCAAAATAATATCGGCTCTATCTCCCGCAGTTATCACCAAACAATCCTCTTTAAGGCGTTCGAGATAATTGCGCAACTGCATCGTGGCAACATTAAAATCATTAACTTGATTATTAATCATTTCCTTCCCGAACAGAACAGATCCGTTCAGTTTTCTAACAATTTCTTTCAGTGTTGGGCTTGCTAAACTTTTTATCTTAGGTATAACTGTAATGTCTGTACCTTCTGGAATTCGTGTTTTTAATAGTGTTTTTAACGAATCTAAGTCCTCGGGATTCACTTTGTTAGTCATTATAGACAGCACATCAACTTCCTCTTTAAACGTGTCATGTGCAATCTGTACATTATCAACTACTTCAGATAATGCTATTCCGCCATCACCACGAGAAACAATAATTACAGGGAGTCCTAAATTTTTTGAAACTAATAGATTAATGTCCAACTCCACACTGGAGTTTTCATGAGAAAAATCAGTGCCTTCAACTAAAACAATATCAAAACGCTCTTCTAAATACTTGTAGCGTTTAATGATATGATCTATAACATCGCCAGATTTACCTTTGTTGTATAAATCTAAAACTTCACTGCGTTTGTAGGCATAGGTTTTTTTGTAGTTGATGTCTAGCTCAAAATAAGATACAACCGTATTAATGTGATTATCTGGTTCGTTGTTTTTTGTGTCTTCTATTATGGGGCGAAAATACCCTACTTTAGCAGTTTTACCCAATAGCATGCGCATTAAACCAAGAACTACTACCGATTTACCGCTATTTGGTTCAATAGTTGCTACGTAAATTCCTTTGCTCATTTATGGAAAGTTTTGAAGTGTTACAAAGATAGTTTATCTCAAATTTTAAGAGATAAATAATCTATAATTCTTAAGCAAAATTATAATGAATTCGCAATTACGAATATGATTTTTGTCATGCATTTATACCTATGTTGTTTAGTGAAATATTGCTACTTTTAAATCGGAACTTAAACGAGATAAGAATTGAATAGGAGAACAGAAATATTTTTTATTGGAAGCTATACCGAAATGCTTGCAGAGGATTTTGGAGGTAAAGGTGAAGGTATCTATACTGTAGAAATGAATATGATGACGGGGCAGGTTAAAGTGTTAAGCACTTACTTTTTAAGAAATCCGGCTTATTTTGTTCGTAAAGAACACTTTTTATATGTAGTTTCTGAACTTGAAAATCCTAGTGAAGCAAAAATAACCGCTTTTTATATCAAAGAAGATCATCAACTTGAGTTTGCAAATGTTCAAAACGTTAAAGGTAGTTTGCCTTGTCATGTAAATATTTTGAATGACAATGTGTTTGTGGCATGTTATGGCTCTGGAAATGTATTGAATTTTCCTTTAACCGAGGATGGTGAAATTTTAAAAAGTAAATATGATTTTCACCATGTTGGGAGCAGCATAAATGCAGACAGACAGGAGGCACCACACGCACATCAAATTGCAATTCACCCAGATGGGAAACATTTTTTTGTTCCCGATCTCGGAATAGATAAAATTAAAGTGTACGGCTTTGAAAATGAAATTCTAAAACCAATTCCAGAACTTGATATTGTTATTACGGAAGGGCTTGGTCCAAGGCACATGGTTTTTAATTCCAAAGGAGATATGGCTTATGTGATGAATGAGCTAACTGGGACGGTGGCTGTTTTAAAACTGCATAATGCTAAGTTTGAATGTATTTCGTTAAACAAAGCTTTACCCGAAACTTTTACCGAAACACCCGCAGGATCTGCAATTCGGATACACCCAAATGGTAAATATTTGTATACGGCGAACAGGACAATAGATATTCTTACTGTTTTTCAAATTGAAGGTGATAATCTAAACCTGTTGAATTATCAATATACAAATGGAAAAACTATAAGGGAATTTCATATTACGACAAATGGCTTATGGCTTATTGCATGTTTACAAGATTCAAATGAAGTCGTAAGTTATCATATATTAGAAAACGGTTTATTAGAAGAAAGAAATAGAACAAATACTATTACATCTCCAGTATGTGTTTGCTTTTAAAAAGTGCAGGACCTTTTTTCAATAAAATATAGATTTTAAAAATTGAATTTAAAGGCATGTGCATAATCACCTGTTTTTTCTGGAAGTTTTATTTGTAAACCATCTTCTTTAACTTCAAACCTTAACTTGCTCTCGCTACCCAGTAAGTCGATAGATTTTATATCTTCAGTTAGAAGGCTATTTCCTTTTTTGAATGATGTAATTACTAATTCATTGTTTTCTGGCCAATCTAAAGCGATAGCATACAAGTTATTGTCTTTAGTAGTGAATCGGATATCTTTTGAAGTGTTATCGGCATTGCTGCGTTCGCTTAAATGACCCTCCACAACTTTGGCATCACCTTCACCATAAATCTTAAAAGTTCGTGTGCCATAAATAGCTTCACCATTTATCTTTAACCATTCTCCCATTTCTAAAAGGCGTTCTTTAACTGGTTCTGGAATAGAACCGTCTGCTCTTGGGGTAATATTTAGAAGAACAGCTCCATTTTTACTCACTACATCTACTAAAAAATCAATGAGTCTATTTGTAGATTTGTAATCTGGATTGCTAATGTGGGACCAAGCTTTCCAATCGATAGAATCGTCAGTCAACCAAGGAAAATCTTTCTTTTCACTCATTCTGGCACGTTCAAGATCTAGCACTGCACTACCTGGAGCAAAATCGTAAAATTTATAGGTTGAAACTACATCCTGATTGTTTTTTAAGCCATGGTTGTAATAGTATTTTAAGAATTCCTTTCTATACTGCTCACCAATTACATCCATCTTATTGTCAAACCAGACCATATCGGGATCATATTTATCAATAATTTCCTTTAGTCTTGCCAACCAATCTTTATTAAATTCTTCTGGCGCCATTGGGTAATATTTTTCCAAACCGCTATCAATGTCATGCCTGTCTCTAGGGTAAATAAAGTCGCCTTTTTGCATTTTAGGACCATAAAGTCCTGCGTATTTTGGATCAAAAGCGTCCGTGGTTTCATCCCAAGTGGGATACCAAGCTAATAGCCAATGCCTATGAAATGTAGCAATAAACTTCATATCTCGTTTTCTAATTTCTTTTGCAAGTTCACCCATAACGTCTCGTTTAGGTCCCATTTCCTTGGCGTCCCATTCTGTAATGTCGCTATCCCACATGGCAAAACCATCTGCATGCTCAGATACTGGGCCTGCGAATTTAGCTCCTGACTTTTTAAATAAGTCTGCCCATTCTACAGGATCAAATTTTTCAGCGGTAAACATGGGGATAAAATCCTTGTAGCCAAATTTGTCTAAAGAACCGTAAGTCTTAACATGATGATCATAAATTGGATGCGCTTTTCCATTTTTCGCCTCGGGATTGTTCTCATTTACATACATCCAATGCGAATACCATTCTGTTTTGTGCGCTGGAACCGAGTAAGGACCCCAATGGCAATAAATACCGAATTTTGCATCTAGAAACCAATCTGGAGTCTGATGTTGTTTTAGGGATTCCCAATCAGCTTGGTAAGATATTATATCCCTTGTTGGTTCTTTGCTTTCTGGCTTTTTTTCAGTTTTGTTATTACAGGAAAGCATTAATAACGCTAAAAATAACAATTTGAATAGTTTCATAGTTTCTGTTTAGTTTGTGTTGTTCTGTTTAGTGGTATACTTTCTTTTTAGCTAAAAGAATATGGTCGCATACCAAAACCAATTCATCTTTTTGGTTGAATATCTCAACGTGTTCGTTAACATGTCCTAGATGCTTATGTTTTGAATCTTTTTTCTCGGAAATGGTAACTACAACTCTTATGGTATCGCCAATATGCACTGGTTTTATAAAGCGTAATCTATCATATCCTTTTGAGAACGCCTCTGGATTAATTTCAGTAGCCGTCATTCCAATACCTACTGCAAATGTTAATGTACCATGGGCAATACGTTGTTTAAATGGCTGGGTTTTACACCATTCAGCATCCATATGATGAGGGAAATAATCGCCCGTATGTCCTGCATGTACCACAAAATCAGTTTCCGTTATGGTGCGCCCTAAAGTTTCTCTTTTATGGCCTAATTGGTAATCTTCGTAAAACTGTGATTTTATATGCATAATAGTTGATTATTCGTAATTCAAATAAATAGTTCTTTTTTGCAGGTAATGATCTAATCCGTAAACGCCATCTTCACCAGCGGTTCCAGAGGTTTTATGCCCAGAATGATACCCTTGGATATTTCCAATAATCATCTGATTGATGAAAATCGTACCTACTTCCATAGTATCAATGGCCTTTTGATGAACTCTGTAATCGTTAGAATATAAATACGCGGATAAACCTTCCTCTCTATCATTGGCTAAAGCAACGGCCTCTTCAAAACCAGAGACTTTTACAATAGGCATTACGGGAGCAAATAATTCTTGGCTAACTGTGGCATGATCCCCTTTCACGTTGCCCAGGATAGTCGGCGCATACCAATTCCCTTTTTCAAAATAAGCACCATCAGGTCTTCCGCCACCCATTAATAATTCCGCACCTTGATCAATGTTTTGTTTTACTAATTGATCTACTCTTTCCAAACCTAATTTGCTCACGTTGGGTCCCATATTCACCGAAGCATCAAAAGGATCACCAACTTTAATTTGCTGACTTCTTTTAATTACTTTTTCAGTAAACTCATCTGCAATCTTTTCATCTACAAACACCATTTCGTTGCAAATACAAACTTGACCGCAATTGGCGTACCTTGAGATAATTGCGGCCTCAACCGCCTTATCGATATCGGCGTCTGCACAAACTATAAACGGCGCTTTTCCACCCAATTCCAAAATAAGTTCTGTGATATTGTCAGCGGCTGCACGATACATGGCTTTTCCCGCCCTAGTGCTTCCTGTAAGGGAAATTAATTTAGTAATTGGGCTTTCCACTAAAAGTGATGCGGCATCGGCGGTTTTGGTGGATACCATATTTACAACGCCTTTTGGGATGCTCGTCTCATCAACCAATCTACAAAACTCAGAAGCAGTAATTGGCGTGAGTTCATGAGGTTTAATAATCATGGTATTGCCAGTAGCCAAAGCTGGTCCCAATTTTCTACCGATTAATGCCAAAGGATAATTAAAGGCACAAAGACCGACTGTAACGCCAAAAGGTACTTTGTAAATGGACAATCTTTTATTAGGTGCTTCTGCTGGAAAAATAGCACCTTGAATGCGTCGTGCACCTTCTGCAGAATAAGTCATGTAAGTGATCGTGTCGTCAACTTCTCCCAATGCTTCGGCATAGGTTTTACCCTGCTCCATCACTAGAAGTTTTGCAAAATGTTCACGTTCTGCTTTAAGTTTCGTGGTAATTTCATAAATGTAACCCGCCCGAGTATTTGCTGGGATTAAAGCCCATGATTTTTGTGCTTTTTCAGAAGTTTCCAAAGCATATTGTACATCGTATTTTGTACACGCTGTTACTGTTGCGAAAACTTCATTATTTGCTGGGTTTTCTACTTCAATAACATCTCTTTTACTGCTGTCTAACCATTCTCCGTTTATATAACAAGGATAGTGATCTATATTAGTTTTACTCATAATGTATTTAGTTGAAGTTGTAATTATTCAAAATTTGGTTTGCGTTTTTCTACAAAAGCATTAAAGCCTTCTTTTGCGTCAAAAGTATCGTATAGTTTATTTACGTTTGTTTTTTCTAGATTTAAGAATTCTTTTAATGGCATGCCATACCCTTTTCTTATGGTTTGTTTTATAGCAGACATTGCTTTTTTAGGTCCCAAAGACAATTTTTGAACATAGGCTAAAGCTTCTGCTTCTGCGGTATCTTCATCAAAAAGTTTAGAAACTAGTCCAAATTGAAAAGCTTCTTCTGAAGAAAATGTACCTCCAGAAACCAAAAGCTCAAACGCTCGTGAACTGCCAACAAGTTGTACTAATTTTGGAATGCCACCATTTCCAGGCATTAAACCTAAATTAACTTCAGGAAGCCCTAACAAAAATTGTTTTTTTGAGGCGACTCGTATATCGCAAGCCATAGCCAATTCCAGACCTCCACCAAGAGTGTGTCCGTTTAAAAAAGCAACAATAATTTTAGGACTTTTTGCTAAAGTTTTAGCCACTTTATTGGCCATCACTACCATTTTTTGATTTTCTTCTGGAGTGTTTTTGCTGAAAACTTTGATATCTGCCCCTGCACAAAAAAACTTTGGAATTGCACTTTTTATCAATACCACAGCAATATCCTTGTCTTTTTCAATGTCCTTTAGTAATTTGATAAACTCATTGAAAAAGTGAATATCATAACTATTGGCAGGAGCTTTGTCCAACGTTACAATGCCTAGTCTATTATCTTTCTTGTACTCAAACATAATTTAATTTTCAAATCCTCGTGCAATAGGCATTGCTTCATCAGCTTCTTGAGCCCCTTCTTCTGCGCCTAAACTCGGGTAATATCTAAAATAGTTTGCCCAACCATACTTATGTTTAATTTCAAAGGCCTCTAAACCGATGGCTCTCAACTCTTTTTTGTCCTTGTCTCTATCGGCAACCAACATGAAATAGTCATTCTCAGAAAGTATATTTCCTTCGGAACCCACTAAAGTCATTTCCACATAGAATCTATCGCCAATTTTTCCGGGCACCTCACAGGAAATATCAACATATTTTGAAGCACTGTCCTCTTTTATTTCCGAAACGTCAAAACTTTCTTCCTTGATGACTGCTTTTGAGTTGTCTAAAAATTTTATATAAATTTTACAATCGTTAAATGTTTTGTAGAAATCATTCACTACCCATAATTCACCGTTGAAGGTTTCTTCTGGTTTCCAGCGTCTGCTGTAATGTTTCATGGTGAGTAGTACTGGTTGATATGCTTTTCTAACATGATCAAAAGACAATTTTTTCTCCTGATAGTAATCCACAATGCCCCATTTCATATCTGGTGCAAAGGTGATATAGTGACAGATGCAAATAGCACTGGTTTTAGGTTTTCTGGTTCTAAAATGTTCTAACGCATATTGAAAAATAACACCTTGTGCCACTTGGGTAGCCTCAACAAATTTTTCCAATCCATCTCTACTTTGATCGCCTAAAACTTCAAAATTTAAAGTTCGCAACGCATCAAAGTCTGTCCAATGATGACCCCAACTTGGTCCAGGAGGCCAAATTTCATCGGCAGGAATAAATTTTTTGATGCTGTCGATATTTGGACAGGAAGAAATCGCCAATTCAGGAATAACAGCATAATCCAAACTTGGGAAATAATCTTCCATAACGAATTCGCCTTCACCATAAAATAAATCATTGGCGTGGAAACTCTCGTTTGGTTTAAAGCCTAAATTCAGTCCAACTTCATCACTTAAAGGCGAAGAAGGAATATAGTGCAAAGGTGTATATGGTTTGATGGCTTCTCCCAATTCATTAACAAATTGCAAATTATGTTGCGGGTCTGAAGCGGTCATAAATAACTCCTCGGAGCCTTCCAGTAACACAATACAGGGATGATTACGCTGTTCCTTTACAGAGGCAATAGCTTCTGCAAAAACCGCATCCTTAAATTCTTGATCTTTGGGTAACGACAAACTAGCTAAGGGCAATACATCTTGCCAAACGGTAATACCAGCTTCATTACATAATTCGTAGAAATATGGAATTTCCTCAGGATGCCAACCAAAAATTCTAAGGTTATTGAAGTTGGACTCTTTTGCTAAGTGAATCAACTCTTTATACTTGCTTTTATGGGCACGCCCCATGAAAATATCTGGTGGTCCGCCCCATGTGCCCGAGCGCATAAAATGGCGTTTTCCGTTTATCATAACGGTCCAAGGGTTTTCAACTTGATCTTTAGTAAAACCAGGGTTGTGCGCCATTTTTACCTCGCGAATCCCAAAACTGGTATCGGTGGTATCCAATAAAATACCATCACCTTCAGTCACCGTTACTTTGGCAGTATACAAGTTTTGATCGCCTAAATCCCAGGGCCACCACAATTTGGCGTCTTCCACGTCTAAACTGAGTTCTAAGTTATTTATGCCTTCTGAAACTTCAACGGTTTTGTTTATGGTGTTGTAAGCTTTAGATTCAAAGTTTTTTCCTTTAATTTCAACTTCAACATTTACCACTTTTTTTGATACTTCGTGATTTAAAAGTTCAACCTCAATATCTAATTTTGCCGATGTATCAGAAGTTAACGTTGGTTTTACATAGGTATCCTCGACAGTAACCTTACCCATGGCTTCCAAGAACACGGGTTTCCAAATGCCAGTTGGAGGTAATGCCACCCAATAGTCACCATGCCACGCGGGTTTTCTTCCGGCCACTTGACTGTAGCGACGTGGTGCAGGGTGTAAACGAATCATCAATACATTGGTGCCGAAGCGCAATTTTTCAAAGCGGATAATGTCTGAAACATCAAACTTAAATTTTGAAAACATGCCTTCATGAGAGCCTAAAAACTCGCCATTCAACCAAACATCACAACCAAAATCAACGCCATCAAACACCAATTGAATATGTTTTTGGAACATTTCCTTAGGGACATCAAATTGGCGTTTGTACCACCATTCATGCTCAGGTACCCATTTTGCTTTTAAGCTGTTACGTCCAAAATGTGGATCCTCAATTCTACCAGCGCGCCATAAATCGGTATATACATCACCGGGTACTTTTGCAAAACTCCAATTGAATGAATCTCCTGTGATATCAAAATTTAATTCATGGAATCCAATCTTTTGGCCTTCTCCAGGTCTTATGCCCTCAAATTGCCAATTGTTTCCACTTAAATCAAAAACGGTTTTTTCATTGGCGATTTCACCAACACTACTTAAAAACTCTTTTTCTTCTTGACTGATGTTTTTCACTTAAATAAAAATTTAAAACTTTATTGTATTAATTCTTTTTCTAATTCTTCTAATGATTTGCCTTTAGTTTCAGAAACATTTCTCCAGATTAGTATTAAACCAATCACCGCAAAAACTCCGAAGAGTAAAAAGGTCATCGCATTGCCTAGAGCTGCTAGCTCCCATGGGAAAAGTAGTTGCACCAAAAATGCCACAACTAGATTGATTAACCCTACTACTGTTATAGCGATTCCCCTAATGTTTGTAGGGAACAATTCAGAAAAGAGGACCCACATTACAGGACCAATTGACATTGCAAAAGCACCCACAAAACCAATAATTCCTATAAGAATTAAAATGGTGTTCATTTTTGCCGAAGCTGTGACCAAAGTAGCTTCATGAGTTGCTGCTACGGTTTCTCCTAAGGTTGAAACCAAGGCTTCTTTAAACTCTAAATCGTTGTTAAATACTTTATCCTGAATTACAGAAATTTGTGTTTTGTCAATTTCAGCAGGTAGGTTTGCAATGGCTTCTGCATTTAAAACATAGGTAGCATCGTTAAATCCGTAACTCAATAAAAATAGACAGATTGCGATACCAATCATTCCTATTATCAATAGTGGTTTTCTTCCAAATTTGTCAATAGCTAACATTGCTATTATAGTAAAACCAAGGTTTGTAAGTCCAACTAAAGCTGCTTGAATGAAAGATGCATCTGTACCAATGCCTGTTTGCTCAAAAATCATTGGCGCATAGAATAATACAGCATTTATACCGACTAATTGCTGAAAAACGCCAACAATAGCACCAATGATCAATACTTTTCGCATTGACTTTTTGAATAAATCGCCTAAGCGCGATTTTTGTTTTTGCTGATCGTCATAAATACTTTTCTCTACTTCCTTAATTTGACTTAAAGCTTCTTTTTCTGAAACTACCTTTCTCATAACAGTTAAGGCTTCCTCTTTTTTATCTTTTGCCATAAGCCAACGAGGGCTTCTAGGAACAATGAAAAGACCCAAAAAGTAAAATATTGCAGGTAAGGCCTCTAAACCGAGCATCCAGCGCCAGTTCCATTTGCCTAAACCAATGCTTTTTGCCCATTCAGCATCTGAATTCCCCCATTTTAGAATCAAATAATTCGTGAAAAAGGCTACTGAAATGCCAATAACTATATTCAATTGATTGAAGGAAACTAATTGCCCTCTTTTGTTTGGAGGCGCGACTTCTGCAATGTACATAGGAGCTATAATAAGTGCTGCGCCAACTGCTAGCCCTCCAACCATTCTAAAAACAATAAGCCAGAAAAACGTTCCGGCAAGCGCAGAACCTAAAGCAGAAACGGTAAATAATAGTGCTGCATATTTAAGTATTTTTCTTCTGCCGTAAACATCGCTCATAGGACCAGCTACCAACATGCCAAAACCTGCAGCCAACGTTATGGAACTAACTGCCCAACCTAATTGCATTTTAGTGAGGTTGAATTCTGGCTCGATAAATTTTACTACACCGGAAATCACAGAGGCATCAAAACCCAAAAGAAATCCGCCTAAAGCTACTATAGCTGCAATTCGGATAACAAGTCCTTTTTTAGAACTCATAATTATAATTATTTAGATTAGTTGGTTAAAAAGATATGCAATTCAGTGTAATTAAGTATTTATTTTTTTGACAAAACACTTCTTTATTTTGGCTTAAATATTATAGTTTGGAGTAACCCCACCAAGGTTATTAGATTCATATGCAGCTTCAACAATAGCCATGGAGTGCACTACATCTTCCACGCTTGTGGGAAGTTCATCGGTTGAGCCCTCAACATAACGCATTAAAGAAGCCATGGTGCCAACAAAAGCATCTGGGAACCAAGAGCCTTCTAAATCTACCTCAATCCATTCCGGAGTTTCGTCTTCTTCTACGATACAATATTGAAATAAATCGGGTTTTCCATTAGGATAATCTAAAAGTAAACCTATTCTAGCTTTGATAGCACCTTTTGTGCCTTCCCATTTTACGAAGCTCTCTTGATTTTTTTCTCCGAAGTTATGATCGTGATTGGTATTGATTATCGCCCGCATTGCATCACTATAATCCATAATAGTCGTTGTTCTAGTAGATGACATAGGTTTTCCAGGGTTCTTCAAAGTTTTGGAATACACTTTCTTCGGATTTCCTAAAAATGAACGAAT
The DNA here is from genome assembly GCA_002428965.1 of Jejuia sp. UBA6058. Lineage (GTDB taxonomy): Bacteria > Bacteroidota > Bacteroidia > Flavobacteriales > Flavobacteriaceae > Jejuia. Next base: position 24,862 of record DIYI01000003.1, on the reverse strand, counting down.
CAAATCGATATAATGAATACTATGTTGTTGGATTTCTAAACGCGGATGGTTCACCACATTTGGAAAATATTCCCACGGTGTATAGGTGGTTAAGCGTACTTCAAAATCGTAAAGTTCGCCAATCAATCCTTGGTCAATCAAATATTTGGCGGCCATAATGTAAGGCGCATAACGCATTTGGCAATTAATGGCGGCCTTTAAGTTTTTCTGTCGGCAAACTTCAAGGATTTCCAAAGTTTGCTCATAATAATCACCCATTGGCTTTTGAATTAAAACCGTTGCACCATTTGGTAATAGTTCTAAAGTCGGTACGAACTGATTGGGCATTAAGGTTAAATCAAACACTGCATTTTCCGTGGCATCTGCAATCATCCCTTCTATAGAATCATAAACATTGGGAATGTTAAATTTTTCAGCAACATCAATGGCGCGCTGTTTGGTTCTATTGGTTATACCAACAACATTAAAGCCTACCTTTTTATATGCTGGTAAATGGGCGTCGCGAACAATACCTCCAGCACCTATAATATAAATTGGACGATTTTCTTTTGGTAATTCTGGTTTGTATTTTATTTCCATTATAAGAGTCTCTTCTAATCCCGCTCAGGCGGTTAATTCTTACTCGAGTTAAGTAGAAATTTTGTTGTTAATTTTATCTTGGGCTTCGTCCAATATCGTTTTGATGTCTTCAGAAGTATTAATCACCTTTAATACCAATGTGTCAATTACATCTGCAATTTCAGACCAATTGCTCATTCGAGGTAGAGCACGAGTGTTTTCGTGTAGTTTCTCTAATTTATGGTAATAAGGCACTTCTTTGTTGACTTCGGTATCCTTCCAAGTCGACTTTCTGCATCCGATGGCGCCTTCCAAAGTCAACAATTTGTCATTTTCAGGATTTACAGCAAACTTGATAAAGTCGTAAGCCAAATCTTTATGCTGGCTTCCGCTTCCAATTACATACATCCAATAGGCATTTAAAGACGCTCCTTCTCCATTTGGTCCTGAGGGTACATTAGCAATATCAACACTTCCTTTAACTCTTGAATCTTCTAAGAATTCGCACATAGAGGCAAAACCGAACCAATTTACCATCATAGCTAGTTCGCCACGGGCAAAGGCCATTCCTGATTTTACAGAATCAAAATCTCGGGAATTAGGATGAATTGCGTTTTGGTTTTTCAGCGCTTTTCGATAAAACTCCATCCCTTCAATAGCCTCATCAGAATTCAATTTTATGTTTTGATTGTCATCAAAGAGTTCTCCATTTCGTGTCCAGAGTTGCAAACAAAAATCGAAAACCGTATTGTGTCCATCGGGATATGCGGCGAAGGTGGTGCCGTATAGATTTTCCTTTGACCTGTTGAAAAATTCAGCAATTGCCATCAAATCATCCCAAGTTTTTGGAACTTCCAGAGGTTTGTTGAATTGCTTTTGAAATTCGCTTTTTTCAACTTCGGATTCAAATAAATCCTTGCGATAAATTAGACATTCGGGACCATCATGAAATGGTAGGCCCATTACTTTTTCGTCGAAATTTTGCATACCCAAAAGAGATGATGACCATCCGTTGGGAAAATCTTCAGGTGGAGTTTTTTCAATATAGGGTGTTAAATCTTCGATGCTTTTGGAGGTAAATGCTTCAGTAATCCAATCGGTATTTACTAAAGCAATGTCCCAATGGCCATTTGCTAAGCCCTTATTTTTTAAAATAGCGTCATGCAATGGATGTAAGTCTAAAGGAACAGCTTCAAGCTCTAGAGTACACCCCGTTTTTTTGCAAAATAAATCCCAGATTTTAGCTATGGCACTTTCAAAAGCGTCAAATTTTCTAACAGCTATTCTGAGTTTATTTAGTGCCACTTAATCAATAAATTCTTTAATTATAGATTCAGTGTTTTCACCCAGTTTTGGTGAACCAACAGGCGATGTTAAATATTCGCCATCTATCTTAATTGGGCAACGTGTGGTTTTATATTCAAAGCCGTCACTCATGGTTACAGTTTGAATCATGTCCAATACCTTGAAACCTTCTTCGGAAAAGAGAGTGTCCCAATCCATAACTTTAGCACACCATATATCAGCCGGTTCTAAAATGGATAACCATTTTTCCGAAGTGCCAGTACTTAAGTGGTCTGCTAAAATTTGTTTGATTTCATCTCTTTTTGTGAACCATTCGGGGACTTCGGTATATGCTTTTAGAGGTTCGCAGCCCAATAGCTCACCTAAAACGGGGATAGAGCCCATGGCTAAAACTAAGAAACCATTTTGGGTTTTGTAAATACCATAAGGAGCACCTAAAAATGCATGTGCACTATTGTTTTTTGGTCTCACTATAGGTTGACCACCATCGTGATAAAAGGTGGTTATAGATTCAAACTGAAAATCTAAAACAGACTCCAACATATTTGCCGAAACTTTACTGCCCTCACCCGTCTTGGAGCGCTTTACCAAAGCTGCTAAAATACCTTGTACAAGGTGTGCCCCTGATAAAATATCCACTAAAGCTAATCCAATAGGAGTGGGGCCATTGCCTTCAATTCCGCTAAGCCATGTTACGCCAGATAATGACTGCGCCAAAAGATCCTGACCTGGTTTTGGACGCCAACGTCCTTCTTCGCCGTAACCTGAGATACTGCCATATATAATGTTTGGATTTATCTTTTTAATGGTGTCATAGTCAAAACCTAAGCGCTCGATGACACCAGGTCTGAAATTATGAACTAAAATATCAGCTTTAGCTATGAGTTTCAAAACTCTTTCTTTATCGGTAATATCCTTTAAATCTGCTAGGAAACTTTCTTTGTTCCTGTTGATGGCCCTAAAAATGGAAGATTCCCCATTTAGAATCACATTGGACACATACAATTGTCTGCAAATATCACCAGTTATGGGGCGTTCAACTTTAATAACCCGCGCACCTAAATCTGCCATTCTCAAGGTAGCCGATGGTGCCGAAAGGAACTGGCTTAAATCTATAACTAAAAGGTCTTGTAGTGGTTTCATAACTAATTATAGATTGAATTCTTTAATAATGTCTTCGGTGTGCTGCCCTACTCTTGGTGCTGGCTTACTAGAAAACAAACGTTCGTCATTCAAGCGAATCGGACATCGTAAGGTGTGCACTTCCTCTCCCGATAATAATGGTAACTTTTGATCCATTTCAAGGATTTGATAGGCTTCGTGAGCTAATAACCTTTTGTAGTCAAAAACATTAGAACACCAAATACCTTCTGGTCTTAATATTTGAAGCCATTCGTTAGTGCTTTTCGTAATGATTTTATCCCTTATGATATCCATAATTTCATCACGCTCCGTAAACCAAGTAGATGTATCGGTGTAATTTTGAATTTCGTCACATTCTATGACTTCACCTAATTTGATTAAGGAACCCATAGCAATAGAAATATAGCTATCCTTGGTTTTGTAAATGCCGTACGGCGCACTTAAATATGGGTTGGCGGCACCTTTTTTAGCACGTTTTATAGGTTGGTTGCCGTCATTAAGATAGGTGGTAAGTACTTCGAATTGAAGGTCTAAAGTGGATTCCAAAAGGCTTACTTCAATTAGAGCACCTTTGTTTGTTTTTTCGCGTCTCACCAAGCTTGCCAAAATGCCTTGTGCCAAATGTGTCCCTGTAATGATATCTGATACGGCGGCGCCAACCGGTGTGGGTCCGTCATCCGCATTACCAGTTAAATTAGCAAAACCAGACATGGCTTGAATTAGTAAATCCTGCCCCGGTTTGTTGGCCCATGGTCCTTTGGTTCCATATCCAGTAACCGTGGCATAAATCAATTTTGGGTTTAGTGCTCTAGCTGTTTCGTAATCCAAACCTATTTTTTCCATTACGCCTGGACGAAAATTATGGGTCATCACATCGGCTTGTGTGATCAGTTTTTTGATACGTTCTAAATCTGAGGGGTCTTTCAGATTGGCGGCGTAGGAGTCTTTATTCCTATTTACGGTATGAAATACGAGACTACTGCCGTCTAAAAAGAGGTTTTTTAACGTAATTTGTCTTCCTGCTTCACCAGTCTTCGGGCGTTCTATTTTTATAACACGGGCGCCTAAATCTGCCAATTTCAATCCAGCGGAAGGACCTGCCATAAATTGGGCAAACTCCAAGACTAATATGCCTTCTAATGGTCTTTTCATCTTAATTAAATATCAAGTGATTTTAAATAAAGTGTATTCAAGTCGTCTAATAAAGCTTTTTCATCTCCACCATTCATCATATAATCTCTAATTGGTGCTCCAGCTCTATCTTGAAAATACATATGCCCATTATAACGTGGTCTTAAAAACGCTCTGTCCAATGCGGGTAAGGTATTTTTAAAGAAGTTGGCAGTCAAATTATTGCTGTGTTCATCAGTCCAAGCTTTTCTGTGTCCTGGTTGTCCACCGTTATCGAAAAATACGGTTTTTTGGCAAGCTTCCGAACCCGTGTATTCAACATATCTCATCACGGTTTCAATTTCTTTGGTTTGTGCTGAGACCGCAAGTCCCGTGCCACCTAATGTTGAAATGGCACCAACACCATTTATCTCAACCATATCATGAAAATGTATTAGCTTGCGCGAATATCCGTTTCGGCTGTAATTGGTGTAACCGTATGCCCACGGACAATAGGCGTATTTATCCGTCAGGGTCATCGCTTCGTAGATTTGAATCGGATTCCAGTTAAAGATTTGTGGGTCCATTTCAACAGCTAATTCCCTTAACATTTCCAAAGCTTGAATACCGATATTTTCGCTCACTACATATTCGGAGGAAGTACATACTTCTTCACCCAAATTGCAACACATCATATAGAAATTCATCAAGGTGTCCTGCGGGATCCCGGGCATAATTACCAGTCCTTTTTTAGCCAATGCCAATAAATTATCATAGGTTTTGGGTAGTTCCAAACCCTTTTCTTGGAATAAATCTGGTCGACTTGAAGCTACTGGAGTAGCAGCATCAACTGCTAATGCCCATTGGTGTCCGTTTGATGAGTAACTTTCATGTGAACGTCCCACAGTATTCTCTTCTAAATCATTCAGAAATGTTTTAGGAAGGTATTTATCAAGTGGTAGAATCACATTGTTTTTACCTGCAAAACCTGCCCAAGGGTGATCTATGATCAGTAAATCATAGCGTTTTGCCAGTTCATTAATTGGTTCGTCAGCAAAAGCTTGTAGCGATCGTTTTTCCCAAGTAATATCAACATTCGGATTTAATTCCGAAAAGCGTTGCGCAGTAGCCACCACAGAGGTAAATCCTCTACTGTGGTTCCATGTGATGCCTTTTAGTTGTACTCTATTTGAACTCATTTTTATAGTTTGATTGTCTCAATATTAGTTTAATGACCAATGGTTGTTTCACTACCCAACCAGCTTCCGTACGCCATAATGATGAACGAAATCACCAATACGATAAGCGCAATAATTAATGTGGTATTGGTGCGTTTGGTGACTTGTTTCCATTCTTTCATAATAATGCCGACTACATAACTGAAAAATATAAGCATGGACATATGAAGCACCCAACTGGCGAATTTATATTCTCCCATTTGCACATGGGCAATGCCGTAAAAGAAAAATTGCCCGTACCAAAGGGCACCACTTAATATGGACATAACCACATTTAGTATGTAGTTTTTTTGTCCCACGCCTTTAACGTCCACTAATTCTTTAAGCGTATTGTTTTTGATGCCAACGATGGTAAACCAGATAAAATTGGTGATAAACGCACCTCCGGTTGATAATATTAAATTAGCATTCCCCTCGAAGTTTCCTGCACCATACTTTCTAGCAATTTCAGCCACAGGAGCACCAACTTCTAATGAAATGCCGAATACGGCAGATAATACACCAGCAATTAAAGTAAGGGTTAAGCCTTTTTTCATATTGAAGGTGAGTGGTTCTCCTTTGCTAGAGTTATTGTGCTTTAAGTCTTTTTCCTTTCTGTATCCAGCAACACCACAAATAACAATACCTATTAAAGCCATAAGCATCCCAAAGAAAATTGTATATCCACCAGGGTCATTAAATTTTTTTAGAAGTTGACCGTGCATAATTAGAGGAACAATGGTACCCAAAATTGCTGAAATACCAATTGAAATGGTATAGGTGAGAGAATAACCAATGTGCCTAATGGCAAAACCGAAACACATACCACCAAAACCATAAATGGCTCCAAGAAGAGTAGCATTAAAAAGGACTTCAGATGACGCATCTGAAAATACATCCATCAAATTTGGAACTGTTAGAAAGCCAATTAGGAATGGAAAAATAAACCATGCAAAGGTAGCCTGCAAAATCCAATAGGAGTCCCAGGACCATTGTTTTACTTTTTGGAAGGGGACATAACAGGTGGAGGCGGCAACGCCTCCGACTGCGTGTATTAAGGTTCCTAAAATAGGATTTGCCATGGTGCGTTTAGTTTAGCTGAATAAAATTCATATACAAAATTACATTTTATATATGAATTTTAAAAATAATAAATGGTTTTTATTAGTTTTGTTCCATATTCTTAGAATGAAGGCTCCACAGAAGTTAAAATATAATGCGCCAGCTTTAGATAAAGGATTAGATATTTTAGAGTTTTTGTCTAAAGAAGGCGTTCCTTTAACTCAGCTTGAAATTGCACAAGGCATCAATAGAACCCCAAGTGAAATCTACAGGATGCTTGTGTGTTTAGAAGAGCGCGGTTATTTAAATAGAGGTTCTAATGCTGGAAAATACAGGCTTTCGTTAAAAATGTATAACCTCTCTCATAGCCATACACCTTTTGATGAATTGCGTCGTGTATCTCAAAAACCCATGTATGATTTATCTGAGAAAACTAAACAATCTTGTCATTTAAGTATTCTCAATGATAACCAACTAATGGTGATTTCTCAAGTTCGTGGTCATGGTGCGGTTTCGTTATCCATTCAAGAAGGCGCTCAATTTCCTTTAACCCTAACAACATCGGGTAAAGTTTTACTTTCTCAAATGCCAAAAAAGGAGAGAGATAGTGTTTTGGCTTTTGATAAGCACTATGTCAGTTTAAAAAACAGCGACAAAAAGGATTTTCTAAGTTTGATTGAGGCTATTAAATCTAAAGGGTATCATTATGCGAAAAGTTCTTTGACTACTGGTATAACAGATGTGGCTTTTCCTATTGGTAAAACTGAAGATGCTGTAAATGGTGCTTTAGCAATATCCATGTTCACATCAAATTTTGATGAAGGAATAACTTTGGAAGAAATTCTTAATGCTATGGCTGAAGCTCAAAATGAGGTAAACACATTAATAGGCTATGTTGATCCCTACTAGTTAGAAGTTAAATCTCTAAATAAACTCTCTAAACTAGCGTTCTTCTGATTCAATTGTAAAATTTTCAATTGATTGTCATGCGCAAAATCAAATACATAAGAGCGCATGTCTTCAGAAGTTTTAAACGTGATTTCGTAAATAAAATCATAAGTGTTTACCACTTTTTCAACCTTGGGTAGTTTTAATAGGAAGGCATCTTCAACGCGGTAATCAAACTCTACAATTACGGTTTGTTCTTTTTCATCTCTTAGTTCTTTAAGTTTTTTATCGGCTACGATTTCACCTTTATTTATAATGATGACACGATCACACATGGCTTCAACCTCTTGCATGATATGAGTAGATAGAAAAACAGTTTTGGTTTTACCTATGGTTTTGATGAGATTTCTAATATCTATTAATTGATTTGGGTCTAATCCTGTTGTGGGCTCATCTAGTATCAACACCTCGGGATTGTGTAATAAGGCAGTGGCTAAACCTACGCGCTGGCGATAGCCTTTAGAGAGCTGACCTATTTTTTTATGAGATTCTGGTGATAATCCTGTCATCTCAATAACTTCATTTATTCTAGCTTTATTTACTTTATAAATACCTGCATTAAATTGCAAATATTCTCTAACATACATTTCCAGATATAATGGATTGTGTTCAGGAAGGTAACCTACGCTTTTTTGTATGCTTTGAGGCCTTTCAGAATTGTGCCCATTTACTTTGATGTCACCAGATGATTGCTTAAGGTAAGTGGTTAAAATTTTCATCATAGTGGACTTGCCTGCACCATTTGGTCCCAAAAACCCCACAATTTCAGGTTGTGCTATATTAAAGGAAATGTTATTTAGGGCTTTTTGATTCCCATATAACTTGGAGACTCCATTTACTTCAATAGACATATTCTAAAAATTTTCATCAAAAATAATGATTATGTAATGTATTCTAAATTTTGCTGTAAATTCTTTAAATCTTTTTAAAAATGCTTAAAAAAAGGATTTATTGTATTTTGATTTCTTAAAATAATAACTACTTTAGCGAGCGTAATTATGAGAACAACAACATATTATACATATTTTAACTTTTTTTATTTCTTTTTTAGTAGAGAAATCGAGACGTTGTGTGTATAATCTGAAACAATATATTTAAATGCAAGTCTCGATGAAAATCGAGACTTTTTTTTATGATTAATACGGTAGCCATACAAGGAGTTAAAGGATCATTTCACGATATAGTATCAAAAGAGTTTTTTGATAAATCAGTTGCTATTGTCGAGTGTATGACATTTGACAGGGTAGTGGAAGCGCTTCTTAAGAAGGAGTGTGATGCGGCTATTATGGCGTTGGAAAATTCTATTGCAGGCTCTATTATTCCAAATTATGCGCTTATTGATGATCATGAGCTGCATATTGTGGGAGAACATTATTTGGATATTCAGCATAATTTGATGGCGTTGCCAAATCAAAGTATTGAAGATATAAAAGAAGTGTATTCGCATCCAATGGCGCTATTACAATGCAAAGAGTTTTTTAAGGATTATACACATATTAAGCTTGTTGAAGATAAAGATACAGCCGAGGTAGCCGAACGTATTAAAACGAAAGGATTAAAGAACATTGGGGCAATTGCTAGTGTTTTAGCAGCAGAAATTTTTGAATTGGATGTTTTAGCGCATAGTATTCAAACGATTAAACACAATGAAACACGTTTTGTAATTGTGAAGCGTACAAATTCTGAAGTTAAAGAAAGTGAAATTAATAAAGCTTCTATTAAGTTTGAAGCAGACCATAAACGCGGAAGTTTAGCAGCTATTTTAAATGTTATGAGTGATTGTAGGTTGAATTTAACTAAAATTCAATCGTTGCCAATTATTAAAACACCTTGGAAGTATGCCTTTTTCGTAGATGTCACTTTTGAGGAGTATGACGATTTTAAAAAAGCAAAATCTCTCATTGAAATCATGAGTCCCAGCTTTAAATTATTGGGAGTCTATAAAAACGCAAAGTTATGATAAAGGTTGCCAACCGTTTACATACCGTTGAAGAATACTACTTCTCAAAAAAATTGAGAGAGGTTGGTTTGCTTATTGCAAGTGGTAAGCCTATCATTAATTTAGGTATTGGAAGTCCAGATTTGCAGCCACCGCAAAAGGTAATTACGGCTATTTCTGAAAGTTTAAAAGATGCAACGGCCCATAAGTACCAAGGTTACCAAGGTTTGCCAGAACTTAGAGAAGCTATGGCAGGTTTTTATAAGGAACATTTTAGGGTTAATGTAAATGCTACCAATGAAATATTGCCTTTAATGGGTAGTAAGGAAGGCATTATGCACATTTCAATGGCTTACCTAAATGAGGGTGATGAGGTGTTGATTCCAAATCCAGGATATCCCACCTATCAAGCAGTTACTAAGTTGGTTGGAGCAAAAATTGTGACGTATGATTTAGATGCTTCGAATAATTGGATGCCAAATATTGCGGACTTAGAACAGAAAGATTTAAGCAAAGTAAAATTAATGTGGGTTAATTACCCGCATATGCCAACGGGTGCCACACCTACTGAAACGGTTTTTGAGGAGTTGGTGGCTTTTGCTAAACACCATAATATTTTAATTGTTAATGATAACCCTTACAGTTTTGTATTGAACGATAATCCAAAAAGTATTTTGAGTGTTGAGGGTGCTAAAGATGTATGTTTGGAGTTAAATTCCTTAAGTAAAACCTTTAATATGGCAGGATGGCGTGTTGGTATGGTTTTAGGGAATAGTGAACATATAAGCAATATTTTAAAAGTAAAGAGTAATATGGATTCTGGTATGTTTTACGGCATACAGAAAGGGGCTATTGAAGCTTTAAAATGTTCTAATATGTGGTTTGTTACGCTAAACAGTGTTTACAAAAGACGACGTGATTTAGTTTGGCAATTAGCTGAAGCTTTAAACTGTACTTACGATAAAAATGCAACAGGATTATTTGTGTGGGCTAAGTTGCCGCCATACTTAAAATCTGAAGAGTTTATCGATTTAGTACTGAAGAATAATCACGTTTTCATAACACCAGGAACTATCTTTGGAAGTCAAGGTGAAGGATATATTCGTTTTTCACTATGCGCATCAGAAGACGTTTTAGAAGAAGCCATTGCAAGGGTAAAGTAAAATGAAGCAGATATACGCAATAGGAGTTGGTTTAATAGGAGGAAGTCTTGCTTTGGATATCAAGAAACATGATCCAGAGGTTGTTATTCATGGGATTAGCAGAAAAGATGCTACACTGAATACCGCTTTGGAATTGGGGCTGATTGATAAGAAAGCCACTTTGGATGATCTTGAACATGCTGATTTGGTAATTATTTCTATTCCTGTGGATGCTACGGTAAAATTATTGCCTTCTATTTTAGATAAGATTTCAGATATTACTTTGGTGGTTGATGCGGGGTCTACTAAAGAAGATATTTGTAAGGTGGTGGAAAATCACCCTCGACGCAGAAACTTTTTAGCGATGCACCCCATTGCTGGTACCGAGCATTCTGGACCAACAGCTGCAATAGAAGGGTTGTTTAAGGGGAAAACTAATATAGTTTGTGAGGTTGAAAAGACAACTTTTAAACTTCAAGAAAAAGCTTTAAAGTTATTTACCGATATAGGGATGCGAATTAGGTATATGAATCCTAAAGATCATGATAAGCATATTGCCTATGTATCGCATTTATCACATATCAGTGCTTTCATGTTAGGTAAAACAGTTATTGAAAAGGAAAAGAATGAGAAAGATATTTTTGATATGGCAGGCAGTGGATTTGCCTCTACTGTACGTCTTGCAAAAAGTTCTCCGGAAATGTGGACACCTATCTTTAAGCAGAACAAGTATAACGTTATAGAAACATTAGAAGAATATATTAATAATCTCACTCATTTTAAAGAGTTGATGAAAGATGATAATTTTGCAGCGATTTTTGATGAGATGAAAAACACCAATCATATAAAAGACATATTAAACGGAATTAGTTAAGTAGAAATTATGGAAAATAACAAAGAAATGAGAGCTTGGTTAGATGATTTAAATTTAGATCATCCTTTAGTAATTGCCGGCCCATGCAGTGCGGAAACAGAAGAGCAAGTTTTAAGAATTGCCCATGAGCTAAAAGATACTGATGTAAATTATTTTAGAGCTGGTATTTGGAAACCTAGGACTAGACCAGGTAATTTTGAAGGCGTTGGAGCTCTTGGTTTAAAATGGTTACAAAAGGTAAAAGAAGAAACGGGTATGAAAGTATGTACTGAGGTTGCCAATGCAGCTCATGTAAAGTTAGCTTTGGAACATGATATTGATATGTTATGGATTGGAGCGCGTTCTACAGTTTCACCGTTTATTATGCAAGAGATTGCCGATGCTTTGGATGGAACAGATAAACCTGTTTTAATTAAAAACCCAGTTAATCCAGATTTATCTTTATGGTTGGGTGGTATTGAAAGAATTTATAGTTCTGGCGTTAAAAATATAGGAGCTATTCACAGAGGGTTTTCTACGTATAAAAAGACGAAATACAGAAATATTCCAGAATGGCAAATGGCGATTGAATTTCAAAATAAGTTCCCAGATATTCCATTAATTAACGATCCGTCGCATATTACTGGAAAACGTGATATGATTTTTGATGTATCTCAAACGGCTTTAGATTTAAATTTTGATGGATTAATGATTGAAACACATTACGATCCTGATAATGCTTGGAGTGACGCTGCTCAACAGGTTACACCTTCGACGTTAGTTCGGATTATGAAAGATTTGAAAATTAGAAAAGAGTCCAACGAAGAGGAGGAATACAATAGCGCTTTAAATAATTTGAGAGCACAGATTGATGTTGTGGATAATCAAATTATTGAATTGTTGGGTGAGCGCATGAAAGCATCCGATGGTATTGGAGCACTTAAGAAAAAGAAAAATGTTGCTGTTTTACAATCTAAACGTTGGAACGAGATTTTAGGTAAAATGGTACTTGAAGGTGAGCAGCATGGCCTAAGTGAAGAGTTTATCTTAAGAATGTTTAAGGCGGTTCACCAAGAGTCTATTAATCATCAGGAGAAGATTATTAATGGTTAGTCAATCATTGGATTTAATGATAGATGAAAAAGCCTCCAATTTTGGAGGCTTTCTTATTTAATTAAATATGATATTATTTACTTCTTTTAAAGATATATCGGGTTATAAAGATACCTTGACCATCTTTATATCCTGCACTTTCTACTGCACTAGTAACGAAGGCTAAGTCCCAACCTTCTTCGATCATAGAGTTTATTTTAGAGGTTATAACAGCATCGTTTGCAGCAATATTTTGAAAACGAATTCCCCCTAGGTTAAAAAAGTTAAGAAGTTTTGTTTCATCAAAACCTTTCACTCTTATATCGCCGCGTTTAGACTTATTTCGGGTATTGTCTTCTTCTGTCTGTGTAGAGGTATATTCTTTATAGTCTTTTGTGTCGTTAGCACTAATAATTCTAGAACGTCCTAAGCCACTCGGTACAATAGATTCTACACTTGTTATTACTTTAAATTCTACTTGAGCATTGGTTTCAATGAAACCAAAAATGCTTACAGCCAATACTAATAATATTTTTTTCATAATAAAAATTTTAAGATTTTTAGATATACAAATATCGAACCAAAAAAGATATACTTTAATGTGTTCTTTTACTATTGACATATTAGAATGAAAATGGTTGCATAAAGCTGATTTAAATCTTTTAAGAAAATATATTCTTTGACTTTGAATAACCTTAAAACAAAAAAGCTTCCAGTATTTGGAAGCTTTTTTGTTATGATTTGGTTTTGTGTTTATTGTATTGAAAAATCAAATACAGATTGATTTTCTCTTCCTTGAGGTACTTGTCCTTGGTAAACGAAGCAATATTCGCCAGGTTCAAGTGCATCAGGAGTAACTTTGAATTTATTACCTTCAATTTCTTCAATTTTGAAATTAAGAGCATATTTAGGGTCTATACCATTACTACTAGAAACCCAACTACTTTTTCCTGTAATTACTTCTCTTAAATTCTTTCGTTCTTTAACGGTAAGTTTTACTAATACAAATTCATTTGGAGAACTTGCCATTCTAAACCACCAATTAAAAATACCTGCTTGCCCTCCTTGAAGATTTTGCATATTGTCAACTTCTGTTGAACTTGGATCAAATACGAAAGTAAATTCTGGAGATTTATTTTTTATGACATTGTTAGAACGGATACCTGGAAGTTGTGCGCGTTTTTTTGAATTTATTAATCCAGAAACCAGTTTTTGAGCGGCAGCATTAGAGTTTGTTCCTGAGAATACTGATGGTTGAATTAACTTGCTTTTTCCAATATCTGTGGTGTAATAAATACCAGTTCTAGATTTTGTATTGTGTTTAGACTTCTGCATTATTAAGGAAATGATTTCAGAAGAAATCCCCGCTTTTTTTAATTTTGAAAGTTCCGAAATTGAGGCATCGAATTTTACATTTGAAGAATTAATCTTGTCTACTATCATAGAATCATCAAATCCAAGATCTTTCATTTGAATAACAGATTCATTGGTAATTGTTTCTTGTGCCTCGGTTCCTAAAAAGCAAAATAATGCTAATGTGAGAAGTAAGATTTTTTTCATGTTGTTGATTTTTTAGAATTGAATAACTGTAAGAGCTAATATATATTACGAATGTAAATAAAATAAATTATTTTGAGTTATTTTTGACTGGAATATGACAGGGCACGTTTATAAATCTACAGGTAGCTGGTATACTGTGAAGACCCAATTGGGTGAGGTTTATCAATGTCGTATCAAAGGCAAATTTCGTATTAAAGGTATAAAGAGTACAAATCCAATTGCTGTTGGCGATGTTGTAGATTTTGAATTGGAAACTAAGAATGATGAAATTTCCGGTATTATTTATAAAATTCATGATCGGGCGAATTACATCGTTAGAAAATCAGTAAACCTTTCAAAACAAACCCATATTATTTCGGCTAATATTGATCAAGTATTTTTGATGATAACTATTGATAATCCGCCAACCTTTACAAGCTTTATTGATCGGTTTTTAGTAACAGCCGAGGCATATTCTATAAAAGCTATTTTGCTGTTCAATAAAATAGATACTTATGATGAAGAAACACTTTTAGAAGTTAAGTATTTAGCTCATGTTTATCGCAAGATTGGTTATGAGTGTATCGGTATTTCGGCCAAAACCGGAAGAAATGTGGAAAAAGTAAAGACCTTAATGCGAGATAGGGTAAGCATGTTTTCAGGGCACTCTGGGGTTGGTAAATCTACTTTGGTAAATGCTATTGAGCCCAATTTGAATTTAAAAACAAAAGAGATTTCTGCACAACATATGCAAGGGCAACACACCACTACTTTTGCAGAAATGTTTGATACTAGTTTTGGTGCCAAAATAATTGACACCCCTGGAATTAAGGGGTTTGGTGTTGTTGATATGGACAAAGAAGAGGTAGGCGATTATTTTCCTGAGATTTTTAATTTGAAACAAGACTGTAAGTTTAATAACTGCCTTCATGTACAAGAACCTAAATGTGCTATTAAAAGAGCAGTAGAGGATGGGGTAATAGCCTACTCTAGATATAGAAGTTATTTGCAGATTTTAGAGGGTGAGGAGGAAACCTATAGAACCGATAATTGGGATAACGCATGAAAGTAGTTATACAGAGAGTTTCTGAGGCAAGTGTTAGCATTGAAAATGAAATGGTAGCATCAATTGGAAAGGGCTTATTAATACTTTTAGGTATTGTAAATGACGATGAAGATGAAGACGTAGAATGGTTGTGCAATAAAATAACCAATCTTAGAATTTTTAGTGATGAAAATGGTATTATGAATACTTCTGTTATTGATACTAACGGAGATATTATTCTGGTAAGTCAATTTACACTCCATGCAGCTACTAAAAAAGGAAATCGCCCAAGTTACATAAAGGCTGCAAAGCCAGATATTGCCATTCCTTTTTATCATAAGTTTATTAAAACACTTCAAGAAAAACTTGGCAAAACTATACATACTGGAGAGTTTGGTGCAAATATGCAGGTGCAACTAATAAATGATGGTCCCGTTACTATTATTATAGATTCTAAGAACAAGGAATAGAATACTTTTTTTATTGTAAGATTTTAACTATTTTGCTCTTAATTAGAACACGATAAAAGTTGACTTTTATCATTAATTAGCTATTAACGTTTCTATACATTTACCTCATAAAACTTATTATTCTATGCTAAAAAAGATGTTGGTGTGGATGTGTCTTGTTATTCACTTTAATGGCATATCTCAAGATGTATCATATTCAAGTTTTACAATTCCACCAGAACTTACAAAAAACGCCAACGCTGTAGTGCGACTGAATAGCACTAAGGTTTCTATTAATGGACAACGAGATATGTCCATTGTTATTAATCGAGTGGTTACAGTTTTGAATGAAAACGGAAACAGGGTTATACAGGCTGGATCTGGATATGATAAGTATGTTAAAATTAAAAAAATAGAAGCAATAGTTTATGATAAATCTGGTGAGGAGATAAAGAAATTCAAGAAGAAGGATTTTATCGATCACAGTGCTGTTGATGGTGGTACTTTATATTCAGATTCTCGTGTACTTTTTATGGGGTATACGCCTGTGAGTTATCCTTATACGGTTGCTTTTAGTTGCGAAGTTAGTTCGCCAAATACTGCTGCAATACCCTCTTGGAAAGCTATTAGCAACTATTATGTGGGTGTGGAAAAAGATGTATTTCATGTTCAAGATATTGCTGGTTTGGGTTTAACTAAAAAAGAGAAAAATTTAAGTGCTTTAGGTGATCAGATTAAACTTACTGACAGCAATAATTCATTGCACTATGAGGTTGAGCACATTAAAGCTTTAAAACCCGAAGATTTAAGCCCCTCCTTTTCGTCAATAATGCCAAAGGTTTTATTTGCCACGGAAAAATTTCACTATAATGGTGTTGATGGTGTTGCTAAGAATTGGCAAGAATATGGAGATTGGATAAACCAGAAACTTCTAAAAGGGAGGGATGAAGTATCGGATGAAACACGCATAGAAATAGAGGCCTTAGTTGCTGGAGTTGAAGGCTCTATTGAAAAAGCAAAACTTATTTATAATTACGTACAAGAAAATCTACGCTACATTAGCGTACAAGTGGGTATAGGCGGTATTCAGCCAATAAGCGCTATAGAGGTTGACCGATTGAAGTACGGGGATTGCAAAGGTTTAACGAATTACACTCAGGCTTTATTAAAAATAGCTGGCGTAAAATCGTACTACAGTATTGTAGAGGCTGGAAAAACCATTGTGGATTTTGAAGATGATTTTCCCACCTTGGCTCAAGGGAATCACATAATTTTATGCATTCCGGACGAGGCAAAAAACAGAAATGTTTGGGTTGATTGTACAAGCCAAATACATCCTTTTGGTTTTATTGGAGACTTTACCGATGATAGAAAAGTATTGGTTATTAAAGAGGGAGCTAGCGAAATTGTAAAAACTAGTAAATACAAGGATAATATAAATCATCAAATATCAAATGCAATGATTGAATTAAAAGAAGATTCTAGCATTAATTCTAAACTGGTAATTACTTCAAAAGGAATTCAATATGACAATAAATTTTACATAGAAAATGAATCGGATAAGGATATTAAGGAATACTATAAGGAACATTGGGGCTATGTTAATAATCTAGATATTTCAGATTATTCATTTGATAACGATCTCGAAAATGTAGTTTTTACAGAGAAATTAAATGTAAGTGCAACCAATTACGCTTCTAAGATTGGGGATCGTATGCTTTTCGTAATCAATACCTTTAATAGAAATAAATTTGTTCCAGATAGATATAGAAATAGAAAACTTCCCTTTAAAATACAGAGAGGCTATTTAGACGAAGATAGTTTTGAGATTAAGATACCAGATGGATACGAAGTAGAAGCTATACCAGAAAGTGTTTCATTGACTAATAAATACGGAGAATATAGTCTTGAATTTCAAAAATCTGAAAATGTGATATTCTACAAAAGAAAATTGCTCATTAAAAACGGTAGTTATCCCAAGGAAGAATATAAAGAATACAGATTGTTTAGAAAATCTGTAGTAAACAATGATAATTTAAAATTAGTACTAAAGAAAACAATATAATTATGATGAAAAGAGCTTATATTATTGCTTTGGTTATGATTTCTCAACTAGGTTTTGCTCAGAACGTAAAATTTGGCAAAATTTCAAAGGAAGAATTGCAAGAAAAAGAATATGTAGATGATAAGGCCGCAAATGCGGCAATATTATACAGTGATCGAGTTACGTATTACGCTTTAAGTACAAATGGAACACAATTGGTTACCGAAGTACATAAAAGAATAAAAATCTATAATAAAGATGGCTTCAAATATGCTACACAACAAATATCTTTATTTAAAACAAGAAACGATAAAGAAAACGTATCTAAATTAAAAGCTTATACCTATAATTTAGAGGGTGATAAGATTGTTGAAACAAAGTTGGAAAAAGACCAGATTTTCCATAACGAGATAAGTTACAATTTTAAAGGGGTTAGTTTTACCATGCCTAATTTGCATGAGGGTTCTGTTATAGAATTTAAATACACCATAACCTCACCCTTTATATGGAATATTGATGAGTTTAAGTTTCAATCGGATATACCTATAAAACAATTGGTGGCGGAGTTGAGAACACCAAAGGATTTTGATTTTAAAGCAACACAAAAAGGGTTTTTAAGTTTTTATAGTAGACCGGGAAATGCTTACAATGATATGAAATCTGTAATTTATGAGCTAAACAATATACCTGCATTAAAAGAAGAAAGTTATGTTGATAACATGAATAATTATAGGGCCGGAGTAATGTTTGAACTGGTATCCATAATCATTCCAGGAGTCGTACATCGTACCTATGCTCAAACATGGTCTGACGTGGCAAAAACAATAGGGAGTTCTGAAGATTATAAAAAGGAACTAGATAAGACCAATTCTTTTGATGATGAATTGGACGGGTTGTTGGGCGAAGGTGGTTCTCAAGTAGAAAAAATGAAACGTATTTTTAAGTACGTTAAAGACAATATTACCTGGAATGGAATTGATGGCAAGTATTTCTTTAATGGTATACGTAAAACATTAAAAGAAAAAAAGGGTAATGTTGGCGATATTAACCTCACATTGGTGGCAATGTTGAGATATGCTGGAATTAAAGCAAACCCAGTTGTTATTAGTACAAAAGACAATATAATCCCTATGTTTCCTACTGTAGATAGGCTCAATTACGTAGTGGCCTATGCTAGAATAGATGATGAAGTGTATTTCCTTGATGCTACGGATGAATTTAGTGATATAAATATTCTACCAATTAAAGACTATAATTGGAGAGGTGTATATATCGATAATCCAAATTCAAGGTGGGATTTAATAGATTTAAAACAACCAAAAAAAGCTGTTGATCAATATATGCTTAATGCCAGTTTGAATCCCGACGGATCTATTGAAGGAAACCTCAAAACAAGATGTTCCAATCACAGTGCTTTAAAATTTCGAGAAAGCTATAAAGATAAAGATCTGGAAACGTTTGTTGCAGATAGAGAAGGTGCTTTAGATAATATTGAAATCTCAGAATACAATGCGTCCAATACAGATAGTTATGAAGGTCTTGTCTCCGAAAGTTTTAATTTTTATTATGAAAATGGGGCTAGTGTCATTGCTAATGATGTATTTATAAATCCATTTATGTTTTTCAAATTAGAAGAAAATCCCTTTAAATCAGAAGAACGAAAGTTTCCTATAGATTTTGGCGCACCATTTCAAAATAGATATCTAATTAATATTAAGATACCAGATGGTTATCAATTAAAGTCTCAACCAGAACCAGTGTCAATGGCAATACCCAAGGGTATAGGGAAATTTCTATACAAGCCAAAAGTTACGGGTAATATGATACAATTAATGGTTAATTTTGAAATAAATGATGCTATTATTGGTCCAGATAATTACCTATTTTTGAAAGAGTTTTTTAATCAAATGATTATTAAAGAATCAGAACAAATAGTGTTAACTAAAGTGTAATGGGTATTAAAAACGCACAAAAAACAGTAGACGACTGGATTAACGCACACGGTGTGCGCTATTTTAACGAGCTTACCAATATGGCGCAACTTACAGAAGAAGTTGGTGAGGTTGCTAGAATAATAGCCAGGCGCTATGGCGAACAAAGTGAAAAAGAAAGTGATAAGGATAAAGATCTTGGAGAAGAATTGGCAGATGTACTTTTCGTGGTTTTATGTTTAGCCAACCAAACTGGAGTAGACTTACAAGAGGCTTTTGATGCTAGAATGGATAAAAAGACTAAGCGTGATCATGACAGACATCACAATAACGAAAAATTGAAATAAGTTATATTCTTTAAGTATATTTGACGCTTCTAATTTTAGAAGCGTTTTTTAATGGATATTACCCTAAATAAGTCTACGGTTAATAAGAGGTCTTCAATCGAAATAACAGGTTCTAAAAGCGAATCTAACAGGCTACTTCTGTTACAGGCGTTATTTCCAGAAATTGAATTAAAAAACGTATCAAACTCTGATGATAGTAATCTAATGATGATGGCTTTAGCTTCTAACGACGAAGTTGTAGATATTCATCACGCCGGTACTGCAATGCGTTTTTTAACAGCTTTTTTTGCGACGCAAGCAGGAAGAGATACGATTCTTACGGGGTCCAAGCGAATGAAAGAACGACCAATTAAAATTTTGGTTGATGCTCTGAGAGAATTAGGAGCTGATATTACCTATCAAGAAAACGAAGGATTTCCTCCTATCAAAATTAAAGGCAAGCAGCTTTCAAAACATAAAGTATCATTAAAAGCCAATGTAAGTAGCCAATATATTTCTGCACTGTTGCTAATCGCTTCAAAATTAAACAATGGTTTAGAGCTTACTTTAGAAGGTGAAGTTACCTCGATACCTTATATCAAAATGACTTTAAGTCTCCTAAATGAAATTGGTATAGAAACCTCGTTTAACAATAATGTTATCAAGGTGTACCCAGCATCAAAAATTGTTGAATCCAAAACCTTAACTGTAGAATCAGATTGGTCCTCTGCTTCTTACTATTTCAGTATTGTGGCTATTTCAGAAGTTGGTACAAAAATTACATTATCCTCCTACAAAGAAAGTTCGCTTCAGGGAGACTCTTGTTTAGCAGATATCTACAAGCACTTTGGTGTAAGTTCTACCTTTAATAAAAATAGTATTACCCTTAAAAAGGAGACGGCAGAATTGAAGCCACTGGTTTTAGATTTGAAGAATGCTCCAGATATAGCACAAACCATAGCTGTAACATGTTTTACATTAGGTGTTTCTTGCGACTTAACGGGGCTACACACTTTAAAAATTAAAGAAACAGACAGGTTAGTTGCTTTAAAGACAGAAATTGAAAAACTTGGAGGCGAGGTTAATATTACCGATAAATCACTGCATTTAAAAGCTGGCGAATCAATTAACAAAATGGTTTCTATAGCAACATACAATGATCACCGTATGGCGATGGCATTTGCGCCAATTGCCTTAAAACAAGATTTGATTATTGAAGACGCAGGTGTGGTTTCTAAAAGCTACCCAACGTTTTGGGAAGATTTAAAATCAATTGGTTTTAGTATTACTGAATAATATTCCCTC
Organism: Jejuia sp. UBA6058; assembly: GCA_002428965.1. GTDB lineage: Bacteria > Bacteroidota > Bacteroidia > Flavobacteriales > Flavobacteriaceae > Jejuia. The sequence continues at coordinate 3,854 of DIYI01000003.1, read as the reverse complement.
AATTACTTGACAACCCCTATTCGCAGATTGTATATTTGCAACTTTGTAAAAAATAATAACGCCAATAAAAACAATAATCCATGAAATTATCAAACTTTGGTTTTGATTTACCACAAGAGTTATTAGCAGAATACCCCTCAGAAAATAGAGATGAATCTCGTTTAATGGTTTTAAATAGAAAAGAGCAAACCATAGAGCATAAGCTATTTAAAGACTTGATAAACTATTTTGATGAGGATGATGTAATGATACTGAATAACACCAAAGTATTTCCGGCTCGTCTTTATGGTAATAAGGAAAAAACGGGTGCAAGAATTGAGGTGTTTTTATTGCGTGAATTAAACGAAGAACAACGACTTTGGGATGTTTTAGTAGATCCAGCTAGAAAAATAAGAATAGGGAATAAACTTTATTTTGGTGATGACGAAAGTTTGGTGGCCGAAGTAATTGATAATACTACTTCTAGAGGAAGAACATTACGTTTTCTTTATGATGGCTCTTATAAAGAGTTTAGAATTAAACTTCGCGAATTAGGAGAGACACCTTTACCAAAGTACATAAAAAGAGAGGTTGAGCCTGATGATGAGGAGCGTTATCAAACTATTTATGCCAAAACCGAAGGTGCTGTGGCAGCACCAACAGCGGGTTTACATTTTTCTAAGCACCTACTTAAACGTTTAGAAATAAAAGGTATAAACTTTGCCGAAGTAACATTACATGTTGGTTTAGGTACTTTTAATCCAGTTGAGGTGGAAGATTTATCTAAACATAAGATGGATAGTGAGGAGATTGCTATTGGATCTGAAGCTGTAGATATTATTAATACTGGAATTAAAAATAGAAAACGCGTGTGTGCTATTGGTACCACAGCAATGCGTACTATAGAGAGTTCAGTATCCTCAAGTGGCTTACTAAATGAAATGGAAGGTTGGACTAATAAATTTATTTTCCCTCCTTACGATTTTAGTATAGCTAACTGTATGGTGACCAATTTTCATACTCCTAAATCTACATTACTAATGATGATTTCGGCATTTGCAGGACACGATTTTGTAATGGAGGCGTATCAAGAAGCAATTAAAGAAAAGTACAAGTTTTATAGTTATGGCGATGCCATGTTAATTATATAAATATTAAATCCCGTTGTTTAGCGGGATTTTTTGTTTCGGGTAATTCCAAAAAAATGGTAGCAATAATTTTGGCGTTACCACAAGGGTCGGGCTTTCGGCAGTCGCTTTTTTGTGTTGCATAGGTGCAACAACACAAAAAGAGCTTCAACAGATACCTCAATCCCTAACGCGTGAGACATATTCCTTTTGTCAATTCACTTATCAATAAGTTCAATTCGTTAATTCTTTCACTATTTTTGCAGTCTTAAATGAGCCATTCAAAAAAAGACATACGCGCATTAACTAAGGAGCAACTTCGCGATTTCTTTGTTGAACAAGGAGATAAAGCTTTTAGGGGAAATCAGGTTTATGAGTGGTTATGGCAAAAATCGGCACATAGTTTTAAAGAAATGACTAATGTTTCAAAAGAAACACGTCAAATGCTTGAGGATAATTTCGTCATCAATCATATTCGTGTTGATACCATGCAGCGCAGTAGTGATGGCACCATTAAAAATGCGGTGAAGTTACACGATGGTTTGGTGGTAGAGTCTGTTTTAATTCCAACAAAAACAAGGACAACAGCTTGTGTTTCAAGTCAGGTAGGGTGTAGTTTAGATTGTAGATTTTGTGCAACTGCAAGATTAAAACGTATGCGTAATTTAAATCCAGACGAGATTTACGATCAAGTTGTAGCTATAGATAAAGAAAGCAGATTGTATCATAATCGCCCTTTAAGTAATATTGTGTTTATGGGTATGGGAGAACCGCTTATGAATTACAAAAATGTGCTAAAGGCCATTGATAAGATTACTTCTGAAGAAGGTTTAGGTATGTCTCCAAAACGTATTGTGGTGTCCACATCAGGAGTTCCAAAAATGATAAAAAAAATGGCGGATGATGGTGTTAAATTTAAACTTGCGGTTTCATTACATTCTGCAATTGATGAGGTTCGAACTTCAATAATGCCATTTAATGAGACGTTTCCATTACGCGATTTGCGGGAAGCACTTGAATATTGGTACAAAAAGACGAAAAATAGAATTACTTATGAATATGTTGTCTGGAAAGGCATAAACGACCGGAAGAAAGACGCAGAAGCACTGGTGCAATTCTGCAAATTTGCACCTAGTAAAGTTAATCTTATCGAATATAATCCAATTGATGATGGTGAGTTTCAACAAGCCAATACGCAGGCCATTGATATGTATCAAAATATTTTAGAGGCAAACAATATTACGGTAACGATAAGAAGGAGCAGAGGAAAAGATATTGATGCAGCTTGCGGACAATTGGCAAATAAATCTTAAAAAAGAAACAATTCAAGTAGTATCTTTACAAACTCCATGAAAGTAGTAGAGCAAATTAAGGAGCCCATAGCATATGAGATGGAACTTTTTGAACAGAAGTTTCAGCTCTCAATGTCTAGTAAAGTTGCACTTTTAAATAGAATCACTCATTACATTGTAAACCGAAAAGGGAAGCAAATGCGCCCCATGTTTGTGTTTTTGGTGGCTAAAATGGTTGCGGATGGAGAAGTTAGCGAACGTACCTATCGAGGGGCTTCTGTAATTGAGCTAATACATACTGCTACTTTAGTGCATGATGATGTAGTTGATGATAGCGACAGGCGAAGAGGTTTTTTCTCTGTTAACGCACTTTGGAAGAATAAAATAGCTGTTTTAATTGGTGATTATTTGTTATCAAAAGGTCTATTATTGTCTATTGACAATAATGATTTTGATTTACTAAAAATTATATCAGTAGCGGTTCGGGAGATGAGTGAAGGTGAGCTTCTTCAAATTGAAAAAGCTAGAAAACTGGACATTACGGAAGAAGTGTATTATGATATTATTCGTCAAAAAACAGCAACTTTAATAGCGGCCTGTTGTAGTTTGGGTGCGGCATCTGTAAAGCCAGCATCGCAACACGTAGATACTATGCGTAAGTTTGGGGAATTGATTGGTATGGCTTTTCAAATAAAGGATGATTTATTTGATTATGGTGATACTCAAATTGGTAAACCTACAGGGATTGACATTAAAGAGCAGAAGATGACATTACCGCTAATCTATGCTTTGAACAATGCTAACAAAAAAGATAAAAAGTGGCTTATCAATTCAATTAAAAATCATAATAAAGACAAAAAACGTGTAAAAGAAGTAATAGCGTATGTTAAATCAAATGGTGGTCTGGACTACGCTATTACTAAGATGAAAACGTTTCAAGAGGAAGCATTAAACTTACTGAAAGACTATCCTAACTCAGAATATAGAACTTCATTAGAATTGATGGTAAATTATGTAATTGATAGGAAAAAGTAGTTTTGCAGCCCATTAGCTTTTTATTCTCAAATCACTTCCTTTACTGCTGTTGTTGCTGCTGTTGTT
>DIYI01000003.1:0-295 GCA_002428965.1 Jejuia sp. UBA6058 | reverse complement strand
TGCTGTTGTTGCTGCTGTTGTTGAATGAATTCTAGATGTCTCCTGTAACTGTTTTTTATTGGCTCTGCTTCAGGAACTTCATCATTTTCAACATCTGATTGTGCTGTAGCAATAGTGTTGTAATTTTTGGTTGTACTTACATGAACTTTAACATATAAATAATCAGAAACTTTACCTCTATAGACCCCTTTTACAGGTGTGCAATCACTGTAATTTTTGCCCATAGCCAATTTTATATGGTGGTCTGAAGCTATAAGATTATTAGTTGGGTCTAAACCCAACCAGCCATAATATG
>DIYI01000005.1:828-301642 GCA_002428965.1 Jejuia sp. UBA6058 | reverse complement strand
GTTTTAGATGAACCTTTAAATATTAAAATTGTTAAGAAATAAGAGTTATGAAAAAATTTAATTTTATATACATCACATTTATACTTGCTTCATTATTTGTAAGCTGTTCTAGTGGCGGAGGCAATGGTAGTGGTGGCGGAGATGATGACGATCCTACGGGAGAAAACTCAGCTCCTGGTGTTGTGGGAACTTTAACATTCCCTACTAACAACTTACTTTGTACTAATAACACCCTAGAGTTTTTGTGGTCTGCAGCTTCAGATCCAGATGGTGATAGTGTGTCTTACATTCTCGAAATATCTCAGGATGATCAGTTTGGAACGATTGATTTTACTGAAACCTCTAATACTTCATTTAAATCTGTTACTTTGGAAAAAGGGATTATTTACTTTTGGCGTGTAAAGGCAAAAGATAGTAAAGGTCTTGAGAGTGCTTACTCGCAGGTATATCAATTTTATACAGAGGGTGATGCGATAACGAACCATTTACCTTTCCCACCACAGGCAATAAACCCATCCAGTGGCGCAACGGTATCTGGCGCATCAACCATATTAGAATGGGATGCATCAGATGTTGATAATGACCCATTAACCTATGATATCTATTTTGATACAGCGGCTGAACCGGCAACTAAAGTTGGCGAAGACCAAAGTGAGAAAACTTTAAACGTAGACTTACAAGCTGCAACCACATATTATTGGAAAGTTGTTGCTAAAGATGACAAAGGGGGGCAATCTATCGGGCAAATTTGGTTTTTTACTACGGAGTAAAAAAATATAAAACTTAACAATCAAAAGCTGGGTTATAAAGTCCAGCTTTTTTATTTAATCTCCATAGTTCAACAGTCAACATAACTGATAGTAATTAAAAAATAAAGACTTCTCAAAAAGAGAAGTCTTTTGTTACTTAGTGATCGCGACAGGATTCGAACCTGTGACCGTCTGCTTAGAAGGCAGATGCTCTATCCAGCTGAGCTACGCGACCATTAAAGCGGTGCAAATATAAAACATCTTAATAATAAAACAAGATAAATACTTTTTAATTTGCGACGAATTTTAGCTAATCGAAATAACTAAAACTATCGCCATCTTTTATGTTTAAGAGCGATTCGTAAATCAATCTAATTACATTTTCTACATCTTCCTTGTGCACCATTTCTACAGTGGTATGCATATAGCGTAATGGTAAAGAAATTAATGCCGAAGCTACACCTCCGTTACTGTATGCAAAAGCATCCGTATCGGTTCCTGTTGCTCGCGACAATGCGGAACGCTGAAAAGGGATCTTCTTTTCTTCTGCAGTATCAATAATCAAATCTCGCAGTTTTTGTTGTACCGCAGGTGCATAGGCTACCACTGGACCTTTACCTATCTCCATATGACCTTGCTTCTTTTTATCAATCATTGGAGTTGTAGTATCATGAGTAACATCGGTAACTATAGCTACATTAGGCTGAATAGTATCAGTAATCATCTCAGCACCTCTTAATCCTATCTCTTCTTGAACTGCATTGGTAATATAAAGCCCAAAGGGTAAGTCTTTTTTGTTTTCTTTCAATAAACGTGCAACTTCGGCAATCATAAAGCCCCCCATACGATTATCAATGGCGCGACATACAAATTTATCACCGTTTAGAATATGAAATTCGTCTGGATACGTAATAACACATCCTACATGTACTCCAAGTTTTTCGACTTCTTCTTTGTTAGCACAACCACAATCAATAAAAATATTATCTGGTTTTGGAGGTTCCTCTTTCACCCTACTTCTTGTATGAATTGCAGGCCAACCAAAAACGCCTTTTACAATGCCCTTTTTGGTATGAATATTTACAACCTTACTTGGTGCTATTTGATGATCACTTCCTCCATTTCTAATAACATAAATCAATCCGTTATCCGAAATGTAATTTACGTACCACGAAATTTCATCTGCATGCCCTTCAATAACTACCTTATAGTCAGCTTCAGGATTAATAACGCCAACAGCCGTTCCATAAGTATCTGTAATAAACTCATCAACATAAGGTTTTAGGTAGTCCATCCACAGTTTTTGCCCGTCCCATTCATACCCCGTTGGAGCTGCATTATTTAAATATTTTTCTAAGAATTCTAATGATTTTTTGTTTAAAATCGACTTTTTAGCCATGTGTTTAAGATTTTGCACTAAAATAATAATATATCCATTAAATGAATGTTTAAGAGATTGTAAATTATTAATTTTGGAACTGTATTTGCTCCAATAAACTTAGCATGAACATCTTAAAGTACATACTATTTTTTTTACCTTTTTCATTATTGGCTCAAGTAACTAGTATTGAGAAAGACTCTACAGAAGTTACTTTTATAGTTGTCGAAGGAGACTCTATACCCAAAACAGCAATAGATCTAGATGAAGTTATGCTACTTCATAAACTAAAATTTAGCAGTAAAGCGGATAGAATTCGGTACTTGGTTTTAAGGCGTAAAACAATAAAAGTATATCCTTATGCTAAAATGGCCGCAGAACGTTTAGATTCGCTAACAAAGACATTGCAAACGATGACTAAAAAGCGACAAAGGAAACGTTATACTAAAAAAGTGCAGAAATACATTGAGGGGGAATTCTCAGACGAATTGAAGAAATTGACACGCACAGAAGGACAAATTTTGGTCAAACTAATACATCGCCAAACAGGAAGAACAGCTTTTGATTTGGTTAAAGAACTAAGAAATGGGTGGCGCGCATTTTGGTATAATACAACTGCAAATGTATTTGATATCAAACTAAAAAAAGAGTTTGATCCTTGGAATGAAAAAGAAGATTATCTTATTGAGGATATTTTACAACGCAACTTTCAAAGCGGAAGATTGGAACGCCAAAAGTCAGCCTTGGATATAGACTTTTATGAACTTACTAATAAATGGGTTTACAATAAAACAACTAAAGAGTAAACATGCGCATTCAAACAGCTTTTGAAGAAAAACTAAATGCTGTAAGTCATGCAATTGGGGCAATTCTTGGCATTCTTGCACTAGTTCTACTTGTTACTTTTGATACAGGAAAAACATATTACAGTTTAATAAGTGTAATTATTTATGGTATTTCTATAATCGTACTATTTACCGCTTCAACTTTATATCACAGCATTACAAATAATGCACAGAAACATTACTTTAGAGTTTTAGACCATATTAGTATTTACCTATTAATTGCAGGAACTTACACACCTGTTCTACTTATTACTTTAGAACAGAATTTGGGATGGACACTATTTTATATAGTTTGGGGTATTGCCGCTTTTGGAGTTATTTTAAAGGTATTTTTTACTGGTAAGTTTGAAATTTTTTCTACCCTACTTTATTTAGTAATGGGTTGGCTTATTGTTTTTGACCACACTAATTTATCTGATCTTTTGGACGGTGATGGTATTCTGTTGCTTTTCGCTGGCGGATTAGCTTATACCTTGGGTATTATTTTTTATGTAATTGAAAAAATACCATTCAATCATGTTATCTGGCACCTATTTGTGTTGGCTGGAGCCATTTGTCATTTCTTTATGATATTTTTATATGTGATATGATTGAATTTGTAAAAGCTTCATCGGAAAGGCATTTTAAAATTATAGAAACTTTAGGGGATATTATTTGGCACGAGCACTACACACCCATCATTGGTAAGGATCAGATAGATTACATGCTAAGTAAGTTTCAAAGTAAGGAAGCAATAGCACACCAAATTCTTGATGACTATGAATATTACATGCTTCAATTTAAGGATGAAAATATTGGATATTTAAGCATTAAAAAAGAAGATGATAATCTTTTTATAAGTAAACTTTATATTTTGAAATCTTATAGAGGAAAAAGTTTTGGAAAACAAGCTATGTCTTTTATTGAAAATAAAGCAAGGGAACTAAATTGTGAATCAATATCACTCACGGTGAATAAAAACAATAGCGATTCTATTAATACTTATGAAAAATTAGGCTTCAAAAATTTGGGTGCAATCATCATGGATATTGGAAATGGTTTTGTGATGGATGATTATAGGATGGTGAAAATTATTATGTAGTTTTTGTCATTCTGAACTAGTTTCAGAATCTCAATATGATTTTATATGCTTAAAAAATGAGACCCTGAAACGAGTTCAGGGTGACACCCTCTATTTAACTTCTGGCTTCAAAAATCTTCAAATGTATAAATGTTGCCATTTTTCTTGCACGTCGTTTAGCATTTTCGGCATAATCGCCTTTATAAAGTTCGTCTATAGTTTCAACCCAAAGATTTAGCCAAATTCCAAAATGCTTTTCAGTAATTGTCTGATTAAACTTTTTATCCACATTAACATGGGCTTCTAACGGATCTCCATAATACTTTGTCTTTAAAAACAAACTCGATTCCCAAAATGTTGTAAGGCGACCTAGATGTTCATCCCAGTCTGAAATAGTATCGTTGAAAAAAGGTGCCAATACTTCATCCTTTCTTACTTTAGAATAGAATGTTTTTACCAACTTGAAAATATCTGCTCTAGTTGTGATGTCTGTTTTTTGCATACTTCAAAAGTATAATTTTGAATAATTCTATGACTAAGAAATTCTTAATTCTTAATCCTTAATTCATAATTGGTTACTATTTTAGCATTATGATTTCGGTAACAATCCTAGGTGCTGGAAATGTTGGCACTCACCTATTTAAAGCATTCAAAAAAAGCAATCAAGTTTCTGTAAAACAATGGTTTAATAGAAATTTAGATGCCATATCTACATATAGTAATGAGGTTGATATAATGGATGATTTAACAAGTTTAGTAGAAGCCGATATCTATATCATTACCGTAAGTGATGAAGCCGTGGCAAAAATATCTTCAGAACTTCCTTTTGAAAATCGTTTAGTAGTGCACACCGCTGGAAGTGTGAATATTCATGACCTTGATAAGAAAAATAAACGAGGGGTTTTTTATCCATTGCAATCCATTAGTAAAAATGCAGTTTTAGATTTTGCCAAGGTGCCGATTGGTATTGAAACTATTGACAAAAAGGACTATCATATTCTAAAGGAATTAGCCCTGGCGATTGGTAGCCCTGTTAAAAAGATAAATGGAGATCAAAGAAAAGTGCTCCACTTAGCAGCTGTTTTTGTTAATAACTTCACCAACCAAATGTATCGTATCGCTCATGAAATAACGGAGTCGCAAGCGGCAGAATTTGATTTATTAAAACCACTAATACTCGAAACTGCTAATAAAGTACAGGATATGTCGCCCTATATGGCACAAACGGGACCTGCAAAACGTGGTAATTTAAAAACTATTAAAAAGCATTTAGCGTTATTGGAAAAAGAGCAGCATAAAGATATTTATAAGTTAATCACAAAATCAATTCAAGATACCCATGGTACTTCGACTCCGCTCAGCAACCGCAAATAATAGAAACAACTAATGGAAGATAAAAGCTATAAAGAATATTTAAATGATATAACTACCTTTATTTTTGATGTAGATGGTGTTCTTACTGATGGTACGGTTCATGTTACGTCTAGTGGAGAAATGCTGCGTACCATGAATATAAAAGATGGTTACGCCCTTAAAACTGCAGTAGATAAGGGGTATTATGTTTGTATAATTTCTGGGGGAAGTAATGAAGGCGTTCGTAAACGTTTAGCAGGACTTGGTATTACAGATATTTATTTAGGAGCTCACAATAAGATTGACCAGTTGAACGACTATTTCACAAAACATAATATAGACTCAAATCAAGCACTTTATATGGGTGATGATATTCCTGACTATCCAGTTATGAAATTGGTCGGTTTACCATGTTGCCCTCAAGATGCTGTTCAAGAAATTAAAAGTATTTCAAAGTATATTTCTCATAAAGGTGGCGGCCAAGGTGCAGTTCGTGATGTTATTGAGCAGGTTTTAAAAGTACAAGGTAAATGGAGCGGTAATTTTAATGCTAAATATGACTAGTTTAAGTATTTAGTTTACAGTCGCTTTGATAAATTTTTGAATTTTAAATTTAGTGTTGGGTATTTGATTTAGTAATGAGACGCAAAAGTAGACGCATTAGCATAGGTTTTGGTTACATTGGTTTTGGTAATAAGCAGAGTAACTTTAATCAAAAAAATGATAATCCGTTTACCACAGCAAAAGAAAGATTGCACGAGGCCTCTCATCTTCATTTCCAATTAGACTTCAAACATCATAAACTATCAAAAGCTGACAAAGAGCTTATTAAAAACAAAATAAGAAAAGCGGAAAAACGTAAAGTTATTACTGCGTCTATTTTAACAGTTGTAGTTATTATAATTCTGTTTTTCTTAGTTAAATCTTACATTTTAACTGCTGTGGATAACCGCAGCACACCAATAGTCTATTGAAATTTCTAAATATAATTCGTTGGAAAAACCTATTAATGATTGCTTTAATGCAATTACTTATTAAGTATGCACTACTAGAACCTTTTGGAGTACAAACTGCTTTAGATAGTCTAGGTATTGCACTACTAATATTAGCTACAATTTGCATTGCTGCAGGTGGCAATATTATTAATGATATTTATGATGTTGAAACAGACGGTGTTAATAAACCAGAAAAAGTTAATATAGGTAAATCTATTTCAGAAAAAACTGCTTTCAATCTTTTTATTGGTCTGAATATCATTGGTGTTGTACTTGGTTTTTGTGTATCACACTATGTTGGTCAAAGTGCATTTTTTAGTATTTTCATTGTAATTTCAGGCTTACTATATATCTATGCGTCTTACTTAAAAGGTATTGCGCTTATTGGTAATATTCTTATTTCTGTTTTAGTTGCAACCAGTATTTTAGTTGTTGGGCTATTTGAGCTAACTCCCAGCCTTACAGAAGTCAATAAAACTGTTCAGATTACCTTTTTTAAAATAATTTTCGATTATGCCTTATTCGCCTTTATGATTAATCTCTTAAGAGAAATTGTTAAAGATGTTGAGGATGTTGATGGCGATTATAAAGCTGGCCTTAATACGTTGCCTATAATTATTGGAAGAGAACGCGCTAAAAATTTAGTTTTTGTACTCAATTTTATTCCATTAGGATTAATTATTATTTACACCATCAACCACTTATATAAACAACAACTATCATTAATTTACTTTTTGATTTTAGTCATTGCTCCTTTAATTTACAATTCAATTAAACTGTTTCAAGCAAAATCTAAACAAGATTTTAATCATATTTCTAGGGTTTATAAGTTGATTATGTTGTTTGGTATGCTTTCGTTACTTTTATATACATTCAGAATTTAAATCTTGTGCTTAAAGAAAAACTAAAAGATCATAATATTATTCTTGCATCGCAATCACCAAGGCGGCAAGCGTTTTTCAAAGAATTAGATGTTAGTTTTGAAATTCGCCTAAAACCTATTAAAGAAGAATTTCCTCCGCGCCTAACCCATTTTGAAATCAGTAACTATTTAGCACAGTTAAAAGCTTTACCTTTTAAAAATGAATTACAACCTCAGGATATTTTAATTACTAGTGATACTATCGTTTGGCACAATGAAACGGCTTTAGGAAAACCACATGATGCTCATGAAGCGTTTTCAATTTTAAAATCATTAAGCAATGTAACTCACGAAGTAATTACTTCCGTATGCTTTACTACTGCATCTTACGAAAAAACTTTGTATAGTGTTACCAAAGTAAGTTTTAAAGCACTGAGTGACTTAGAAATTAAATATTACATTGACAATTTTAAACCGTTTGATAAAGCAGGTGCATATGGTATTCAAGATTGGATTGGGCAAATTGGTGTTACTAAAATTGAGGGCTCCTATTTTAATGTAATGGGATTACCTGTGCACCTTGTTTATAAAACGTTAAATGACATTGCAAACCTTAAATAACTTCGTAATTTTATTAACATATATCCGACTATAAGAGCCTAAATAATGTCGCATTTTTATGTTTGCGTGTAGATCAAAAAAATAACAACCATGAAAACGAAATATTTTGGAGCAGTATTAATAATCTTTACTGTCCTATTCAACTGTAAAAAAGAAGCTGATAAAAAAGAGCTGCTTGCAGTTAATACTGCTGTAGAAAGTAAAAAGTCTTCACAACCTTTATCTCAAGAATTTAAGGACTATTGGTACGCTGGTGATGCTGAAATTTCGTCATACAAACTAGAGCAAGCACGCTATGGAGAAATGAGAGAAGGTAGGGTAGTTCTAATTTATGTTACTGAAGATTTTCTTCCAGAAATGCAGGTTAAAGCAGACTATAAAACTGAAAAAAATGTTCCTGTTCTAAAGCTAAATGCGACTAAAAATTTTAATACAGGTATTTATCCATATTCTATTATGCAGAGTACTTTTTACCCTGTAGCAAACAATCAACATGCGATAAAAGTTTCAAGTTCTATGCAAGAATGGTGTGGTCATGTGTACGCGCAACTAAATAACAAAGAGCAGTTCAACATAATGTCTCACTCCTATTTTCAAGGTGAAGCTGACGAAACGTTTAAACTCGACAAAGCCATTCTAGAGAATGAAATCTGGAACCAACTTCGAATAAACCCTAAATCCCTACCAACAGGTAATATTCCTATAATTCCTTCATTTGAATTTACAAGACTGAAACATATTGATATTAAAGCATATGATGCAGAGGCCGTTTTATCTGAAAGTAGTTATACAATCAATTATAAAAATTTAGATAGAACTTTAGTGATTAATTTTAATGCAATATTTCCGCACGATATTCTATCTTGGGAAGAAACCTTTACAAGTGGCGGTAAAACGTTAACCACTAAAGCCACAAAATTAAAAACCATAAAATCTCCGTATTGGCAAAAAAACAGTAATCAATACGAAGTATTAAGAGATACGTTACAATTAAAATAATGCTTCTATCTTTGCACTGTAATTAACCAATAATTATGATTGCAAATTTCTTTGAAAAGTATAACGAACAATTATTGACATCAGCGGTAATAGTTGGTTTTTTATTTATAATAGGCGTTGTCACCAATTTTGTTATTAAGAAAATTGGGAAGCGTAATGGCATAGTTAAAGCGCGTACAAAACTTATTTGCAGGTATGTTTCCATTACCCTTGTTTTAATAGCTATACTTATTGAAGCTTTTGTTTTTGGTGCAGATTTTGAAGACATTGCTGTAATTTTCTCATCAGTTTTTGCAATTCTTGGTATTGCGCTTTTTGCTATTTGGTCAATTCTTAGTAATGTTACCTCAGGAATTATTATGTTTTTTAGCTTTCCTTATAAAGTAGGTGATAAAATTAAAATACATGATAACGATTTGCCTTCAGAAGTTATTATTGAAGATATTGGTGCCTTTCACCTACATCTGCGTTTAGAAAATGGAGATTTAGTTACTTACCCTAATAACTTAATGCTTCAAAAAGCGGTTACCATAGTTGAAAGAGGTGCTATTGAAGATCATGAAGGGCATGAGTAATGTTTCCTCTAAAGAAGTCTAATTCTTTCTCAAATTACGAATCCGTTCCAGAAGCGTAGGATGCGAATAATGCATAAACACAAAAGCTGGATGTGGAGTTAAATTACTTAAACTATTTTTAGAAAGCTTTTTAAGTGAAGTAATTAAAGGCTCTGCCTTATAAGTAGTCTTAGCATAGTCATCCGCTTGATATTCAAATTTTCTAGAAAATACATTCATAATTAATCCCGTAACTTCTGAAATTGGTGAATAAAGTAACCCAAAAGCAATTAATCCAATATGAAAACTAGGTGTTTGGACCCCTATAGCTTCAGATAATAAGGGATTAGAAATAAATAACGATAGTATAAAAAGCGTAAATCCCGTTAATAAAATAGAAGCAAACAAATTAAAAATGATGTGCTTCTTTTTATAATGCCCTACTTCATGAGCGAGTACTGCAACAATTTCTTCATGTTCTAAATCATTTATTAGAGTATCATAAAGTGTAACACGCTTTTCACTACCAAAACCAGAAAAATAGGCATTGGCTTTAGTGCTACGCTTCGAACCATCAATAACGAAAATTTTATCTAACTTAAAACCAACAGTATTGGCATAATCTGAAATTTTATCGCGTAATTCTCCATATTCCAGAGGCGTTTGCTTATTAAATAAAGGTACGATAAGTTTAGAATAAAACATATTCATAAATAAAGTAAACACAGCAACTAATCCCCAAGCATACAACCAAAAATATTTACCAGTAACTTGGTAAAACCAAATAATCAAAGCCAAAATTCCACCGCCAACAATTGCCATCATCAACCAACCTTTAATTTTGTCTACTATGAACGTCTTTAAGGTTGTCTTGTTGAAACCAAATTTTTCTTCAATGACAAAAGTGCTATAATATGAAAAAGGAGTAGTAAGTATATCACTTCCAATCATTATAATACCAAAAAAAATCAAAGCAGTGATAATTGGGTTTGTACTATAATTTCTGGCAACAGTATCCACAAATTCAAACCCATCAAAAAACAAAAAAGCAAGCGTTAAAACCAAAGAAAAAGTAGATGTAATTATTCCAAATTTATACTTCGTAGCCTTATAGTTTTGAGATTTTATATATTCATCTTCATCGTAAACATCGGCTATATCTTCTGGCAATTTATCATTAAAATGCTTTGCGTTCAAAGCGTCTAATACCTTATCAACGATAAAATTTATAATAATAATTCCTATTATGATGTAGAATAATATTGTGGCGCTCATATCGTTATTTAAAGTCTCGTTGTCTTTTCGCTTCAAAAATAAGTATTCCAGCGGCAACAGAAACATTCATAGAGTCTATTTCACCCTGCATTGGTATAATAATATTTTGAATACTGTTTTCTAACCATTGGTCACTTAATCCTGTTGCCTCTGTTCCAACTACAATAGCCGTTGGCATCGTAAAATTTTGTGTATTGTAATTAACTGATGCTTGTAAAGCAGCACAGTAAATATTAATTTGTTTTGACCTTAAAAAATCAATAATCTCATTTGTACTGCCAGTTGCTACTTGATTGGTAAATACACACCCAACACTAGATCGTATAATATTTGGGTTAAACAAATCAGTTTTGGGATTTGCAATAATTACGGCGTCAATATTTGCTGCATCTGCGGTTCTTAAAAGCGCACCAATGTTTCCTGGTTTTTCAGGTGCTTCGGCAACTAAAACTAGCGGATTATCATTTTGAAAAGTAAGCGCATCAAGAGTGTTAAGTTTTACTTTTGCTACAGCTAAAATCCCCTCAGTAGTTTCGCGATACGCTAATCTTTGGTATACTTCTTTTGAGATTTCAATAAGGTCCGGATTTTGATCAGCTGCAATATACTTTACATCTGTTTCAGAATTTAATTCCGCTGAAAATAAAACAGTTTCAATACTATACCCGCCTTTTATTGCTAAAGAAATTTCGCGCTGACCTTCAATTAAAAATGAGCCAGATTTTCTACGCTCTCTAGATTTTTCTTTTAATTGAATTAATCGCTTTATAAAGGGATTCTGTATACTCGAAATATGTTTCATATAGATGCCGCAAAAGTAGTGTTTTATTGTAATTTTATTATGGTAACTTCGTCTTAAGGATTAACTTATTAATACCATATTATGAAACATTTTCTAATTTTAGTTCTAGCAACTCTTATTTTAAATTGTAAAAACAACTCCTCATCTTCAATCAAATATTCAGAAGAAAATCTAGATGTTACTACAAGCGTTTACCCTGAAAGCATTACCAAAGTATTTGATGCTCATGGTGGTTTTGACGTATGGAAGAATATAAGAAGTTTAACTTTTGGTATAGAAATACCCGAAGGTAAAGAAATAACCACAACCGACTTAAAAAATAGAAAATCCTTAATTAGGACTGATAAATTTAAGATTGGTTTTAACGGAGAAAAGGTATGGATAAAACAAGACTCTACATATTTCAGAAACAACGCTAAATTTTATTATAATTTAATGTTTTATTTCTACGCAATGCCATTTGTACTAGGTGATGATGGTATCAATTATGAAACTACAGAGCCACTAGAGTTTGAAGGATTTACATATCCAGGAATAAAAATTGCTTACGAAAGTGGTATTGGAGAATCTCCAGATGACGAATACATTTTGTATTACAACCCAAAAACTTATAAAATGGAATGGTTGGCTTATACAGTTACTTTCTTTACAAAAGAAAAGGCTAAGGAATTTCATTTTATTAAATATGGTAAATGGCAAACTATAGAGGGAGTAGTGTTACCAGAAACAATAACTTGGTATAAATACGAAGATAACAGACCCACCGAAAAACGTAACAATTTAAGATTTACAGATGTCAAAATTTCAAAAGAAAAACCTGAAGCTTCACAATTTGAAATACCAGCAGGAGCAACTATTGTAGAATAGAATGTATCGAAGAAAGATATAAACCTGTATTTTAATTAGGATAACGCTAAGATTAAAGCGTGACTATAAATCATATTTCTCTATATAGTTAACTAAAAGTGCCACTACATAACTGTAGCTCTCCATTCCTTTAGATTGATTGTTAGCCTTTAAAAAGTTACCATAAATAATTTTAAAAATAGGCTCTAAAGGATTATCATGGGCTTCCCAAAACTTTCGAGATTCTTCATAGTTTTTCAAAATACCCTTATTCACATCTGCTACAAGATCTTCAAATAAGCATTTGTCTCGGTTATACACCTCATTTAAACAAAACCTAAGTCCGAAGGTATACCCACAATATTTCATACAGATATTATCATTTTTAGAAGAAGACATAAAACCAATAAAATTCGCCTCGTTTTCTGCAGCATAACCCAATTGATGCGCAATTTCATGTGCTGTAGTAGTTGGAAACTTATGCATAGGAATGCGTCCATTTACCTGTGATTCATTGGTTAACGGATTTAAATACCCGCTAAAACCCATATACGTAAGCGGATAACTAAATAAAGACTGCTTGGTGCTCTGTGGTTCGTATTCTAATTGTGGGAACACATTTTTTAAGTTAGCATACCCTTCCGATATCATATTAAAAACCATAGATTTATCATAAGGTACATCAACCTTTATGGAATCGTTTTTTGTGATTTCAAAATGTAACACATTGGCTTTCTTAATTAGTTTCTCAGTTACGCTTACCAATTGTTCAGTGGAATAATCTGCTTTTAAATCAAGATTTTTGTGTAAGGGTAATCTGTAATAATTTAAACCCCAAAACAGATGAAACGCAAAATAAATTATAGATACAGTAGCAACAACATCAATGCACCAATTGATAAAGTCTTTAATTATGCGCTTACGGTTTTTTAACAACCACCAAAGCATATAAATACTAGCCAATCCGTACACCAAATCACCAAAAGAAAAAGGCATCCAGCCCAAAACAAAACGAAAAATTTTAGAGATATAAACATATAAGCCCTCGCTATAGTATTTCTCAACAAAAGCAGGATTATTGGCCAATAGTTTAACCAATAAAATTTGTGGAATTAAGGTAAATGCAACTATCGCCTTCTTCTTATTCAGCATAATCAAAAATAGAAAAATGTTTAGAATTTTAGACCTTTTAGATTTCTTTTACCTTAGAGGTCTTAGTACCTTTGTAATTAAGAAATTAAAACTATGGCTACTGAAATAAGACAACTAGAACCACGATCTCTTTGGAATAAATTTGCCGATTTAAATGCTATTCCAAGACCCTCAAAAAAAGAAGAGCGGGTAATTGCATTTATGAAAGCATTTGGGGCAAACCTTGACTTAGAAACTATAGAAGATGAGGTAGGTAATGTCATCATTAAAAAGCCTGCAACTACTGGAATGGAAGATAGAACGACAGTTGTTATGCAATCGCATTTAGATATGGTGCATCAAAAAAATAGTAACACCATCTTTGATTTTGATACTCAGGGTATAGACATGTTTATTGATGGAGATTGGGTAAAGGCTAAAGGCACAACTTTAGGAGCAGATAACGGACTTGGTGTTGCTACGATAATGGCTATTTTAGAAAGTACAGATATCCCTCACCCAGCTATTGAGGCTCTTTTTACTATTGATGAAGAAACAGGTATGACAGGAGCTATGGGCTTAAAAGGCGGTTTGCTTTCTGGCGGTATTTTGTTGAATCTAGATACTGAAGAAGATGATGAAATTGGTGTAGGGTGTGCAGGTGGTATTGATGTTACCGCAACTAGAACATATAATGAAGAAGAAGCTCCAGAGTTTAAAATAGGATTTGAAATAAATGTAAAAGGCTTGCAAGGTGGGCACTCCGGTATGCAAATTCATGAAGGTTTAGGTAATGCCAATAAAATAATGAATCGTCTATTGTTTGATGGATTCGAGAAGTATGGTTTACGTATTTCTGAAATTGACGGAGGTAGTTTGCGAAATGCTATTCCTAGAGAAAGTAAGGCCATAGTTGCTATTGATGCTATTCACGAAATGAGATTTATCTCAGATATAAATGGATTAGCACATACGATTAAAACAGAGTACAAAACCATGGAGCCGGATTTGATAATTGAGGTTTCTAAAACCGAAACACCTAAAAAAATAATGGATTTAGGGGTTCAAGAAGGTTTTACAAGAGCAATGTATGCTGCATTAAACGGTGTTTATAGTATGAGCCCAGATATTCCAGATTTAGTGGAAACATCAAATAATATTGCAAAGGTTAGCTTAAAAGAGGAAAATATTAAAGTTGAGTGTTTAACACGCTCTTCTGTTGAAAGCTCCAAAATGGATTTAGCCAATAGCTTGCGGGCAACCTTTGAACTTACAGGTTGCGAAGTAGAATTTTCTGGAGATTACCCAGGTTGGGCACCAAATATGGACTCAGCCATTTTAAAAGTAATGACAAGATTATATGAAGAATTAAATGGAGAAAAACCGCATATTGCGGCGTGTCATGCTGGATTAGAATGTGGTATTTTAGGGCAAAATTATCCAGAAATGGATATGATTAGTTTTGGTCCTAATATAAAAGGAGCACATTCACCTGATGAGCGCGCTCAAATTTCATCTGTTCAAAAGTACTGGAAGTTTGTTTTGGAAATTCTTAAGAACATTCCAAAAAAATAAATAAAAAAGCCTCAACAAATACGTCGAGGCTTTTACGGTTAAATTGAGTTAGTCAGCTTTCTATTATCCGTTCATGGATATTAAAAATTCTTCATTATTTCTTGTCTGTTTAAAGCGATCATTTATAAATTCCATTGCTTCAACAGGGTTCATATCTGCTAAATACTTTCTCATTACC
The DNA here is from genome assembly GCA_002428965.1 of Jejuia sp. UBA6058. Taxonomy (GTDB): domain Bacteria; phylum Bacteroidota; class Bacteroidia; order Flavobacteriales; family Flavobacteriaceae; genus Jejuia. Next base: position 286,419 of record DIYI01000005.1, on the reverse strand, counting down.
CACATACGTTGTACCGTATTCTCATCTAGTAATTTATCATCACGACGCGTGCTTGAAGACATAAGGTCGATGGCTGGGAAAATACGACGGTTAGAGATTTTTCTATCCAACTGCAGTTCCATGTTACCAGTACCTTTAAATTCTTCAAAAATAACCTCATCCATTTTAGAACCTGTTTCGGTTAGAGCTGTTGCAATAATGGTAAGCGACCCACCATTTTCAATGTTACGAGCTGCACCAAAGAAACGCTTAGGTTTATGCAATGCGTTGGCATCTACACCACCAGATAATATTTTTCCAGATGCGGGTTGCACCGTATTGTAAGCTCTTGCTAAACGTGTAATAGAATCTAAAAGAATCACCACATCATGACCACATTCTACCAAGCGTTTTGCTTTTTCCAAAACAATATCAGCAATTTTAACGTGCTCATGTGCCTCTTTATCAAAGGTAGAGGCAATTACTTCTCCCCGAACATTACGTTGCATATCCGTAACCTCTTCAGGACGCTCATCAATCAATAAAATCATTTGATAAACCTCAGGGTGATTAGCTGCAATTGCATTAGCCACATCCTTTAACAACATAGTCTTACCCGTTTTAGGTTGAGACACAATCATACCACGTTGACCTTTTCCAATTGGAGCAAACAAGTCCATTATTCTTGTAGAAATAGTACTTTGCTTTTCTGCAATATTGAATTTTTCTTGTGGGAATAAAGGCGTTAAATGCTCAAAAGCAACACGATCTCTCACCACATTAGGGTCTTGACCATTTATTTTACTCACCTTAATTAAAGGGAAATATTTTTCACCTTCTTTAGGCGGACGCACATGCCCCAAAACCGTATCCCCCTTCTTTAATCCAAATAATCTAATTTGAGATTGTGATACATATATATCATCTGGTGAGGATAAATAGTTGTAATCCGAAGAACGTAAAAAGCCATAACCGTCTTGCATGATGTCTAATACACCTTCACTTTCAATAATGGCATCAAATTCAAAATCAGGTTCACGGTAACGGTTTCTATTGTCCTTGTTACCATTGTTTTGATGATTGTGTTTTTGATTTTTATGTTGTTGATTATTATCGCGTTTTTGATTCTGGTTACGCTGGTTATTGTGGCGCTGACCTCTATTTTGGTTATTGTTAGAATTCTTTTGTTGATGATCGTTTGTAGCAGCAGGCTTTTCTTGATTAGTAGCAGACGCGCTTACATCTTTTCTAGAATTATCAGTCTCCGTTTTTTGAACGCGTTGTCTTTGTTTTTTGGCAGGCTGTTCAGTATTGCTTTTTTGCGCTGGAGCCGAAGCCTCTTTAGCGGCAGCAGGATTTGCGGCTTGATAATCCAAGATTTGATATACCAAGTCTAACTTTTTCATAGAACGGAACTTCGGTATGCTTAATTGTTTAGCAATATCTTGTAAATCAGTAAGTTTTTTTTCTTTTAATTGTGAAATTTCAAACATGAATGTTTAGTTGAATACTATTATAGTGAATATAAAATTTAAGTTTTTCTGAAAAAAATAGAATTTTTATTCTGAAGAATTAACAATCTGACTTTGCGATTGTTGAGAATTAACTGTGCAATAATACAACTTTATTTTAATTTAAGCTGTCAAATTAATAAAGAAACTACTATTTTTGCCTTCCATATTAAAAAATTGATATGTTACAACGCATACAAACAGTTTATCTATTATTGGCGGCGGCGAATGCCCTAGGGCTAATTTTTGTATTCCATTTGTGGATTACAAACGAAGGGGTTACTGTTTTTGCAAAAGACCAAATGGCATTTTTCGTAGCATTTATAGTATCGGGTGTGTTGTCTCTTTTTACAATATTTTTATTTAAAAACAGGAAGCTTCAATTCGTTTTGGGGCGATTAAACATAATATTAAACTTTTTTTTACTAGGATTTTTCGTGTATCTCTCACTAAATTTATCTGGAGAAACCGTAGTTTCTGAGAAAGGTATTGGGATGTTTCTTCCTATAATTTCTATCGTGTTTTTGGCCTTGGCCAATAAAGCCATTAAAAAGGATGAAGATCTTGTAAAATCTGTTGACAGATTACGTTAAACCTAACATCTTAGTAGTATTAGTGCGTAAGCCCAAGGTGAAGATCTTGGGCTTTTTTATTAATGGATATTAACAATTTTGAATTATCTAATGAATAATAGTTCCCTATACTTAGTTAAAGGCCATAATTCATCATCTACCATTAACTCTAATTTATCACAATGATACCTAATATCATTCAAAAAGGGTTTCACTTTGTTACAATAAGCCTCTGCTTTAAGAGTAATATCTTCTATTCCGTTTGCAGCTTTTCGCTCGTTAATCATTTGGGTTACTTTGCTATTTATATCATCAATATGGCCGGAGATTGCCTTAATAAGATTTAATTGCTCTTTACCAAAATCTACATAGTCCTTATTGAAAATTTCTTTAAGTCCTTTTACATTTTTAATCAATATATTCTGATATTTCACAGCAGTGGGAACAATATGGTTTCTGGCAATATCACCTAATACCCTACTTTCAATTTGAAGATGGTTGATATAGGCATTTATTTCAACTTCATAACGCGCCTCAACCTCTACTTTACTCATTACATTCATCTCTTCAAAAAGCCTAATAGTACTTTTATGAAGTTTTACCTTAAGCGCTTCCGGAGTGTTCTTGTTGTTACTTAAACCTCTTTTTTGTGCCTCTTCCTCCCATTCCTTGCCATAACCGTTGCCCTCAAATAAAATATCCTTTGAAGCCTTAATATATTCTCGCAATACATTAAAAACTGCTTCGTCCTTCTTAAAATTTTTACTCTCTATCAGCTCATCAACCTCAATTTTAAACTCCTTTAACTGTTTAGCTATTATAGTATTTAGCATGGTCATTGGGTTACCGCAGTTTGCGGTGGATCCAACAGCTCTAAATTCAAATTTATTACCAGTAAAAGCAAATGGAGACGTTCGGTTTCTATCTGTGTTGTCTAAAAGTACATCTGGAATTTTACCTACTACGTTAAGTTTTAAATCTGTTTTTTCTTTGGGCGAAAGTTTCCCTTTAGTAACCCCTTCTAAATCATTTAGTACCTTGGTTAATTGCGCTCCTATAAATATTGAAATTATAGATGGAGGGGCCTCGTTAGCACCTAACCTATGATCGTTACTAGCAGAAGCAATTGACGCCCTTAACAACTCTTCATTTTCATAGACAGCTTTGATGGTATTTATGAAAAAAGTTAAAAACTGTAAATTACTCATTGGTGTTTTTCCCGGCTTCAAGAGGTTAACACCTGTATCTGTTGATAGCGACCAATTGTTGTGTTTACCAGAACCATTGATATTGGCAAATGGTTTTTCATGAAGCAACACCTTAAAATTATGACGTGCCGCTACCCTTCCCATAACATCCATTAACAAAGAATTATGGTCTACAGAAAGATTAGCCTCCTCATAAATTGGGGCAATTTCAAACTGATTTGGAGCAACTTCATTATGACGTGTTTTTGCAGGAATACCAAGTAACATACATTGATTTTCAAGATCTCGCATAAAATTAAGAGCGCGATTGGGAATAGAACCAAAGTAATGATCCTCCAATTGCTGACCCTTGGCAGAGGAATGCCCTAGAAGTGTTCTACCAGTTAATGTGATATCAGGTCTACAGGCCGCTAAATTTTTGTCTACCAAAAAGTATTCCTGCTCCCATCCAACCAATGCTGAAACCTTTTTAACGTTTTTATCAAAATAACGACACACCTGTGTTGCAGCATCATCAATAGTATGTAACGCTCTAAGTAAAGGAGTTTTATAATCTAAAGCTTCTCCTGTATAGGCAACAAATATTGTAGGTATACAAAGTGTTGTTTCGTATATAAAGGCTGGTGATGTAGGATCCCAAGCGGTATATCCTCTGGCCTCAAAAGTATTTCTAATGCCTCCACTTGGAAAACTTGATGCGTCAGGTTCTTGTTGAACTAATTGATCACCATCAAACTTCTCTATTGCAATACCATCTTCAAGAGTCTCAAAAAAGGCATCGTGTTTCTCAGCAGTGGCACCAGTAAGAGGTTGAAACCAATGGGTATAGTGTGTAACGCCTTTGGATAATGCCCAATTTTTCATTGAGGAGGCTACCTGATCAGCTACTACTCTATTAATCTTTTTCCCATCATGTATGGCGCTAACAACACTTTTAAAAGCATCGCCTGTAAGATACTGTCGCATAGTACTCTCATTAAATACATTTGATGCAAATAACTCTGAACGCTTTTCTTCACCTTCGAAGGTTGAAGGCTTATAATTTATTGCAGTTTTAAGCGCCTGAAATCTTAAAATGGCCATGGGTTTTTAAAATTAATAGTTAATAGTTATCGTTTACAAAAATAGCAGATAACTCACAATCTTAAGATGAAAACATTCTTTTTTACGATTACAAATATTTCAGTATATATATAAATTTATATACTTTTTTTAAAATAAACCCTAAAAAAATAGGGTATAAATAAAAATAACATTAACAATTATGAAAACCACCCCTCAAAACTTAAAGTATCTTTTTAAAAATATATATTTGTGTGATTGAAATTAAGATATTCACAATAACACATTAATCATGGCAAAAATTAAATTAGAATACCTTTGGTTAGATGGAACTGAGCCAACGCAGGTATTAAGAGGAAAAACTAAAGTAGAAGAACACGAAGATTTTAAGGGTACATTGGAAGAAATAGGAATGTGGTCTTTTGATGGATCGTCTACAAACCAAGCTGAAGGAGGTTCTTCAGATTGTTTATTAAAACCAGTTGCAATTTATCCAGATCCTGTAAGAAGAAATGGATATTTGGTAATGACTGAGGTTTTAAATGCAGACGGAACACCACACCCAACAAATGGTCGTGCAACTATTGATGATGATGATGATGATTTTTGGTTTGGTTTTGAGCAAGAATATTTTTTATGGGATCCAGAAACTAACTTACCATTAGGATTCCCAAGAGATCAAACTCCTCAAGGTCAGTTCTATTGTTCTGTAGGTGCTAAAAACACATTTGGAAGAGAAATGATTGAAGAGCATGCAGATTTATGTATTGATGCTGGTTTAAATTTTGAAGGTATTAATGCAGAAGTAGCGGCTGGACAATGGGAATTTCAATTGTTCGCTAAAGGTGCTAAACTAGCTGGAGATGAAATATGGATTGCTCGTTATTTATTAGAAAGATTAGGAGAGAAATATGGTGTAGCAATTGAATATCACCCTAAACCTCTTGGTGACACTGATTGGAACGGATCAGGTATGCACGCTAACTTCTCAAACGAAACGTTAAGAACATGTGGTGATAAAGCTGTTTACGAGAAAATATGTGAAGCTTTCCGTCCTGTTGTTGATGAGCACATTGCAGTTTACGGAGCTTACAACGATCAACGTTTAACTGGTAAGCACGAAACTGCTGCTATTACTGATTTCTCATGGGGAATTTCAGATAGAGGAGCTTCAATTCGTATCCCTATTATAGCAGTTGAAAAAGGTTACAAAGGTTGGTTAGAAGATAGAAGACCAGCATCTAACGGCGATCCTTATAAAATTGCAGCAAGAATTGTTAAAACTGTTAAATCTGCCAAGGTTTAATTCTTAATAAACTTAGTTAAATCTTAAAAACGCTTCAAAAAATATTTTGAAGCGTTTTTTGTTTTTGTACACTAAAGGATTCTATTATATCGTTATTTTTGCGACAAATACTATAAAATTTGAAATCATTTTTTTTCATTAGAACTTTAATATGCCTATTAATTTCTGGTTTTGCTAACTTGAACGCACAACAAGAAATTAAAATTGAATATTCTGGATATTTAAATTTTGACGAGGAAAATTATCCTGGAGCGCGGATTTTAACTCGAGACGATTCTGAACAGGTACATATTTTTCATCAAGGTACAGATATGTGGTGCGATAAAGCCTATTATTATGGCAAGGAGAATTTTATTGAAGCCTTTGGCAATGTAAAAATGATACAAGGCGATACAATAAACATGACTTCCAAATATGTTCAATATAGTGGTACCACTCAATTAGCATTTGCCAGTGGAGAGGTAATATTGACTAATCCAGATTCAAAAATTACAACTGATACTTTATACTTCGATAGAGAAAGACAACAAGCATTTTATAAAAGTAACGGAACTGTACAAATTGATACCACTGGAACAATTGTTAGTAAAATAGGACGTTACTATGCAAATGAAAAAAAATACAAGTTTGTTGAAGATGTAGTTCTAACAAATCATGATGCCAAGATTGAAACAGACTATTTCGATTTTTATGACGAGCCTAAGCATGCTTTTTTATTCGGACCTTCAACAATAACTACAGAAGAAAGCGTAACGTACTGTGAAAAAGGATTTTATAATACACAAGCGAAAACAGGTTATGCCATGAAGAATGCCAAAATAGATTATGATGGTAAAGAAATTTTAGGTGATAGTATTTACTTCGATCAAAACAGGAATTTTTCGTCGGCAACAAATAATATTAAAATAACAGATACTCTGAACAAAAGTATTGCTAAAGGTCACTATGCAGAAGTATTTAAAGAAAAAGATTCTATATTTATAACAAAGCGAGCACTTGCCATTACATTACAGGAAAAAGATTCTATTTATATCCATGGAGACACTTTAATGGTTACAGGAAAGCCCGAAAAGCGGATAACAAGAGCTTTTAGAAATGTTAAACTTTATAAATCTGATTTAAGCGGAAAAGCAGACTCCATTCATGCAAACCACGCCACAGGCCTCACAAAACTTATAAATATTAATAAATTAGGAACAGGTGGTGCATTTTCTACAGCTAGAAAACCAATACTTTGGAATTTAGGTAATCAAATGACTGGAGATACGATTCATTTACAATCCGACACGGAAAGAGATAAATTAGATTCATTGATAGTTTTCAACCATGCTTTTCTAATAAGCAAGGATACTTTAGGTGATGGATTTAATCAAATAAACGGAAAAAGACTTGTAGGTCTTTTTAATGATGATAATCAAATATATCATGTAGATATCATTAAAAATGCCCAAGTTATTTACTATTTGAGAAATGAAAATGGAGAGTTAACAGGAATTGATAAATCAAAATCTGGTTTAATCAATATACTAATAAATGATAACACCATTGATGAGGTAAAAAAGCTTAATCAAATAGATGGTAAGGTATATCCAGAATCTCAATTTCCTAAAAATGAAAAAATATTAAAGGGCTTCGATTGGAGAGAAGAAGAACGCCCCAACAATGTTGATGATCTTTTTAAGGATGATCCTCCCCTAGAATTACCTACAATACAAGGTCTAGATGACTATGTTGTTGATGATGAGTCTTTTTTTGAAGATATTGATGCAAGATTACAATCAGGAAAGATGTTTAACATAATGAAACAGCTTAGTTCAAAATCCTTCAACAACCTACTCAAAAAGCCTTCAGAACTAAATTCCACTTCATGGTTTAAGCATTCTGTTAATATTCAAAAAGTTGCGGTTAAACCTCCAATTGAGGATTTACAAGTATTCTCTATTATTGGGAAAAACCCAAAAGATGGACAGTTTTTTCAGACCAATACAGTTAAAATAGGTAAACTAAATTTCAGTATCTGGTTAAAAGGTAGCGGAACTATACAACTAAAAGTTCAAGAAAATGAAGGTAAAAGAAATATTATTTCTAGCACCATAATTGATGTTACAGATCAATGGGTTCGATACGATTTACAAGTTGATAATCCTAAATCCCCACATAGTCTTAGATATGGCATAGGGTTAATTAATCAATCAGATAATTTTCATGTGGCAGGTATTTCATTAATCAAAATAAAGTAAGCATTTCTGACTTTAAAAAATACCAAGCGCAAACAACACCGCACCCATTGGGTCTGGAAATATCCTACGCCGAAGGTTCTTATGTATATGACACTCATAATAATGCACATTTAGATTTCGTAGCTGGTGTATCCGCCTGCCCTCTTGGGCACAACCACCCTAAAATAAAAGCAGCTATCAAAAGTCAATTAGACAAATACTTACATGTTATGGTCTATGGCGAATATATACAAAAGCCTACTGTGAACCTAACCCGACTTTTAGCAGATAACTTACCTCCAAATTTAGAAAAAACCTATCTCACTAACTCGGGAACTGAAGCTATAGAAGGGGCTTTAAAGCTAGCAAAACGAGCAACAAGTAGGAGCGAAATTATCGCAGCAAAACACGCCTACCATGGCAATACCATGGGGTCTTTAAGTATAATGGGGTTTGAGGAACGGAAAAAAGCGTTCAGGCCCTTACTTCCCGATGTAAGATTCATTCAATTTAATAATGAATTCGACTTGGAGCTTATAACAAATAAAACGGCATGCGTTATACTTGAAACCATTCAAGGTGGTGCAGGTTTTATAGAACCCAAAAACAACTACCTTCAAAAGGTTAGACAAAAATGTGATGAAACAGGAGCAATTTTAATTTTGGATGAAATTCAACCAGGTATAGGAAGAACTGGAAAGTTATTTGGTTTTGAACACTACAATTGTACACCCGATATCATGGTTACCGGTAAAGGATTAGGTGGCGGTTTACCAATAGGTGCTTTTACAGCTTCTAGCCAGCTTATGGATTTATTAATGGATAATCCTAAATTAGGACATATTACAACATTTGGTGGTCATCCACTTATAGCCACTTCAGCATTAGCAACCTTAAAAGAAATTACTGAAACCAATATTATGAATGAAGTAATTGACAAGGAAAAACTATTCAGAAAACTATTAAGGCATAAACATATAAAAGAAATTAGGGGTAAAGGTTTAATGCTGGCAATAATTTTAAGTTCAGCTAAAATTGCAAATAAATTAGTGCTCGAGGCTAAAAATCAAATGCTCATATTATTTTGGCTTCTATTTGAAGCCAAAGCGGTAAGAATTACCCCCCCGCTTATTATCTCCGAAGAAGAAATTATTAAAGGATGTACTATAATTCTATCTATTTTAGATAGCATCCCTTTAGAAAAACAATAAAAACTTAATAATCGGAGAATTAAAAAGTTCTCATAAAAGAACTCAAGTTTCTTGTTCATTACTTTGTTAAAAACATTTATCTACTCACCATCAATATAGTTATTGATAATACTAATTTTAGCTTAGTTGAATTTAGATAGATAATCCATTTATGGAGTTTAGTCAAGACGACAACAACAATTTACCTCTTACCAAGTTTGAATCAATGTTAAAGACAAATCATGTCCTATTCTTTGATTCGGAAGAATTTGAAAACATCATTCATCATTACTTAAATCAAGGAAAGATAGCTTTAGCAAAAAAGGCTATTAAACTTGGTCTTCAACAGCACCCATCTTCCTCAAATTTAAAATTATTTCGTATTGAGGTTTTAGTATTTGAAAATGAATTAGATGAAGCTGACAAATTACTTAATCAACTTTATATGCTGGAACCGAGAAATGAAGAGATATATATACAAAAAGCTAACATTTTATCTAAACAAGACAATCATAAAAAGGCCATAGACGTATTAAAGCATGCTCTAGAGCTTTCAGAAGATGTTGCTGACATTTATTCTCTTATTGGTATGGAATATCTTTTCTTAGACGAGTTTGAAAATGCCAAAACATATTTTATGAAGTGTTTAGAACAAGACATATATGATTATTCTGCCCTTTATAACGTTATTTATTGTTTTGACTTTCTTGAACAGCACGAAGCCGCAGTTGAATACCTAAATGTAATTTTAAATCAGAATCCTTACTGTGAGGTTGCATGGCATCAATTAGGAAAACAGTATGTTACTTTAGGAATGCTTAATAAAGCACTAACCGCGTTTGATTTTGCTGTTATATCTGATGATAGTTTTGTTGGTGCCTATTTAGAACGCGGTAAAGTGTTAGAGGCTCAAAAAAAGTATGATGAGGCTATTGAAAACTATAAAACAACATTACAACTTGATGATCCAACATCGTTTGCCTTACTAAGAATAGGTAGCTGTTTTGAGAAGTTGGGTAATAGAGAGTTAGCTATACAATATTTTTACAAGACTGTTAAGGAGGACCCACTTCTTGATAAAGGATGGATTGCCATTACCAAGTTTTACAAAAAACAGAAAAACTTTCAAAAAGCACTCTATTACATTAATAAAGCTATAAATATTGATACAGAAAATGTAACTTACTGGAAACTGTATGCTCAAATCAATCAACGCCTGAGTTTATTTGAAGAAGCAGAACATGGTTATAAAAAAACCTTGGAATTAGGTAATTTTGAGTTAGATACTTGGATTACTAGAGGCGATTTACTCCTTAAGCTAGGAGAAGCCGAAGCCGCAATTTTAAATTTTGAGCAAGCTTTAGACTTTTATCCAGAAAATGCTGAAATAGAGTATAGGTTAGCAGGTCTATTTTTTTCAATTCATGAAAAAGCGAAAGGCGTTTTTCACTTAAAGAATGGTCTAAAAAGTAATTTTGATTATAACTTTATTATAGAAGAGCTGTTTCCAGACCTGCTAAGCAAAAACTACATCAAATCCTTAATAAATTCTAAATCTTAAATTCTCTCAAATTGCATACCTTTGGGTTTCCAAATTAGTAGGGTATGATAAGAAGTTTAAAAGATTATTTAATTATCTCTTTAAAGGGTGTTGCTATGGGTGCCGCAGACGCAGTTCCAGGTGTTTCAGGTGGAACAATTGCTTTTATTTCTGGTATCTATGAAGAATTAATTTCAACTATAAGCAATATTAAACCTTCTCTTTTTAAAACCCTATTTAAAGATGGAATTAAACCGTTTTGGAAAGCGCTTAATGGTAGTTTTCTCCTAGCTCTTGGTTCAGGTATTCTTGTAAGCTTTGTGTCTTTTATGAAATTAGCCAAATATCTTCTAGAATACCATCCTATTCTAATTTGGTCTTTCTTTTTTGGTTTGATTATAGCAAGTATTTATTTCGTAGCTAAACAAATTTCAAAATGGTCTATTTCTGTCGTTTTAGCCTTTATAATTGGAGCTACTTTGGCATATTATATCACCACAGTTCCAGCGTTGTCTTCAAGCAATAGTAGTGGATTTTTATTTATTGCTGGCGCCATTGCTATTTGTGCCATGATTTTACCGGGAATTTCTGGATCATTCATCTTGATTATTTTAGGCGCTTACAAAATGCTTAGTGAAGCTTTTGATAGTTTTGACATAAAAAAAATACTGATTTTTGCTTCTGGTGCTTTAGTTGGCCTTTTAAGTTTTAGTCATCTTTTAAAATGGCTATTTAAAAATTATAGTAATATAACATTAGCTCTACTTTCTGGTTTTATACTAGGGTCACTAAATAAAGTATGGCCTTGGAAAAAAACCGAATTAGTTTTAAATGATTCTAATGGAAATATTCAATCATTTTCTGAAATTTCTAATTTAGGATCATTATCGGTATATCAAAAAAAAATAGGTGATTTTGAAAGTTACAAAACAGTGTTAGAAAAAAGTATCTCGCCTAACACCTTTGCCAACTTAAATTCTACAGAACACCAGTTATTACCTGCTATTGTTCTAATACTATTAGGTTTTTCAATTATTCTTATCTTAGAAAAACTGGGAAGCAAAAACTAATAATGGAGAACACGCGTACATTTAATGATAAACTTTTTCTAGTACTAAAAGGACTTGCAATGGGCGCCGCAAATAAGGTTCCTGGCGTTTCTGGAGGTGTTGTGGCCTTTGTTGCTGGTTTTTATGAAGAATTTATATACTCCTTAAAAAAAGTGAATGCAAAGGCATTTAAACTTTTAATCAATGGAAGGTTTAAAAGTTTTTTTAGATATATAAATGGTCGATTTCTTGGTTTGCTTTTTCTTGGCATGATCGTTAGTTATTTTAGCGTCTCTAAATTGCTGGATTACCTCATTATTCATTACCAACTTTATGTATGGAGTGTATTTTTCGGAATGATTGTTGGCTCCATTTATTACATAAGTAAAGGTTTTAGTGATTGGAAAAACAAGACTCTAATTTCTTTGGGATTGGGTATAGTTTTAGGATTAAGTATCAGTTTTCTAAATCCCGCTAAGGAAAATGATAATTTACTTTTTGTTTTTATTTGTGGCATTATAAGTGTTTCTGGTATGACATTACCAGGGTTTTCTGGATCTTTCATACTTATCCTTTTGGGTAATTATGTACTTTTATTGGTAGATTCCGTTAATGCATTATACGATACCATATCTGATATTTTTAGTGGTAACTTTAGCTTCGTCTCAAATTCTGAAAGAATGAGAATGCTAAAGGTACTAGCTGTATTTACACTCGGTTCAATTGCTGGTCTAGTAACGTTTTCTCACCTACTTAGTTATATTTTGAAACGTTATAAAAGTATAACCATAGCATCAATAATAGGTTTCATAGTAGGCTCTTTGGGGGTAGTTTGGCCTTGGAAAAGAACGATTTATAAAATAGAAGAAGGAACTTTTATTCTTGATTCTACCGGTGAAAAAATTATAGAGAACTATGAACGCTATATACCAGATTTATCCACCGAAACTTACTATGCTATTGCATTTATATTATTGGGATTGGTTATAGTAGTTGGTTTGGAAATTTACGGTCAAAAACAACGAAAGCATGCATAAATTAGGTCTTTTAGGCAAAAACATTTCTTATTCTTTTTCACGAAAGTATTTTTCTGATAAGTTTGAAAAAGAGAATATTGAAGGTATAAGCTATGAAAACTTTGATATTGAAGATATTTCTTTATTGCAATATATTTTGGAAAACACCGAAGGTTTAAAAGGTTTTAATGTTACTATTCCATATAAGAGATCTGTTATTCCATATTTAAACAAGCTAGACAGAAAAGCAAAGGCTATTGGCGCAGTAAATACAATTAGAGTCACAAAAAAAGGTCGATTAATTGGCTATAATACAGATTGCTATGGGTTTATAAAATCGATTGAACCTAATCTAAAAAAGTATCACAAAAAAGCACTTATCTTGGGAACCGGTGGCGCTAGTAAAGCTGTTATTTATGCACTAAAGAAGAAGCACATAAAATGTCATTATGTATCAAGAACAGCATCAAAAAAAATAAAATATACCTATGATGATTTGAATGAAGACATTATTTCAAAGTACCAAATCATTATCAATTGCACGCCATTGGGCACATTTCCAAATGTTGATAATTGCCCAGATATTCCCTATGGTGCTATAAACAATAAACATATTCTTTTTGATTTGATTTATAATCCATCAGAAACTAAATTTTTACGCTTAGGTAAAGAAAAAGGTGCGACTATAATAAATGGTCAAAATATGTTAGAACTGCAGGCTGAAAAAGCATGGTCTATCTGGAATTTATCCAAATAACAATTAGCCATATTAAACCTTCCCTTTTTTTGTAAATACTTTAGTTGTTAGTATCTTTAAGAATTAAAGAATACGAACCCTAAACATTTTTATAATGTCTGAGAATGATAACCTGCAAGACGCAGATGGAAAAAAAGATACTATTGAAGTTAACGATACTTTGAAAGAATCCACTTCTGAAAGTTTAAAAGAGGAGGTAGTGAATGAAGATGTAAATATAGAGAAAGCTTCAGATGATGGCATAAATGAAATTGAAGAATCTAATGCCGAAGATGCCGAAGATGAAGGCAATAAAGACAGACATACCATAGCATTTAAAGAATACGATAAAATGTCTCTTGAGGCTCTTGCTATCGAACTAGAAAAGCTTCTTAAAAACGAAAAAATTCAAGCAATAAAGGCGCATGTTGATAATATTAAAAGTGAATTCAATACCAAATTCAACGCCCTTGTTGATGAAAAACGAACAGATTTTATAAATGATGGCGGTAATGCTATAGACTTCTACTACTCCTCTCCTGTTCAAAAAAGATTTAAAACTGCTTATCGTGATTATAGGAATAAGCTTAATTCTCATTACAAGAGTATTGAGCAAAATCTTAAGCAAAATCTACAGCTAAAGCTTGAGATTATTGAAGAATTAAAAGGATTAATTAACGTTGAAGAAAATATAAATACAACGTATAAACATTTTAAGGAACTACAAGAGCGTTGGAGAAATACGGGGCCAATTCCAAGAGATAAATACAATAATGCATGGAATAGCTACCATCATCAGGTAGAGATTTTCTATGATTTTCTTCACTTAAATAGAGACTTGAGAGATCTAGATTTTAAACATAATCTGGAAAAGAAAACCAAAATAATTGAAAGAGCAGAAGAACTCGCCAAAGAAGATGATGCCTTAAAAGCTTTTAGAGAGTTGCAAGAGCTGCATAAAATGTGGAAAGAAGAGTTGGGACCTGTTGCCAAAGAACATCGAGAATTAATATGGGATCGTTTTAAAGCAGCTACTAAACAAATCAATGATAAGAAACAACTTTACTTTAAGGAAATAGACAAAGTCTATGAAAAAAACCTTGAAAAGAAAGAAGGCATAATAGCGAATATTGATAAAGTCGCATCTGAAACGACAAACTCACATGGTGGCTGGCAGAAAAAAATAAAGGAGATTGAAGGGTTAAGGGAAGATTTCTTTAATGCTGGTAAAGTACCCATTAAGGTTAATGAGGCCACTTGGGCAAAGTTTAAAGAAGCTGTTAGAAATTTTAATAGAAAGAAAAATGCCTTCTATAAAGACCTGAAAAAGGAACAATATCAAAACCTACAGAAAAAACGTGAACTCGTAAAAATAGCCGAAGATAATAAGGATAGTGAGGATTTTGAAGCAACAACACCCTTGATGAAGAAGATACAGAGTGATTGGAAAAAAATTGGTCACGTTCCTAGAAAAGACAGTGATAAAATCTGGAAACAGTTTAAAACGGCTTGTAATTCTTATTTTGATAGACTGCACTCGAAACGTAATGAAGCGAATAAGGAGTTTTTAGAAGCTTTTGACAAGAAACAAAAATTACTAGATACTCTTAAAAACCTTAAACTTTCGAAAGATAAGGAAAAGGATGTTGCAACTATTAAATCTCATGTAAATAACTGGAAAACATTGGGGAGAGTACCCAATGATAAACGCTATATTGAAGGCAAGTTTAACAAAACAGTTGATGAGTTATTTGTGAAATTAAAAATCGATAAGAATGAAGCGGAGATGATTAAGTTCGAGAATAAACTTGAATCGTTAAACAATACCTCTGATAATCAAAGAAGTTTAGATAATGAACGTTCTTTTATTCGTAAAAAAATTGATGAGGTTAAAAGCCAGATTAATCAGCTTGAAAATAACTTACAATTTTTCACCAATGTGGATGATAGCAACCCATTAGTAAAGGAAGTTAACGACAACATCGATAAGCATAAAAAAGAACTAAAGCTGTGGGAAACTAAACTTCTCAAAATAAAAGAGATGTATTAGATTAAAAGAGCTATTTGATATTGCAACAAAAATGTAATGAGAATTTATAAGAACAGCTTAAGCTGTAATTTTATAAATTCTTATTTCTTTTCTGGAAAATTCAATAATGTTATCTTCTTTTAATTCATTTAAAAGTATATTTAGTGTTGGACGAGATGTTCCAATAAGAGATGCTATATCTTTTTGTGTATAAGGATGATGTATAACTTTATCACCAGTTTTATCACAGTCGTACCCATAGTCTGAACATAATTCATCCAAGAATTCTAAAAGCCTTGTTTTGGTGTCTTTAAATAATAACATTTGAAGCCTTCTTTCCAATTTTTTTAACTTGAAACCAATAAATTTATAAACCTTAAAACTAAAAGTTTGATTATCCCTCATCAAATTATGCATGGTTTCGATACCAATTGGGCAAATACTTGTAGAATTATCTATAGACATTGCAAACTCGTCTCTTTTAGACTCTCCTAAGATTGCAGTTTCACCAAATAACTCACCACGCGTTAAAATGGCTTTTACTACCTCTTCTCCATCTTCATTGTAATACCCTAATTTCACCTTGCCCTTCTCTATGAGATAAACTTTATTGGCAGAGTCTTCTTCAAAATAAATATAGTCTTGTTTTTTGTAGGCATCAAAATCATGATTGGCCTTGTAGGCCTTGAATTTGTGTGGACATAAAATCTTAAAAAGATTGGTGTCTTCAAAAAACCAAAGAGACTTCATTAGTAGTGTTTTCCAAAACTGTCGTTTTGAGCCTACTAACCTTACATAAAATTCATAAAAAAAACCTCCAAATTTGGAGGCTTTTGCTTTATTCTTCTTCATCATTTGCCAATTCGTCTTCATCGAGCAAATCGAGCATATCATGTTTTTGTAACAAGTTATACCATTGAACAATTTTTTTTATGTCGCTGGCATAAACTCTATCTTCATCATAATCTGGTAAAACATCAAACAAATATTCTTCAAGTCTATCTTTACTATCTTTTGGCTTTACACTACATACCGCTCCATTTTCCTTGTCCTTTATTTTACCTAAAACCTTATACAAAGGCACTTCTTCTGTTAAAGTATAAATAGCAATCTCGCTTAAAACACTTACATTATTCTGTAAGCTAATGGATAAACGCTTACCATCCATTAAAGATTCTGCAACAAAACCACCACGAGTTTGAGTAACTAATTTGTAAAGTCCTGGCTTCCCAGAGATGGCTAACACTTTTTCTAAGCCCATATTTAATTTAGTTTTTAGAGAGGGCAAATATCATATTTTATACCCTAATCGAAAAAATTATCTCATCTTTTTTTGGTTTGGAAAACGCATCCTGTAATCAACATTAATTTTACCTTTAGATATGTTGGCCAACCTACTTTTTATTAATCGTTTTTTAAAACTGGATAATTTATCTGTAAACAAAACACCTTCAATATGATCATACTCATGCTGAATAACCCTTGCAATTAAACCATCAAATGTTTCAGCGTGCTTGTTAAAGTTTTCATCAAAATAAGTTATGGTAATGTTTGGGTGCCTATATACATCTTCTCTAACATCTGGTATACTTAAACAACCTTCGTTAAACGCCCATTCGTCTCCTGTTTCTTCAATAATTTCTGCGTTAATGAATACTTTTTTAAAATTTTTTAACTGTAACTGTTCTTCAGAAGTCAAATTTTCATCTTCAGCAAAAGGAGACGTATCCACTAAAAATAAACGAATGGGTAATCCAATTTGAGGTGCGGCTAAGCCCACCCCCATAGCATTATACATGGTTTCGAACATATTATCTAATAACTCCTTTAGTTTTGGATACTCTTTAGTAATGTCTTTTCCTTTCCTTTTAAGAACAGGGTCGCCATAAGCTACAATTGGTAAAATCATGGTTTATTATAATAATTTGCGCAAAAATACGACTCTTAAATGTTAATCTAACAGATTGCTGTGAAATTCTATTTTGAATATAGATAGCTTTGTAAAATCAAGGTAGCACTTATTTCATCAACCAATGCTTTGTTCTGCCTTTGTTTCTTCTTCAACCCACTATCTATCATGGTTTGAAAAGCAATTTTTGAGGTAAATCGCTCATCAACTCTTTCAACAGGTACTGTTGGGAACGTTTTATTTAGCTTTTCAAGAAAAGGAGTAATTAAAGTTTCACTTTCAGAAGGTGTATTATCTAATTTTTTGGGCTCCCCGACCAGAAATAATTCTACTTGTTCTTTTTTTAGATAATCCTCAAGAAAGTAGAACAAATCTGATGTTGATACGGTTGTTAAACCAGAGGCTATTATTTGAAGTTCATCTGTAACTGCAAGACCAGTTCTTTTCAACCCATAATCTATTGCTAAAATCCTTGCCATTTTACCTTTTACGCAAAACTAAACTATTCTGAATAAAAAAAGACTGCCTTTTTAAAGACAGTCTTTTCAAACTTAACCTTATTTATTTGTTTGAATATGAATCTATGCTACTTTTCTTTTATTAATTTTAGGAAAAACTAATTTAATGTTATTTACTTTTCTTTCTCTATTTAAGTAGATTCTAATATCACTGCTACTTCTTGCAATAACTTCTTTAATTTTTACATCTTCTAAAATTACTGTATTTTCTTTTTCTTCAGAAACAGTAACTTCAGTTTCTACATTGTTAGTCTTCACTTCAGTTTGAGCAGATACAGCTGAGAAAGATAGTAAAGCGATGATTAAGATGTAAAAATTTGTTTTCATGATTTGGGTTGTTTACTTTGTTTCAACACTTCAAAGATATATCCACAAAGAGCCTCAAATACAATAAATTAGTTGTACCACATTGAATTTTCGATTATTAGAAAAGAGGAAAACTTTCACCGATTAATAGTGGAAAAGCTTAGTTTTATCGACGAAAAACACAAAAAATGTAGTTTATCTGACAAAACGTTTTTTTCATGGGAAAAATTTCAATTTTTTAAACCCAAAAATGACTTCTTTAAGACGTATTTTTTCAACTAACTAATAGATAAAAAACACCTCTATTTTAGGTTTTAGAATAGTATATTTGCCAAAATAATTTTACTAATGACCGATTTACAACAAATTATAGAAAGTGCTTGGGACAACCGAGAACTATTAAAAGAAAGTAAAACTACAGATGCTATTACTGAAGTAGTAAACCTGTTAGATAAAGGAGAATTGCGTGTTGCAGAACCTATTGAAGGAGGCTGGCAAGTAAATGAATGGATTAAAAAGGCTGTTGTTTTATATTTCCCCACTCAAAAGATGGAAACTTTAGAAGCTGGCATATTTGAGTACCATGATAAAATTCCTTTAAAACGTAATTATGCCGAACGTGGTATTCGTGTAGTTCCAAATGCTGTTGCTAGACATGGTGCTTATATCTCACCGGGTACTATTTTAATGCCAAGTTACGTTAATATTGGTGCCTATGTGGATGAAGGTACAATGGTTGATACTTGGGCCACAGTTGGAAGTTGTGCTCAAATCGGTAAAAATGTACATTTATCTGGAGGCGTTGGTATTGGAGGGGTTTTAGAGCCTTTACAAGCGGCGCCCGTTATAATAGAGGATAATGCATTTATAGGGTCTAGATGTATTGTTGTTGAAGGCGTAAGAGTGGAAACAGAAGCCGTTTTAGGTGCTGGTGTGGTATTAACAATGAGTACTAAAATTATTGATGTTACGGGAGATAAGCCTGTTGAACATCGGGGTGTTGTTCCTGCAAGGTCTGTTGTTATTCCTGGAAGTTACGCAAAAGAGTTTCCTTCTGGGAGCTACAATGTGCCATGTGCCCTTATTATTGGAAAGCGAAAAGAAAGTACTAATAAAAAGACATCTCTCAACGACGCTTTAAGGGAGCATAGTGTTGCGGTATAGAAAAATACTAAATAAAATAACAAAACAGTTTTATTGAAATCAGAAGCTACTACTTCCATTAATGAAAAGAATCCAGATATATCAGTAATTATAGTAAATTATAAAAGCTGGAAACATCTTGAAGACTGCCTTAACAGTTTAAAAGGCATCAAAACTGATTCGTTTTCTTTTGAAGTGATAGTAGTAGATAACTGCTCTGAAGACAATAAATTAGAACTTTTTACAACCGAATTTCCTGAATTTAAATTTTTGTTAAATTCAGGAAATTTTGGTTTTTCCCATGCAAATAATTTCGGTGCAAGTTATGCACGGGGCGATTATTTCTTGTTTTTAAACCCTGATACTGTAATTAATGCGGATGCAATATCAAAACTTTTTAGTTTAGCAAAATCAAATTCCGATTACGGTATAGTTTCATGCTCCAAGTTAAGACCAGAGGGAAAACCAGAAAAAGAAATAAGATTATTTCCAAGGATACAAACCCTTTTTGGTTTTTTAAGAGTATTTAATAATTTAATAAATAAAGCAACCATTGCTGAAAAGTATAATGATAACAAAGAAATTATATTCCCAGATTGGGTTTCTGGGTCTATTATATTTATAAGTAAGAAGTGGTTCTTGAAAATTGACGGTTGGAACGAGGACTATTGGCTTTACTTGGAAGACGTTGATTTATGTAAAAGAGTATCAAAGGCGGAAGGGAAGGTTGCACTAACGAGAAACGCCAATATTATTCATAATCATGGTGGGGCATCAAGATTAAATGTAAAAACTGCAGCGTTAACAAAAACAGAAGTTATTATATCCAAGCACGTATTTATCAACCTACATTTTAATCCCATCAACAAAATATTAGCTCAGTCATTTCTTATAGTTTTTGGACTTCTTTCAAAATTCATGTTCGCAATCTTGGGAATTATATTCTTTTTTATTCCCAAATTATATGTGCATTTATTACTATTTTTAAACTTAGTGGGTTATTACATTAACGCTTTAATTAAATGTACATGGCTAAGTAAAAGAGCCCCTAATTATAGTAAATAAAAAACAACCAATTACATGAAAATCTTAGTAATACAGCAAAAAATGATTGGGGATGTATTAACATCTACAATATTGCTTGAGGCTCTAAGAAGAAAATTTCCGAATGCAGAATTACACTATCTAATAAACGCGCATACCTTTCCTGTAGTTGAAAATAACCCTTTTATTGATAGTTTTCTTTTTTTCGATGCAGAAATGGAGAAAAATATTTTAAAGTTATGGCCTCTTCTAAAAACAATAAGAACGAATAATTACGACATCTTAGTTGATAGTTATTCTAAATTATCGAGTAATATTTTAAGCTTCCTCTCAAAAGCAAAAATTAAAATTTCCTTTTACAAAAAACATAGCTCCTTTATTTACAAACACAATGTTATTAGAGATAAACATACCGAATCAACAATAGGTCTAGAAATATCTAATAGATTAAAACTTTTAGAACCATTAGATATTAAAGTAGACAACATTAAACCAAATATTTATTTAACTGAAAATGAGTCCGTAGAGGGAATGTCATTTTTAAGAAATAGTCGGATAGATTTAGATAAGGCTATATTCATGATCAGTGTTTTGGGCAGTGAAGCAAACAAGACATATCCGTTTCAGTACATGGCAGAAATTATTGATACAGTCGTTGCTAAAACAAACGGGCAAATTTTATTCAATTACATTCCGACCCAAAAAACTGATGCCAAAGAAATTTTTAATTTGTGCAAACCAAAAACTCAAAGACAAATCTTTTTTAACGTTTTTGGCAAAAGCCTAAGACAGTTCTTAACAATAACAAAGCATTGTACGGCAGTAATTGGTAATGAAGGTGGCGCAATAAACATGGCTAAAGCTTTAAATATTCCAACCTTTGCTATCTTTTCGCCATGGATTAATAAAAACGGGTGGAACATGTTTGAAGATGAGAGAAACATATCTATTCATTTAATCGAAATGAAACCAAGTCTATTTGAAAATATAGAAATGAAAAGTATCAGTAACAATTCCAAACCCTTTTATAATGCTTTTACGCCAGATTTAATTCTTCCTAAACTAAAGGATTATTTAGAACAATTTAAACAGTAACACTTTGGATATAATATTCATTTCATTTCAATCACGCCCAAACCTTTGAAAAATAACAACGTGAACCTATCAGCTCTACTTATAACCTTTAATGAAGAAAAACATATTAAGGCTGCTATTGACAGTGTTGAATTTGCGGATGAGATCATTGTTGTAGATTCTTATAGTACAGATAGAACTGTAGAAATTTCAGAGAATTTGAATCATGTTAAAGTGATTCAAAGAAAATTCACGAATTTTGCTGATCAAAGAAATTTTGCAATAGAGCAAGCATCAGGTAATTGGCTTTTATTTATTGATGCTGATGAGAGAATAACGGTAGATCTTAAAAATGAAATTTTAAAATCTATTGAGTATCCTGAAGATATATCCGCCTATATGTTTAAGCGTTTATTCTTCTTTAGAAACAAACGCATTTATTTTAGTGGCTTCCAAACTGATACAACGTATAGATTGTTTAAAAAAGGTTCCGTTCGATATATTGATGATAAATTGGTACATGAAATGCCACAAATAAATGGTAATAGCGGCTTACTTAAAAATACAATGCCGCATTACTCTTTTGAGAGTTATAATCAATTCAAATTAAAAATAGAACATTATGCCAGTTTAAAAGCAAAAGAGCTTTATTTAAAGGGAAAAAAAACATCTCTATTTCATTTTATTTTTAGACCTGCCTATAAGTTTATTACCAATTATATTATTAGGCTTGGAGTGCTAGATGGCAAGGAAGGGTTTAATCTTTGTTATCTTATGGCTTATGGCGTTTGGTATCGTTATAAAAAACTTAAATCCTTGAATTTGGAAGAGCCACAGTAATCCATTAAAACTATGAATTCTAGTTTTATAGAATCTCATTTTATTGGTGACTCCGAAATCAAATTTTTATATTTTTTCTTCCAAAAGAAAACACGTCTTTTCATTCTAATCTTTCTATAATACTTTTCCTGAAAAGCTTTGGTATACTTCCACATTAAATTAAAAACTTCAGCTTCACCCTTATTAAGGCATTTAGCATACTCATTGCTCATAATCTCAACCATAGATTTATGTATGGTTAATTTTGAAAAATTTTTAACCCGAGTTTCAAAATCTAAATCACCAAATTTTATTCTATTCAAATCGACTAAATAAAATGAATAACTGTTATTTTCTTTTTTAATTAACGTGTTTCCTGGAGAATGATCTAGAAAATGAACATTATTCTCATGTAACTTAAATGTAAATCTGGTAAAGGCTCTTAAAATATTTTCATGATCTGGATAGTCTAAATTTGTAGTAAGTTCTCTGTATGTTATTTCACAATCTTGTTGTTCACTTACATAGTAACTTTTTTTAAACAGCAGCAAAGTTTTATACTCGTAAAATGCAATAGGTTGTGGCGTTCCAATACCTTTTTTCAACAAAATATTAGCGTAGTCAAAAGAACGTTGTGCTTTACTCTTTCTTATAAATTTATAAACTAATTGATTTATTGAGTTTGGTACTTTAAATGATTTAACATTAACAGTTTTACCCTTCAAATTAAATAGTTTTAATAAATTTCGATCTTGGTTGATAAACACCTCTCCCTGAGAATTAAAATTTTCTACAATAGCATCAATATCGTTTTCATATTGGATAAATTCATGATGTATTATTTTATTAAGATGCATAAAACCTATTATTATCTAGAAAAGAAAAGTTGGCGAAATATATGAATATACTTTTATATTTGTAAAAATTTAAATTTCTAAAAGTGTGCGTCAACAAACGATATATGTTCTTCACAAAAATGGCGCAGACGGACATTATAACGCTTTAGAACATCTTCTTGATAAAGAGCATATAAGTATTAAGTATAGAGAGTTTTCTATCGTAAGCAATTTTTTTAAATCTATTGTAAAATTAAATCTTAACCTATTTAAAAAACAATGTGTAAATACCTTGTTTTTATTGTATTTACTAATATCGAAAGGAAAAAAAATAGTTTTAGGTATTGCCCCTTTTGATTCTAAACTAACTCGCTTAAAAAGCTTATTGAAGCATCATAAAATTTTTTACCACACTTCTTGGGCTTGTTGGGATGGTACTTTCCATCCAAAATCTAAACACAATACACCAAAAGTAAAGCAATATTGGAAGGATTTTTTGGAAAAAGATGTCGCTCATATTTTCGCAGTTACTCATAAAAGTAAAACGCAGTTAACTGAAAATTTTGAAATTAATAGCGAAAAAATAAGTGTTGTTTATCATTCATTAAACAATTCTTTCTTTAGATCTTCGCATCATATTGATAAAAAACCTTCTAGCTTTATTTATCTTGGACGTATGTTGCCACAAAAAGGGATTCCTGAATTGATAACCTTTTTTTCTAAACAAGAAAATGCGGAACTTACTTTAGTTGGAAATGGACCTTGTACGGCAGATATGACTCAGCTGAAAAATTCAAATATAAGACACATTGATTTCATTAAAAATAAGGAGGAATTAATTGACTTAATTGCAGAACACGAATATTTAGTTTTATTCTCGAAAAAAACTTCAAAATGGGAAGAACTTTTTGGAATGGTGATTATAGAATGTATGGCGCAAGGTACAATTCCAATTGCCACTAATCATACAGGGCCAAAAGAAATTATAACTGAAGATGTGGGATATTTATGTGAAGAACATGAAATATTGAAAGTACTGGATCAAAAAATAAAAACAGGTACATTTGACATTGAAAGGTCTGAAAAAGCCAAAAACGTAGCAAAGTCCTATCACGTAGAAACAATTTCTAATTACTGGAAAGCTATTTTAAATTAAGATTTAATGATAGATGTAAGTTGCATAATTATTAACTACAACACTTCTAAGTATACATATGAGGCTGTAGCATCTATAGTGCAAAAACAGCAAAATTCATCTCTAAAGTATGAAATTGTTGTAATTGATAACGCTTCTAAAACAGAAGAT
The DNA here is from genome assembly GCA_002428965.1 of Jejuia sp. UBA6058. Classification (GTDB taxonomy): domain Bacteria; phylum Bacteroidota; class Bacteroidia; order Flavobacteriales; family Flavobacteriaceae; genus Jejuia. The sequence goes on along the minus strand of DIYI01000005.1, from coordinate 262,047 downwards.
TTCACCATATTAAGCAAAAACATAAAGACCATTAATTCAGGCAATATAAAACTTGTAAAAAGTAAAATAAATTTGGGGTTCGGAGCTGGAAATATGTTTGGAGTTCAGCACTCATCAAAATGTAAATACTATGCCTTTATAAATAATGACACTTTACAGGTTGAAAATGACATTTTAGGTAAACTTAGAGAATTCATGCTGAATAATCCCATAGTGGGTATTTGCTCGCCTCAAATGCTGGATGAGAACAAAAATTTCATGGTAACCATTGACCATTTTTCTTCTCTTCAAAGAGAAATTCTAAAACGCTCTTTGCTAGAGTTCCTATTTCCTAAAATATATTTAAACAGAAAAAAGACTTATGATCATCCAACAAAAGTACACTATGTTCAAGGTTCTTTTATGTTTACTGACGCGACAATTTTTAACGATTTAGGTGGGTTTGATGAAAATATTTTCTTGTATTATGAAGAATCAGATTTGAGCCGAAGGTTTTTAAAACAAAAAAACAAACATACGTATCTTGTTCCAAATTTAGAATACATCCACTACAAAGGTGCTAGCACTAAAAAAAACATTACAATAAAAACCGAACAGAAAATATCTCTTCTATATTACATTCGCAAACATTTTGGTTGGTTGCATTATCATATTTTGATTAAGTACTTTATTATTAGATATTTCTTTACCTCATTTATTAAACCAAAGTATTGGAAGATGTTTTTAGTCCTATTGGCTGGTGCACCGATACACAAATCTTTAGGGCAAAAGCAAAAAGTCCATGAAAACTAAAATTGCATTAATTGAACTTGGAAGCTTTCATGATGAATGTTTATATAGTCAAGCACTTTTTTTAGGAAAAAAGGAAATTGAGGTTACTTTATTTTGTAATAAAAAATTAAAACAAAGGCTAAAACATTGTGAATCAATTATTGAGATAGTGTATCTTGATTTAGATTCGAAATTAAAAAAATACAAGGCTATATTAAAAATTTGGAATTCAATAAGAAATCAAGGATTCCAAAAGGTAGTATTTAATACTGCTGAAAGTAACATATACAAACTTATACGATTACCATTTCCAAAATCTGTAGAACTAATTGGAATATTACACAACGCTTATAAATTAAAAAACAGAAAAAAGCAGAGGACCATTGACAAACGCATTCATAAATACTTTACGCTAAATGATTTTGTCTCCTCCACTTTAAAAGATGAAAATCTTACAACAAATAAAATAAGTTCGATTTATACCATTTTTTATCCTGAGTTTAAGAAAAGAATTCGCAAACCAAAAAATGAAATCTGGATAACAATACCTGGAGTAATAGCATTAGATAAAAGAGATTATTACTCCTTAATAGATATACATCTTCCCAAAAATGTCAAACTTATTCTTTTAGGCAGAAGTGACAACAGTAAAGGCGATGAATTCCTTAATAGACTGAATACATTTGATTCTTATGATAACATTATAATATTTGACAGTTTTATTGATAACGATTTATTCTTCGATTATATTAAAAATTCAGACTTTATTTTACCTCTTATTCATCCTAACAATGAGTCTTTTCCTCAGTTTTTAAAGTATAAAATATCAGGAAGCTATAATTTAGCCTTTGGTTTTAAAATTCCATTGTTGATGGAGTCCTCATTTTCTTATATCGAAGATTTTAAAAATAATGCCATCTTCTATAAACATCAAGAACTTAATAATCTGCTTAACTCTTTGGTATTGACGCAAAAGGAAATGTATAATGACGAGAAATGGGATTTTGAATATCAGCAGCGAAACTATCTAAATTTTATATTTAATCAATAGTCACATTAAAAGTTAAAACAAAATAGCGATCGCATCTATAAAAGGTACGTTCTATGTCGTAAATTTGCATCGGAATGCATACGAAGTAATTTTATCTAATGGAATTATTGAAAATTTGCTTTTTCAAAATATTATACAAATCTGATTGCTGGCGTACCAAAACATGAACTACAAAGAGGCCCTTGAAAGCGACATATTCAAAGTAATCTCAGAATCTGCTTCACAGTTGAACCTAGAAAGTTACGTAATAGGTGGTTTTGTACGTGATTTTTTATTAAAAAGAGGTAACTCAAAAGATATTGATGTCGTGGCTATAGGAAGTGGTGTCGACCTAGCAAAACAAGTAGCAAAAAACCTTCCCAACAATCCAAAAGTACAGGTATTTAAGACATACGGAACTGCTATGTTGCGATATCAAGATATTGAGGTTGAATTTGTTGGTGCAAGAAAAGAATCATATTCCGAAGACAGCAGAAATCCCATTGTTGAAAACGGATCACTAAAAGATGATCAAAATCGGCGAGATTTTACCATAAACGCTTTAGCATTAAGTTTATCCGAAACCAATTTTGGTGATTTACTCGATCCGTTCAATGGTGTAGAAGACCTAAATAACAAAAAAATAAAAACACCCTTAGACCCCGATATCACGTATAGTGATGACCCTCTAAGAATGATGAGAGCTATTCGTTTTGCTTCACAATTAAAATTTAGTATTGAAACAGAAAGTTTAAGCGCAATTACGCGAAATGCAGATAGAATTAAAATTATTACCAAAGAACGAATTGTGGTGGAATTGCATAAAATTATGGAGAGTGCAACACCATCAATAGGATTTCTTTTGCTAGAAAAGACTAGTCTTTTAAAATATATTTTGCCTGAACTTTCTGCACTAAAAGGTATTGACGAAAAAGATGGACAACGTCATAAAGATAACTTTTATCATACATTAGAAGTTGTTGATAACATTGCTAAAAACACTGATAATCTGTGGTTACGTTGGGCCGCACTTTTACACGATATAGGTAAAGCACCTACCAAACGATTTAGTAAAAAAGTGGGGTGGACATTTCATGGGCATGAGTTTGAAGGTTCCAAAATGGTATACCAGCTATTCAAACGACTAAAAATGCCACTTAACGACAAAATGAAGTTTGTACAAAAAATGGTATTGATGAGCTCAAGACCTATTGTGTTAGCTCAGGATATTGTAACCGATAGCGCAGTAAGACGTTTGGTATTTGATGCGGGCGATTACGTGGAGGATTTAATGACGCTTTGCGAAGCAGATATTACGACTAAGAATCCTAAACGATTTAAAAAGTACCATAACAATTTTAAAATTGTAAGACAAAAAATAGTTGAAGTTGAGGAACGTGATCATGTCCGTAATTTTCAACCACCTATAAGTGGTGAAGAAATTATGAAAACCTTTAACTTAAAACCGTCAAAGGAAATTGGAATTATAAAAGAAACCATAAAAGAAGCTATTCTTGAAGGAGATATTCCAAATGAACATAAAGCCGCCTATGAGTTAATGTTGAAGAAAGGTGAAGATTTAGGACTTAAAGTATTTAACGCATGTTAAGTATTAAAAGGTCAAATTCTGAAAACATCCATTTTGAAATTTTGGTATCTCAACTAAACAGCTATTTAAAAACTGTAGATGGTGAAGATCATGAGTTTTACATGCAATATAATGGAATTGAAAGCCTTAATAATGTAGTAATTGCATATGAAAACCAGTTGCCTGTTGGATGCGGAGCTTTCAAGAAATTCAATTCTAAAAGCGTAGAACTAAAAAGAATGTTTACGTCTCCTGAATACAGAAACAAAAGAATTGCATCCAAAATTTTAAAGGAATTAGAAACTTGGGCAGAAGAATTGGGATATACAAGTTGTATTCTCGAAACTGGAAAAAGACAAATAGAAGCAGTAGAGTTCTATCAAAAAAATTCATATTCAAAAATTGAGAACTTCGGTCAATATAGAGATGTTGATAATAGTATTTGCTTTGAAAAACAATTGAAACATGAAAAAGGATAATAAGCGCGTAATTTATTGGTTACTTACCGGGTGTTTTCTCATTTTTATAATGGTAATTGTAGGAGGTATTACAAGGTTAACACACTCTGGGTTATCCATATCAAACTATAAATTAATTTCGGGAACAATACCTCCAATGAATGAAGTAGAATGGCAAGAAGCTTTTGATTTATATAAGCAATACCCAGAATATCAAAAGTTAAACTACCATTTCTCGTTGGAAGATTTTAAAGATATTTACTTCTGGGAATGGCTCCATAGAGTTTTAGGTAGATTTATTGGGGTGGTTTTTATTCTTCCATTCTTGTACTTTTTAATAACTAAACAACTTACAAAATCCACTATAAAAAAATTGATTATCCTATTAATTATGGGTGGTTTCCAAGGGTTTTTAGGTTGGTACATGGTAAAAAGCGGGTTGGTTGATAGACCGGACGTCAGCCATTACAGGCTTGCCGCACATTTGACTACCGCATTTTTAACATTCGCTTACACGTTTTGGGTAGCATTAGATTTGATATTTCCTAATAAAAAGGAGATTAAAAACAGTTTCAGAAATCTCATAAGATTTGGTTTAATTGTTTTAGTAATACAAATTATTTATGGAGCCTTTGTGGCTGGATTGGATGCTGGATGGATTCACAACCACTGGCCAATGATGAGTGAAGGTAAGTTTATTCATGAAACTGTTTACATTGAACAAGATCCTTTATATAAGAACTTTATTGAAGGGAAAAGTGGAGTTCAGTTTGTGCATAGAACCCTAGCATATATTGTGGTTTTCTTTATTCTATTAATATGGCAAAAAAGTAGAAAACTAATCAAGACTAATTATCAAAGTAACGGTATCAATTTGTTGCTTTTAACTGTATGCATACAATTTTTTTTAGGTGTATTAACCATTGTACTTCAAGTACCTGTTTGGTTAGGAGTTGCTCACCAAGTGGGGGCATTTTTCCTTTTATCTGCCATGGTTTTTACGCTACATAGATTCAGTAAATAATTAAAAAAAGAATATCTTTGTTGCTCTATTTATTTTGATATGATTTATAGATTTAGAGTTATTTTAGATAACGATACAGAGGAAGATATTTTTCGAGATTTAGAAATTCGAGAAACAGATTCTTTAGAAGATTTGCATAACATCATTACCCAGTCTTTCGGTTTTGATGGTACTGAAATGGCTTCATTCTATATAAGCAATGATGCCTGGGATCAGGGAGAGGAAATCTCTTTGTTTGATTTAAGCGATGATAACTCTGCGAGACTAATGAATGAAACGGAAATTTGCGATGTTGTTCATGAAGCGCAAACAAAACTTATTTATGTTTATGACTTTTTAAGTATGTGGACGTTTTACGTGGAACTAGCAGAAATTGTTGATGAAGCTGAAGGTCACGATTATCCTAATTTAATGTTTGTTCAAGGACAAGTTCCTGATACAGCTCCAGACCGCTTATTTGAAGCTGAAGATGTAGATACTTATAATGAGTTTGAAGATGAATTAGACATTGAAGATTATGATAATCTAGATTTTGACGAAAATTGGAATTAATCTAGTTATCGCCTAATATTTAAAGGATTTACATTTTCATAATTATGCACTAAAAACTCAAGTGCTTTTTCAAGAATTTCACCCATTGTATTGCACTTTTTAAATTTTACATCATGTGTATATTCAAAAATTTTCATTTTTAAATTATCTATATGCTCTTGTTTCGATATGGTATCTACAACCATACATTCTAATAACTCGTTTATACGCGTATTATAACTTTTTAAACGCTTTACTAAAATTGAACGCTCTTCAATTTTATATTGCTCTATAGATAGTTTTTGAAAAGAATTTGAAACTATTTTTACCATTTCCAAATTCTCCTTAAAAAATTGAGGTCTGTATATATTAAACTTACCCTCGTAAGATTGTTGATCAAAATCAATGGCCCTTATCTTGTAAACAACCTTATCAAAATCATGCGTAGGAACAATAACGTAGTTATAAGAACGCATATCGCCTAACATCCTAATCATACAGCGTTCATTAAATTTCACAAACTCTTTAGCTATTTGAGCCTTTTCCCTTTTGGTACAATTTGGCAATATATCTTTAATAAAAACGTCTCCAGGAATACCTGTAATATGTTCCTCTATTAAGGTGTTGTTACTTACCAAAAAATTAAGATTATATGGCGATAACATATGCTCTAATTCTATACCATAAACTCTAGAAGCATCAGCCGTTTTTACATAAAAATAAGTGTAGTTATCATTTAAAATATTTCTAATCTTAATTCTAAAAGGCTTGGAATTTCCAAATGTGCAATAATCAATAGCATCTACGTTAAAATAAGGGAAAATATTTTCATTTCCATCACTGTGAAGCATGGTGTATACCTTTTTTAAGGCAGCATCAATTTCCTTTCTATCAAACTCATTATAATAAACACGCACCCACAAAGTATCATTATCATCCTCGTCAAGTACTTCGATAGCACCTTGAAAACGCAATAAATCATCATAAAAAATAGGCAAACCAATATTTCTGTTATAATTGGATAAGTAAACATCTAACTTATCCGAAATAGGATATGATGGTTTTCTTTTAGATATTTTTAAGTCTTCCATAACTAAGTTCTTATTCAAATTTAAGCTTTTCTTAATACATCATGTAACAAAAATGTTCAAGTCTCGTCTTAACATTATAACTAATCAATCACCGAGTATATTTCGGTATAAAACTTTCTTATTTGGAACCAATTCTTACAATTAATAACCTTACTAAAAAATTTGGTTATTTAACTGCGGTAAAAGACCTCTCTTTTACTATAAATAAAGGAAACGTTTATGGTATTTTAGGCCCTAATGGTAGTGGAAAATCTACTACTTTAGGTATTGTCCTTAATGTAGTTAATAGAACTTCTGGCGACTTTAAATGGTTTGACGGCAATACCACTACGCACGATGCACTTAAAAAAGTAGGTGCTATTATAGAAAGGCCTAATTTTTATCCCTACATGACGGCGGCAGAAAACTTAAAATTGGTTTGTAAAATTAAAGGTGTAGATGTTTCTAAAATTGATGAAAAACTTACGATTGTAGGTCTGTTAGAGCGTAAAAACAGTAAGTTTAAAACATATTCGTTAGGAATGAAACAACGTTTAGCTATTGCATCTGCCCTACTAAACGATCCAGAAATTTTAATTCTTGATGAACCTACAAATGGTTTGGATCCACAAGGGATTCATCAAATTCGACAAATAATTAAAGATATAGCAAATCAAGGTACAACCATACTTTTGGCTTCGCATTTACTCGATGAAGTTGAAAAAGTATGTTCGCATGTTGTTGTTTTAAGAAAAGGTGTTAAACTCTATTCTGGTCGTGTTGACGAGATGATTTCAAGTCATGGTTTTTTTGAGCTAAAATGCAACAACCAAAAAGGATTGCTAGAGATCATCGAAAACAACAAAACCTTTGGAAAAGTAAAAATTGAAGAAGACTTAATAACGGCATTTCTAAATGAACCATTAAGCTCTGAAGCATTTAATAAACAATTATTTGAAAAAGGAATTGTACTAACACATTTAGTACAACGAAAAGAAAGTCTTGAAGAGCAATTTTTACAACTTACTGATAACAACTAACCTCAACTCAATGTTACGTCTTTTACAATTAGAATTACAAAAGTTATTACTTAATAAAACAAGTAAAGTACTAATTTTTATATCATTCATCCTACCGTTTTTGGTGATTTTACTATCATCTATCAAGATAAATGTATTTGGCTTTTTTACACTAGAATTAGGAGAATTAGGTGTATTTAATTTTCCAATAATCTGGCATTTAACAACATTCTTTTCTTCACAATTCAAATTCTTTTTTGCAATAGTTGTTGTAAGTATGATTGGTAATGAGTACAGCAATAAAACATTAAAACAAAATTTAATTGATGGTTTAAGTAAAAAGGAGTTTATACTTTCAAAATTTTACACTATTGTATTTTTCTCTTTAGTATCTACAATATTAATTGGTCTTATTTCATTGTGTATTGGTTTATATTATTCCAGTTATAATGAATTTAGTATAATCATTCAAGAAACCAGTTATCTATTAGGCTATTTTATTAAACTAGTGGGCTTTTTTAGTTTATGTCTTTTTTTAGGAATGTTGGTTAAGCGTTCTGCTTTTGCTCTAGCATTTTTGTTTATACTTTATATTTTTGAATGGTTAATTTTTTGGGCAGCTTATGAGGTGTTTGGCAATACGGATAGTGCATTTAAGGTGAAAAATTTCATGCCTTTAGAGTCTATGTATAAATTAATAGATCAACCATTTCAAAGAATTGCCATGACAAAATTTCCAAATAAAAGAGAATTGGCTTACGACTACGCAGTCCATTTTCATGAAATAGCAATCGTCTTAGGTTGGACTGTATTATTCATCTTTTTATCTTATAGATTATTAAAAAAGAGAGATTTATAATATCTTTGATAGCATTGCTTATGAAAGATGAAACCTTTAACAACCTTAAAACTGGTATTTTGCCTTCTAATTTGTTGTAGTGGTTTTGGTCAAAACGAAACCTCAAATTGGTACTTCGGCAATAACGCTGGGTTAAAATTTAATAAAGACGGTTCTGTCTCTGAACTTTTAGATGGTCAGTTGGCTACTTCTGAAGGGTGTGCTACTATTTCGGATGACAAGGGCAACCTTTTATTTTATTCTGATGGAATTACGGTTTGGAATAAAAAGCATGAAGTAATGCCGGATATTAGTGGTAAAACTGATTATAAACTTTTCGGGAACCCTTCTAGCACACATTCGGCTATTATAGCTCAAAAACCAGATGAAAAAGAGGTCTTCTTTTTATTTACAGTTGATACCGAAAGCCCACAAGATAATGATAATAAGGGCTTAAACTATTCTATTATAGACCTAAATGAGAATGCTGGCCTTGGTGCGATAACAGAAAAAAACATCAACCTTCTCGAAAATTGCTCAGAAAAAATAAGTGCTGTTGTAAAAGATTGTCTTACCCAATCTATTTGGGTAATTGCTTTTAGTGCTCTTGATGGAAAAGATGACACGTTTGATACTTTTCATGCATTCGAAATAACTGATAATGATAGTAGAGTAATTCCAACTCCCGTATCCTCACGTTTTGATGATTTAAAAGTGAAAGATCCTCGCGGAGCCATTAAATTCTCTCCAAACGGAGAAAGACTTGCTATTGCTAATGCTAGAAACGGACTTTATCTATTTGATTTTGATGCAGAAACAGGAAAGGTTTCAAATAATAAATCTATAGATGTTAATATCAAGCCCGCCAGCAAGCCTCAGTATCCATACGGTATAGAATTCTCACAAAGCAGTAATAAATTATACGTTACTACGTATTTTAACCCTCAAGTGGAAATAGAATTTACTGAACCTTCATTACAATTTGGTGCGCTTTTACAATATGATTTAAATTCCGCAGATATAAGTGCAACGGAATATATAGTGCAGCAAGGTATACAGTATAGAGGTAGTTTGCAATTAGGACCAAATGGGAGAATTTACAGATCTATAAATCAAACACACGAATCTGGAAGCAACTTCATTTCTGTAATAAACAGCCCAAATAGTCCAGGTTCAGAATGCGATTATGAGCACAATTCAATTAAACTTAAAAATATAGTAAGACAGGGGCTTCCTCCCTTTATCACATCTTTTTTTGCACAAAAAATTGATATAATTGGCAATAATTTTGCATCTATTGATTTAGATTTATGCGATGGCGACTCTTACATATTAAAAGCCTCCAACATTCCAGATGCTAAGTATATATGGACACGTAACGGACTAAAACTACCAGAAAATGATTTTGATTTACAAGTAAGCACACCTGGTGTTTATGAAGTATTTATTGATGCTAATTTTGAAGACTGCAAAAATTCTTTTGAAGGAATAGCCAACGTAAAAATAATACCAGAAATAAAAGCATATAATGCACAATTATGGCAGTGTGATGAAGATGGTATTCCCGGAGGTATAAATAGGTTTAATTTAAACCTTGCAAAAGACCAACTTACAGGTGGTCTTTCAAATTTAAAAACCAAGTTCTACAAGGATTCAAATAGAACTGAAGAAATAATAGATTCACAAGAATATTATTTTGACGATTCAGCTTCGAATCTGGTTTATGTTGAAGTCCTTAGTAATTCGGCTAAATGTTTTGATTTTGCAACTTTAGAATTAAACACAAGTTTGATGCAATATGAGTCCTTCACCTATGACACTCTTTGTGATGAAGTTAATTCAGAAGATGGTATAAATGTTATAAACCTAGACGATTTGACTTTATCTATTCAAAATAGAGATAACATATCTTACCCAATAAAGTACTACAGAACCTTTGACGATGCGCTTCTAGACAAAAGACAATTTGGTGATAGATATTCCAATGGAACAAGACCTTATAACGACAAAATATTCGCCAGAATTGGTGATGATTCTCAATGCAATTCAATAATAGAAGTATTTTTAAAAGTAAAGAAGTTACCAAATATTGGTGATGATGTGAATTTAAGTTTCTGTTCTAATGAAGGAAATCCTATTGAACTTTTTGCTGAAAAGACCAATGGCTTTAATAGTGATCACTCCTATCTATGGTCCAACGGTGCTACAACTCCAATGATTAGGATTAGTACTCCAGGAGTATACAGTGTGGATGTTTTTAATAAGAATAACTGTTATAAAAAACGCACTTTTACAATTAAAGCACCAAATATTGCTGAATTTCAAGATCCCTCATTTCATGTAGAAAACAATACTTTTAGAAATAAATTAACTATTTTAATAGAAGGAAGCGGAACGTACAAATATGCATTATATGATAAACATAATAACCAATTGGTTAAGCCATACCAAATTAGCAACATTTTTGAAGATGTACTTCCTAATATATACACTGTAAGGGTTAAAGAAACTGAAAATAATTGTGGAACTTCGGAGAAACAAATATCAGTAATTGGTTTTCCTAAATTTTTTAGTCCAAATAATGATGGTTTTAAGGATACATGGCAAGTCTTGGGCGTTTCAGAAATGTTTGAACCGAATACGAAAATTAAAATCTTTAATAGATATGGCAAACTAGTAAAAGAATTAAAACCATTAAGTGATGGTTGGGATGGTCTATGGAATGGAAGTGAACTTCCTACAGATGATTATTGGTTTGTGGTTAAGTTTAAGGATGGAACTATTTATAAAAATCATTTTACCTTAAAAAAATAATGCGTTTTTTAAGGAATAAACAGGTTGCACGGGGTAATATTTGTAGTAATTTAAATTCGTCCGACATATTCGCATTTTCAACTTAAACATTATAAAAACAACAAGATTTGTAATATCTTTGATGCTTATTGCTTTGAATTTATGAAGAAATTTATTCTATCACTAACAATTTGTTTTTCTGTACTGAAAATTGCTAGTCAAAACGAGGCGTCTAACTGGTATTTTGGTGAGAATGCAGGTATTAATTTCAATATTATTACTGGTGAAGTAACTTCTCTTAATGATGGTCAAATAAATACCCGAGAAGGATGTACTTCAATTTCCGATTCTAATGGACAATTATTATTCTACACTGATGGAACTACTGTATACAACAGATTTCATGATGTCATGGCAAATGGAAATGATTTATTAGGTGACGAATCCAGCACACAGTCGGCAATAGTAGTACCTAAACCCAATGATACAAATATATATTACATATTCACCGTTGGCTCGAACCAAACAAACACAGGTCTTAACTATTCTGTTGTAGATGTTTCTGCTAATTTAGGAGAAGGAGCGGTAACAAATAAGAATATAAACCTATTATCTCAATGTGCTGAAAAAATTTCTGCGGTGGTAAAAGATTGTGATACTAAATCTATTTGGGTAATTGCTTTTGCTAATTCAAGTGGAATTGGTACTGGCAATTTTAATACCTTTTTTGCGTATGAAATTAATGATTTAGGCGTAAACACAACGGCTGTTAGATCTACTCAATCTTTTAGTGTTTCAGACCCAAGAGGATACCTTAAACTATCTCCTGATGGAGCAAAACTAGCTTGTGCGAATGTACAATCTGGCCTGTATTTATTTGATTTTGATAGTGACTCAGGAAGAGTAAGTAATTTGCAACCTATTGGTATTAATGATCAGATTAATAAACCTTACGGTGTAGAATTTTCACCTAATAGCAATTTGCTCTATGTTACAGCATCAAACGACTATTTCAATACAACTGATTCTTCGGCAAATAATGATCCAGATAATCATGATTCTCTACTATTACAGTTCGATCTTACCTCGGCAAATATAGCTGGTAGCATGACCATTCTAGATAGAAGAAAGTTATTTAGAGGAGCTCTACAACTTGGACCGAATGGTAAAATTTACAGAGCGCTAAGTGAAACATATAATTCTGGCTCACGCGGATTAGGAGTAATAAACAATCCTGATGAGTTAGGTAGAAATGCTTTCTACGAGCATAATGCAATTTCACTTGCTAAAAACTCTACTCAAGGCTTGCCTCCTTTTATTGCCTCATTTTTTAACAAGCAAATAGATATTATTAGAAATGGACAATCGAGTTCCTATTTACCGCTATGCGAAGGAGAATCATATACTTTGGTTGCGGATCAAATACTTGGTGCAACCTACACATGGACAAGAGACAGAGTATTACTACCTGAAACAGATTTTGATTTAGTTGTCACACAGACTGGCACATATAAAGTTGTAATAGACCCTCCAGGTACGGTAGGATCAAAAGACTGTGGTTTACCGCAAGGAGAAGCAACAATAGAGTTTTTTAATTATCCTACCGCTAATGACGCCTCATTATTTCAATGTGATTTAGACCTAAGTACTCCTGGAATAACAACCTTTAATTTGACAGAAGCCTATGCATTAATTACAGATAATTTAAGTGAAGATTTCACCATAACGTTTCACGCTGATGCAATGGATGCAACAAATGGTACAAATTCACTGGACAATATAGCACTATATGAAAATGCAGTACCAATGGAGCTATTACATGTGCGTGTTACGCACGATATCAGTGGATGCTTCGAAACCTCTACTCTAACTCTCAATGTTAGTAACACTCAAGTAGATAAATATATTGCAGAGCCGGAATGTGATGAATATGAATCTCCCGATGGTATTAATCTTTTTGCACTAAGACCTTATACTAGTGATATCATAGAGTACTTAGGTCTTCCTTTGGTAGATACAAGAGTACAATTTTATCCTACGCTCAATGATGCGCTCTTGGAATCTAATGAAATCGCAGAATTTACAAATACCATACCCTATGCTCAAACCATTTACTATAGAATTGAAACAATTAATAATAATGAGTGTTTTGGTATTAATGAACTTGAATTATCAGTTAGACAACTTCCAAATGTAATAGAAAATGATACCTTCTTTTATTGCTTAAATAAATTTCCTGAGACTATTTCTATAGATGCCGCGGTTCAGGGAGATTCGCCCAATAATTACAGTTATAACTGGTCTAACGGAACTACTAGTTATGAAATCGATATCAATATGCCAGGAACATATACTGTAGATGTGTCAGATAGCAATGGATGTTCTATTAGAAGAACTATAATTGTAGAATCTCAAGACCTGGCTACCTTTAGTAGCCCTCCATTTAAAGTACAAGATCTATCTACGAATAATTCAATTGAAGTTTTTATCAATGAAACCAATGTAGATGATTACCAGTTCGCACTTTATGACGAAAATAATATTGAAATATATAGAGACTTTCAAAATAGTAATGTTTTTGAAAATGTGGCATCTGGTATATATACTGTAAATGTGAAAACGGTAAAGAACGATTGTGGCGTTACTACATTACCTATATCAGTTATTGGCTTTCCAAGGTTTTTCACTCCTAATAATGATGGATTCAATGATACCTGGCAGGTTAATGGTGTTTCGAATTTGTTTCAACCCAACTCTAAAATAATAATTTTCAATAGGTTTGGTAAACTCATCAAAGAGATTAGCCCGATAGGAAATGGTTGGGATGGTTTTTTTAATGGCCAATTATTACCAGAAGATGACTATTGGTTCTCAGCAACATTGCAAGACGGTCGCATTTTTAAAAGTCATTTTACGCTAAAAAGATAAAAAGACCGAAGTATTTAGTTATTTCATCGTATTTTTTTGCGTTTCATCTAAAATATATATATTTTGCTGCTCTAAACAGTTTACAGCTAATTGTAGATTCACCCAAGTTTAAGACATTGAAAAATATCCTGCTCATAGTTCCTTTATTAGGCACACTATTGTTTAGTGTTATTGAGGCTAATGCTCAAAAAATTAGTGTTGACAGCAATATATCCGTGCAAGATCTTATTCAAGATAATTTTGTTGACGGCTGTGTTGAGATTTCCAACATAAGATCTACAGTAAATGGTGATGCCACAGGTTTTAGAAGTTATGCTGAGTTTGACAGAGGCAATACTAATTTCCCTTTTCAAAATGGTATAATGCTAACCACGGGTAATGCAGAATCAGGAGGAAATACAGAAACTACCACTACTTTAAGTGAGGGTGCCGACACATGGGGAACTGATATGGATTTGGAAAGTGCTCTGGGTATTACAAGCACCACTAATGCTACTTCAATAGAATTTGATTTTATTAGTATATCCAGTCAATTTCAATTTAACTATTTATTTGCATCGGAAGAGTATGAAGGTGCGAACAAATGTAATGCTTCTGACGGCTTCGCCTTTTTAATAAAGGAAACAGGTAGTTCTGCACCATTTCAAAATATTGCCTTGATACCTGGTACAACAACTCCTGTTAACACTTTTAATGTGCGTAATGCTTTTTTAGGTTTATGTGACGCTCAGAATGAACAATATTACGCAGGCTCCAACCTTGGAGATACAAATTATAATGGAAGAACAACTGTTCTTACTGCATCTACTACAATAGTACCATATGTACAATATCATGTTAAACTTGTAATTGCAGATCAAACAGACAGTACATTCGATTCTGCTGTTTTTATTGAAGGTAATAGTTTCGAAATTTTAGACTTAGGTGAAGATATTGATACCTGCGCACAATCAGTAACCTTGGATGCTGATATTCAAAATCCTAACTCAACATATCAATGGTTTTTTAACAATAGTACTTCTCCAATACCTAATGAAACTAATCCAACGATTGATGTTACTCAAAGTGGTAACTACCGAGTTGTAATAAGCACACCTTTGGGAGCCTCCAACTGTCTTGAAGAAGATGTTATTAATGTTACAATAAGCAATGAAATTGTTTTAGACCCTTTAACGGATTATGAACAGTGCGATGATGCAAGTGGAGACCAAGTTGAGATTTTTGATTTATCAACAAAAAACTCTGAAGTTCAAGGAATTATTACCTTTCCAAATTATTCATTCAGTTATCATTCGTCAGACAATGATGCAAGAAACAATAGTAACCCAATAACAACACCGATACAAAATACTACATTAAATCAACCAATATTTATTAGAATAAATGATTTAGATACAGGCTGCGTTGCTATTTCAAATTTCAATTTGATCTTAAATACTATACCAAATGCTGGTACGCCTTCAAACCTCGAAATTTGCGATGTAGATAATGATCCCAGTGATAGTATAACTGTTATAGATTTATCTGAAAAGGATAGTGAAATTACAATGGGAGATACCAATTTGCAGGTATCATATCATTATAATGCCAATGATGCTGACAATGATAACAACCCTATACCGAGACCATTTTTGGGAGATGAAAACACGCTTCCATTTATAAATAACAGTAATCCTCAAACCCTCTATGTTAGGGTAATAAATGAAAATACTGGGTGTTATACCACTACTCAATTAACAATTGATATTACTAATGGCCCTAATGTTAACCAATCTCCCTTTCCCTTGGATGGTTGTGATACAGATCTTGATGGTACTGATAATTTCGATTTGACAACTGCCATTAGTGATATATTGGATGGACTAACTAACGTTTCGGTTTCATTTCACGAAAATAGAGCTGATGCCGAGACAGATTCCAATCCAATAGCAAACGAAACAAACTACGAAAATGTAGTTTCTGAAGTGCAAACAGTATTCGTAAGAGTTGAAGATAATGCTACGATGTGTGCTACAATAGTGCCTCTGGAAATACACACAAATCTATTATTAACAGGAACTGATACCGGAGATTTTGCGTTATGTGATGATGTCAGTAATGATGGTACAGTAGATTTTAGCCTTAATGTAATTGAAAGATATATTTTTGAGGCCTTTGCCGATGAGAATGGAGATATTCCTGCTGAATACAGAGCCACTTTTTATAGAACAGAAAATGAACGTGATAATCAAAATGACCCAATAGATAAAAACACCCCCTTTCCAGCTTCAAATCCTACAACACTATTTTTGGTTCTTGAAAGTGATACTTGTAGTGAAATAGATCAAATTAATTTACGTGTAGACCCAGTTTTAAATTTCAGTCCAATTGCCCCAGTTCCTTATTGTGATGATGACGATGATGGCATTACAAGTATTGATTTGTCGTTTTTTGATGATATTGTTACCGATGGCAACACAAACTTTACACCAACATATTTTGGTACATTGGCAGATGCTGAAACTAATTTTAATCCTCTTCCTCCCTTTTATTCCAATTCACAACCACAAGAAACAATTTATGTTAGGCTAGAAAATATTGGCACAGGTTGTTTTACAACAAACGAATTTGATATCATTGTTGTATCTGCACCAACGATTACACAACCAACACCTTGGATAATATGTGATAATGACGGAGAAGAAGGTGAACTACTAGATCTTGAAAGTAGAATTTCTCAAATTGTACCAAATACATCGGGTTTAACCTTTTCATATCATACCACTTTGGATGATGCAAATGCTAACGAAAATGAAATTGCGTCTCAGACAAGTTTCAATTCAGGCGTGTATGATGTCTACATTAGGATTCAAGACATTAATTCTGAATGCTTTGCTATAGCTATACAGCAAATCATTTTAAATACTCTTCCTGTTATAGATAATATTCCAAGCTATCTTTTATGTGAAGATGATGATGATCAAAGAACCGAGTTTATTTTTTCGGATTGGGATTCTGAGGTTTTAAACGGGCAAACTGGGAAAGAAGTGTTTTATTTTGAGGATGCCACACTAAACAGTCCAATTGATAAAAATATAGATTACACTAATATATCTAGCCCACAAACTATATACGTTTGGGTTCAAAATATAACAGATATAAATTGCAACGCAACATCATCTTTTGTTATCGAAGTGGGTGCAAATCCTATTTATACGGCTCCAACTCCTGTACCTCTCTGTGATGAAAGTGCCGATGGAATCGAAGTCTTTGATCTAAATGAAAAAATAATTGAAATTACCAGCATATCTCCGAACCCATCTGCAATTGACGTAACCTTTTATAGAAATCAATCTGATGCGGAAAACAACACTTCCCCAATAACAAATTTAATGTACACAAATACCGACAGGTTAGAAACATTATTTGTGAGAATTGAAAATACAGAGTCTAGCTGTTATTTCATAGAAAATTTTGCTGTAGAGGTTATAAACCCTCCGAACCTCTCAGATGCAGAAGACATGATAACATGTGATGATGATTATGACGGATTTGCCTTTTTTAATTTGAATGACGCCGAATATGAAAATTTTGACAGATTTTCTAATGACGTAACCATAAACTACTTTGAAAATAGTGATGATGTAGATAATAATACTCTGGCAATACAAAATCCGGAAATGTACAGCTCGGTTTCTAAAGTAGTTTATATAAAAGTAACTAATAACCAAACAACTTGTTACTCTGTTATTCCGTTGCAGCTTACTGTTTTACCCTTACCTGTGGTTACCTTTAATGGTACATATTTTATCTGTGATAATAATACAAATACTTTTGATTTGGAAACAATGAACTCAATTTTGGTTAATGACATAAATGCTGTTTCCATAAGTTACTTTAGCAGTCAAACCAATGCTGAAAATAATACCGATGCTCTCGATTTAATATTCAATTACTCATCAAACAGTCATACATTTTACACTAGAATTGAAAGTTTAAGTAATGGATGCGCAGCACTTGCTAATTTTACATTACAAATTAACGAGAACCCCATTGCCAGTACTCCACAAAATTTGGTAAAATGTGACGATGACGATGATGGTTTATTAATTTTTGACTTAACTGAAGTAAATTCAGATATTTTAGGTACACAACCCGCTGTAGATTATAGTATTTCATATTACACCGAACTCATTGATGCAGAAAATGATGAAAATAGATTAAGTGATTCTTTTGAATCTTCTAACGATACTACGATTTATGCGAGATTACAGAATATTAATTCAGGCTGCTATTCCACTACTGAATTTAAGACGTTCATAAACCCACTTCCTGTTATTCCATTAAATGATGTAGAAACCTTGTGTTTAGATAATTTACCTTTAATTCTGGACGCTTCAACTGGTAATCCTAACGATATTTATTTTTGGTCTGCAGCAATAAACCCAAGTGTTAATGGATCAACGTCGCCAACAATCACTATTAATAATCCTTCAGAACTTGGAGACTACGAAATAACAATAACAACCGTTCATTCTAGTGCAGAAAATTGCAGTATATCCAAAACAATTAATGTTATTCAGTCCGAACAAGCAAATAACGTAATTTCTACCAAAACTGATTTTACCGACCCAAATACAATTACTATTGATTTAAGTGGAATCGGTAACTATGTTTTTTCGTTAGATGATGGCGAACCACAAACATCAAATATATTTGAGAATGTAACTATAGGTCCTCATACCGTTACTATTGAAGATCTAAATGGATGCTCCCCTGTGGTTGAAGAGGTTTTTGTTATCGATATTCCAAAATTTGTAACACCGAATGGTGATGGCAGTTTTGATACCTGGCACATCGTTGGTGCTAATATGCTTCCAGGGTCTCAAGTTTTTATATATAATCGTCACGGAAAACTCCTAAAAATGCTACCACACACTTCACCTGGTTGGGATTGTACGTTTAATGGCCAACATATGCCTGCGGATGACTATTGGTTTACTGCTGATATTGTTCAAAATGGGGATTCTTTCACTTTAAAGGGACATTTTACATTAAAGAGGTAATAAAAATAGACTTTACAAAACCTTTACTTATATAATAAATTACACATTTTAACCTTTTTAAATTAAACCTTATCCAATAATTGTAGTCCAATTAGCTTAAAGTATATATTTTAGGCATTAGGTATAAAAAGAAAAATTACTCATTTAATGGTTAATAGCAACAAATCGCTAAGGCAATGTTTTGCCCTATTGTTAGTTCTTCTAAGCTTACAATCTTTTGCTCAGTTAAGTAAAAAACACTACATACCGCCACTGTCCAGTGCAGAATTTGGCAATGCAATACCTGAGGATCAATATATTTACTTATCAACTCCTAATAATGGCAATGTGCCATTCACCGTCATTCCTGTAGGGGCGCCAGAGGCTAATTATATTACAGGTACAGTATCAAACGGTGCTCCAGTAGAAATTAGCGTGGGCAATGGATATGGGCAGCTATTCATACAATCTTCAGAAACGAGTACAATTCAAAGTAATAGAGGTTATATTATTGAAGCAGAAGCTCCAATTTATGTTTCGGTAAGAATGAATGCGGGCGGTGGTGCTCAAGCGGGCGCATTAGTAAGCAAGGGCTTATCTGCCCTAGGGAATATATTTAGGATTGGGACATTTACTAATGCAAACCCCCAAGACAATTATGCCAACTTTCTATCTGTAATGGCTACAGAAGACGATACCGAAGTTAGCTTTAGTAATTTGGATACGGGACTAGTCATTAAAAATTATACTGGTGCACTTCCAATTACCAGAACTTTAAACGAAGGTGAAAGTTATACAATAGTCTTAAATAGTGCAGATGCACTAGTGAATAGAACAGGATTAATCGGAAGTCTGGTAAGTTCAGATAAACCAATTGTAGTGAATTGCGGATCTGCCAATGGGAGTTTTGGTAGCGGTGGAGGAAGAGATTATGGTATTGACCAAATTGTTGGACTTGACAAAGTAGGCAACGAATATATTTTTGTACGAGGTGATGGTCCTGACGAATGGGAAAATGTACTAATAGTAGCACATTCTGATAATACTGCAATATCGGTAAACGGAACTCCAGGTTTTGCAACAATTAACGCAGGAGATTTTGTTGTAATTGAAGGTGATCAATATAATGCGGACGGGAATATGTATGTTGAAACTAGTGCAGATGTATTTGCTTACCAAGGCACGGGTGCCAATAACGAAGCTAATCAAGGTATGTTTTTTGTGCCGCCATTAAGTTGCGAAACAAGAGGCAATATAAATAACATCGCAAATATTGACAGAATAGGAAACACGAATTACAGCGGAGGTTTATCTATAGTTACAAAAGCTGGTGCTACCGTAACTATAAACAACCAAGCTCTTACAAATTTCGCTACAATTGGACCTAGTAATGTAGATGGAAATACAAATTATGTAACATATAAGATAACAGGGTTAAATGGAAATATTTCTGTTGAAGGAAATGATGAATTATATGTAGCGTATTTCAATGTTAATGGTTTTGCAACTTCGGGAAGTTTTTATTCAGGATTCCCATCTGCGCCTGAAATTAACTTCAATTTACAATTCTCTGCCTTGGGAAATTGTATACCAAATGTTACTCTTGAGGCTGCAAATGCACAAAATTTTGACTCTTTTGATTGGCTATTTGATGATGGTACTGGTTTTGTTAGCCTAAATCTAAATACACCAACACTTACACCAAATCAACCAGGAAGGTACAAATTAGTTGGTATTATTACTTGTACAGGAGAACTTCTAGAATCTGTTGAGGTTCCTGTAAGCATCTGTCCTGACGATCGAGATAACGATGGAATTATTGACAACATAGATATTGATAATGATAATGATGGCATTGAAAATTGCGACGAATCTAATGGTAATGTAACCGCTAATTTGACAGATGCTCTAAATCCTGTTCTAGAGTTTCAAGATAGCTCAACAAATAATTCAATAGTAAGTGTCACCTATACTCAATCCAACGCAAATGGCAACCCTAATGGTATTACAGGAGGAAATCAAGGAGAATTTAATAGCGTTGTTGGAGCTACAGTTAGTGGCGAGAATAATTATACCATGAGTTTTACAGAAACTTTAAATTTTAGGCTATCCGAGAATACTGCTATTCCGCCAAGCATTACAGCGGATGAAGTTTTTATAGCCAGGGTATTTCCGGCAAATAAAAACATTACATTAGTTGACCCAGATGATAGATTACTAGTTGACACCAATTTTGACGGTATTTTTGAAACTGGCGTTACTCAAATTTCGGGGTCTGAAATTCAATTTCAAATAAACCCAGCGGCTACTGGTAACACTCCTTTTAATTTTTATGCAAGCGAAGTAGATGGATTTGCCTTTGTTCATACAAACGCCAACTTATCAACAGCTTCAGTTTTTAATGGTATCATATCCTTCACTTGCTATAAAAAAGATAATGATGGTGACGGCATAATAGATGCACATGACCTCGACAGTGATAATGATGGTATTCCAGACATCATAGAGCGTTCTGGAGAACTAACAACACTTTCAGGAATAGATGCTAATAATGATGGTTTAGATGATATTTTCACAAGCATCGCAGGGCCAATTGACAGTGATAATGATGGTGTACTAGATTTTTATGATCTAGACAGTGATAATGACGGTATTTATGATTTAATCGAAACAGGCCAATTGGGTACATTATCAGATACTAATTTAGATGGTATAGAAGATGGACCAACTTACGGTACAAATGGTTGGGCAGATGCTGCTGAAACTGCACCAGACAGTAACCAAATTGGATATACTCCTAACGATCTAGATGCCGATGGTATATTCTCATATCATGATTTAGATAGTGATGGAGATGAATGTAGTGACGTTATAGAAGCTGGATTTTCAGATGGTAACGCAGACGATTTACTTGGTAATGTACCAGTTACCGTTGATGTAAATGGCTTGGTAAATAATGCGATTGATGGATATATAATTCCAGACGCAAATTACTTAACTATAGCTCCCATTGCAATAACTACACAGCCGCAAGACATTGAAGTTTGTGAAAGTTCAGATAATAATATATCGCTTACCTCAACAACTTTTGACACCATTCAATGGGAGGTTTCAACTGATGGAGTAAATTGGAACAATATTATTGATGATGCAACTTACAGCGACTCTCAAACGGCCAGTTTACTTATTACCGATACACCTCTTATACTTAATGGATATTTTTTCAGAGCGTTTCTAAACAGAACGGGTAATGCGTGTGGGCTTTATTCTAATATAATGCAACTTACCGTTATAGAATTACCTATAGCTAATATAGCGCCAACAATTCAACAATGCGATGATGATAATAATGGGACAGCTTCGATTAATTTAGAAAACCAGAATAACAATATCAGTACACAAACAGATATTACAATTACATATCACGCCTCCCAAGCGGAAGCTGATATCAATGATAATGCTATTACGAGTCCATTTGAAACAGGAAATACCACAATTTATGCCCGAGTTGAAAATAATGGAAACACCTCTTGCTTCGCTACTTCTAGTTTTAATATTGAAGTTTACAACTCCCCTTTTCCAGCGGTAGCCACCAATATTGATAGAATTCAAGATTGTGATAATAATTCTGTTGGTAATGACACGGATGGTGTAATTACATTTGACTTAACAGAGCGTGAAGATCAAATATTAAATGGACAGTTGGCATCTGAATTTACTGTATCATATTTCACTGATGCATCATACAGTAATATGATACCTACACCTTCTAGTTTTAATAATACAGTAGCTAATCTTCAAACCATATACGTAAGAGTATTTAATACGGTATTTCCTGATTGTTTTGCAGATACATCGTTTGAAATTGAGGTTTCCGCATTACCTCAAGTTTCTAACCCCGATGTCTACCAACAATGTGATGATGACAGCAATGATGGACAAGCTTTGTTTAATCTTACTCTAGATAGCATAAAAGAAGAAATTAATCCAAATTACCTTTCAGAAGGATTAGTCTTTACGTATTATGAAACTCAGGCGGAAGCAGAAACAACAACAAACCCCATTACAGACCCTAATGCCTATCAAGATGCTCTGGGTTTTGCTACCGAAACAATTTGGATTAGGGTTGAAAACACAAATACATGCTTTAGGGTAGTGCCTTTAGATTTGCAGGTTAGCCCAAGTAGTGCTGCGTTAGCTTCTTATGTGCCAATGCAAAAATATCAGTGTGATGATGGCACTGACTTACGTGATGGGGTTGCAACTTTCGACCTAAGTGATATTCAAAATGAAATAGAAAACACCGTTTTTAATAGTATTAACGTAAGTGTTCATTTCTATGAATCTCTAATTGATGCTGAGTTGGAAACTAACGAAATATTGGATATTACAAATCATGAAAACACAAACTCACCTAACGTACAGACTATATGGGTACGTGTAAAAAGTGATTTAGGTAATGACTGTCTAGGCTTAGAAGGGTTCCAAGATTTATTAAATGTTGAAGCCTTACCAATAGCAAATCCTGTTACAATACCTAGACAATGTGATTTTGATTTAACAGATGCGGTCTTGAGTTATCCTTTTGATGTATCTCAGCTTGAAACCGATATTCTAAACGCTCAAAATCCATTGGATGTAACAATCACATATTTTGATAGTACTGGTAATCCACTTCTATATAATGACGGATCTTTTGTTACGAGTCCGATTCAACCAATATTTTTAAGCGAAACACAGGATATCACAGTGCGAGTTACCAATAATGCCACCCAAGATCCTGATGGTCCTTGTTTCGAGGAAACAATAATCAGTTTTATTGTTGACGAACAGCCCGTTGCAAACCCTATAGCAGCGCAAATATTCTGCGATGGAGATAACGGTGATATTGATGATGATGGCATACTCCCTTTTGATACATCAGCCTTTACAGCTACCATATTGGGAACTCAAATGGGAATGGACGTATTTTACACTTATGTAGACGACGGTGGAAATACGGTGAGCAATAGCCCTTCGTTACCAAATCCATTTAATTCTGCAAATCAAACTATTTCAGTAGAAGTAATAAATCCAATAAATCAAACTTGTACAGCAACTACAACTATTGATTTAATTGTGAATCCTTTACCTGAATTCTCAGTTGAATCTCCTCAAATTGTATGTACCTCTGACCCAACATTTCAAATAGAACTAGAACCCTTTGAGAATAACCCATCAGAATTATTTGATTATGAGTGGAATTATACAAATGTAGACGGTACAATAACAAATCAGTTCTTATCAAGCAATAGATTAATAACAGTTTCAGAACCAGGAATATATACTATAACGCTAACAAAAACCGATGGCACTGGCTGTCCGAGATCCAGAGATATCATTGTTGATGCTTCAGAACAAGCTACTATTATTCCTGAAGATGTAACAATTGTAGACATTAATACTTCGGAATATAATTCGGTAACTATTGACCCTACCGGTTTAGGTAATGGTAATTATGATTATGCACTTTCGCCGCGAGATTCAAGTATAATTGACTATCAAAGTGATCCATTTTTCGAAAATGTTATTCCTGGATTCTACACCATTTATGTAAGAGATCCTATTTGTGGTGTTTCAACATTAGATATTTCTGTAATAGGTTATTTGCGATATTTTACACCAAATGGAGATAGTTTTAATGACTTCTGGAGTGTTAGAGGTATTGACGCTAGTACTCAGCCAAGATCTGTAGTAAGGATTTATGATCGTTATGGCAAGCTCATTAAACAGCTTTCAACAAGTTCTGACGGATGGGATGGAACGTATAACGGACAACTAATGCCAACAGATGATTATTGGTTTAAAGTCAACCTTGAAGATGGTCGCTCTTTCATGGGACACTTTACGTTAAAGCGATAAATCTAAATCTTTACATATAAGTTCTTAGTTTCACTTGCTTTAAGTAATTTAGTAAACTAGAGTTACTATGTTATGAAATTCAAAATTGAATCTGAGTTTAAACCTACCGGAGATCAACCAGAAGCTATAAAGCAATTAGCCGATGGAATTATTTCCGAAGAAAAGTACCAAACACTTTTAGGTGTAACAGGTTCAGGTAAAACATTTACAGTAGCCAATGTTATTCAAGAAGTGCAAAGACCTACTCTAGTTTTAGCTCATAACAAAACATTAGCGGCCCAACTGTATTCTGAATTTAAGCAGTTCTTTCCAAATAATGCCATAGAATATTTTGTGTCGTACTATGACTATTACCAACCAGAAGCCTACATTCCTGTTTCTGGAGTTTATATCGAAAAAGATCTTTCTATAAACGAAGAAATAGAAAAAATGCGATTAAGTACTACATCCTCATTACTTTCCGGAAGAAGAGATGTTTTAGTAGTAGCCTCTGTTTCATGTTTATATGGTATTGGCAACCCACTCGAATTTCAAAAAAACGTAATTACTTTACAAAGAGATCAGGTTATTTCTAGAACACAATTGCTGCATCAACTTGTACAAAGTCTATATTCTAGAACGGAAGCAGATTTCAAACATGGTAATTTTAGAATTAAAGGAGATACAGTTGATATTTTCCCTGGATATGCAGATGACGCTTACCGTATTCATTTCTTTGGAGATGAAATTGAAGAGATTGAATCATTTGATATACAAACCAATGCTGTTCTTGAACGTTATGATAGGTTAAATATCTATCCAGCTAATATGTTTGTTACTTCACCAGAAATTTTGCAAAATGCTATTAAGGATATTCAAGATGATTTGGTAAAGCAGCACGATTATTTCAAAGATATTGGTAAACACCTTGAAGCAAAACGCCTTAAGGAACGTACGGAGTTTGATTTAGAAATGATAAGAGAATTAGGTTATTGTTCTGGGATAGAAAATTATTCAAGATACCTGGATGGTAGAGCTCCAGGAACAAGACCTTTCTGTTTGTTAGACTATTTTCCTGATGACTATTTAATGGTGGTAGATGAAAGTCACGTTACTATTTCTCAAGTACATGCTATGTATGGTGGTGACAGAAGCCGTAAAGAAAATCTTGTAGAATATGGTTTTAGGTTGCCCGCGGCAATGGACAATCGGCCTCTAAAATTTGAAGAGTTTGAAGCACTTCAAAATCAGGTAATTTATGTAAGTGCAACTCCTGCAGATTACGAGCTACAGAAAACTGATGGTATTTATGTTGAGCAAGTAATTCGTCCTACAGGTCTATTGGATCCAATAATTGAGGTACGCCCAAGTCTGAATCAAATTGATGATTTAATTGAAGAAATTCAACTTAGAGTTGAAAAAGACGAGCGTACACTAGTTACCACCTTAACCAAAAGAATGGCGGAGGAATTGACCAAATACTTAGATCGTATTCAAATTAGGTGTAGATACATTCATAGCGATGTAGATACTTTAGAACGTGTTGAAATTATGCAAGATTTAAGAAAAGGATTGTTTGATGTTTTGGTGGGGGTAAACCTGCTAAGAGAAGGCTTAGATTTACCTGAAGTATCCCTAGTTGCTATTTTAGATGCGGATAAAGAAGGTTTTTTAAGATCAAACAGGTCATTAACCCAAACTGTCGGAAGAGCCGCAAGAAATTTGAACGGAAAAGCTATTATGTATGCTGATAAAATCACCAATAGTATGCAAAAAACTATTGACGAAACCAACTACCGACGTGAAAAACAAATATCTTACAACAATGAAAACGACATAACACCGCAAGCATTAAATAAAAGTTTAGATAATGCTCTTGCTAAAAACTCGGTAAGCACATATAGTTATGAATTAGAGGCTGCTAAGGCAGCTGAACCTGAAAGCGAATATTTAACTAAACCAGAACTAGAGAAGAAAATTAGAGAGAAGCGCAAATTAATGGAAGAAGCGGCGAAAGCCTTAGACTTTATTGTTGCTGCTCAACTGCGAGACGATATTAAAACTTACCAAAATAAACTAGAAAAGCTAAAAGTATAAACTTTTAGCTTTTCATTTATTAATTAGTTAGTAACTTATTTAATATTCAATATTAATTGTACTGTGTTTTAAATATATCAATCAACACATCTGGTGGTACTACTTTGTTCGGAAAACTTTCCATTAGGTACAATACCTTAGAAATAGATTCATGACTTAAGCCCATTCTTAATCCAAAATTATAAAGTTTTATAACTCCCGCTGATGGGCTATTATTTTGCTGTTCTTGTTCAATGTTCATTAATAAAACCAATCTGTGAAACTGTACAATACGCTCACTATGCGATTTTAAGTGTGTGTAACTTATTGGATTATTTATCAGGTATTCAAAATCCTCTCGAGAAATATCCAATTGTTTCGCTACACCAAGCAAAAAATTATACTCAATCTCATTAATATCCTTATCATATTGTGCGAAAGCAATCATTTCTGATAAGAGACTCAATTTTTCCATTCTGTTTATCATGCTCTTAGGGCTAAAATTGTTTGATATAAATTTAAACAGAAAGTACCAGCGTTAATCGTAGATATGTATACGCTCATCGAAAAACCATATGCGCTTTATCGGCATTTTTATAGTGTTCATCTTCTGCGATTTTTTTTAATCTGAAAAAAGCGCAACTTATCATTTTATCGATAGCTTAAACCTAGAAAGTTACATAGATACAAACAACTGAATATCAATTAATTAACACCATTTAAGAACTAAATATTGAGCAATGCCGCCTGCAGATTTTAAAAATCTCGTTTCCCTTCTTCGGAAAATGCTAAAATCACTACTACAAAAATGCAAAATCGATGAAATGCATATGCATATTTTACAAGAAAGAGAATTAGAATCCATATGAAGAAAAATAGACATAATTTAAAATTGCATGACCAAATAAGAATAAAAAAAGATAGTACCTTTCGATACTATCTTTAGTTTATTATTATTTTTGAAATGCGTTAAAACTAAGCCAAAACCTCTTGGACTTTATCAGCAGCTTCTTGAAATTCTGTTGCACTTAAAACATCTAAACCAGAGTTATCAATTAGTTCTTTGGCAACATCTGCATTCGTTCCTTGTAAACGCACTATAATAGGTACTTCAATGTTACCCATGTTTTTGTAAGCATCAATTACGCCCTGTGCCACGCGATCACATCTTACAATTCCACCAAAAATATTGATCAAAATTGCTTTTACGGCTGGATCCTTTAATATAATTTTAAACGCAGCCTCTACTCTAGCGGCATCCGCAGTACCTCCAACATCAAGGAAGTTTGCAGGATCTCCACCTGCTTGCTTAATTAAATCCATGGTAGCCATTGCTAATCCTGCACCGTTTACCATACACCCAACATTTCCGTCAAGATCTACATAGTTCAATCCTTTTTCGCCTGCCTCAACCTCAATGGGGTTTTCTTCTCTTAAATCGCGTAACTCTGCTAAATCTTTGTGTCTAAATAAAGCATTATCATCTAAAGATACTTTAGCATCAACCGCTAAAATTTTGTCATCACTTGTCTTTAATACTGGATTAATTTCAAATAAAGAAGAATCAGACTTCACGTAAGCCGTATATAAAGCTGATACAAACTTGGTCATATCCTTAAAAGCTGCTCCCGATAAACCTAAGTTAAAAGCAATCTTACGTGCTTGAAAAGGTAAAATTCCAGTAGCTGGATCAATTTCTTCGGTGAATATTAAATGTGGTGTTTCTTCCGCAACTGTCTCGATATCCATTCCTCCTTCGGTAGAATACATGATCATATTACGACCATTGGCTCTATTTAATAAAACAGACATATAATATTCTTCTGGTTCAGAATCACCTGGATAATATACATCTTCGGCCACCAATACTTGATGCACACGTTTACCTTCGGCAGAAGTTTGAGGCGTTACCAAATCCATACCTATGATTTGGCCAGAAAGTGCTTTAACATCCTCTAAATTTTTGGCAAGTTTAACGCCGCCACCTTTGCCACGTCCACCTGCATGTACCTGGGCTTTAATAACGTGCCAACCTGTTCCTGTCTCTTCAGTTAATTTTTTGGCTGCCTCTACCGCTTCATCAGCAGTTTGAGCAACAATTCCGCGTTGAATGCGTACACCAAAACTACTTAATAATTCTTTTCCTTGATATTCGTGTAAATTCATAATTTGCTCAACCGTTTTTAAGATGCACAAATGTAAATAATCAGAAGTAATTATTCTAATTTATTAAAGTAGTATTAGGTAGAATTTATAACTCTATTATTTATGTTAAATAATTAACAAAATGTTT
Source organism: Jejuia sp. UBA6058 (assembly GCA_002428965.1). Taxonomy (GTDB): domain Bacteria; phylum Bacteroidota; class Bacteroidia; order Flavobacteriales; family Flavobacteriaceae; genus Jejuia. The sequence goes on along the minus strand of DIYI01000005.1, from coordinate 232,724 downwards.
AATTTGTATAAATTTTCAATATTTATTTGAATTTGAAATCAAAAAAATATCTTTGTCCGAAATTAAAAAACACCAAATGAAAACTACCGATTTAGTAAAGGTTGCAAACGAATACGGAAGTCCTGTATACGTTTATGATGGAGAGAAAATTGAGTCACAATACAAAAGATTAACGAATGCTTTTAAAGCCGTAAAGCATCTGAAGATAAATTATGCAGTAAAGGCATTATCAAATATTTCAATTCTAAAACTATTAAAATCTTTAGGGTCGGGAATTGATACGGTTTCCATTCAAGAAGTTCAGCTTGGTTTAGCTGCTGGTTTTTTACCAGAACAAATAATCTACACCCCAAATGGTGTGTCCTTAAATGAAATTGAGCAAGCCGCAAAACTTGGTGTAAAAATAAATATTGATAATCTGTCCATTCTTGAACAATTTGGTACAGCGCATCCTAATACACCTGTTTGTATAAGAATAAATCCGCACGTCATGGCAGGCGGAAATGCAAATATTTCTGTGGGACATATCGATTCTAAATTTGGAATCTCAATTCATCAAATACCTCATTTATTGAGAATTGTCGAAAATACCAAAATGAATATTAATGGCATACACATGCATACAGGAAGTGATATATTAGATATTGATGTGTTTCTCTATGCAAGCGAAATTTTATTTGATACAGCAAAACAATTCAAAAATTTGGAATTTATCGATTTTGGTTCTGGCTTTAAAGTGCCCTATAAAGTTGGTGATATTGAAACTAATATAGAAGAATTAGGTGAAAAATTATCGGCTAAGTTTAATGAGTTTTGTAAAAGTTATGGCAAAGATTTAACCCTTGCCTTTGAACCTGGTAAGTTTTTAGTGAGCGAATCTGGGCATTTTTTAGCACAAGTAAATGCTGTAAAACAAACAACATCTACCGTTTTTGCTCAAATTGATTCTGGATTTAATCATTTAATACGCCCCATGTTTTATGGATCGCACCACGAGATTGATAATATCTCAAATCCAAATGGCAGAGAGCGTTTTTACTCTGTTGTAGGTTACATCTGTGAAACAGATACATTTGGTAACAATAGACGTATTAAAGAAATAAACGAAGGTGATATTTTGCGTTTTAAAAACGCTGGTGCTTATTGCTTCTCTATGGCGAGTAATTATAACTCAAGATTTAGACCTGCAGAAGTGTTATGGTATAAAGGAAAATCGCATTTAATTAGAAAACGCGAGACCTTTCAAGATATTCTCAACAATCAAATTGAGGTAGATTTTTCTCCTAAAAAGGAAAAAGTTACAGCTTAAATATTAAAAAAGCGTTTCACATTTGAAACGCTTTTTTTATTCCTTAATAAATTTCTTTACAGTATTTCCCTTATCCGTGGTAACGCTTAAAATAAACAAACCAGCTTTCAATTGAGAGACATCAAAATCGTTGAATTTATTTTTAAAACTCAGCACTTGTTTTCCTGTAATATCATAAATCTCCACTTCTTTTACATTTGCACCTCCTTTAACATCTAGTTTCAAAATATTTTTAACTGGATTCGACGTTAAGGCTATTCCCTTTCCTTTTAAAGATACTTCAGTAGTACTCAGTGTATAAGTAGAAAGCATTTCTAAGCTTGTATTATCTAATGATGCTAATGGGACAACAACTCTAGTGGTTCTAAATACCAAATCACTGCTATTAGCATCATAATAAAAATAGGAGGTCTGTGTAGCAGTTGTGGGCACAAAACCAACCAATAAATTTAAATTTTGAACAATTTTTAATCGTGTTACTTCTCCATCAAATGTACCTACTTTTAAATTTCCCCAAGCATCAACATCAACTACAAATGTACTTGTGTTAAGTATTGTTCCAGATATGCCAGAACCCGAAAATGTACCTTCAACATTATCTGTATTGCTATAATTAAAACTCAAAGGAAATGTACCAACAACCCCAGGGTCTGTGTAATTTAATTGCACATCAAAAGCCACAGCCGCAGTAACAGCAACTTCTGCGTTAGGATTTACTAAAGAAATAGAACTTGATGGAACCCCATTGGTTGTAGTGGTTATAGTTGCAGTACTTGCATTTTCAACATAAGTATCAACTGAAATATCACTCAATGCTGTTAATGATGTATAATCCCAAGATACATTCGCTCCCGAAAGAGATTGATCAATACTTCCACTCATATTTGCATATTCCGAACCATTAGGGCTAGGTAATTCCTCTATATCCGTCTGAGAGAAGCTTGAATTAAAAATAAAACAAACCAGAAAAGGTATAAGAAGTTTTGGCTTCATAGTTAATAGTTTTAAATAAAAATAGAGTACCAAAATTACTTTTGTCGTAAATTTTAATAGAAAAACAAGGCTTTTAGATGAACCGTTTCGTTTTTAAGATGAAATTTGCTTATTCACAGATATTTAACGAACTTCCCGAAGCCTAAACTCATTTAATTTGAAAGTAAAATCTATTAGGATTGAATCCATCGATATCTTAAGAGGTCTTGTAATGGTACTAATGGCATTGGACCATACTAGAGACTATTTTCATTACGGCTCCTTTTTTTCAGATCCAACCAATTTAGAGACCACAACGCCTTTCCTTTTCATTACAAGGTTTATTACTCATTATTGCGCTCCCGTCTTTATTTTTTTAGCGGGTACATCTGCATTTCTATATGGTGCTAAAAAAACAAAAACACAATTATTCAAGTTTTTAATAACAAGAGGGTTTTGGTTAATTCTTCTTGCTTTGGTAGTCAATAATTTTGTTTGGAAGTTTGATATCACCTATGGTTTTATAATTCTACAGGTAATTTGGGCTATTGGCTTGTGCATGATACTACTTTCTTTTACTATATACCTTCCTATTAAAGCTATTTTAATATTGGGGTTAGTGCTAGTAGCAGGCCACAACTTATTGGACGATATCGTAATGCAAGGAACCAGTTTCAAGTCCTTAGTTTGGTATACACTGCATCAGTCGCAATTCATTCAAATTGGCGATACAATGTTTGCTTTTGCATATCCAATAATTCCATGGTTTGGGTTGATAAGTTTAGGGTATTGTTTTGGTAAATTTTATAACAAGGACTTTCTACCTGAAATACGAAGAAAATATCTATTAAGAATCGGTCTTACGAGTATTGTATTGTTCTTCATTATTAGAGGTATAAACCTTTACGGTGATTTGGTGCCTTGGACGTATCAAGATACAACAACCAAAACGGTTCTTTCATTTTTTAATGTTACTAAGTATCCACCATCTCTATCGTATTTATTAATCACTATTGGGCCTTCACTTTTATTTTTATATGCCATTGAAAACATAAAAAATAGGATTACCTACATACTTCTAGTTTTTGGTCGTGTGCCTTTATTCTACTATTTCCTGCATATTGTTGTTTTACATGTTTTAGCAATAATTGGTATCTTAATTTTTGGTGGAAATTGGAAAGACATGATTCTTACCAATGAGGTTTTTATGAATGCTAAACTTATTAATTATGGCTATTCTTTGTTTGTGGTTTATCTGGTGTGGTTATTTGTAATTACTTTACTGTATTTCCCTAGCAGAAAATACATGCTTTACAAAGCGAATAATAAGGATAAATGGTGGTTGAGCTATTTATAAATTAGTCTCTTAACTTACCTTGAAACACACTCACCTTTGAATTAAAAGGGTTTCCAGAAGCCCGTCTTAACATCACAACCTGTCCACAATGCCACAAAGCATCAGCTATTGGTCCGTTAATAACATTCCAAAACGGATACATCTCATTATCAAATTGCGACAGATCTTCGGTAGTTCGTAAAATATCAGAAGCTTTTTTAAAGTTCAGCAAGGTTTGTTTTCGCTTCTCATCAAAAGTCATTTCTTTACGGTCAATACGCTTAAAATCTTTAATTATAGAACTTAAGATAAAGTTTGATAACCCATATAAATGCTCAATAGTTTCTCCAGAAGACCTCCCAGATTCACTGGGTTTATAAGCTAAATCTTCAGGTCTTAAACCCTCTGTGGCCCAATAATATCGAAACCCTAAACCATCCACCATTCTTGAGGCAACAGTGCCTTCTGTATATTCTTTTGCTGCTTCTGGAATTTCATAATACGGTAGTGTGTCTTTTTCTTGCGCCATAAGTGTTATTGATAAACATGAAACGATACAAATGATAATTTTCTTCATAATTTTATTTTGGTTCTAGCGACATGACGTAGTCGTAACTTTCATTAAATAATTCAGCCATTTTATCTAAATCTGTAAGCATATGATTCGGAATTAACACATAACCTTTCATCACTGATCCGTAAGATTTATAAATGGACGATTCAAATGCCTTGATATATTTTTCTTGTACGTCTTTTGAAAACCGAACACCTATCTCCCCTGCTTTATTTAGTAGTGTAAACATATGACCGTTTGCAGAAGTATAAATCATAGATTTTCCTTTACGTTCAAATCTTGGGCATTTAGCTACAATGGCATCGTAAATTTTAAGTTGTTCTTCCCACATTTGTTTCTAATAATTTACATTGCTAAATATAAATGTTCTTAAGTTTTGATGTCTATAAATAATTCTTAAAGTTTTAGGGTTCTAAAAGCTTTTAGGTTTAGTTTATTTTGTCAGAAAAATTTGCGAACTTCGTTTACCGGTGGATATAAGCCATTACCAACGACCCATGCCAGTGACCATGTTAGACAACATTTGAAAACCAAATCGTAATGAAAGATAAATTTAAACATTTAGGAATTTTTTTTCTCGTTTTAATAACTCTACAATCGTGTAAACCAGATGATGTTTATCACGATTTAAGTGACGATGCTAAAGATTTTTTACTATTTGAAATTGATGATACATTCAAACTAAAGAATTTGGAAACTGACGAAATTATCACGTTGACTATAACATCTAAAGAAATTAGACATTATGAAGATGGACCAAATGAGTCATCATTCATATCTTTTGGACCAAGCGCAGATGTCTATATTGAACGTGGAGAATATATTTTTACCGATGAAACGAATTGTTATGATGGAATTGTATCAGTCGAAGCGAATAGAGATGGAGGTTTTGAACTTAAAGCATATCTCGGAAATTGTTTTGGAGACATCGATTATTCTTTTGATTATCAAGATGAGTTCTTTACAACTATTGATGTTGAAGGAATTGAATATTCGAATGCCTACCTTTTAAGGTCTTTTCCTGATATTTTGTTCTATTCAAAAGAAAAAGGAATTTTAAAAATTGTTGACGATTTTAATCAGGAAACCCTTTTTATGATAGTTGAATAAAAAAACGTTGGGTAACAACGTATATAATCCATTGCTAGTGAAAGCCTACTTACGAAAATCCTCGGGGATTTTCTATTCGGTTTTTATTTGTTAACTTTATTGCTTAAACCACGCAACGAATCATATACAAATCCGGTAAACGAACTAATCAAAAACTAGGTAACATTTACGGTTCAAAACAAAAATCAGCAAATACGCCTGCGTTAGGGATTGAACGGCATGTTTGAAATCCCCGACGAAGGAAGGATTGAGTAGTGAAAGCCCGACCGAAGCTTTTGCGGAGGTAACGCCCATAAACAAAAAATCCTGCAAAACATGCAGGATTTATATTTTTAGATGCTGAATTAAATTCAGCATGACAGTAAGAGTTAAACAAACAAAGGCTTATCCTGCATCATAGCATTAACACGTTCCTTAACCGATTCTAAAACTGCTTCGTCATCGAAATTGGTAATTACCTCATCTATTAATTCCACAATAGCAACCATATCGTCCTCTTTACAACCTCTTGTAGTGATGGCCGCCGTACCTAAACGGATTCCGGAAGTAACGAATGGGGATTTATCATCAAATGGCACCATGTTTTTGTTGGCAGTAATATCTGCCTTAACCAATGCTTGTTCTGCATCTCTACCAGAAACGTCCTTGTTTCTAAGGTCAATTAACATCATATGGTTATCTGTACCACCAGAAATGATATGATAATCTTTTGAAACCAATGCTGCAGCCATGGCCGCTGCATTTTTCTTTACTTGCAACTGGTATTGTAAAAATTCATCAGTTAACGCTTCACCAAATGCAATTGCCTTGGCTGCAATAACATGCTCTAATGGTCCACCTTGATTTCCTGGGAATACAGCAGAATCTAATAAAGACGACATTTTACGTAACTTGCCACTTTTTAAAGTGATACCAAATGGATTATCAAAATCTTTACCCATCATTATCATGCCTCCTCTTGGGCCTCTTAAAGTTTTGTGAGTTGTTGTAGTTACTACGTGACAATGCGGTAACGGATCATTTAAAATACCCTTAGCGATTAAACCTGCTGGATGTGAAATATCTGCCAATAAAATAGCGCCAACGCTATCAGCGATTTCTCTAAAACGTTTAAAGTCTATATCTCTTGAATATGCAGACGCTCCAGCAATAATCAACTTAGGCTGCTCTTTAGTAGCAATCTCTTGAATTTTATCGTAGTTTAAAACACCACTTTCTTTTTCAACACCATAAAATACTGGCTTGTACAAACGCCCCGAAAAGTTAACCGGCGAACCGTGAGTTAAATGTCCTCCATGAGACAAATCGAAACCTAAAATTGTATCTCCAGGTTTTATGCATGCGTGGTACACCGCTGTATTTGCCTGACTACCAGAGTGCGGTTGCACATTTACATACTCAGCGTTAAACAAAGTTTTTGCACGATCTATCGCGATTTGCTCAACCTCATCCACCACTTCACAGCCTCCATAATAACGCTTTCCAGGATAGCCTTCAGCATATTTATTGGTTAATACAGAACCTGCAGCTTCCATTACTTGTTCGCTTACAAAATTCTCTGATGCTATAAGTTCTATACCATGTAATTGGCGCTCTTTTTCAGCTTCAATCAATTCAAAAATTTGTTCGTCGCGTTGCATAAAATTAAATTGTCGTTAAATAATTGCGCAAAAATAACAAATAGGATAGTTAAAAACATCAAAATATATATATTTACTATGCAAGTTATACACCGATTTATTAACCTTATAAACAAACTTAGATTTTATTGATTTTTTTCAATTAAAATGAAAAAAATATGTAGGTTTGAGTAACAAAATATAAAATAATAGTTATGCCTTTAGCAGCAAATGACCCCAATAGAAGTTCTTGGTTATACGTCAATAAGAGTTCAGATTTTCCTATTCAGAATATTCCGTTTGGGGTGTTTTTAACTAAGGATGATATTATAACCATTGGCACACGTATTGGTGATACAGCCATTGATTTAGGAGCTTTGCATCAATTGGGTTATTTTGATGGCATTCCTTTAACTGATGATATCTTTCTTCAGGATACCTTGAACGATTTTATTGCCGATGGTCGCAAAACATGGCGTTTGGTTAGAAATCGCATTGCTGAAATTTTTGATGCAGAAAATCCTGTACTAAAAAATAATACAGCACACAAAGAACGTATCCTATTTCGCTTGGATGAAATAGAAATGAAAATGCCAGTGTATGTTGGTGACTATACCGATTTTTATGCGAGTAAGGAACATGCCACTAATGTCGGTACGATGTTTAGAGGTGCAGATAATGCACTCATGCCAAATTGGTTGCATTTACCTGTGGGGTATCATGGAAGAAGTTCTTCTATACTAACTACCCATATTCCTATTCACAGACCACAAGGACAAACTATGCCAGAAGGTGCTACAAAACCTGTTTTCGGTCCGAGTAAGATGGTGGATTTTGAATTAGAAATGGCCTTCATCACTACAGATGCCAATGATTTAGGAGAACCTATTCCCATTGAAGAAGCTGAAGAGTATATTTTTGGATTGGTTGTTTTTAACGACTGGTCTGCTCGCGATATTCAAAAGTGGGAATATGTACCTCTAGGGCCATTCCTTGGTAAGAACTTTGCTTCTTCCATCTCACCATGGATTGTGACTCTTGATGCCTTAGAACCCTTTAGAGTGGAAAGCCCAAAACAAAGTCCAAAACCACTACCCTATTTACAAATCAAAGGCAAGCAGAGTTTTGATATCAATTTAGAAGTAGGTATAATTCCAAAAGGCGGTAAGGAAACCACGGTTTGTAAATCGAACTTTAAGTATATGTACTGGAATATGCCACAACAACTGGCGCATCACACCAGTAATGGATGTCCCGTAAATTCTGGAGATATGATGGGAAGCGGCACCATTTCTGGCCCCACTGAAGATTCTTATGGATCTATGCTGGAGTTGACTTGGAAAGGTACTAAACCTGTAAAGTTAAAAGACGGTACTACTAGAACGTTTATAAATGACTATGATTCTGTGGTAATGCGTGCCTACTGTGAAAATGATGATGTTCGTATTGGTTTTGGACAGACTAAGACCCAACTACTTCCTGTTTTTGGTAAAAAATAGGTTCTTAGAGTGTAAATAAAATATGCTTTTTGTATACTTTAAATAAGCCTAGAACATCACGTTAAATAAAAATTAAAACCAGCCTATCCGCTGGTTTCTTTATTTATATTTGGCTCAATATCCAACTGATAATTATGCAAATGAAGCTACTTTATGTATTGCTAGTTGTACTCACATTACCTTTAGTACAAGCCCAAAAACCTAAAACACCTTCATCTTCTGAAATTTATGAATCTATTCAAAAACTTAATGTTTTGGGATCGGTTTTATACGTTGCCGCACATCCAGATGATGAAAATACAAGACTTATAGCGTATATGGCCAACCAGGTAAAAGCGCGCACCGCCTATTTATCTTTAACTCGAGGTGATGGTGGACAAAACTTAATTGGACCAGAAATAAGAGAACTTTTAGGAGTTATTAGAACCCAAGAATTACTAGCAGCAAGAGATGTTGATGGCGGTGAACAGCTATTTAGTAGAGCTAACGATTTTGGTTACTCGAAACACCCTGATGAAACTTTAGCGATTTGGGATGAAGACCAAGTACTAAGTGATGTTGTGCGCGCTATTAGAGAATTTAAACCTGATGTAATTATTAATCGGTTTGACCATAGAACACCTGGAACAACCCATGGACATCATACCACTTCGGCAATATTAAGTGTTAAAGCGTTTGATTTGGCTAATGATAAAAACGCATATTCAGAGCAATTGCAACACTCCGAAACTTGGCAACCAAAACGTTTATTTTACAACACCAGTTGGTGGCGCTATGGCAGTAGAGAAGCTTTTAATAAAGTTGATAAAAGTAATATGCTTCGTTTAGATATAGGTGTTTATTACCCTTTAAAAGGAATGTCTAACAACGAACTAGCATCCATTGCTAGTAGTCAACATTTATGTCAAGGTTTTGGGCGTGTGTCAACACGTGGTACTCAAATGGAGTTTATAGAATTGTTAAAAGGGGAACCTCTTAATGGTTCAACAGATGTTTTCTCAGGAATAGATACATCTTGGAATCGTATCAAGGGAGGAAAAGCAATTGGAAATATTTTAAATAACATTGAAGCTAATTTCAATTTTAAAAACCCTTCCCTTCATATTTCAGATTTATTAAAAGGGTATCAGTTGCTTCAAAAGATTGAAGATGAACATTGGAAAACTCAAAAAACTAAAGAATTAAAGGCTATCATTCAAATGTGCGCTGGCTTGTATTTAGAAGCTTCTGCAGAATCAAATTGGGCTACTGCAGGCGAAAAAGTAAATATATCTTTAGAAGTGTTAAATCGCAGTGATATTCCTATCACACTTGTTAGTGTGAGTAATATTGGTGATATGAATATTTCAAAAAATATAAACTTAGAAAACAATACAAAATTCGATATTAAGGAAGAACTAAAAATCCCTGAAACGGCAGTACCTACAACACCATACTGGTTGGATAAAAAGGGATCTTTAGGCATGTATCAAGTTGATGATACTTCGTTAATTGGTAAACCTGAAACTCCTCGAGCTTATATGGTGGATTTCAATGTTTTAATTGAAAATGTTCCAATAACATTTACAAAACCTATAGTACAACGTTTTTCAAAACCTGATAAAGGTGAATTATATCGTCCGTTTGAAATTATTCCTGAAGCATCAGCAAAAATCAAAGAGAAAGTTTTCATTTTTAATGATAGTAAGCAACAGGATATCATGGTAGTTGTGAAAGCAGGACGAGACAATTTGGTTGGCGATGTAGAAGTGTGTTATCCTAATGATTGGCAAGTCTATCCAAAAAAACAAAAAGTAAACATTCCTCATAAAGGAGAAGAACAAACCTTAGTATTCACCGTTATTCCTCCAAATAATCAGAGTGAAGGTTTAATAGGACCGATTGTACACATTGGAGATAAATATTATACTAAAGAACTCATCGAAATTGATTATGAACATATCCCTTTTCAAACAGTGCTGTTGCCTAGTGAAAGTAAGGTGGTGCGCTTAGATATTCAAAAAAGAGGAGAAAATATTGCTTACATACAAGGTGCTGGAGATGTTGTTCCAGAAAGTCTTGAACAAATTGGTTACAATGTTCGAGTTTTAACTTTAGATGAAATAAATACTGAAACCTTAAGTAGATTTGATGCTGTTGTCGTAGGTATTAGAGCGTATAACACTTTAGATGATATAGATTTTAAGCAACAACAATTATTCGATTTTGTAGCCAACGGAGGTAATATGATTGTACAGTACAATACGGCACATCGCTTAAAATCTAAAAACCTAGCGCCATATGATTTGAAACTCTCAAGAGATCGCGTAACGGATGAGAATGCAGAGGTACGTTTTTTAGTGCCAGATCATGAGGTTTTAAATTTCCCTAATAAAATCACCCAAAAAGATTTTGAAGGTTGGACTCAAGAACGTGGTTTATATTTTCCTAATAACTGGGGAAATGAGTTTACACCAATACTGTCAATGAATGATAAAGGAGAAACTTCTAAGGATGGCAGCTTACTTGTTGCTAAACATGGTAAAGGATACTATATGTATACAGGCCTAAGTTTCTTTAGAGAGTTTCCCGCTGGTGTTTCTGGTGCCTACCGCCTATTTGCCAATATGTTGTCTTTAGGTAAAGATGAAATTAAAGCAGAACTAAACTTAGAAGACTAAAAATGGAAGAAACTCCCAAACAAAAGTGGCATAAACTGTACACCATAGTTTTGGTCGCCAATATATTATACTTCATATTATTTTATATCATTACAAAAGCCTTTTAAATCTTGGAAAAATTAAGTTTAATTGACTGGTCTGTTCTAGCTATAACCCTAATTGCTATAGTAAGTTACGGTACGTACCAAACACGTGGCAGCAAAAACGTAAAGGATTATTTAAGAGGAGGTAACAACTCAAAATGGTGGACCATTGGATTATCTGTAATGGCAACTCAAGCTAGTGCTATAACTTTTTTATCCACGCCCGGGCAAGCTTTTAATGATGGTATGGGCTTTGTTCAATTCTATTTTGGTTTACCCATTGCGATGATTGTAATTTGCATGGTATTTATTCCACTGTATCATCGTTTAAAAGTGTATACCGCATATGAATTTTTAGAAGATCGTTTTGATTTAAAAACCAGAACTTTAGCTGCTATTCTATTCCTCATTCAGCGTGGACTAGCTGCAGGTATAACTATTTTTGCTCCTGCAATTATTTTATCCGTGGTATTAGGCTGGGATTTATTAACGCTAAATATTGTTATTGGTGTTTTGGTTATTATCTACACGGTTTCTGGTGGTACACGTGCTGTCAACGTAACACAAAAACATCAAATGGTGGTTATTTTCATTGGAATGTTAGTAGCTTTCTTTTTAATAGTAGATAAACTTCCTGAGGATATCACTTTTACTAAAGCACTTGAAATCGCAGGCGCAAGTGGCAAAATGGAAGTTTTAGATTTCTCCTTCAATCTAGATAATAGATATACAGTTTGGTCAGGTTTGATTGGAGGTACTTTTTTGGCACTCTCCTATTTTGGTACAGATCAAAGCCAGGTGCAACGTTATCTTTCCGGAAAATCTGTGAAGGAAATGCAGCTAGGTTTAGTATTTAACGGACTACTAAAAATACCCATGCAGTTTTTCATCCTTCTGGTTGGTGTTATGGTATTCGTGTTTTATCAATTTAATGAAGCTCCGGCTAATTTTAACCCGACGGCTACAGAGGTGGTTTTGAATTCGGAATATGCTCAAGATTATAAAATGCTTCAAAATGAGCAAGCTCAGATATTTAGAGACAAACAAAAAATTATAGAAGCTTATACCGAATCAGATGATTCCAATATTTCAAAATATATTTCAGCTGCCAATGCGGCTCATGAAGAACTTAGACAAGACGCGAGAGATTTAATTGATAAAGCAGGTGAAGCACAGAATATTAAAGTGGAGAGTAACGATAAAGATTACGTGTTTATTCATTTTATCTTGAATAACCTTCCACGCGGGTTAATTGGTTTACTATTAGCTGTAATACTTAGTGCTGCCATGTCGAGTACTGCAAGCGAATTGAACGCTTTGGGTTCTACTACAACTATTGATTTGTATAAACGTAACGCTTCTGAAAAGACAGAGGAGCAAATGGTAAGCATCTCCAGATGGTTTACATTTTTATGGGGTATAATTGCTATTTGTGTGGCTTGTGTGGCAAATCTTGCTGAGAATTTAATTCAATTAGTAAACATTATAGGCTCTATTTTTTACGGTAATGTACTTGGAATATTCTTGCTAGCATTCTTCTTTAAATTTGTAAAAAGTAATGCGGTTTTTGTAGGTGCACTAATTACTCAGGTTATTGTAATTGCGCTATTTTTATTAGATGAATACGAGTACATCAATTTACCATTTCTCTGGTTAAATTTCGTTGGTTGCATTATAATTATTATAATGGCTTTAAGTATTGATTTTAGGCGCATATCAAAAACTGATAAAAGTATTCTAGGTTTACTAGTTCTTATTTTACTATACTTCAGTTATTTAATTTTACGAAATTCAAACCTAATTTAGTTAAATAATGATACAGAAAACTATCAACTGGGGTATTATCGGGCTCGGAAATATTGCCCATAAATTTGCAACAGATTTATTAACTATAGAAGGTGCCAAACTCTATGCAGTAGCATCTAGAAACCAGGATAAAGCAGAAGCATTTGCAACAAAATATGATGCCGTAAAATCTTATGATTCCTACGAATCCCTTGCTAAAGACAAAAATATAAACGCGGTTTACATTGCAACCCCTCATGCACTACATAAAGAAAACACAATACTTTGCTTAGAACACGGTATTGCTGTACTATGTGAAAAACCATTTGCAATGAATAGTGACGAAGTATCTGAAATGATTTCTAAAGCGAAAGAAAAAAATGTATTGCTTATGGAAGCGCTTTGGACGTATTTCTTACCTCATTATAAGTTTGTTCTAAAAACTTTAGAAGAAAATAAATTTGGTAATCTTGTTAAAGTAGAGTCTGATTTTGGTTTTTATCGAGCCTTTGATAATTCGTCCAGATTGTTTAACAAACCTTTAGGCGGTGGAAGCTTATTAGATATTGGCATCTACCCTATTTTTGCGGCTTTATCTACATTAGGGAAACCTGAAGCTATTAAAGCTGAGGCTACATTTTTTGAAAATGGTGCTGATTCATCCTGTAAAATGGAATTCCAATACCAAAACGGAGCTACCGCACATTTAAAAAGTACGCTTTTAGAAGACACACCAACAGAAGCAACTTTTTATTGCGAAACAGGAATGATTAAAATTAATGACGGTTGGTTCTCTCCAGCATCGGTTACCCTAATTCCAAATAAAGGTAAAAAAGAAACCATAGATTTTGGCTACAAAACTATTGGTTATAACTACGAGGCTATTCATTTTAACCAACTGTTGCGTGATGGTAAAACTAAAAGCAATATTATGACTTTTGAGTTTAGCAAAGATTTAATAAGTCTACTGGACGAGGTTAGAAATGAAATTAATTTAGAGTATTAATACCTTTCTATACTTTAACAGAATACCTTAAATATTCATCATTCTCCGCATAATTTCTTAGCGCTTGAAATCACCTAAACTGACATTTAAATTAATTTCTATTTAAGTTTTATAGCCTTAGCATTTATAAAAAAGTATTAATAATCATACTTTTTGTAATTTTTACTTGTCTAAATGTAAAGTTTGTTTTACTTTTGAATTGTCAATTTTAAAATCGAACAATTATGAAAACAAATTATTTACTGCCCAACAAGTATAAAATTATTGGTTGGGTAATTTTTGTATTGGGTCTGGTATTTGGCGCATACATTTGGGCTACCGATTATGAGTCCGACTTTTTATCAATGAAAGTGCTGTCTATTTTTAACGATGACCAAATCTTTGATAGCAACAAAAAACTATTCAAAGTTATTGAAAACAGCATCCTAGACGAACTTGCATCACTAGCTATTATATTTGGAGGGCTTTTGGTAGGTTTTACAAAAGAGAAAGTTGAAGACGAATTTATTTACAAACTACGCAAAGATTCTTTGGTTTGGGCAATTCTTTTTAACTACGCTGTATTAGTACTAACCATTATATTTGTTTACCAATTCACGTTTTTCCATATTTTAGTTTTTAATATGTTTACACCTCTCCTATTTTTTATCATCCGTTTTAATTTCCTGAAACTAAAATTGAACAGTGATGAAGAATAGTATTAAAGTACAGCGCGCCATACACGATATGACGCAGGCGGATTTAGCAGAAAAAATTGGGGTAAGCAGACAGACAATTAACGCCATGGAAAAAAATAAATATGTGCCTTCTACAGTGCTTTCGTTAAAAATTGCACAACTATTTAAAAAACCTGTTGAAGAATTGTTTTTTCTGGAAGATACAGACTAAGAGATTGAAAACAGTTATAGCAAGTACACCTGCGTTAGCGATTGCAACGGTAGCTTTTGGTGAGGTGTGCATCGAACCAAAACTTTTAGTGGAAAGCGCGACCCGCAGGGTAACGCCCAAAATACTAAAACATTAATCTTCAAGGGTTTTCAACCATTCTTCTTGAGATAGGGCGTAATACTTTTTGTCGTATCCAAAAGGATCTTCACCTCCATCTAAATAGGCTTGGATTGTACTCATAGGTATGGTGTCCTTCATTTTTTCTGGAACTTCGTACCTATGATTACCATGGAAATCGTGACATTGAATACAGGTAAACCACTCTTCTTTAGCTATTAAATCTTCGTGAGAGATATCTAAAGGATCGTTTTCTACAACTAATTCTTGGTGGCAGTTCATACAATAGTTTATATATTCTACCGATACGCGTTCTCCGTGATGTTCACTATGACAAGTGATACAGGTGGTGGCATCAATATTTTTTACAGCATCGCTAAATCTTGGCTCTTCAAAACGGTGTGTTGGGTGTCTGTCGTTTGGTCTGTCATGACATTCGTAACAATTATTAAGCGTAACATCCTGTGTTCCAAAATCCGCACTTTCTTCTCGGGCACCAACCGCATATGAAATGTTAGATTGCAATTGTTGCATGAGATTACCCTTTGCATCGGCATGACATGCATAACAATTTAACTCTTCGTGGCCCGTGTTCATTGGACCGATGGATACGTAATCCTCGGTAGCATCAAGTGTAAGTACATAAAATATGGACACTCCTAGCACTAAACCAATAATACCACCTGTAAATTGTCTTTTTCTTAATGGACTTACCTTGAACATATACTTTATATTTCAATAACTACTTTTTCACTTATTGGGTAGGTAACACATGTAAGTACGCTACCATTTTGCACTTCGTCTTCAGGTAAAATATGCCCTTCTGTCATTTGTACCTCTCCTTCAATACATTTTCCTCTACAGGTGGAGCACATTCCAGATCTGCAAGAATATGGAATAGCTATATTTTGAGACATAGCTTGATTTAAAATAGATTTATCACCTCTCACTTTAAAATAATATTCCTTACCATCGTGTTTTAAAGTAACATCGCTTAATAAATTTTTCCCTGTTACCTTTACAACTGGGCTTTTGAAGACCTCAATCTTTATTTTGTCCCTTGTAATGCCATTTTCACCTAAAACCTCCTTTATTTTCTCCATATAACCGAATGGTCCACATATCATATAAACATGAGCATCATAAACAAGATCGTGCTTAATCATTATACGATCTATTAAAGTTTTGGTTGCCAAACCTGGGTGGTAATTCCCTTTATAGGTTTTATTTCCTGAAATTATATGTTCTACTTTAAAAGTATCAGGATATTCAGCACACAACCCCTTTATTTCTTCATGGAAAATGATAGATTCCATGGTTTGATTCGCATAAATCAATAATACTTTAGAAGATGGCTCTTGTGTTAATACCGATTTTGCAATAGAGAACATTGGTGTTACACCACTTCCTCCAGCAAATAATACATATTGTTTTTGATTGCTTTTTTGAGGTTCTACAAAAAATGAACCAGCAGGATTATCTATTTTAATCTTATCACCAACCTTTAAATGATCGTGTACATAATTAGACACCAAACCCTTTTCAACACGTTTTATGGTGATTTTGAGGTCTTTATCTGTAAAAGGATTACTACTAAAAGAGTAAGCTCGCTTTTGAACTACACCATCAATTGGCACATTAATGGTTAAGAACTGTCCTGGTTTATATTTAAATTTTTTAAAAAGATTACCGTTTTTAAGACAGATGGTCATCGCATCTTCGGTTTCCTTAATTATATCTTTTACCAGCAACTTCATAACCTACTTATTTATAATAAAATACCATCACTACATGAAATATCATCATAATTGATACAACAAGAGACAATGCAACATGAGTAATCATCCAACCCTTAAAAAGAGCATCACTATTATTTTTTAATACATCTAAATTGAAATACCCCAACAATGTGTTTGCAAAAAAGATATAAGACAATAGCAATAAATAACCGTACCCCATTCCCATACTATGTATATAAAAGAAAATAGGACTTAAAGCCCCAACCCATTTATGAATAGCCTGCATTTTCATAGCATGCTTCTTCCATTTTTTCACAGTTCTTGTTAATGATAGAATCCATTGAAACACAATAAAAATGGCTAAGAACAATCCAGACCAGCGTTTGTACATTTGGCCTTCTTGAACATCATAAAACCAGTTCCATTCTAACTTCAAAAAGAACTGTAGTAAAAATGCTACTAAAAGTACTAAACCAATTATGGTAGATTTATTATTACTTAGAACCATATAGGAAAAATTTGGAGTAAAATAATTGCAACTCGCTGGATTCAACTAGAAATACCAGCGAGACTGCAATCTTAACACTAAACAAAATTATTTGGCAGCTACCAGATGTTTCATAGTTTCGTAAGAAGATAATTTACGTACACTATCTAAAAACACCTCAGGAGTTGGAAGGTAATTACCTTCTGCTGGCCATTTATCACCTATTTCAGGTTTTTCACTTTCTTCAAAAGCTTTGATTTCATCTAAATATTCCATGTAAATATCAACCGTACCTTGCGAGTAAGAATTTAGTACAGCTACAGTTTCTTTATACGTTAAAGAATCCTTAGGATATTGCCATGTAGTTGCTCCCATTACATCACCAAGTACCCAATCAGACTTAGAAGTTTGTGGGTGTTTATTATGACATGATACACAAGCCCCAGCGCTTGCTAAATCTGCAAACATTGCTGTATGTAACTTTTGCCCTTCGTCATAAAAAAACTGTGGCTTTTGGTCTTTTTTAATTTGAGTAAATAATTCCGCTTGTTTTCCTTCAAACTTATTAGCTGCATTTACTGGGAAGTCTGAGCCAAGATACAATCCTAGAGGTACTGGACTCTTGCGAATGCTAGTTGCTATTCCTCTCAAGAATAACGCTGGAAGCGGTCCTGCTTCAACATCATCCTTTCTCCAATCTTCGTCAAACTTCATTCCTTGTTTTTTACCACCACCAACAATGGCTTTAGTATATAGCGTTCTTGTAACATCGTTTTCCTTTGCCACCATTTCTAAAACTTCAGCTACAGCAAAAGCTTTTTCCTCTCCAGCATCAGCCGTTTTTTCTTCTGGAACGCCACCACAAGAATTTAGTGCAAGAACAAAAGCCGAAGCTGAGAATAGTTTAATAATAGTTTTCATATTGCGAGTTTTTAAGTTGTTAGTATGCCGCTTCAATCATAACACTAGACATTACACCGTAAACATCAGCCCAAGCTGTTTTTACCTCTGGTGTGAAGGCTTCACCCAAACCTTCTTCAAGTGTACCCAACAAAGCAGCTCCAACTGTGTCGTAATGAGATGGCTCTACTTTATAATCTACATGTCTTTTAGCTAAATCCTGTAATACTGGAACCAAAGCATCAATATTACTTAAACCTGCCACAGCCGCCGCCAACATCGTCATTAACTTATTGCCTTGAGTTTTCATAGCTTCTTCGCTACTTGGAAATAATGGTTTAAGATTTGGGTCTAACTCAAACAATTTAGAGTAAAATATCTCTGCCGCCTGAGGCGCTATAGGTTTTACTTTTTCGAATGATTCTTGAACAAGTGTTACTGTTGTAGCTTCCATAGTATGGTGTTTTGATTTGTTTGTGTTAGAAATAAGTATTAATACTTACTGATGACAAATGTAGAACCTATACTGCTAACCAATTATGAAATAGAACAGTTGAAAAGAATCTTTTATAACACTTTAAAAACTGACAAAACGCAGGAAGTAATTTAAAATAGTAGCAAAAATGGGGAAACTAAGTATGATTAACTATCTAAGAAGTAGTTATGATCATTTATTTCTCTCTTTAATAATTGAATATCACTGATACCTATTTTCTTGCCTTGAGCCGCAATGAGTTTTTCTTTTTTTAATGCCGAAAATACACGTATAACTTGCTCTTCAGTAGTACCAGCATAATCCGCATACTCGCGTCTACTTAATGGTAAGTTTAAAAATCCATTTAAATTGCCAAACTTTCTATGTATGTATAATAAGGAGTCGATAACACGTTCACGAACGGTCATTTGAGAAATAGACTTAACCTTGTTCTCACTTCGGTTTAATTCATTGGCGTAAAACAACATCATATCAAATGCAAACTTCGGGTTGTTAAGTAGTGTCTCTTGCAGGTATTCCTTAGAAAAATAACATAAAATAGTATCCTGCAATGCTATGGCTCCAATAGAATAATACTCTTCAGTACCAAAACCACGATGCCCAATAATCTCTCCCTCTTTGGCAAAACGAACAATTTGTTCACGCCCGTTAATACCAGTTCTAATAACTTTAACCGTGCCCTTTAGAATAAAAAACAGTCCGTTAACTGGGGCACCTTCCATAATAAATTGCTGACCCTTTTTACACCTTAACGTACTCTTATTATTTACCAAAGAAGAGTCTTCAAGAATGGAAAGATTATTCTTTATAATACAATTTTTGTTCTGGCACGCGCCACATGAAAGGTCGTTTATAGAACGGAAGCGCGTATGTGATGACATGGCAACTGCGGGCATAATGTTTAATGTTATAAATCAAAAATAAGTAATAATACTTAGTTTTATTACTTCGTTACGTATTTTTATGAGGTTATCAAAATACGTAGATCATAAATTTAAATATCTGAATAATTAAATAGTTATATTTTCTATTTCATATTTATTCAAAAAAAATCGCAGATTCATCTCTGCGAAAAATCATAATATCGTTATATTTGATCGGATATAACGAAATATTTTATGATTTCAATTTCTGAAGCTATTTCCATTGTAAAAACTAGTGGCAGACCTTTATTAAAATCAACAGTAAAATCAGTTGAAAAAGCAGGGGGTTATGAGCTGTTTGAAGATATTTTATCACCCATAAACATGCCTCCTTTTAGGCAATCTGCCATGGATGGTTATGCGTTGCATTTGCATGAAGATTTAAACTATACATTAATTGACGAAGTAAAAGCGGGTGACGGCCACCAACCTGAACTAAAAAAAGGAGAAGCTGTTAGAATTTTCACAGGCGCACCAGTTCCAGATTCTGCCAATGCCATAATGATGCAGGAAAAGGTTGCTATTAACGGTGATACTATTACGATTGAACATCAGATTGCCTTGGCGCATAATATTCGTCCGTTAGGTGAACAGGTAAAAGCTGGAGACATTGCTTTAAAAAAAGGAACAAAATTAACCCCTGCAGCTATTGGATATTTAATTTCTTTAGGTATTACTAAAGTTTCTGTATTTAAAAAACCAAACATTGCTATAGTTACTACGGGAAATGAATTAATTGAAGCAGGACAGGATTTACCCTATGGAAAAATATACGAGAGTAACTCAAAAATGTTACTAAGCGCTTTATATAATTTGAAGTTTTATGATGTAACCTTATATAAAGTTGAAGATGATTATAACAAGACACTTTCAATACTTTCTGAGGCTCTAAAGCATAATGATTTAGTCATGATTACAGGAGGTATTTCCGTTGGTGATTATGATTTTGTTGGAAAAGCTTTAATCGAACTAAAAGTTGAACAACTATTCTATAAAGTAAAGCAAAAACCAGGGAAGCCTTTATTTTATGGCAAAAAGGAGGATACCCAAGTTTTTGCACTCCCCGGAAATCCAGCAGCAGCATTATCTTGTTTTTATGTGTATGTGTACATTGCTTTACAACAGATGATGGAAAGAGAAGCTTTAGAATTACCAAGAGTACAAGCTAAAGCTGTAAATAGTTTTACCAAAAAGGGAGATCGACCTCAATTTTTAAAAGGTATTTACGGTGACGGAGAAGTTAAAATTTTGGATGGACAGAACTCTTCTATGTTACAAACGTTTGCACTATCTAATGCCTTGGTGTTTGCGCCAGAACAAGTAAGATCTATCGTTCCTGGTGACACTCTAGAGATTATATTATTACCAAACTAAAAAGATATGAGTTATAAAATAAAAAGCCGCATCTGGATAGAATCCGAAGACAATGTGCTTCTTGGTGAAGGTCGTGTGCATTTGTTAAAAGCTATTAAAGATACTGGCTCATTATCTAAAGCGGCTAAATCTTTAAACATCTCTTATAAGAAGGCGTGGCAACTCTTAGACTCGGTAAATAAATCTGCAAAAAAACCTGTAACCATTAATAGTATTGGTGGTAAAGGCGGTGGAGGCGCAGAATTAACGGATTACGGGAAATTATTAATAAAAGCTTTTGATGAAATCAATCGCAATTGTTGGGCTTTTCTAGATGAACAATTAAGCAAAATTGAAAGATTATAGATGTTCCAAAACGAAAACATATACATCTTCTTACTCATACTACCCATAGTATCATTTTTGTATTCTAGCGTTGGTCATGGTGGTGCTAGTGGATATTTAGCGTTAATGGCACTATTTTCATTTGCTCCGGAAACTATGAAGCCTACTGCCCTATTGCTTAATTTATTTGTTGCAGGAATTTCGTTTTACTACTACTATAGGGAAGGGTATTTTAATATAAAACTATTCTTAGCATTTGCGATGACCTCCGTTCCTTTTTCCTTATTGGGAGGCCGATTTGATATTGACGCCACTTTATATAAAAAAATATTGGCAGTATTATTAATCTTTGCCATTCTTAAAATGCTCAATGTTTTTGGTAAAGAAAGTGACACGATTAAACAGGTCAAATTATGGCAAGGTTTATTAGTCGGAGTAATGATTGGCTTCTTTTCTGGATTAATCGGCATCGGCGGTGGCATCATATTAACACCACTTATATTACTATTTCATTGGGGTAAAATGAAAGAAGCTGCTGCTGTTTCTGCATTATTCATTTGGGTAAATTCAGCATCTGCGTTAATTGGACAATTTAGTATAGGTGTTAAACTTGAAAAAGAATCTCTCATACTAGTCGCTATTGCATTAATCGGTGGCATTTTAGGTGGCTATTATGGTAGTAAACGCATCAACAATCAGAAGCTGAGATATATTTTGGCTTTTGTATTAATTATAGCTTGTGCTAAATTATTTTTTACTTAGAATGATAGGAAAGAAGGACATAACAGGCATAATTTTAGCAGGAGGCAAAAGCTCCCGAATGGGCTCTGATAAAGGCTTTTTAGAACTGAATAATAAACCATTCGTACAATATAGCATTGATGCTGTAACGCCTTTAGTTTCTAAAATTATTATAGTTTCTGATCATTCTACTTATGATAGCTTTGGTTTAACGCGTGTTACCGACCATATTAAAGATGCTGGACCGATTTCTGGAATTTATTCTGGACTAGAAGCTTCCGATACCGAATATAATTTGATTTTGAGTTGTGATATTCCTCTGATTACATCGGAAGTATTAGAAAAACTAATTCATGAAATTGATAGCACAACTGAAATTATTCAAGCGGAAAGTAATGGCAAATCCATGCCTCTTGTAGCACTCTATAAAAGAAGCGTGAAGACTAAATTTTTGGAGTTACTGCAAAATGAAGAGCGAAGATTACGAATTGCTGTAAAACAATGTAACTTTAAAAATGTAGCGTTGGACAAAACTAATGAGAAAGCTACCATGAATATAAATACTAAAGAAGATTTTAAACAAATTATTGATGCTGATAACCATTAAATACTTTGGGCAAATTGCAGAAGTAACTGCAAAACAAGAAGAACAAATTGAGATTGAAGAAACGTCTATTTCTAAATTATTGGAATTGTTGTACTCAAAATATGACGGACTTAAATCAAAAGATTTTCAAATAGCCCAAAATCAAGAATTAGTTTCATTAGAAGGAGAAATTACTGGAGCAGAAATAGCAATATTACCTCCTTTTGCTGGTGGGTGATGTATATGGTTATGTTCTTGTACTTAATTTAGAAGGAAAACAAATGGAAATAATTATTGGAATATTAGGTTTATTAATAGCAATAATAACCTTCTACTTTTCTTATTTTAAAGAACCTAAAGAAGAAATAGATCATCTTAAAGTTCAATTTAGAGCTACTCAATCTTTATCAAAAGAAGTACAAAATAAAATTGAGAAGTATGCTACAAAAACAAATTCTTGGGATAAACTCATTTTACCGAACATAACATTTGAAGCTTACTTAAAACAAATGAAAGAAGCCTATGATGAAAATTTATCAGATGAATTATTTAAAAGGCTATTTAATACGAAACTTACAAAACCAAACATTCAGTCTATGACTAAGAGTCTTGAAACACAGTTTTCTGCACTTCAGCAAATGAATACTCAAGCTAAAGTATTACTTGATCAAATTAATGAATAATTAAAAATTGAATCGATACAGCAGACATATCATTCTATCAGAAATTGGACCAGAAGGTCAAGCCAAAATTTCCAAAGCCAAGGTATTGGTGATTGGTGCGGGTGGTTTAGGTTGTCCTGTACTCCAATATCTTACTGCTGCTGGCGTGGGTCATATTGGAGTTATAGATTTTGATATAGTCGAACTTTCCAACCTTCAGCGTCAAGTACTGTTTGGAACTGCTTCACTTGGAAAAAATAAAGCCAAAGCCGCAAAAGAACGCCTTCAAGATTTGAATAATGATATTTCGATAACTGCTTATCCAGAAGCACTCAATTATCAAAATGCAATTAGCCTATTCAATCAATACAATATTATCGTTGATGGCTCTGATAATTTTGAAACACGTTATCTTGTCAATGATGCATGTATTATCACCAATAGACCCTTAGTGTTTGGAGCGATTTATAAATTTGAAGGACAAGTATCTGTATTCAATTATCGTAATGGACCAAGTTACCGATGCCTATTTCCTAATCCACCACAAAAAGATGCGGTTCCAAATTGCTCAGAAATTGGCGTTTTAGGAGTGCTTCCAGGAATTATTGGTAGCATGCAAGCCAACGAAGTATTAAAACTAATTTTGAATTTAGGAGATGTATTATCAGGAAAATTACTGTGCTACAATGCTTTGAGTAATCAAATTTCAACATTGAAAATCAAGAAGAATGAAACTGATGTACGTCAAGTTTTAAATTCAAAAGACAGTTTTGAGCAACAAGAATTAAGCTTCAATTGTGAACAAAATGAAGTTGTTTCCATTCACGATATTCTTCAAAAAACAGATATTCAGATTATTGATGTCAGAGAGCCAAATGAGCTTCCCAAAATTAGTGAATTGTCGGTAATTTCAATGCCTTTAAGTGTATTAAAAAATGAATTTCAATCGTTAAAAAACAATGAAGAGAAGTACTTTTTTTGTCAATCTGGAATACGCAGTAAAAAAGCTGTTCATTTCCTAAAAGAAAAAGGCATCACAAACTGCTACAGCATTAAGGAGGGTGCCGCAGATATAAAAAACTATTTAGAACAACATTATAAAGAAAAGAGTAATGCAAGATAAAAAACCAAAAAACGTATTTAGAGAAGGAGCCATTTCCTCTGATTTCATAGGAAATTCTATTTATAAACATCAAACCAAAACAAGCATAGGCGCACACAATATCTTCCTAGGACAAGTACGAGCGGATGAGATTGATGGTAAAATTGTTTCGGCAATTGAATATACGGCGTATGAAGACATGGCTAATCAAAAATTTCATGACATTAGAGAAAGTGCCTTTGAAAAATTTGAGTTAACCTGTATGCATATTTATCATAGCCTAGGGACTGTAAAAGCAGGTGAAATTTGTTTATTCGTATTTGTATCTTCACCTAGACGAAAGGTAGTTTTTGAAGCTTTAGAATACATTGTAGAAGCTATAAAAGCAGGTGTTCCTGTATTTGGAAAAGAGATTTTTGAGGATGAAACACATCAATGGAAAGTTAATAGCTAAGAAATGGTCGATATTACACATAAAAACACCACACTAAGAACCGCAGTTGCTCAAGCTGTAGTAAAAGTAAGTAAACCAGAAACAATTACTGCTATTGAAAACGATACCGTACCTAAAGGTAATGTGTTCGCAATGAGTAAAGCGGCAGGTTTATTAGGTGTAAAACGCACTCCTGATATTTTACCCGACTGCCACCCTTTACCTATTGAGTTTACTGGTGTGGAATATAATATCGATGGTTTAGAAATCACTGTTATATTTACAGTAAAAACTATATATAAAACAGGGGTTGAAGTCGAAGCAATGCATGGTGCTAGTGTGGTAGCACTAAATATGTATGATATGCTAAAGCCGATTGATAAAGGCATTGAAATTAACACCATTAAGCTCCTAAAAAAGAAAGGCGGAAAATCTGATTTTAAGGATACTTTCAGAAAAGATTTGACAGCCGCTGTAGTAGTTTGTAGTGATACAATATCAGCAGGCCATAAAGAAGATAAAGCTGGTAAGGCTATTATTAAAAAGCTTGAGGAATGTGAGGTTAAAGTCAATGAATATGTGATTATTCCTGATGAAAAAGATATCATTCAGCAAAAAGTAAAATCATATCAAGAACAAGGTATCGACATGGTGATTTACACAGGAGGCACAGGACTTTCGGCTCGCGATGTAACTCCCGAAGCATTGTTACCACTTTTGGATAGACGTATTGCTGGAGTAGAAGAAGCTATTAGAAGCTATGGACAAGGACGCATGCCTTTCGCAATGTTATCACGAAGCGTTGCTGGAATTATCGGAAACACTTTAGTATTGGCTTTACCAGGTTCAACTAATGGTGCCAAAGAATCGATGGATGCTATTTTTCCGGCTGTCTTACATAGTTTTAGAATTTTAAAAGGAGCGAGACACGATTAAAAGTATCTCGCAAAGGCGCGAAGGCACAAAGAGACGGGACAGAAATTGACAATGAATAGAGAACAAAATATACTAAGAGATTCTCATGGTAGAGACCATGCATATTTGCGTATTTCTCTGACCGAGCGATGCAACTTAAGATGTACATATTGTATGCCTGCCGATGGTGTCCAATTGTCGCCTAAAAGTCATTTGATGACTTACGAGGAAATCTATGATATTGCAAAAATTTTCGTGAATCACGGAGTAACTAAAATTAGACTTACTGGAGGTGAACCTTTAGTAAGAAAGGATATTCCTGTAATTTTAGAGAAACTATCTTCTCTTCCTGTTGAATTATCCATTACCTCAAACGCAGTAATTATTGATCGCTTTATTGGTGTTTTAAAGGCTAATGGCGTTAACAAACTCAATATAAGTTTGGATTCTCTGGATGAAAGCAAGTTTAAGCATATCACTAGACGTCACGAATTTAAAAAGGTGTATGATAATATTTATTTACTAATTAAAGAAGGTTTTAAAGTAAAAGTGAATGCTGTTTTAATAAAAGGTTTTAACGATAATGAAATTATAGATTTTATTAATTTCACCAAAGATTTACCGGTTTCTGTCCGCTTTATCGAGTTTATGCCATTTGATGGCAATAAATGGGATATGAGTAAAATGGTATCCTATGTTGAAGTTATGGAATATGTAAACCAAGCATTTGTAAAAAATGATATTATTCGCTTAGAAGATGCTCCAAACGACACTTCAAAAAATTATAAAATCAAAGATTATGCAGGTTCTTTTGCTATCATTAGTTCAGTGACCAATCCTTTCTGTGATTCCTGTAACAGACTGCGTTTAACCGCTAATGGGCATTTAAAAAACTGTTTGTTTTCATCTTCGGAATCTGATTTACTTACTTTACTTAGAACAGGAAAACCAATTGAGCCCATTATCCAAAAGGCTGTTCAAGCTAAGTTTAAAGTTCGAGGTGGCATGGACACTTTAGAAAAACTTCAGAAACCCGATTTACATTCACAAAACCGTAGTATGATTACGATTGGGGGTTAATTTACTTTTGAAATCATGACTTACAATAACTTCGAAAACGAATATTTCGGCATAGGAATTCAGAACGGAAAAACTCCAGAAAACTTAGGTGTTCTTTGGCGTTCTGCGCAAAATTTAGGCGCTAGTTTTATTTTTACCATTGGAAATCGCTATGCAAAACAAGCATGTGATACACATAATGCCGTTAAAGCAATGCCCTATTTTCATTATGAAACTTTTGAAGAGTTTTATAAGAATTTGCCTAAAGGAGCAAGACTTGTCGGCGTTGAATTAACCGAGAAGGCTGAAGACTTAGAAACCTTTAATCATCCCAGAAGATGTGTGTATTTATTAGGTGCTGAAGATCACGGACTATCAAAAAAAGCTATTGAAAAGAGTCATTTTTTAGTGAAGTTCAAATCTCGACTCAGTTTAAATGTTTCAGTAGCTGGCAGTATTGTGATGTATGATCGAGGAATTGATAAACCAAGATCTTAATACGAAGCAAAAAAACGCAATGATAACATATTCATTGCGTTTTAGTAGTATATCTATATAGCTTACACTAAATTTCATTATACATTTCGGCATAATATTTCGCATAGGTGCCAGAAGTAATATTCTCCATCCACTCCTCATTATCCAAATACCATTGTACTGTCTTTTCTATACCCTCCTCAAACTGTAAAGACGGTTCCCAGCCTAATTCGTTTTTTAGTTTGGTCGCATCAATGGCATAACGCATGTCATGACCAGCACGATCTGTAACATAAGTGATTAAGTTGTCTGAAGTTCCTTTTGGTCTTCCTAATAAACGATCTGTAGTTTCAATCAAAACTTTTATTAAATCAATATTTTTCCATTCATTAAATCCACCAATGTTATAGGTTTCACCAATTTTTCCCTTGGCAAAAATCACATCAATTGCTCTTGCATGATCATTAACAAATAACCAATCTCTTACATTCTCACCTTTACCATAAACTGGAAGAGGCTTTCCTAAACGAATATTATTTATAAAAAGCGGTATTAATTTTTCCGGAAACTGAAACGAACCATAATTATTGGAACAGTTGGAGATAACCGTTGGTAATCCGTATGTATCATGAAACGCTCTAACAAAATGATCTGAAGATGCTTTTGAGGCTGAATATGGAGAATGCGGATCGTATGGTGTAGTTTCTAAAAAGTAACCGTCTTCTCCCAATGAACCATAAACCTCATCAGTAGAAACATGATAGAATAACTTTCCTTTAAAACTACCATCCCATTTTAATTTGGCAGCCTGAAGCAAACTTAAAGTACCCATAACATTTGTTCGTGCAAATGAAAATGGATCTTTTATGGATCTATCTACGTGAGATTCAGCCGCTAAGTGAATTACACTATCAATATTGTAATCATCAAAAGTTGACTTTACTTTTTCAAAATCACATATGTCACATTTTAAAAATGTATAATTTGGTTTATCTTCAATATCTTTCAAGTTAGCCAAATTGCCTGCATAGGTTAACAAATCCATATTAATAATATGATACTCTGGATATTTATTAGCTAAAAGTCGCACCAAATGAGAGCCTATAAAACCAGCACCTCCTGTGACTAAAATATTTTTATTCTTCATTTTAAATAATTTGAGGTTAACTTCTTTCGACAAATTAGGTCTATAATTTTTGAAGACATTCTTTTAAAGAATCTCTCCAATAAGGTATTTCTATT
Organism: Jejuia sp. UBA6058; assembly: GCA_002428965.1. GTDB lineage: Bacteria > Bacteroidota > Bacteroidia > Flavobacteriales > Flavobacteriaceae > Jejuia. The sequence continues at coordinate 204,306 of DIYI01000005.1, read as the reverse complement.
TGGAATTGATTTCTTATTTTCTTTTTATTCAATACACTATAAAATGGGCGTTTAGCGGCAGTAGGATATTCCCATGTTTCTAACGCATTTATTTTAATGTCTATATTTTTAATGTCAAATATGGCTTTTGCAAAATCGTACCAGCTGCAGGCTCCTATATTTGAAAAATGATAAATTTCTACATTTTCATTACTAAGTTTTGGAATAATTTTAAGAATTGTACTTGCTAAATCTCTTGCATAAGTTGGTGATCCTAATTGATCCGCAATCACACCTAATTCATCCCTATCATTAGCTAAACGTAACATTGTCTTCACAAAATTAGTCCCAAAACTAGAGTATACCCATGAGGTTCTTATAATTATTGAGTTACTCGGGTTTATTTCGTGAATTGCCTCTTCTCCAGCCAGTTTTGTATTGCCATAAACTCCTTGCGGATTTGTGGGATCATTCTCTGTATATGGTGTGTGCGTTAAGCCGTCAAAAACATAATCTGTTGAAATATGGATTAATTTAGCATTGGCCATTTTAGCGACTTTAGCTAGATTCTCTACTGCTAAATGATTTAATTTATCCGACAATTCCTTTTGATCTTCTGCTTTATCAACTGCTGTATAAGCAGCACAATTTATAATTACGGAAATATTGTTAGTTCTAATATAGTCTTGAACTAAAGTGTGGCTTGTGATATCCAGTTCATTATAATCAGTAAAATAAAATATAAAATCAGAATAGAATCTAGCCAATTCGTTTAGCTCTGAACCTAATTGTCCTTTTGAACCTGTAATTAAAATGTTATTCATACAGCGATACTAAGCTATCAAAATATACTGCGTTTTTGAAAAGTGGTTGTTTTAAATCCTTTGCCGATAATTTCATATGATCTTTAGCTAATTTCCAATCAATATTTAAAGTTTTATCGTCAAAAGCTATTCCTCCTTCACAATCAAAACTATAGTAATTATCTACCTTGTAAGCAAAAATAGCTTCTTCACTTAACACAACAAAGCCATGAGCAAATCCTCTTGGTACTAAGGCTTGTCTTTTGTTCGTGTCTGTTAATTCTATAGCAACGTGTTGACCAAATGTTGGGGATTCTTTGCGAATATCTACTGCAATATCAAGCACCCTACCTTTAATCACTCTTACAAGTTTTGTTTGCGAAAATGGAGGCAACTGATAATGTAAACCTCTTAAAACGCCATAAGTAGATTTAGATTCATTGTCTTGACAGAAGTTTATCTTATACCCTAAAAATTCCTCCAATTTATCTTCCCTAAAAGTTTCTACAAAATAGCCACGATCATCACCAAAAATCTTTGGTTCACAAATTACAACATCTGGTATTGCTGTTCTAATAAATTTCATAAACACCTTTTTCTTTTGCTCTTTCAATTAGATATTGTCCATAACCATTTTTTTTCAATGGCTCTGCCAATTTTAGCAATTGTCCTTTTGAAATATAACCTTTTTCATAAGCTATTTCTTCTATGCATGCCACTTTTAATCCTTGTCTATTTTCGATAGCTTGTATATAATTGGAGGCATCTAATAGACTTTCATGAGTTCCTGTATCTAACCAAGCATACCCTCTACCCATACGTTCTACTTTTAAAATTCCTTGATCGAGATAGTTTTGATTAACCGTTGTAATCTCTAATTCTCCACGAGCACTAGGTTTTACATTTTTAGCTATTTCAACTACGCTATTCGGATAAAAGTACAAACCAACTACGGCAAAATTACTCTTGGGATTTTTGGGTTTCTCCTCAATACTTAAAGCATTACCCAAATCATCAAATTCAACTACACCATATCTCTCAGGATCCTTCACATAATATCCAAATACGGTAGCTTTATTAGTATCTTCTAACGTTGATACTGCATTGGATAACATTTCTGAAAACCCGTATCCATAAAAGATGTTGTCCCCCAAAACGAGACAAACATCATCATTACCAATGAAGCTTTCTCCTATTATAAAAGCTTGAGCTAAACCATCTGGTGAAGGTTGTTCGGCATAAGAAAATTTCATCCCAATATCGCTGCCATCTCCTAATAGTTGTTTAAACCTAGGTAAATCAATAGGTGTAGAAATAATTAAAACTTCTCTAATACCTGCAAGCATTAAAACTGATAATGGGTAGTAAATCATTGGTTTATCCCCAATGGGAAGTAGCTGCTTGGATGTACCCTTAGTTAATGGATATAATCTAGTACCAGATCCACCTGCGAGTATAATACCTTTCATGTTTTAGTACTTTTCACTTTGATAGTACAAACGTACTATTTTAAAAGTTAATCTTAACCAAAGACTTCTGATAAATCTCAAATAATTTCAAAAGTACTTTTTATTCATTAATTTATCAACACAATATAATATTGTGTTATGCCTTCTATTTTCAAGAAAAACAAGAAGACTATCGTCCAAAAAAAGATGCAATAGGAAGCAGATTTAATGCAAAGGTAAGACTATAGCATCAAAGCTAAACCATCAGGAACTCTGTCTGTTCCAATAGTACTAACGACATTGAACGTTTTCATATCTATAACCTCAACTTTATCCGCATTTGAATTTGAAACAAAAGCATACTTACCATTAGGATGAACTAAAATACCAACAGGTCTTGGTGTATGATATAACAATCTCTGTAAAACGCTTTGCTTGCCTGAGAGGTATATTATTTTAATACATTCTTTAGATTTTTGATCAAAAACTGATACCGTACCCGCCATACCATTAGTAACTAGGCAATATTTACCATCAATACTAAAACTTAATCTTAGTGGTTCTTCCTGTGTACTAAAAGAATGAATAATCTCTTGGGTTTGTGTATCTAAAACATTAATAGTGTTATCTAATTTACATGCTAGCCAAATTTCTTTTCCATCAGGCGTTATAGCAATACCCTCAGTACCTTGTCCACAGCTCAGGGTTTTAACTATCTCTCCGTTGTTATAATCAATAATACTCAAAGAATTTGATTTGGCATTAGTAATGTATACTATCGGCAGACTTGGGTGATGAACCAATAGATGGCTCATAGCTTGATGGGTAGGTATTTTTCTTTTTACCGAACCGCTTTCAACATCTAACACTAATAAATCGTTACCTAAATTGGTAGCAACTCCAACCGTTTGCATACTGGGGAATGTAATAACACCTTGCGGTCTTTCGCTGTTTTGTAGTTCAATTGTTTTATCTATACTATGATTATCAGAGTCAATAATAGTTACCTCGCTACCGATATTATCATCAGACCCATAATTGGAAACTACAATTTTATGAAGACTACTGACTGCCGTAAGTTCGTGCGGTCTTATTTTCATGGGTAGTTTAGCTACTTCTTTACCTTGTTTTAAATCGAAGACAGTAATAGTACTGCTAAGTTTATTAACTATGTAAAGCTCTCCATCAGTCTCAATGGTATATCGTGGCTGTCTCAATAAAAACAAAATTGAGACAAATAAGACACCCGTAAATAATAAAAATATTGCTAGCTTTTTAACTAAGTTGAACAAACAAATCCATCTTATTTTCAATAGTTTTTGGTTTAAAATTTAGTTTGAGGTTAAAATATTGGTTCTACTAAGCACTCATGCACCGTCATAGTAATCGGTTATTATTAAAAGCTTATTATTTTAAAAGTATTAATTATTACGCCGCTCTTTGTGCGCGTTCCCAATTAACAGTTTGCGATTTTTTGATATATCTAAAAAACCCTAAAATCACCGACAAATTCATAATGAAAAAATAATATGGTACAAATAGTAGCTTGATTTTTATTGAAATATTTTCTAAAAACCAGCCAACCAGAGCACTTATGTAAAAAAGGACTTGCAACCAAAATAATGTTGAATATAATCCTAAGTCAAAAAAACCTTCAATACTTGCCAAAACAAATGATACTGGTATTAATAAAACCAAGCATAACGGTGTAATTGTCCAGCGTAAAACACGATGAGAAATATACTGAAACGACAATGTTCCGTATTTAAATACATTCAAAAGAGATCTTAGTCTCACGACCGATTGAATACCTCCAGCAGAAATTCTAATTTTTCGTTTTAATTCTTCCTTTACATTGGCGGAAGCTGACTCTATTGCATAAGCATCAGGATCATACTGAATAGTGTAACCATCCTGCGCTACGCGCAAGGAAATAATAAAATCGTCCAATAATGTATCTTTTTCAACATGTCTGTATAGTTCTGTTCTTATTGCGAACAATTCGCCAGCTGCTCCAACGACTGAATACAATTCGGCATCCCACTTTTTTAATGTTGATTCGTACTTCCAATATAGTCCTTCTCCGGCACCGGAAGCTACATCACTTTCTTTATCAATAATGCGTTTTTCACCCGAAACGCAACCCACCTTCGGATTGCTGAACAAATTAACTATTCGTCTGATCGACTCCCTACCTAAATTGGTATTAGCATCACTGAAAATAACTATTGGCGTATTAACAAATTGCATTCCCCTATTCATAGCACCAATCTTTCCATTACGCTCATCTAAATGATGGACAGTCGCTTCTTTGTAATTTCTAATAACATCTGGTGTACCATCATCTGATCCATCCGTAACCCATACTATATTTAATTTGTCTTTTGGATAATCTAGGTTTAACGTGTTCTTCATTTTAGCCTCAACATAATCTTTTTCATTATACGCAGCTATAAATAAAGTTACCTCAGGTTCATATGTTGAATCAACATCAAACTTTTTACCAATCTTTAAAAATCTTCTAATTTTAATAATGAGGTATAACACAATTCCATAGCCCACATATGTATAAACAACTATGAATAATAAAAACCAAAAACTAATTTGCAATGCTTCCATAGGTTAATATTTTTATTTTAAAAGTCAAGAGGTTAAACCAATCTTGAAATTATTTGTTTGTAATTCTTTCTCAGCAGAAATATGATCAACAGGTTTTTTAACTTTTTCCCAGTTTTGAGTTTCTGGATTATATTGTTTGATTACCCTTGCTGGGTTACCAACCACCACTGAATAAGGAGGCATATTTTTGGTTACTACGCTTCCCGCAGCAACAATGCAGTGTTTACCAATAGTTACTCCAGCTACTACCACCACATTTGCTCCAAGCCAAGAGTTATCCTCTAAAACTATTTGTGAGGTAGAGACTCCTTGCTCATGAATTGGCTTGTTAATATCTTGGTACTCGTGGTTTAGACCAGAAACCGTAATATTTTGAGCCAAACGTATATTGTTGCCAATTTTAACAGGCCCAATTATAGTATTACTTAGACCAATTTTAGTTCTATCTCCAATAATCACATCACCTACTCCATTATTGATTGCAGAAAAGTCCTCAATAATCGAGTCCGTTCCTAATTCAAACTTATTCCATGGAACTACATCCATTCTCGTTCTGGGTCTTACTCTTGCTCCTTTTCCTTTTTTATGAAAAAAGGGATTTACAAACCATTTAATCCACAACCTTGGTCTTGTCTGTTTCGGAATTAGAATTGACCAATGTACAAGCTTTTTAAGCTTTTCGTTTGATTTTATTTTTTCTTTTAATCCCATAATATAGTGTCTTTGGTTGCTTTCTTTATTGAATTATAAATGTCTTTCACATTATTTTCCCAAGTATGACCATTGGCAAATTCGGATCTTTTCTTTGCTAGAGGAATTGAATGTTCTTGAAGCGCTTTTTCTGCTAATGTTATATACTCTTCTTTACTCGATGCTAGATAAACATAGTCTTGAAACATTTCCATTGCTTTTGTTTTAGTAGCAAGAGTTGGTTTACCCATAGCTAAGTATTCATCAATTTTTCTAGGATAATTACCAATAGTTAAATTATTGGTTAACTGAGGATTTATGGCTACATCAAAGCCCTTTACATAATTTGGAAGTTCTGAAGCATCTTTTCTTCCTAAGAAATATACATTTTCTAAATTATGGAGATTTGAATTCTTGAAATCAGAATCTTCCGGACCCACCAAAACAACACTCCAATCCTTACGCTGTTTTGCAATGTATTCTATCAATTCAATATCCAAGCGTAAAGTTGTCAACGAACCCACATAACCTATTACAGGTTTTGGTATATTTTTAAAGGCATCAGGTATTTGAATACTTCCTGCATCATCATTAAATAAAGACACATCACACCCTTGACCAACCATATAACTATGAGGATTAATTTGAGCACACATATCCTCAAAAAATTCAGAATTGGTCAAAACTACATCCGCACTTTTAACTGTTTGTGGTTCAACACGTTCTCCATGTTTCTGCCAATATGGAACTTTAACCAAATAATCTCTCATGTAATAGGCATATACCTTTGGCTTAAGGAGTTGCTTTAAATGTAGACCAAGAAACATTGAGCTATCATTGAACAGAATAAAATCCTTAAAACCCAATTGACTTATTGTAGACTTAATATCAGCTGCGAATCGAGTTGCATTTCTCTTATTAAGAGTATTGTACACGCCTTTTAATGGTATCCAATTTATAGACTCTACCATTTGATGAGGATATAAGTTCCAGAGGTTTTCTTTAATTTTCTCTAAGCCATTTTCTAATCCTTGTTTAATTCTAATTCGTTTTTGAATTGTCGCTTTATGACTTTCTCTTCTTTCGGTGGATCTATCCATGGGAGGGTTGACATAAAGTACACGATTATATTTTGCAAACTCTAGTGCAATGTTCTTGCAGTTGCTTCCAATTTCAATATCCCACGGTTGAATTCCAACTACTACTATGTCTTGTCCTTTTATCATAATACTATGCGGTTAATTCGTTGTACATTTCTTCGTAAAGATTTAAAACCTGATGCGCCATATTTTTCCATGAAAAAATCTTGCTTCGTTCTATCCCCTTATTTACTAATGTCTTTCTGTAATTTTCATCATCCAAAATTTTGATCATACCTTTTGTAATATCTTCATACTTAAAGGGATCAATAATATGGGCAGCCTCTCCTGCAACTTCTGGCATTGAAGATGTATTTGATGTAATTACAGGTACCCCGCATGCCATAGCCTCCAACATAGGAATTCCGAAGCTCTCCCTTAAAGATGGATAAAGAAATATATCGCATTGGGCGTAAATAGCTGGTAAATCAGTATTTACTACATAACCCGTGAGTACAATCTTGTCAATTAATGACCTATCCTCAATTTCAATTAATAACTTATCTAACTCGCTTTTATCATAGTCTAACATCACTAATTTATAATCTAAACCTGTTTCCTTAAGAAAATCAGAAAATGCTTTTAAAGTTCCTTTGGTATTTTTCTTGGGGTCGGTATTACCTAAAAAGAAAAAATATTTTTCTGGCAGGTTATATTTCTCCTTTACTCTTTTAAGCTCAAGATCATTGGTTACAATCTTAAAATGTTCACTCACTCCATTATAAACCGATTCCAATCGATTATCAGAATGCATACCAAAAAATTCCCCAATACGTTTCTTTTCAAAATTGGAAACTGTTATTATTTTCTTGCTGTTTTTAACTACTTTAGGCACTACTATTTTGCGATATACATTACCAAATTTTTGGTATCTGGTGGCACTACTTTTTAAAATTTTAAAATAGCTACTCTCCATATAAATGATATCATGGAGTGTTGTTATCAATGGGATATCTGAAAATAAAGGAGCTGTATTACTTGTGCAATGTAGTACATCACAACCGTGAGCTTTCGCCGCTTTGGGTAACGCCAATTGCTCCCATTTTGGGTAAGAACCACCATTTAAAGGTATTATTTTAAAATTTGATGTTTCTTGCAGTACGGAACTATCTTCATCTGGTTTTACAAAAACATAATAGTTATTGTCATGATCAATCTCTTGGAGATTTTTTATCAATTCCAAGGCTACCATGTCCATACCATGTTTGTTTTTTCTAAATAACCTTTGTCCTTCGATCCCTATTACCATAATTCAAGAATTTGGATTATACAATCTCTATTACCTTATTAAAACTTTTCTAATCCTATTATAAATAACAACCTCAAGTAAATAAGAAAAAAGTATCATGATCACTATGTAAAGACCATACTCTACAACTTTATTAGGAATAAAATTGAGATAGGTTGCTTCAACCACCAAATAATGATGGGATATATAGATAACATAGGATGAAGGGGCCAAATATTTAAATACTCCAAAAATAGCATCAAAGCCAAACCATTTTAAATTATGCCAAATAACCGAGCCGAACATAACAATGATGGCAAAAACAAAATGCCTTAATTCCACAAACGGATAAGCCACCAATGGATAAGAATATATTTTTGTATACGAAAAATTTAGATATAAGTTTACACCCAATATCAGAGTGATTGCTCCTAGAACATAGCTATAGGGTAATATATTTTTAAATGTAAAAGATTGCTTGTTCAAGTAGATATCTGCAAAGTTTACACCAATCCACCAGATAGCAAAATACATGGCTAGTCGGTTAACTGTAAATGGATATACCAAATATGACGCCGCAGCAACAATTACTAAAATATTAACCCATTTTTTTAATTTATCTCCTGGAATATACTTAGCCAAAACAAAAAACAACATATAGAACCACCACTCATATGATAAAGACCAAAGCACGCCATTACCCATGTAAGCTGCAGCAATTACATTTGGTTTTTGTGAGATAACATCCTGTAGCATAAAGATATTACCTAATAAATTTGGCCAATCGGGGTTTACCAAAGAACCATCCACATAACATTTTATAAGATAGCCCATTAAGAAAATAAAAAACAAAGGCACATATAAGCGCACAAAACGCCTAACGAAATAGTATTTAAATGATTTGTCTTTAGACCTTTCCCAGGTATAACGAATTACGAAACCACTAAGCACAAAAAATACAATAACAGCCTCTGGACCAAATCTGAATAAAAGTCCCACATTAATACCAAACAACTCTATTTTTTGAGGTAACGTATGAAACAGAACGACGTACAAGGCTGCAAAACCTCTTATAGCCTCTAACTTCTCTAATCTCTTTTTTTTCATCTTCTTTAGTTATTTGGGGTTAATTACTTTTGGTTACGGTTGTATGCTGTGTATGAATAAAAGTTTTATTTGCTCCTTTTATTCTTAACAATGATAAAAGCATCATAAACATACCTTTGGGTAAACTACATAGAGCTATAAGCATGTTTTTATTGTAGAAAGACTTAGGTATTGCGCAAACAAATGCCAATACACAGGCAATGGTCAAGACTATCCAACTTAGGGAATAATTAAAGTTATTCTGCAATAAATGATTTGTGATAACAAATCCTATCGCACATAAAATTACAGCACCTAGTAACAATATTCTCGGAGGTTGGATAAATTGAATTGCTTTATCAAAATAATCCAAATTACCATTAGAGAAGAGATCTCTAATTGCGCTTAAGATGTCCTTTCTGAAGTAATGAAATTGTGCAGACAGCCATCTTCTTCGTTGGTTACCAAATACCTCTGCTTTTTGCACCTTTTCATCATAAACTACAGCATCCTCGAGATATGCAATGGTTTTTCCAGCTTTAAGCATTTTTAACTCAATCTCCTTGTCAAATCCACCTACTGCAGTTACGGTAGACATCAAGTTTTTAAAATAGTCGTATTTGAACGCCATCCCTGAGCCTATTATAGCTGAGGACAGGTTTAAAACCCTATGTCCTCTTCTGAATATACTATTATTTATTTCTTCGCTAACAGCGTCTAAAATTGCCCAAGAATTATTTATATTTTTAGCTGTTCTATGTCCTTGAACCGCAATAATATCATCTTCAAAAGCTGCATTTGTCTTTACTAAAAAGTCACGTTCCATAACGTTATCAGCATCTAATACTACAGCAATGTCATAAGCACTATCTAGTTGCTCCATGGCTTTATTTAAAGCCTTAGATTTTGTACTCTTATCAAAACTTACCTCTACAACTTTAATTGGTAAAAGGTTTAACCTCTCTAATGTATTCTTTTGAAAAGAGTCGGCAATAACAATCACATCAAATAAAGATGGCGGGTATTCCTGCTGTAATGCAGACTTAGCAACATCAACAATAACAGCGTCTTCCTTATAACCAGGGATAAGTACCGCTATTTTCTTCAATCTAGGGCTCTCAGAATATGCCTTTTGTTTATAAAAAAGACTTGCTATTGAGAAAACCAAAATATATAACGTTGGTAATCCTAAAAGAATTAATAGGACTATTTGAATATTATTTAATACTAACATAGCAGATACATAGGTTTAGGTTAATAAATTTGGGGACATCTGTTTATGGCAAACGCAGTTGCTCTTTATCCATATGAATGGGAGTGCTTGAGTTGCCTTGCTTTATTTCTAATTTTAAGAGCAAACTCCCTTAAAAATGGCAAATGCTTACCGCTTTTTAGGTTATACATAAAAGATTCTGCTTCAAAAATCATTTCAAAATTTGCAGTACACAATACTGGCTTTTTTGAAATTCTGTTAATTTCAATAGCTTGAGATAGTTCACTCTCTATAAACAGCACATAGGGTTTAGACATATATGCCTTGGCCTTATGACCTCCATGATTGTTCAGGCGTTGGCGAGCTTCTTTATTCGGTAAATCAAGCATAATCAAATCGTTGTACCTAATATTGTTGGCGTCCAGCCACTTTTCGGTTTCTTTTCTATATTTTTCTAGACGCGATGTTACTATAGTTCCAATTTTTGCTCCAGGAACAAATAATGGTGGTGCATTCAAAATGAAATCGATGTACTTTTCACCGTCATCATTTTGTTCCTCTGTAGGATCAGCACATAAAACACCATCAATGTCAAAACAGGCCTTTTCTAAACTTGTATGATTTAAAATATTCCATTGAAAATATCTTGGTAGAGGCACATGTTCAAAATAATAGTCAACCATTTTTTCCTTACCTGGAATAACATAAATTGCACAGTAATTTAAATCAAACTTATCCTCAAGATGCTTTAGTTTTTCCTTGCACTCTTTCATGGCAGAACCAGAAGCAATACTATCATCAACTACAAGAATTTTTTTATAATCTGATTCATCAAAAAACTGACTCCTTGCTCCTGCCTTATAAATATGACCATTCATAAACGAATCAATATCTGTATAAGGTTTATTTAAATAAAGTGCTAAAATATTTGCCGGAAGCATACCGCTTCTTGGAATGCCAACTACAAGATCAAAATCTCTAGGCAGTATATGCAACTCCCTTAGTATTGTATTGTTTAAATCTTTAATATTTCTATAGTTCATATTGTTAAGTTTTGTGGTTAATGATTTGGGTTATCTTGCAAAACTATGTTGCTAGTAATTCATTATGTTTATCGCTTTTATTTTGATCTTCTTCAATAAGAGGGCTATCAAACATCTCTACATTAGACATAATTGCCATTGATGTATAAATTAACAGAGCTGTTGGCATACCTCCTAAAATTGCGTTCCCATAGGATGCCATCATTACTCCTGCCATACCAGATATTAGAGCTCCTACTCGTAACTTTATTATTGGATCTCTTATCTTGAACATGACCTTGTAAGAAGCCTTACCGAGGACGTAGAAAAGAATGAACAAATGGAACATTAAACCAATAATACCCTGTTCTACCCAGATTAAAACATACCAACTATCAGTAGCTATTTGAGACAAGAATGCATTGGGCAAAAATCGCTGCGCTTTAACACCGCCATGACCTATACCGCCGCCAAAAGGTCTAGAAGCAAGGTAGCCTTTTAATATTCTCTGGTTTTCTAACCTAACTTGTAGGGATTTATTATTAGGATCGAATGCACCACGCATTCTCCGTATTTGATCATTACCGTTTCCAATGGTTGTATACTTAAAAAAGATGAACATGGCTATTAATCCAATTACACCTACACCGAGTATTTTAACATTTTTGCTTAGGATAAAATAGGTCATCATACCAACAGCTGGAACACTAATTGCACCTCTAGTCCCTGATATCATCATACCATAAAAACCTAGTAAACCTATGCTAATAAATATTACTTTTTCTAATCGCTTTTTGGTTAAAGAGTATATTAAGAAAACAACTCCTGTATAACCTTGATTTGCTCCAAACTGACCAGCATCACTAAAGAAAGAGAATATTCTTAATTTACCGAATAACAAATGCGTTTCTGCACCTCCTCCGTCCAACCATGCTTGTTCAGCGGCATCTACACCAATAAAAAGTTGCATCATTCCTTTTAGAGTAGCTAAAACAGAAAATGCACCCCATACATAAAGAAAATAATCCAGTTTTTTTCGGGTATCAATCAACAGTAGGGCTAATGGAATCAAGAAGAAAAAATAGAAACCAATTCCTCTGCCCGAAACCCAAGCTGCGAAACTTTGCGCTTCTGGATTTACAATTTGAAAAATACAATACATTAACCAAGCGCCTGCTAAAACGGTTATATCCTTTTTTGCCGGAGTCCAATCTACCCGCTCTTTAAATCTATTAAAAAACAAGGCTAAATAGGTAAGAATAAAAATACCATCAATACCAAAACCTAAGGGTAAACCAGTCACGTATCTACCAATACCCAATAAAGTAAAATTAAAGGCCACCGCTGTAAATAAGCCGATAATAGGATGTTTAAATAATAGAAAAAAGTATACACTCCCAAAAAATAAAGCTAGCAAAAGGCCTACTCCTACTACTTTCATTTTTGCAAGAATTAAGCCTATTAAAATAACAGATCCTATTAACAACAATAGTGTCTTTGGGTTCAACAATTTTGAAGAACCTGATAATTTGTCAAATGGGTTTATTTTAGTTGTATAATCCATCAATCTAACTTCTATTTACTTTAGCGTAACTATTTTGTTTGCCTCCTGTGGCTTTGTAAAACATATCTCTGTAAAAGTCAATGCCCTTTCTAAAAATGTCTTTATACGACAAGGTTAATTCCTTATCTAAAAAATACATACCCAACCAAATCCCAACAATGGTAAATGCAATTGAAGCAATGGCAACAAGGACTAAAGATTTAAAAACAAAAATGGCGACAATATCTCCTACTACGTTGGCTACAACCATTAACAATACTTTAAGGGCATTTACATTAGGTTTATTAATACTATCTAATCCTATTCCTGTCATTCTATCAATAGGTAGTAACAAGCCATAAATAGAAAAAATTCTTACTATAGTTACCACATTTAACCCAGTTTCAGGATCTACACTTAAATATTGTTCTCCTGAAAGAATCAAAACCAGAAATTCAGCGAATACGAATGTGAACAGACTTAATGCAACGAATAAATAGGTCAAAGCTCCAGAATAAGTATAGAATAGTTCTTTTACCTCATCAATCTTGCCTTGAACACTTGCCTTAGACATTTTTGGAAATGCCGTAGCCACAAAACTCCTTAATGGTATTTGTTGTAACTCTGTCAATTTTAGTGGAATACTATAAAGGGCTACTGCAGCATTGCCTAAAGGACTTAAACTAATTATAAATGTATCAGCACTACGCAGTAAGTTGGTTCCTATAAGAGTAAATGTGGTATACTTACCAAAATTTAATAAAGTCTTATTCGTTTCCTTGCTTGCCTTAGTGATATGGTTAACACCATCCCATCCCAGTAATAAACTAATTATGGATGTTAGTGCATTTACAACTAATAAAGCAATTACTAATTGGTTTAAGGTTAATTCTAAAAAAAGGAAGTTCACTAAAACAACCAAGAAGAAGACTCCACTATTGATTGACTTCAGTATTAAAATTTTACCATATTCTCGGTCTGCCTGCAATACAACAAGTGCATTGTTCCAAGGTAAGTTTAAAAATGCCATTAAAGGATACCAAATAAAAAACAATCTATATCCAGAATCTGCAATAGCGTCTTTGAAAAAGAAATTACAACCTAGCAATAAAATAGCCACTCCAACCGTGGCTCCTAGACTAATTAATGCATTTGAGCCGATTAACTGATATCTAGATGACGAATCAGCCCCTGAAAGATATCTAATAAGACCTGTATTTGTAATGCCGAATCTAAACATTTCTACAAAAGCTCCGGCTGTAATAAACAATACCCATTCTCCAAAAACCTCCAAAGACAAACTTCTTGCTAATAAGGCAAAACCTGATATTCCTAAAACCGCAATTATTGCATTTCCAGCCAAGGACAAGAAGTTATCTTCTTTCAATATTTTTTTAAATTTATCCATGGTATTATCTAAATCTGGTTTTTGTTAAAAAATTGAAACCTGAATACAGACTTTAGTTTCTTTCTAAACTTACTTCTCTTTTTTGGTAAGTCGCCCAACATGGATTCAATCTCTTTAAGCTCTACACCATTTAATACAAAATTCATTTTAGAGCCCGCCAATGGAAGTAAATTTTCTAATGCCGTTTTATCAGATTCAGACCATAACCTATTCGATCTACATATTAAAAGGTCTAAATCCGACTGCGTAAATAGTTCAGCAGGGTAATTAGTAAATATAATAGCCGGCAACTCAATTATTACAAAATCTGGATCTACCTCTAAATCAATTTTGTTATATTTTAAAATATCTTTGTAAGTTTTAGCCTTGTAGAAATAGTTATTAATCTCATAAGTAAAATACTCATCATCTTCAAGATAAGATGATGCGTCTGCCAACATTGGGTTATCCAAATCTATTCTAGGGTCTTTATAGCCAAAGATTTTATTGAGAAGGGAATACTTCCGGTTTGGTATTACTTTTGGTGAGCTATTAGTATGATTTAAAACCAAAACACGCTTTCCATTCTCCTTAAGAGTTTTTGCAATATTACCAGCAATAACAGATTTACCTTCCATTTTTTGCGTACTAAAGCATAAGATTGTTTTTGGTTGCTTATCAGACTTTTGCGCACTTATAAACTGAAGTAAATTTTGAGTAATTATCTCAATTATTCTATGATTTACGAACGATGGATCTTTAACTCTTGGGTTCAATAAAATTTTAGGAAACATGCCTAAACCTGGAAGTTCTAAAATTTTAGCCGCCTTTTTAATATTTTTTAAAGTATCATCGAAATACTCCATTACAAGCAAGATGCCTAGTGTGAATATTATTCCAATAAAGGCTGCTGCGATAATCAATACCTTTCTACTTGTAGGAGTTGGTGATAATGGGAAAAAGGGCGGATCAATAGTCTTTAAATTTGCAGATAGTTCACTATCCTGCATTTTAAGTTTTGCCAGATTTAACCCATGTAGAATTTCTAAGTAACCTTGTTCGGAAACGTTAATTTCTCTTTCCAACCTTTTTATAGTCGCCCCTGCGGGAGCGTAAATAGAATATTGCTCCTTAAAATCTTTATTGCGCTTGTCCATTACCTGAAGTTCTGCCTTAAGATTTTCTGTCTCTACGACATTATCTATCCAGTCTGGTAGAGCTTTACTTACTGGCAGTCCTTCAATTGTATTTTGATAACTATAAAGTTCATCTACGCTTTTATTTATCTCTTTTGATAGACTTTCGGCTTTCTTCTGAAGTTCGCTTATCTTTTCTGAATCTCCTAAGGTTTCATCAGTTCCCTGTTCTGCCTGAGCAAGAGCAATTTCAAAATTAAGATTACCTAATTCTTTCTTTTTCTCTACTACATCATTATTTTTTAATTGGATAAGTTCCTGTATTTCAAGCTTTTTTTCTAGTTTTTTTGTAGCTGCCGCTATTCCTGCTAATTTTGCCTTACGATTGTTGTAATCAACTTCCATTTCCTCCTTAACAATTGCCACAGCTTTACTCTGCTCATAGTAGTTGATGATATTGTAAGATTTATTAAAATCTAGCAACTTATTTTCTGCGACTGCTAGTTTCTCACTCGCCATGGCTAACTGATCCTCAAAATACTTTACTACAGCATCTGAACCGTTTTCTTTAATTCTCTTATAACCCTTTATACACACCCTATTGTAAATAGCTAGGGTTTGTTGGCAAACTCCCGGATCATTAGAAGTGTATGTCAATTCCAATAAATCACTCTTTCCTATCCTAAAAACTTTAACTGAAGCTATTGCCTTAAGCGAATAATGTGGGTCTTCAAAGTTTAATAACTCATAAACAAAATTAGTACTGCTGCTTGTCATCAAGCGCTTTAAATTCTCAACTGTTTTTTCATAATCGGCCTGATTAATTTCTTTAGGAAAAAGGGCTTCTCCTTTATCTTCAGAACTATCATTCACAACTGGTTCGCCGGTTCCACCTGTTACAACATGATCATATAAATCGTCAGGTATTTTAGATTTTAATTCTTTGAAATGTTTTTCTGAAATATATTTAGGATCTGCCTTTTCCAACATTAAATGTTGTGCCAATAAACTAATGGCTACCTCTTCCTGTGTTTCTCTTGAATTTATGAGATTAATGAGGTTATCAAAATCGGTATTAGAGGCAAAGTAATTGAATTTCTTATCCATTTCAATTGAGGACCCTGATGCCAAACCTGTGTAGAGCACCGTCTTTGAAGAATACTCATAAGAAGGATTCATGGTCAATATAATTACCAAAATAGCAAGCAAAACAGGCACAACAGCTAGTAAGACTATGTGCTTAAGTATTAACCTTATGAACTCTATTATTTTCATTGTAACCTAATTACTCCAAATTCAAAACCTGCCATGTCTTCTAACACTTGTTTAGCAGCTAAAAAGTTAGACATTGCCATCTCGTAGTCCGTTTGGATTCTCATTGTCATATCTGACAATCTTACATATTCTGCAACCGGAACAAGACCATTTCTAAATTCCTTCTCAACCATTTGCATATTTACTTTACCATTACCAAGATTTTCTGCCTTAATTTTTAGTAGTCGCTGTTTTAACAGTAAATCTTGATATTTCTCGATAACGTCTTGTCTCACTAGAGACTGTTCATGTGCTAACATGGTTTTGGCCTCATCAACTTGAATTGTTGCAAACTTTATTAACTTTTTTCGATTAATTATGTCGAAAATTGGAATTTTGAGATATGCACCTAGTTGATAATTAAACTGTTTAGATGTAGTTGCAAAAGCAGACACATCTTGTGTGGCGTCAACATTAGTAGAGAAATTATTGAAAGTTCCATACACTGATGTTGCTTGAAATCCGAAATTCTTGGTCCAGTCAATTTTATCAGACTTCAATGCCTCTTTTTTAAGCTCAATATCCTGTGATCTAAAACGTACTAGAGCGTTATGTTTAAGTACCGAATCCATAACAACTTGAAGAGGTGGAATATCTATCTGATTTCTACCAAGACTTTCATCAAGATTATTTCCTTCTTGAGCCTTAATACAATGAGGCGTCATGATTAAAATTATGAATACTATAAGCTTAAAAGTTGAGGGCATAATTAATTTCTCTTTCTTACTTTTTATTTATTTAAACTGTATCTTTTTGTAATAATGCTGGTATAGTTCTTAAAATTAATTTCATGTCATACCAAAATGAATAGTTGTTGCCTCTAAATTGTTCGGCATACTCATTATCCAACCGCATGCGCTCTTCTTCTGACATATCACCTCCTCTACCACGAAGCTCAACTTGCCAAAGGCCAGTAATTCCTGGAGGTGCCAGAAAGCGTTTTGAAATATCGTCAGCTGTAATTAATTCTGCTTCGTAAACAGGTAAAGGCCTATTACCAACAATAGACATATCTCCTTTTAAAACATTAATTAACTGAGGCAACTCATCAATACTTGTATTTCTGATAAACTTACCTACTCTTGTTATTCGAGGATCATCTACTATTTTTACAAAGGCAGAATTGCGTTTGGCCTTTTCCGCCTTTTGGTGATTATACCAGTAATCACAAATGCTATAAGTATCAAAATGCATTAAAGGGGAACAACTTTGTCCTTCGGGTAATGCACTGCATCTAGGACAAGGTTCCGTTTCTTTTTCTTCCTCAACTTGAGGTGCAGTATTATATTGGTTCTTCTCCTTTGCTAATTTCTTTAGTAATTCATCAGCGCCAGATCTCATTGAACGCAGTTTATAGAAATCAAATGTTTTCCTTCCTACCCGTTTAGAGATATAATAAACTTTACCCTTGGACTCAAACCTGATTGCTAAAATAATTAACAGTAAAAATGGTGAAGCTGCCAAAAGTACCGCTGAGGCCACCGCAATATCAAAAATACGCTTAGACCAAGGCATTTTATACTCTTCATCCACCAGCTCGGGTAAATTTGTGGAAGATGTAATACCTTTATTTTCATAAAGAAACTTTACTCGTTCTATAATGTCCTCTGCGGAAGTATCATTTATAACATAATAATCATTTACACGTTTTTTAAATGATCGTTTGTATATCTTATCGCTAAATTCTTTTGACAGCAATATAAATGGTACATCCTTGTGCTTTGAGTTTTCCTTTATCCACTCATACAGATACAAACCGTTATTACCTGGTAACATAAAATCGCATATAATCGCGTCAACAGATTTATCTGATTCCAAATAGTTTATAGCTTTTACACTATCCTCAAGAAAAATAAAAGACAGGTTGTTCTTTTGATCAAAAGGCTTAAAATATTCTGTTGCATTCCCTATGTAGAGAAGCGTTAAGATATTAGTCATCTTTATTGTAGGTTAAGTTTAATAATTACTTACCATTCTAGGGCATAATGAATTGGAAACAGATTCTTTTTCACAAGTTCATCAAGCTCTTCTGGGTTAAATGGTTTAGTAAGATAATCTTGGGCTCCTAAACGGTAGCATTTAATGCGCTCCTTACTTTCAGATTTACCAGAGAGCATGATACATGGAGTATGCTTAGTAAACCCTCTTTGACGAAGCTTAGTTAAAAACTCATAGCCATCCAACTTTGGCATTTGAATATCACTAATAATCAAATCTGGAATATTAGACTCCAACCATGCTAGAGCTTCCAGACCATCCGTCGTACAAAAAACATCATAATCCTTAGAAAGGAAGTTCTCTAGTAATAAACAAATTGTTGTTTCATCATCTAACACTAATATTTTTTTCTTCATGATTTAAAATTTGGGGTTCATAAAAAAAGTTAAATAATATATACTTGTTAAAGTGTGAGAGATATTATATTTAGTAGCAACTTTATCTTAATTCTTTTATTAATCTTTTTTAAGTTCAAACATAGATTAGCTAGCTGAACTTAGTAGTGGTTGTACCATATCCTTGGTAGTATCAACACCTATACAGAAATAGTTAAAACCTTTTTCTTTAACTTCCGTTCTATCATAAATATTACGTCCGTCAAAAATGGCAGGATTCTTCAATAATTTTGAAATAATATTGAAATTAGGGAACTTAAATTCTGGCCATTCTGTTAAAACGGCTAAACAATCTACATCAATTAACGCTTCGTATTGATCTGTATAATATGTGATTGAATCGCCAAAATGATGCTTAGCTTCTTCCATTGCAATAGGATCGTAAGCTTTAACAGAAGCTCCTGCCTCTAAAAGTTTTTTCACAATTTCTAATGAAGGAGCCTCCCTCATATCATCTGTTTGAGGCTTAAATGATAATCCCCACAGACCAATTGTCTTTCCTTCAAGGTCTCCATTAAAATACTTGAGAATTTTATTGAATAATACAATTTTTTGCTTTTTGTTAACCGATTCTACAGCTTGTAGTACCTCTAAGTCATAATTATGTTCTCCACCTGTTCTAATTAGTGCTTTAACATCTTTTGGAAAACAAGAACCTCCATATCCAATACCAGGATAAATAAATTTATTACCAATTCTAGTATCCGAACCAATACCCTTTCTTACCTTATTTACATCGGCACCTACAATTTCGCAAAGATTTGCAATATCGTTCATAAAGCTAATTTTAGTGGCTAGCATAGAATTAGCCGCATACTTTGTCATTTCCGCAGAAACTATGTCCATAAAAAGAACAGGATGCCCATTTAACGTAAATGGCTTGTATAACCTACTTAAAATCTCTTCCGCTCTTTTAGTTTCTACGCCTACAACAATTCTATCGGGCTTTAAAAAGTCATTAATAGCCGCTCCTTCTTTAAGGAATTCAGGGTTAGACGCTACATCAAATTCTAACTTAGACTTTCGTTTATCTAGTTCCTCCTGTATAGCGGCTTTAACCTTTAATGAGGTACCTACAGGAACCGTACTTTTAGTAACAACTAAAGTGTAATCATTCATATATTTACCACAATCTCTGGCTACTGCAAGTACGTATTTTAAATCGGCGCTTCCATCTTCATCAGGTGGCGTTCCAACTGATATAAACAAAGCTTCGGAATCTTCTAAAGCGTCCTGTATTTTTGTTGTAAAACTTAATCTCCCCTTTTTCATATTTCGAGAAATCATGTCTTCTAAACCAGGCTCATAAATAGGTATAATACCTCTGTTAAGATTGTCTATTTTCTTTTTATCAATGTCTACACAAGTAACATCAATTCCTACTTCAGAAAAACAGGCTCCCGTAACAAGGCCAACATAACCACTTCCAACAATTGTAATTTTCATAATTTAATAAGTAATGACAGTTAATAATAGATTTGGTGTTGTTAGTATTCTTACAAAATATTGTAGTCCAACCAATAAACGAGTCAAACATACAAATAAATTTACAAAAAACATCGATTAAAAGTAAAAAATACCGATAAAAAGCATTTTATATACTATTTAACTGTCAAAAAAGTAAGTTAAAACGTTTTTGTTGTAGTAACTTTAAAAAACACAACAAACTAGAGTTAATAGATTTACGATAAACTAAATTAATACTTATGAGGTTGTAGTTTCACTAATATATAGAATATATCTAAAGGTAGAATATGGAGGCGCTTGAATGGAATAGTTGAAACATAACTTTTATTTTTTAATAAGGGGAATTAATCAATCTATCCACAAGTTATGCAAGGAATTCGAAAAATTATTACCCTTTTCTAGTAAATGTAGGCTCGTTTAGTGCAAAGAAAGTAAAGCTTCTATAATTGGTTTTAAAGTAGATTAAGCCTATTCATTAATTCCGGACGATTTGCTCTACTTACCGGAATTACATCTTTTTTAATGAGTACACTATTATCCTCAATATCTATAATTTTCTTGAGGTTTATAATATAAGACCTATGTACTTTCAAGAATAGGTTGGCAGGAAGCTTATCTTCAATTTTCT
This sequence comes from Jejuia sp. UBA6058, assembly GCA_002428965.1. GTDB lineage: Bacteria > Bacteroidota > Bacteroidia > Flavobacteriales > Flavobacteriaceae > Jejuia. Next base: position 183,211 of record DIYI01000005.1, on the reverse strand, counting down.
TTAAGGAAGAATGTACCCTATAATCTTCGGTCTCAGTTTTAAGGTTTATATAGTCACCTTTAGCTTCTACCAAACAAATACTAGGAATATCTATTTTAATTAAGCGCCTATCTATATTAATGTAAAGATGATTTTCTAATGTGGTATCGAGAACAGGTTGAGAAGATGTGTTTGATTTAAGCGATTCTACTTTTCGGATGGCTTTCTCCAATCGCGGTAATTCAATAGGCTTTACCAAATAATCTACAATACAATCATACTCAAAGGCATTCAAGGCTAAGTTAGAATCGGATGTTGTGAGTATTACAGCTGGAGGATTTTTTAAGGTTTCTATAAAATCAAACCCAGTAAAATCGGGCATATGAATATCTGAGAATATTAAATCAACTTCGTTTTGATTTAAATATTTAATAGCTTCAATGGCGTTAGAAAACTCTTCTACAATATGTAAGTTTGGAATATTAGAGCACAATTTGGCGGTAATAACTCTTGCGGTTGCCTCATCGTCAATAATAATACAATTCATAGTAGCTTATAATGTTTCTAGAAAATCAGTAATTTTTTGAAGAATTTGACCAAATTCTTCGTATCCCTCTACACTGTTTTCTTTTAAATTTTCTTCAAACTTTTCTGCAACAGCATAACTTTTAACAAGGCCTAAAATACTAATTTTAAATTTAAGTTTATGAACGTTGGCAGCTGCCAATTCCAAATTACCTGATTCAAAATTTTTAATAAAAATATCTTTTTCTTCGGGAAATTCATTTTTAACTACATCTAATAATTTGTTTTTAAAGGCTTCATCACCTCTAGACAGTTCATTGATATAAGAATAGTTCGGTTCTTCCATTTTTCGATTACTTTAAAAATAACAAATTTGTGATAAAACGATAACAAAAACTCTTAGGGAAAACTAAACGTTGTTGCCTTGTAGGTAACAATACCTAAAAATAAATATATATCTCATAAAAATTAAAAAGGGCGCTAGAAATTTTCAATTTTTGTAAAAACATACTTTTAATTCTGTAAATGATTAGTACTTACAGACTTCTAGAGGTTCTTTTTGAGCGTAAAATAAAAAGTGGTTCCTTCTCCTAATTCACTATCCAGCCATACTTCACCTTCATGAAGCGCCACAATTTTTTTAACTATTGAAAGACCGATGCCCGTAGAATCTTTACTCTTTTTAAGTGAGTGAAATATTTTAAATATTTTCTCATGAAACTTAGAATCTATACCTATACCATTATCTTGGACTGAGAATTGATAAAAATCTGAATGATCTTCAAAAGAAATTTTCACAAAGCCTTCTTCTTTATCGATAAATTTTATTGCGTTGCTTATTAAATTTTGAAATAACTGCTGAAGTTTAGTTTTGTCCCCTTTTATCTTCGGCAATTTCTTTAAAACTTCAATTGAAATATTATCTGGAACGTATAATATTGTCTTTAAATCTGAAAGCACCTTATCCAAATCCACAATATCCTCTTGTAAAGATTGGGTACCAACGCTAGAATAGACAAGTACATCAGATATTAATTGCTCCATTTTCTCTAAAGTAGTTTCTATTAATCCAAAATTATCTAAGGTAGTTTCATCAAATTTATTTTTGTTATCCTCTTTGATCCAATTGACAAGTGCATCTATACTTCGAAGCGGCGACTTTAGGTCGTGAGACACTATATGAGCATACTCCTGCAAGCCATCATTACTCTTCTCTAATTCTCTAAGTAAATTCTCTTTTTGAATCTGAAGGTTCTTAAGATCTGTTATATCCAAATAAATACCTATTGACCCAGTAATTTCGCCATTAAGATTATAATTGGGAGCTTCACTGATTAGCCAATATCTCTCTTCTCCTACTTTTGTTTTTCCAATTATCTCGTAAGAGTTAGACTGTCCTTTTTTACGCTTAACGCTCTCTTTTTCAATGGTTTCTGAATTTGAAGATGTTGTAAAAATGCTCTTAGCAACGTTACCCACTAATTCATTCTCATCATATCCGGACATGCTTAAAAAACTTTGATTTGTCATCAAAATTTTTCCTTCATTATCAACCTCCATAAGGCCCAAATTCATATTAGCAATAATACTACTATACTTTTGTTTTTGAGATTCTAGACTTTTCCTATATCGGCGTCTAAGGGTTACATCCTTATAGGTCCATAAATTACCCTTGTAAATGTTGCTATCAGTAATTGGTATATAATCTCTTTCTAGAATTCTGCCTTTTTTCATCTCAAGTTCATCACCCAAAACTTCAATTTTATTACGCAAAATTTCGTCGATGCGCTCAACAAAACCTTCGGGGTTTTTAAAAAGACCTTTGTTCTCCTCTGCGGCATTACTACAATCTGCACCTTTAAGAGCCCCTGGATGTAGAACAATTTCGAACAACTCGCAAAACTTTCTATTAGCGAATACTATTTTTCTATTCTCATCCTCTAAAAGAACGCCACTATCTAAATTTGCAATTAAACTTGCCAAACGATTCTCAGATTCTATCAACTGTTCTTCCGCCTCTTTGGCCTTAGTAATATCTCTTACAATACCTTGTGCAGCTACGGCAACACCATTATCGTAAATAATACTTGCATTAATATGAACTAATTTCTCCTCTTTGGAATTAGTAATGATTCTAAGATTTATATCTGTAAGTGTGCCTTCCTTATGTAATTTTCTAAATGATTTCGTAACCAAAAACAAATCTCCTGGATGCACTAAATCCATTAAATTTACATTATCATTTTCATTTTCAAAACCTATGAGATCAACAGCAGCATCGTTCATTTTCAGCACATTACCCCATAAATCCATTATTACATAGGCATCTACAATGTTTTCAAAAACACCTTGTAGCTCTGAGTCTTTTCTGTATAATAGAGATTCTAATTCGGTATACGATTTTTCAAGCCGTCTATTAGCTTCATGTAATTCGGCTGCTTTGTTTTCTAGAATTTTTTCTGCCTGTTTTCTTGCAGCCTTTTCACGGGCAAGTGCCCGCTCTAGAATTTGAATCTTTTCCTGACTCATTAATTTTGATTAATTACAAACCTCACTTCAGTACCTGCCTCATTTAATTTCTCAAGATTTATTGAGGCCGTAGCATTAAAATATTCGAAGGTTTTTTTCATTAATCCGAGCCCGAAATGATGCATAGCTCTACTAGACTTATAAATTAAAACCAACGAGTCTTCAGTTTTTTCTATAACATCAAATATAGGCAATTCTGCTTCTGGATAAATTTTTTGTACTTCTACGTGGATATGACTTTCAATTGAAGATAACATTTCTATAGGTTCTGAATATATGGCTAGCAAGCTAGCATAATCCTCTTCTAGCTTACTGAAAAAATGTTCTCCATAAAGAAGTAATAAATCATCTATTGAAATTTTTGTATTTGCACTTAGATGCTTTAGCAGTTGAAGCATTTCGGAGAAGCTGTAAGTGCCAACTGCGGTGTAAATACCTCCCGATTCTAAATTGGAATTGTTAATCATGTCATCAACCATCTCCAATCCAAATTTATGTTCTACTAAATCTAAAAATTCAGTAAAAATAATACCCTTCATTAAGCTTGTTTTAATTCATTCATACTCCAGTAAGAAAGGAGCTTTTCAATTTTCACAACATAATCATCATACTTTAATGGTTTTATTACATACCCTGCAATTCCAATTTTGTAACATTCCACTAAATCTTTTTGATTTTTGGAAGTGGTTAAAATAATTGTTGGTATATATTTTAAAACATCATCGGCATTAAGAATGTTTAAAAATTCTATGCCATTCAATTTTGGCATATTCAAATCTAATAAAATTATATCAGGTAATTCTTCTTTTTTGTTTAAGATTTTTAGGGCATCTTCACCATTATTGGCTTCCACAATATTATGATCTAAATCTAGCTTTGCAATTGTTCTATTAAACTTCATCACCTCGATGAGGTCGTCTTCAATCAACAATATGTTTAATTTTCCCATGCTGTACAATAACTATTAATCGATGAAAGTTAAGAAAAACAGTACAATAAAAAAACTTAATGTTTTGGTAAAGTTTTTTTTCTATCGATGAATACAACTTTTCTGTAGACGAATAGTTATTATTTTAGATTGATTTCTCTAAAATTTTCTTCTCAAAACTAGTTTTAGGAGCACCGCACAAAGAACATTCGTAATTACTTGGTAAATTTTCAAAAGGGGTTTTTGGCGCTATATTTTGAGTAATATCTCCATAAACCTCATTATAAACCGTTAAACATTCTGTACATTGATGCACTTCTTCTGTGATTGTATCTTGTTGAGTCACTTTAGCTTCTTCTTCTCTTTGAGTTCCTAATTGCTCAAAATATAATTGACTCAATTCCATTAGCAAACCAGGTAACTCTACTTTATCTACATCTTGAACATGAGTAATATATTCCAGGGTATTAGGATCAAAATTTTTGGCATATAACAAGTTATAGGTATCACGAATTTTAAAATTACCCACAGGTTCTGGTTGCTTATTTTTTTCAATAACAATTGATGTAAAATTATACGTATCGCTATCAAAACTTGTAATTCCAAAGGTTAAACCATAAGTACTAATATCATTTTGATCAAAATTGGTTACCAGATACTTCTTTAAGTTAAGCGCTTCTTTATCATTAACCGGTAAATGCCAGTTCATTTCTAGCATGGAATGACGCACATTAATACCAAATTTACCTAAGAATTTCTCCCATTGGAGTTTAGAATTTTGAGGGATTCCTTTTACAATAAAAGACTTCCAAGGTGTGATAGAAATTTTTCCAATTTTATTTTCAGAGCACAAATCGCACATTGCTTTTAAAAAATTTAGGTCATACCGATTATTACGCCAGTACAAGCCCAACCAGTAGCGGTCTGTTCCTATTCTATTCATGCCTTCATAATATGGAAAAGGATAGAAAGGTACCTCAAGAGGTTTCGTTACTGTTCTATTATTTGTGTCTATCGCATCCGTTACTAAATCAAAAACTGTATCAATGGTTTCAGGCTCTTCTATAAGAATATTTTCAATAGCCAACTCCACTTTATCCATATCCCAACTATATATTAGAGCTGGATACATTTCGGTGGTAGACCATCCAGGAAGTCTTAAATATAAATACCAATAGTCTTCATATTCAGAGGCTATAAAATTTACATTACCCGTAAATAATGGCACCAAGCGTTGTCTAGGGTCAGTAACATTAATTCTTAATTTGGCATTATGTTTAAATTGCTCAATTACATATAAATACCTATCACTTGTAAGCCATGATGTACTTGGTAAGATTTCTGCAGAAACATAGGATGACGCAATATTTTCAACTCCATCCTTTTTTGGCTTAACAAACTTAATCTTATCAAATGCGGTAAATTTGCTTTCATCAATTTCCTCTGGAAAAATGATGTCCTGTCTAGAGCCAAATGAAATTGCATTTAAACCCAAAGCTTCGGCTGCTTCACAAATATATTTTAATTCTCCTGGTGATAGTACACCTCCGTTAATCATTAATCTATACGGCTCTTCCATTACGCTAAAACTTTTGAATTTTGAAGTATCTCTCTAACCTCTGATTTACAACTACCACAACCTAGACCAGCTCCTGTAGAGTTACATAATTCGGTAAAATCTGTACATCCTTTTGCGATAGTATCTTCTATATTACCAGCTCCAACCTGACTACAAGAGCACACCAGTTTTCCTAAAACGGGCTCCGCATTTGATGAACCCCTAAGTAAGGTATCACGCTTATCTGCCATTTCAATCTTACTCTCAATCATGGTTTTAAATTCTGCAAACTCGCTTTTATCTCCCATTAAAACCGCCCCTACAAGTAAGTCGTCCTTAACGATACACTTTTTATAATAACGCTTTTTAATATCGGTAAATACTATTTCCTCATAACTATCATCATGCTCTGGCACACTAATATTACCAATGCTACACAAGCTTAAATCATTGAATTTCAAAATATTCATTAATACTGAACCGTTGTAAGCTCCACTTATATCGCCTGCTATAAAATTGGCTAATATATTTGCTTGTTCTTCAGCTGCAGACGTTATACCGAATAGTTGGTTATTAAACTCTGCTATTTCGCCTATGGCAAAAATATCCTGATGAGAAGATTGTAAGTGTTGGTTCACTATTATACCTCTTCTACAATCAATTCCGTTTTCACGTGCAATTTCAACATTTGGAATTGTTCCAATAGCATATACAATGGCATTTGCGGTGATAAACTTTCCACTTTTGAGTGTGATATTTAGTTCTCCAGTATCTTCATCATCAAATACAGTACTCACCTCATTATCAAAATAAATCTGAATTCCACGCTCCTGAACATCAAGCGCTAATAATTTACTCGAAATCTTATCCAACTGGCGCTCCATTAAACGTGACCCTCTCTGAACGATAGTAATTTTCGCATTCTTATGTTTCATTGCCGCAGCTAACTCCAATCCCAGTAAACCACCCCCAACAATTACTACATGTTGCTCCTCAGGTGGCAATCCTGTGGCCTCCAAATAGGCTTTAAATCTATCAGCATCAATTTTATTACGCATAGTAAAACGACCTGGTAAATCAATTTGAACATCTTTGGGGACAAAGGCACGACTTCCAGTTGCCAAAATCAACTTGTCAAAAGTATGTGCCACACCTCTGCTATCTTTAACAACCTTATTTTCTTTATCTATTTTGGCAATTGTAGTTTCAGGGTGTACATGTATATTTAGCTTGTCTAACTCTAACTTTTTGATTTTTAAGAGCTGTTCCCAGGTCAACTCCTCGGTTACATATTCAGGGAGTAAAACACGATTGTAAAATAAATTAGGCTCCTTAGAAAACACATGAACCTCATCAACATCATTAAATTCTCTATAGTTTTGAACAAACCTAAACGCCGCAGCTCCTGCTCCAGCTATAATTATTTTTTCTGTTGGTTTTTTATATTTTGAAACTGAAACTCTTGTGAATTTAAAATCGGGCTCTTTAGATGTTGGATCTACATGGGTATTCGTCAAGTTGTTTGCTCTATTTAGATCACTTTGCAACTGTTTTCCCCAATGCATCGGTAAAAACACGACCCCTTTCCTTATAGTTTCTGTAACTTTTGCACGTACTCGAACAACACCATTTTCGCCCTTTATTTCTGTAATATCGCCATTCTTGAGTTTATACAAATAAGCATCAACAGGGTTAATTTCTAAAACTGGCTTTGGATAGTGCGTTTTTAAACGTGATACCTTTCCTGTCTTTGTCATTGTATGCCATTGATCACGCACCCGACCAGTAGTGAGAATTAATGGAAATTCGTCATTTGGTAAAACAGAAGTGTTATGAATACTACTTGGAATATTAAATTGTGCCTTCTTAGAAGGTGTATAGAATATTTTATCTTCAAATAAACGAGGTGTCCCTTTGTGCCCCTGATCTGTCACAGGCCATTGAAAGGTACCCTCGTTTTTTAGCCTATCGTAATTCAAATAAGAAACATCAATATTGGTACCCTTGGTCATTAAAGCATACTCATCATAAATCTCACTAGAATTGTTAAAACTAAAGCCCCTAAAGCCCATACGTTGTGCAAAATCACAGAATATTTCAACATCTGGTCTAGCCTCTCCTGGTGGATCGATTTCTTTTGGCAAATATGAGATACGTCGTTCTGAGTTCGTCATAGTTCCTTCCTTTTCTAGCCATCCGGCTGCTGGCAATATTAAATCAGCAAAACCAACCGTATCCGATTTATAGGAGATATCTTGTACCACCACAAATTTCGCATTCTCCATTGCTTTTTCAATACGATTGGAATTAGGTAAACTAACTAAAGGGTTTGTACAAGCAATCCAAACCGCTTTCATTTTTCCACTTTCCAAGGCATCAAACATTTCGGTTGCTGTAAGTCCAGGTTTTGGATTTATTTTATCAACTCCCCAAAACTGCGCCACTTCGCGCCTATGCTCCTCATTCATTAAATCTTTATGAACCGCTAAAAGATTTGCCATTCCACCAACTTCTCGACCTCCCATGGCATTTGGTTGACCCGTTAATGAAAAAGGGCCTGAACCAGGTTTACCAACCTGACCAGTAATGAGGGATAAATTTAAAAGCGAAACATTTTTATCTGTACCTACAACACTTTGATTAAGCCCCATGGCCCACATACTTATGAAGCCTTTAGATAACCCAATAAATTTTGCAGCTTTTTTAATATCATCTTCAGGAACACCACATAATTTTGAAGCCTGTTTCAGAGAAGTTGAAAGAATTACATCCTTGTAGCTCTCAAAACCTTCTGTATAATTTGAAATAAAATCCTCATCAATTAAACCACTCTTGTATAAACATCTTCCAATAGCATTGTATAAAATAGTATCTGTTCCTGGAAGTAATTGCAGGTGCAAATCAGCATAATTTACCGTATCAGTCTTTCGCGGATCTATGCAAATTATTTTCACATCTGGATTTTCCTCCTTATGCTTTTCTATACGTCTGAATAAAATAGGGTGACACCAAGCTGGGTTTGCTCCGGTAATTAAAAAACAATCGGCCAATTCAATATCTGCATAAGCTATTGGCACACTATCCTCTCCAAAGGTCTTTTTATAACCTACCACAGCAGAACTCATACATAATCGAGAATTGGTATCTATATTATTTGTTCCTAAAAACCCTTTGGTAAGCTTATTGGCAATGTAATATTCTTCTGTTAAACTTTGCCCCGAAACATAAAATCCTACGCTATCAGGTCCATATTTTTTTATAATAGATTTAAAAACACTTGCCGCTCTATCCAAAGCATCATTCCAACTTACGCGCTCTCTTGGATGCGAACGACTCCATCGCATTTCTGGGTATAAAATTCTATCAGAGGTATCATTTGCCACATAATGCAAGTTCATTCCTTTAGAACATAGCATTCCTTTATTTACAGGATGGTCTATATCTCCTTCAACAAATACCTGGTTATTGCTGTCTTTTTTAACTACAATACCGCATCCAACACCACAATAGGAACACGTAGTTTTAACTTCGCTTTGTATCATTTAGAGTCTACTTTAAGTGAAATTTGATTATTTGTTTTCTTTTTTCTGGGAAAACAGACACCTCAATATGTCAAAACTACGTATTTATACTTAATTTTTACGTAAAAAATTAAGTAATTTAAAATTTATGTGAAGTTGTTAATATGGGAATATAGATTTTATGGAATTGGTAAAATAAGGGGAATTCTTGTCCAATAAAAAATTAAAATTCAAAATTAACTTGAAGAATATGGCTCGAATTTAATAATTATAAATAATGCTTTTATCAGCATTAACTATTTCAAGTTCAATTTCATTTTCTCCATCCACCTTTAATTCCGAAATATCAAATGTTGCTTCCTTGGATAAAACAGCAGCACATAGTTCTCTAAATTTTAAAATCAATTTTAGGCGTCTTTTAGGAGGGGAAGATTCCAAAACAGCATCTGAATCTAAAAGTTCAAGTTCCCAAGTACCACCACTGCATCCCGAACCCCAATAGATAATATTAAGGCAATCATTTGATATGCTTAACTCATCTATAGCAATTCCTCGGTCACCAGCTTCTCGATAGGCATCCTCATCAATAGTGGTAACAAAATTACATGATGTGTTTATTTTTGATTTTTTACAAAGAACATACTTGTCCCTATTTGTCCTATTCATTTTTAAAGTATCATTTTCTATAGAAAATTGCCATTCTCCTTTTAAAACTATAGAATCATTAATTCCATTGGTAGAAAAATCGGGTATATTGGTCCAATCACAATTATTAGTCATTTTAATAACGTTATCTGCCACTTCATAACTTCCTTCACATATTGCTGGGTAATAACCAATTATGTTATTATCCAAGCGTTCCACCATACTTTTCCCATGAAAAGCACCATTAAATAAATTTAGAACTACATTGACTTTAAAGCCATTTCTTTCATAGTACCCAAAATAATTACCTTCAATACTTTCCTTATTATTTAATCCATCATTTAAGCCACTATCGTACTCCTCAATTTTACATGAGAATAAAACCAATAGAACTAGAAATAAGACTAAAACTCGCACTGTATTATTCATGTATTTTTGCACAGTTACAAAGGCTAAATCAACCCAAAATCCTTAGCCTTATCGGTAAGCTCTTTTAAATTTGACACTTGTAATTTTTTCATTAGGTTAAAGCGGTGCACTTCTGCAGTACGCTTACTAATTTTTAGTTCGTCTGCTATGTCCTTATTGTTTTTCAACTCCAAAACTAAACTCAAAATTTGTTTTTCTCGTTTAGTCAAATTAAAAGGGTCATTTTTAATTTCAACCTTGGGTTCTACGGCAGTATTTGTATTACCTTTTACAAAATTGTTCATTATGATGGCAGACACATCACCGGTAAAATATTTTCCTCCAGAAGCAACTTTATTCAACGCTTTGATAAATTCTTCCTTACTGGCTCCTTTCAATAGATAACCATCAGCACCTGCTTGAATTGCTTGCACAACATACTCTTCTGAATCGTGCATAGACAATACTAAGGTTTTTACGTCTTGGACCGATTTATTTATTTCGTTTACTACTTCAATACCATTCATTTCAGGCATTCGGATATCTACAATCAAAACATGAGGTTTATTTGCTTTAATTACCTCTAAAGCCTCTTTTCCGTTTGATGCCTCGTCTATAACTTCAACATCTGTTTCATCTTCTAAAAGTGCTCTAATTCCGTCTCTTACCAAAACATGATCATCAGCAAGAACAACATTAATTTTATCCATAAATATCTGTAATAACTACAAATGTAAAAAATTAAGTAAGACTACGTAATTTGATATGTAATCAATAGAAGAATTAGTGTAGTAAAAATTTTGATTTTTAATCAAGTTCAGAATGACAAATCGAGGAAATTACTTGTTTTTGAGAGCTGTCACTTCAATTTCAATTTTCATATTAGCATCAGCTAAACCTGCTGAAATCATAGTTGCGGCTGGTTTTACAGCACCTAAGTATTTTTTCAGAACAGGCCAACACTTTTTGAATTCACCTCCATTTGGAAGAATGTATGTAACCCTAACAATATCGGATAAGCTTGCTTCAGCCTTTTCCAGGGTGTTTTTAATATTTAATAGGCATTGTTCCGTCTGCTCAACAATATCATTACTAATTGTCATATCTTCATAGTTATAACCTGTTGTACCAGAAACAAAAACCCAATCTCCTTGCACAACTGCTCTTGAATAGCCAATTTCCTCTTCAAACGTAGAACCCGAACTTATAAGTTTTCTTTTCATAAATTATCAAATAAGATTCTGAAACGAGTTCAGAATGACAAAATGTGTTTATTGATTTAACGGAATATTAAGAGTTACCCTAGTGCCTTTACCCTCTTCTGAAGTAACAAACAAACGACCATCTATATATTTGATTCTTTCCTTCATAAATGTCATTCCCATACCGCCGTCTCCGGTCTTCACTTTTTTAACCTTCTCAGGGTTAAAGCCTTTTCCATTATCATCAACTACAATACTTAACATCTTTTCGCTATGAGATAAAGACACAATTATATGCGTAGAGTCTGCGTATTTAATTGCATTATTTATTGCTTCTTGAGCAATTCTATAAATATTAATTTCCGCCAAAGATTCCAATCGCAAATTAAAATCCGTCTTATTAAAAAGTACAATTTCCTTTCCTGTTAATCTTGATAATTCCTGTGTTAACTTTGTTAATGCTGGCACAATACCATGATCTGTTAACTCTGGAGGTGTTAAATTAAATGTGGCTGTTCTTACTCCTTTTATTATATTTTCAGTAAGCTCTTTAAGGTGCGTAACTTTTGCTTTAGTTTTTTCCAGATTATCGGGGTTAATACTTTCTAGATTATATTTTAAACCTGTTAACATTTGTCCGATACCATCATGAACATCTTTTGCAATACGGTTTTGTTCCTTTTCTTGATTTTCAATAATCTTACTTGAGATAATCTTTTGCTGGCTCATCTTCTCTTCAAAATTAGCAGCTGTTAATCTGTCAATTTCTAATTGAGCAACTTTACGTTCTGTTATTTCTGAAGCAATAATCAACAATTCAGGTTGTTCCTCTGTGGGGCTATATGGAATTACCGCCATTTCTAGCCAAACATCGTTACCTTTATTTGTGGTAGCCTTAACCTCTCCTTGCCAACCTGTTTTTTTGGACTTGGCAATGATTCCCTCAATGCCATCACGCTCACTTTCGACAATTGATAGAATGTCCCAAAAAAATGCGCTATTATTAAATTTTGAAAACTCGAATAAGCTTGAAAACTTAGTACCCATATGTACCACATTACCATTTGGAAGTATTCGCGCAAATAGTAAGGTATTATCCATAGCTCGCGTTAAAGCACTTAACTCTTGAATGTAATTTTCCTTGGCTTTATTCAATTTTTTGGCGTCATACGCCATTTGTTTTGCTTGCTTTTCTGCCGAGAGTAATTCTGCTAAAGTGTAGCGTACCGATTTTGCAGCTGGCCAAAATATATAAATAAACTCTCCCAATAGAATAAGCAAGGTCAAAGCCATCATCCATAGCTCTAGTTGACCCAACCATTCTACTTTTTCCTCGGCTTCTTTTTCATATTGATTTACAATAGCATCCATCTGAACCAAAAAATCGCCTTCATGTGCCTTCACCTTATCTATATCGGAAGCATAGGATTCTAAAGGTGTTGGAGCAGGATTTTCTATTTTACCTATTAAGGATTTGGAAGCGGAACTGATGGAATCAAAAATTGGATTCAAAACCCTAAACTTTTGGGCTATCACTTTACTATTTTCTCGTGGTAATCCTAAACTATCATTACCCCTTTGTAAAGCATGATGCGAAAGCTCCCATAGTTTTAAGGTTGCCTTCAAATCTTCTTTAAGAATAAAGCCATCTTCCCTACGTTTAATAGAAATAAGGGAAACCGCATCCTTTGCTAGTTTTTGACTTAACATCCTTTGCCTACCAGCAATATTTATAACTCTAGAATCACTTTCTTGACGTCTAAGATGCGTACGAATTAATATTTGGCTTATAATTACAGAAAGCGCAATGGTACTAAACCCAATAATATACAAACGGCGTAATTTATCAAATGTTCTTTGATCTAGTGAATTTCCGTTCGCTGCCATACTAACTAAGTTTTAAGAAATAGCCTGTTTAACAAGCGTTAAGGCGTTTTCAGAAAAGTTAAGTTTTAAAGCATCCCGCTGCCCCTCTTCACTCATTTTAACCCATGTTTTTTGAAGAATATCAATCACCTTTTCATCTGGATGTTTCGCTGCAAATTCTTCGAAATAATAATCTAAAAACACTAAACAGATGGTATCTTCTAAAGCCTGGGATTCTTCGTTCTTTTTAATCAACTTTTTTAGAATTATTTTTCTAATTCTATCTATAAATACATCGTCGTATCCTACCTGCTTCAAAATATCCTCGGTTAAATCTGCATGCATTTTTTTGAGTGTCTCTCTCCATTTTAAATACCCTACACGATCCATCGGGTATTCATCACGAGAAATTTTCCAACGACAAATATGCTGCGCTCTTGCGGCAATTTGTAATGCCTTAGATGCATCTGGTTTAAACTGCAGTAATTTTCTCGTCATTCTTTGAGAATACAATAATTCCTTTGGGTACTGCATTCCTGAAATCTCGTAAGTATTTATGTCTTCTGAATTCGCTTTGTCTATAAGGGCAATGGCAGTTTCAAAACGTGTAGGCTTCATAATTTTCTGGAATGGTTAACTAAAGCCAAGATACATAATTACAGCTTCTAAATAAATAGTATAATGAGGAATTTTAGTAAGATATACTCTAGTAAATGAAGAACCCAAGACATTGCGGCAAAATTTAGAACGTTAGTTGATTTGTCTTAGAATTGTTAATAACCTTAAATTGTTCCTAATATATTACCGCAAGCTTTGGTAAACACTTTATTATTCTTTGAAACCTATATATACCAACCCATCTTCTACCTTTACTGGATAGGTCGCTATGGCATCTAAATCGCCATTTAGGTTTTCTCCATTTTCCAAAGAGAAGGTCTTTTTATGCAGAGGACATGCCACTTTTGGAGCACCTTTATCATCTCCAATCATTCCTCTACTTAACACCATTTCCATTTTATGTGGACATAAATTTTGGCAAGCGTACCACTTATCCAACCTTGCAAAATTAAAAACGGCTATCTGCTTGTCTTTATATTTAACACAAGCACCTCCATCTGTCGGAAAATCAGCTACAGATGCAGCTTTAAACCAAACCTTAACATCCTCAAGCTTTGTAGCACTATATTTTTCAAGAATTTCTACCATTTCGATTTTATTTTTTTAGTTTGATTTTTACACCCAAGGTTCTGGCATCTTTTGTTCTCTCATTGGAACAAAAACAAGGTTATCATCTTCTTCTTCACTATTTACAAAATGATTGAAACGCTTCATCATTTCTGGATTGTTTACAGCCTGTGTCCATTCACATTCAAACTTATTTACCAAAGTTTGCATCTCATTTTCTAAATCTTCGGCAATGCCTATTGAATCTTCAATAATGACTTCTTTTAGATAGTCTAATCCTCCTTCTATCTTTTCTTGCCATGCGGCAGTACGTTGTAAAGGTTTTGCAGTACGCATGTAGAACATTAAATATCTATCTAGATATTTAATTACGGTTTCATTATCTATCTGTTCTGCAAACAACTCTGCATGACGCGGGTTTGCGCCACCATTTCCTCCGACATACAAATTCCAACCACCTTCAACAGCAATCAAACCAAAATCCTTTCCACGGGCTTCAGCGCACTCACGAATGCATCCTGAAACACCGCCTTTAATTTTATGTGGCGCTCTAATACCTCTATAACGGTTTTCTAACTCAATACCAAAACTCACACTCTCATCCATTCCATAACGACACCATGTTGAACCTACGCAAGTTTTTACAGTTCTAAGTGACTTTCCATAGGCGTGCCCACTTTCGAAACCATGACTTATAAGTTCTTTCCAAACTAGCGGTAGTTGATTTAAAGTAGCACCAAATAAATCTATACGCACACCTCCAGTTATCTTAGTATATAAATCGTATTTCTTTGCAATTTCACCAAGAGCAATCAATTTATCTGGTGTAATTTCACCTCCTGGTACACGGGGTACAATAGAGTATGTTCCGTTACGTTGAATATTCGCTAAGAATCTATCATTAGAATCTTGAATTGCATACTCCTTATTAGCGGTATCCGCATGAATTGTTGCCATTAAAGAAGCAACCACTGGCTTACAAATTTCACAACCACAACCATTTCCATGATTATCAATTACTTCATTAAAAGTTCGATAACCTTTCACCTGAATTATATCGTATAACTCCTGTCTATTGTAATCAAAATGTTCACAGATAGTATCTTTTACCTCTATACCCAAAGATTTTAGAGTTGCATTTGTTAAATCTGCCACCATTGGTTTACAACCACCACAGCCTGTACCTGCTTTGGTGCAACTAACCACATCACCAACTTCTTTAGCCTCTCCACTTTCTATAACACCACATATTTGTCCTTTAGTAACACTTTCACAAGAACAAATCTGTGCCTCATCTGGCAAATCCATCACGTCTCCTAATACGGCTCCACCATCACTAGCTGGTAAAATTAATTGCGACGGATCTTCAGGAATTTTCATTCCGTTTAAGTAAACTTGGTGCAACATGCTGTAATCTGCCGCATCACCTACTAGAATTCCTCCCAGAAGTTTCTTCCCATCATGACTTACATTAATACGTTTATATAGATGTTGTGTTTTATTCTCGAAAATAATAGAATGTCCCTTATCTGCAGGCATAAATGGCTCACCAAAACTAGCAACATCGACTCCAATTAATTTTAATTTTGTCGACATGTCAATATCAGCAGGCATAGCAGTATCAATTTCTCCAATAATTTGCTTTACAGCGATTTCCGCCATATCATAACCTGGAGCTACCAAACCGTAAATCATTTGATTGTAAAGTGCAATTTCACCGATAGCATAAATAGAATCATCAGATGTTTTCATGGTATTATCTACTACAACACCTCCCCGGACACCTACTTCTAAACCACATGCTCTTGCCAGTTCATCTCTTGGGCGAATCCCAGCAGAAATGATTAACATATCCACATCCAATCTATCATCTTCACCAAACTCCATTCCTACAATACTACCATTACCTAATATTTGATTAGTAGCCTTACTTAAGTGTATATTTAAGCCAATAGATTCTAATTTGAGTTTTAATACTTGAGAACTTCTAGAATCTAATTGTCTAGGCATTAATTTAGGTGCAAACTCAACAATATGAGGCTCTAAACCCATATCTAAAACTGCCTTACCAGCTTCTAAACCAAGCAACCCACCTCCTAAAACTGCTGCTCTACCATTAGGTTTTTCAGCTTTAATTTTGGCGGCATAATCAAGCATACCTTCTAAGTCTTCGATAGTACGATACACAAAAACACCTTCTTTTTCAACTCCCTTAATAGGAGGCACGAAAGGCACAGAACCGGTAGCCAGCACTAAGTAATCGTAACTAAACTCGCGATCTTTTGCAGTGGTAATTGTTTTAGAGCTACGGTTTATATCTGCAACACGCTCTCCTGTAATTAGGTCCACATTATTGTCAGCATACCATTCAGCTGGCGCCATTTCAAGAGCTTTTGCATCTTGATTTTCGAAATACTCGCTAAGATGTACTCTATCATAAGCCGGCCTAGGTTCTTCACCAAAAACGGTGATCTTGAAGTCTTTACTTTCTTCTTGAGCCACAAGCTTTTCACAAAACTTGTATCCAACCATTCCGTTTCCAACTACAATAATATGTTTCATATTTACGTATTTGAAAACAAAACTAAGTATTTATACTTATTTTTAAATCAAAATTATTAAGAAATTTACGTAGATTTCAAATTATTGCAAATTTCTCAAATTGAAATATCAATAATTGTTTATTATAAAATTTGAAGTAGTTTTTTTATTCAAAAATTAAACTTTTTCTACTGTAATACGAATACTCTTTGAAGCTGGAGTCTTAGCAGTATGAGCAAAGCTATCCAAAGGTACAAGCACATTAGTTTCAGGAAAATAAGTCGCACAACAATTTTTAGGGATATCATAGCCAACCACAATAAACTGTCTCGCTTCTCTAACAATTCCAGAGTAATCCGATTTCAAATTGACAACATCTCTCTCCTCTAAACTACGTAGTTTCATATCTTCGCGATTCATAAAAATGATACGTCTTTCATTAAAAACACCCCTGTAACGATCATTTAGGCCATAAATAGTGGTGTTGAATTGATCATGACTACGTATGGTCATCATGACTAATTCCTCTCGTTTCAATTTCCAATTGGGAAGCTTATTCATACTAAAATTCGCCTTACCAGTTTTGGTTTTAAATTGACGAATGCGAGCGCCATTAGGCAAGTAAAAACCTCCTGGTTTTAGCAAGCGGTTGTTATAATCTTCAAAACCATCCACCACTTCTTGAATATCATCACGAACCAAATCATAGTTTTCTTGATATTGTAGCCAATAAATTTTTGAACGATTTTTTAGAGTAGCGCTTGCCACACCACAGACCACGGCTACTTCGCTCATCAACTTATCAGAACAAGGCTCAATAACACCTTTTGTAGACGACACAACACCCATAGAATTCTCTACACTTTGGGTTTGTATACCAGTTTTTTGATAATCTTTTTCTGCCCTTCCTAAACAAGGCAAAATTAAAGCTTCTTTTCCCGTAACCAAATGTGAACGATTTAATTTTGTACTTACATGAACGGTTAAATTGCAATTAGCCAAAGCTTGTGCAGAATAGGCTGTATCTGGTACTGCTGAAATAAAATTACCCCCCAAACCAAAAAACACTTTGGCTTTTTTCTCGTACATTGCCTTTATAGCTTCAATAACGCTGTAACCATGCTTATTGGTTGGTTTAAAACCATATTTAATTTCAATTTTATCCAAAAATGCTTGTGGAGCTGCTTCCCATATACCAACAGTTCTATCTCCTTGTACGTTAGAATGCCCACGCACAGGACAAGTACCTGCACCTTCCTTTCCAATACTTCCTTTTAAGAGTAGGAGATTTACTAATTCTCGAATATTATCTACGGCATTTTCATGTTGTGTCAAGCCCATAGCCCAACAAATAATAATCTTATTATTATTCAAAACAAGATCAAATACTTCATCAAAATTTGATTTGGAAACTCCAGATGCCACCAAACATTCATCAAAATTGTATGTTTTTAAATCTTTAATAAATTCTTCATATCCAGCTGTATGCTCTTCGATAAATGCTTTATCAAAAACATTACCCGCTTTTTCTTCTTTTTCAAGAAGCTTTAGCAGTAATGCTTTGAAAAGCCCCATATCCCCATTAATTGTAACTGGCACATAAACATCTGAAAGTTTTGTTCCTCCAGTCAACATTTTAATTGGGTTCTGAGGATCGGTAAACTTCATTAGTCCAGCTTCTGGCAATGGATTTATGGCTACTATTTTCCCTCCATTTTTCTTGGTTTTTTCTAAAGCTGATAACATTCTTGGATGATTGGTAGCAGGATTTTGTCCAACAACCATTACCAAATCCGCTTTGTATAAATCATCAAGAGTAACAGACCCTTTTCCTATCCCCAAAGTCTGTGATAAAGCAGCACCACTAGCTTCATGACACATGTTGGAGCAATCTGGTAAATTAGCGGTACCAAACTCACGCACAAATAATTGATATAAAAAAGCAGCTTCATTGGTAGTTCTACCAGAGGTATAAAATACGGCTTCATCAGGATGCACTAGAGCATTTAAATGCTCTCCAACTTTAGCAAACGCAGCTTCCCAAGAAATGGGCTGATAATGTGTCGCGCCCTTAGCCAAAAACATCGGTTCTGCTAAACGACCTGATTTACCAATTTCAAAATCTGAAAGTCCTGAAAGCGCATCAACAGAATTATTAGCAAAAAAATCAGCTCCAATCGTATTCTTTTGGGCTTCTTCAGCCATGGCTTTCAATCCATTTTCACAATATTCACCTAAAGACGACCTATCGTCATCAGGATCTGGCCATGCGCAACCTGGGCAATCAAACCCACCTTTTTGATTTATGTTTTGGGTTATTTTTAGAATATTAGCTGGTTTAATGTATTTAACCGCATGAGACGTGGCAGCCCTTAAACCATCAAAACCAGCCGAATTATTTGGTGGCGTTTTTACTTTTAAACGTTCAAACTTTTCAGGCGTTAACGCCTTATCTACATCCTTTTTACTCATATACCTAAAAATAACTTCGCAAAAATAATTTCTCGCTCGATGTTAAATTTAGCATATTACAACCAATTTGTATTCTATATTGTTGATTGCATTTATTAAAACACCAGTTTAGATATAATATATTAAGGTGATTATTTTATCGAATAGACTAAATACTTTGAATATACTTACTCAAATTATCCTCTCTTTCTAGACCGATTTTTTTTCTAATGCGGTGCCTAGAAATATGAACACTTGTGATGGAGATGTTTAGAAGTTTAGCCATTTCCTTGCTATCAAATCTCAATTTGATTAAGGCACAATGCTTTTGTTCAGTAGGTGTTAAATTAGCATGTTTTTCTCTTAAACGAGTGTAAAAACCACTATTCACCTCTGTAAAGCGCAGGTTAAAACGCTCCCACATATCTTTATTGCCTTTAACGACAACATCCTTAACTGAGTTATAGCCTTTTGGAGCTTCTTCTTTTAAAGTTTTTAATAAGTTATCGATGTGTTTGTCTTTTTCTATTATTTGTAAAGCTGATGCAGTAAGCTCCTTACTTTTAGTCTCTAATATGGCATTCACCTTTTCCTTTTCATAAGCCGCTTTCATTGCAACAGCCTTTTGTGCTATTTTTAGTTTTCGCACCCTAGATTTATAGTATAAAATTACAGCCAAAACTATAGTAGCCAATAAAAATGATGCAATTGTGAATATAAGCTGTGTTTGGATAGTTTCCTTTCGAGCAATTTCATTTTTTTGTTGATTAATACGTGTATCTTTTTCTAAAATAGCATCTTCATACCTGTTCTTAATCTCAAACAATTGACTATTATTAATACTTCTTATATTAAAAAGACTATCTCCAATTTTGTTTGCTTCACTTAAATAGAAAAATGCCTTTTGCAGTTTACCTTTATCTTTCAACAATTTCGACAACTTTCTAGAAATATCTGACTTGTAATCAATGTGCTTGCCAACCTCAGTCATTTTATCAAAACCACTCTGATAATAAAAAATAGCCTTATCTAAATTATTCAGTTTTACATATAAATCTCCAAGAAAAGAATAAACAACTACAAGATAACTTCCTTCTTCCGCTTCGAAAATATTTTTAGATTCTAACAAAAGAATCTCAGAACCTTTAAACTTATTAGTTAATTGATAAATATTGCCCTTTTCCGCTAATACATAAGGGTTCTTTTTGTTATTGTTGGAAATCCATTTTTCTGCTATAATGCAAGAATCCAGATAAACCAAAGCTTGCTCAAAAGATTCTGCATTTCTATATTGAATTGCAAGATTATAGTAAGCACTTGATAAACGACTTAGCTTTTTCTTTCCGTTTGAAAAAATCTCTTTTGCATAATTCAATGAAATATGTTTATGCTTTATAGCATCTTGATACTTACCATAAATGCCATATAGCACGCCAAGTTCATCATGAATTATTTTAAGCTTGTTGATGTTGTTTATAGATTCTGCTAAAAGCCTTGCATCCCATAAGTGTTCGTAAGACATGGAATACAATCCTTTATTCTTGTTTTTATCGGCCTGTTTAATATGATACCTTATTAAATCCATAGTATCTTTAGGAACATTAAATTTGGAGCTAACTTGCCCTAAATTAAAGCCAATTCCAGATGTGTTATTTAAACTAATTGTAAAGTTATTTTGTATTACTGAATAACCTTTTGATATCAGTAAAAGATTAAAAACAAACAAACAACTAATCGCTCTTAAACCCATTAAATAATACTATTTTATATATTTTTTAAAAATAAACATATTTTCTATTTCAAATTTTATAATTTATTTAATAAGACTAAAGTAAAGTAATTGTAAAGTGAATTGAGCTTAATAATTATTTCAAAACTTTAATTTTGAAGAACAAAAACTTTTACTATAAACCTGCAAATAAATAAAAATGAACACTCGAACCTATAAAGTCCTAATAATACTTATGCTCTTTCAAAGTATTTCATTAAATGCACAAGGTTGGAACTACAGTAATAATCGTATTGCATGTAGTGCCGATGGTAATGCTCAACCAGATCTGGAGTATACGGGTAAGTACAATTATGCAGATCCTGATGATTGGGGTGCAACACCAGCTACCCTTGCTATGCTTGCTAAAATGAAAATGCAATCTAAACTAGTTCATTTTTCATATAATAATTTTATGCCTTCACCAGCTCACACGAGTGTTAGAAATTATATGAAGGAAGGGGTTGATGGCGCTATTGAACGATGGGATTATAGGAAGAAGTTGTTTTTTGATGTTGGCGAACAAAAACAAAAAGCCCTAAAGCATTTAAAAAAAGAGTTAGCCAAATCAACTGAAAAAGACCCGCTATATTTCGTAAATATGGGACCTTCTGAGTTTTTGTATCAAGCAGTAAAAATGATTGTGGATGAGGGAAAATCAGAAGCTTTATTCCATGTATATGTTGTTTCTCACAGTAACTATAATGATCATCACTTAAGACGACCAGATCATCATACTATAGATGATGTTTTGAAATTGAGTGGTAATCGCATGAAATTTAAAAGAATAAAAGACCAAAACAATAAGCACAATCCTAACGAGGGCTGGAGTTCTTTGCATGATTGGAGTGTTTGGAATTGGCTAAAAAATCATGAAAATCCAGATATTGCGTGGTTATGGACTTGCATGAAAAAGCATAAAGAGAAGCGTGCAGATATATCTGATGCTGGAATGGTTTATTATTTACTAACTGGAGATGCTGATGGCAACCCGTCAAAGTTTCAGGCGTTTCTTGGAAACGAAATTTGAAATTAAGATTTCTTAAGCTTTTTTAGACTTTTATAATCCGCTTTTGTGTCCATATCCAAATTTTGAAAATCAGGAGTTAATACCTTAACAAAATCACGATACTTTTCTAAAATTGATTTTGCGCCTTCATCTCCTGATAATTGCGATAATTCCTCGAAAAAGGAATTACTAAATAATGCAGGTACTCCTATTTTTTGATTTCCATATGAGGTCGTGACAATTGATTCCATTTCAGAATTAAAGGTATCAATCATAGTTCCCAAATATGAACTAGAAACAAATGGTTGATCAGCCAAAATTAAAAGTATGCCATCAAATACTTCTTTTGAATCCATTGCAAATTGAGATGCATATGCTATAGATTTACCAAGTCCTTTTTGCCATTCTTTATTATTAATAATTGAAACTGAAGGATCCACTATTTCAGAAGCTATTATTTCAAAATTAGCTCCTAAAACAACTGCTAAATGTGACGATTTGATAGCTTTGGAATTTGTTATGATGTGATTAATTAAAGAAGTTTCACCCCAATTCAATAACTGTTTAGGGCTTCCCATCCTGGTGGAGGCACCAGCAGCTAGAATTACAATTGCGATATTTGAACTTGAAGACAAAAATTATTTCGCTGAATGAATACGCCCAACCTTTTTACTTAATGTTGTGCCATTACGACTTCTGGTAACCGCTAATATTTCGGAAACAATAGATATGGCTATTTCTTGAGGTGTTTCAGAACCAATATCTAAACCTGCTGGTCCGTAAATTCGATCCAAAAACTCATCAGAAATATCTGGACAATACTCTATAAATTGAGTCAATATATCTTCCCTCCTTTTTTTAGGCCCCAACAAACCAATATAGTTAGGGTTAGTATCTTTAAGGGCAACCAGATATCGCAAATCATAAGCAAAATTATGAGTCATCAATACCACAGCTGTTTGCTTATCGATTGAAGAAGATACATCGAAGTCTTCTGGAGTTATAGTAATAAAAGTAGTTGCGCCCTCGAAGTTATTAATTGATTTCTGCTCTGACACTCCAGCCACAATAGTTACTTCCCAACCTGTTAAAGCAGCGTATCTACATAATTGCACCGCATCATGCTCTGCACCAATAATAACTAATCTAAAACAAGGCGACATAGCTTGATGAAACTCTAAAAGATTAGATTTTGA
Source organism: Jejuia sp. UBA6058 (assembly GCA_002428965.1). Lineage (GTDB taxonomy): Bacteria > Bacteroidota > Bacteroidia > Flavobacteriales > Flavobacteriaceae > Jejuia. The sequence continues at coordinate 159,900 of DIYI01000005.1, read as the reverse complement.
GTTATGCTTAGAAATAGGAAAATAATTCTTATTAACATTTAACCTGGAACCTAAACCTTCAAATACACCTTTTTCTTTTCTATATTCGGATAAAAGCCTGAAAGATTTCCTATCCTTCAAACATTTAAAAAAGACTTCCTTAAAACTTTCATTAAGATTTACTTCCTCAAGAAGAATATATAAAACGCCCTCACAACCTAAGCGATATCTACCATCATAGGTCATCATTTTAGACTGCCCGTTTTCAAAAACAGATTGTGCTTGCAACAAAACTTCTTTTTCTACACAACCGCCACTAACCGCTCCAATCATAGTATCATTCTCAAGAATAAGCATTCTTACTCCTGGGCTGCGATACGATGAGCCATCTAAGTCCACAACCGAAGCCAAAACGGATTTTAATCCTTTGGATTTTGCTAAAAGTGCTTGCTCAATTATTTTCTTAAATTCATGCGTCATTACTTATCCAATAATTGAACTTTCAACATTCATATTCAAACTGTAAGGCTGTTTTGTAAGTCGCTTACCTGTAGCTTTGTAAATGGCATTTGCTACTGCGGCGCCTACGGGTGGTAAAGTCGGCTCACCAAGTCCTGTAGGGTCAATATCACTTTCAATAAAATGAACTTCGACCTTCGGCGTTTGTGCCATTCTAATTAACTGATATGTATTAAAATTATTAGATTTTGGTACTCCATTTTGAAATCCAAAATCAGAATACATGGCATGTCCAATACCGTCGAGCACACCTCCCTTAGCTTGATTCATTGCTCCAAGTGGGTTTACTAAAATACCGCAGTCTATGGCGCAAGTTACCTTCTTTACTACAGGAATACCGTTTTCCATAGCTACATTTGCAATTTCGGCAACATGCGTGTTATGACAATAGTATACCGAAAGTCCTTGATAAATACCCTCTGGAGCACTACCCCAATTGGATTTTTCAACCGCCAATTTTAAAACACCTTGTAAACGCTCTGGACTATATTCAATTTTTGGTTCTGGGTTTTGTTTCACCTTATCCAATAAATCCATATGCAGTCGTACGCGATCAACCCCAAGTTCTTCAGCTAATTCATCAAAAAACGATTGTTCTGCACTAGCCAAAAAGTTAGTATAGGGTGCTCTCCAAGCACCAGTGGTAATGTTACTCTTATAATTTGCGGTATCTACCTGATAATTCTCCAAAGCACCGGCAGGGAAGAAATTTGGTATTAAACCGTACATATTTCCGTTTATGGCTGCTTCCTTTAAATGATACCCCGTTAGTTTACCATTCTTAATAGACGCTGCTATTTTATATTTTGTTGATGGCCTATATACACCCGTGGTCATATCATCTTCACGCGTGGATATCATTTTAACCGGTTTTCCTATTTTATCTGAAATTTCAGCCGCTTCATATACAAAATCTCCATATAAGCGTCTTCCAAAACCGCCTCCCATTCTAGTCATTTCCACACTAATATCTTCTAAGTCTCTACCTAACATTTCAGATACTACTTTCGCGGCAGGTTCTGGGGTTTGCACTGGCCCAACTAAGCGTACTTTCTCTGGTGTAACATCAGCAAAGAAATTCATAGGTTCCATAGTATTGTGTGGCAAGAACGGGGATTCATAAACCCTCTCAATTACTTTATCTGCTTCCGCGAATGCTTGCTTAACATTACCATCTTTTCTTCGTGTATTGAATTTATTGCCATTCAATAAGTCCATCAACACCTGATCATGATATTCCGTACTTTCAAGTTTCGAATCTTCTTTCCAAACGGCATTAATGGCCTTCTTACCTTTTATAGCATCCCAAGTAGTCTTACCCAAAACAACCACCTTATTACTTTTACTAAGTTGGACTGTCCAATTGGGTTTTTCGTTTAAAATAGTTCTTGCTTTTTCACCTATAGTTATTACGTCAACAACCCCAGGCATTGCCTTGGCTTTAGAAGCATCAAAAGATTCTAAAACTTGTCCAAAAGCAGGTGGTCTCAAAACAGAGGCATACAACATGCCTACTTCTTTGTAATCTATACCAAATAGAGGTTTTCCAATAGTAATTTTATCAATATCTACATTGCCCTTACCTTTTCCAATAATTTTAAAATCTTTTGGATCTTTTAAGGTTACTTCTTCTGGAACTTCAAGAGCGGCGGCTTCAGTAACCACATCGCCATAACCCAAAGTTTCACCTTTGGTATTGGTAATTACACCTTCACTAACCTTACATTCTGAAGCATCAACGCCCCATTTTGCAGCTGCAGCATTTACCAACATTTGTTTTGCCGTCGCTCCCGTTTGACGTAAAGCAATCCAACCATGACGAATGGATTGACTTCCGCCAGCCAATTGACGTGTATAATTTTTAGTATCTAAAGGCGCTTGAACCACATACACATCATCCCATGCTACTTCTAACTCCTCTGCAATAATCATTGGCATAGAGGTTTTTACACCCTGTCCAATCTCAGGATTTGGTGAAAATAAAGTAACCTTTCCCTCAGGAGAAATCTTTATAAATGCATTGAAGTCGTTATAATTCAATTTACTTAAATCTATTGATGGTTTTACATCAGGTTTGCAGGCATTAAACAAGTTAAAACCGATAATCATTCCACCACTTGCAAGTGCCGATGTCTTTAAGAATGACCTTCTACTAAATGAATTTTTCATGCTTTTTGATTTTGGTGGGTTAACTGAGTTTTTCAGATGCTACTTTAACCGCTTCTTCAATACTATTGTAGGAGGCGCATCTGCAAATATTACCATTCATTGCACTTCGTATTTCTTCGTTTGAAGGTGAAGGATTCTGATTTAAAAATGCAGAAGCCGTCATGATCTGTCCAGCTTGACAGTAGCCACATTGCGGCACATCAATCTCTTTCCATGCTTGTTGTACGGGATGATCTCCATTTTCAGAAAGCCCTTCAATAGTGGTTATCTCCATATCTTCGGCTTGAGAGACTTGAATTAAACAACTTCTACTAGCTTCTCCATCTGTGTGCACAGTGCAAGCGCCACACTGACCAATACCACAACCAAATTTTGTTCCTACGAGTTCAATATGATCTCTCAACACCCACAGTAAGGGCGTATCAGCATCTGCTTCAACAACGTACTTTTTCTTATTAATTTTTAGAGTAAACGTTGGCATAATTTTTAATTTGGTTTAAATTAAAAAAAATTGTCTATGGTCATCTCCTACAAATATTAATTTAACAGGGAGTTAACTATAAATAGATTCACTCTAAATAACATATTTTCAGCAAACCTTTAAAGCGAGGTCACAAACTCCAAGGCGCGTCTTTCATTATAATACACTCCATTTACACCAATAAACCCAACATGTCCGCCGTGAGTTGGCATTTCCAAATATAGATTTCTATTTTCCTTTGCTTCTTTTACCGGGAAACATTCAGGAGATAAAAATGAATCATTTAATGCGTTGATAATCAAAGCTGGTATTTGAATATTCGGTAAGAACTGTAAACTTGAACATTTTGCATAATAATCTTCTGCATCCACAAAACCATGCGCTTTTGATGTGTAGACATTATCAAAGTCTAACAAGGTTTTTATTGATTTTATTTGATGTTCTTTTAATTCAGAAGGAAATTTTTGTTGTTTTTGATATAAGCGTTTCAACAAATGCTTTAAAAAAAGATTGTGATATGGTCTATTTTTTAACTTATGAATTTCTTTAGATGAACCAGATAAATTACAAGGTGCTGAAATGGCAATTCCAGCCTTAACTTCTGGCGGAATATCATCTTGCTCACCTAAATATTTCAGAATAACATTAGCCCCAAGACTGATACCCTTTAAATAAATTTCAGAGTAATTCTTATTTGAAATTGCATACTCTATTACCTCAATTAAATCTGAAGTTGCTCCAGAATGATAGCTGTAATAAAACCGATTATCTTCACCACTGCAGCCTCTAAAATTCACACATACGGAATCAATAGAATTTTTGTTGAATAGTTTCGCGGCTCCAGTAACATATGGTCGCTGGCCATGACCTTCTAGCCCGTGTAATAAAATAATAAGTTTGTTGGCTTTTGTTTCAGCATAACTCCAGTCTAAGTCTAAAAAATCTCCATCTTTCAAGGTGATGCGTTCACGTTCTTGTTTTAGAGAAACCCCTCTAAAAAGACCCGAATAAACGGTTGATACAAATCCGTTTTTAAAAAAGTAAAGTGGTTTAAATTTTGATTCTATTACTGGCATAGACTATTCCACCTCAAGATTTGTAAATTGAAACTTTGTACCATCAAATAAACCTTTATCACTTAATTTCAATGATGGAATTACCAATAACGCCATAAAAGATAATGTCATGTAAGGCGCATTCAATTTACTACCCAATTTCTTAGCAAATGCATCCAATTCAGCATACATCGCTCCAATAGTTTCAGCACTTTTATCACTCATAATTCCTGCTACGGGTAGTGGGATTATTTTTTCTTCGGATTCTGAAACTGCACAAATACCGCCTTTATTTGCAGTGATTAAATTCACTGCTTTACAAATCATTGCATCCGATACACCAACTGCTATAATATTATGCGAATCATGACCAACGGAAGATGCTATTGCGCCTTCTTTTAGTTCGAAGTTTTTAATGAACGCCAATGCAGGTTTTTGATTTTGATAGCGACTCACCACCGTCATTTTTAATATATCTTTTTCGGTGTTTGAAATTAAGTTACCTTTTTCAATCAAAGCTTCTTGAATCAATTCATTTGTTACCAACTGCCCTTCTAGAGCTTCTATAACACGAATCTTTGTAGCCGAAGATGTAATTTCAAAATCTGAAACTGCTTTTTCTTGACAATTGAAATTATTTAAATTCTGAAACGGAACTTGTTGAATAAGAGATTCATTATTAGCGAATGCTAAATCTCCGTTTATATAGGTTTGCAGGGTATTAAAATCCTTTAAATCTTGCACAACAATGCAATCTGCGGGATCATCAACTCGTAACTGACCAACATCTAAATTATAATGTTCTATGGGATTTACACATGCTACTTGCAATACTTTAAATACATCAATACCCTTTTCCACAGCTCTTGCACAATGTTGATTGATGTGAGACACCAATAAATCATCAGGATGTTTATCATCACTACAAAACATCATATTTTCATAGTGTTCTGGTAATAAGTCAATAAGAGCTTCAAAATTTTTAGCAGCACTTCCTTCTCTTATTAGAATTTTCATTCCTTTTTGAAGTTTTTCCAAAGCTTCTTCATAAGTAAAACACTCATGATCTGTAGAGATTCCCGCGCTGATATACTTTGTAATGTCATTACCAATAACACCTGGAGCATGACCATCAATAGGTTTATTATAATGTTTCGCCCAGGTTATTTTTTTAAGCACTGCTTTATCATCAAAAATTACCCCAGGGTAATTCATCATTTCCGCTAAATATTTGATATCTGGATTTTCCAATAATAATTTTATATCATTAGAATCGATAACTGCGCCTGCAGACTCAAAATTGGTTGCAGGAACGCATGAAGGTGCTCCAAAATTAAACTTAAAGGGTACTTGCTTACCGTTTTCAATCATGAACTCTACTCCATCAATACCTAGCACATTTGCTATTTCATGAGGATCAGATACTGTAGCCACTGTACCATGTTTTACCGCAATTCTTGCAAACTCCGATGGTACTAACATTGAACTTTCAATATGAATATGAGCATCAATAAAACCGGGAAGAATATAAAGGTCTACCTCATGTTCTTTTTCTTCAATAGATGAGATTTTACCATCTTTAAAAGTGATTTCTCCCTTGTAAATACGTTTGTTTTGTATGTCTACTATTTGCCCTTGGAGTTTCATTAAATCAAAGTTATTTTGATGTACCTGCTTTCTGAATTATCATGATTATTTTTAAAATTCAAATAGAATGTTTTATTAACTCTGTAGAATCTAACTATCTCCCAATTAAAACTATCAAAACTATATTTTTTATTTCTTTCTAAATCTAAAATTTCAAACTGCCCCTCTAAATAATAATTACCAATAGAAAAAACTAATTTGTCCGATATGAATATAGGATAATTCTTTGTGTAAAAACTTTTTTGTGTTTCAGGATTAAAACAAAAGTATTCCCACCACTCATACTGAGTCTTTTCAAAAACCAAAAAGCCTTTCTTTTGCCCCATCACCTCATAATTCATAAAACCTTTATTAAAAGGCTCTGGGATATATTTACAAAGTTTTTCTTCGCTTTCTAAAGCTTTAAAAACAAGACATGTATCTTTTATTTTTATAATATTATTATATTCAAATAATACTCGTTTTAACAATGAATCAGAATTTTTAGTAAAAAAATCTAATTTTGGGTTATCCCTTAAAAACAGGTTAAACTTTTTTTCACTAATAGTATCCACGACAACAGCCAAATCCGATTTCTCATTAACTTTTAATTTTAACTCATACTCAGACTGAGCTATTAAAGTGCTGACAAAAAAGTAAAAAATGAAGTTAATTAGTAGCCGCATGAATTACTTTGATTGAATCTTTAAAATTTGTTTGGTGTTACTTTCAACTTTAAATCTATCATCTGCTCTTTTATTTAGTACCCAAACGATTTCTTCTCCTGAACAAAGTAACCAAGTGTTTTCTTTATCTAGGAGCGACAACTTTTCATCCTTAAAATACTTACTCAACTTCTTTTTACCTTTCATGCCCATAGGGTAAAAGATGTCGCCTTCTTTCTTTTTCCTTAGAACTAAAGGGAATTTTAGTTTGTCTTTATCTACATAAATTATGTTACTGTCAGAATCTGAAATGGAATCCGCTTCATCAAAAAACAACATACCGAAAGGGGTTTCTTTTTGTGATTCATTTTCAGAAATTAAAATCTCTTCTGATATTTCAGATTGGATTGTACTTAATAATAAATGCTCACGGTTTTTAATTAGCCTATGCGTATTGGAAAGCACTTGTTTTCCTGTTTCGGCATCTAATAAATCAACCACGTCATTCCACTCTGTAAAGCCATAACCTTGAAACACTTGAAACAAATAAGCCTTAGAATTATTTACCTTTTTAAATTCCGAAATCTTGTAAGCAACATGGTTTTCATCTATAGTTTCAATGGCTCTTTTTAAAACAGCGTTAGTACTTTCCTCAACAACATCTGCCGTGTCATTCAAGTTATTTAAAGTAGTTTGAAAACTTTGTAATAGGCTTGGATTAATTTCTTTTAAAATCGGAATTACTTCATGACGTAATTTATTCCTTAAATACTTTACAGATGCATTACTACTATCATCCCGCCATTTGATATTATTTGCTTTGGCATAAGACATAATAGTTTTACTTGAAAATGGTAATAACGGACGTACAAAATCACCATTTACTTCAGGAATTCCAGTTAAACCCTCAAGTCCTGTACCTCTTGTAAAATTGATTAAAAAGGTTTCTAAATTATCATCGGCATGGTGTGCGGTTAATATGTAATCGTAACCCAATTGTTCTGCCAGTTCTGTAAACCAATTGTAGCGCAATTCTCGAGCTGCCATTTGAATAGAACGTTTATGTTCTTGAGCATAAGTTTCGGTATCAAAACGTTGCACAAAAACTTCCAAATTCAAACTTTCTGCTAGTTCCAGAACAAATTCTTCATCAGCATCACTCTCATGTCCTCTTAAATTAAAATTGCAATGAGCCAACGAAATATTGAACTTTGCACTATGACATAAATGCGTTAAAACCGTGCTATCAACACCTCCAGAAACGGCAATCAAGATCTTGCCTTCTTTAAGAAACTCTAATTTATTATCAATATGATTTTGGAATTCCGCTTGCACACATCAAAATTATCGAAATTAAGATGCCTGTACAATTATTGTATGCTAAAAAAGTAATAACCCTCAGTTCCATCTCTGGTATAGATATCACCACAATTTTCAAACTTTATTTTATTATCTAATGTATTGTAAGCCGCAAAAATTGCTGAATTATTTTCTAGGTCAAAATTAAAATTGCTGAATTTCGCATTTACCACGCAGTAATCACCAGGTTCATTTACGGAAATGCCAATGCTGTATTTATAGAAAAGGTTATCAGTACTTAGCTCTGGAAGTACATAAATACCATCAGTACAAACCCCAAAACTAAATGCTTCACCAATATCATAATTGACAACGGCATCCATTACAACTTCTGAGTTTAGATCAGAACCAGCAGTTAGTCTTAAAACAAACAAACCATCGAGAAAGAAATCTCTGCCTTCTATTAGCTCAGGTCCTTCCGTCTCTGTACAAAAATCTTCGAGCATTGCAGTAGTTTGAGCGTTTAGCCATATTATTTCATTGGGCGCGTAGGTACTGGCAATATTTTCAACATTTACCACAAAAGGATCTGGATCTTCTATATAACACTCATCATCAATAGGATCGCAAATGGCAGCAAATAAAAGGGGAGCTAAAAAAATAAATTTCAAGTTTCGTCTCATAAATTTTTATTTATAAGATGTGCTTTCATTTAAAAGGTTGCTTTCAATGTGAATTAACTCCTTAACTTTCCAAAACCTCACGCATCGCTTTGGCTTTAACTAAGCATTCCTCATATTCCTTTAAAGGATCGCTTTTTGCAGTTATAGCACCTCCAACAGAATAAGACACATATTGTTTACTTTCATTGTACAAAATACTGCGTATGACCACGTTAAAATCAAAGTCACCATTTGGGGTAAAATAGCCAATACCTCCAGAATATACGCCACGTTTGGTTTGTTCAAGCTCTTCAATAATTTTCATTGCTGAGATTTTTGGTGCGCCCGTCATACTTCCCATAGGGAATGTGCTTTTGATAATATCAATGAGATGCGTTGTGTTTTCTACTTTTGAAGTTACTGTGGAAATCATTTGATGTACCTGGTCGAAGGTATAAATCTTGCATAATTCCTCAACTTTCACACTACCTTTTAGTGCTGTTTTAGACAAATCATTACGCACCAAATCCACTATCATGATGTTTTCGCTTCGTTCCTTTTCGTCGTTTTCTAAGGTAGTTTTTAATTGGGTGTCTTCTTGAGGGTTTTCAGAGCGTTTTGCAGTACCTTTTATGGGTTGCGAAATGACTGTATCATCTTCTTTTTTTAAGTAACGTTCAGGTGAAGCGCACAACACATATTTATCATAAAGCTTTACAAAAGACGCAAAAGGCGGGTTGGAAATATTATTTAGATTTTGATAGGTTTCCAATGGATGAATAAAGGTGTTTTCAGCATAAAACTCTTGACAAAAATTTACCTCATAAATAGAGCCGTGATGCAAATGTTCTAGAATTCTATTGACTTTTTGGAAGTACTCGTCTTTATGAATTCTAAGTTTTATTTTTACATCTCCAAAAGTACTTAGACTACGTTCAGTATGACATTCGCTATCTAATATACATTCTAAATCCTCTTCTATTTCATCATCAACTACAGGTAAATATTGAATTTCAACCTCATCCCCTTTTAAAAGAAATAGTCGTTTAGGTTGAAAAAAATATAAATCTGGGAAGTCTAAACCATCATGGTTATTGGAAGACAAATCTTCAATATCATTTTTTAAATCGTACGTGAGATAGCCAAAAATCCAATCTTTTGTAGTGCTTTGATATTCTTTTAGTTTTTCAAAACCATTATCAACATCAGTTTGAATGCCGGTAAACGCATCTACTGCCAATGCCGCATCATAACTAGAAAATTTTTGGTCGTAGTTATTGGAATCTAACCAAACTACATCATCAAATTGCTGCGCCCAAATCAATAGTTGATTTTTAAACGCTTCAATATTCTTAGGTTTAAAAACTTTTTTTGTTCTCAAGAATATAACTTATCGGGCAAATTTAATGAGAATGGTTAGAAAATTAAGACTTTTGCTAAGATGAATTAAAAAGATTAATAATGTACCAATTGCAAAATGAAAAATTAGTTATAGAGGTTAAAACCTCTGGTGCAGAACTTTGCAGGATTGCTTCTGTAAAGCACAATACAGAATTTATGTGGGACGCGAATCCTGATATTTGGGGTAGTTTTGCGCCCAATCTTTTTCCCATTATTGGTGCTTTAAAAGATAATTCATGCGTTTTTGAAGGTGAAACATATCAGCTTCCAAAACACGGACTTATTAGAAACAACACAGACATTGAACTTCATGAGCAAACTGAAAATCAATTGGTCTTCAAACTTATTGCAAATGAAACCACATTGAAACAATACCCGTTTCAATTTGAGTTTTATGTTCTGTATACTTTGATTAATAATAGCCTAAAGGTAACTTACGAGGTAAAGAATATGGATAGCAAAACCATGTATTTCTCAGTTGGCGGCCACCCCGCTTTTAAGTGTCCCGTTTTTGAAAACGAAAGTTATAGCGATTACCAATTGAAATTCGAAAAATCTGAAACTGCTAAACGTTATATGATGGATATTGCAAGTGGTTTAATGACTTCTGAAACAAAACGTGTTTTTGAACACCCTAATAGTTTACCACTTAACAACACGCTTTTTAATAAAGATGCTTTGGTGTTTAAAAATTTAGAATCTAGAAACATCACTTTAAATAGCAAAACACATGGAGAAATTCTATCTTTTCAGTTTGATGGATTTCCGTATTTTGGTATTTGGGCAAAACCAAACGGCAATTTTGTGTGTTTAGAACCTTGGCTTGGTATTGCGGATCATGTAAATACGAATCAGCAACTTGTTGATAAAGAAGGTATTTTGACCTTAGAAACAGACAAAAATTTTGAAGCTGGTTATAGTATTGAAATTAACGATACACATTTATTATAGAACTATCTGACTCATAGAGAAAACATTGTTATTTTGACATTTCAAGACCTAAATTTAAATACACCGCTTTATAATGCCTTAGAGGACTTAGGTTTTACAACACCAACGCCTATTCAATCAGAAGCTTTTGGAACCGTAGCTTCTGGTAGAGATGTGGTTGGTATTGCACAAACAGGAACTGGTAAGACATTTGCCTACATGCTCCCTATTCTGCGGAATTTAAAATTCTCAAAACAAGATAATCCTAGAGTTTTAATACTTGTTCCAACACGCGAATTAGTTGTACAAGTTGTTGAAGAGATTGAAAAACTCTCTAAATACATTAACAATCGTGTTTTGGGTGTTTATGGCGGCACTAATATTAATACTCAAAAACAAGCTGTAGCACAAGGTTTAGACATTATTGTGGCAACTCCTGGACGCTTATATGATTTAGCGGTTAGTAGAGTTTTGCAATTAAAATCTATTCAGAAATTAGTGATTGATGAAGTCGATGTGATGTTAGATTTAGGGTTTAGGCATCAATTAGTCAATATCTTTGATATTCTTCCTGAGCGTAGACAGAATATTATGTTTTCTGCTACTATGACACAAGATGTAGATGCCTTAATTTCAGATTTCTTTAGAAACCCAGAACGTATTTCTATTGCAGTTTCGGGAACACCACTAGATAATATTTCGCAACAGCGTTACGAGGTTTCAAACTTTTATACTAAGTTGAATCTATTAATTCATTTATTACAAAATGAAGAAGAATTCAATAAGGTCCTAATTTTTGTTGCTTATAAAAGAATGGCAGATCGTTTATTTGAAAAGCTTGAAGAGCATTTTAATAGTGAAATCTGTGTCATCCATTCCAACAAAACACAAAATTATCGCTTAAGAAGTATTGAAGCCTTTGACAGTGGCGAACAGCGTATTTTGATTGCTACTGATGTTATGGCACGTGGATTAGACATAGATAATATTTCGCATGTGATAAATTTTGATACGCCAGAATATCCAGAAAATTACATGCATCGTATTGGTAGAACAGGGCGCGCTGAACGCGAGGGTACTGCGTTAGTTTTTTCTACCGAAAAAGAGCAAGATGCATTGGAAGCTATTGAAACATTGATGCAAATGAAGATTCCTGTTTTGGATATCCCAGAACATGTAGAAATTTCTAATGAATTAATTCCTGAAGAACGTCCACAAATTAAAGAACGAAATAACCCAACCAAGCCTGCAGAAGAAGATGCCCCAGGGCCCGCTTTTCATGAAAAGAAAGACAAGAACAAAAAAGTAAATCTTGGTGGTTCTTACCGCAGGGAAATGGCAAAAAAGTATAAAAAACCTAAAACTCGTGGGGATAAAACTGCCAATAGAAGAAGAAAAAAAAGATAAAAGACTATTTAAAATGAAAACAAAACTCTTTACCACTGTTGTTATAAGTATATTGGTGATTTTCAACCTTTCTGCTGAACCAAAATGGGGTTCAACAGGACATAGAGTTGTTGGAGAAATTGCCAATAGTTATCTGAAACCAAAAACTAAGCGCGCCATTAAAAGACTTCTGGGTAAGGAATCATTGGCTCTGGTGTCAACATTTGCAGATGAAATTAAATCAGATAAACGCTTTAATGAGTTTTACTCATGGCATTATATTAATATGCCGATGGACGAGACCTATGATGCTTCGAAAAGAAATCCAGATGGCGATTTGGTGAGCGGTATCGCCTATTGTATGTCCGTAATCACAGATAAAAAGTCTTCGGAAGCTGATAAAGTTTTCTATCTAAAACTGTTAATCCATCTCATTGGAGACTTACACCAACCTATGCATATTGGATTAGCAGAAGACAGAGGTGGTAACGATTTTAAAGTGCAATGGCATTATGAGGATACTAATCTCCATAAGGTTTGGGACACCGAAATGATTAGAACCTACGGGATGAGTTATTCCGAATTAGCGAATAATTCGCCTGCTTTATCAAAAAAACAGGTAAAATTAATTCAAGAAGGTTTTGTTATTGATTGGGTAAACGAAACGCATAAACTCTCCAAAACAGTATATAATTCTGCAAAACCAGGAGAAAATTTAAGATATAGATACTCTTATTTACATTTTGATACCGTAAGGTCTCAACTTCAAATTGCTGGTATTCGTTTGGCTAAAGTTTTGAATGATCTGTTTTAAATCAAATAATCAAAGCTCTTTATTTTATCAAATATTCTGGCAAATATTCGTAGACCTGTTTAAGAGAAGCTACTTTTTCCTTCTTAATGGTTTCATTTGCTAGATTATGAGCATAATTGGAATATAAATAGTAAGCTATAACCCTATTATAATCATCCAAACTTTCATCCTTAATCATCCTCAAAATGGCCTCCTCTATTTCCTTAGCATTCTTAGTTTCAGATAATGCTCTACCGACCCTCCCAATACTGCCATAGTAATGATTTTGGGCTGGATTCTCAATTCTCAAGGATATACCCAAAATTAAATCCAATACTTTAATATCAAGTTCTTCTAACTCCTTTATGTATGTTTTTCTACCCTTCCAAGCATAACTACCGTCAGAAACTCTTTCAAACCTATCATTCATAATATCCAAATGTGCCTTTAGAAACACTTCCCAATTGATGGTTTCGGCGGCCAACACAGCAATGTTAGCAGCATGTATTCTAGGGCTACTGTCCATACTACATGAGCCTACAACCCGAGTTCCTCGCATTTTATCAAGCAACTTTTCCTGTTCGTTATTAGATAGTTTATCCCAGTTATCAGGAAGCATTGGCATACCCATTTCCAACTCCTCTTTTAATTTTGTAGTTGTTGTATCAATTAAACAATCTGCATAACCAATCATACGCTTATATTTTTCATTTAAAGGAATAGATTTAAAACCATTGTGAAAATAAAAGGCTTTCACAGTATTTTTTGAATACCCTTCTCTATAAACCCATTTTGACTTTAAATCTCCTAAGTAAGGCTTCAAATTTCCTTTTTTATGAATTTCTAAACCGTAATCATCAGTTAAACTAATCTCACTAAACTCTAAAACATCTTCTCCTTCATAATTTTTATATTGAAACCTCACAACCAAGACATTTTCATCAACCTTTACCTTTGGGTATTTTAACTTAAACTCTTGAATTGAAATACCATTCTCCATATCTTTTTTTACTTGACTTTTCTTATCGTCTAACTCTATTTTATAAGCTATTGCCTGCGACTTAGAATAGAATGTCTTATTAAAATCGCAAGATTTATATTTAAGATTTAAAGAATCTACAATATGAGCTAACTTACTCATTGTATTCTCACTATAGATTAAACCATTGGAGTGTTTTTTGAATTCTCCGCTTTGTGCGTTAAAGATCGAAGTGATAAAAATGCAGAACAAAAAAGCTAGAATTCTCATAATTTTAAGTTTTAAAGATTAATTATAGTTTATAAAATATTCATGTCACAAAAACACTACCATAATTGTTTTTGTTTAAGAATATTTGAATTTAGTTTCGGGAACTCTATTTATAAAACGAAAATTAGGGAACAGTTATTTTGAGTGAGCCATCAGTCTTTTTTACTTTCTAGAAATAAAAAAGCCCTTTCTAAAATTTATGAAAAGGGCTTAAAACATTCAGTAAGTTTCTTTATTGATTGATGTTAAGTGTTTGCAAGTATATTACTAAATGTGAGTTTTTAATGTTGCTGGCAGATGCGTGCGTTAGGGATAGAAGCGGCATCCTTTTTTGCCACTAAAAGCTAAAAAGATATAGCGGATAGTCTGACCCCTTGCGGGTAACGCCCAAATTATTTTATCAAGGACTTTAAAATAAGGATGCCAATTCTTGGTAAAATAAACGTTATAGAACCGAAAACTGTGGTTAAAAAAGAAACTTTCAAGCCACCGGCCATCATACCCGTACTTATATCCGCCACAGATTCAATGGCATCGAATGCTTCAATCATACCAATTATAGATCCTAAAAACCCTAGTACCAATCCTAGAAGGCTAGCATCTGATGCTAATCCAATCATTTTCTTTGACTTATTGGTGTCCTTTTTTAAATTATAGAAACCTGTTCCTAAAAGAGCCAAGGCAAGTAGTAAACAGATTAAAATAAGAGACATAAAAAATGGACCGCCTTCCATAAATCTGTTGGAAACACTTAAAGAGGCTGCTAAACATACATTTGAAATCATAATATTGATTTTAATTACTTTTTGTTAGACAGTTACAAACATATGCCGTCTTATAAACGTATTTATTAAAATGCGATGGATGACCAATTTAACAATTAATATAACATATTGCCGAAACCCTTGCTAAATTGGTTATCTGTCTACAAAAGCTACAACCCTTCCAAAATTGTACTAATATTGTATCTACTTTGTAAGTGAGTAATGTTTAAGAAAAAAACAGTTTTAAGGAAATTAGGGCAAATTTTGCTACACCTTTTATTTTGGGGTGGCGTGCTTTTGTTTTACCTCTATTTTTTTGGATTTGATAGTTCTAACTTTAACTATGTACTGTCGTTCTCAATATTTTTAATGCCTATTACCATTGCTACTACTTACGTTTTTATTTATAAAATAATTCCAGAATATCTCTTTACGAAACGCTATATAAAGTTCGGGTTTTACACACTTTGCTCACTTATTATTTCGGCATATCTTATTGTTATTTCTGTGTTTTACGGCTTAGTATATCTATCTAATTTTCAATATTCTGAAATGGCGCCGATAAGCCGTAGCCTATTGTTTGTTGCTATTGCGGTTTACCTAGTAGTAATAGTGGCTAGTTTTTATAAACTCTTGATTCTTAATTTGAGACATTCCAAAGAAACTAGTGAATTGCAAAATAAAATTTTAGAAACTCAGCTAAAACTTAAAGAGCAGGAGTTGAATTATTTAAAAATGCAGATTCATCCGCATTTTCTGTTTAACACTCTAAATACAATGTATGGCTTTGCCTTAAAAAAAGCGAACGAAACCGCAGAAATGATTCTGAAGTTGTCCAACTTATTGGATTATTTGCTTTATAAAGTTGATAAACCCTTTGTTTTGTTATCTGAAGATATTAATCATATAAACGATTATATAGAATTAGAAAAAATGCGGTTTAATAAAACCTTGAGTATTGATTTTTCAACTTCCAACATATCTGAAGATATAAAGATTGCACCAATGTTATTGCTTCCTTTTTTTGAGAATAGTTTTAAACACGGCACCATTAAAAACGGACTCCTAAAAATCATTTCAAAACTTAACTATGAAAATGGCTATATTTCATTTTATATTGAAAATACCTGTGCGGAAGATGAAACGTTGAAAAACGGGATTGGTTTAACCAATATTAAAAAGCGCTTGGAACTATTATACAAGGACAATTATAATCTCAACATAGATTGTAAAAATGGTATCTTTAAGGTAGAACTTAGTTTACAAATCACTTAACATTTGAACTCAAAAAGAACCATATCGTGCTTAATAATTGATGACGAAGTAATTGCACAAGAAATTATTGCATCGCACTTATCAAAAATTCCAAACATTGATACCATTGAAACCTGTAACAATGCTATTGAAGGTTTTAGTTATTTAAGAGACAACAAGGTTGATTTAGTTTTTTTAGATATAAATATGCCCGAAATATCAGGTATTTCCTTTGCTAAATCCATACCTAAAGACATTAAGGTTATTTTCACAACTGCATATAGAGATTATGCCGTTGAGGGTTTTGAACTTAAAGCCGTAGACTATCTTTTAAAACCTATTTCTTTTGAACGCTTACTGAAAGCGGTTAACAATTATTTTGATATTTATGGTGAAGCAGATTCAAATAAAAGTGAAACCTATAATGGCAATTCTTTTATGTTTGTCCGTTCTGATAGACGCATGATAAAAATTGATTTTGACGCTATTATTTATGTTGAAAGCTACAGCGATTACATTAAAATACATTTAGAAAATGAAACTATTGTAACCCGAGAAACCATTAGTGCTATTGAAGCGAAACTACCTAATAAGGACTTTATGAGGATTCACAGGTCGTACATCATATCCTTATCTAATATTTCATCTTTTACCAATGAAGAAATAACCATCGGGCAAAAGTCTTTACCAATTAGTAGAAGTTATAAAAATGATGTGCTTACTAACTTAGGAAAATTTTAAGCTTTATTAGGCAACAGGATACCCCAAAACGTAGTACCCCAATTTCTTTCCATTTTCCTTTTTGGCATCCTCAATTTCCCAAGTGTAGTTTGAAGTTTTTATATCCGACAACAACTCCTTTATATCTTCAAACGTATACGTACGCATTAAAGAAGCTTGCCCATCCCAAGCATAAGCTAAAGGAATAATTGGAATGAGATAGGTAAAAATTAATTGTGCAACTGTTAAATTCTTAGAAAATGGTGTCATTATTAGTGACATTACTATAAGAATAAGCAAAGATATTGGTAGCAATAACAACCATGCAATAAAGGGAATATTATTCTGAGTAATCTCATAAATTAAAAGAGGTTGCTTGTTATCTGAAGCCGATTTCAAAATTTGTCTTGCACTTGCTGGTGACATATGATGAAAACTTGCGATCATGGTTTTTAAACCATTAGGTACTTCTTTTAAATCTGTGGCATTAAGTGATGTTTGATGGTAACTTACATCTTTATTTTCAGCACTATTTATGCGTTCTACCAGTTGAGGATTTGGATATAAATCAGATAAAAGTAGTTTTAATTTGTTCTCACTATTCTTTTCATTAATTAGCTTTATAGCATCTGGCATTGGTCCGCCAGATCCAGAGCCTAAATCTACAATTTGTTGAAAATCAACTTTATTTCCTATTTCCGAAATTAATCGCGCTAAAACTTCTGAAGTTCCCATCATTCTGTGTAGGACCAAAATTAAGTTGGTCATTCCTGTTCTAAACACTTTTGGAAACCAATGGAAATCTTCAAATTCGAATAGTTCTTTGCGTTTCATGATTGTTTGTTTTGATTGTGAATAGTGTAAAAATAAAAAAATCCCTTTCCAAATGAATGAAAAGGGATGATGAGATGTAGAGAGGGTTTCGTTACACAGAAAAGTAACCAACCAAATTTTAACCCTAACTTAAAGTTAATCCTGTATACTTACTTGACTCTCTACAATATCTTTAATGGGTACAATAATTTTACCTGTTTTTGTCTTTAATGTTACCGATATACTATTAATTGCTTCAACTTCACCGCGTATGTCATTAAACTCTATTATCTGACCAATTTCAAATAACTTCCTTGTGTAAAAGGTATTCAACAATTTCTCAATTACATTTCTTGCGCCTAAACCAAAAGCTAATGCAAAGGCTAAAAGAAATGCTGCTAATATCATAGTGATATTACTTGTGATAATCTCTGTATTTACACCAGCTTGATTTAGAGCCGTTATTGATATAAAAACCAGAATGATAAAGAACACCACCTGACTTATTATTTTACCTCCAGATAAGTCCATAGAATCAAAAAACGATTTTAATCCTTTCTTAATCAAGTTCGCAAATAAAAGGCCTAAGGTGAATATAACTAATGCAGTAAACAACTGCGGCAAATACCCTAAAAGCTCGTTGATTTTTTGTGAAATCATGGTTAATTCCATAACATCCAAAACCATGATTACGATCATAATGTACATGACCCATTTCACAAAATTTGACACAATTTTAATAGTATCAAACTCTAACTTTTTACCTTCTACAATTTCTATGTCGTTTAAGGCATCATCCAACTTATTAGCTTTGGCTATTTTTAGAGCTTTTTTAATAAGTCTTACAACAAGCTTAGTTAAAAGCCAACCGAAAAACAGTATTAAGATTGATGCTATAATATTTGGAAACACACCTGAAATTTCTGTCCAAATACTTGACAGAGACTCCATGGCCATATCTTTCCATTTTCCTGCTTTTTCCATGATTACTTAAATTTTATGTTAGGGTTATAGTGGTCTATTTTTTGTCTCTTTTACTAATTACCGTTTCTATAACATGGCTCATGTTATATGAAAATAAGGCTGCCAAATCCATAATAAGCTTCGCCATGGCGATATCGCTCATCACCTTAGACTTAAGCTCTGGTGGAACTTCCTTAAGCGGCTGGTTTATTTGTTTAAACGGATTCTCCATGGCTATTAGTTATCTGAATACACCTGTATCAGTTTATCCTTTGCTCTTTTAATTCTCATTTTTACAGCACTCTCGCCTATGTCTAAAACAGATTCTATTTCCTTAATGGTTAAAAAATCTTGATATTTTAGTAATAGTATCATTTTCTCATCAGGCGATATCAATTCCATACATTTTTTCAACTTATCAACACGCATATTGAGAAACTCCTTATCTTCTATCTCACTATCCGATACATTTTCTATATCGGTATAGTCAACAGATTTCTTCTCGATTTTTTTGGCAGTATTACGGGTTACATAATTTACACAATGATTATATGTGAATGCATATAACCAAGTTGAAAACTTAGACTTCCCTTTAAAACTGGCCAATTTCACAAAAAGCTTTAAAAAAACATCTTGTGTTAAATCCTTAGCCTCATCTTCGTCCCTAGCAAACCCATAGCATTTATTATACACCAAGGTTGCATATCTATCATAAAGAACTTCAAAAAGCAACGTATCATTATTCTGCACTATAGCTTTTATTAAATCCTCGTCCGATTTATTTTTAATGTTGTCTAGGGTTTTCAAATTTAGCTTTTAGCCAATTTTAAATGGTTGTTGGTTTTAAGACACCTCTTTGTTAAAGAAGTCACTCAATGCACAAAAAAAGTAAAAAAAGTGATTGCGTACTAAAAACCTTATAAAAAATATACGCAAACAGTACTTAAATTTGAAAGACTAAAAAAGTGTCTTTTAAAACCTATTGAAACGTGTAACTAGCTTTAACTACTTGAGATAACCTAAAGTATCCAAAAGCAAAGTTTTCAGGATTGGAAGGGTTAACAACATTGCCTTTTAAAGTGGCAGGCACAGTACCAAATGGGTTTTCGGCATTTTCATACTGATCTACCAAAAGATCCATAAAATTGAAGTATTGCTTAGAAATACCGTAAAATTCTATATTAGCTCTATCGCCAGGTATGAACTCTTCTTCGCCACTATCCTCATCATCCTCTTTTTCAAAAAACACTTTCATTCTGTTACCATCGGTAAACTCATCAGGAATCACTAATAATTCAGGCAACAAATCACCAGCCTCTTCAAATCGAAACAAATAAAAATTTTCTTCGTTCGGCGGATCATTGAAATAGATATCAACTTCTAGAGCATCATCATCAAAACCTCCAACCCTAGCCTGACTTATTTCATCGATATCAACAACAGGTGTCATGGTTTCTTCAGCAGTATAAATTTCACCTTCATAAATAACTTCTAATGTATAAGATTGATTCAAAACTGGCACAAAATTACTAGCGCCATAAACCCCATTTCCCTGATGAAAAAATATAAATTCTTGATTGCTAGTATTATTCGTAACTTTTACTGAAGCATCAGTGACTTCGGTATTAGAAAGGTTATCAAAAAACGGCGTAGATGTACTTAATTTTACAAATTGCATACTTCCGTCTGTTCCCTTTTCCCAATCAATAGAAGCTTCTACGACTAATCGTGGTGGTACTTCGGGTACATCAACATCTACAACATCAGTACAAGACGATACACTTACTGCAATTATCATTACCATTATGAATTTTGAATACTTCATGATCTAGAACTTAAAATTATATGATACCGATGGTACTATACCAAAAATTGCCGTTCTGGTAGCTTCATTGCTGCCAGTTTCACGATTTTGCCCAAATGAAATAGAAGCCGCATTTCTGCGATTGTAAAGGTTATAAATTCCAAATACCCACTCGCCTTTCCAACATTTCTCAGGTTTTCTATTAGGTTCATAAGTAGCTGAAATATCAATACGATGATAATCAGGTAATCTGCTTGCATTTCTATCTGAGAAACTTGCTATGTTTAAATCTTCGTAAACGTATTGACCATCAGGATAGGTTACAGGTCGTCCTGTTTGATAAATGAGATTCAAGCCGAAACCCCACTTTTTATTTAGTTTGTAACTTGTGGTTATAGATACATCGTGTGTTCTATCTTGGGGTGTATAATACCATTCTCCATTATTAATTCCAGGGCCACCGGCTGCACCTCCGGGTGTACGCTGTTCTGCTTTAGAAAGCGTATACGCTAACCAACCCTTAAAATCACCTTTTGTTTTTCTGAATAAAAATTCCAAACCATAAGCTCTCATTTCCCCATTCAGAATTTCAGTTTCTATGGTGTTTTGCCCAATTAGGTCTGATCCGTCCACATAATCAATTCTATTGGCAACAGTTTTATAATACGCCTCAACTTCAAAAGAATAACGTTTGTTATTGAAGTTTCTAAAATAACCTATAGCATATTGATCTGATAATTGAGGTTTAATGAACTTTCCACTAGGTGTCCACACATCTAAAGGTGTTACCGACAACGTATTTGATAGTAAGTGTATGTATTGTGCAGTGCGACTATAACCCATTTTAATTGAAGTCTCATTATTCAATTGATACGCCAATGCCAAACGAGGCTCTAGGTTACCAAAAGATTTTATAGTTTCGTTTTTAGCATAATTGGTTTCACCTTCAACAGTGCCATCTTCATAAATGCCAAGTGTTTCATTATATACAATAGGAAGTCCGTTTTCATAATCAGTTAAAGGTTGACCACCTCTACGTATAAAATAGCTGTATCGCAATCCAGCTGTAACTGTCAAATCATCTGATACTTTTAGTTCTGCACTGGCGTACAGCCCATTTTCAAAAGCCCTTTTTTGATCGAGCAATAACGGATTTATTGAAGACGTATCGGATGTTGGGTTTATTTCACCAGGATTAAAGTCGTAATAAATAGCATTCAACCCAAAATCTAATTGCAGTTTATCACTTTGGAAATAACTCAAATCGTATTTTATATTGTAATTAGTGATTTCAGAAATCCAATCAAATTCAAAGGATTTAAAATCCAAAATATAATCATAATCACTATAAATGAAAGATAAGTTTGAGAACACACGATCACTAAAAATATGATTCCATCTTAAATTTCCTGAGGCATTGCCATAACCGCTGTCAAAATTTGCTCCGAAATTAAACTCGTCTCTTCCGAAATACCCCGATAAGTATAGTTTGTTATTTTCATCAATATTATAATTGGTCTTTAGGTTTAAATCATAAAACTGAGCTGAATTTTCTATATCAGCCGCCTGAAGAAAAAGGTGTATGTATGAGCTTCGACCAGCTACCAAAAATGAACTCTTATCTTTAACAATAGGACCTTCAGCAGAAAGTCTACTAGATATTAAACCAATACCACCTTTTAATTGAAAGTTTTTACTATTACCATCTTTTTGACGTACATCCAACACAGAAGATACTCTTCCTCCAAATCGTGCCGGAATACCTCCTTTATACAATTTTACATCCTTTATAGCGTCTGCATTAAATACTGAAAACGCACCGAATAAATGTGAAATGTTATAAATAATAGCTTCATCCAGAAGCACAAGGTTTTGGTCTTGCGCACCTCCTCTAACATTAAATCCACCTGAAACTTCATCACCACTAGTTACTCCTGGTAGCAGTTGAATAGATTTTATAACATCTACCTCTCCCAAAACTACTGGCATTTTTTTAATAGTTTCTACTTTTAATTTAGAAACACTCATTTGTGGAGTTTTTATATTGAGCCTTTCTGATTCTTCAGCAACCACCAAAACCTCATCCAACTCGGTAGACGATTCAGCTATTTCAAAATTTATTTTTTGATTGTCATCGAGAGTAATTTTTTGAGATGATGTGGCAAAACCAACATAAGAGACAATTAAATTATACTCACCTTTCTCTGCTGTTATTGAATAAAAACCATATTCATTAGTTACAGCACCGATCGTTGTACCTTCTAAAAACACCGAAGCTCCAAATACGGTTTCTCCATTAGCGACATCAGTTATTGTTCCACTAATTGTAAATTTATCTTGGGCTACAAGTAAAACTGTAAAAAACAGCAGTATCTGAAAACATAATAATTTTCGGTAGTTCATAAAGCAATTTCTTAGGAGCAAAATTACGCAATTTGAACTATTTTGTTTAAATGAAATGTTAAATTATTAAACAGTTTTAGCTCAATAAATGATATTCAACCAACAGCTTATCGTCCTTTTTCCATTGAATCCAACCCATTCCTATTTTATTAAACCCTGCATCAACCAAATCTACTTGCATCCAACTGTTCGTAATTCTTACGGGCTTCATAAAACTATATGCGGTCCTCACAACCGAAGCATGGTGCATTGGTTTAATGTATACATTTTGAGACTGTCTATTTTTAAATTCTACACTGCTAGCATTCAGTAAAAATTCAGGCCAATAGATGATATTACCATCAAATTTACTAACGAAAGATTTTCGATTTGTCAAGGTATTTACTTCAACTTCCACAAATTCATCACTGATTGATAACACTTTAAAATATAGGATATCATAATCTAATTTCAAATGAGCTGGAACCAACCAAGGCGGTGCACTTGTAATCTCGTAACCTCCATATTCTGTTTTTTGAAATGTAATGCTATCCAATGGTACATGTTCTAGTCTGGATTTTTCCATGTTAGGATTTTGATAGAAGTAAAGTTTTTCAGTTGTAGAAAAATTTGGTCTAAACATGCCTAAACCCATATCATTTTTGGTACTTCCTTGCTCAAAGAGCATTGCTGTAGGTTTTGAGTCTATTGGTATTGCAGGAGCAGTACTTTCTCGAGGTTTTTCTTTTCTAATAGTTTCCTTCTTATCTATCTTCTCTTTTTGTCTTTCAAGATATTTTAAATGAAAGTAACCGTAAATACAACCTATTACCACTAAAAGCAATACATTCAACCAAACAATAAGCTTTCTTTTAGCCCTATATGCCACAAAAAGTGATACCATTAAACCAATAAATGCTCCAATAATGCCATACCAAAATACTATCGCACCTCCAGCCAAACCTTGATTTTTACCCGCCTCAACCAAACCCGCATATACTAAACCAATAAAAAACGAGGCAATTATGGACAAAAAGTAAAGCAGAAAACTATAGCCTTTTAACATTTGATGCACCATGGCTTAGAACTTTATAACTTTAGTGAGTGTTTCTCCTGCTTTAACTTCTATAATAAAAGTTTCTGTTTTTCCGCCATACTCTTTCTTCAGTGCTCTTACCTTAACTTCGTATGTTCCAGGACTTAGAATAAACTCTCTTGGATTACTACTTGGTGAAGTGTAAGTTCTGCTTCCAGCAATATTTTTCTTCGAGTTCTTTTCTAAAATAGTCACTGTAGCATCAACCAAAACATCGCCTTGTTGCATACCTATCAAAGCAATTCCTGATTCAAAATTATGAATAGCATCAACTACTTCTCCAGGTTTTACAACAACATCCTCAATAATATATTTAGTATCAAGTCCTTTAATTTTTAAAGCTTTTACTGTAACATCATAAACTCCAGAATTTAATTCAATTTCAGTTGGTCTTCCGTAAGTTCTTGTTCCACCTGCAGTTTTTCCTTCTTTGGTTTTAATATTAGTTGTACAATCCCATCCTTCATTATTATTAGTAGTGATGACCCTTATTTTGCCTCCGTCAAAACTTATAGTTTGATGTCCTATCACCCCTTCTTTACTTTCAACATCTACAATTGTTCCTTTTATTTTGGAGTTCTCTAAAGGACGAACGTTTAAGGTATATTCCCCATAGGGCAAGTAAATATAAGCTGTGTCACGATATGTTCTCACAACATCAACTTCCTCGTTTGTTTTTTTATGTACTGCCTTCACCCAAGCATCTACTGGTGCTCCATTTTTAGTGGCATACACCGTAAAGTTACCTTTGGGATCATCAATAGTTTCATTAGTAGCTTCATGCAATACTTCCGCTAGAGCATCCGCACTATTCGCATCATAATAATTGCCATCGCCAGCAGAGGCGGCACATTTAAGTTCTTCTTTTTCACCTTCCTTTAATCCGAAGCCCACAATATGCAACTTAAAATCAATTCCATCCAGTTTAGCTTGTGATACCACATCACAAACATTTCCATCACAAGACTCTATGCCATCGGTAATCAAAATAATTGTGGCTTTAACATTTGAAGTCTTTAAGGAATTGATAGCAATAGTAGTAGATCTAGCAAGAGGTGTCTTACCCAATGCATTAATACCTTTCACGGTATTGGTGATTTTCTCTTTGGAATTGTTGGATAAATCTACCAAGTATTCAATATCATCACAATCGCCTTTTCTATTATGCCCGTAAGCCAAAAGACCAATATTTTGACCTTCTGGCAAAGTATTTACAGTGGTGGTTAAAACTTGTGCTGCAATTTCCTTTTTAGTATTATTTTGAAGTTTGCCCCACATGGATCCACTAGAATCATAAATGAATAAAATTGGAGACAAATCTTTCTCTTGACCCATACAGCCAAGTGAAAAACAAATTGCAAGAATTAAGGTGATGAAATTTTTCATGTGTCGTTGATTTATTTGTTAATAGCTAAAACCAATTAATTCCAACACCTATTAGCGCCAAAATTAATCCATACATAAATACAATGATCTAGTAAAAGTTCGGGGAAAGAATTTGTTATCCTAAAAATAATAAACTTTCTGAATATGAATTAGTTAAGTGTATTAAATTTTCGAATATCATTATTTTAACTTTGAAAATAAAAAAAGCGAACTAGATTAGTTCGCTTTTAATTATTTTGACAAATAGTCTATTTTAAACATGCAAAGGTCTATCATCAGTAGCCGCTAAAGCCGCTTCTTTGATAGCTTCGGTAAATGTTGGGTGCGCATGAGACATTCTAGAAATATCCTCGGCAGACGCACGATATTCCATAGCCACAACCCCTTCAGCAATCATATCTGCAGCTCTTGCACCTATCATATGTACTCCTAAAATTTCGTCTGTAGTTTTATCAGCTAATATTTTTACAAAACCGTCAATATCCATACTTGCTCTGGCTCTACCTAAAGCACGCATTGGGAATTGACCAGATTTATAAGCGATACCAGCCTCTTTAAGTTCCTCTTCAGTTTTACCAACAGAAGCTACTTCTGGCCAGGTGTAAACTACACCAGGTATTAAATTATAATCAATATGGGGTTTTTGTCCAGCGATTGTCTCAGCGACAAACACACCTTCTTCTTCAGCCTTATGCGCTAACATTGCGCCTTTTACGACATCACCAATAGCATAAATATTTGAAGCTGATGTTTGCAAGTGACCATCAACTTCTACTCTACCTCTTTCATCTAACTTTACACCTGCCGCTTCAGCGTTTAAGCCATCAGTATAGGGACGACGCCCCACTGAAACCAAACAGTAGTCACCCTTAAACTCTACTTCTTCACCTTTTTTATTATCCGCTTTAACAATAACCTCATCACCAACACGCTCTACTGACTTCACTTTGTGAGATACTTGCATTTTGAATTTTGCCTTTTTAAAGACTTTATTCAATTCTTTTGACAAACCAGCATCCATAGTTGGGATGATACGATCCATATACTCCACTACAGTAACCTCAGCACCTAGTCTCTTGTATACTTGCCCTAATTCCAATCCAATTACACCTCCACCGATAATGATTAAGTGCTTTGGAATTTCCTTCAACTTTAAAGCCTCTGTAGACGTAATGATACGTTCCTTATCAATCTCAATAAATGGCAAGGTAGAAGGCTTACTTCCCGTAGCAATAATGGTATGTTTCGCTTCTATTTCTGTAGTTTCCTCTCCAGTAATAGTTATATGCGTTGCGTCTTTAAAACTACCTAAACCTTGGTACACATCAATCTTATTTTTCTTCATTAAGAAATCAATACCACCAGTAGTTTGGTCTACAACTGCCTGCTTGCGTGCAATCATTTTCTCCAAATTCACTTTTACATCTCCAGGAATCTCAATTCCATGCTCTTCAAAATGCTTAATAGCATCTTCATAATGGTGCGAAGAATCTAAAAGCGCCTTACTTGGAATACATCCAACATTTAAACACGTACCACCAAGTGTACTATATTTTTCAATAATTGCTGTTTTCATCCCTAATTGTGCGCAACGAATGGCAGCAACATATCCTCCAGGACCTGAGCCAATTACGGCTACATCATATGAACTCATAAAATAATTTTGAATGTTATATTAAAACGGTTACCAAAAATACAAATGTTTTGTATTTGCACCATAAAAATTTAACCTTATAACACTAGAAATATGACACTTGAAATATTGCCGCTAATTTTTAATAAATATGCAACACTTTACGTTAAAGGCAGTATATTCTATTGCTTTTCAATATCAGTCAAAATCCAATCCAACTCTGGATCTTTATTTTGTTGTAAATCGTCTACCGTCGGTAAAATTTCAACATCTGGTTTAATGCCATAACCATCAGGCGCAATCTTATAAGGAGCTTCAATTTGCATTAAACCTATGCGTACCACTAATTTTGAAGCTGGCAATTTGTATAATTTATAAAAACCTGCTACCGTACCATTGTATGCACCTCCAGTTTCCTCACCAACGAATTTAGCCCGTTTTGTAGCGTGCAAGTTTGTAGAAATAATAGAAGACGCTGAGAACGAATTACCATTGATTAATACATAAACTTTACCTTTAAAATTTAAAGGGTTTGGTGCTTCTGGTTTGGTATACTTGAATTTATAATATAGCTTTCCGTCTTTCTTTTTTGTTCTCAGTAAATTTTGAACAATGGCTATTGGAGAAACAATACCTGACAATATTTTTAAACCAGTAGGCGTTGTATTGGTCATAACCGATTTTAAAATTGGAATCCTACTATTTACCTCACTTTCTGTTATGAACTGAAACTCTTTATCTGTGAGGTAGGAATAGAGCTTTTCTATCTCCGCAATGCGTCCGCCACCATTATCTCGCAAATCCAAAATGAAATTTTTGGATTTAGCAGAGTCTATTTTAGCAAAACTTTCTTCGT
The DNA here is from genome assembly GCA_002428965.1 of Jejuia sp. UBA6058. Lineage (GTDB taxonomy): Bacteria > Bacteroidota > Bacteroidia > Flavobacteriales > Flavobacteriaceae > Jejuia. The sequence continues at coordinate 132,015 of DIYI01000005.1, read as the reverse complement.
AAAATTTCTTGTAATTGCCATTGCCAAACCCCCGAATTTTCATGTATGCAACCGCACCATCCTTCCCAATAAATTTAAAATTTCGAGTGTATTCTTTAGACCTCACAATAAAACCATGTTTCTTGTTGTATTTCTTTCGTTTTTTAGATGCAATCTTTAAACTATCTTTCTGTTGTTTTGTTAGTTTCTTAGGCTTTACTTTTTTGATACTATCATTTTTAACCTCGATAGAATCTTTAGTATTATTTCTTGTACTGAGTGAAATCGAAGAATCTTTTTTAGGCACACGCTTAAACATCTTGGAAAATGTGTAATCTTTGGTTTTAAATGTTACTTCTAAACTATCTAAAAAGCCCTTATCCCTAACATAATATGCTCTAAATGCCTTTCCTACAAATCTATTATGTAATGTTGTATTAAAACCATCTGAAGCAAAACGTGTTTTATAGGTTTCTACTAATTGCGAAGCAGATTCTCCACCTATATTTACCACTTCTGCCCCTACAAAAGATGAGTCTTTTCCATGTGTGCGTTTCACCCACAATTTGTTATCCAGATATTCAAAATCTAAAGCATAAAACTCAAATTTCTTTTGCTTTAATGCCTTCTTCTCTTTTCTTTCAAATAGTCTACTTGGTGGACGCACTGATACATGTCCTTGTCGCACATTAGTTAAAACTGGCGCAACTTTTTTGTAAAAATTCCGCGATTTCATCGGTGTTTTTATGGACTTCTTTAAACTATCAAATTTAAATTCCATAGTCTCTTGTGGTGTGTATTGGTATAACTTAGGATGATGTTTTTTTAGTTGATGATACAGCTTATCAACATCTTCTCTTAAATCTTCAACAGTATGTAATTTGGTAATTTCTGCGTTATGCTTTTGTACGCTGCCACATGAATATAGATATAACGTTAGAAGGCATAAAAAGATTCTTCTCATGTAAAACTCTTATGAAATGAATTTGTGAATTTAATAAATTTTGAACCGCGTTTCATTGAGTCCCATTCCTAATAAATATTCTTTCACTTCTAAAGCATCTTCCCCACCAATATTAGCATGATGCAACAGAGTGAACCCATGAGGCCCCTTAGTATTTAGTAAAGCTGGTGCAAACTCAAGCATAGACTTAACAATTTTTAATTCACCAAAAAGAGCTGCAGTTAAAATATTGCCCTGCGCACCATTATCCATTAAATATTTAGCTATTTCTTTATTCCCCACATGACTCGCACCACCTAAGGCTGTTTCAAAATCTCCAAATTTCCAATCATGAGCAGTATTGATTATAATTGGATGTTCAGCTAAGAGTTCCTTAACTAAATCTAACTTGCCGTGTGCGGCTTGAACGAACTCCTTCACTAAAGCTTTATCCATCATGGGATCTTCCTGAATAGTATCCGAAGATTGAAATGAAAACATGGGTAAAATTAATGATGAAGCGCCTAGTGATTTTAAGAATTTTGATCGATGCATGACATTGAAGTTTTTGTAAATCTATTAAGATAAAAGTACCATCCATAATAGTTTAACATAGATTTAAGCTGATAAAATCAACTCTTCTAATTCTTTAAACCTAATTTTATGTAGTTTTGCATCCATGCAAAAAACGGTTAACATACAAAACAAAAAGGCACGATTTCAATATGAAATATTGGACAAGTACACCGCTGGTATTGTATTAACTGGCACGGAAATAAAATCTATCAGAAATAGTAAAGCTTCTATTGCCGAGAGTTTTTGTGAATTTAACGATCGTGGAGAACTCTTCGTGGTTAATATGACTGTTGAAGAGTATTCTCATGGTACCTACTATAACCATAAGCCAAAGGCCGTTAGAAAATTACTTTTAAATAAGCGAGAACTTAAAAAGTTGGAAAAGGAAGTACAAAATACTGGATTAACTATAATCCCCTTGCGTTTATTTATTAATGATAAAGGATACGCCAAATTAGATATTGCCCTCGCACGTGGTAAAAAACTTTATGATAAGCGAGAGACTATTAAGGATAGAGACAACAAACGCAACCTTGATAGAATTAAAAAAATCTACAAATAATTTATGATGGTGTTAACCGTTTTAAGGTTAGTAATTCATTATTTTGCGTCATATTTCTTATTAATTCAACATGAAAAAAGTAATAGTTCTATTACTGTTCGGCTTTACAGTAACGTTTGTTCAAGCTCAAAAAAAATCTAAAAAAGAAGGGGATTCTGAAAAAAAGGAATTTGTAATAGATAGTACAAAAGTATTAACACTTGATAAAACAATTAAAACACTTTACGAGGTGATTTCGGCAGAAAAAGGTGATGCTCGTAATTGGAAACAATTTAAGTTTTTATTCTACCCTAATGCAAAGTTGATCGCTACTGGAATGAACGAAGATTATGTATATAAAGCGAAGTATTTAACACCACAAGAGTATATTAAAAGTTCTCAAAAATGGTTGAACATGAATGGCTTTATTGAAAAAGAAATTAGCAGAAAAGTAAATGCTTTTGGCAATATTGCCCACGTATTTAGCACCTATGAAAGTTTTCATAGTAAAGATGAGGAAACGCCTTTTATGCGAGGCATAAACAGTATTCAATTAATTAATGATGAAGACCGTTGGTGGATTGTGAATATTTATTGGGCACAAGAAACCGAAGAACATCCAATACCTAAAAAATACCTTCCAAGAAAATAAAATTATGAATAGAAAACTATTTAAGTACAGCTTTGGTTTATTGCTATTAGTTCAGATTTTTAATGCAAAAGCTCAAGAACAAGCAAAACCAGCCTTTAAAGACGGACAATCACAAGTTGTAGAAGCCTTTAATTCGCCTGACAAATGGATAAGACACGATTTATTTGTAGAAACAGAATTTGATAGCGACGGCGACGGGAAATTAGATAGAGTACATGTAGATGTTATACGTCCGCAGCAAACTGAAGATGGTTTACAACTTCCTGTTATTTATGAATCTAGTCCTTATTATGCGGGAGTTGCACCTGATGTTCCAGGTGTATTTTGGGATGTGAAACATGAATTAGGCGATATTGGACCCGAACGTGCACATCCTGAAGTAACACGCTTAGGCCAAAGACCAATTATATCAAACTCTTTAATTAAAACTTGGGTTCCCCGCGGTTATATTGTTGTGCACTCTTCTTCACCTGGTACAGGTTTGTCTGAGGGTGCTCCAACAGTTGGAGGTGATAATGAATCTTTAGCACCAAAAGCAGTGATAGATTGGTTAAATGGTCGCGCCAAAGGTTATACAGAAGCTGATAGCAACGAAGAAGTAAAAGCATTCTGGAGTACCGGAAAAGTAGGTATGACAGGAACATCATACAACGGCACCATTCCACTTGCTGCCGCAACAACTGGTGTTAATGGACTGGAAGTAATCATTCCTGTGGCACCAAATACTTCTTACTATCATTATTACAGAAGCAATGGTTTAGTGCGTTCTCCCGGTGGATATCTTGGTGAAGACATTGATGTGCTTTACGATTATATACACAGTGGTAATGAGAGTAAACGTGCTAGTAATAATTTAAAAGTCCGAGATACCGAAATGAAAAAAGGTATGGATAGGCAAACTGGCGATTACAATGATTTTTGGGCGGGAAGAGATTATTTAAATGATATGCAACCGATGAAAGCTGCTATGCTAATGTCTCATGGATTTAATGATTGGAATGTAATGCCAGAACACAGCTATAGAATCTACAAAAAAGCCAAAGAAATGGGATTGGAAACTGCTATTTATTACCACCAATTTGGTCATGGTGGGCCACCTCCAATGCCCATGCTAAATAAATGGTTTACGCATTATCTGCATGGAGTGGATAATGGAATAGAAAATGAAACCAATAAAGCTTTTATTGTTAGAGCGGGTGATAATATGAAAGAACCGACGGCTTATAAAGATTATCCAAATCCTGAGGCTCAAAATGTGATATTTTACCTGAATTCTGGCGCGCCTAAAGTGGGACGTTTATCTTTAACTACACCTGAAAAACAGCAAAACGAAACCCTAGTTGATAATTTTTCTTTTAGCGGTTCTGCATTGGCAAAAGCAGAACTAACTGAACACAGATTGCTTTACGTGACACCTATACTAACAGAAGATATTCATATTTCTGGTGTTCCTAAAATTACGGTTACATTGGCAAGTAGTAAACCAGCGGCAAATCTATCAGTTTGGTTGGTGTCGCTTCCTTGGAATGAAGGTAGAAGAGTTAAAACTACCGATAATATTATTACAAGAGGTTGGGCAGACCCACAAAACCATAAATCCATACACGAAAGCGAGCCATTAAAACCAGGTAAATTCTACACCGTAAGTTTTGATTTACAACCAGATGATCAAATTATTAAAGCGGGTCAGCAAATTGGTTTAATGATCTTTTCCAGTGATAAAGAATACACCTTACACCCTGAACCAGGAACTGAGCTAACTATTGATTTGAATAACACTCAATTGACGTTGCCAGTAGTTGGCGGACTTGAAAAATTTTAAAAGGTATGGCTAAGTTTTTTGATGCACTTACTCCAGAGTTACAGTCGTTTATAGAAGCACAACATATCTTTTTTGTGGCCACTGCGGTTGCAGATGGCAGGATTAACTTATCGCCAAAGGGGTTAAAGGATACTTTTGTAGTAATGGATCAAAACAGAATACTTTGGCTAAACTTAACAGGAAGTGGTAATGAAACTGCGGCACATTTACTTCAAAACAATAGAATGACTATTATGTTTTGTTCTTTTGAAGACAAGCCACTTATTTTAAGATTGTATGGTACCGCAAAAACTTATCATGAACGTGATAATGAGTTTCAAGAAAACAAACATTTGTTTCCTGAAACCCCTGGAACACGACAAATTGTGGATATGAAAATTGAGAGTGTACAAACCTCTTGCGGATATGCAGTTCCTTTTATGGATTTTAAAGAAGAGCGTAATCAACTAAATAAATGGGCAGAAAAGCAGGGTAAGGAACGTATTGAGAATTACTGGAAAGAAAAGAATGTGAAAAGTATTGATGGGTTGGAGACTAATATTTTTGAGGGTTAATCAACCTACGTTTTGTCATGCTGAACTAGTTTCAACATCTAAATTCCAGATGAACCACAACACATGCCAAAAAGAGCCTACCACAATTATTGGGTCTACATTCTAACTAATAAACCTAATGGTGTACTTTACATTGGAGTTACAGGAGGAATTGATGACAGAATGGAAAGGCATATTTTAGGTGAAGGCGACTCGTTTTCTGCTAAATATAAGTTGAAACGTTTGGTGTATTTTGAAGAATTTCAATTTATTGATGATGCTATTAAAAGGGAAAAACAGTTGAAAAATTGGCATAGAGAATGGAAAATCAATTTAATTGAGAAAGAAAATCCGAATTGGGATGATTTGTGGAAACCATTAAATCATGAATAGGAATAACACTAAATCAAGTCACTTATCTTTGTCATGCTGAATTTATTTCAGCATCTCAATTAGTAGATCCTGAAACAAGTTCAGGATGACACGTTTGTTTTATTTTACTTATGCGTTAAAATATGAATGATCATAACTCCTCAATTTCAACAAAAAACTACTGGTCCAAACGCTACCAAGAGCAAAATACAGGTTGGGATATTGGTGGACCCTCGACTCCATTAAAAACTTATATAGACCAACTGGAAAATAAAGACTTAAACATTCTAATTCCTGGAGCAGGTAATGCTTATGAAGCTGAGTATCTATTTTCAAAAGGGTTTAAAAATGTTCATGTTTTAGATATTGCCAAGGAACCGCTTGAGGCCTTTCAAAAAAGAGTACCTGACTTTCCTGCTGAACAGATATTACAAGATGATTTTTTTGAGCATCAAGGCAACTACGATTTAATATTAGAACAAACCTTTTTTTGCTCTTTTCCGCCATTACCTGAAACCAGAAAGGCTTATGCAAAACAAACGCATGAGTTACTCACTAAAAATGGAAAACTTGTCGGACTTTGGTTCAATTTTCCTTTAACTGGTGAAATGGAAAAACGCCCGTTTGGTGGTTCTAAAAAAGAATATTTGGGTTATTTTGAGCCTTACTTTAAAATAAACACTTTTGAGAAATGTTATAACTCTATTCCTCCGAGAATGGGCAATGAGTTGTTTGGGGTTTTCGTTAAAATAAATTAAAAAGCTAAGTCAAACGGATATAACAAAGGAATTTAAAAATCAAAAAAGTATTCAAAGTAGTTATCTTTTGGAGCTTTTATCTCTATTTTTTTCAAAAAAAAGTATTTTCCATCTTTATCCTTACGAAATAAATTTAAGTCAGATTTTTGTTTCTTGTAAATTGAATCGTGAATTTTGATATCCTTGCTTTTAAGTATAGATAGATAGAAAAAATCTGTTGTGTTATAATAAATCTTTGTCCCTCTTGTTTTTTTAATATTACAAATAACTCCATGCACATTATTTTCAAAAAACTCTTTATCCTTATTGTAATAGTCAGTTTTGGAGTTGTAGATAAAAACAAACAGAATTAAAAAAGCAATAGCAATTTTAAGCAACTTAGACTTCAAATTCATTTTAAGGTTAGCACTTTTTAATTCTTATCCTCCAACAAGGGCACAAAACGAAACTCACCTAATTCATGCTGCTCAAATTCTTTTGGCCCTTTTCTAATAAACAAGGTCATTACTTGCACATCATCACCAACAGGAATCACTAAACGCCCACCATCTTCTTTTAGCTGCCCCAATAAGGCTTTTGGTACAAATGGTGCTCCGGCGGTCACGATTATGCTATCAAAAGGTGCTTCTTCTATTAAACCTTTATAACCATCACCAAAAATTAATTTCTTTGCTCTGTACCCTAGTTTTGGCAAAAACTTACTTGTCCTTTTAAAGAGTTCTTGCTGGCGTTCAATACTATAAACTTTAGCTCCCAACAGGCATAATACAGCCGTTTGGTAGCCACTACCTGTACCTATTTCCAATATTTTATCACCTTTTAAAACTTGCAATAGCTCCGTTTGAAACGCAACCGTATAAGGTTGAGAAATGGTTTGGTCTGCGGCTATAGGAAACGCTTTGTCTTGATACGCATGATCTAAAAACCCAGAATCCATAAATAGATGTCGTGGTATTTTTCCAATAGCACTCAATACAGCTTCATCTTGTATGCCTTTAGATTTTATAACGTTAACTAATTGTTGGCGTAATCCTTGGTGCTTAAAAGTATCTTTCAATGTTTTGGGAAGTTATTTCAGCTAAAATAAAGGAATTTATTCACAATAACTACCAATCATTTTTAAAGGGAAAACAGTTTTTTCAGAATTTAAATTTAAGTATCTTTAAACAAGAAAATTGAAGAGAGCGCTTTTATTTTAGTCGCTTCATTTTCAATTAATTTCATAAAAAACTAAAACTTCAATACCTGTAAAATATTATGCTAAAAGCTGGGGTTCTTGGTGCTGGTCACTTAGGGAAAATTCATTTACGCCTTTTAAATCAATCTGAAAAATACGAACTGGTTGGGTTCTACGATCCAGATGCTTCAAACGCAAAAAAAGTGGCCGAAGAGTTTGGATATAAAAGCTTTGATACTGTTGAAGATTTAATAGAAGCCGTTGATGTGGTAGATATTGTTACCCCAACATTATCGCACCACGAGTGTGCTATTAAAGCCATAAGTAAAGGCAAACATATTTTTATTGAAAAACCCATTACAAATACTGTTGCGGAAGCGGAAGATATTAGAGCATTGGTAGCCCTAAACAAAGTTAAAGGACAAGTGGGTCATGTAGAACGTTTTAATCCTGCATTTTTGGCGGTAAAGGATGATATCAAATCTCCCATGTTTATTGAAACGCATCGTTTAGCAGAATTTAATCCTAGGGGTACTGATGTGCCTGTAGTTTTAGATTTAATGATCCACGATATTGATATTATTTTAAGCATCGTAAAATCTGAAGTGAAACATATCTCTGCTAGTGGTGTTGCCGTAATAAGCGACACACCAGACATTGCTAATGCCAGAATTGAATTCAAAAATGGCTGTGTAGCAAATTTAACAGCTAGCAGAATATCATTGAAGAAAATGCGTAAAGCACGTTTCTTTCAAAAAGATGCCTATATCTCTGTAGACTTTTTAGAGAAAAAATGTGAAGTGGTTAAAATGAAAGATGCACCTGAAAATCCTGGAGATTTCGATATGATTTTACAAAATGCCGAAGGTGTGAAAAAACAAATATATTTTGACAACCCTAACATACCCGATGTAAATTCAATCTTAATGGAGTTGGAAACTTTTGCAGATGCCATAAATAATGACACAAAACCTGAAGTAACTTTACATGATGGCACTGAGGCGCTTCGAGTCGCGAATATGATTATTAATCAGTTCTAGCCCCTCCTAACTTCCCCAAAGGGGAGGAATCCCACTCACATCTATTAAAAAATGAAATAAATTGGATAAAGAAATAAATTGGCAGATAGGCAAGCCCCAAATTCCGATGAAATCGGAATCATCAATCTGCAGAAATAATGAGTGAAGAAACGGAAGTGCTACACGAAGTGTTAAGCATGGAGTTTCAAAAGCGAATGTTCCGCAGGAATTTCCTCAGATTGATTTGATTTTTTGGTTCGTTTTTTATCAAGAAAAAATGAACTTTAATTTTTAAACTTATGAAAAATATAGCAGTAATTGGCGCAGGAACTATGGGTAATGGAATTGCTCACGTTTTTGCGCAAAACGGATTTAAAGTTCAGTTAATCGACATTAGTAAGGATGCTTTAAAAAAAGGCTTGCTAACCATTTCCAAAAACTTGGATAGAATGGTGGCTAAGGAAAAAATCTCGATTGAAGATAAAACCAAAACCCTAAGCAACATTAAATCTTTTACTAATATTGAAAAGGGTGTTGCAAATACTGAATTAATAATTGAAGCCGCTACTGAAAACCTTGATTTAAAATTAAAGATTTTTAAACAACTTGATGAAGCCTGTTCGGAATCTACTATTTTAGCTACTAACACATCTTCAATATCAATAACCCAAATAGCAGCGGTAACTTCGAGACCAGAACATGTTATAGGTATGCATTTTATGAATCCAGTACCTATTATGAAATTGGTGGAGATTATTCGTGGATACAATACCAGCGATGAAGTTACGTGCAGTATTATTACTTTAACAAAAGGACTAGGTAAAATACCTGTAGAAGTAAACGACTATCCTGGGTTTGTTGCAAATCGTATTTTAATGCCGATGCTTAACGAATCTATTGAAACATTGTATAATGGCGTTGCTGGTGTTATGGAAATTGATACTGTTATGAAGTTAGGAATGGCACACCCGATGGGGCCTTTACAACTAGCTGATTTTATAGGTTTAGATGTCTGTCTTTCCATTCTGAATGTGATGTATGACGGTTTTAAAAACCCAAAATACGCACCTTGTCCGTTATTGGTGAACATGGTAAACGCAGGAAAATTGGGTGTGAAATCTGGAGAAGGATTTTATGATTATTCTGAGAGTAAAAAGGCGGAGGTTGTTGCTAAACAGTTTATTTAGTAGTTGTGCTGAATTAATGCAACGATGAAGTGACGAACAATTAATTAATAAATTACTGCGCGATATTGATTTCAAATGAAACTTGACCTGATTAAAATTTTTGATAGTCCTTTAGATTACATGCGACAAGCAATATGGATATCCGAAAAACGAGAATCCTTTCTGCTAACAGATATTTTTAAAGTTGCCGAAATTTCAGTTAAGAAAAAGCTAAAAATTGATATTTTATCTGAAACAAAGGATAAAAACGAAGCTTATAAAATTAAGAAACCGTATGAAGAGAGGTTTCAGTTAGAATTATACAATGAGATTTGTTTAATTGGTAAAAATGGATTTCAATATCTATCCCAAAACGAATATGATAAATTAAAAGAATTCACTGCAGGTTCAGATTCATTTTTCGACTTAACTAATGTATTTGACATTCATGAATATGAACTTCCTGTAAAAACACCAAAAGGATTAATTCTTAGATTTTTGAAAAAAGAAATTGAAGTCCTCGAATCAAAAAGTGATACATTAGATATCAAGTACTCAATTCCTTTTAAGAATAAAGGTGTTACAGCAATTAGCTCTTTAAACAAGCAAGATTCAATTATTTATGGCTCAAATACAGGCAAATTATTTTTACAAGACCTTTCTAAAACTAATTCGAAACCTGTAATATTAGACGACTGTAAAAATGTTTGTAACGATATAATAGTTGATGGAAATGACAGATTCATTTTTATTTGTGGAATGGGATATTTAAGGATTTACAGACTGGAAAACAATAAACTAAACCTGATTTCAGACCTAAAGTCTTCAGCTCGCTCGATCTGTATATTTAACGACTTTATTTTATTAAATAAGGGAATGCAAGGTATTGAACTGTATCGTTTTAGTGGAAATGAGATTGAGAAACTCGATAGTTTAAACCTTGGGTTTTCTATTGATTTGATGAGATTCAACAAAGTCAATAAAACTATTTTAGTATCAAGTAAACCGATTGGGAAATTAGGAATGATAAAAATAACTCAGCAGAACAATAAATATTGGGCGTTGAGCAGATTATTTAAATTTTGAAAGTAAATGCGTTTAATAATACTACGATAGCAATTTAATATTTTCGAGCAATGAAACGCATAACTCACCATATTATCAACATTTGAATAATCATCTAAAAACTCAAATCTAATTACTAACGTCTAGATCATGGCAACAATAAAACCATTTAGAGCAATACGTCCTACAAGAGCAATTGTTGGTTTGGTAGCGGCAAGGTCTTACCAAAGTTATACGATTGAGGAGCGAGAAGCCAGAATGGATTACAACCCATACAGTTTTTTACATATAGTTAATCCTGGCTACAAATACGATCAGGTTATTACAGGCGATGAGCGCTATAAGTTGGTACGAAATAGATATCTAGAATTCAAAGAAGATGGTATTTTTATTCAAGACGAATCGCCATCTCTTTATATTTATAAAATTGTAAACCGATATGGAGAAGAGTTTAATGGTATTATCGCTGCTACAAGTGCAAAGGATTATAAAGATAATATTATTAGAAAACATGAAGACACCTTTGAGAAGCGAGAGCAAACCTTCAAAAACTATCTGAAAACTGTTGGTTTCAATGCAGAACCTGTGCTCCTTACCTATCCTGATAATCAAACTATTGCTTCGATAATCAAGGAAACACAAAAAAAGCATGCAGAATTTGAATTTACCATGACTTATAGGGATACGCATTACTTATGGAAATTGGAAGATAAAGTTGCTATATCTAAGATTCAAAAGGAATTTGAAAAAATGAAAGCCATTTATATCGCTGATGGTCATCACCGGTCGGCATCTTCTTATTTATTATATGAAGATAAAAAAGAGGGTAATCCCAATTTTGATGAAAAAGCATCTTACAATTTTTTCATGTCGTATCTCATTCCAGAATCAGATTTAGTAATCCACGACTTTAATAGACTCATAAAGGATTTAAATGGACTTACGAAAGAAAAGTTCTTAATTCGATTAGATTCAGTATATCGTATAGAAAATAAAGGTAGAGTGCCTTATAAACCATCAAAACCACATCATTTCAGCATGTATTTAGATGGAGAATTCTATTCCTTATATCTCCGAAAGGCGAGGTATAATTCTCAAACAGCATTAGATGACCTTGATGCCGAAGTGCTTTACAAAACTATTCTTAAACCCATTTTAGGAATTGATGATTTAAGAAATAACGATCGTATATCTTATGTTAATGGTAGACATGAAATGATTACCATAAAAACTAGCGTGGATAGCGGCGAATTTAGAGTTGGTTTTGGCATGTGTCCCGCCACAATCCAACAAATAAAGAGTATTGCAGATGAAGGCTTGACTATGCCACCAAAAAGCACCTATATTTTACCTAAACTAAGGAGTGGTATAACGATTTATGAGTTTTAAAGAATCATCATTTTTATTTCATGTATTTAGTACCATTGAAGTATGTTTTATAATCTTTATTTTTGCTAAAAAATTGTTGAATGGGTATCGCATCAAACCTGAAAAACATAACATCCTCCTTACCCGAAAACGTAACACTTGTTGCTGTCTCTAAAACAAAACCAATCAGCGATATTATGGAAGCGTACGATGCTGGTCAACGTATTTTTGGTGAAAACAAAGTACAAGAAATAGTTGAAAAGTATGAGCAAATGCCCAAGGATATAGAATGGCATATGATCGGACATTTGCAACGCAACAAGGTGAAATATATGGCAAGTTTTGTAAGTCTGATTCATGGTGTAGATAATTTTAAATTGCTTAAGGAAATCGACAAACAAGCCAAAAAGTATGATCGTATTATAGAGTGCCTTCTTCAAATTAAAATTGCCAAAGAAGATTCAAAATTTGGTATGACAACTGAAGAAGCTTCAAACATTATTTCATCTGAAGAATTCTTGGAATTGAAAAATATAAAAGTTACCGGATTAATGGGTATGGCTACGTTCACTGATGACACCACTCAAATTGAACAAGAATTTAACACATTAAAAACCTCTTTCGACAACTTAAAGTCCATCGAATATTTTAACTTTAAACCAAATGTTATTAGCATGGGTATGAGTGGAGATTATGAGTTAGCTATTGAATGTGGAAGTACCATGATTCGTGTTGGTAGCAGTATTTTTGGAGCAAGAAACTATATAAATTAGATTAAGGATTTACGCAGTATTAGACATAGAAACCACAGGTGGCAAGTACAATGAGGAAGGTATTACCGAGATAGCCATCTATAAGTTTAATGGTCATGAAATTATAGATCAATTTATTAGCTTAGTAAATCCTGAACGAGAAATCCAACCCTTTGTTGTTAATCTTACTGGCATCAATAGTAATATGCTGCGCAATGCGCCTAAATTTTATGAAGTTGCAAAACGCATTGTTGAAATTACAGATGGCTGTATTATTGTGGCCCACAACGCTCAGTTTGATTATCGCATACTTCGCACTGAATTCGGCAGATTAGGTTTTGAATATGAGAGGGAATCGCTTTGTACTGTTGAATTATCTAAATACCTAATTCCTGGACAACCTTCTTACAGTTTAGGCAAGTTAGTGCGTTCTTTAGGCATTCCTGTTGCAGATAGACATCGTGCTTCGGGTGATGCACAGGCCACAGTGAAACTCTTTAAAATGCTTTTGGATAAAGACAGCGAAAAAAGTATTATTAAAGATGTTGTTAGACTAAATCCTAAACATCAATTAGAACCGCGACATTTAGATATTATCGCAGAGTTACCTTCTATAACTGGAGTATATTATATTCACAATACCGATGGAAACATCATCTACATTGGTAAAAGTAAAAACATAAAAAAACGCATTAATCAGCATTTTACAAATACGAGTCCGAAATCAAAAAAAATACAATCTCAAGTTGCAGCCGTAACTTACGAAGCAACAGGTAGCGAACTTGTGGCTCTTCTAAAAGAAAGTGAAGAAATAAAACGCAATAAGCCCATGTTTAACAGAGCTCTAAAACACACCAGTTTTACACATGCGCTTTACTCTTGGGTTGATGAGAACAACTATATAAATTTAAACTTAGGAAAAGCCGACTACAGAAAAAAGCCAATTACAACATTTAGCAATTTGCAAAGTGGTAAAAGTTTTATTTCAAAAGCTATTAGTGAGTATAACCTATGTCAGAAATTAACTGGCGAATATAAGACCTCGTCCTGTTGTTTTAACTACGATATAAAGGAATGTAATGGAGCTTGTTTAAGCAAGGAGTCTCCTGAAATTTACAATATCCGCGTAAAAACACTTATAGAAAAAAACAGTTATGCCAATAAAGACATGGTAATTATTGATAAAGGAAGAGATATAGATGAAAAAAGCGCCATACTCATTAAAAACGGTGTTTTCCAAGGTTTAGGCTTCTTTAACCTTAATTATCAAATTAATCATTTAGAGGTGTTAGAATCTATTATTACGCCAATGGAAAATAATAGAGACACGCAACATATTATTCAAAGCTATTTACGACGTAATAAAAAAGTCAAACAATTAATTCTAGAAAATCCATGAAAGGAAATATAATCCTCGTTATCCTCTATGTCTTAACAAATTTCCAAATACAAGCGCAAACCTCACCTTTTAATTCAGAATCTATAAAAGTAAGTAAATCTGAAATTGAAGCTTCTTCATATTCCAAAGATTCTACAGCAAATGCCTTAATAATTTATGAGCATGGAAAGAGCTGGGTTAGCAATCATGACTATGATTTAATGACAGAAGAAAAAAGGAAAATAAAAATACTATCTAAAGAGGGCTTTGATAATGCTACAGTGAGTATTTACCTTTACAAAAAAGACTATAATACGTATGAAAGTGTGGATGATATAGTAGGCACAACTTACAACATTATTGATGGTAAAGTCGTTAAAACGCCATTATCAAGAAAAAACATCTATACTGAAGAATATGACGAAAAGTATGATATTGTAAAATTTACATTGCCAAATGTTAAAGAAGGTTCTGTAATAACATATAGTTATACTTTAAAATCGCCATTTATGTTTAAATACCATGGATGGGAATTTCAGCACGATATACCCACATTGTATAGCGAATACCAAACAAGCATACCAGGAAACTGGGAATATCACATTAAGTTAGTTGGTGGTAAAAAATTAACAACAAATACCTCTAAAATAAGATATGATTGTTTAACTGCTTCTGGTGGTTCTGCGCATTGTGCTGATAATGTTTACGCCATGAAAGATATTCCCGCTTTTGTAGAAGAAGACCACATGACGACCAAGGATAATTATTTGGCTCGCATTGAATACGAGTTAAAAACTTTTAGAGGTATGGATGGCAGAGTGGAAGATTATACCAAAACTTGGAAAGATGTTGACAAAGAGTTTAGAACAGAAAAGAATATTGGCAAACAATTAAAAAAAGCCTTAAAACCTGAAGAGTTTTTATCATCTGATATCATTAACGAACCAGATATATTAAAAAAAACCGAAGCCATTTACAACTTTGTTAAAGAGCACTATACTTGGAATGATAAGTATAATATTTTTAATGATGTATCTATAAAAGATTTAATAAAAAATAAATCAGGTAATGTATCCTCTATTAATATTTTGCTCCACAATTTACTAAGAGATAGTGGTATAAAAGTAAATCCTGTTTTGTTATCTACAAGAAACCACGGGTTTGCAACAACACTTTTTCCTGTAATTACAGATTTTAATTATCTACTTGTGGAGGCATATATAAACAACAAAACCTATCTATTAGATGCCACCGATTATTATTTAAGCTTTGGACAAATACCATTTAGATGCCTCAACAGATATGCAAGACGTATGGATTTTAAAAACGGCAGTGAATGGATGGATATTTCATCAAAAAGCAAATCCTCAGTTTTAACAGCAGTAACTTTGGAATTTGACGCTTCTCAAAACCTTATTGGTAACGTAAAAAGTAGAACTACGGGGTATCATGCATTGTATTCAAGAATGTCTTACTTTCCAAATCCTACAGAATATGAGGAAGAACTTCAAAACAAATCCATTAACCTTGAAATCTCAAAGCATGAAATAAACGGTTCAACCGCCACAAGCCCTACTTTTTCTGAAAGTTATGATATTGAATATAATGCCGAAATTGTTGGTACCACTCTATTTTTAAATCCATTTTTATTACCGTTTTTTAAAGAGAATCCTTTTAAACTCCAAGAACGAAGTTATCCCATAGACTTTGGATATAAAGATAAATACACCTACATGCTTAAGCTAGAATTAGGTGATGCCTACACGCTAGAAGAAAAGCCAGAAGATTTAAGAACCACCTTACCAAACAATGCAGGAAATGCAAGTCTCTCTACAACCGTTGTTGGGAGCACCATTAATTTGATGTTAAACATTAGTTTTAATGAGGCGGTGTATCCTCCAGAATACTATCCTTATTTAAAGGAATTCATGAATAGAGTAGTAAACATTCAAACCAACTCACTTTTGGTACTTAAAAAGAAATCCTAAAACTTTAGTACATTTGGTGTAATGAGTGATACCAAAACACAAAACTGGCGTAGCAAGCTTCATGATATCATCTATGAGGCCGACACCAGAGCAGGAAAAGCCTTCGATGTTATTCTTCTTATAGCCATTATAGCTAGTATTATTTTGGTAATGTTAGAAAGCATAAAAAGTTTCGATGAGAAGTATCACACCTTTCTAAATATATCAGAGTGGGTAATTACTATCTTGTTTAGTGTCGAATATATTACCCGCATCATCACGGTTAAAAAACCATTTAAATATATTTTTAGTTTTTATGGCATTATAGACTTATTATCCACCATACCTAAATATATCTCATTACTTTTTGGCGGTGTACATGCTCTTGCAGCATTACGTGCATTAAGATTATTAAGGGTATTCAGAATTCTAAAATTAGCCAGATATCTAGGTGCATCAAATCTTTTGGTTTCTGCACTAAAAGCAAGTCGCGCTAAAATATCAGTATTTCTTTTTGCAGTACTAATTTTGTGCATTATTTGTGGTACGGTAATGTATTTAATTGAAGGTGAAGAAAGCGGCTTTACTAGTATTCCCGTAAGTGTATATTGGTGTATAGTTACTTTAACCACAGTGGGGTTTGGCGATATCGCCCCAGTAACACCTCTTGGCCAATTTATAGCAGCTCTTATAATGATTTTGGGTTATGGTATTATTGCGGTACCAACAGGAATTGTATCAGCAGAATATACCGCCTTAGGTAAAAAAGATAAAAATCCACAAATACCTCCAATCCCTTTAAATTCTCAATCCTGTGAAAACTGTCTTGCAGAAGATCATAGAGATGGCGCAGAGTATTGCTATAACTGTGGTGAAAAATTACACTTTTAATTTTTGGCGCAACCACAAGGTCGGGCTTTCACTACTCGCTCTCTGCGAGGAGCTCAAACAAGCCGTTCAATCCCTTGCGCACCTTTCCTCCTATTGTATTTTCAAACCCATTTTTTGGTGTAATTTGTTTTAGATAGTATTTTTAAACTATATCTTTAATCTAATGGGAGTTCCAATAAAATTTAAAGGTTATCTCTTCCGAGAAGAAACTGAATCCTTGATACTCGAAAATAAAAGACTGGATAAGGTCATAAAATTTATGTCTAAAAATAAAATTATGAACCTTGAAATAAACTCTAGTTTTTGCAATATTTCAGATTTAAATTTTCTTAAAGATTTTAGATTTATTGAGGGTCTTACTATATTGAGTATGTCAATAGATGATATTTCTCCATTAAACGACCTAAGGAATCTAAAATATCTTAATTTACAGCATAAACTCAAGGGTAAAATAAATTTTCAAAATTTTGCAAATCTTGAAGAGTGTTTTATAAACTGGGGTATAAGAGGGAGTGAATCAATATGTGATGTTACAACACTAAGGAAACTGACTATTGACAATCTGAATGTATATGACTTGATTGAATTTCACAAATTAAATAAACTCGAGTATCTTTTTATATGTTATGGAAAAATTGTCAATTTGGACGGTATTAAAAATTTATCTTCCTTAAAAACTTTAGATTTATCAGGTTGTTCTAAATTAGCGTATATAGAGCAGCTAATTGAACTTGAAGATCTTGAATCGCTAAGATTAGACCGCTGTAAAAACGTAAACGATTTTAGTGTTTTAGGTGAACTTGAAAACCTTAAGTTTTTATCTTTTAATAACATAGGTAAAATACCTACCATAGAATTTCTGTTTAATCTATCAAATTTGGAGGAAATACTTTTTGCGGAGAACACAAATGTTGTTGACGGAAATTTGAATGTTTTATATTTTCTACATAAAAACAGAAAACTAAAAAAAGCTTTATTCGCGCGCAAAAGACATTATAGTCATCAACCAGAGGAACTTGGATTTAAAATTCCTAATGTGGTAAAAAGAATGTTTAGGAAATAACACCTTTAGCAGTGAATAAAACCATATGTCAACTATATTTTGGTGCAGTTTTTTTTAGATAGTACCTTTGCTAATACCAAAAAATCATGCCATAAAGACCAAAACCAAATACCTAATCTCCATTATTGGCACCACAGCCATAGGTAAAACAGCGCTTAGCATAAAACTAGCCCAACATTTTAATACAGAAATTGTATCAGCAGATTCCCGTCAGTTTTTTAAAGAAATGCAAATTGGCACTGCTGCACCAACCAAAGAGGAATTAGCCGCAACAAAACACCATTGTATTCACCATAAATCCATTCATGACCATTATAGTGTTGGTGCTTTTGAAAAAGATGCCATTTCAATTTTAACCAAGTTATTCAAGAAATACGATGTAGTAATTATGGTTGGTGGTTCTGGTTTATATGTAGATGCAGTGATTCGAGGTCTGGATGAATTTCCAAAAGTCGATACGTCAATTAGAGAAACCTTAAATAAAGATTTAAAAGAAAAGGGAATAGAACCCCTTCAAGAACAGCTAAAAAAACTTGATATTAAAAGCTATAACACCATAGCCATTGATAATCCTCATCGTCTCATACGCGCTTTAGAAATTTGTATTGGCACAGGAAAAGCCTATTCTTCGTTTTTAAATAAGCGCAAAACCAAAAGACCATTCAAAACCATCCAAATTGGTTTGAATGCAGATAGAGAAATCATATACTCGCGCATCAATAAACGAGTAGATATGATGGTTGAAGATGGATTAATAGACGAAGTAAAATCGTTAATTCCTTATAAAAACCTCAACGCACTAAACACCGTTGGTTACAAAGAACTCTTTAACTATTTTGATAGCCAATGGACGTTAGACTTTGCGATTTCAGAAATCAAAAAAAACACCAGACGTTTTGCTAAACGCCAACTCACCTGGTTTAGAAAAAATGAGGCTATAACTTGGTTTGATTATCAAGAAGATGTTTCAAATATTATTAAACACTTAGAACAACAAATTAAATGAGCACCCAGGAAATTCTTTCAAAATTAGTTTCTTTTCCAGTTTTGGGCGGTGAAAGCAACTTATCTATAATTCAGTGGATTAAAGATTATATTGAAAGTTTTGATGTTGCATGTACGCTTGTGCCAAATGAAGACTTTACAAAGGCATCTTTACATTGTTGTATAGGGCCTTCCGTGGATGGTGGTATTATTTTATCTGGACATACCGACGTAGTACCAGTTAAAGGACAAGATTGGGATACAGATCCGTTTACCTTAACCGATAAAGCCGATGGCAAACTTTACGGACGCGGTTCTTGTGATATGAAAGGGTTTTTGGCCTGTTGTTTAAACGCACTTCCAGATTTAGTGAGAACCGACTTAAAAAAACCGATATACTTTGCATTTTCTTATGATGAAGAAATTGGTTGCTTATCTACACCAGAATTGGTACAACACCTAAAAAACCACTATCCTGAAACCCCCAAATATGCCATCATCGGTGAGCCTTCTTTACTACAACCTATAATTGGGCATAAAGGCATCTGTTTATATACAACAAAAGTAAACGGTTCTGCAGGGCATAGCAGTAGAATTAGGCAAGAAGTAAGTGCCATTCATGAGGCAGCTAGATTAGTACTGTGGTTGGAAGATAAAATGAACGAACTAGTAAATTCTGGTAATACGGATGAACGCTTTACACCACCACATTCATCCTTACACACTGGGATAATTCATGGTGGAATTGCGCCAAATGTTATTGCCGATAAAGCTTATTTTTCTTGGGATGCGAGAATGATACCCAAAGATAATTTAGATGAAATTGTTTCAGCATTTAAACAACATTGTGAGAAAAGAATAGCAGCATTAAAACCACTATATTCAGATTTTAAAATTGAAACTGAGGAAATTCATCCTCCCGTTATTCCCTTTGATAGTAAATCAGACAGTGACGTTGTAAAACTGATGTCGGAAATCAATGATAATCAGAATATCGATACTGTGGCTTATGCCTCAGAAGCAGGACAATATAACGAAGCAGGTTTGCAAAGTATTATTTGTGGACCTGGGTCTATAGAACAAGCGCATAGAGCCAATGAGTTTATAGAGAAAGAACAGCTTATTAAGTACGATAAGTTTCTTCTAAACTTAATTGCGTTTTTCTCTTCGGATAGTATAAAAAAATTCTAAATTAGTAGTTCAAGACATAACTATTTCATATTAAAACACTTACTAACTGTTAATTTTATTTGTTTTTTGTCGATTTTTTATGCTTTTTATCGTAAATTACATAAAACTTTTTAGTTTTGGACGTATTGATGCCAGAAGAAACGAATTTTGTAGCATCTTTTAAAGTAAAAAAAGACAATGGCAACATCAAAATACACCAAGCACCTGATCGGATTAATTGCGATAATGTTGTTTTCCTTAACTATGGTAGCGCAGCGCCTTGTTTTACCCGGACAAAATCAAATCTATCGGTTTATTGAAGACCCTGCTTTTATAGCAGCGAATGAACGCTATAACGTTACTGGAATTCTACAAGCTTCTGATTCTGATATTGCACAGACTTCTCAATATATAGCAGCGCAATTGGCGTTTTTTGACAATGTAGTTTTTGGTGTAGATTACTCCAAACATAGTTATGACGTAATGCGTTATTCTCAACTCTTTTTAAGTAGTCGTGTTCGACTAGGCTTAGGGGATTATTATCAATACTTTAATATTGGGCTTTCTCTAGGTACTGATAAACTAAATGAGGTTGACTCATCACGAGAAAACGATGTCAATACTATTTATAGAGTTTCTGGTCATTATAGAAACTATAATTTAACAATTGGTGGTTTTTTAAATCATATTCCTGTTCAAAATAGTTTAATACTAGCTCCTCCAGAAACACTCAGTGTTTCCCAAGGTTATTCCGTTTTTGCATCTTATGATATTGCACTTTCTGATTTTTTACGTGTAACGCCATTAGCCCGCTATAATTCTTATGATGATATTGATTTTTTTGAAAGTGTAGCTATCATGAATTATAAAGAAAAAGGGGAGCTAGCCATTTCATATAAGAACGATTATTCGGTAAACGCAGCCATTAGCGCAAAATTTTTAGAAAGAGTTAAAGTGAGTTATTCTTATGAAAAGGCGATAGGCGTTCAAAATTTTAACGATGTTCATGCTATTGGTATTTCGGTTGATTTGGCTCCAGAAGCCACAGAATTACCAGAATGGTTGGTTAATGTAAGGCGCAACCGCATTAAAATTCATAACATCAATTATAAAGATGAAGAAAAACTATTAGAAACTATAGCTAATGAAGAAGTTGAAGAAACTGTGTCAGATAGTCTTCCACAAGTAGAAGCCGTAGATCCTGAGTTAATTGCATATCCAAAAATGAGTGAAGAAGACCCAGAAGATGTTGTAGACGGTCATTTAAAACCAGGATATTACGTAATTCTTGGAAGTTTCAAAAATATAAACAATGCCGAAAAAGCCGTGGCTAAATTAAAAAGCGAAGGCTATTACGCCAGATATGGTAAAAAAGATACTGACGATGACTTCCACTATGTTTATGTGGATAGATATACCGATAGAGATATAGCCAGTAAACGTACTATAGCCAAACAAAAAGAGAAAGGTTTCGAAAAAGTATGGTTAATGCGCGTGAAGTAGAAATTTTATAAGAGGATTTAAGTATTAGAATAGTGACGTTTGTCCTTCATCATCGTCAGTATTCTCATTTTCGTTCTCTGTTACAGTTTGCTCATCAACTACTTCCAAGTCATCGGCGTGAACTTCCTCTGGAGCTTCATAAGGCAAAGGTTCTAAAAGGTTTATTTGATTCACTTTAAGCTTGGTTAACTGATTGCCTTGAGCATTTATGCCTTTTATGTCGATAAACGTTTCGAGATTGACCCCAAGATTATCTCTACGGTCTTTACCTCGTTCCTTTGCGAAGACAACTTCGGCTACTGGTCGCCAATCTGTAGAAATAATTTCTAATTGGGAATTAGCATCCTCTGGAATAAAAGTTTCAATTCTACCTTCATTCTCAATTAAAAAGCGCTTTACATAGTAAATCTCTTTTTCTCCGTGAAAATAAATTGCAGATATTGGTTTTTTCGGAACCCACTTCTCCATTACAATCATATCTCGGTCAAAATGCATTGTTACTTCAGGCGTAACAGTTTTAATAGTTCCAGATTGTGTAATAATTAAAAGCTTATCCTCTCCTCTAAACTCACCAACCAATTCTCCTCTACCATCTACATTTATCCGCTGTACGGTTTCATCAAACCAAATTTTACGAGGCTTTAAAGTAGAAACACCTTTTTCTTTAAGCTCAATACGCTTTATAGTAAACTTTGTAACTAGATTCCCTTTGGAGGCTCTGCCCTTAATTAAAATATCTGCAAAATCAATATCCCATTTTAATTTCTTAATACTTCCTGCCTGTCTTAAATTAACGGTAATAATTTCTGCTTCACCATTGGGGTTTGCTGTAAAATACAACACTTTAGAACCTTTATTCCCATTGGTTAAATCATACTCTCTATCCCTAGTAATACTTGTAACGGCAAAACGTTTTATATATGATGGCCCTTTGACACCATCTTTATAAATCATGTTGTAAATAGTACGCTTATCTTTTTTCTTAAATACCGCTACATGAATAATACCTTTGCCTATGAATGTCTTCGAATCTACTTTGGTAACCATCATTTTGCCAGCATTGGTAAAAACTATGATATCATCAATATCACTGCAATCACCCACATATTCGTCGCGTCTTAAAGAAGTACCAATAAAACCCTCTTCTCTGTTTACGTAAAGTTTTGTGTTTCTGATGACAACTTTTGTGGCATCTACATCATCAAAAGTGCGTATCTCAGTTTTACGTTCTCTACCTTCACCATATTCTTTTTTAAGTCTTTGGAAATACGCTATCGCATAATCAATGAGGTGCTCTAAATGATGTTTGACCTCAGCAATTTGTTCTTCTAAAGCATCAATTTTTTGTTGCGCTTTATCTATATCGAATTTTGAAATACGCTTAATACGGATTTCTGTCAATCTTACAATATCGTCTTCGGTTACAGTTCGTTTTAGATGTTTAATATGAGGTTGAAGTCCTTTGTCAATTGCCGAAATTACACCTTCCCAAGTTTCCTCTTCTTCTATATCTCTATATATTCTATTTTCAATAAAAATGCGCTCCAAAGAAGCAAAATGCCATTGTTCTTCGAGCTCTCCAAGCTTTATTTCTAGCTCTTGTTTCAGTAACTGAACTGTATTATCTGTAGAGCGACGTAACATTTCAGAAACTCCAATAAATAGTGGTTTATTTTCCTCAATCACACAACCTAAAGGCGATATGGAAGACTCACAACTGGTAAAAGCATAAAGGGCATCTATGGTTTTATCTGGTGAAAGTCCAGAAGGTAAATGCACTAAAATTTCAACCTCTGCAGCAGTATTATCCTCTATCTTCTTTATTTTGATTTTACCCTTATCATTTGCCTTTAAAATAGAATCAATTATGGATGTAGTAGTCGTACTAAAAGGCAACTCAGTAATGACCAAAGTGTTTTTATCAAATTGAGAAATCTTCGCCCTCACACGTACCTTTCCGCCTCTATTGCCGTCATTATAGCTCGAAAAATCAGCAATTCCACCCGTTGGGAAATCCGGAACTATGGTAAATCGTTTTCCTTGTAAGTGCTTTACTGAAGCATCAATAAGTTCAATAAAATTATGCGGTAAAATTTTGGTCGAGAGCCCAACAGCAATACCTTCACCACCTTGCGCCAACAGCAAAGGGAACATTACTGGTAGGTTTACAGGTTCTTTTCTTCTCCCATCATAACTGGCCTGCCATTCCGTAATTTTAGGATTATAAACAACATCTAAAGCAAACTTAGAAAGGCGAGCCTCTATATAACGAGAAGCTGCAGCACTATCACCTGTTAAAATATTTCCCCAGTTCCCTTGCGTGTCAATCAATAAATCTTTCTGACCAATTTGCACCATAGCATCCGCTATACTAGCATCACCATGAGGATGGTATTGCATGGTATGACCGACGATGTTCGCTACTTTATTGTAACGCCCATCATCCAAGTCTTTCATGGAGTGCATTATACGACGTTGCACGGGCTTAAACCCATCTTCGATAGCAGGTACTGCACGTTCTAAAATAACATAGGATGCATAGTCTAAAAACCAATCTTTATACATACCCGTTACACGGGTTATGGTTTCTTGGGGCTCTTCGTTTTGGTCGTTTGTTAAGTCGTCGTTTTCTTCTTCAATCATAAATGATACTTCCTATTTTTTTAGGAATAGGTCTCTTATTTATCTTCAATTAAATCCATTTCAACCTTCAAATTATCTATTATAAATTCTTGTCTTGTTGGGGTGTTTTTGCCCATGTAAAAAGATAACAATTCATCAATTGACATATTTTCATCTAACATTACGGGATCAAGACGAATATCATCACCGATAAAATGTTTAAATTCATCCGGAGATATTTCACCTAGTCCTTTAAATCGTGTTATTTCAGGTTTTGGTTTTAATTTTTCTATAGCGTTGATACGTTCTTCTTCTGTATAACAATAAATAGTTTCTTTTTTATTTCTAACTCTAAAAAGCGGTGTTTGCAAAATATATAAATGCCCGTTCTTAATGACTTCAGGGAAGAACTGCAAAAAGAACGTAATCAACAATAAGCGAATATGCATACCATCTACATCGGCATCTGTTGCAATTACCACATTGTTGTAACGCAAATCTTCAAGCGACTCTTCTATGTTTAATGCAGCCTGCAGTAAATTAAACTCTTCATTTTCATACACAATCTTTTTACTTAATCCGTATGAATTTAGAGGTTTCCCTTTGAGACTAAAAACCGCTTGTGTATTGACGTCACGAGATTTTGTAATACTTCCAGAGGCCGAATCTCCCTCCGTAATAAAAAGTGTAGTTTCTAAATTTCTTTCGTTTTTAGTATCGCCAAAATGAACGCGACAATCTCTTAATTTTTTGTTATGAAGACTTGCCTTTTTAGCACGATCTCTTGCCAATTTTCTAATACCAGAAAGTTCTTTTCTCTCTTTTTCGGCTTGAAGAATTTTTCTTTGAATCTTTTCAGCGGTCTCAGCATTTTTATGTAGATAATTATCTAGATTTCTCTTTACAAAATCGTTGATATATGTCCTCACTGTTGGATAATCCCCTCCCATCTCAGTGGAACCTAATTTCGTTTTAGTCTGACTCTCAAAAACAGGCTCCATCACCTTAATAGCAATGGCACTAACGATGGACTTCCTTACATCAGAAGCGTCATAATTCTTGCCATAGTACTCTCTAACCGTTTTTACTACAGCCTCCCTAAAAGCATTTAAATGCGTACCACCTTGAGTGGTATTTTGCCCGTTTACAAAACTGTTATACTCCTCGCTATACTGCGTTTTGCTATGAGTTAAAGCTATTTCAATATCATCTCCTCTTAAATGAATAATGGGATACAACAGGTCCGACTCATTAATTTTTTCGGCTAATAAATCTTTAAGTCCGTTTTCACTATAATACTTCTCTCCATTGAATACAATTGTTAGACCAGGATTTAAATACACATAGTTCTTTAACATTTTTACCACATATTCACTTCGGAATTTGTAGTTTTTAAAAATGGATTCATCCGGAATAAAAGACACTTTGGTACCTTTTCTGCGACTCGTATCATCAAGTAGTTCTTTATTAGTAAGTGTTCCTTTCTCAAACTCAGCAGAGGCCGATTTACCATCCCGTGTAGATTCAACCCTAAAATAATTAGAAAGTGCGTTTACAGCCTTGGTACCAACACCATTTAGACCTACAGATTTTTTAAACGCCTTAGAGTCATATTTTCCACCCGTATTCATCTTGGATACAACATCTACAACTTTTCCTAAAGGAATACCACGACCATAATCACGCACTATTACCTTATTACCTTGAATCGAGATTTCAATGGTTTTACCAGCACCCATTACAAACTCGTCAATCGAGTTATCTAAAACCTCTTTAAGTAAAATGTAAATACCATCATCTGGAGAAGACCCATCACCAAGTTTACCGATATACATTCCAGGACGCATTCTAATATGCTCCTTCCAGTCTAACGAACGTATATTATCCTCGGTATATTTGGTTTGTTCTGCCATAAAAAAGGGTGTGAAGTGTGTGATAGCACGCTAATATAGCATAACATCTTAAAAAATAAAACAGTGGCTTAACAAAGTAATTAACAATAAAAATGGAATATTGTTGAGAACCCAAACCTAAGCCTTACCTGACTTCCTAAGCGATATAAATAAAATTCCAAGGATAACCACCAAAGCCCCAAATAGTTGAATTAAAGTAAGGTGCTCTTCTAGGAAAATTGCTGCCAGAATTATTGTAGAAATCGGCCCTATACCTGCCACAATTGCAAAGTTGGATGAACTGATCATTTTTATTGATGCCGATACGAAAAACGATGGCACTACAGTTGCAAAAACGGCAATTAAAAAACCTAAAATGTAAACTTCCCAAGAAAATCTAAATAAATCGGTTTCGTTAATAATACTGTAATGTACAAACACACATGCACAAGACATTATCATAGCGTAAGCTGTGAACTGCACCACTCCAAATTTAGGTATTAACCAACCGCTACCAACCAAATAAGCTGCATAAGTCAATGCACTTAACAGAATGAAAAAGCCGCCTAAATACGTGTCCTTTCCTGAAATATGGACCTCATCCCAAAATGCAATAACTATCCCTAGATAGGTCAAGACAATAGCAACTATTTGAGGTTTAGTTATTTTTTGTTTTAAAAACAATTTGTTCAATAACAATACAATCGTAGGATATATAAATAGAATAATACGCTCTAAACTTGCTTTGATATACGTTAACCCGACAAAATCAAAATAACTAGCTAGGTAATAGCCAAGGAACCCAAAAAATAGCACCCACAACCAATCTTTGGTTGTCTTTTTGGTTTTGTTTTTCTTTTGGTAGAATAATGAAATAACGAGGTAAAAAGGAAAAGCAAAACCCATACGTAATAGTAACATACTCATTACATCTACCTCATACTGATACGCCAGTTTCACCATAACTGCTTTTGATGAAAATAGTACGACACCCAAAACACCAATGCCAATTCCGAGCCAGAACTTCTTATTTGACTTCATACAGCGAAGGTAAAATCTTAGAAAAGTTTCAAAATATCGTACTTGATAAAAATACGATGTTCAAATGGAATTATCTCCGGCAAATACTATCACCACCTATGCTTTCTATTTCCTTTAAATCAGGATTTTCTTTAGGATTTTCTCCCCATTTGTTAGCTCCTGTTTCACTATTTAAGAAAAGAAAAGAAATACCTCTTAAAATAATAAAAGACCATGTAATGGCAACGGCATATGTGCAAATTTCTGTCAAAGTATCGATAACAGTAGTATCAAAAGAAGGATTTCCATTAAAAAATAATAAAACAATCAAACCATAAATAAGAGCAATAGGGATGCCAATAATGCCCATGGCAATATTAAGGATGAAGCTGATTCCTATCGGATGCCACCAACCTGATTTTCCTACGTCATGTAATCTTCTAACATGAACAGTGACCGTAGGAACGCCGGTTAATATAAAGTATATGAAAACAAGAAGGTAAAAGATAAAGCTTATATAAAACTCTCCTTTGAAACTAAAATAAGAATAATGAAGCAACAAAGATACACCAAGTATCAAAACTTGAAGTAATATAACACTCCAAAATTCCCTACCTCTGGAACGACCAGTAAAATTCCAATAGTCGATATAAAACGCCTTGTGCAAGTAATAAACTACATCATTTTCTTGCTTTGGCATATTCAATAATATCAATCAATTAAACATTAAACAAGAAGTGCATTACATCACCATCTTTTACAATATAGTTTTTACCTTCAACACGCATTTTACCAGCCTCCTTAACTTTGGCTTCACTTCCTAAAGACACGTAATCATCATACGCAATTACTTCAGCGCGGATAAAGCCTTTTTCAAAATCAGTATGGATAACACCTGCTGCTTGAGGAGCTGTTGCACCTATGTCCACAGTCCAAGCACGTACTTCTTTTACCCCAGCTGTAAAATAGGTTTGTTGATTTAATAATTTGTATGCACCTCGAATTAATTTTGCAGAACCTGGTTCATCCAAACCAATATCTTGAAGAAACATTTGTCGTTCTTCGTAATCATCCAATTCATTAATATCTGCTTCAGTTCCAACTGCTAAAACAAGCACCTCTGCACTTTCATCCTTTACGGCCTCTTTAACTTGTTCTACATAGGTGTTTCCAGAAACTGCAGAACCTTCATCTACATTACACACGTACATTACACGCTTATCTGTGATAAACTGCAATGGTTTTACAAATTTAATATAATCTTCATCACTAAAATCAATGGCTCTTATAGAGGTACCAGCTTCTAAAGCACCCTTTATTTTTAATAAAACGGCCTCTTCGTTTTGCGCTTCTTTATTACCTGTTTTTGCGGCACGTTTTACTTTATCAAGCTTCTTTTCGGCTGTTTCTAAATCTTTTAACTGCAATTCCATATCAATGGTTTCCTTGTCACGAATAGGATCTACACTACCATCAACATGTACAATATTATCATTATCAAAACAACGTAATACATGTAAAATAGCATCAGTTTCACGAATATTTGCCAAAAACTGATTCCCGAGACCTTCGCCTTTGCTTGCTCCCTTTACCAAACCAGCAATATCCACAATTTCAACAGTGGCAGGAATTACTTTTTCAGGATTCACCAAACTCTCTAGTTTCTCCAATCTTGGGTCCGGAACATTCACCACTCCTACATTAGGTTCAATAGTACAAAAAGGAAAGTTAGCACTTTGCGCCTTTGCATTAGATAAACAATTAAATAATGTGGACTTTCCAACATTGGGCAACCCTACGATACCTGCTTTCATAATTTCTCAGATTTTAGCGCTGCAAATGTAACCAATAAAACAGAAAATTTACTGTAGAATTTTAAGATGACTTTAGCAAAATAAGTCTACAACCATTAATTAAAAGTTAAACTCACTACATTTCGGCATAGTAAGTTGTAACATTACTTAAATTATCTCGTTGAATAAGCAAAACCATCAATCAAAAAAAACAGTAATGAAACAAAAAATCATCTTATTCTTTTTATTTGTTTCCACCATTATTTTCGGGCAAAATATCACAGTAAAATTAATTGATACATCTACAAAACAACCCATACCTTATGCCAAGATAAAAACTGGTATCTACGCTGGCGTTATTTCTAATGATGAAGGTTATTTTACAATACCTTCTTCCTTGGGTAAAAAGCCTATAACCATATCTTGTATGGGTTATCAAAGTAAAACACTTACTATTGAAAACATTAAAGCATTAGAATTTAAAGTAGAACTAGAAACTGCTTTAAATCAATTAGAAGAAGTATTTATAAGTACTACAAGGCCTAATGTAGATTCTATTATAGCCAGAGTTAAGAAGAACCTTAACGATAATTACGATAACAATCTTAACCAGTATAATGTGTTTCACCGAACCACCGAACATGTTGATTTTAAAAAACTAGAATTTGAAATTGACAAAGCATCCCATGTAAAAAAGAAACAATTACAAGAGGTAAATAAAAGTTTAACAGCGTTGGTTGATGAAGTGAAAAATAGTAATATGGTAAAGTTTGCAGATTTTAAAGCCAAAATATATGCCTTAAATAAAGACAGTATAAAATTAGAAGTTGAGAGGGCTACTGAACTCTTAGATCATAAAAACGATTTTTCTATTGATAAGATTCAGGAAAGAACCCAGAATATTATCCTCAAATATTTAGATACTACTAAAACGTACAAATTAAAAACGGGGTTGTTTAAAATTGAAGATTCTTTAGCTCTTAATGATGAAGAATTTAAAGATGATAACGGCAATGAATACGAGGTATCTTATTTAAATAACAAAACCAAATCCATTCTACGAAGAGGACAGTTTTACAACAACGCCTTTTTGAAGAAAATATTAAATACAGACTGGTATGAGTATACTTTAGATGATGTAGGATATAATGATGATGACCTAATTTATATTATTTCATATACTCCAAGAAAAGGAAAAGCAAAATACACAGGCAAGCTATACATCTCCGACGACACTTATGGGGTTACTAGAGTGGATTATAGTTATTACAAAAATCGTCATGGTGAAAAAGTAAATTTAAGGTTAATTTTAGGCGTTAAGTATATTGAAAACGTGAGTAAAGGCACTATAATTTTTGAAAAAGATAGTAGCTCTGTTTACCACCCCAAATACATTAAAAGAACCACTGGTAGTTATTTTTATGTTAGCAGACCCTTAAAGTTTATTGAAAATAGCTCCAACAAATACAAGGTGAGTTTTGAATTTAAAATTGAAGGAGACAATTCATCAAAAGAAGAGCTACTTGTATCAAGATATAACAAACTCTCCTTTTTAGACTTTCAGGCGGAGCGACAAGCTGAAAAAGTACCTTTTAAAACGTTGAACACTTACGAAAAAACCATTTGGGATGATGAAGGTATTTTAGAACCTTCTTTGGAGATGAAGGCATTTTAAAACGCATAATAAATTACCTTAAAAAACCCTATTAAACTACAAAATTGCATAACTTACAATTAAACTCATCTGCGAATAATTTCCTTCCCAGGTAGCATATTCTTTCAAAGCATTAAACTTGGTATACACTCTTGCTTCGAAAAACAACTTTCCATTTAAAGAGCTGCCTAAACCAAAACCAGCATTCGTTGGGTTTGCTTCAGAATTCAAGTCAGTTCTTAAAGAATAGATAATACGGGTATTTGATGCTAACTGAATATTCAACATTCCACTAACAAAAAACTTAAGATTCTTATTAAAATGAATATAATATCTTAATCCAAGTGGCAGATTCAAAGAATTAGATTCCATCTTTACCTCTTCTGTTGAAGAAAAAAGTTCCCTTTCTATATCGTTATTAAAACTAACATAATTAGGTTGGATAAAAATTGACCATTTATCATTATTGGAAGGAAGAACATATTCCAACTCAGCCCCAATATGAAATCCGACTTTTGAACCAAAATCGATTGAACTATTATTTATAGTCGGGTTATTAATATCTAATTCAGTAAAATTAGCCCCAGTACATAATTTTACCTTTATTGAATTTTTACTTTCCCCTCTATGTGAATAATCATAAGTTTGAGAGTGACTTTTTATGAAGAAAAAAAGTGATAGAAAAAATAATATGTACAATTTCATGAACTAAAATTTATTTATGTAAAGAAAAAACTTAACCAAAGGTTTAGTCTTATAGGTTAACTTTTGAACCTTTAAATTAAAATCTTTTCTTAACGAACTGCTGTAGTTTTTAATTAACTGACTCTTATAAGTATTATTATTTAATATTTTGTCTTGTCGTAATTTAAGAGCAGATACCCCAGGATTATCTTCAAAACTAGGATTGAATACAAATCTTTTGTAAATCAATTGCTCAATTTGACCATTAAGAGGTTTATGAAAAAACCTCAATGTACCTTCTTTTTTATACCTATATAGTTCATGTTCTCCTCCAACCAGTACTTCCAAAAAAACAGTTTCTTCAGCCCACTCTGGCTCTTTATTTTCAGTCAAACGATTAACTAAGTCTATTGATTGGTCAATCAATCCAGTGAAGCGCACATATTTAAAAGTTTTTGGAACTCCAAACTCCTGAATTTCTCTAATTTCAAAAATTTTATCTTCACCTTCAACTTTACATTTTATAGATTTTGGATTATTTCTCCAACCTAAATCCTTGATACGGCAGTCAATTTTTTCACCGGAATTCAAAATCACGTAACCTTTCAAAAATCGGCTTTGAGAATTGGCAAGAAGAGCAAAAAAAAGAAATGGAACTAGAAAGCTATACCTCATAATAGAATTATTATGTGGCAAATATATAAAAGAAACATAAGAAATAGCTTACTTTTTGAAATTATATATCTGTTGTTATACCCCGTAACCATAACAAGCAATTATACTTATCATAAATATTATTAATACATTACCTGTTAATCATAATTGATAAATTCGTAATTTTAAGTAATAAAAATGATAATTGTTAAAAAAATGAAAAAAATTATTCAAACATTCGTAATAATAGCTCTTTTTTTAGGTGCTTTAACCTCAGACGCTCAAAATAATTCTGAGACTTCAACTACGAATATGAACCTAGACTTGTTAGAGGAAATGCCATCCCTTGATTTCTTTGGGGAACATATTTCTAATGACGATGTTTCTTTATTTGCAGCCACTGTAGATAAAAGCATTAATATACCTACTGATAATTTTCGTTTAGAAGTATTAAACGAAATGCCTTCACTAGACTTCTTTACAGAAGCCAAATATCATATTACTGATAAAGAAAAATCAAATTTTAATATTTCAAAAGATATTGGATTAGTCAACAATGATGCTTTTTACAAGCAACTTTTTAAGGAAATGCCCTCACTTAATTTTTAAGTTTTCCTTGAAATTCTGTGAAAAAGAAAAATCCAAAATCCAAAAAAACCCGGAAGTATTTGCTTTCGGGTTTTTTATTGAAATAGTAAAATCTGTTTTAATCTTCTGGATGCATAAAACGTTGTTTAGCCAATAATTCCTCTATGGTTTCAACATTATCCTCGTCAGGAACACAACAATCCACAGGGCAAACTGCTGCACACTGCGGCTCTTCATGAAATCCTTGACACTCCGTACATTTATCTGGTACAATATAGTAGAATTCATCACTCACGGGTTCCTGAGCTTCATCAGCATCAACCTCATTACCATTCGTAAGCACTACTGTACCTTCTAAACTCGTTCCATCTTTATAGCGCCAATCGTCGGCGCCTTCATATATTGCAGTATTTGGGCACTCAGGCTCGCAAGCACCGCAGTTTATACATTCGTCTGTTATTATAATTGCCATAGCGTTTTTTTCTTTCTAAATTTGCATCTGCTTTTCTGACAGAAGTACAAAAATAAAGCCAAAACCCATTATAAACAAATAAAGGATGCAATTACAGAAAAGAATTAACGCTTTTGTAAAATTAGGAGATTTTATAAGGCAATTTTCTAACGAAGTAATCCAGAAAGGTGAAAAAGTGGAACACAACGAAGTGTTCTTTGATGGTTTTAAACACCAACTAAAATTAGCCGAAGAACATAATGGATGGTTTACTCCTAAGAACCTTAGATATGCACTCAAGTCTTGGGCAGAAGCTTTAACGGCAACACAAATTGATAATTGGCTTAAGCCATATACCCTTAAAGAGAATAATCCAAAAACAATTGCCATTATTATGGCTGGCAATATTCCTTTGGTGGGATTTCATGATTTTTTGTCGGTACTAATTACTGGACACAAGGTATTGGTAAAACAATCGTCTAACGACAAGCACCTTCTACCTTATTTAGCGAAATACCTAGAATATATTGAACCTAATTTTAAAGGAAAAATAACCTTTACCTCTGAAAATCTTGAAAACTTTGATGCAGTTATAGCAACAGGTAGTAATAATACAGCAAGATATTTTGAATACTACTTTAAAGACAAACCTTCTATTATTAGAAAAAACAGAAACTCCGTTGCAGTCTTGACTGGCAATGAATCTATCGAAGATTTGAAGAAACTATCCGATGATATTTTTAGGTATTTTGGATTAGGTTGCAGAAATGTTTCTAAATTATTTGTTCCTAAATATTACGATTTTAATAGGTTTTTTGAGGCTCTTTACCATTGGCATCCTATTATAGAAAAACCCAAATATGCTAACAACTACGATTACAACAAAGCTGTCTATTTAATGAGTGAATTTGATATGCTTGAGAATGGTTTCTTTATGATTAAAGAAGATGTAAGCTACGCATCTCCAATAGCTACGGCGTTTTATGAGTTTTATGATGACACAGAAAAATTGAAACTGAAATTAGAACAAGATAAAGAACAAATTCAATGTGTGGTTTCTAGGGGTGTTCTAGAAAACGAAATAGCTTTTGGAGCAACCCAAACCCCACAACTTTGGGATTATGCGGATGGTGAAGATTCCGTTAAATTTTTATTATCGATTTGACAAAAAAATTATTGAATTTTTAATAAAAATTTCTATTTAAATCACCAACTTTGCACCTTTAAATTTCACTTCAAAAACTGATGAAAAAACATAATTTTAGCGCAGGACCAAGTATTTTACCACCAGAAGTATTATTAAAAGCTTCTCAAGCTATTGTAGATCTTGATGGCAGTGGCTTATCCCTTATAGAAATATCTCACAGAAGTAAAGCTTTTGTGGATATTATGGAAAATGCCAGATCTTTGGCATTAGAGCTTTTAGGTTTAGAAGGTAAAGGCTATAAAGCACTATTTCTTCAAGGTGGTGCCAGCACTCAATTTTTAATGGTAGCACTAAATTTACTTGAAAAAAGAGCTGGATATTTAAACACTGGTTCTTGGGCTGCTAAAGCCATTAAAGAAGCGAAAATATATGATGATATTTATGAAGTAGGATCTTCAAAGAATGCCAATTACAACTACATTCCTAAGGGTTATGAAATTCCAGAAGATTACGACTATTTTCACTGTACATCAAACAATACAATCTATGGTACTCAAATGAAGGATTTTCCACAAACGGAAATTCCTATGGTTTGCGATATGAGTAGCGATATTTTCTCGCGTTCATTAGATTTCACTCAGTTTGATATTATTTATGCTGGTGCTCAAAAAAATATGGGACCCGCAGGCACTACTTTGGTTGTAGTTAAAGAAGATGTTTTGGGTAAAGTATCACGTAAAATACCTTCAATGATGGATTATAAAATTCACATTGATAAAGGTAGTATGTTTAACACACCTCCAGTTTTTGCAGTTTACACATCTATGTTAACATTGCAATGGTTAAAAGATCAAGGTGGAATTTCAGCAATTGAAAAAGAAAACGAAAAGAAAGCGCGTTTGATGTATTCTGAAATAGATTTAAATCCATTATTCAAAGGATTTGCTTCGAAAGAAGATCGTTCTTTAATGAATGCTACATTTACTTTGGAAAATGAAAACCTTAAAGAAACGTTTGATACTATGCTAAAAGAAGCTGGTATTAGTGCTGTAAATGGACACAGAAGTGTTGGTGGATACAGAGCTTCTATGTACAATGCTTTGCCAATTGATAGTGTTAAGGTATTGGTTGAAGTAATGAGTGAATTAGAAAGTAAGGCATAATAAGATTAAAAATCAATATAAACACTAAATAATAGTAAAGCGGATAGTATTTAACTTGAAACTTTAAACTTATAACTTTAAACTTAAAATGAAAGTATTAGCAAATGACGGTATCTCACAAAGTGGTATCGACGCACTAGAAAAAGCGGGTTACGAGGTAAGTACTACAACTGTAGCTCAAGAACAGTTGATTAACTACATTAATGAAAAGGATATTGCAGTACTTTTAGTACGAAGCGCAACTACCGTTAGAAAGGATTTAATCGATGCTTGTGAAGGCTTAAAGATTATTGGTCGTGGTGGTGTTGGAATGGATAATATTGATGTTGAATACGCACGTGAAAAAGGACTTCATGTTATTAACACACCTGCGGCTTCTTCGCACTCTGTTGCAGAATTAGTATTTGGACATTTATACGGTTTAGCACGTTTCCTGCATAATTCTAACAGAGAAATGCCTTTGGAAGGCGACAGTAACTTTAAAGGTTTAAAAAAGGCTTACGCTAAAGGAACTGAATTAAAAGGTAAAACTCTGGGAGTTTTAGGATTCGGTCGTATTGGTCAAGCTACAGCAAAAGTGGCTTTAGGGGCAGGAATGAAAGTTGTAGCATTTGATCCTTTCTTAGAAAAAGCAAATTTAGAATTAGAATTTTTCGATGGTCAGACTATAGGTTTTGATATTGAAACCATTTCAAAAGAAGATGTATTAAAACAATCTGATTTTATAACACTTCACGTACCTGCTCAAAAAGACTATGTTATTGATGAAGCCGAATTCAATATAATGAAGGATGGTGTTATTTTAGCAAACGCTGCTCGTGGTGGCGTAGTTAATGAAGTAGCACTAGTAAAAGCTATTGAAAGCGGAAAAGTAGCAAGAGCTGCACTTGATGTTTTTGAAAAAGAACCTAAGCCTGAAATTCAATTATTGATGAATTCTGCATTATCGTTAACTCCTCATACCGGTGCTGCTACTAACGAAGCACAAGATAGAATTGGTACTGAATTGGCATCACAAATTATAAGCATATTAGGTTAATGTGACTAAATTGTGACTTAACAAGAATATTAGAGTCCTAACTATAAACGTTAGGACTTTTTTTGTACATTAAGCTTCCTTAAAAAATACTTTACTAATTAAAAAAACATATTATCATGTCTGGAATTTTAGATTTATTAAACAGCGACCTCGGAAAAACTATTATTAGCGGTGTTGCTGGACAAACCAATCAGCCTCAAAATAAAACACAAGACGTATTAACTATGGCATTACCAGTATTAATGAAAGCAATGCAGCGCAATGCTTCTACGCCTCAAGGTGCTGAAGGTTTAATGGGAGCATTAAGCGGTAAACATGACGGCAGTATCTTAGACAACCTTGGAGGTTTATTTGGTGGTGGCGTTGATGAAGCCGTAACCAATGATGGCGATAAAATTCTAGGGCATATTTTGGGTGGAAAAAGACAAGGTGTAGAACAGGTAATTGGTCAAAAATCGGGAATTGACGCTGGTTCTGTGGGAAATATTTTAAAAGTGGCTGCCCCAATTTTAATGGGAATGTTAGGCAAGCAGACCAGACAAAACAAGGTAAGTTCTGCAAATGGTTTAGGAGATTTACTTGGTGGATTGCTTGGAGGTAATTCTGCACAACAAGAGCAAAGTTTCCTTGAATCTATTTTAGATGCTGATGGGGATGGTAGTGTTGTTGATGATGTAGCTGGAATGGTTTTAGGCGGTAGTAAAAAGCAAGGTGGTCTTGGTGGATTACTTGGTGGTCTTTTTGGAAAGTAGAATATAAATACCTTTTATTAAAGAAAAGGGAGTATAACAATTTATACTCCCTTTTTTAATTTCTTCTTAAAACAACTTCTTTACGCTTGTGCGCTGGCCATCAGATATTTTTAAAAACAGTAAGGACATGTTTCTTATTTGCCTTAAATTAAGTGTAACTCTATTATTTTCAAATTCGTTCGACCGTATTTCCTTAATAAAAAGTAACTTACCAGTGATATCAAACACTTCAAATTTGAATAATTCGGAAGACATAAAATTGGCTACCTCAACCTCTAATTTTTTATCTTCTAACATTGGCACTGGATAAACTTTTACGTCAAACTCACTAATTGAAACCTCATCAATATTAAGTTCTTGGAATAACTCATATTCAAAACATGTTGAAGCATCTGTATTATTAGGTGAATTAGGATAAACTTTATTATCTGAAGTATCTAAGCTAAACCATCTATCCAAGCCAATTGAGCCATTTAGTTCGAAATGTAAACTTTTTAAGGTAAACTTATTATCTACAGTTGGATCCCATCCTATTCTCGTCCAATCACCATCTTTATTGGTAGTTCCTGCATTAATAGGCGTGGTTTGGCTATTATTTTGTACCCTTAAATAGTTACCTGTAAGTACAGACTGAATATAAATACCATCTTTACTATGAGAATTAACAAAAAACTTTTCTGCATCGGTAATACTGCCTGTATCATCAATTAGCATGAATTCGTCATTTGTAATATTGGTGTCTCCCTTCGTGTCCATACTAAATATTTTATTTCCATCAGAACAAGGTCTAATTATAACAGTTTCCCCTAAAGGAATAGATGGTGTATTTATTAAACCAGGTAAAACCACAGTGTCTGCCAAATTAATTGTTTTTGTTGGTGATTCATCATAGCGCACATCTTCATAAAGATCTAGCATATATTTAATAATATCTGCATAAGCAGGATCGCTTATTAAATTACTACTTTCGGTAGGATCTGTTCCTAAATTGTATAAACCTAAAACTGTAATATCATTCCAAATAAAATTGCTATTTGCGAAATCAAAAGTCAATTTCATATTACCCACTCTAATAGCACCTTCACTTCCTGAACCTGATTGTAACATCATAAACTCACGTTCTTGTGGATTAGCCTCTCCTAAAAGAATAGGCAATAGGTTAAAAGAATCTTTTCCTTGACTTTCTGGTAATGTCTGTTCGGTAATTGCTGCTAAAGTTTCAAGTATATCCACTCCTGAAGCCATACCATCATACGTACTTCCAGCCGCTACGTTATTGGGCCATCTTACAATAAAAGGGACTCTATGCCCACCTTCATCAATACTATTTTTATTGCCCTTATAAATTCCCGTAGCATCATAATTTGCTGTACCATTTGAGCTCCCAAGTCCGCCATTATCCGAAGTAAAAATAAATATTGTATCATCATAAACACCTTTGGCTTTCAGTGCATTTATGATCACACCTAATTGTACATCCAATTCTTTAATCATATCTAAATGCTTAGATGCATGCACTCCATTAATGGTTACACCATCTAGCTCATCTGCAGGAGTGTGAGGAATATGCACCGCCTGAGAATTATAATATAAGAAAAGGGGATTATTATTTGTATTAACACCATTGATAAAATCCACCGCCTTTTGCGCTATCAATGGACCCACTAAGTGCGGATCCCAATTAGAATCACCATATCCTTCCTTCTTGTCAATTTCAAAATTCAGTGCCGCAGCATCTTCATCACTAAAAAACTCTATTGTTGAGGCTGGGTCAATTTTATACCAATCGTTATTTTCATAAATCATATACGGAACATCTTGGACACCAGCGGGCAAATTAAAACTGTAATCAAAACCTTCAAAGTTTGGACCACGGCCAACGATTGTATTTAAATTTACTAAAATCTCCAGCGTATTTGTATTATGTGTTTGAGACCCTCTATATATGTTTGTACTATTAATAGCTTGCCAATCGGCACCTTGATGCCATTTACCAATAAATGCAGTTTCATAACCTGCATTTTTCATTAATTCACCAAGTGTTATATCATCATTGGTGATGTTATTTAATCCGAAAGAATCGAATACACCAAGTGGTTTTGCAGCGTGGTAAGGATTGTTTCCCGTCATTACAGCGTACCTTGTGGGTGCACAAAGTGCTGTTGGAGAATGTGCATCTGTAAAATGCATGCCCTCGGTCATTAGTTGATCCAGAACTGGGGTCTGTACAGGGATGCTTGTACCTTGAGGCATGTAAAGTCTTCTATATTCAGCAATATCTCCAAACCCAAAATCATCGGCTAGAATAACCACAACATTTGGTGGATCTTGAGAGAACACATTAGAACTGCATAGAGAAAATAATAAAATAAATACGTTTAGAAAGTTCTTTTTATTAGGCATTTTTTTTGTTTTAACTTTATAAAGATAAGTAAGCCCTAAAAAAGCTTCAAAATAGTTAAATAGAATTTTGAAATTTTTAACTTAAAATTACTTAAATACTCATAAATAATAGGCTTTCACTCATTCAAATTTTTATGAAGATGGAGTTCTGAATACTTTTGAAGCATTAATAAACGAATAACACTATGAAATATACCATCTACATTCTATTGGTTGGCTTATTTATTTTTAATTGCTCTTCCACTAGAACTTCAAATCCAAAGAGTAATGAAATAACGAGTGCCCAGGTAAAAAATGATACTCTAAAAATTGTCAACGAGGAACTGGAATATGAAATAATAATAATTGACCCATTGTTTAATAGTTGGTTAGTCTCAAACGCCAGACAACGCGGATTCTACAATCAGAATTTTTTGGAAACCAGGAATCAATTATTTGTTATGGAGTGGAATCAGCGTGTATTGCAACCGCAACGTTACAACCCAAGATTATACGAACTTCAAATTGATTATGATCCCAATATTGACTATGGTTATGAGGTAAACTACCTGTTATACAACTACTTTTTGTTTTTTCAGATAAACTATAAACAGAGATTAGGTCCATTTGTACCAAGAATATAGTTTACGATATTCTCAATTTATACCGCTTAAATATAGTAATTACCAAACGAAACAAAGTCATAATTACAGCAATCGTAAACTCAAAAACTATACGTTTGCTCAAACAAAAAAAACAAGTCTAGGTTTATTTAGACTCGTTTAATTTTGATATTTTTGCAACCAAATTGCAAAAGTGAAAAAACTAAAGGAACGTTGGGGAATAGAATCTAATTTGCAAATTGTTTTAATACTTATTGTATTTGCTATTACAGGATCAACGGCATCTTATATTGGTAAACCAATATTAGCCTATCTTAGTGTTACACAAGAGTCTTTTGGCACAATTGGATATTGGATAATTAGAATACTTATTCTTTTCATTATGTATCAATTCCTGCTAGTATTTTTCGGTTGGGTTTTTGGTCAGTTTAACTTCTTTTGGAATTTCGAAAAAAAAATGCTCTCTAGACTGGGATTAAAACGGTTTTTAGACTAATTGAATAGTTTTAAGACACATATTATATTTAAGATTTTATCTGTTTTAGTTGTATTAACACTACTAATTCCTACAGGTGTTAAGCTTATACATGCTTCTCATGACCATGAGCAAGGTTTATGTGATGCAGGAGCCTTTGGAAATATTCATGAATGCGAATTTGATTGCAGCCTTTTTAAGTACAATCTTCAACATTACTATTTAAATTCTCAAGATTTTTCTCTCTGTAGTTACATACGGGATAATTTTCAGAGACCTTCTCTAAATTATACATTCTATTACGAATATAGAAACTTCACTTTTTCTTTGCGCGCACCTCCTTTTTTAGTTTAAGGAAGTAATTTAAATCAGAAAAAAGACAACAAAAGAATAACAAAATGAAACACAATTTATTGATTGTGGTTTTATGCTTATTTGGCATTACCCACTCTCAGAATTGTAAACATACTTTTATTGGTGAAGTAATAGACTTCCATGATGGCAACCCATTGTCTGGAGCTACTATTCATATTCAATCACTAGATAAATTTACTACAACAGGTATTAATGGAAAGTTTTCTATTAATAACCTTTGCAATGGTAAAATAGTTCTAGTAATCTCACATATTGGATGTGAAACCAAGCGCATTGAAGTGGATATTATCGGGGATTCTTATCAAAAGATTTTAATGGAACATCATACAGAAGAGCTAGATGAAGTTTCTGTTACATCAAATGGTGCAAAAAAAACTACAGTTACTGCGCAGGAATCTATAATAAAGTCTAAAATTTTATTGCAGTATTCAAGTCAAAGTCTAGGTGATGCACTCAGAGAAGTCCCAGGAGTATCCTCCATAAATACGGGCAGTACTATTGTAAAGCCAATAATAAATGGCATGCATAGTAGTAGAGTTCTTATTCTCAACAATGGCGTTCGATTACAGGATCAAGAATGGGGAATTGAACATGCACCCAATATCGATATCAATAGTGCTGGACAAATTTCCGTTATAAAAGGTTCGGGCGCTTTAGCCTATGGTGGCGATGCTATTGGAGGTGTTGTTGTTGTAAATCCAATTAGAAATATTCGGAAAGACACACTTTATGGACATACTATCTTAAGCGGACAAAGTAACGGTAGAGGCTACAATGTTTCTTCAAACTTAAACAAAAACTATAAATCAGGTTGGTTTGCGCAAGCTCAGGGATCATACAAAAGAAATGGTGATTTTATGGCGGCGGACTATAATCTTACCAATACAGGAGCAGAATCTACAGGGTTCTCTGCGAGGTTTGGAAAAAACAAATTCGAGTCGGGCTTTGAAGCATTCTACAGTTATATTGATAATGAAATTGGAATATTAAGGTCTGCACATATTGGAAGTATTAAAAGTTTAGCTAACTCCATAAATGCAGCAAGACCACTTTTTGTTGAAGATTTTAGCTATAAAATAAGTGAACCGAAACAAAAAGTAAGTCATCATCTAGCAAAGACAACATACTATAAACGATTTAAAAATTTTGGTAAATTAGACTTTCAGTATGATTACCAAAATAATCATCGTTTTGAATTTGATATACGCCGAGGAGGTAGAAGCTCTAAAGCTGCTATAGATTTAGAACTTCAAACACATACACTTTCCTTAAATGCGAAGAAGGACAATAATCTAGATCGTAAGTATAATTTTGGACTTTTAGTAAGGTATCAAGATCATTTTGCAAACCCAGATACCGGGGTAAGACGTTTAATACCAGATTACGATAAATACGACTTCGGAGGTTATATCACCACAGAATGGCGTATCCATAATAATGTTTTAGCCGATGCAGGTTTACGTTATGATTTTAGTAGAATTGATGCCAAAAAGTTTTACAGGACTGCAACTTGGGAAGAACGTGGCTACGATGTAGAATTTCCTGAACTGGTGATAGAAGAGCTTCGAAATCAAGTGCTTACCGACCCTACTTTTGATTATCATAATATCTCAGGAGCTTTGGGAATTAGATATAATATAAATGCCAACAATTATATTTTAGGAAATTATGCGCTAGCTAGTCGCGCTCCAAACCCTTCAGAACTATTTAGTGATGGTTTGCATCACTCTGCTGCTAGAATAGAGGTTGGAGATCTTCGTATAGATAGTGAACGTTCTCATAGAATTTCTACAAGTTATGCTTACTCTGGTTCAAAACTTGATTTCCAGCTAGAAACCTACTACAACCAAATTAATAATTTCATTTATATCGTACCAA
Organism: Jejuia sp. UBA6058; assembly: GCA_002428965.1. Classification (GTDB taxonomy): domain Bacteria; phylum Bacteroidota; class Bacteroidia; order Flavobacteriales; family Flavobacteriaceae; genus Jejuia. The sequence goes on along the minus strand of DIYI01000005.1, from coordinate 89,144 downwards.
GTCCTCTGGGAATAGTTCCTCTAATTAGAGGGCCATTTCCAATATGGGAATATGTTCAAACAGATGCTTGGTTTTTTGGAATTGATGTGAATGCAAATTATGAAATAACGCCAAGTTGGGATGTAAATCATAAATCCGCTTTTATAAAAGCTTATGATAAACAAGACGACATTCCTTTAATTGATATTCCCCCATTTACTACCTATAATAGCATAACGTATACCAATGCCAGATGGAGTAATTTCAAAACCAGTTTGCGGTCTGAATGGGCATTTGAACAAAATGAATTCCCTTTAGATTTTAATTATACGGTGCCTATCGCAGACGAGGATGATATCGATGTTGATCTTAGTCCGCCTCTTGCCTACCATTTAATGCATTTTCAAAGCGAAATAACACTGCCTTTGTTCAAGAAATCTAGTTTGAATATAAGGTTTAGTGTCGATAATATTTTTAATACGAGTTATAGGAATTACTTAAACCGTCTACGATTTTTTGCCGACGACTTAGGGCGAAATTTTAGACTACAATTACAATTGAATTATTAAATATAAATCTTAAATACAATAACTATGAAAATTAATCTTTTAAATTCTAAAACTATGAAAACAATTAAATTTTATGCCATGGCAATAATGGCAATAGCAATGTTAGCATCATGTGATAACGATGATGATACTCCAGCACCAGTTGAAGAAGAAGAAGCTATCACAAAATTGGTGTTAACCTTCACGAATCAAGCAGATAATAGCACAGTAACACTTACTTGGAATGATGATAATGAAGATGAAGTTGTTGATGTTACAGAGCAAATAGTAGCTGGTACATTCGCTCCTGGAGGCGTTTATGATGCTGAAATTGGATTATTTAATGAAGATGAAGATTTTCTTGATGAAGATATCTTAGCAGACCAAGCTGGAATAGATGCTCACTTCTTCGTTTATGCTACTACTCTTAACTTCACTATGATGAGAGCAAGTGATGATGAGGACAGAACAGACGGCAACAAATTAGGTGTTAAAACTGTATGGACAGCTGGAACTGCTGGAACTGGAACGATTTCTATTGAACTACATCATGAATCTCCAAGTGTTGATGATAGTACTGGATTCGGTACTGCAGCAGGAGATGATACAGATATTGATATTACATTCAATGCTGAAATTCAATAAGCTTCAATCAAGAAGTATAAAAAAAGCACTCAATTGAGTGCTTTTTTTATACCTCTATCACAGTTTCCTTACTTTTAAAAACATAACTATACAACCACATTAAAGTAAATGTTGGTATAATATCTAATCCTGGAAGCGCTTCTTCTATAAAAGCTACTGCAGCTGCAATCTTCCCCGTTTTTCCTTTGTAGAGTCGTGTCATTAAATAAGCAGAGATGGGCGCCCAAGCAATATCAAATGGTGGGAAAACAAACGAAATGTATCCGCAAGCATCTAATACTATACTTAAAGCTAATTTTTTGTATTTATTCATTCAATAATTAATTTAAAATACTGAAAGCAAGAAGTATACCAAAAAATAACGACCTCTAACTTTCAAATCTAAAACATAAAAACACATAGCTTATTGTGCGGAACAATGTAATGTGTTAATTTCACGGCAAGATATTATTTTGATGATTAAAGCCAAAAACATACATAAATACTACGACGATTTGCACGTTTTAAAAGGCGTTGATATTGAAGTAAAAAAAGGAGAAGTAGTTTCAATTGTTGGTGCTTCAGGAGCAGGAAAAACTACATTGCTTCAAATATTAGGCACTTTAGATAAAGCTTCAAAAGGTGAAGATTTTAGCTTGATGATAAATGATTCTGAAGTTAAATCTTTAAATGACAAAGCGCTTGCTAAATTTAGAAATGAGCATATCGGTTTTATTTTTCAGTTTCATCAATTATTACCAGAGTTTACAGCATTAGAAAATGTATGCTTACCTGCTTTTATTAAAGGCACAAAAAAAGTAGAAGCAGAAAAACGCGCCAAAGAACTCCTTGATTTTTTGGGGTTATCCCATCGTTACGATCACAAGCCAAACGAACTTTCTGGTGGTGAGCAACAACGCGTTGCCGTAGCAAGAGCATTAGTGAATAAACCCGATTTAATTTTTGCAGATGAACCTTCTGGAAATTTGGATAGCGAATCCGCAGAAAATCTTCACAATCTCTTTTTCAAACTTCGTGATGAATTTGGACAAACTTTTGTAATTGTTACGCACAATTCGGAATTGGCAAATATGGCAGACCGAAAGCTTGTAATGGTTGACGGGAAAATAGTGTCTTAAGAGTTCTTCTTTAACAAGTGGATTAACCCAAAAACAGGACCAATAGCCAGCACCAAGTAAAGGAATTTCAGGTCTATTTTTGATTCAAAACTATTTAAAAGTTGAATACTTAAAATGGTAACAGCAAACCCAATTGAATTTACTATGGTTAATGCTGTACCTTTTACCTCTGCTTGCGCATTTTGAGCTACTAATGTTGAAAACAGTGGAGAATCTGCAATTACAGCCATTCCCCAAATTAGTAAGAAGGTAAAGCTAATAACATGCAGTTCTATAACAAAAAACAAAGGTGAAAGTATACAACATAAACCAGACACCAATAAAGCTGATATTGCTACTTTTTTTACTGTAAACTTTTGAGACAAATACCCAGATAAAACACAACCCAAAGCTCCAACACTAATAACCAAAAAGCTAATTAAAGAAATATCAAAATTTAAGTCTTTATGAAAGCCTTTATAAGCCTTTAAAACAACTGGGAGAAATGTCCAAAACCCATAGAGTTCCCACATATGCCCAAAATAACCAAAGGCCGCTATTCTAAAATTTGAGTGTTTAAAAACATTATAAATTACTGCAAAATCAAATTTTAAAGCGGGTTTTCGGTAAGGCCCATTGGGCACAAAACTATATATAAATACCCCTCCTAAAGTGGACAACCCAGAGGTTACGTAAATGACAAATTCCCAAGATGGAAAAGCATTGATACTCTTTAAAAGATGCGGTAAGGCCGTACCTAAAACAAGTGCTCCTACAAGCAACCCTAAAGATTTTCCTAAACCCTTTTCAAAATAGTCTGCAGCTATTTTCATACCCACTGGATAAATACCTGCTAAAAAGAACCCCGTTAAAAATCGAAATACTAATAAAGTGGGCAGTGTGTTAAATTGTAGAACAATTAAAATATTGAATACAGCACTGGCTAAAGCACTATAAAAAAACACTTTAGAAGGCGAAAACCTATCGCTTATAGTATAAAAAGCAAAGAGAAATGTTCCCGAAATAAACCCTAATTGTACTGCGGAGGTTAAAAAACCTAACGCACTTTTTTTCAAATTAAAATTCTCAATAATGACTTCCATTACCCCGTTGCCCGCAAACCATAAAGAGGTACAACAAAATTGAGATAATAATATGATAGAAAGAATCTTGTTTTTGTTACTGGTACTCATAAAACAGTATTCAACAATAGGTCGTTTTTCATTTGACTAATTACAGTTATTTTTGCCAAATATGAATAAAAGCACAAAAAAACTTTCTAAAGCTGAGCTTAAAACTTTTTTAGACGCCAAAGTAGAACAATACAACAACCCAAAGTTTATAGAAAGTGATCCTATCCAAATTCCACATCAATTTTCTAAAAAAGAGGATATTGAAATAGCTGGGTTTTTAACCGCAACTATAGCTTGGGGAAACCGTAAAAGTATCATCAATAATGCTCACAGATTGATGTTACTTTTGGATAATTCTCCGTATGATTTTGTGTTGAACCATGAATCATCTGATTTGGATAAGCTATCAACTTTTGTGCACCGTACTTTTAATGGTGATGATTGTGCACTGTTTATTAAATCATTAAAACATATCTATATTAACCATGGCGGCTTAGAATCTGTTTTTGCTACAAATTCTAATGAAGTTTCATTGCAACATGCTATTTCAAAATTTAAATCTGTGTTTTTTGAAATTGAACATTTACAGCGTACCCAAAAGCATGTGAGCGATCCTTTAAAAAATTCTGCTGCTAAACGTATCAATATGTATTTAAGATGGATGGTGCGTAGTGATAAAACAGGAGTTGATTTTGGAATTTGGAAAAGCATTCCTCAAGGTAAATTATCATGTCCCTTAGATGTACACTCTGGAAATGTAGCAAGAAAACTAGGATTGCTAGAACGAAAACAAAACGATGCCAAAGCTCTGGCAGAACTAGATAAAAGCTTACGACAATTAGACCCAAATGATCCTGTGAAATACGATTTTGCCTTATTTGGACTTGGAGTTTTTGAAGGGTTTTAGTGGTTGATTCCTTATATTTAAGGAAAAATTAAATCCGTATGAAAAGCTTATCTGCACTTGTAGTTTTTGCGCTTTTTGCCAATTTATTATTTGCGCAAAACATTAAAATTCCTACTGACACCATTGTAACCACCAATCATTCAGTAACCATAAAAAGCCAACAGGTAAATTACAATGCACACACTGGGACACAACCAGTTTGGAATAAGAAAGGTGAGCCCATTGCTAGTTTATTCTACACCTATTATGAACGTACTGGTGTAAAAAATAGAGCAGAAAGACCTTTAATGATTTCGTTTAACGGAGGCCCGGGTTCTGCCTCGGTTTGGATGCATATAGCTTACACAGGGCCAAAGGTATTAAAGATTGATGATGAGGGTTACCCAATTCAGCCTTATGGGATAAAGGATAATCCGAATTCTATTTTAGATGTTGCAGATATTGTTTATGTGAATCCTGTTAATACGGGTTACTCTAGAATGATAGCTGATAAAGAAGGTAAATACCCAGAACGCAAAACCTTTTTTGGAATAAATGCGGATATAAAATATTTAGCAGAATGGATTAACACCTTTGTAACACGCAAAAACCGTTGGGAATCTCCCAAATATATTATTGGTGAAAGTTATGGTGGCACTCGTGTTATGGGTCTAGCCAAAGAATTACAAGACAGCCAATGGATGTATTTGAATGGTGTGATTATGGTAAGTCCTGCGGATTATAAATTATACAGCACCAATCAACCTGTATATTCTTCATTAAACCTCCCCTATTTTACTGCTGCAGCGTGGTATCAAAAAGCGTTACCAAATGCATTACAACAAAAAGATTTATTGGATATTTTACCAGAAGCAGAGGACTTCGCCATTAATACCTTAATGCCAACATTGGCCAAAGGTGGTTTTGTTTCAGAGAATAAAAAGCAAAATGTAGCCGAAAAAATGGCCTATTACTCTGGGTTGAGTAAGCAATCTATATTACAGAATAATCTGGATGTGTCCACAAGTTTCTTTTGGAAGGATTTACTTCGCAATAAAACAGGGCAAACCATTGGGCGACTAGATTCTAGATATTTAGGTATTGATAAAACAGAAAGTGGAAGCAGACCAGATTACAATGCGGAACTCACTTCTTGGTTGCATTCGTTTACGCCAGCTATCAACTATTATTTAAGAGAGCATCTAAATTTTAAAACCGATATTAAATACGCTATGTTTGGCGATGTACATCCGTGGGATAGAAGAAACGACAATGTTCGCGAAGGCTTACGACTAGCCATGGCACAGAACCCCTATTTAAAAGTATTGATACAATCTGGATATTATGATGGTGCCACCACCTATTTTGCGGCAAAATATACCATGTGGCAGGTAGACCCTAGTGGTAAAATGAAAGACCGTTTTACCTTTAAAGGCTACAGAAGTGGGCATATGATGTACTTGCGTAGCGAAGATTTAAAAAATGCCAATGATGATTTGCGGGAGTTCATAAAGTCTTCTTTGGCTAATGGGAAGGCTGCTAAATATTAACTATTGGAATTGCCACTTAACTTGACTTTGTAAAAAATTTCTTCTACCTTCGTTTACCGGAGGATATAAGCCATTACGAACGGCGTCATATCCGAAATCACTTATGATCAATTACAGTCTTACTCAAAATAAATAGGTATGAACCAAGAAATTCTTATACGAATAGCAAGTGGACGAACGGATGCAGTCCTTGAGCTAATGTCTGAACCAGATTGGAAAGAACTAATCATATCCGACGAACCAAGTCTTTTTCAGTGGCTGATTTTTTATGACGATGTAACAGCATTAAGATTAGTTGAGAAAGAGGGTTTAGATATTAGGTCATTAAATTTGAATAATAACCTATGTGATGCTGCTTTTTTTGGCCATTGGAAAACTTGTGATTTTTTATTGAATAGAGGAGCAGATGTAAATTATCAACACCCAAGCAATAGTGAATCTCCTCTTCATTGTGCTCTTTGTAAGGCTGGGCGTCCGTATTATTACAACGTGGTTCGAATCCTTCTCGAATGTGGTGCTGGTGTCAATCTTGCTACAAATCCCAACATGGAAACGGGTTCTTTTATGAGAGATGTTAAAACTTGTGGAGAAACTCCTTTACATCGAGCAGCTGCATATTCAGATGAAAAGACTATAGAATTATTGCTAAAACATGGGGCGGATAAAGAAAAGAAAGATGCAAATGGAGATACTCCCTTAACCTGGGCAAGTAAACATCTAAGACCTGCATCAATATTATCCCTATTGTCCTATGGTACGCATAAAATTGGAGGAAACTCTCTGTCATCCATTACAAGTGATCATGGTGCAGGTTGGGGAAATGGAATGGAAAATAAATTTATAGGCCAATATTTACGTGAGAATAGTAAACTGAAACGATAAAAAGATCATAACAAAATGCATAGTAAATGCGCTTTCGAGCCATTTTCAACTCTTTCAGCAATCAGATACTTTAGTGATATTGGAAAGTGTGAGCGCACTCACCATACATAGACGGTTAAACGAACCTCTCAAAAAAAGAGAAATACTAAACAGTTAGAACCAAAGTGAGCAGGCGCACCCGCGTTAGGGATTGCAGCGGCATCCTTTTTGCGGAGCTTTTAGTGGCTAAAGACTTTTCATGAATACTAGATTTGTATTAAATCGATGAGATCCTGAAACGAGTTCAGGACCGCTGCGCAGAAAGATATAGCGTAAAGCCCGACCGCGCCCTAAGGCGTGGTAACGCCCAAATAAAAAATAAAATTAATAATTGTGCATTTTGAATTATTAGCTATATTTGCAGCCAATTTCGGGTTAACCTCTGGCGAGAATCGTGAATGTTGTTTCGAATCAACTGTTTTAATTAGAAAAAATGGAATCTTTAGTAAAATTTGTTCAAGACGAATTTGTAACAAAAAAAGACTTGCCAGAGTTTAGTGCTGGTGATACAATTACTGTTTACTACGAAATTAAGGAAGGTAATAAAACACGTACTCAGTTTTTTAGAGGTGTGGTAATACAAAGAAGAGGCTCTGGTACTTCTGAGACGTTTACGATTAGAAAAATGTCTGGATCTATTGGTGTAGAGCGTATTTTCCCAGTGAACTTACCTGCTTTACAAAAAATTGAAGTTAATAAGCGCGGTAAAGTACGTCGTGCACGTATTTTCTACTTTAGAGGGCTTACTGGTAAGAAAGCTAGAATTAAAGAGGCTAGACGTTAATATTATAACTTACTCAAAATTACATAAAGAGTCTTGGAAAAACCCAAGGCTCTTTTTTATTAACAAAAGTTGATAAGTATGGTTTATAAACGGTTCATATTTAATTCCTTATAAAACTTGCAAAATACAGCACTTTACTCTACTTTTATAGAAGAATAAAAATAAAACAGCAGTGTTTTATTGAAATTCTGTTAAAGTAACGTTCTTTACATATTGTTGTTTTTCTTGGTTTTTATAGCCCTAAAAAGTTATAGAAATTTAAAATCGTTGTAATAGTAGATTATTCTATCCATGTAAATTGCTAGGGTAATGCTGTTTAAAACGAACTTAGGTTGAAACCTGTTAAAGGGTATTAACTAAAGTAGTGTTTAGTCGAGGCAAATCCACTTGGTGAATTAGATAGCTAAACAAAAAGAAAAACAATCTACTGAAGCATTAGATGATATGTCAATACATTTTGAACATCATAACATAATGTTTCATTGAAATAATGAGACCAGTACTTAAAAGGTTGAAAATGGTTATTTTTTACTGATTTGGTTTAAAAACCAAATATAGTCGTGTTAAAATTATTTCAGAAAAGCCATGTCAGCGCAGTATTAAGATACTACAGTGATATGGCTTTTGTTTTTTTGTTATTACAGCGCGCATTTGCTTACTAAATTCTTACCCTCTTACGGAATTATTAAAATAATCCTAAATGTATAGTGTTTCAGTACTTTTCATGGCTTTATGCTTTATTTATAAATGGCAATTTTTGTATATTCGCAATCGCTAAAAACGAAGCTTCTTTTCACCACTGTTTTTAGTATTTCAACAAATAAAAAAATACGACGCGTAATGTCAAAGATTATCTACACTAAAACTGATGAAGCACCTGCGCTTGCAACCCGATCATGGTTACCAATTGTACAGGCTTTTGTAAAATCTTCTGGAATTGATATTGAAACTAAGGATATTTCTTTAGCAGCAAGAATTTTAGCCGTTTTTCCGGATTATTTAAATGAAGATCAACGGGTTTCTGACGATTTGGCGATTCTAGGTGAAATGGCAAAACAACCTGAAACTAATATTATAAAATTACCTAATATTAGTGCTTCTATCCCACAGTTAAAAGGTGCTATTAAAGAATTACAAGGCAAAGGGTTTAATATTCCTGACTACCCAAATGAGCCTGCTAGTTCTGAGGAAGAAGATATAAAATCACGTTACGACAAAATTAAAGGTAGTGCTGTAAATCCTGTATTACGTGAAGGTAATAGTGATAGACGTGCGCCTAAAGCTGTAAAAAACTATGCTAAAAAGAATCCACATTCTATGGGTGAATGGACTAAAGATTCTAAAACGCATGTGGCAACAATGACAGAAGGTGATTTTGCGCACAATGAAAAATCTGTTACGGTTCCTGAAGCCACTACAATCTCAATTGAACATACTGATGCTAACGGAAATACTACAGTATTAAAACCAAGTTTTCCTCTATTAGCTGGCGAAATAATTGATGCTACAAAAATGAGTAAAACTGCCTTGATTAACTTTTTTGAAAAAGAAGTTGCAGATGCGAGAGAAAAAGGCATCTTGTTTTCTTTGCATATGAAAGGCACCATGATGAAAGTAAGCGACCCGATCATTTTTGGGCATGCTGTTAAAATATTTTTTAAAAACGTATTTGACAAGCACGGAGCTACTATTGAGGCTCTTGGCGTGAATGTTAATTCTGGTTTAGGCAATCTTTTAGAACGTATCCAAGAATTACCTGAAGACCGAAGAAAAGAAATAGAAGCCGATATTGAAGCTACATATGCTAAAGGCCCTGGTATTGCTATGGTAAACTCCGATAAAGGAATTACTAATTTACATGTACCTAGTGATGTAATTATTGATGCTTCCATGCCTGCCATGATTCGTACTTCCGGAAAAATGTGGAATGCTAAAGGTGAATTACAGGCTACAAAAGCAGTTATTCCAGATAGCAGCTATTCAGGTGTTTATGCAGCAACTATTGATTTCTGTAAAGAAAATGGTGCTTTTGACCCTACAACAATGGGCACAGTGCCTAATGTGGGCTTAATGGCGCAAAAAGCCGAAGAATACGGTTCTCACGATAAAACTTTTGAAATTCCTTCTAACGGAACCGTAAAAGTAATTGATGCTTCTGGAGCGCTGTTAATAGAACATGATGTTGATGAAGGTGATATTTGGAGAATGTGCCAAACTAAAGACGCGCCTATTCAGGATTGGGTGAAGCTAGCAGTTACAAGAGCTAGAGCTTCTGAAACGCCTGCTGTTTTCTGGTTAGATGAAAATAGAGCACATGATGCTGAATTAATCAAAAAAGTAAATACCTATTTAAAAGACCATAATACTGATGGCTTAGATTTAAGAATTTTGGCACCTGTCGAAGCTACATTGTTTACTTGTGAAAGATTGAAAGCTGGAGAAGATACTATTTCGGTGTCTGGAAATGTACTTCGCGATTATTTGACCGACCTCTTCCCTATTCTAGAAGTTGGTACAAGTGCAAAAATGTTATCTATTGTACCTCTAATGAATGGTGGAGGTTTATTTGAAACTGGTGCTGGTGGGTCTGCTCCTAAGCATGTGCAACAGTTACTTGAAGAAAATCATTTACGTTGGGATTCTTTAGGTGAATTTTTGGCCTTGGCAGTTTCTTTAGAACATTTTAGTGAAGTAAATAATAACACTAAAGCTAAAGTTTTAGGAGAAGCTTTAGATAATGCCACCGAAAAACTATTAGAGAATAAAAAGGGGCCTTCTAGAAAGGTTAAAGAATTAGATAATAGAGGAAGCCATTTTTACCTTGCATTATACTGGGCTCAAGAATTAGCTAATCAAGATGAAGATGAAGATTTGAAAGCGGAGTTTTCTTCTTTAGCAAAGTCCCTTAAAGAAAATGAAGATACCATTACTTCTGAATTAATTGATATCCAAGGTGTTGCAACAGACATTGGTGGCTATTATATGCCATCTGAAGTTGCCGACGCTATTATGAGACCAAGCGAAACATTTAATGCTATTTTAGCTTAAAAGTTTTTGCTAAATATTATTCAAAGCTCCTTTTTTAGGAGCTTTTTTTATGCTTAAAAGTTACCAAAAAGACTAAAAACACAGAATACTCAACAATTTCTTGGCTATTTTTTCGTTCACCAATTTATAGCATAAGAATTTAACTACTTGTTAAGGTTTTTATTCCTATGTAATACTTACATTTGGCTAAACATCAATCAAAAACTAACCTATGTCTAAAAAAAGACTAATCATCATTGGAGTCGCGATTCTTGCTCTAATTTTGGTTTATGCATTTTTCGGAGGTGATAACGACGAAAACGCTCCAGTAACTACAGAAGTTATCAAAGGTAAATTCACGAACGAAGTTATCATTTCTGGTGAAGCCCAATCCACAAGTTCAAAAAAAATTAACGGCCCTAGTAACGCCAGAAGATTCAATATATATCAAATAAAAATTCAAGATTTAGTTGCAGAAGGTACGGTTGTTAAAAAAGGTGGCTACATTGGCAAACTTGACGCTTCTGAAGTGAACGGTAAAATCAACGACGCTATGTTGAGTCTAGAAAACGCTCAGTCCAGGTACACCCAAGAGCAATTGGACACTACGCTTACTTTAAAAGAAGAACGTAATAAGATAAAAGATTTATTGTTCAATATTGAAGAAAATGAATTAGAACTAAGTCAGTCTATTTACGAGCCACCTGCTACCATACGCCAATTAGAAATAAAAATTGAAAAGAACAAAAGAGACTTACGGGAGAGAAAGGAAGATTACTCCATAAAAAAACGAAAAGCCATTGCTAAAATGGTTCAAGTTGGCACAGAAGTTTCTAAAATTAAAAAGCAGGTTGAAGACTTAACTAGTTTGCAAAAAGAATTTACCATTTATTCCGAAGAAGCAGGTATGGTAACTTATGTAAAAGATTGGGGAGGAAATAAAAAGAAAGTAGGTTCTACAATTTCGCCATGGGAACCAGCAATTGCTAGTTTGCCTGATTTAACGAAAATGGAATCTAAAACCTACAGTAATGAAGTAGATATAAGAAAGATTAAAGAAGGGCTTCCTGTTATTATTGGGTTCGATGCCTTTCCTGAGATAGAACTATCTGGGGTTGTTACCAGTGTTGCAAATGTTGGTGAAAACAAAAGAGGGTCTGATATTAAACTGTTTCAGGTATTGATTAAACTGAACGAAACCAATGAAAATATAAGACCAGGAATGACGACCTCTAATAGAATACTTACTCATGAAGAAGAGGATGTTTTGATGATGCCTTTGGAAGCTGTTTTCACGAAAGATTCTATAAGTTTTGCCTATGTGAAATCTGGTTATTCTATTCAAAAAAAGCAAGTAGAATTAGGGATGTCTAATAACGATGTTGTAATTATTAAAAAAGGTTTGGAAGCGAATGAAACTGTGTTTTTAAGTAAACCAGATGATCAAGAAGATAAGAGTATAACATTATTGCAATAGTAATGATAGACAAATTACTCTTAGAAAAGCTTAAGTCCAATTTTGCTGAGGCTATACATGCCATCGAAACCAATAAATTTAGAACCTTTCTAACTGCTTTAGGAATTATTTTTGGTGTTGCCGCGGTTATTACTATGCTTGCAATTGGTAATGGCGCTGAAAAAGAAATATTATCTCAATTAGAATTAGTTGGTGTTAACAATATAGTTATCACACCTATTCCAGATGAAAAAGATGCAGACGATGAAGCAGAGGAAGAGGAAAATGAGCAAAGCGAAACAAAACGATTTTCCAAAGGACTTGATCTATTGGATGCTACAAAAATTGCGAAAGTAATTCCGACAGTTAAAGAAGTTAGCCCAGAAATAATAATGAACACCTACGTTATTAATAATGGTAAACAAAACGCTGTTAAGCTGATTGGTGTTACCTCTTCTTTTTTTGAAGTTGCAAATATTAGTATAGAAAAGGGTAAATTCTTTTCGGACTACCAAAGTAATAATGCACTTCCGGTTTGTATTATAGGTAGAAAAGTTGAGAAAAAACTGTTTACTGGAGAAAGTGCTTTGGGCAAACAAATAAAAGTTAAGGATGTTTGGTTGCAAGTTGTGGGTGTTATTGAAGAGAAGTTAATATCAGATAAAGCACAAGAAAATCTTGGAATTAGAGATTTAAACCAAGATATCTATATCCCAACACAAACATTTTTGGTAAGATATAGAGATCGAAAAATTATAACTGATGATTTTTCCGCAAGACGAAATAACTCTAACGGACCTAAAAAGAGAATACCCAGAGGGAATTATCATCAAATTGATAAACTTACCATACAGGTTTCAAATTCAAATGAATTGAAAGCCACAGCAGAAGTTGTGAGTAGAATGCTTAAGAGAAGGCATAATGATGTATTAGATTTTGAAATTACTATTCCCATTCAACTTTTAAAACAGCAGCAGAAAACGAAGCAAATTTTCAATATTGTACTAAGTATTATTGCTGGTATTTCGTTACTAATTGGTGGCATAGGTATTATGAATATTATGTTAGCCTCAGTATTAGAGCGTACCAAAGAAATTGGCATTATGCGAGCAATTGGGGCGACTGAAGAAGACGTTATTTTACAGTTTTTGTCAGAATCTGTTTTAATAAGCGTTGGTGGTGGAATTATTGGGATAATTGTTGGGGTTCTTGGTGCTTATATCATTGAATTTGCCTCTGGAATTGAAACCGTATTATCCATGAATTCTATATTAATTTCATTTGTTATAGCGGTTGTTATTGGTTTAGTATTTGGAATTTTTCCAGCAAAATCTGCCGCTAATAAGAGACCAATTGAAGCGTTACGTTCAGAATAAATCATATATCATCAATCAAAAAACCAAACTTTTGAAAATCAAAACACTCCTTCTTTTTGTAATCACCCTTTCTCCTATAATCTTGTTGTCTCAAACCAAAATAACTTTGGATGAAGCTATTGAGATTGCTCATAAAAAATCTCCAGATTATAAAATAAATCTAAACCAAAACCAACGTAACTATTGGCGTTTCAGAAGGTATAAAGCTAGTTTTTTACCACAATTGAGTCTTGCGGCAACATTACCCGAATATAGAAATCAGGTGCAAAGAATTACTAATGATGTAGGACAAGACATTTTTGTAAATCAAAATCAACTAAGAGTTGAAGGAGGCTTGTCCATTTCGCAAAATGTACCATATACTGGGGGCGTGCTTTCTATTAATACAAATTTAGAGCGGGTAGAACTCTTTGGCCTTAATGACAATATAGGTTACTCTATTATACCATTTACTATAAGGTATTTTCAAAACTCGTTATTATTTAATCCCTTTAAATGGGATAAGAGAATTGAACCTCTAGCGTATGAGGAATCCAAAAGAGAATTTATTGAAAATATGGAGCAGATTTCCGTTACTACATCTAGATTATATTTTCAACTGCTAAGAGCCCAAAAGCAACTGGAAATAGCTGAACTTAACCTTTCAAATCAAGATACCTTATATCAAATTTCTCAAGGTAGGTTTAAAATGGGTAAAATTGCTGAGAACGACTTACTTCAAATGGAATTAACACTACTTAATTCTCAAAATAGTGTTACAACAAGTGAAATTGAAGTAAAACGAACTTCTCAAAACTTAGCTAGATATTTAGAGTTGGATAGCGAAAGTGTAGAGCTCTCAGTACCTGAAGAGCTTCCGCTTTTTGATGTGGATATTGATAAAGCCTTGAGCGAGGCGGAAGAGAATAGAAAAGCTGTAATTGAGTTTAGAAGGCGGCGTTTAGAGGCAGAAAAAGAAGTTGCACGACAAAAAGGTAATAATAGATTAAATGTTGGTGTTGTAGCCAACTTAGGAATATCGAATAATGGTGATGATTTTAATAATCTTTTTTCAAACTTTAATAAGCAGCAAAACGTTTCTGTTAGCATAGGCATTCCTATTTTTGATTGGGGCGTATCCAAATCAAGGCGTAAAATGGCGGAAGCAGATCTAGATTTAACAAATAACAACATTAACCAAGATATGCAGGAGTTTGAGCAAGAAATTTATCTTCATGTCTTAAACTGGTCTAACCAAAGAGATTTTTTATTAACTGCTGAAAAAGCCAAAGAAGTAGCTCTAAAAAGATATGATATTTCAAAAAAAAGGTACATCCTTGGCAAGATTACAATTACAGATCTAAATATTGCACTACAAGAAAAAGACAATGCACTAGTACGTTATCTCAATTCGCTCCAGGGTTTTTGGCAGGATTACTACATATTAAGACAACTTACCCTGTACGACTTTATCAATGATAGAAAAATTGAAGTTGAAGATATTCTTTATGATTAAACGTTGATTTATTCATACTTTTGAAGTATGGATTTTATCAAAACCACAGAGCAAGATTCCAACCACAATAACTTAGAAAAGATGAGTGTTTCAGAATTACTCATCAATATTAATAAGGAAGATAAAACGGTGCCTTTGGCCGTTGAAGAAGCCCTTCCGCAAATAGAGCTATTGGTTGAACAAGTTGTTTCTAAGTTAAAACTTGGCGGCCGGCTGTTTTATATAGGCGCTGGCACCAGTGGTAGACTTGGTATTGTTGATGCTTCTGAATGTCCGCCTACCTTTGGAGTTTCTCATGATTTAGTAATAGGTCTCATTGCTGGTGGAGATTCTGCCATAAGAAAAGCTGTAGAATTTGCTGAAGACTCCACGTCTCAAGGTTGGAAAGACCTTCAAGAATTCAACATTAGTGCTAAAGATATTGTTATTGGTATTGCGGCATCAGGTACAACACCCTATGTAATTTCTGCATTAGAAAATTGTAATAAAAATGGCATCATTACAGGTTGTATTACTTGCAATCAAAATAGTCCGTTATCGTTAACCGCAAAATATCCTATCGAGGTAGTTGTAGGACCTGAGTTTGTAACAGGAAGTTCTCGCATGAAAGCTGGCACCGCTCAAAAATTAGTTTTAAACATGATTACAACATCCACTATGATTCAATTAGGGCATGTAAAAGGCAATAAAATGGTGGATATGCAATTAAGCAATAATAAACTGGTAGATCGTGGTACCAAAATGATAATGAAAGAAATAAATGTTTCTGAAGAAGAAGCACTACAATTATTAAACAACCATAAAAGTGTACGTAACGCTATAAACAATTATAAGAATGGAAAATAAAACAGATAAAAAAGAACTAATTAAAGGCATTAAAACAATGGCTTTTGCACTATTAAGTCTTTTTATGGGGCCCATTTTATTAAGTTTCGCATTTAGTAAACCTGATGACAAACTGTATTTACCGCTTTTAATCACTGGATGTGCCGTTTCTGCATTGGCAGTAGTAATGCTGTTTAAAGGTATAAGAACTATAATGGGCAGCCTTTTTAATAAAAAATAATATCTAAGATGATGCTTGTTTGGGTGTAGTTGGATTATAACCAAAACTATCATCATTAATTGTAATACCTAAGCTATCAAAAATGTAGTTTATAATAGCGTAATGATGAATAGTATGGCTATTAGCTTGTGCGAATAAAGAACCATTGGTATAACGAATTTCTGTTTTCCCTAGTCCTAAATCATCTATAACAAAAACGGTATCGTTAATATTAAATGATGCCGAACTCAACTTTTCAATAATAGAATTTAAATAATCTTTAGCACAATCACAATCACACTCTATAGCTTTATTTCTGCTTCTTGCCGTTAAATCAACAGTGTTATTGGTTTCATTCTTATTAAAAATACAATCGTAAAAATCTAAAATATGCCTTATGTGGCTTCCTATACTCGAATAATATGGAGATACAGACGCATCTGACAATTGCTTATTAGAAAGATGATTAAGTAAAACTTGAGATTTTTGTAGTGTTTTTAAAGTAGATTGAATAATTAAGTTCATGGACACTAATTTAGATAAATATTCCTTTAAACCGAAATATTATCCTTAGTCAAATTGATAATAATTCCTTACGTTTTTTGTGTTTTTATTTATTCAAATCAAAAACCTTAAATCAATTATAAGGCTATTGCTTCTAAACTTTCAGAATCTGTAATGGCACTACTATTATAAGTTAGTGTCCAACCTAAAGAATTGGTTAAAATGTAAAACTTAGAAAGTTCGCTAATTAACCTATTCTTTGCATTACGTTTTAAATCAGATGCTTCTAACTTTTTCCTTAAAACTTCTTTTATAGTTTTATTAATACTATTATAATCTTTTGCCTCAAATGGATTTAAAAAATCTGCTTGTACATCATAGTACTCTAAATCCGGATTTACCTTTATTTCCTCTTCTGGAATTTTTGTTATGTTTAACGTTTTAGAAGCCTCATCAATGTCAAACTCCATCAAACTTAAATCATAAGATACAGTAACTTCGGCATTTACCAACACCAGAGCTTTTTTTTCGGCCGATAACAAATCTCCAAAAACATCTTTTGAATTTTTATATGTAAAAACCTCACTAAAATGTCCTTCGGTAACTACCAATTTTCCAACATTATTAATGTGTTCTTTTATTAATGCCGAACTTTCTTTTAAAACTAGCTGTTCTTCATTACGATCTCCGCAGTACTTAAAAGAGAATAAAATGACTAAAGTTATTACAACTCCGAATAGAATTTTGCGCATGCTCTAATTTAGAAATAATTTCAGAATTTAATCTTGAAATTTGAGACTTGGTAAAACTAAATTAAATTATTTCGTTTGGCTTTTTGTACTGCTTCTAGCTTATTATGCACCTGAAGTTTTTTATAGATATTCTCAATATGCTTTCTTATGGTGCCGTTAGAAACTATTAAATTATCTGCGATAGCATTATAACTTAAGCCTTTACTTAACTGTTCTAGCACTTCAATTTCTCGCTTCGTTAAGGCGATACTCTCCTGCTCTACTTTATTCTCAATTTGAATTGGATTACGCAGTAATTTAAGGGTTTTAAATGCAATGGAAGGATTCATTGCTGCGCCTCCGTTTAAGGTTTCAACAATGCCCTCGTATAGGTCTCTTGGGTTAACTTCCTTAAGCAAATAACCATCTGCTCCCGCCTTTATAGCATTAAAAATATTCTCATCATTATCAAAAACTGTTAGGATAATAATTTTGATGTGAGGATATTTCTGTTTGACAATTTCAGTGGCTTCAATACCATTTAAAACGGGCATTTCTATGTCCATTAAAATAATATCTAGATTATGATTGTCGTTTAAATGGTCTAATAAGTCCGATCCATTCACTGCAGAAAACTTCACTTCAATATCAGTAAAGAAAGATAACTTTTCCTTTACGGCTGATATTAAAAAAGAGTTATCGTCTACAATGGCTGCTTTAATAATCATATTTGTAAATTGATTTGTAAAGTTTATGTTTTGATAGACCTATTACAATACGTAAAATGTCGTATTTTTAAGTAACTAGCGATATAAATGTTCCCTTACCCACTTGACTATTGATGTTAAATATGGCATCAATCTCTTTGGCTCTTTTCTGCATATTGTTTAATCCATTTCCCTGCTCAACCTTTTTAATGTTAAAACCTGAACCATCATCTTGTATTTCAACCTTCATTTTATTTTCAAAAGATGTCATTTCAACATTAATACGTTTGGCATCTGAATACTTAAGAGCATTGTTTATGGCTTCTTGAATTATTCTATAAATATTCATTCCTTTTACAGATGAGAAAACCGTTTTCTTAGAAATGGAATCATCAACCTTAAAATTAAAATTCACATCTCTACTATATTCGTTAGCCTTTTCCATAAAATTTGAAATTCTAACTTCTAAATCTTCAATTGAAATTTCGCTCTTATTCATTGCCCAAATAGTGTCACGTAACTCGTAAATAGTTTCTCTGGTAAAATCTCCAATACCCTTTAGTTTATTAGTTAATTTCTCGTTCTTAATCTTAAAACCGTACTGTAAATTTTCGATAGAAGATATAACAAAAGTGAGTTGAGCTCCAATATTATCGTGTAAATCTCTAGAAATTCTTAAACGTTGTTCCTGCAATTTATTTTGAGTTTCAATTCTAGCAATTGCTTCTTTTAGTTCAGCTTCTTTCTGTAATTGCCTATTTTTTAATTTTTGTTGACTATAAACTAAATACCCTAAAATAGATAATAAAACTGCAACTAACCCAAGACCAAATAACTGGGTATTCTTTTTATTAATTTTTAATTCCTTTTCGGCAATTTCAGCGCGTTGTGAAAGTATTTCTTTTTCTTTTTTTTCAGTCTGGTATTGTTCTTGAACATCAGCTACCTCTTTGGTAATTCTCGTGCTAAATATCGAGTCTTGAACAGAATTATATAACTTTTGATAGACGAGCACACTATCTGTATTTTTATTAAACGCAAAATAGGATAACAATGACCCATATGCTGTCAGTTCAAGTTCTTTAGCACTTATTTTTTTTGCCAATGATAAGCCCTTCTTAAGTTCAGCTCCTGCGAGCTCTATATCACCCGTATCAAGATGTAAGCCGCCAAGGTTAATTATGGCACTCGCAATACCATAGTTATCATTGATATCCCTTCTTATTTTATAAGACTCGTTATAAGCTTTAATAGCGTCTGCAAATAGTTGCTTTCCTTTATACACAGAGCCAATATTATTATAAAGAGTTCCTAATTCGCTTCTAAATTCATTATTCTTAGCAATTACAATTCCCTTTTTGTAGAACTCAATGGCTTTAGTACTGTCTTTCAGGTATAGATAAGCATTGCCAATATTAGTATATGAAAAAGTTAAGCCTAAAGAATCTCCAATGCTCTTGTAGGTCTCTGCAACTTCAAAATGAGAATTTAGTGCTTTCTTATACTGTTTTAGATCTTGATAAATATTCGCGATATTGTTTTTTATAATTGCCGCATATTTAATGTGCTTTTTGGCCTCATATATCTTTAATGATTCTGTGCCAAAAAATATAGCTGAGTCCATCATAAAAATGCGTTGATAGGCAATCCCCAATTTGTTATATATACTAGCCCTTCCCATAGAATCATTAACCTCTTCACGATAAACCTTTGTTTTTCTATAGAAATTAATTGACTTTTTAAAGTTTGAGGCATCATAATATAATATGCCTAGGTCGTTATAAGCCTGCGCCTCGCCATCTTTACTTTTAATTTTTTTAGATAAGTTAAGCGCTTTGTTTCCATAAAAAAAAGCCGAATCTGTATCTAGACCTCTGTAGTACCAGCATAAATCGCTGTAGGCCTTTACCTTTAACGAATCTTTTGGATTAGCAGAAATAAAACTCTTTAGACTATCTATTTTTTTTTGGTTGCTTTGTGCGCCTGACAAAAAACTTATAAAAATTATTAAGAAAAGTGATTTGCTAATTTTCATAATCAAAAAATAAAATGATGCAGAAGATTACTAAGAATTACTTTCAAATATAAGTTTTTGAAATGAAAGCAACTTTTTGACCATGCTGATAAGGTTCATATAAATAGAGCCGTTGAATTGTTCTGCAATACTTAATTTTTCATCATTTAGCCCATTCAAATGTTTGGTATCTCTTAATTTATCCTCTAATATCGAAAGGCTCTTATTGTTATTCTTTACCAAAAGTGAGCCATATATTAGTATCCCAAAAATGGAACTTATCAATATTGAAATCAATGAAAAAATAAACACTGTCATTATGATCCAACTAGAAAAACTATAAATAAGAAGCAAAAAGTAAAAGGAAAATAAAAACACCAACCACATATTTTATCTTGTTGATAATAGCAGTTGATGTTTTTGTATGAACTGATTAATAGCACTTTCAATTTAATAATTCCAACCTTTAATTTGAACAAATATTCGATTAAGTGTTTGAAAAAAAGATTAAGCGCAATAATCAGATTATTACGCCCAATCAACAAATCTCAACAACAAGATTTATTTTTTCAAGTCGTAAGAATATATGGTATTGCTGTTAGCCAAATAATATAAATAACCACCAAAATCATCCACTTCGTAAACCGGTTTTTTATCTTTAAGTACAATTTCTTTTTCGACGTTGCCTGAATCTTTATTTAGTTTAACCAATCCTGCGCCATCACTAAGCTTAGTCAAAATAAATTGTGCATTTTCCGTGGCCGCTGTAGCCTTAAAACGTCTTGCCATTTCATTAAATGAAGCAGTACCTATGGCAGTAAACATATCTGCGGTGCGCTTCATTTGGGCACCGTATTGATTGTATTGCCCCAAATAGTTTCTGTTGGCCCCAGCTCTTGCACTAGCCTCCATAGCCATAGCTGTTGAGGCTACTGCGGTTGCGGCTAGCAAAGCCACAGCCAAAGCACTTTTTCCTGGCGAGCGATAGTACTCATGAAATTTTTCCTTACCATCAAAGTCTAACATCATTATATTCTGATCTGCAGATAGTAATATCCCATCTTTTCTTATACTCAAACTTGTAGGGTACTCCTTTTCCTCAAATTTATATGTGGCTAATGTTCCAATATCTCCAGAGTTTTCATCAATAGTAATAATTTCATCTCCTGTACTAATGAGATATCTGGAATGAGCTTGATCGTAGGTGCTAGTGACTGATTTTGCCTTTTTATACTTTATAGGTTTACTCCAAATGGATTCTCCTGTTTCTAGGTTTATAATGTCTGCATCACTATCCGTAATATAAATCATGCCTTGGCTTGTGAGTGCCATGGTATGAATATTTTCTCCTGTTTTTAAAGGTTTTTTAAATAATGGTTGACCTTCATATGAAATTTTATTGATTCCCCCTTCTCCTATTCCAAAGAGAATGCCGTCATCCATAATATAAAAATGTTGCACATACCCCTTCGTTTTTGGAGCTTTTTCCCATAAATCTTCACCTGTTGAAGAGGACAAAAAGGAAATGTTACTTTGTGCTTTGGCTGCAGCCAATTTAGCCAATCCTCCTTTTCCAGAGTCAGCAACATTGCTAACTATCGCTAACCCCTTTGGGGTTACCTCAAAGTTAGAGACAACACCTTTTAACTTAGCTCCATCTCCCCACATTTGAGCACCAGAACTACTAATCTTATGAATTACATGATTCTTTCCTTTTCCCTGTACAGCGAACATAGATTTACCATCCTTATCAGGAATAACATATGCCATATTCTTTAAATCTACAACCCAACTTTCTGCACCAGAATTCATATCGATTCTATAAACTCCTTTATAGGTAGGTAAAATAACCCCGCCATCAATTATACTTGGTTGTCCTGTTAATGTATTTGAACCCTTTAGCTTGAAAAGCTTAATCTCATTACCTGTACCCATATCATAAATACCTACCGCCTGAGCATATTTTTCCTTAGCATTTCTTTGACCCGAAACAATCAATTTATTCTCAGGCATTAATAGTGTAGGTCTTCCTGCTGCTTTCCATCCATTTGCTTTTGTATCGAAAAGTCGCTTGCCAGATACAACATCTATAACACTTTGTTTTGCAGAAATACCACCAAAACCTGCTTGCCCAACCATTACGTATGGTGTATTGGGAACCACGTAAATTTCTTCTTGTTTTACTTTTCCGTAATCATCAAAGTTAAAAACTAATCCATCTTGTCCTGGTTTAATACCCGCTAACCCTTTTCCATGGGTAACTAACATTACTCCAGAACTAGTTAAGGTCATTTGATCAATCTTACCGCCTAAATCATAAGTAAAATCAGGCGTTTCTGCTTTTTGCGCATTTAATATTAGCGTGCTAGCCAATAAAAAAACAAATAATTTTAAATGTCTCATTGTTGAAAATTTTTAATGCACCCTAACACCACAAAATTTTGTGGTATTAGAGCAAATTACTAGTCTATAGAAGCTTTGAATTTACCTTCTGAAATAGTTTTAGTTGAAGAATCACTTGCATTTAATCCCGTAAAGGAAAAAGTACCCTCGACTACCGACCCATCTTCTGCTGTAATTGTAATTGTTCCAGTTGCAGAACTATTTCCTGCTACAGCTATACCATTACTTAACCAAGCAACAACAGGATTAATTTTTCCGTATTGAATTAAGTTAGGGTTTGTTAAGGCATCTCCGGTCTGGTAAGTTCCAGTGCCATTGTAATTAACAATATTAAACCTTAAATAATCACCATTATTTGTGCTGCCCTGGACCGCAAGTACTCCATTGCTTAGTACAGCACCTATTAAAGAGGCAGGGTCTGTGGATGCTTCAAAATCTGCCCCATCAATTTTGGCTGTTAAAAATTCGTCGCCACCAGAGTTGTTGGTTTGGGAATCGTCACCATCATCATTGTTAGAGCATGATGTGAGAGTTAGTAATGCTCCGACCATTACTAATAACATGAATTGTTTGAAATGTCTCATTGTTGAAATTTTTATTGATTAATAGTTCAACAAAACTGCAACAATCACTAAATGAAGTCAATACGATAAACTACGTATATTTAAAATACGATATGTGGAAATCGCGCTTTTAGATTCTCAATTTTAAACCCTAGATTTTTTAGAAATCTTTGATGCGCCTCAGATTTTGGGTTAAAAGGTTTATGGGAAAGTCCTTTCTGAATAGTTTCAACTTCATTTAAAATGGTATTCGCATCATCCGATACCCAAACATTTTTAAACTTTTCCCAAATATAATTTATAGCAGTTGCGCTTGGATGAATCATATCCTCTTTGTAAAATCTATAATCTCGAAGTTCATCCATTAGTATTTCGTAAGAAGGGAAATAAAAAGTTTTTTGGTTTTTAAGTATAACCTTGTGAATAGAGCTTATTAGATGAGATTTACTTAAAGTATTTTCAACAAATCCATCCTTTAGATGTCTTACAGGTGATACCGTAAATACGATATTAGTTTTTGATTTTATAGAAGAAAGTAACGCAATTGTTGTTTCTAAGGATTGACAAATACTATCAATTGACAACAACTCTTTTTTAAACTGGTTTTGAGGTAATTTGTGACAATTAGCTACAATACAATCTGTTTCAATATGTCGATAAACCCATGCAGTGCCTAATGTTATAATAATGTGAGAGGACTCTTGAATAAACTTTTTCGTAAGACGAATACGTTTATTTAATATTTCGAGAATTTCAGATTTAGAACTGCCATTTAATAATGAATGTGCTAAAAAAGAATGCCACTGACCATTATGAAAAAAAACATCTTTATCAGTGAATTGCTTTTCCTCTAAGGCATCAAAGACTAATTTTTCAATTGCTTTAGGGTGAAACAAAATACCAAATGGGTTTTGATAAGTTTGAAACTTGAAGTAATCAAATTTATTACCAATATTTTCAGAAAAGCATGAACCTAATAGTAGAATTTTCGAATTATAGTCTATTAAATTTCCAGACTGTTTTGATGTGGGTATTTTGGTTTGTAAATCCATTTTTGAGATCCTGAATCAAGTTCAAGATGACAACAACTAAATTAGATACTCTTTCGCAACTTTTAAAGCCTCAGCAATTCCAGAAGGGTTCTTCCCTCCTGCTGTTGCAAAGAAAGGCTGACCACCTCCACCACCTTGAATGTACTTTCCAAGTTCGCGAACTACTTGTCCTGCATTTAAATTTTTGCTAGACACTAGTTCTTTTGAAATATAACAAGACAATAACGCTTTCCCTTTTTGCTCCGTAGCCAACAATAAGAATAAATTATCAAACTGACTTCCTAATTCAAAGGCAACGTCTTTCAAACCGCCTGCATCCAAATCTAATGTTTTTGCCAAAAACTGGACACCATTAATATCCTGAAGCTCATTCTTTAACTCGCTCTTTATATTTTTGGCCTTATCCTTCAGTAAAGCTTCAATTTGTTTCTTCAAATTTAGGTTTTCTTCCTGCAAATTTTGAAGTGCCTTTACTGGCTCTTTAGCATTATTCAATAAATCTTTCATCTCAAAAAACGCTCGGTTATTTTCAAAATAAAAGTCCTTCACGGCATCACTAGTAATGGCTTCAATACGTCTTATGCCCGCTGCAACGGCGCCCTCTGATACTATTTTAAAATGCCAGATATCGGCGGAATTATTTACATGCGTACCACCACATAATTCAATGGATTTTCCAAAACGAATAGAACGTACGGTATCCCCATATTTTTCACCAAATAAACTCATTGCTCCATCAGCAATAGCTTCTTCTTTTGGTACATTGCGTTTTTCTTCTAAAGGTAACTTACCATCAATCCTCCTATTTACAAAATTCTCTACATCTCGTAACTCTTCTACCGTTAATTTTGAAAAATGTGAAAAATCAAAACGCAAATATTTTGAATGTACCGCACTTCCTTTTTGTTCTACATGTGTACCTAAAACTTCTCTTAAAGCTTGGTGTAATAAATGCGTAGCGGTATGGTTACATTCTGTTCTATGGCGTTGTTTACTATCTACTACAGCTTTAAAAGTTTCGTTTAAATGCTTTGGTAAATTTTTAGTAAAATGAATAATTATATTGTTCTCCTTTTTAGTATCTACAATATAAACCACATCACCTTGGGTAGCTTCTAGATAGCCTTTATCTCCAACTTGTCCACCACCTTCAGGGTAAAAAGGTGTTAAATTAAAGACAAGTTGATACATATCACCTTCCTTTTTAGAAGATACTTTTCTATAACGCGTTAATTTTACATGAGCCTCGAGGGTATCGTAACCCACAAATTCCTCTTCAGTATCTTCTACTAAAATCGTCCAATCGTCGGTAGACATTTCACTTGCGGCTCTGGAACGGTCTTTTTGTTTTTGCAGTTCTTTTTCAAATCCTTTTTCATCAAGCTTCAGGCTTTTTTCAGAAAGAATTAGTGCTGTTAAATCTATCGGAAAACCGTAAGTATCATATAATTCAAAAGCTTTTTCTCCAGAAATGGTATCTCCTTTTGTTTCTTCAACAATTCTATTAAGTAATACCAAACCTTGCTCTAAAGTTCTTAAGAACGATTGTTCCTCTTCTTTTATAACATTCTCTATTAGTTGTTTTTGCGCTTTAAGTTCGGGAAACGCTTTCCCCATTTGTTCGCTCAAAACATCAACCAATCTAAAAATAAAGGGCTCCTTTTTATCTAAAAATGTAAATCCGTAACGAACAGCACGTCTCAAAATTCGTCGTATAACATAACCTGCTCCAGTATTACTCGGTAATTGTCCATCTGCAATAGAAAAAGCAACTGCGCGCACATGATCTGCAACTACACGAATGGCAATATCTACTTTTTCATTTGAACCATATTTCTTATTAGTAATGGTTTCAATCTCGCGAATTACGGGTGTAAATACATCGGTATCATAATTAGATTGAACACCTTGTAAGACCATGCATAACCGCTCAAAGCCCATACCGGTATCTATATGCTTATTAGGTAAAGTCTCTAAAGATCCATTGGCTTTTCGGTTGTACTGCATAAATACCAAGTTCCATATTTCAACCACCTGAGGATGATCCATATTCACTAAATCCTTGCCATCAATCTTAGCTTTTTCTTCAGCAGAACGAATATCAACATGAATCTCGCTACATGGGCCACAAGGACCTTGGTCTCCCATCTCCCAGAAATTATCTTTTTTATCCCCTTTTAAAATCCTATCTTCAGAAATATGTGCTTTCCAAAATTCGTAAGCTTCAGTGTCCATTTTCGTACCGTCTTCCTCATCTCCTTCAAAAACTGTTACATATAGAATATCCTTATCAATTCCGTAAACCTTTGTCAATAACTCCCAGGCCCAAGCAATGGCTTCTTTCTTAAAATAATCTCCAAAACTCCAATTGCCCAACATCTCAAACAACGTGTGGTGATAGGTATCGTAGCCTACCTCTTCCAAATCGTTATGCTTTCCAGAAACACGAAGGCATTTTTGGGTATCAGCAATCCTACTGTTTTTTGGCTGTGCATTCCCCAAAAAATACTCTTTAAACGGTGCCATACCAGAATTTACAAACATTAAGGTCGGGTCATCTTTTAAAACCATGGGTGCAGATGGTACAATACTATGTTGTTTTCCTTCAAAAAAACTTAAAAACTTCGATCTTACCTCTTGAGATTTCATGAATGCAATAGTGGCTTACGTTACTAAATTATAGTATTTATAAAACAATTTTTATCTTTACTCTTCGTTTTTGAGCAAAACTGTTTTAAACGCTGCAAAAATAGTATAATTTAAGTAATGAGTAAGGTAAAATATTATTACGATCCAGAATCACTTTCTTACAGGAAAATTGAGCGTAAAAAAAGAAACACCTTTAAGTTTATCGTTCTGTTTTTGGTGGCCTCTGGCCTTTTTGCCTTTGTATTTGTTTTTATAGCCGGACACTATTTTGAGTCTCCTAAAGAAAAAGCTCTAAAACGCGAACTGACTAATATGGAGTTACAGTTTGATTTATTGAATAAGAAGATGCAGGAGGCAGAAAACGTATTGGCCAATATTGAAGATAGAGATAACAATATTTACAGGATATATTTTGAAGCCAACCCAATTCCTGAAGAGCAACGACGTGCAGGATTTGGAGGTATTAATCGTTACAAGGATTTAGAAGGATACGATAACTCTTCATTAATTATTGAAACTAGCAAGCGTTTAGACATCCTTCAAAAGCAAATAGTAGTGCAATCAAAATCTCTTGATGAAATAGCCGTTTTAGCTGAAGAAAAAGAGAAACTTCTTGCTGCAATACCTGCTATACAACCTGTAAATAATAAAGATTTAACCCGTATGGCTTCTGGGTATGGAATGCGCATAGATCCTTTTACCAAGGTAAGAAAAATGCATAAGGGTATGGATTTTACAGCTCCAAGAGGCACACCCGTGTACGCCAGTGGAGATGGTAAGGTAATAAGAGCAGATTCAAGGTCTAGCGGCTATGGAAAACATATTAGGATATCTCATGGTTTTGGTTATGTTAGTTTGTATGCGCATTTATACAAATACAATGTGCGTAAAAACCAAAAAGTAAAACGTGGAGATC
The DNA here is from genome assembly GCA_002428965.1 of Jejuia sp. UBA6058. Lineage (GTDB taxonomy): Bacteria > Bacteroidota > Bacteroidia > Flavobacteriales > Flavobacteriaceae > Jejuia. The sequence goes on along the minus strand of DIYI01000005.1, from coordinate 61,663 downwards.
TTATAGGTTTTGTGGGGAGTACAGGACGCTCTCAAGCTCCGCATTTGCATTATGAAATACGAAAAGATGGTGTAAACATTAACCCTGTTAACTTTTATTATGGTAGTTTAACAGCGGAAGAATTTAGTAAACTTCTAGAAAATGCATCTGTAGAAAATCAATCTCTCGACTAATGCATATAAATTTACCCGAAAAGCGATATTATGGAATTGGCGAAGTAGCCAAAGCATTTGGTGTAAACACGTCACTTATTCGCTTTTGGGAAAAGGAATTTGATATTCTTAAACCGAAAAAAAATGCCAAAGGCAACCGTAAATTCACACCCGAGGATATCAAGAACCTAAAATTCATTTATCATTTAGTAAAAGAAAGAGGTTTCACCCTTGAAGGAGCCAAAATCCATTTGAAAGAAGAAAAGAAAGAAGCCCTAAGTAACTTTGAAATTATTAGTAAACTAGAAAATATAAAAAGTCAGCTAATTAAAATTAAGGAACACCTTTAATGTTTACCTTTAATTCGGTAATTATATTTCTATTTATTCTTTCATGAAAGCCATAAAACTTACTTCTGTTTGCCTTCTACTGCTATTGTTTTCATCCTGTAAAAAAGACAATGAAAATTGGATAAATCTAATAGACAAAGATTTATCTCAATGGGATATTTGGTTGGGTATTCCTCATAAAAGTTCGGGAATTAAAGGTTATGAGAATGTAGAAAATGTTAGAGGTGGACATCCTCCTTTGGGTTTGGGCAACAAGAAAAATATATTCTCTGTAATTGAAGAAGATGGCGAACAACTTATTAAAATAACTGGCGAAATATTTGGAGCTCTTGTATCAAAACAGGAGTTTGAAAATTACCACTTAAGCTTTCAAGTAAAATGGGGCGAAAAGAAATGGGCACCACGGCTAAAAGCCACCAGAAATAACGGACTATTATATCACAGTATTGGAGACTTTGGTGAAGGTCTATGGAATACATGGATGACCAGTCTTGAGTTTGAAGTTGAAGAAACCAATTTTGGAGATTTCATAACCATTAATGATAAAAATGTAAGAGCTGAATGTCCTGCAACTAAACGTGAAAGTGGTAAATATCATTTTGATGAAAACGCACCATTAAAATTATTTAGTTGGGCAGAAAGTGTGGGTAGGTGTTTTAAAAGTGAAGATTTTGAAAAACCATTTGGCGAATGGAATACCGTAGAACTTATTACATTTAAAAACACAAGTATACATATCGTAAATGGTCATGTAGTAAATGTAGTTTACAATCCAGAGTTTTTTAATGGTACGGAGTGGGTGCCAATGGTTAAAGGGAAATTACAGTTTCAATCAGAAGCTGCCGAAACATACTTTAAAAACGTCAAAATAAAATCGATTACTGAAATTGATGAACCTTTTAAAAAGTATTTGAAATAAGTAACTTTTTTATCAATTTTGAGTCAAACATTTAAACACTAACATTTAAAATTTATATTATGAAAAGTAAAAAGGGCCTTTATATACTATTAGGAATATTAGCACTAATTGTAATTTTTATGTTTAATAGAATGACTTCCAAAGAAGTTAGTGCGGAGACTCAGTGGGCTGATGTAGAGAGTGCTTACCAACGTCGCGCAGATTTGATTCCTAATTTAGTAGCTACTGTTAAAGGGTATGCCGCTCACGAAAAGGAAACATTAGAAGGTGTTATTAAGGCTCGGTCTGAAGCAACAAAAACATCGATTAATGCCTCGGACTTAACCCCAGAAAGTATAGCAAAGTTTCAGGAAGCACAACAAGGATTATCAGGTGCTTTGTCTAAACTTCTTCTTACGGTTGAAAGGTACCCTGATTTAAAAGCTAATAGGAATTTTTTGGAATTACAATCCCAATTAGAGGGCACTGAAAATAGAATTAATGTTGAAAGAAATCGCTTTAATGATTTGACTCGTGAGTATAATATTTATATAAGAAAATTTCCAATGAATTTATTTGCAGGTATTTTTGGATTTGATGAAATGGCTACTTTCAAGGCCAATCCTGGAAGTGAAAAAGCACCAAAAGTTGAATTTTAATGTCCAAAATCGAAGCATTTCTTACAGCTGATGAAGAACAAGACATTGTTGAAGCCATTCGTATAGCTGAACTCAATACCTCTGGTGAAATACGAGTGCATCTTGAAAAAACTGCTAATGGAGATGCTACAAATCGTGCTTTAGAACTATTTCATTTCCTTAAAATGGACAATACTAAACTTCAAAATGGAGTGTTGATTTATGTGGCTATTGAAGATAAACAATTTGTAATTTATGGTGACAGAGGCATCAATGATGTGGTTGAAACCAACTTTTGGAATAGCACTAAAGATATTATGCAGGCTCATTTTAAAAAAGGTGATTTTAAGCAAGGGCTAGTAGATGGCATTCTAAAATCTGGAGAACAGCTTCAAAAGTACTTTCCGTATGAAGATGGTGATGTTAATGAATTGTCTAATGAAATTTCTAAAGGATAGATTTTAGTATGCAGTTTTCAGTATTCAGTAGGCAGTCTCAGTTAAAACTCAAATCGCTTTTTCTTTTCGCCGTATTATATATTGTTGCTGTTGGTTTTTCTTTTGCGCAATTTGAAATTCCACCTAAACCCACAAAGGCAAATCCTGATGCAGTTTACGATTACTATAACTTATTAATTGCTTCCCAAAAACAAAGTCTAGAACAAAAGCTCATTAAATATTCAGATACTACCTCAACACAAATAGTTGTTGCCATTATTGCTTCAACCAAAGGTGAAAACATTAATTATTTAGGAGCTAATTGGCTTACGGAATGGGGCATTGGACAAGCTAATGAGGATAATGGCGTTCTAATAATTCTGGCTAGAGATGATCGCCGCATTGCCATTAATACTGGTTATGGTGTGGAGCACTTATTGACAGATGCTATATCTAAACGTATTATAGAACACGATATTATACCCTATTTTAAGCAAAATGACTATTACGGTGGACTGAATAGTGGTATAGATGCCATTTTTGAGGTAATGAATGGGGAATATAAAGGCACCCGTAAAGCTAACAATGGTAAGCCTTTCCCATTTGGTTTGATCGTTTTTCTCTTTTTTATATTCGTTATTATTCTTATCGCAATTTCCAAAAACCGTCGCGGAGGTGGCGGTAACGGTGGCAGAACCGGTGGTGTTGACGGCAGAGATTTATTGGAAGCTATTATCTTAAGTAATATGGGACGTGGTAGTTATCGCAGAGGCTCAAGTGGCTGGGGAAGAAGCTCTGGAGGCGGATGGTCTTCAGGTGGTGGTTTTGGCGGTGGCGGAGGCTTCGGGGGAGGCTTTGGTGGTGGTGCCGGCGGCGGTGGTGGTGCTTCTGGGGGTTGGTAGTTAACATATAATTTATATGTCAAAAATTTTCTTTTTAGTTTTTACTGTAGTATTAGCCATTTCTTGCAGAACCAATGTAGGAGATGGCGAAAAAATATCTAATCAAGCTTTTGTTCAAGATAATGCTTCAATATTCTCAGATGATGAGACACGCAAGCTTACATTAAAAATATTAAACTACGAAGTTAAATCTACCAACGAAATCTGCATTTTCACTTTGGACTCAATTCCAAATCATGAAAAACCTATGTACTATGCCACTAATTTGGCAAATAATTTAGGTGTTGGTAAAAAGGAAAAAGATAATGGGCTTCTTATCTTGGTTTCGAAGTATGATAGAGAACTTGCCATTGTTACCGGATTGGAAACTGAAAACTATTTAACTGATTATAAGTGTAAAGTTTTAATTGACAGTATCATAGTTCCGAAATTTAAAAAAGGAGAGTTTTACTTAGGTATAAATAATGCCCTTGATCGCATTATCTATGAATGGAAATAAACTATTTCTTTATGTAAATTGCACTCTTAAATCTGAAAATTATCTAGAAACTTTAATTTCTAAATAGCGTTTAAAAAATTTAAAAAGGGAGAGAAAATAATTTCTCTCCCTTTTCCTTTATTTAGCCATTTCCTCTTTAAAAATACTTTTAAGTCTTGAATTCGAAAGATGCCCCATTTTAGGTTTTACAATGGTTCCTTCTTTATTGACTAGAACATAATGAGGAATTCCTGAAATATTAAATTTCTTTGAGAGGTAATTCCACTCATCTGCAGACACTCTATAATGCTCTCCTTTAATATTGGCAATAGCATTTTTCCAGGTGCCTTCGGGAGACGTTTGATTTGTAACATATAAGAACACCACATCTTCATTTTTCATTTCTTCTTTAAGTGGCGTAATGCGTCTAATACCAGATTTACATGGTCCGCACCAAGTGGCCCAAAAATCTACATAAACTACTTTTCCCTTAAATTTTTCAATCATTGAAGCAAAAAGTTCGTCCCCTTCACTTTTTTCAACATTATGTACTGTATAGCCACCTTTGGTTTTATTTATTTCGATCTTCTGTTTTGTTTCCTCATTAATGGCTACTAAATAATCCTTCAAAAACGGTGTGTTAAGACTTTTTACATTTGCTGCAATTTGGTCGTCGCTATACACTTTAAAATCTTCTAACTTTTTACTAAGTGTTTGCATTTTAATGACATCAAAAAGGAGCGCCTCATCTTTATCAAAAAATGACTTAATTTTTCTATCCCTTGCGGTATACAATCTTTCTCGGGCTATTTCAGAATAATGGTCTTTATATTTACTGGAAAAGGATCCTAAAATATTTCTGAACTCTTTATTAAATTGACGTTCTTGCTCATTTTCTAGAGGGGTTTTTAATATTCTTAATCCCTCAACCATTTCCGCCTCTTCATCAGTTATTTCAATATTGTTAGCATTAAGATAATCCACCACATTTAAGATGAAATGATTATGTTTTGTCTTGGTCTCGTCTTTTAAGGATTTTGTAACATCATCAAAATACTTTCTGTAGCTCCTATAAAACCCTTGTTCTACGCTTCCGTATTCATTTCTAAAATTAATTTGCTTCTCAATAATTTCAGGTGTTTCAATTTGTTTACTTAGTTCCACCATATTGAGTTCCTCAACCGTAAGTTCCATATTGTTTTTAGTAAGCCAGTTTGCTATTTCTACTTTGGTTAATGATGGGGAAAGATCTGCTTTAAAGGCATCTGCATAGATAAGCCTATTAACGAAAAAGTAATATCCATTTGACAATAAATGAAGTCGGCTATCCACTATTTCTTTCGGTATGAAATCATAATACCCATTCTCTACCTTAAACTCTTTATAAGGCATTTTATCTTCTTCCTTTTTCACTCTTCTATTTTGATATAATAAAGACCTACGGTGCATATCATATCCCAACAATTCCTGATAATACGCAAGCTCTAAGTCTATATTTTTTATTTGAAGCCCTTTTGCACTTACAAAATGATCTTTCTGATAAGCTTTTAGCTCTTCTAGAGTTTTATCTCGTAACTCATTGCATATCATTTTATAGGCTTCTGGGGATAACTCTCCAATCTGCTTTCTGATTTTCCCGTCTACCGTAAACCTAATGTCTTTCAAGGCATCTAAATCTGAATTTACTTGGGCATTATCACCTATGAAAAAGGATTTTTTCCCATATATATAGTGAAACACATCTTCTTTAGGTTCTACAAAAACGGAATACGAACCCGTTGGCATACGCATAAAAACGGTTTGCGGATGAGTGATTGGGAATTTGGCATAAAAACTGCCATCCTCATTTATTTTTACTAAATGCGACTCTTGACCTCCTTTAAAAGGATTATTAACGTAAACCATTCCTGTTTTCTGCTCTAGTTTTTTGGAAAACCCTTTAATAATACCTTCGTAAATAGTGGAATCTAAACTAAATGTCAAATCTTGGTAAACATCATCATTTTCTAAGCTAAAATCTGGTTTAAATGTCTTAGAGATACTGTAATCTTTTAAATCCTTTGAAGTGTTTCCAAAACTAACAATACCGTCTTTACTAAGTTTTGCATAAATAGTTTTAAGCGTATTGCCGTTTTCTAGTACAATAGTATACTTTTTACCTTTGGAGGTTACCGATTTGTAGTTCCATACTTGTTTATTAACTACAGCGTTTTTCAAATTAAAACTATAATCCCAACGATTACTTCCATCCGTCAACATCCAATTACCGCGAAGTGCTTTGGGCATTGAATAAGGGCTTTCAAGTTCATTAATTAAAATATCATACATAAACCAATCCCCACCATCATTAGCTTCTCCAAATTCTATAAACTCTACATCAGGATTTAATTTAGGAAAATATAACTGATATTTCATTTCACCAGAGCTTGGTACAGTGACCCAAGCTTTCATTTCAACACCTTCAGATTTTGTAATAAATAATTTTTCGTCGGAAGCAGTATCTTGTATATAAGACATTTTTGGTATCCAAATACGACTATTGGGTTGCGTTTTAAGATGAAAATGTAAAATGGTAGCGGTTTCATTTAGTTCTAGCTTGGTGAGATTACCAGGAAAGGAACTAAATTCATAATCTGGATTATCAATAATTTTTTGGGCAAATACCCCTAAGGACATGGCTCCCAATAATAGGAGGCATACGATTTTCTTCATAATACTTAGTTTAGATGTTTAACGTTTACTAATGACTTTAATGTATACTCTTAGGGTGTCTTAAAATTAGTGAATTGCTGAAATTAGGACGGATTTAAAATGCTAAAATTTGCTTAATAAAAACTATACTTTAATCGATAACCTCAATAAGCTTCCTTACTTTGATAGTTTCGCCTTTATCATCTTTGTATTCTACATATTTAAACCCATTTAAAGAGTCGAGCCTTTTAACCTTATCAAAATATAGTTTTGCTTCCTCGTTTAAACCTAAGTTCTGAAGAGTAATGGCATATGTTTCATTAATATACCTATTATCAGGTTTCAACTTATAAGCCTTATCAATCCACTTCTTTGCTAATTCCAAACTAGAAGTATCTTTAAACATTATAAACTGATGATTTTGTAAACTAGCAGCACTTGCATAATCAAAAGACCCATTATAATACTTAAAATACTCTTCTGCCTGCTTTATAAATTCTTTTCCTTTCTCTGGAGTTTGAGTATTATTTTGTAACCAAGTTCTAGTACTGTAAAAATCAGACCTAACTTTTTTTATGTAATCGTACTCCTCTTCATGCAACTTTGAATCTATGTGCCATCCTATTAGGGTGAAAGCTATAAAAGATAAAAAGCTTATTAATATATAATTACTTGTTTTCATTTTTAATCGTTTTTCTTTAATGACTCTATAATCTCTTTAAAATCTTTAGTATTAAGTTTTAATAGCTTTATTTTTTCAAGAAGTTGGGGTATGTCGTCCTTAAAAAAAGTCTGTTTTTCCTTATTCTTAATACGTTGTATCGCATCTGATGCCACAAAAAAACCGACACCTCTTTTGTTTTCAAATATGTTTTCAGTTTGTAAATAACTATAAGTCCGCATCACAGTATTTCTATTAACTTCAAGTTCTGAAGCCAAATCACGTACCGAAGGCACTCTACCTTCCGGTTTAAGCTTCCCCTCTAGTATTTGATTGCAAATACTTTCTGCAATTTGTAAATAGATGCCTTTAGTAGCTTTAAAATCCATTTCAGACCTCCTTTTCTTTTAACTTAAAATAAGCAAACGGTAACAAGAATAAACTAGAAATAGCTCCCATTAAATACATCGCTAACTGATCAGTATCCATTTTATCACTGATCTTTCGATCTATAATTTCAATATCAAAAACATCTACCTTATTTGGTAAAATTATATGATAGGTTGCTAGATTTATGAAATATGCAAATAACAGCAGACCTCCAAAAGTCAAAATAGTTTTGAAAAACGAATACTTATTAAAATAACTCGCACCTGCCAACATAAAAGTAGATAATGAAAATAGAGCTAAAAGGGCTACGTTTCTATCTAGATCATTAGTAGTAGACTTAAACTGATCAAACAACCCGAAATTTGGAATTTCTAAAAGTCGATACAAATTAACATCTACAGGGTTGTAGATATGGTATTGAACAAATGCGTAACCCGATATCTTAAAACTTAACCAAAACAGAACCACGAATAAAATATTAAAAACCACTATACGTATAAAAAACTCGCAAATAAATTTTTCAAAGGTAGACGCTGGTAAAACTAAATATTGTGACGTTTCCCTTTTATCTCTCAAAAAATTGAAAGCATTACAAACAATAATTGCAGCAAGTGTTATATAACAAAAAGCACAAAATGTTCTATAGTTACTAAGTTTATACTTAAAACTATAATAAGACACCAAGCTCTTATTAATCTTATATTGATCATCAATAACTAGATAACTAGCGAAAACCAATAAGACAAAAATTGCCAATACTGCCAAAAAATATTTTTTCTTGTTTAAATTAAAATCAAACTTCAATAAATTCACAAAACGACTCCAGCTAAAATAGGTATTCATAATTATTTAAGATTTAAAGTTTAATTTCAGCTCTATCTAAAACTGCTTTAAAAAGTAATTCTATATCAACATTTGTTTCTTCATCATTATGCATTGGCATAATTACATCGTAACCACCAATGCTCTTTTCAGAATATAAAACCGCTTTCTCTTCCAAAGAGGTTACGCGTTTAAATTGAAGTTTCTCAACAATGGAAAACATTTCCTCTTCAAAAATGATCTCTCCTTTATCCAATATCACTATTTTATCAATTATAGATTCTATATCCTTAACTTGATGAGTAGAGATAATAACAAGCTGATCTCCATCCACAGATCGTACCAACACTTTTCTGAATATACTTTTTGAATGAATATCTAACCCATTAGTAGGTTCGTCTAGCAACAATAATTTGCTGTTGGTTGCTAAAGCGAAAGCAATAGTGAATTTTTTCTGTTGGCCATGAGATAATTTTGAAAGCTTTTGTGATGGTTTAAGTTCAAAATCTTCTAGAATCTCACTCATTTTTAATGGGTCGAAATTTTTATAAAATGCACTATATGCTTTTGTATAACTACCAATAGTTAGTGAGGGATAAAATGGCGATTCGGTCACCAAAAATACATCGGTTAAAAAATCAGGCTCTCTTTTAAATGGGATAAAGTCATTAACACTAACTGACTGTTTTTTTACATCTAGTAAACCTGCAATCACCTTTAAAAGTGTTGATTTACCTGCACCATTCTTTCCTAACAAACCAACGATATTACCTGCTTCTTGATTGAAATTTAAGTTTTTGAAAAGCACTTCTTTTTTACTGTAAGCATATGAAAGTTCTGAAATCGATATCATGTCTACTGTTTTAGTGTACTATTTAAGTATGACACAAAGCTAAAATAAAATATTGATCTTACAAGAGATTTTTTTAAATTTATTTTTTTCGCATGTATATACTAATAGGAACTCCTGTAAAGCCGAACTTATCACGAAGTTTATTCTCTAAAAATCGTTTATAAGGATCTTTTACATATTGTGGCAAATTGCAGAAAAATGCAAATTGAGGTTGAGGCGTTGGTAATTGCATAATATATTTAATTTTCACAAATTTGCCCTTATATGCTGGTGGAGGGTAATGCTCAATAATGGGTTGCAATACCTCATTTAACTCGCTTGTTTTAATTTTTTTAGACCGATTTTTATAGACCTCAACCGCTGTTTCAATTGCCTTATAAATTCGTTGTTTTGTTAACGCAGAAATAAATACGATGGGCACATCAGTAAATGGTTCCATCTGTTTTTTAATCGCCTTCTCAAAAGCCTTCATAGATTTATGATCTTTTTCAACCAAGTCCCACTTGTTTACTAAAACCACAATACCCTTTCTGTTGCGTTCTGCTAGCCAAAAAATATTTTGAACTTGTCCGTCAAATCCTCTGGTAGCATCAAGTACTAAAAGGCAAACGTCCGCATGTTCAATAGCACGAACACTTCGCATTACCGAATAAAACTCTAAATCTTCCTTTACTTTAGATTTTCGTCGTATTCCTGCAGTATCCACCAAATTAAATTCGAATCCAAAACGGTTGTATTTTGTATCAATAGAATCCCTAGTGGTTCCTGCTATATCAGTCACAATGTATCTATCTTCTCCTATTAAAGCATTTATAAAAGATGATTTTCCTGCATTTGGGCGACCGACCACTGCAAAGCGCGGTAACTCTTCCTCTTCAACCTCTTCCTTTTCGGGAAGTGCTTCCACCAAAGCATCCAGTAATTCTCCAGTCCCACTTCCATTAATGCTTGCTACTGTATAATAATCACCTAAGCCTAAAGCATAGAATTCTACAGCATCCTCAGCCCTTTTTCCGTTATCCACTTTATTCACTACCAAAAACACGGGCTTCTTCACCTTGCGTAATAATTTGGCAACTTCTTCGTCCATTCCTGTAACACCACTTTCAACATCGACCATAAAAATAATAGCATCGGCTTCATCAATGGCCAACTCTACCTGCTTATCAATTTCGGCTTCAAAAATATCATCGCTACCAACAACATAACCACCTGTATCTATTAACGAGAACTCTTTACCATTCCAATCTGCCTTACCGTAATGCCTATCTCTTGTAACGCCACTTACGGCATCAACAATGGCTTCACGTTTTTGAATCAAACGATTAAAAAAGGTAGATTTCCCCACATTTGGTCTTCCAACTATCGCAACAATATTTCCCATAGTTATTTAATTGGGCACAAAGGTACTACTTAATATTGAAGAAAAAATAGTAATTTACAGAGGCAAACCATTAAATATGCCAACTAAAAACGATATTGCTTTACGTCCGCGATTTAAACGTGAATTGAGTGAAGGAAACCAGTCTGTTCTTGAGCGATTCGAGGCATCTAAAACCAAACAATCTAATTTTAGAGTCACACGAATTGACAATCATGTGTTTATCAAATATCCGAAAAAAGATCAGCATTTTTGGTCACCTCAATTGCATTTAGAAATTGATGAAATATCTTCACAATCAAGTGTGCTACACGGGTTATTTGGCCCCAACCCAACTGTTTGGACCATGTTTATGTTTTTACATTTTATTGTCGCTTCTATTTTTATTGCTTTTGGAATTTGGGCCTATGTAAATTGGAATTTGGGAGAGGACTTTACAGTGCAAATAAGTTTAATGGTTTTAATGATAATTATTTGGTTTGTTTTATATTTTGTGGGGAGAATAGGAAGGGACTCTAGCAAGAATGAGATGCATGGTCTACGTAATTTTATGGAAACCATTTTAAAGGAAAAAAGCCCTAGCTGAAAGAGGACACAACCAAAGCTTTTTATAAACTAACTAACTCAAACTTAACCAAACTAAATTTTGAGACATACAAATATTAGTTTTTAACATTACCTAATGGTTACCAAAATTGGAAGTAATTATTATGGTTTACCCTTTTTTACAAAAATCGACTATTTGTTATGGTATCCAAAACGTCTTAACTGATTCTGATTACTGCGCCAATTCTTATTCACTTTTACATACAATTCTAAATGAATTTGTTTATCGAAGAAGATTTCAAGATCCTGCCTAGCCTCTACACCTACTCGTTTTAAGGCACTACCTTTATGACCGATAATTATACCTTTTTGAGTGTCTCGTTCTACCATAATTACAGAGCGAATCTTGATAATCTTTTCTTCCTCAAAGAATTCTTCAGTTTCAATTTCTACCGCATATGGTATTTCCTTTTTGTAGTGAAGCAGTATTTTTTCTCTAATTTTTTCGTTGATGAAAAAACGCTCTGGTTTATCTGTTAATTGATCTTTTGGATAAAACGGCGGAGACTCTGGCAATAAATCAATAATACGATTGAAGACCTCTTCTACATTAAAACCTTCAAGAGCAGAAATAGGATAAATCTCTGCGTTGGGCACTTTTTCAGTCCATAGCTGCACTTGTGTTTCTAATTGTTCTTGATTTGAAGTGTCAATTTTATTTAATAATAAAAGCACTGGAATTTTCGAATTTGTAATCTTTTTAAAGAAAGCTTCATCTTTAAGGTTTTGTTCACCTATCTCAACCATATAAATTAAAATGTCGGCATCCTCAAAAGCCGATTTCACGAAATCCATCATGGACTCTTGAAGCTCATAAGCTGGTTTGATAATTCCAGGTGTATCGCTCAAAACAACTTGAAAATCATCGCCATTTACAATACCCAAAATACGATGACGTGTGGTTTGTGCTTTTGATGTAATAATGGATAATTTTTCACCTACAAATGCATTCATAAGTGTAGACTTACCAACATTTGGATTACCAATAATATTTACAAATCCTGCTTTATGCGACATTTACTTTGCTTTAAATTTAGTTCAATATAAACAAAAACAGGAAGCAAATTGCCTCCTGTTTTTAATATCTAAAAGAGTAGAATCTATTTATCTAATATCTCCAATAATTCAATTTCAAAAATAAGCATTGCAAATGGTTTGATTGCTCCACCTGGTCTTGGGTTAGCTCCATACGCTAGTTCTTGAGGAATAAAAAACTTATACTTGTCCCCAACAGACATTAATTTCACGCCTTCTAACCAGCCTTTAATTACACCTCCAGTCAAACTAAATGTAAAAGGATTACCCTTGTCTACTGAGCTATCAAACACAGTTCCATCAATTAAAGTACCATGATAATGTACTTTTACTTTATCTGTTGGCTCCGGCTTTTCACCATTACCTTCATTCAATACAATATATTGAAGGCCACTATCCGTAGTCAATACACCCTCGTTAGCCACGTTTTCTTTTAAGAATTTTTCGCCTTCTTCTTTAACAGCGGCATACTTAATTTCAAGCTCTTTTGCTTTTGCCTCTTGTTTCTTAGCAGCAATTGCCTGTTGTTTAGCCATTATTGCAGTTTGATTCTTTCTCATGTAAGTTTGTATAACTTGTTGACGTGTTTCGTCATCAAGGAAAACTTCAGCTGAATCAAGTATTTGCATGTAACCTGCTAAAAACTTTTCATTATCTAACTCAATAAAGTTAGCACTCATCATTTCACCTATTTGTAATCCAGCAGCATAACTAACCGAATCCTTTTCTGTTTTTAAGTCGTTCTTAGTAATTTTAGCTGGTTTGGTTTGACATGAAGCAACACTTACAACTACCGCTAAAATTGATACTTTAATTAATCTCATAGTCTAATTCTCGTTTTTAATTGTCGCCAAATGTAACGAAATAAAGCACATTAAAAAAATGTATTAACGTTCTATTTAGATTAGGGATTTCAAGACAAATACAAAGACTATTTGTTCTTAGTTTTTAAACCTTATTATCCCTTTTACTAGCATTATTAAGATACTTTTATCTTGTATTAATTTGTTTAAATAATCTTATGTACAACCTAACGCGTCCTACAATTTACATACTATTTTTAGGTCTTATAAATCATACATATGGTCAAGATTTAACCATACCCAAGAAACACTATACCGATAGTGTAAATCTCTCAAATGCTATTGAAAGAACAAACGCAAAGTTTCCACTTTCTGATCAAAATAATAGCAAAGGATGGATACTTATAAAGAAGTTATCAGATGAATTTGATTCTGAAGTTTTAAATGAAAAAAAATGGTATCCTAATAATTTTAAATGGAGCGGCAGAAAACCAACGTATTTTCATCCTTCTAATGTTAATTTAGAAAATGGCGAATTAGTGTTTCGAGTAAACCAACATGGAAACAAAGTTTTGCCTGATGGATACACTCATTCTACAGGTTTTATAAAGAGTAAAAATAAGGTACTATATGGATATTTTGAAGCAGAGGCAAAACTTATGGATGCGCCTTGGGTTTCTGGATTTTGGATGACGAATGCTGGAAAAGATTGGTGGACTGAAATTGATATTTGCGAAAATGCACCAGGTGTTTCTTATAATATGCACGATTTAAACTCTAATATTCATGTTTTTAAAGCCCCAAAAGACAAGGGTGATGTTGACAAGCACTTTTCTCGTAACAAGAAATACTATTTCCCAATTGAATTACAAGCTGATTATCATGTTTGGGGATTAGAATGGACTGCAGAATACATTCGTTTTTATATTGATGGTATTCTATTTAGAGAAGCTAAAAACACCCATTGGCATCAACCTTTAGAAATTAATTTTAATTGTGAATCTAATAAATGGTTTGGCGCTTTACCAGATAATAACAGATTAAACGGTGAATATCACGTAAAATACTTTAGAGCTTGGAAAACAAAATAGATTATCTTCGAACCAAAATTAAACAAACAATAATGTCAACTAAAAAACTTCTTTTAATTACAGGTCTTTGCATCATAAGCTTTTGGGCTTGTAAGCAAGAATCTGAAACAACAACAGTTACAACTGCTGAAACGGAGGAAGCTCCTTTCCCTTTTAAATTACCACCAACAAAACCCAATATCAAACTAAGCTCAGCACTAGAACGCAATTATGATAATTACCTTGGCGCAACACCACAAGACAATGAATTGTACACCCAATTTAAATATACCGAACTGAAAGGATTTGATTATAACAATCATGATGGCACTATTTCCAGAAGAGATCCTTCAAAAGTAATTTTGCATGATGGAAAATATTACGTATGGTATACATATCGAAATACTGCAACGCCACCAGTAGGCACCAAAAATGCCGATAAAGCCACTGATGTAATTCCATCAGCAGATTGGGATTTATCTGAAATCTGGTATGCTACATCAGAAGATGGTTTCACTTGGGAAGAACAAGGTGTAGCTGTACCACGTCCCCCAAAACCTCACGTAGGTTGGCGTTCTGTGACCACTACCGATATTTTAGAATGGAAAGGAAAATGGTATTTATACTACCAGGGATTTATGGAAGTTAGCGGTAAACGTGGAGACGATTGCCCAGTGGCAGTTTCTTACGCTGACTCTCCTAATGGCCCTTGGACACCGCATAACAAAATCGTGATTCCAAACGGAGGTGAGGGCGAATGGGACCAGTTTTCCATTCATGATCCTTACCCATTAGTTTACAAGGACAAAATTTATTTGTATTATAAGTCTGATTTTAATGGACAACCTAATTTAATTAGAATGCAAGGATTAGCAATTGCCGATAATCCGTTAGGGCCTTTTGAAAAGCACCCTTTAAATCCGATAATGAATTCAGGTCATGAAACCACTATGTTTCCTTTTAAAGATGGCATCGCTGCGTTAGTAATTAGAGATGGTAGTGAACATTATACTATTCAATATGCAGAAGATGGTGTTAACTTTGAAATTGCCGCTATTTCTTCTTATTTCCCAGCGGCTGCAGGTCCTTTTATACCAGACGCATTTACCAACACAAAAGACGGACGTGGTATTACTTGGGGTATTTCTCATTTTACCAATGTTACAACCTGGGCAGAAAACCACGCGGTTTTAGCGCGTTTTGATTGTGATTTAAGTCAGGATGTAAATGATCCAGGTATGAAAAGAAATCACACCTATTTAAAACCAGAATTCTATTATAAAATGGGTTTAAATAAAAAGCAAAAAGAACGCATTAATGCGGCTACAGAAGCTTTAAAATAACACTTTTTTAAAACCATTAAAAAAGCGCCTTAGAAATAAATTCTTTGGCGCTTTTTACATCTAGTTTAGTTGAGTGACTCTTTATTCTGGAACATAGTTTTTGTCTTTTACTAACATCCATTTATCTAATTCAAATCCGTCCTCTCGCATAGAGAACGAAATGATATATTCATCTGGTTTATCAAAAGTTAAAGTAATTGTTTGAGCATAACCACAGTGATTTTCTGGAACACGCTGAGCAGAAGACCAAGTCCATGCATGCTTACCTTTACATAACTGAATACGTTGGCCACTCTTGGGCCATTCTCCATCTACACCCACATGCAATCCATTATCCTCTGGTCCTGTAGAAAAAGCCCTTACCCAAACATAATAAGTACCAGGGGTATTAATTTTAACCTTATAAGACACCATTCCTCCTGTGCCTGGAACTGCAAAAAAGTTTTCTCCTACTATCAGCTTGTCTTTGTGCGTAACTCTTGTATCAGGCAAAGCCTCAATATACGCATTACCACTAGCTCCTTCGGTATGGTCATGATGGCTAGCAAAAGTAAACTCCTCACCTTTTTTATGCGTATAGAATTTTCGTGGACTTTCATTGTTCGAATTATAGTGAAATGCCTCTCCTTCAACAGCCAACAAACCATCTTTTTCTTCAAAAGCTGTAACAGTTTCAAGTTTTTCTTTTAAATCAAATACAACTGGAGATAACTCAATGGATTTCCATCTACCTCGGGACCATGCAGTTTCATCATTCTCAGGAATTCTTCCATTGGTTAACGCTTTAGATGCTATTATGATAGTATCATTAGTTTTTAAATATAACCTACCTATTGGTAAACTTGTATTTTTAAACGAATGTGGTGTTGCGGAGTTTTTAAGGAATCTCATTTTTTGGTTATTAACCGTAATAGAGTAAGTTGATTCTCCGTCATTCTCAGAAACTGTATTTAAAATACCTGAATAATATCCGGTTTCTCCTTGAAACACAATGTATGCATTAGCATATTTATCTCTAAAATCTTTTCTTCCTGCATTAATGGCAAAGGTCCCTCGTTTTTCTTCTTTATAATAAACAGCTTCAGACGTTTTATCTAAAGTAAAATCATTAGATGCGGTAAGAGTGATATTTTCTTGATTAGAAAGTTTAATAATTGCTGATTTTGATTCGTTTCTAATTAAAGCTACCCAATCTCCTTTTTCAGAAGGTGGCAAACCGATTGAAATATCTTTACCTGCCTTAACACGCTTTATACTTCCCTTTTGTAATGTTCCACCTGTTCTAGGGTTATACCAACTAACTGAATATTTATACTTTCCTGGTAAATCCAATGATGTTTCAGCTACTTCTGGTAAATAAATTGCATATACATGTCCTTCATTGGCAAATACATAATCATTTTCATTTTTCGTGAGCCCATCGTTAGAATTCATCACTTCGTAAGGCAAATAATCATTGAAAAAATCTAACGCATGCTTAGTTTGCTCCCAAAGGTTATTTCTAGATCTCCAATCTTCACATGTTAAATCGTGATGTGCGAACTTATACCCAAAATACCAGTCTACACCTGCGCCACCAGCCATTAAATTACCCCAAAGCACTTGTGCTCTAATGTCATTATGTTCTGCATCATCAGCATCTGGTTTAGCACCAGTATTTGCTGGTCCGATTTCATCTTGACACACCACCCATTGTTTTCCAAAATTAGCCGATTCCTCTATCCATTTAACACAAACGTCATGCACTTTGCTTGGTAGTCTTGTTTGCAGTGAAGGACCATCAATATATTCATAACCTAATTGAGGTGTCAAATACCAATCTTGCTCGCTAACATTAGCATGAGTATGAAGTGCTACAAAATTTTGATATGGATCATGAGTTTTGATATATTTTGCCATCGCTTTCTTATCCTTATCCGTTTGCCCTTTTGGCGACCAACGAATCACACCGTTTTCTTCACCTAAATTCCAGGTAATTCCTAAATGATGAGCAAAACGGGCAATTAATTCGCGATAGTACAATTTACGCTGTGTTTTGGTTTCTCCTATATCCAAAAGCAATTCATTCTCTGTTTCTTGCGTTATAATATGCAATAAAATACCCAGATCGTCCATATGATCAAAAACTACTTCCCATTGATCTAGTTTGCTACAGTCAAAACGATAACGTTCATGCCTGTTAGTCCATGGCCATACATCTTTTCCATCTCCTTGAACATTCATAGTTAAGAAATACACCGAATTCATGCCCTTAGAAGCTAGGTAGTTTAGTGCCCCAATGATGTTTTTACCTTTGCCATTCTGCCATGTAGGATTACCTTGTTTCCAATCTTTAGCATGTGCTTCATATTTATGAGAGGCAGGCGTTTGGTCAAACTCATAGTATCCCAAAAAGTTCTCGGGACTTCCTGCACCGCCTTTTAAAAAAGCCTCGTTTACATCAGCATATTTTAAATAGCGTTCTCCAGTATATTTTAATCGTCCTTTTGTCCGAAAATCAGAACCTTCAGTATCTGCTTCACCAATTGTAAATTTACCAGTTAACCCATCAAAAGCAACAGCTTCACCAGCATGTATGTCATCACTTACTGCAATATTTTCACCCTTCCTAAAAGATACTTCATAACTCCATTCTCCTACCTGATCTGGCATAAACCTAACTTGCCAAACTTTGCCCTTAGTTGCACTAGTTTCGCCAGCGTTCCCATCAGCAGAAAAAAATCCTGGAACCATATAGGTTGTACCTTTATTCTTGAAGTATACGTTAAGTCTATAATTTAGAAAAGGATTATTTGCATCACTTTCGCTCAACATATCACCTTCAAAACTTAACGTTACTTTATGCCACTTTTTAAGCTTGCCGTCTATCTTTACTTTACTTGATTGTCCATATGAAGAACTAAAAAAAAGTAAAAGTGCTAAAAAAATAAATGAGGGAATTTTCATTTCAGTATTGATGATCTGATTAGTTGGTTTTTTAATTGAGTTTGGAAATTTAATACTTTAAATTGTATTTTGTATACAAAAATTAAAAAATGATGGATTTGAGCCTACTTTTGAACATTTATTTCAAGAGTGTATCGAATTCGAATTACATTTGAAAGTATATTAAACATCTATGAGAACTTCCACACTTATTAAATTTCGTTCCTACATATTATTAATAACCCTTTTGCTATTTGAAATTTCAAGCGGACAAAATGATCAATGGATAGATAAAGCTGAAAACGAGAATTACACGGCGCGACATGAATGCTCGTTTGTTATGGGAGGAAATCATTTTTTTATGTTTGGCGGACGTGAAAAAGCGCAACAACTAGACGTTTACGATTTTAAAACGGATACTTGGAGTAAAGGTGGTAGCGCTCCCAAACAATTCAACCATTTTCAAGCCATCTTTTACGAAGGCTTTATTTGGGTTATAGGAAGTTTTAAAACCAACAAATTTCCGCGGGAACAACCCGCAGACTTTATATGGTTATACCATCCACCTACTAAAACATGGATTCAAGGACCTGAAATTCCAGACAATAGAAGACGTGGTGGTGCAGGTTTGGTGGTTTTTGAGGGCAAATTTTATGTGGTAGGCGGAAATACTATTGGACATGACGGAGGTTATGTAAATTGGTTTGATGCGTATGATCCAACCAAAGGTACGTGGACAAAATTGGAAGACGCTCCAAACGCGCGAGATCATTTTAGTGCGCTAATTTTTGAAAATAAACTTTATGCTTTAGGAGGCAGACATTCAGGCGGTCCTGGAGGTGTATTTGCACCTTTGGTAGCTGATGTTGATGTATACGATTTTAGTACTAAAACATGGTCTAGTCTTAAAGAACCACTTCCAACTCCACGTGCTGCACCAGGAGTTGCTTTATTTAATAATGAATTATTTGTAATGGGAGGTGAAGGTGAAAAACATGGGCCAGCTTACAAAGTTGTTGAAGCTTACAATCCAAAAATAGAGTCCTGGTCTACAAAAGCGCCAATGCACTTTCCTAGACATGGCACACAAGCTATTGTTTGCGGTGGAGGTATTTATATTGCGGGAGGCTCACCCAACCGTGGTGGTGGAAGACAGTTAAATATGGAAGTTTATAATGAAGACAAACCGAAAGGAAAGAAATTGATTGCCTCTGAAATTGGTGCACCTAAAAGAGTGTGTGTGCCAAAAAATGGAACAAAAACAATTTCTATTCGAAATAGAAACGGAAATACGGGAAGTTTTATTAAATCCCTCTCAATAATTGGAAAAGATCAATCAAAATATAAACTAATCTCTAATTATCATTTGTGCCTTTTAAAAGAAAAGGAAACGTTTGACATACAAATTGAAGGTATTAATAACTCTAAAAATGATACTGCCGAACTGGAAATTATTTACAATGAAAGTTACAAGTTAACCATACCTATTGTTGCAAAATAAAAGAGGGTCAATCCAATTAAAGATTAACCCTTTTTATTAAAATATTAAGTAAAGTTTAGTTGTCTTTTTGCGTATCTTCTTTTTTCTTTCCAGAAGCTGCTTTGGCTCCTTGTGCTACGTGCGATGATTTTCTGTAAGAATCAAAACGCATAATACTTTGATAATGCCAGCTGTTATAGACATGGGATAAGCCCCAATCAAATATTTCTGTTGGATTGTCATCTGGAGCCTCTGATGTTCTATTTAAACCAATGGCATGTGGCATATTAGCTCCCTTTACAGCACCACGAATTTCAAAGTTAATCCCATCTGGAGACCACTGGAATGTATTTCGCTCTGGCCCATCTGTAGTTATTAAAGATGCAATACCCCCTTGTGTTTTCCAAACTACAACCTCATGACCTGAATTTGAAATTGGATTATATTTAGACTTAACATAAGGGCCTTTAGGGTCATCAGCAATAGCAACGCCATGACGAATTTGACGCCCACCAAATAGTATTTCTTCTCCCATTTGCTCTCCTTTGTAGAATAAGTAAAACTTATCCTTAAAAGGAATAATACAAGGATCGTGTACTTTATGAGAATCAAAATCTCCTTTTTTCTCTACTAAAAATCTATTTTGCTCCTCACCTTGCCATACGCCATTATCAGCAGGCACCAATATGGGCGCGTCACTTTTTGTCCAAGGGCCATTTGGTGAATCAGACCATGCTAAACCAACAACATTTTTAGTTCTAACGTCGTAAGGTGATTTAATTGCTTGATAACATAAATAGTACATACCATTATGTTTCATAATTTCCACTGTAAATACAGATCGGTCGTCGTACGCGCCTTTTTCTCCTCTAGGTACTGCCAAACCTTCTTCTTTCCACGTCCATCCATCTTCACTGGTGGCGTACCAAATATCACATCTATCCCAAGGAAATACTTTTTCATTTTCTACATCACCTCCAAAACCATCAGTTTTACCTGTACTTCTTGAATACCAAACATAATATTTTCCATCCTCTTTAATTATAGCCGAAGGATCACGTCTTACAACTCCTTCTTCATATGCCAAATCACCTTTAAGAGGTTTCATAGGATTAAACACTCTGTACCAGTCGTTTTCAACATACTTCCACTCTAAAGCCCTCTTCGATGCGGCACTTAAGTATTCTTTATTTGTAATACCAAAGCGATCTAATTTTTCATCTGTTATTTCCACTTCTACTTCTTGAATTTCTTGATTATTATTTGTTTTCTCCTCACATGACAAAAAAACTAGAGCAAGACAAACAAACCCTATTTTAAATATATTATTCATTCTAAATTTTTACTTTTATTTTAAACTATTACTATAGGCTACAATAAGAATACCCAAAACCATACAAGTCAATCCAAAGTATAGAAACTTTCTAGCCTTTGGTGATGCCTTGACCCACTCTTTAGTAATAATTCCACTTACTATTGCCGTTACAACGCAAGCTGTATTAAAAATAGCGTAACCCACAGTATTTCCGCTTTCACCCAATTTATAAGCTGCAAATGCAAATAATGCCGATGCTGCATAATGAAACACTGCCATAATTAGAATTAATACGAAGTTTTTCCCAAATGCAGGTGTTTTAAAGTCTCCCCAAGCTTTTTTCTGAGATAATTGCCATAAGAAATATGCAGTCATTACTATGCCTCCACTTATAAAGATCGGGAACATTACAGCCACAGCTGTTACCCATTCTGGGTTACCTGCTGCTTGACAAGCTTCATGAAGATAAGGTCTACCCGCTGCGTTGGCATAACTAAAACCAGTTGCTAGTAAACCACCTATTACAGCGATTAATATTCCTGTAACCATGGAGCCTTTCCCATCTTCTTTTTTCTCGCCAGCTTCAGCTTCATCCTTTTCGCGAATTAATCCTGCTTTTCCATTGGCAAAAACGCCAATTAGAACAACAAAAAGGCCTAATAAAATTGTCATAAAAATGTTTGACGCTGGTAGATCTTCTTCTAAATATGGTAACAAAGACCCTACTAGAAGAATGGTTCCAATAAATAAGGAGAAACCTAAAGATAATCCAATGTGGTTAATTGCCTTACCCCACATCATGACACCAATTCCCCAAAGAAAACTGGTAAGTCCCATTTTAATCCAAATGTCCGAAGGCATATTACCAAAGATATCACCGAAACCATTTATTAAAGCTACAGATGCAATAATTGGTACCACAAACATGGTTAATAGAAAGAATAAACTCCATGTATTTTCGTATTTGAAATCTTTCGTGAATTTTTCTGGAAGTGCATAAAGCCCTAACATTAATCCGGCAAAAATTGCCAATAAAACACCTGTAATCATAATTATTTAGTTTTTGTTAGATTTAATTTATTACCAGCCAAACTTAAATTGAGTGGTACTTTTAAAGGTTTCGCCAGCTTTGGTTACAGACTTAGGCGAGTTTTCAATATTTGGTCCGTTTGGATAACGATGTGTTTCACAACAAAATCCTCGATACTTACCATACTGCTCCCCATTCTCACGCTTTATAGCGTCTGAAGTATATTTTCCAGTATACAGGAGCATACACGGTTCGGTTGTTGAAACAGTCAAAGATCTTCCCGAATCTGGACATGTAATTTTAGCAGACTCAATAAAGCTCCCTTCTTGGTTGTCTAATATATAAAAGTTTTCAAAGCCATCTCCCATCTCATCATGAGCATCTCCAATTCTTTTTGGCTGACGCATATCATCCGCAGCTCCTTCAACATTGACAATATCACCTGTTGCAGCTCCAGTATCATCACAATCTAATCTAGCATGAGCATTTACTTGTGCTAAATGACACTCTACATTTGATTTGAATGCATTCAAATTAAAATAGGTGTGATTTGTTAATGATAGTGGAGTATCTGCGTCGGGTGTCGCTATATAATCAATATTGAGTTCGTTATCGTTATTCAGTGTAAATGTTACAGTTACTTCTACATTTCCAGGAAAACCTTCTTCTAAAGCTTTACTGTCTAGAGACATTTCTACACCAGAACCTTTATCAGTCTCAAAAGTTTCAGCACTCCAAATCTTTTTATCAAAGCCTACTTTTCCTCCATGTAAATTATTTGGTCCGCAATTATCAGCCAATTGGTATTCCTTTCCATTTAAAGAAAATTTAGCATCTTTTATTTGCGAACAATAGCGCCCTACCGTGCCTCCAAAATAAGGTGCATTCTCAACATATTCTTTTCCGAAGTAACCATCAAGAGTATCAAAACCACAAGCGATATTTTCAATATTGCCCTTACTATCTGGTACTAATATTTTCGTTACTGTAGCTCCGTAATTTGTTATTGTAACCTCAACACCGTTGGCATTTGCTAGGGTGTAAGCTTTTATACTTGTACCACCCAATACTCCAAAATCTGCGATTGATGTACTCATTTTAATGTCTTTTTAGTTAAATTATTTTTCCTCATAAGGCGCTAGTTTTTCCCAGTTGAAAATTACACCAACCCCAGGGTAATCTGGAGCAACTGCCCTGTAATTTTCTACTACTAAAGGTCTCGTTGTATATTCATCAATAGGAAAACTATGAACTTCTAACCATCCAGAATTTGGTTGCGCAGATACTAAACTTACATGTAATTCTTGCATACCATGAGAACATGCAGGAATATCGTGTTTATCTGCTAATCTTGCTGCAGCTAACCATCCAGTTACACCACCACAGTTAGAAGCGTCTGGTTGAACAAAAGACAATTTCGCCTGATCGAACGCATATTCAAACTCATGAATAGTATGTAAGTTTTCGCCCATAGCTAAGGGAAAACCTGTAGCATCTACTATTTCTCCAAATCCTTTATAGTTATCAGGGATTATAGGTTCCTCAAACCAGGTAATATCATATTGCTTAAAACCTTCAATAGCTT
This sequence comes from Jejuia sp. UBA6058, assembly GCA_002428965.1. Classification (GTDB taxonomy): domain Bacteria; phylum Bacteroidota; class Bacteroidia; order Flavobacteriales; family Flavobacteriaceae; genus Jejuia. The sequence continues at coordinate 37,818 of DIYI01000005.1, read as the reverse complement.
TGATAGCCTTTTCAACAGTCATTGAATAATTTGCATCTACCATAAAAGTAACATCGGGACCAATAAATTCGCGAACTGCTTTAATACGATCTAAATCTTCCTGAAGGTTCTCCCTACCAATTTTAATTTTAACCGCTTTAAACCCTCGGTCTAAATAATTTTTCATATTCCCTAATAGCTTTTCAATAGGAAACATCAAATCGATACCGCCGCAGTAAGCCTTACAGGTATTTCCATTGCCGCCTGCCATTTTCCAAAGTGGCTGTCCTGCTTTTTTACAACGAATATCCCAAAGTGCTATGTCAACAGCAGATATAGCGAAAGACGCTATACCACCACGACCTACATAATGAATGTGCCATTCTAAAAAATCGTAAATACCTTCTATATCAGAACCATCTTTACCAATTAGAGCTTTGGAAAAATCGTGTTCCACCATAGCTTTAATTGAAAAACCACCTTTGCCACCCGTATAAGTGTAACCAGTACCCTCGGAACCATCCTCGAGGGTTATGGTTACAGTGACTAACTCAAAATGGTAGTGATCTCCATGTTTCGCATCGGACATCACCTCGGGTAACGGTACCGTGAATAAACGTGTTTTTACACTCGAAATCTTAGTACTCATTAGTTAAGCTTTATGTCTTACGTAGAATGTTTTCTTCTCTAAATATTGTTCAAAACCGTATTTTCCATCTTCGCCGCCTGATCCTGAAAGTTTATAGCCATTGTGGAACCCTTGGTGCTGTTCTCCATGACCTCTGTTCACATAGATTTCACCATATTCCAACTCATCGTTACACTTCATAATTGTATTCATATCATTAGTGAATACCATAGCAGCCAATCCATATTCACAATCATTGGCATATCCAATTACTTCTTCAAAAGTCTTGAATTTTAACACTGGCAATATTGGTCCAAAAGATTCTTCATGAACAATAGTCATATCCTGAGTAACATCAGTTAATACTGTTGGTTCAAACCAATACCCTTTTTCAAACTCTGCCCCTTCAGGACGTTTACCCCCTGCAGCAATGGTTGCGCCTTCTTTTACAGATACTTCAACCAGGTGCTCCATATGCTTTAGTTCGCTAGCATTAACTTTTGGCCCCATATCTGTTTCTTCCAACATAGGATCTCCAACTTTAATACCAGCTACTTTTGTTAGGAATTTTTCCATAAACACATCATAGATATCTTCGTGAACATACATACGCTCGTTACAAGTACACACCTGTCCACAGTTATCAAAACGAGAGTGTAATGCAGCATCTACGGCAGCATCAATATCTGCATCAGCAAATGCAATAAATGGTGCTTTACCACCAAGTTCTAATTGTACATGTGTTAGATTGTCGGCAGCAGCTCTTGCAATACTTTGACCAACAGGCGTAGAACCTGTCATGGTTATCATTTTGGTAATTGGATTCTCAACCAAAGCGTTACCCATTGCTCTACCCGGACCTGTAAGAATATTAATTACACCCTTAGGAATTCCAACCTTATTGGCTAAATCACCTAATTCTAAAGTAGCAATAGGTGTTTCAGAAGTTGGTTTAATGACAATTGTGTTTCCTGCAACTAAAGCTGGTCCTAATTTACGACCTGCTAATGCTAGTGGGAAGTTCCATGCTGTAATAGCAACTACTACGCCCTTTGGTATTTTTTGGATCCAAATCTGTTCGTTAGGATTATCCGAAGGAATGATATCTCCTTCAATTCTTCGAGCTCCTTCCGCTGCATATCTTATAAAAGAAGCAGTTACTGCTACTTCAAAACGTGCTACTTTTAAAAGTTTTCCTTGTTCTTTTGTTAGTAATACAGCTAGTTTTTCATTATTAGCATCAATCTCATCCGCAAGTTTAAACAATAATTCTCCACGCTCTCGTGCAGGAATTTTTTTCCATGATTTTTGAGCTGCTTCAGCCGCCTCTAAAGCTTCTACAGCTTCTTCAGCCGTACCATTTTGTACGCGCGCTACCACCTCTTCTGTTGAAGGGCTAACTATATCAATTGTTTCTCCAGAAGTAGATGTTTTCCATTCTCCGTTAATAAATAATTGGTATTCTTTTATATCTGCCATTTTAGTAAAATTTAGTTAGTTAATTATCTTCCCATCCAACCACCGTCTACTAGAACGATAGTTCCATTCATGTATGCAGCTGCCTCAGACGCCAAAAACACTGTTGGTCCTGCAAAATCTGTTGGTTTACCCCAACGACCTGCCGGTATTCTAGAAAGAATAGACTCTGCTCTTACGGGATCATTTCTTAAAGCTTCCGTATTATCTGTTGCTATATATCCTGGAGCAATTGCATTTACGTTAACACCTTTACCCGCCCATTCATTAGCGAACGCCATAGTCATTTGTCCAATTGCACCTTTTGAAGCAGCATAACCTGGAACAGTAATTCCACCTTGGAAGGTCAATAATGAAGCTGTAAAAATAATTTTACCTGCACCTCTAGCGACCATTTCTTTACCAATTTCTCTGGTTAAGATAAATTGTGCATTTTGGTTTACTTCAATTACTTTGTCCCACATTTCATCTGGATGTTCGGCTGCAGGGGTTCTTAAAATAGTACCCGCATTGTTTACCAAAATATCAATTTGAGGATGATCTGCTTTTACAGCTTCAATAAACTTATAAAGTGATTTTCTATCTGAAAAATCACATTGATATGCGCTAAAGCTTTTACCTACCGCCTGTACATCTTTTTCAACATCACTTCCACTTAACTCTAAAGACGCAGAAACTCCAATAATATTGGCTCCCGCTTCTGCTAACCCGATGGCCATTGCTTTTCCTATACCACGTTTACAACCGGTAACCAAAGCAGTTTTCCCTTCTAAACTGAATGTATTTAAAATACTCATTTTTTGATTTGTTTTTATGTTTAATTGTTCTCGATACAATTCCGACTTAAAATATCGGAATCACTCGAACTGACACTTTTACTTGCTATAATTGACAATCCATCAACACTTTAAGACCATCAGGATTGTTGTCGATGTTTTCGAATACTTGTTGAATATTACTCAATGGTTGCACATCTGTAATCATCTCTTCAAAAGGTAATTCATTAGCAGTAATTAATGCAATTGACTTTTCATAGTCCTCCTTTTCATAAACACGCGCACCAATAAGTTTTAGTTCCTTCCAGAAAAATTTGAAAAGATTAACTGGTTTAGGTTGTCCATGAATAGCTACCATTACAATTCTTCCACGAATACCAGCAACCTCGGTCATTACATCCAATGCCGGTTGTACTCCCGCAACTTCAAAAACAACATCTGCTTTTCTTCCTTCAGTTTTACCGTGAACATACTCTACTAAATCTACATCCAACGGACTTACAGCATCAAAACCAAGTTCTTTTGCTTTTGCAATTCTAACAGGGTTTACCTCAGAAATAATTACTTGTGCACCAACTTCCTTAGCCACCATTGCCACCAAAAGACCAATTGGACCTCCTCCTAAAACCACAGCAGTTTCACCCTCAACTAAACCACTCAATCTTACATCATGAGTAGCTACAGAAAGTGGTTCAATTAATGCTGCTAATTTTAAATCGGTATTCTCTTTTAATTTATGAAGTGTAAATGCAGGTACATTCCAATACTGTTGCATTGATCCCGGGCTATCAATTCCGATAAAATTTAGTTCTTCACAAATGTGATTAAACCCTTTGTCTGATGGTTTTGCCTTAGAATCATCTAAAGGACGTACGACAACTTTATCACCTACACCAAATCCAGAAACATCTGCTCCTATAGCATCTATAGTTCCTGACATTTCGTGACCGATAGTTTGTGGCATATCCACTCTTTGATCCATCATACCATGGTAAATATGCACATCTGTTCCACAAACTCCAGAATAAGCCACTTTAATTCTAACTTCTCCTGAAGCAGGTTCTTCAACCTCTTTTTCTACTACGCCGAAGGTTTTGTTACCCTCGTATTGTGTTGCTATCATTATTTTAGTTTAGTTTCAAATAAAAAACTTGTTTCATATAAGAAACAAATATACAAATAATTAAGCTCAAATTTCCAAATATTTGAAAATGTAAGTTAAAGTCAAGTTTTAAAACAGAAGATGATAGAATTTCTTAAAAATATTATCGAAAATGAAAGGTTTATTCAGATTTTAAATAACCTAGTTTGGATGATATTTCTAAAGCATATTGTGCTATAATTTTCCCTTTTGCATCAAATTCATCATGTGGTAAACGTCCATGAGGCGCTGTTATCCATAACGCCGCAACGGGAAAACCATATTCATCAAAAACAGGTGCACCAATACAATGAATACCTTGAATATCTTCACCATTATCAATAGCATAGCCATTGCGTTTTACCCCTTCCAATTCTTCACGAAAGTCTTTTTTGGTAATAATGGTATTAGCTGTTAATCTTTTAAGCGACATGGATCGTAAAATAGCATTTTGCTCCTCCTCTGGCAGGAAAGCCAAAATACTTTTCCCACCAACCGAACTATGCAAATAAAAATGCGTACCCTGTTCCACATAAAGCTTAACAGGGTAAGATGAAGACACTTGTTCTAAAATTGCACCCTTATTATCAATAAGCACCCCAAGCATGACAGATTCCTTTAATTCATCTCTAAGCGCTCGCATAACATCAATAGACAACTCCACAATACTCTGTTCGTTCATAGCGGAAATCCCAAGCGTCAAGAGTTTTCGCGAAAGCGTAATTTTCTTAGTGGTCTCGTTTTTTTGAAGGTAGTTTTTAAAAATAAGTGTACTTACAATTCGAAAGGCGCTACTTTTAGAGATATCAAGTGCTTCTATAATTTCAGCAAGTGTTAAACCTTGCTTGTAGTTCGCTAAAAGCTCAATAACCAAGAGGCCACGTTCTAAATTTGGAACGTTATAACTTGTTTTTAATTCGCCGTTTTCTTTACTCATTATTTTCTACCTATTGGAAAACAAATGTAAGGTAATTTGGCAAATAGAAAATCTAGGATAAAATCCCAAGAGGTATTTTATTAGATCTTTTCAAGTAAAACAATTGAATATAAAGACTTTAATTGCACTTGACTATTTTTCACTTTTAATATTTCACCAGAATACGCGTCACGTATTTTTTCTCCATTTGAAAACACTTCAGAAACACTTATAGTTTTTTGACCTTTAGGTAGATTAAGACCAACAACAACATTGTCAATAAAGTTATATTTTGAAAAATGTCTTGAAAACACATAAGGGGCTTCAGAAATTATTTTATGAACTCCTGCGCCAATCGAAGGATGATTAGCTCTAAACTTACCTAACTTTTGCCAATGTTCTAAAACTGCTTTGTTTGTTTCAATTTCTTGCCAATTCATAAAAGAGCGCAATGTGGCATCACCCTCAGTTCCTTCTACCACTAGAGAGCGTGCGGATTCATCACCATAATATACCTGAGATGCACCAGGACATAGTAATAATTTAGTTGCAGTTTCAAATGGTTTTTCTCTTTTAGAATCGAAAGGTTGCCCGTCATCATGAGAACTGAAATAATTTAATATGCTATACCCTTTTAGCTCAGAATTGAGAATATCTGAATATTTTTGGAAGAAATCATTAATTGGCATTTGCGCCGCATTCCATTTCACCTCAAAATTGATTAATCCGTTAAAAGCATTATCAAAGTAATTCACTTTTTTGTCTCCAAAATCAAAGGCTTTTTTTGCAGATATACCATAATTATACACTTCACCCACTAAATAAAAGTTGTTATCATCTAGAGCTTTATCCACGTTGTTTCTTTTATATTCTGAAAAGGCATAATCACATTCCTTTTTAAATTCTTGCCACACATAAGGCTCTGTATGTTTTACGGTATCCACGCGATAACCGTCAATTCCAAATTCAGTAATATAATCGATTAACCATTTCATTATATAAAAACGTGGTGCTCTTGGGTAACCCGTTCTTTCAAAAAAGACATTTAACTCCGCAACTTCTTGATTATATCTTCCTTCGGCCTTCCATTTCTCGACTAGTTGAGGTGGCAATTCTACACTTTCATTACTTTCTGTTTTAATATCTGGTAAGTTTTTAACTAGCGTGCATGTTACCGTATTTTCATAAGATTGATAATCGCACTGTGGTTCTGTGCGCACCCACTCTTCTGGCCATTGTGTATCTTTTTCAGTTATTGGCCCTGTATGATTAATCACAGCATCTAATAAGATTCTAATACCTTTGTTATGTGCGGTTTCAACTAACTCCTTTAAATCTTCTTTCGTTCCAAAATTCGGATCAATGGCAGTCCAATCCTTTGTCCAATACCCATGAAACCCATAGGTTACACCTGTACCTTCGTCTGTACCGCCATGAATTTGTTCTACAATTGGCGTCATCCAAATGGCATTGATCCCTAAATCGGTAAAATAACCTTCCTTAATTTTTTGAGTAATACCCTTTAAATCTCCTCCCTCAAAACCTCTTAACTTAGCTGTCTCTTTAGTTCTTTCAAAGTTGATATCGTTTGAATTATCGCCGTTGTTAAACCTATCTGTCAACAAAAAGTACACATTGGCACCTTCCCAAACAAAGGGTGCTTCCAATGTAGGTTCCATCTTCCTTTCGCAATTAAACAAAGCGAAAAAACACATTAGAATTGACAATTTCAGTTTCATGATATTAGTTTAGTTTTAATATGAACGACTCTAAAGGTTGCAACTGAATATCCAGTGTTCCAACCCCGTCTGCAATCTTTAATTCTGATTGAAACGTACCATAAAGCATATCTTCAACCCTATAAATCTTCTCCTCTAATTGCCATGTCTCAACTAAGTTCTCTGGTAATTTTAATTTGAAGACACCCTCCTTTTTTGCATCAAAATTGGATATTACAATAAGCTTTTGGTTATCATACCAACGAACAAAAGACAATAATCCATCACTATAATCCTTTGTGTTTTCTCGATTATAGGTATGAATGTCTTGATATTCCCCCATTAAGGCTTCACTTGTAATAGTGAAATTTAAAAGTCGCTTATAAAAATCTCTTAATTTGCTTTCTTCTTGGGTTAGTCCGCCCCCATCAAACTGTCTATTATTTATCCATCGTTGGTGTGCTGGTACACCTACGTAATCAAAAATTGAAGTTCTTGTAGATGTTCCAAAGCCAGCATTTTCAGAACCGTCTTCACCCACTTCTTGTCCGAAATAAATCATTGTTGGACTCGTTGAAGATGTAGCAGAAACTACCATTGCTGGTTTAGCTTTTTCTGGATTTCCCGCAAAATCTGGACTTGCAATTCTTTGCTCATCATGATTTTCTAAAAAATGTAGCATATGATGCTCGATATCTGCTAAATCTTCTAAAATTGGCGGAATATTATCTGTTTTCCCATGACCTTGCATAACATGCTTTAATGTATCATATAACTGCACTTTGTCATACAAATAATCCATTTTCCCCTTTTTGATGTAGTCTCTATAAAGTGATGGATTGTAAACCTCAGCCAACAAAAACGCATAAGGATTCTTAATTTTAATGGACGAGTTCATAAAACTCCAAAATTCCACAGGCACCATTTCTGCCATGTCATAACGAAATCCATCAACACCTTTATCCAACCAATACAATGCTATATCCCTAAACTTTAACCAAGAATTTGGAACTTCCTTATCCTTCCAAAATTCAAAATGGATTTTATAATTTTTATCTTCAAAACCTTCAGGAAGTTCATCAAAATCTTTTTTGCCTTCTGGAGAAATACCGTAATTCAACTTCACGGTTTCATACCAATCGTTCATATCAGGTTGAGATAAACGTGAACCATTCCCCGTCCATTTTGCGGGTTGTTCAGGAAATTGATGATCTTCTAATGGATGTTTCTCATCACCTAGCGGCGAGTAACCACTTTTCCATTCTGGCACTTTGAAACTTTCATTCGGATTGTAATAAAAGTTATTATCCTTATGATAAACCACCGTGGTATCATCGTCTTCTCCAAAATCTTCGAAGTCATCTGGCTTTGATAAACTCTTATAGTTTCGCGCCACATGATTTGGCACAATATCAATAATCACTTTTAATCCTGCTTGATGGGTGCGCTTAATAAGAGATTCAAATTCATCTAAACGATTTTCAACATTTACGGCTAAATCTGGATTGACATTATAATAATCCTTAACAGCATACGGAGAACCAGCACGCCCTTTAACAACATCAGGATCATCATTTGAAATACCAAATTCCGTATAATCATTTATAACCGCATGATGAGGCACACCCGTATACCAAATATGCGTAACACCTAAACCTTTTATTTCTTGTAACGCTTTTTCAGTAAAGTCATTAAACTTTCCAACACCATTTTCTTCAATGGTGCCCCAAGGTTTATTTGTAGTGTTCGTATTGCCAAATAAGCGCGTGAAAACCTGATAGATAACATATTTTCTTTTGGTATGAGGCTTTTCAATCACTGTATCAATTTTTGTATCTGATTTACAACTTATCAAAACCAGCGCTAAAACAACCATTAAAAAGTTAAACGCTCTCATACTATTTTGTTTCTAAGAGAAAGGTTAAAGGAATGTCTAAACGCTTATTCCAAGAATTTTCGGAATGGTCTGTTCCTGGAAATTTAATGTTATTTGTATGGCCTTTTCCTTTAATTATTTCGTCAGCTTTCTCTTGGTAAGGCAAATATTTTTTGTCTAAGGTTTCCGTACCATAATCAAAATAAATTTTATTGTTTTTGCTATCTGGAAGATTCAGTTTCATATAATTGAAAAAGGCATCAGGAATACCATTTTCAATATTATCATATGTTCCAATCCAATGGGTAGAAAGACAAGCTGCTCCACCAAAAATCTGAGGGTATTCACTTATAGCATACATTGAAATCAAACCTCCTCTACTAGAACCCATAATAAATGTATTGTCCTTATCAGTTAAACAACTAAAGCTATTATCTATAAGTGGCTTAAGTTCTTGTGTAAGAAACTTTAAATAAGCATCAGAATTAATCGTATTAATCCATTTATGCCTCTTTCCTACCTCAATTAATGAATCTTTGTCTTTTTTATGCATTGCATTAAAAACCTTCTCAGGAAAATAATTGGAATTTCTTAACTCCCTAATGTTCCAAACGCCAACAACTATAAAGTCCTTAACTTTATTCTCTTTCATTAGTTGAGCAGCCCATTCATCAACCATCCATTCTTGTTTATTCCATGTTGATAGCGAATCAAATAACATTTGGCCATCATGCATGTACAAAACAGCGTACTTCTTATCTTTTGAATAGTCTTCAGGCACCCAAATATCAACTGGTCTTGGTTTGATATATTTTGAAGCTAAACTATCCAATCGAAATAGTTTACCACTTGATAGATTTACACTTGTAAATGGTTTGAAAAGGATTTCTTTTTCCAATTGTTCAGCATTGGAAATACCATTTTTATCTTGCCAGTTTTTACAAGAAAATGCAAGAACTACGATAAATAATGTAATTACAATTCGCATGCTAAACTTATAATTTGGTGGTTAATATCAAACTCCCTTTGTTTTTCAAAACAAGGGTTTTGTTCCATTTTACCGAAGCACCTGTAATTACATTTGTTAATGATTTTCCACTTAAGCCTATTTCTTCAAATCTGCTTAAATCTAATTCTAGCTCATCTTCATTTTTATTAATAATATGAACTACAGTCTCATTTTCATAAATTCTAAATAGCACATAAATACCATTTTCAGGAGCAAAATGTACCGTTTTCCCATCATGTATGGCTTTACTCTCCTTTCTATAATTCAGTAACTTCTTCAAATAACTCTGCATATTCTTTTGATCTGGTTTTAGGCCTTTCCCCGTAAAAGCATTCACTTTATCACCTGACCAACCTCCCGGAAAATCACTTCTAATTAAACCATGATCTCCAGGTTTTTCAAAATCATGCATTAAAATTTCGGTACCATAATATATTTGTGGAATCCGTGGCAACATTAATAAATGACTTAAGGCCATTTTAGTATTGACAACATTACCGTGTAATTGGGTAAAAATGCGACTCATATCATGATTGTCAGGAAATACCATAATGTCCTTTGGTTTTACATAATGAAAGTCATTAGCTAACCCTTCATATATCTTTATTAAGCCAGTGTCCCAGTTTTCATCTTCGTTTAACGCCTCGACAATCCATTGTTGCATTGCAAAATCCATAGGCGATTTTAAATTCGATTTATAACCATCACGGTTATTAGCACCATCTTGCCAATAACCAATAAGCAACGGATTTAAACTCCACTCCTCTCCCACAATACTAAAATTAGGGTATTCATTCATAATTTCTCCTGCCCATTGACTCATAAAATCTTTGTCAGGATAAGGATATGTGTCCTGACGAATACCTCCCAAATTTGCAGTTTCAATCCACCAAATACTATTTTGTATGGTATATCTTGCCATATATGGATTTCGCTGATTTAAATCAGGCATTGCCGAAACAAACCACCCCACACTCATATTTTCTTTATCAACCTCTGAAGCATAAATATCTTGATTGGTAGTGCGTCTATGGTTTGTGGTTTTACTCATACTACCCTCCCAATTATCAATATTTTTCTCATAATGCGCCTGATGATTTATCCAATCTTTAAATGGTAAATCCTTCATCCACCAATGTTCAACACCACAATGATTTGCCACCATATCCATTATTAATTTCATACCACGCTCTTTCAAGTTTGCAGAAAGTGCTATGTAATCTTCTAAAGTACCATAGCGCGGATCTATTTGATAATAATCGGTGATTGCATATCCGTGATAAGAACTCTCGGGCATATCATTAGTAAGCAAGGGACAAGACCAAATTGCCGTAAAGCCCATATTGTCAATGTAATCTACATGATTTAAAATACCTTCAATATCTCCACCATGGCGCGCATAATTATCTTTTCTATTGATGGCTTCTTCTCGCATTCCTAAAACAATATCATTTTTAGGATTGCCATTAGCAAAACGATCTGGAGTTATTAAATAAACCACATCGGCACTATCAAATCCAACAAAATCCTCAGAACTGTTTTGTCGTTCTTTCAGTTCGTAGGTTTGAATCAAATCTGCTTCACCTTCCTTTTTGAAAACGATATTAAACCTACCTGCTTTTGCAACTTCAGAAATATTTAAATCGATAAATAAATAATTTGGACTATCGCCTGGATTTACTTTGTCAATGGTAACTCCCAAATATGATATTTCTGGTTCCCAAACAGAAATATTAGGATGATGCACTAATAATTGCAACTTAGGATTTTTAAAACCTACCCACCAATTCATAGGTTCAATACGATTTAGATCGTTCTGTTCTATTACCTCAACCATTTCTGAAGTTTTATCTTTCGACATATTTGCTTCTTTTTTACACGCTATATTTACGGTTACTAAAAATAACATTATGCCTCTATAAAAATGATGTTTTAAGCCTTTAATCATAACTTTAAATTTTAGTTAATTGGTTTTATGCTTATGGCATACCCGCCACCCGAAGCCGACCATAATTTTAGCTTCGATTTGCTAGAAACTTTTTTTGTTTTAATTGTGTAAGCCTGCGGATTGGTTTTGTAGTGTGCATCATCAGCATCCACATAAATAATAGCTTCGTATTTTTTCCCTTTATCTAAAAAGTCTAAAGTAATAGTGGCTTCTCTTGGCGAAATACCATTAACATTGCCAACAAACCAAGTATCACCCCCTTTTTCTTTTCTAGCTATGGTGAGATAATCTCCAGGTTCAGCCTCTAGATAAACACTTCTATCCCAGTCGATAGCCACATCTTTAATAAACTGAAAAGCATCCATAAACCGCTCATAATTTTCTGGTAAATCTGCTGCCATTTGTAATGGACTATACATTGTAACATACAATGCCAATTGATTAGCCAATGTGCTATTTACATGGGAGTTATTATCTGGATTCAACTTACTAATATCCATTTCAAAAATACCTGGGGTATAATCCATCGGGCCACCTATTAATCTTGTAAAAGGCAACACTGTAACATGATTAGGTTTAGAACCTCCAAATGCTTGGAATTCTGTACCTCTTGCAGATTCATTACCAATTAAGTTGGGATAGGTTCTGCAAATTCCTGTAGGTCGTACTGCTTCGTGTGCATTAACCATTATTTCATATTCTGCTGCTTTTTCTACGGCATATTGGTAATGATTTACTATATATTGACTGTAATGATGCTCTCCACGTGGAATAATATTCCCAACATAGCCACTTTTCACAGCATCATATCCGTTGTCTTTCATAAATTGATATGCCTTATCTATATGACGTTCATAATTTCGCACCGAACCAGAAGTCTCATGGTGCATAATCATTTTCACACCTTTTGATTTTGCATACTTGTGAATTTCTTCCACATCAAAATCTGGATATGGTGTTACAAAATCGAAAACATAGTCCTTCGATTTCCCAAACCAATCTTCCCAACCTTCATTCCAGCCCTCAACCAAAACACCATCAAAACCATGTTCTGAAGCAAAATCTATATAACGTTTTACTTTCTCATTATTTGCAGAATGAATACCGTTTGGTTTCACTTTGGAATAGTCGGTTACGCCTAATTGTACTGCGGGCAACTCATTGGTATATGCCCAAGAGCCCTTTCCTGTTATCATTTCCCACCAAACACCAATATATTTCACAGGCTTAATCCAAGATGTATTCTCAATTGCACATGGCTCGTTCAAATTTAGTGTCATTCTGGAAGCCAAAATATCTCTAGCATCATCACTTACCATTATAGTGCGCCAAGGCGAATTGCAAGGTGCTTGCATGTAGCCTTTATCGCCATTTACATCAGGTGTTAAATGCGATTCAAAAACCATAGTTTCATCATTCAAATCTAAATGCATACATGCGTAATTTACCAAAGCCGCCTCATGTAAATTGATGTATAAGCCATCATCCGTTTTTAACATTAAAGCTGTTTGAACCCCTGTTTTGGAGAATGCTGTTTGTGATGCATTACTTTGACGCGAACTATCAAACAAACCTCTTATTTCCGAAAGGCGAGATTTGGTATAATCATATTCTTGGGAATCATAGTCGCCAGCAATCCAATGTGCCGTATGATCACCAGTCATCGCAAACTGTGTGCGTTCTTCCTTTATAACGAAATACACTAAATTGTCCTGTTGAGGAAATTCATACCTAAAGCCCAAACCATCATTAAACAGTCTAAAACGAATTAACATTAATCTATCTGTTTCTTTTTGTTTTAGAGTAACCTCTAATTCGTTATAGTGATTTCTAATTCGGCTTTCTTCTCCCCAAATTGGTTGCCAAGTTTCATCAAATGTTAAAGTGTTTGAGTCGACGATTTCAAAATCATCTAAAAGTGATTTAGCATCATCTTTCAGCTCTAAGCCTAGGTGACTTGATTTAATGACTTCTTGATTTTTATAAGTTAGCTGATACGTTGGCTTGCCATTATCCTGCAGCGAAAACTGCATCGCCATTTCACCATTTGGGGATCTTAATTCTTGCGAATTTCCAAAAGAAACGAACAAGACTGAACAAACAAAAACTATAAATACTCTTAATTTCATTTTAATTGTGGCATTTTTAATTAGCTGACTGCTTTTAAGACATTACTTTCCAGAACAACAGGTTTATTGTTGAAAAGTATTTCTAGTTCCTCACCAGATAACATCTCAAAATAAGTTTGTTCCTGGGTTATGTTCACTTTTAGTATATGATCCCTAAAGTTTATTTTGAATGAGTACCCATTCCACTGTTTTGGGATTTTTGGACTGAAAGACAGCTTGTTATCCTTTACACGCATACCACCAAAGCCTTCTACAATACTCATCCAAGTACCTGCCATTGAGGTTATATGTAACCCTTCGTGAACTTCGTGGTTATAATCGTCTAAATCCAAACGCGATGTGCGTAAATAGAAGGTATACGCTTGTTCCATTCTATCCAATTTAGCCGCTTGAATACTGTGTACACATGGTGACAATGAACTTTCATGCACCGTAAATGGTTCGTAAAAATCAAAATGACGCTCTAATTCTTCATTTGTAAATTGATCCTCAAAAAAGTAGAATCCTTGTAGCGTATCTGCTTGCTTTATATAAGGCGAACGCAAAATTCTATCCCAGCTCCAATTTTGATTTATAGGTCTTTCTGATTTTGGCAAGTCGGCAACATTTATTAATTCTTTGTCTAAAAAGCCATCTTGTTGTAAATACACATTGTGTTTTTCAGAATAAGGAAAATACATATTATCCGCCACGGCTTTCCAAAGTGCTAATTCTTTCTTGGTAAGCTTTACTTTTTTGGCAATTCTTGAGAAATCATGGGCAAATTCTTGCTCCACATTTTCAATTTGCGATAAAGTGTAATCAATACACCATTTTGCCAAATAATTAGTATACCAATTATTATTTACATTATTCTCGTATTCGTTCGGCCCTGTTACCCCGAGAATAACATACTTATTTTTTTGAGTAGAAAAGTTGGCACGCTGTTGCCAAAAACGAGCTATTCCTATTAGTACTTCCAAACCTTTTTCGGGTATATAGCTATAATCACCAGTGAAACGATAGTAATTATAAATAGCAAAAGCTATCGCTCCATTTCTATGGATTTCCTCAAAAGTAATTTCCCATTCGTTATGGCATTCTTCACCATTCATAGTAACCATAGGATATAACGCTGCACCGTTTTTAAAACCTAATTTCTCTGCATTTTCAATAGCCTTTTCAAGATGATTATAACGGTATTCTAATAATGTTCTCGCCACCTTTTGGTCCTTAGTTGCCATGTAAAATGGAATACAATAGGCTTCGGTGTCCCAGTATGTGCTACCGCCATATTTCTCTCCTGTAAATCCTTTAGGCCCAATATTTAACCTAGAATCTTTTCCTAAATACGTCTGATTTAATTGAAAAATATTAAAGCGAATGCCCTGTTGCGCTTTCACATCACCTTCAATGGTGATATCAGCCATTTCCCAAATGTTTGCCCAAGCCTTTGCTTGGTCTTTCAACATCTGTGTAAAGCCTTTTTTAATTGCTGATTTTAAAACTTGTTTCGCTGCTTTTACGAGTTTAGATTTATCGTGATACCTATCAACAGTGTACCCTCCAAACTTTTGAATACTATAGGTTTCTCCTTTTTTAACGGGATAATTATAACTAAAAGCCACAGTATTGGAATCGGCTAAAATATTATGCTCAACTAAAATAGGCTTACCTGAGATATACACTTTAGACTCCATAAACGTACAGGTATGGAAATCGGTTTTCATAGTTTTCGCCTCTATAAAAGCCTGTTGATTGATATGGCTTACATGCGTAGTATCCCAGAATTTATCGTCCCAATTTGTATCTTCATTGGTAATCCCAGAATCTAGATACGGCTCGAAAACAACTTCAGCACTTTTATTTAAAGGCGTCACTTCATAATTGATTACTCCTACTTCATCTAGATCTAAACTTAAAAATCGTTTAACATCAACTTGCACCTCAATATCATTTAACAAGGTTGCAGTAAAACTTCTAGACAGCCAGCCTTCTTTCATATTAAGCTCTCGTCTAAAATTCTTAACTGATTTACAGGTATTTAAATCTAGTGATTCTCCATTTACAAAAACGTTAATCCCAATCCAACTAGGCGCATTCAAAACTTTCGCAAAATACTCTGGGTAGCCGTTTTTCCACCAACCAACACGCGTTTTGTCGGGATAATACACTCCTGCTATATAACTACCTTGAAATGTATCGCCGGAATAGGCTTCCTCAAAATTGGCACGTTGCCCCATGGCACCGTTGCCAATACTAAATAAACTCTCAGAAGATTTGACACGATCTGCATCAAATCCTTCTTCTATAATAGACCAGCCATTTGGCTTAATATAATTTTGGTTCATTTTTCTTCAATATTTTTTCTGAAATCACGCTGCTGAAAAAATCCTCAGGTATTTCAGTTAAATCGTTAAAATTAAAATGGGCTTTATTAAGTGTTTGCTTATCTCCTATACCCACAGATGTCATATTTGCAGCATTGGCAGCTTCTACTCCTGCAATGGCATCTTCAAAAACCACACAATGCTTTGGTTGCATATTTAGTTTCTGAGCACCTATTAAGAATACCTCTGGATCTGGTTTTGCTTTAGATACGCTATTACCATCTACAATTCCTGAAAATCGATGAAAAAGGTTGACTTGCTTTAGAATTAAGGGAGCATTTTTACTGGCCGATCCCAATACATAATTTATACCTAATTCATCTAAAGTATCTAGAAGCTCACTAGCTCCGGGAAGAATTTCATCTGGTCCCATTTTGTAGATATATTCTAAATACTGTTCATTCTTGCTTAAAAGATATTCTTGCTTCTTCTCTTCTGAAATTTCTATGTTACCAATACCCAAAAGTATCTCTAAAGATTGAACACGACTTACACCTTTAAGCGACTCATTGTGTGTTTCGGTAAATTCAAAACCCAACTCATCAGCTAAGTCTTTCCAAGCTAAAAAGTGATATTTTGCGGTGTCTACTATAACACCATCTAAATCGAATATGACTCCAATTGTTTTATTCATCATATATTATTGAATACATCATCAACGTCTTTAACTTTAAATACTAAAGCCGCCGCAATTAAAAAACTTATACCGCTTATTACTAGGGCAATTACGGCTTGATTACCATAAACATACTTTACTAATGGTCCGCCAATAAGAGCATTAATTATTTGAGGTATTACAATGAAAAAATTGAAGATTCCCATATAAACACCCATTTTTTTTGGAGATATTGATCCTGCTAAAATGGCGTATGGCATTGCTAAAATACTTGCCCACGCTACTCCAACGCCTATCATAGAGAGAATTAGCCAATTCTTATCAGGCATAATGTAAATGGAAAGTAGTCCCAAACCTCCTACAATAAGGGAGATAGAATGTGTTTTCTTTCTACCAACTTTTTTTGCTATAGATGGTAGCGCAAAAGCGTAAAGTGCGGACACAAAGTTGTAAACTCCAAAAAGAATACCTACCCAGTCGCCAGCATCTTGATATAATGCACTACTACTATCATTAAATGCCAAACCATAAGTATGTTGTGCTATGGCTGGTGTAGCAAAAACCCACATTCCAAAAAGACCAAACCATGAAAAAAACTGCACCCAACTTAACTGACGCATCGTTTCTGGCATCTTTTTAAAATCCTCAAAAATATCAAGCAAGCTAGATTTTTCCTCTTCACCATCCTTTTCCATAGCTTCGGAATGTGCTTTTTCATCTTCAAAGCTTGCAAGTTCTTCAGGTGAATATTCTTTTGTAGTTGTAACGGTAACTAATATTGATACTATCAAAATAACCGCACCAATAATAAAGGAGAATATTAAATGTAATGGTACCGATCCTTCGGCAGACTCATTCGATATTCCAAACCAATTCGCTAAAATGTATGGCAACCAAGAACCTAATACTGCTCCAAAACCAATTAAAGCAGTTTGCACACTAAAACCGAGTGTACGTTGGTCTGTTCTTAAATTATCACCTACCAAAGCGCGGAAGGGCTCCATAGCAATATTAAATGAAGCATCCATTATCATTAGCATTCCGGCACCTACCCAGAGAGCAGGAATAAATGCAATAAAAATATCGGCTTGTGGCATTAAAATTAATCCGACTGAAGCCAGAATAGCTCCAACCAAAAAATAAGGTTTCCGTCTGCCGAATCGTCCCCAAGTGTTGTCACTATAATGTCCAATTATAGGTTGAACAATTAACCCCATTAAAGGCGCTATTATCCAGAACCACGATAATTCATGAACATCAGCTCCAAAAATTTGGAGAATTCTACTGGCGTTGGCATTTTGAAGGGCAAAACCCATTTGAATTCCCAAGAAACCGAAACTCATGTTCCAAATTTCCCAGAAACTTAATCTACGCTTTTCCATAAATAGTATATTTTGTTAATACTATTTGATAAGCGATATGTACTTATCAAAACTTAAAAGAGAAGTGAAAATATAAGTTTTGATTTCGAATCAAAGATATAAAAGAATTTCGGTTTTCCTAATATATCAAATTTCACAATAAAGCCTAACGAAACTATTTAGTAGACTCTCTTTCTATTATTGAGGTCTCAATAACAACCTTAATAAAGTCTTTCTTTGAACTATTATTTGTAAAGTATTGTTCCCCTTCGGCTTCCTCAGCTTCCAACCTGTCAATCAACAAGTTAGCAGATTGTTCTCCCATTTTTTGACCATGTTGACTTACAGTTGTAAGACTAGGTGTAGCATGCTTAGAAAGTACCCCATCTGTAAACCCAATTACTTGAATATCTTCTGGTATCTGCAAACCTAACTTTTTAGCCACTTTCATTGCTGTAACTGCATACAATTCGTTAACGGCAAATAAACCATCAATTCCAGGGTTGGACTTTAAAAAATGTGCAATTTCAGTTTCTAAAACTTCAATGTGGTTTTCTACATCTAGACTATCATCTATCTTTAATATTAGGTTTGAATCTGCCGCAATACCCTTACTTTGCAACGCCTCCAAATATCCTTGCGTTCTTAGTCTACCAACACTTACGTAATCCATTGTGGTTATTAGCGCAATGTTCTTACACTCATTTTCTATTAATTTTTTTACAGCTTTTACTGCTCCATTAAAGTCATCAACAATCACCTTATCACAATCTACCTCACTCACTACGCGATCAAACATTACGATAGGCATTCCTTGGTTTATAGTTTCATTAAAATGATGGTAATCTTGCTTTAGCAATGTTTCTTTAGAAATTGACAAAATAAACCCATCAATACTACCATTGGCAAGCATTTCCATATTGATAATCTCTTTAGTGAACGATTCGTTTGAAAGTCCAACAATAACGTTATACCCGCGCCTATTGGCTACCCTTTCTATACCACGAATTACCGTTGAAAAAAAATGATGTACAATTTCAGGAATTAAGATACCTATTGTCTTCGTTTTTCTGTTCTTTAGGCTTAAAGCAATATTATTTGGTTTGTAATTATACAGTTTAGCAAAAGCCTGGATCTTTTTGGTAGTATCCTCACTTATTTCTTTACTATTACTTAAAGCCTTTGAAACCGTTGATACAGAGACATCTAACTCTTTTGCAATTTGTTTTAATGTAATCTTTTTCTTCATTCGATAAATTTCACTCTAAAATAAGAAATAATCCTTGGTTTTATATAGTTAAAATTTCATTTTCACTTGACTTAAAAATGTGAATTTATTATTTTAAAGTAAAAAAAATAAAAAGTTGTCAACACGAAAACGTTTTCGTTGAATTTTTCGTAATATAAAATTATTTCTTAACAATTTCTTTACATAGTTTTGGGGAGAGAAGTGAAAATATAAACTGACTAATTAGAACATTAATTTAACAAAAATGTATGAAAACAAATACTAAATCATTACTGTTTTTAGTGCTACTTATGCCCATACTTGTATTTGGGCAAACGGTGGTGAAAGGAACAGTAACTGAACAGTCAACTTCCATCCCGCTTCCTGGTGTAAATGTTGTTATTAAAGACACAACAACGGGAACCACCACAGATTTTGATGGAAATTATCAGCTCGCTGTAAATAATGGAGATGTTATTGTATTTTCTTATGTAGGCTACGCATCTCAAGAAATTATTTATTCAGGGCAATCCACATTAAATGTTGAGCTAGCTGAAGATGCTGCTCAATTAGAGGAGATAGTGGTGATTGGTTATGGTAGTACTACGAAGAAAGATGCGACAGGCTCTGTTGACGTTGTTACCGATAAAGACTTTAATAAAGGTGCAATTGTATCTACCGATCAACTTCTAAATGGTAAGGCCGCTGGTGTACGAATTACTAACAATGGTGGTTCACCAGACTCTGCGCCTAATATTCGTATTAGAGGGGGTTCATCTTTAAATGCGCAGAACAATCCTTTAATCGTAATTGATGGTGTTCCAATTGGAAATGACAATCCTGCTGGTGTAAGCAACCCATTAACATTAGTAAACCCCAATGACATTGAAAGTTTTTCTATTTTAAAAGATGCCTCTGCAACAGCTATTTATGGTTCTAGAGCGTCAAATGGTGTTATCATCATTACTACAAAAAAAGGAACTTCAGGCGAAGTGAAATTCAACTTCAGTTCAGATGTGTCTGTTAGTAATGCTAGTGAAGGGTTAGATTTTATGAATGGTTCTGAGTATACAAGATTTATTCAAGAATTTCATCCAGATAGAGCAAACCTACTAGGTGTACCTTCTGGAACAATTCAAACGAACGAACCTATAATTCAAACATTGAATGGCAATTCTATTTATAATACAGATTGGACAGATGCCATTTTAAGAACCGCATTTACATCTAACTCAAACTTCAGCGCAAGAGCTAATTTATTTGAAAAAATTCCATTTAGAGCTTCTTTAGGATATACTAATGCAGAAGGTGTTGTTTTAAATGATGATTACGAAAGAGTATCTGCAGCAATAAAACTAACACCAAAATTACTTGATGATAATTTAAAAATTGACGTAAACGCGAAAGCAATTTTGGTAGATAAAAATGCTATTGACGCGGGTGGTGCGATCAGAGAAGCTTCAGAATTCGACCCAACAAAACCAATATTTGATAACTCTGCAGCAAATAGATTTGGCGGTTATTATCTAACTACTTTTGACGATGGTAACACAAGAAATATATTGCAATCTAACCCGGTTGCTAGATTACAGCAAAGGCAAAGACCAGAGCGTGTTTTCCGTTTTTTAGGTAACGTAGAGTTTGATTACAAAATGCCTTTCTTGCCAGAATTAAAAGCTGTTGTAAATGTTGGTTTAGATGCTTCTAGAGCCAAAATTGAAGAACGCTTTAGCGAAAATGCATTTGAAACTTATCAATTTGATGATGAAAACAATGATATCAACTCGAATTTTGTTTTTAACCCTGGTGTTCACTTTAGAGAAAACCAGCATATCACCAACACCACTTTAGATGGATATTTACAATATTCAAAAGATTTAAGTAGCGGTATCTTTGAGAAGTACGATTTGCAAGTTGGCTATTCTTATCAAAACTTTAAAAATGACGGTAACCAAGAGCGATATAATTATGATACTTTTAGCGCAGACATTGACGGAACTCCTGCTACAGGTGAACGCTTTTTAGTTATTAATCCTGCAAACCCTAATAACCGATACTTAAATGTATTAAACCTACAGTCATATTTTGCAAGAGCAAATGTTAGCATACTAGAACGATACTTGTTAACCGTTTCGTTTAGAGCTGATGCCTCTTCGCTATTTACAAAAGAAAACAGATGGGGTTATTTCCCATCCGCAGCTTTGGCGTGGCAAATAGACGAGGAAAAGTTTCTTGAAGATTCTAATGTTATAAGAGATCTTAAAGTAAGATTTGGTTGGGGTGAAACAGGTCAACAAGACATTACTGGAGTAGTAGGTTTTTATCCTTCTATCCCATTATTCTTAGCTGGAGATGCAAATAGTTTATATTTCCCTAATTCGTCTCTATATTCAGCACAACCTTTTAACCCAGATCTAACTTGGGAAAAAACGACCACCTATAACCTAGGGTTAGACTTTACATTATTTGATCAAGGTTTAATATCTGGTTCTTTCGATATATATAAGAGAAATACTAGAGATTTATTAGCCGAAGCTCCTGTACCGCCAGGACAAGCTCTTACTAATGCCTTTGTGGATAATGTTGGAGAAACTGAAAGTGAAGGTTTTGAATTGAACTTAAATATAAATCCAATTCAAACCGATAACTTAAACATAAGTCTTTCTTCTAACCTTTCTTATAACAAAACTGAAGTGACCGACCTTAATGGATTAACAGATATTAATGCAGGTGGTAGTTTAAGAGGGACTGGCAGTAGTTTATTTAGACACGCTGTGGGAGAACAAGCAAGAAGTGCTTTTGTTTTTAAACAAGTTTATGATGTTAATGGTGATCCAATTCCAAATGCATTTGCAGATTTAAATGGAGATAACCAAATTACAGATGAGGATAGATATTTTGAGCAAATTGCACCTAACTGGACGTATGGTTTTGGTTTAAATGTAAACTATAAAAACTGGGATTTAAGTGCTAGCTTTAGAGGTCAAGTTGGTGGCCACATTTATAACTTCCCACAGTTAAACTATGGATTTACCGATAGTGCAGTGGCTAGCAGCCAAAATAATATCACCAATGTATTAAACTTCTACGAGGGTGCTGCTAACGATGTATTTGGAGATGTGAGTATCGTAAATGGTAACGGTCAATTCTCTGATCACTACTTAGAAGATGCAACGTTCTTAAGATGCGACAACATTGCCTTAGGACATCGGTTTGATGAAATGATTAAAAATGGCTCTGTAAGACTTTATGCTTCAGTAACGAATCCATTTTTAATTAGTGATTACACAGGTCAAGATCCAGAAAATTTTGACGGTATAGACAGGAACTTTTATCCAAGACCTACAATTTATACGGTTGGAATTAATTTAGACTTTTAAAAAAATTATTATGAAAAAAAGAGTTTATATTTTATTAATTTGTTTATCTGTACTTGGATTAAATTCTTGTTCAGATGATTTAGAAACGGCTCCAATAACGGAATTGTCGTTAGAAGAACTATTAGCTTCAGATCCTAATGCTGTTGATGGCCTAATCTCAAGACTTTACGCATCTTTCGCACTTACTGGCCCAAGTGGTCCTGCAAGTTCAGATATAGTGAGTCCAGATGCAGGTGAAGGCGCTTTCTTAAGAGCTATTATTAACCTTCAAGATTTTACAGCAGATGCTATGAAAAATCGCTGGGGAGATGATGGTTTAGATCAATTAACAACAACATCCAATTGGGATCAAAACAATAAATTTTTCAGATTGTTTTATGATAGAGCGTATTACACAATACCACAGTGTAATAACTTTTTACAGGTTTTGGATGGTGCAGACTTCCCAAATGAAGACAACCTAAGAGCTGAAACTAGATTTTTGCGTGCTTTGGCATACTACAACCTTATAGATGTATTTGGTAAAGGTGTATTAGCTACTGAAGAAAATTTAGGACAGTCAGATCCTTTACCAGAATCTTCAAGACAAGAGTTATTCGATTTTGTTGAATCAGAGCTTTTAGAAATAGAACCTATTATTTCTCCAACCTCAGATTACGGAAGAGCAAATCGCTTTGTTGTAGATATGCTACTGGCTAAACTTTATATTAATGCTGAAGTCTATACTGGCAATGCTAGATGGAATGACGCAGCAACCTATGTTTCTAAAATAATTAGTGAGGGAGGTTATACTTTAGAAAGTAACTTTATCAAATTATTTTCAGCAGATAATGATACGGCAGGAGGAGTTATTTTCCCGCTTTTAGCAGAGTCATTAACTAGCCAAAGTTACGGTAACACAACTTACATTGTAAATGGTGGATTAAGTGCAGATACCATGACACTTTCAGATTTTGGAGCATCCGCTGGATGGACAGGACATAGATCTTCTAAAGGATGGTATGGTCTATTTGGTGCTGATGAATCTGCTTTACAAAATTCAACTGATGTTCGCGCAAGTCTATTTTGGACTGAAGGTCATAATTATGAGATGAACGACTATAAATCATGGGAGGATGGTTATCCTTCTGTAAAATTTAGAAATACAATGTCCGATGGAAGTGGGAATCCAGTAGAATTTTCAGCAACAGATTTCCCGTTTTATAGACTTGCAGATGTATATTTAATGTATGCTGAACTAGCCTTGAGAGGAGCTACAGGTGCAAACCTACAAGACGCTTTAACTTATGTAAATGCTGTAAGAAGCAGGTCTGGAGCGTCGTCAATTTCCTCAGGAGACTTAACATTAGACTTCATATTGGATGAGAGAGCTAGAGAATTAAACCTTGAAGGTCATAGACGTTCAGATTTAATAAGATTCAACAAGTTTACAGGATCTAACTACATATGGCCTTGGAAAGGTGGTGCCGCTAGTGGTACATCTATCCCAGATACTTATAGGCTGTTTCCTATTCCAGCAACAGCTTTACAAGCAAACCCTAATTTAACTCAAAACACAGGATTTTAATAAAACATAATCATGAAAAACTTAAAGTATATATTTTTAATCTGTATTGCTGTATTATCGGTAACAGCATGTCAAGAAGAAGACGATTTAGTATTTACTGCGGCTCCACAAGGTGAGTTTGCCTTTACAAACACTTTTTTATCAGAGTATATTTTACCAGCAGATAACAGTACCAATAATAATATTGGAGCTATATTCTCCTTTAACCCTGCAGATTTTGGGGTACAAACTAATATCTCATACGAGCTACAATCTTCTATACTAGGAGATTTTACAGATGCAACATTGGTTACTACATTATCTAATGCTAATAACCAAATGGAAGTTACTGTAGCCACTCTTAAAGAACTAGCTGAAGCTTATGGTATAGCTGCACCAGATTCTGGTATGCTAAACTTCAGAGTTAGAGCTTATCCTGGAGACACTTCATCAACCACAGAAGTATTTACCGAAATAGCTCAACTAACAGTAACTTTATTAGAAGCTAGTACTGGAGGAAGCTCTGGTATCGAAATATCTGAGTGGGGTGTTGTTGGTTCTGGTTATAACGACTGGGGAGGTGCCGGACCTGATGGAGCATTTTACACTACCAGTGAAGCTGGCGTAATTGTAAGTTATGTGACGCTAATTGATGGACAGATTAAATTTAGAACAAATAACGATTGGTCAAGTGGTGACGATCTAGGTGATGCCACTGGTGATGGAATTTTAGATCGAGATGCAGACAACAATATTAACGTGACAGCTGGAGATTATAAAATCACTATCAATACAAACGACAATTCTTATACAATAGAGCCTTACTCTTGGGGAATTGTAGGTTCTGGATATAATGATTGGGGTGGTGCAGGACCAGATGCAAAAATGTACTACGATTACACAACAGATACATTTAAAGTTAGTGTTAGACTTATAGACGGAGAGATTAAATTTAGAAGTAATAACGATTGGTCTAGCGGTGACGATTTAGGTGACGCTGGTTTAGATGGTGTTTTAGATAGAGATGCTGATAATAACATTGCAGTAACCGAAGGACACTATTTGGTAACAGTAAATTTCAGTACTAATGAATATTCTATCGTTGCTGATGATGTTTGGGGTATCGTGGGTTCTGGTTTTAATGACTGGGGAGGTGCCGGACCTGATTTTGCACTTACAGAAATACAAGAAAATGTATTTTATGGCGATGTTGCAACATTACTCGATGGAGAAATTAAATTTAGAAGTAATAACGACTGGTCTAGTGGTGACGATTTAGGTGATGCTGGTTTAGATGGATTTTTAGATCAAGATTCTGACAATAATATCGCTGTAACAGCCGGATTATATAGAGTTCGTGTAGATTTAAATGATAATAGCTATCAATTAAATAAAATCCAATAAACTATAGGAATCATTTTTTGAATTAGATAAAAAGGCACAACTACAATTTGTGCCTTTTTTAAACAAATGATGCTATGAAAAAACTAATAAATATATTAATTCTATTCAGTTGCTTAACTGCGGTTTCGCAATCTGTATCCACAGTTCCTGCCATACCAACGGCAAATAACGCGGTTACGATTACTTTTGACGCTACTGGTTCAGAACTTGAAGATTATACTGGAGACGTATATGCACACACTGGGGTATTAACTTCTACTTCTACAGGCAACAGCGATTGGAAATATGTAATTGGTTCTTGGGGTAATAATACCACACAGCCAAAATTAACAAGAACAACTGCCAATACGTACGAGCTGTTGATTTCTCCAGACATAAACTCGTTCTATAACGTAAACGCCGGAGATATTATTACCAATATTGCTATTGTGTTTAGAAGTGCTGATGGTAGCCAACAATCAAGACCAGATATTTTTATTCAAATTTTTGAAGAAGGCTTAAATGTTACAATTACTTCTCCTTCCAACAATGCTATATTCAACATAAACGATAATATCAATATTACAGCAGAAGCAAGCACTACTGCAGATTTAGAATTGAAAGTTAACAACAGTTCTATCGGAGCTGAAACCTCAGTTACGAGCATTTCAGTACCATATACATTTACATCCACAGGTGCTTTTACTATAAATGCAACCGCGAGTAAAGATTCTGAAAATAAAGAAGAAACCATTTCAGTATATGTTAAAACACCAACACAAAGTGAAACACTTCCTACGGGATTAGAAAATGGCTTAAACAAAAACAATGATGGCTCGGTAACCTTTGTGCTGCAAGCACCCATGAAGAACGATGTTTTCGTTTTGGGCAGCTTTAATAATTGGGCATTAGATCCAGGGTATCAAATGAAAAAGGATGGTGATACATTTTGGCTTACGATAGGTGGTTTAAATCCTGACGAAGAATATGCATATCAATATTATGTAGACTATAGTTTGCTTGTTGCCGATCCTTATTCTAAAAAAGTACTAGATCCAAATAACGATCAATTCATTTCTGATACGACATATCCAAATTTAATGAACTACCCTGAAGGCGCAACAGGTATTATTTCTACGTTTCAAATTAATGAAACACCTTACAACTGGCAAGTAAATTCGTTTTCAAAACCAGATCAAGAAAATCTTGTCGTTTACGAAATGTTAATTAGGGATTTTACTGAAGACGATTCCTTTTTAGCGGCGATGACTCATTTAGATTACCTTGAAAATCTTGGTATAAATGCCATTGAACTTATGCCAGTAAGCGAGTTTGAAGGTAATGATAGTTGGGGTTACAACCCTTCATTTCATGGTGCGTTAGATAAATATTATGGTACACAAAACCACTTTAAATCTTTTGTAGATGAATGTCACGCAAGAGGCATTGCTGTAATACTAGATGTTGTGTATAATCATGCATTTAGCCAAAGTCCATTAGCTCAATTATATTGGGATAGCGCAAACTTTAAACCGGCTGCAGATAACCCTTGGTTAAACCCAGATGCTAGACATCCATTTAATGTTGGTTATGATTTTAACCATGAAAGTCAATACACTAAAACCTTTGTGAAGCAAACTTTAAAGTATTGGATTGATGAGTTTAAAGTAGACGGTTTTAGATTCGATTTATCTAAAGGATTTACCCAAACCAACAACCCAGATAACGTTGGTGCATGGGGAAATAAAGATGATTCTAGAATTGGAATTCTTCAAGACTACGGAGATTACATTTGGAACAATGTATCATCTGATGCTTATCTTATTTTAGAGCATTTTGCGGATAATGATGAAGAAAAAGAATTAGCAGACTATGGTTTTATGTTTTGGGGTAACTTAAATCATAGTTTTAATCAGAACACAATGGGGTACAGTTCTGACGCCAATGTCTCTTGGTTATCATATACGGAACGTAATTGGAACGACCCGCATGTTGTGGGCTACATGGAAAGTCATGATGAAGAACGCCTTATGGTTAGAAATATTAACTATGGAAATTCAAATAGCGAACATGACACCAAAGATTTTCAAACAGCATTAGATAGAATTGAAGCGGCATCAGCTATATTTTATAGCGTACCCGGACCAAAAATGCTTTGGCAATTTGGAGAATTAGGTTACGATAAAAGTATTAATTGTGAAAATGACATTACTAACGGTAATTGCCGTTTAGACAGAAAACCTGTGGCTTGGACTTTAAATTATGATGAGGATCAATCTCGTTTAGACTTATACAATGCCACGGCGAAAATAATAAAATTAAAAACCGATTACCCTTCCACTTTTAATACTGATGATTTTAGCTACAATCTAAATGGACTAGTAAAACGCATTAATTTAAACGACAATACAGGTGATTTTGACGTAGTTGTTATTGCAAATTTTGATATTGTTGAACAATCTATCAATCCTAATTTTTCTCAAACGGGAACTTGGTACAGTTTAATGGAAAATAATGCCCCTATTGAAGTATCAAACGCAACTGAATCTGTAACATTGGCTCCTGGAGAGTATTATATTTATGGTTCGCAGCCTGTTGTAGACCCTAATGATTTAGATAGTGATGGCGTACCGAATGCAAGTGATTTGTGTTCAAATACTCCTTTAGGAGCTACTGTGGATGCTACGGGATGTGAAATTTTTGTGCTTCCTTCAAATAATTTTCAATTACAAATTTACAATGAAACCTGCAGAAATAGTAATAATGGTATTATTGATATACAAGCATCAGAAAATTTAAATTATACAGCTACAATTACTGGAAATGGGTTAAATAATTCTGAGGCATTCACTACTTCTTATGTCAAGTCCAATTTAGAAGCTGGTAACTATAGAGTGTGTATTACTGTTGAAGGACAAGCAGATTACGAACAATGCTTTAATATTAGTATTACAGAACCCGAAGATTTATCCGTGTTATCCAAAGTCATAGAACATAAAAATTCAATTGCTTTAGATCTACTGGGAGGAGAAATTTATACTATTGAAGTAAACGGAAATATTACCGAAACCTCATTATCATATATTGAATTACCACTTACCATAGGAGAAAACAACATTGTAGTTAAAACCGACAAAGATTGTCAAGGCACATACGAAACATCCTATTTCTCTGGAGGAGACGCTTTAGTGTATCCTAATCCGTTCAATAACTATGTTGATGTATTCTTAGGTGATTTAAGTGGTAAAGCTGCTGCTATTGAAATGTATTCCATTTTTGGGACTCTTGTATACAATAATGTGAGTACTAGTTCAAATTTAAATATCGATACCACGAGTTTATCCAAAGGTGTCTATCTTCTTAAAATTGCAACTAATGAAAACATCAGAACATTTAAAATCATTAAGAAATAATGAAAAAGCTTATAACATATATTTTAGGATGTATTTTAATTTACAGTATAAACCAAAGTTGTAGTAGCGGTAGTAATGGAGGCGATGATATGCCCGATCCTGGACAAGAACAAACAACACCACCAAGTTCGGCAAATCTTGTTTTTCCCGAACAGAATTCTGAGTGCACCACAGGCTCTAACCTTACAAGTACAGAAAGCACTATAGTTTTTAACTGGAACGATGCAGACAACGCGACATCATATCAGTTATTTGTTAAAAACTTAAATACTCAAAGCACTCAAAATTATATTACGAATAGCTCAGAACAGAGCGTTACAATTTTAAGAAGCACACCTTACTCTTGGTATGTGGTTTCAAAAAATTCAGGCACGGAAACGGCTCAAAGTGCTACTTGGAAATTTTATAATGCTGGAGAAGCTACATCATCTTATGCGCCATTTCCTGCGGAATTAGTAGCTCCTACCCTAGCTCAAAGTTTAGCTTCATCAACTACTAGCGTAAACTTGCAATGGAATGGATCTGATGTTGATGATGATATAAAAGAATATGATGTGTTTTTTGGAACAGAAAGCCCACCAACAAATAAAACCACAACTACAGATAACACTAATACTAACGTAACTGTTACTTCAGGAAATACGTATTACTGGACAGTGGTTACTATTGATGATAATAACAATAACTCAGAATCTCAAATTTTTAGTTTTTCTGTAGAATAAAGAAATATGCTTACACTGATGTAAGCATATAGTTTGTTTAGTTTAGTTTGGTTATTGGTTGAAAGACTGGTAACATAAAGGCTCCCAATTGGGAGCCTTTATTTATTTTAATAAAAAAAAACTTCATACTACTATGAAGCCTTTTTCTAGTAGCGGGAACTGGACTAAAATAACGGATTTCCTAAGAATTCAACACTTTTCAAAAAAACACTAAAACATCTTTATTTAATAGGTGTTAAGCTACTTTAACCTTTCATAACAATTCATTAAAATTCATGTTATCTTATTTTTTTCGGGAAGATTTCGGGAAGATTTTGTATATATGCATATATTAAATCATTAAAACATGGCATCTGTAAGGTTTGAAACCAAAGGCAAAAAAAATCCTTCTCATTTATATGTGAGATTTTACCATAGTAGAGAATTTGATGAAATAACTAAATCTGGAATCTTAATCAACCCAGCCCATTGGAATAACAGGTTACAGCGTTTTAAAAGTATTGCTGGAACAATTCCAGATAAAGACGAAATAAGTAAGGATTTAGAAAATCTTAAAATATTCATAGTCTCCAATTATAATCAATCATATAAAAAGGGAGAACTAATATCCAAGGAATGGCTCGATGAAAGAGTAGATAAATTTAATAACAGACCCACACATGAAAATGACACCTCTGTATTCTTTGTTCCATTTGTTGAGCAATTTATAGAAGATTCTAAGACAAGAATAAATCCTGCAACTGGGAAACCTATTGAAAAAGCAACTATAAGAAAGTATGGCACAACATTAAAACGGTTACAAGAATTTGAGGTTAAGGAAAAAAAGAAACTTAAGCATATCGATATTGGATTTAAGTTCTTTAAAGGTTTCGTAAGCTTTTTGTCGATAGATTGTGGATACAAGCCAACTACTATGAACAAATATTTTAGTCAAATAAAAATGTTCTGCGATGAAGTCAAGATTAAAGGATACAAATATAATCCTGAGTATGAAAGTAGACGCTTTTATGTAAAACGTAGTAAAGTAGTTGATACTTATCTGAACGAAGAAGAAATAAATAAAATATATGAACTGGAGATAGCGAATGACAGATTGGATAAAATCAGAGACTTATTCATAATAGGCTTATGGACAGGTTTAAGAGTGGGCGACCTGAGAGAACTTAATAGACTGCAAATTTCTGGCAACAATATATTAATTAGTTCCACTGAAAAAAATAATGCCCCTGCTAAAATTCCTATTCACCCACAGATAAAAAGCATACTTAACAAAAGAAACGGAAAATTGCCTCAATTTAACCTAACTCCTAAATCACTTGAAAACTTGTTCAACAAAAAGGTGAAAGTAATTTGCAAAGATGCTGGAATTACAACTGACACAATAGGAGATTTAAGAAATACAGACACTAATAGAGATGAAAGAGGTATTTATCCAAAATATAAGCTCATATCGTCCCACACTTGCAGAAGGTCGTTCATTACGAACCATTTAGGAGTATTACCTGATAGAGCTATAATGACCATAACCACGCATAGTAGTATTGAACAACTACACAGATATGACAAAAAGACGAACGAAGAATATATTGAAGAAATCAGAAGACATTGGGAAGCTGAAAAAAGTAAAAATTTAAAGATTGTATAGATGCCCTATTTAATAAAAAACATTCATGACTTAAATAACTCGTTTATCGTAAATCCTTATGAATCTAAATATTTTGATGGCAAATTGGATAGTAATGGAGAAAGTTTAAGGAATTTAAGCCTCAACTTTCTGAAATACCACTTACCTAAATCAGAGCATGCTATCTATAATTCATTTAAACTATATAATGAACGTGACAAAAACATTGAAATTGAAAAGGACTATGATAAAGCAATTATTGACCTTTCTGATTATGAACAACCCCTGAATTATGCAATTCTAGATTTTAGAATCTTAACTAGAAAATTAAATATCAGTGTTTTTCAAGAAGAATTAGAACAATCTATTTCAAAGTATCAAAAGTATTTTATCAAGGATGTTGACAGTGATGCTTTAAATGCAGATACTAAAATTCAAGTCAGTCATTATCTCTCACTTTACCTCAAAGATTTAGAAGAAAGCATCAATTTTATTAAAACCATTGATTTGAGTAAAATACAAATGCTTGTTGGTGAACTACACATTAAAAGTTATTATAACACCGTTAACTATATCAATAAGACCTATATCGAATATCTCCCAGAGATTGATGATGACAGTCTTGATAGAATCCTTGTTCATAATTGCATAAATAAGTTTCTAACTATTGAATCAGAATTAATAAAACACAATTTTATAATCAAAATGAACAACTCAATGCACTGGAAGGGATTAAAAGTCCAACTGGTAAATTTTTGCAGGCTTCTTCTAATTAATGACTATATCCTGAATTATCGGAAAATTGGAAAAGTAATAACTTTTTTCGAAGATAGATATAATCTTGATACTGGAGACCAGGCAAAACCAAGTAAATTTAAACAAACTGGTAAAGTAATTGAAGTCGATTTTCATTTTTTGAATTTTTAACACAATTACCTTTTCTTAATTCCCTTTTAATTCCCCTACTCATTTTTTTTTCTAAGGTAACATAAGGGATTTCTCAGTACAGAATTCCCCTAATCTGCCTATCTCTGAAATCGCATGTATATTTGTGTAAACTTAAAAACCTAATGCTATGAACACACAAATTTTATTATCAGGAATAACTCCTCTGGAATTAAAAGATTTAATTATAGAAGGTGTAAAAGAAGAGTTAAGCAAAACTTTAATCCAGCCAGAAACTTCAAAAAAAGAAGACGATGGTCTGCTTTCCGCAAAAGAGGCATGCGAATTTCTGAAATGCTCTAGTACAAAACTATGGCGATTTAGAAAGAGCAATAAACTACCTACCAAGAAATGTGGTAGAAATATTCTTTTTGAAAAAAAAGACCTTGAAAACCTTTTATCAAATAGTAGAGATAAGGAAAAATAAAACAAGACCAAAAAGCACACTCTAACAAGAGTATAAATTGTAACTACGAGGCATCTAGAACACGAAACACTTATGTGTGCCAACCTAGTCATAGTGAGACCAAGGTGGTTTAGAATGCGGACAGACGTCAAAATAAAAGACTAACTCTTCGATTTCAACTTCTGATGTTTCATTTAAATATTAATAACCCCAAATAATAATTGGGACAAAATTTTTATAATATGAAAACAGATAATTTAAATTCAAATGAAGCTCCAAAATTACCTATGGAGACTTATTTAAAAAACAAGTATGATTTTCGCTATAATGTTTATACAAATGGCGTAGAATTCAAACTAAAGAGTCAGAAGTCGTTTAAAGAAATGACTGACTTTGATTTACACTCCATATTAGGGGAACTAAAACGAAACAAATACAAAGTAGGAAAAGGAAGTTTAGATTATAAATTTAAATCCGACTTTTCTGAACTCTATAACCCATTAAAGGACTATGTCGAAACCTTACCAGAATGGGATGGCAAAACAGATTATATTTCAGAGCTGTCCGCTAAAATAAAAACTGATGATGATAATTTTTTTGCAGATGCTTTCAAAAGATGGTTTGTTGCCATGGTTGGTTCTGGAATTGATGATTTAACATTTAATCATACGATGCTGATATTTTCGGGAAAGCAAGGTCTAGGAAAGTCTACATTCATTAGAAACCTATTACCGCCAACTTTGAGAAATTATTCTTATTCAGGCAATATAAACCCTCATTCAAGAGATACGTTGGTCTATTTGTCAGAATGCTTAATAATTGACTTAGATGAATTATCAAACCTGACTCGAAAACAGAACAACGATGTTAAAGAACTGATAACCAAATCAAAAATTAAACTTAGAAGAGCATTTGGAAGAATGAATGAAAATTTAGTCAGGAGAGCATCGTTTATTGGTTCACTTAATGACGATAAATTCTTAACTGATTTAACAGGAAATAGACGATTTCTATGCTTCAAAGTTAGTAAAATAGACTACAAGAGCCAGATTGACTATAAAGGTGTTTATAGCCAAGCAAAACACTTATTCGAGACTGGATTTAAGTTTTATTTCGATAAAGAGGAGATAGATGAAATTAACGCTAGAAATGAAAAGTTTAGACTTAAATCACCTATCGAAGAACTTATGACAACTAAGTACATGCCTGCTAAGGATAGACTAAATGCAGACCTATATTTGAATGCTTCAGAACTGTTGACTATGCTCCATCAGGAGCATAATATTCAAGTTAGTAACACAAGTAATATTCTTCTGGGTAAAGTCATGACAAACCTTGAATATAAAACTGTAAAAAAGAATGGAGGTATATCCAAATACGCCATAGATACAATAAAACCAGATTCAAATGATGATGTTCTTGACTTAAAAAAAGTGTCATGATAACTGGAGAGAGGTAAGAAGGGTAACTTAAATTAGTAAATAACTATACTTTTAATAAAGAATAACAAAGCTATTTACCATACTAAACTTATAATTTTGAGTTGCCTTTCCTGCCTTTTATTGAAATTATTCCAATTTTAGGAAATGGAAAACAAGCTTAGTTTACCCTCTCCTCTGTAAGAATTGAATTAACTTTATTTCAAATTATCCTCATTTATGAATTTCACAAGATACTATTCTAGTCTAATAGCTTCGAAGGGTCTACCCCATTTAAATCTGGAACAGCATCAACGCTTATTTAATATCATCTCATTAGAAGCAAGAATCAATGAGTTGTGAAAAGTACATAATCGCTTCGGCACTTTGAAAGAAGTACATCTTAGAAAGGATTCATTATCTACAAAATTGGAGAATTTAACGCTTAAACAACAGCCAGAGGCTGTTATTAAAGATATGTTGCTTAAATCCCAAGAATAGTTTAATTTTAGAATTATGTGTTACCATACTTCACAACGCAAAAAAGGCAGAGAAACCATTAAAGACGATTTTGGAGTCGATTTAATTGATTCTGATTATATTCCAACCTATTATCATGTAAATGGATTTCAACGCCCCCAGATGATGGTTATTACCGAGCAAGAGCCAGAAAAAATACAGTTGGCTACTTGGAGTATAGCTCCTCCCAATTCTGATGATATGATGGGTTATTGGAAGAAAACTGGAGGCGGCTGTATCAATACCAGAATAGAGTCCCTATTTGAATCGAAAACACCTTACTGGAAAAAGGATGCTATACTGGGCAATAAATGTGTATTTATCATTGATGGCATGTTTAAGGTTTATACAGCTTCTAACAAGAACAAAATCCCAATGTTAGTTAGAAGACCAAATGATGAATTATTTGGAGTTTTGGGTTATTATACGGAGCAAGGAGAAATGCTAACCGCTTCAATGCTTACAACTGACAGTGACGACTTTATAGGACAATTTCATAAGCGAATGACCTTTGCTTTTGAACCGCAAGATGTTGATTATTTCTTTCAATTAAATAATGAGGAAGATTTTAAAAATGAAATACAGATACATCAAACTAGAGGATTTGAATATTATTCTGTTAACCATGATGTCATCAATTCTTATAAAGATAGTAATAGACCTGATATAATATCTAAAGTCGATTATCCTGAATTAAACACCTTGTTTTAATTGGACTAGAACTTATCTCGCTTTCTTTTTTAATTAAAACCATTAAAATAATCCCTAATGTTGCGTCCTTTATAGAAACTAATATCTTAACGGTAATAGATTACAAGCTTATTCTACCCTTTCTCAAGCCAATTCAAAAATTTCAGAAGTAGGCAAGAACCAGCAATTACTTATAGCCATTGTTGTATGCTTTTATTTTATTAGTCTAAACGAGTTCAGATATTTGTCAATTAATTCCTGTTCTTCTCCAAGATAAGTCAATTGATATGACCTATTTCCAACAAAGAAAATTTTTCCTTTAATTCCACCTTTCACTCCTCTTGGAACGTTGGCATTTGGGTTTAAAGAATACTCGAAATATATTCCTTCTAGATTGTGTTGTTTAGTAGGTTCTTGTTTAGTTAATTTAAAAACTCCACGATATTTAGCCTCAAGTGTTTTTAAAATCTGATTATATGCTTGTTCTTTAGTCCAAGATTCCGATTTCATAATGTATTCAGGAAAATCAATATATTCAGCCATATAAATCATTTGTTGTCCTGCAACAGCTTGATAATTATATATCTTACATTTATCTGTTCCCATTTGATTATCTATAACTTGCAATCTTGGTTTAATCGGAAAATCAATTA
The DNA here is from genome assembly GCA_002428965.1 of Jejuia sp. UBA6058. GTDB lineage: Bacteria > Bacteroidota > Bacteroidia > Flavobacteriales > Flavobacteriaceae > Jejuia. The sequence goes on along the minus strand of DIYI01000005.1, from coordinate 1,949 downwards.
TAAAATTTCCGCTTTCAGAAGCATATTCGCCAGATTCAGTCTTATACATTTCAGTTTTTTCTTTCGACTGCGATTGACAAGAATTTAAAGTTAAAATTGCCAATAAGATAATCAGTAAGTTTTTTTTCATATGGTTTGGTTTTAATTGCATACAACGGTTTGTGTATGGTTAGTTGCGTGTTTGAGCAACTAATTTAGCAAACAAAAACGAACGCAAGAAAATTCCGAAGGAATTTTCCAAGTAGGCAACGACCAAAGCAATTAATTATACACTTTGTTGTACACTGGTTTTTTATTCTGATTTGATATAAAATAATTCAGTAAACTTTCCGTCATAAGTGTCCATAAATACCCTTTCTCTAAAATCAAAAACTCCAATTAGCTCTACTGTTTTCATATTAAGATTTTCATATACAGTATCAAAGTCAATAGCAGGTTCAAATGAGTCTATCCATATCCAAGAACTTCCATCAGTTATTGAAACATTATGAGATGACATTGAAATTTGACCTTTTATTCTTAAAGTGTCTTTATAAAACTCCTTTGGATTAGAAATCACTGTTTGGAAATCAGTAAACTCAAGATTAGTTGCGTACCCTGAATTTCCATATTCTTTAGTTTCTTTACAAGCAAAACATAAAAAGGAAAGCATTAAAGTGAAATATATTTTACTAATGGTTTTCATTCTAATAAATCATATTTAATAAGCGAATCCAATTCCGCTTGATATTTTTCACGCCAATCCTTTCCGTTTCTTTCATTCAAATATTTTTCAATTTGAGAATTGTAGGCATCAATTCCACGTATTTGAGTTTCAGTTACAACACAACCAATATTCGATTCGTGAAATCCATACTTTTCTTTAAGTCCAATACAAGGAACTCCACAAGGATGAGAAGGTAATCCATAAGATGCAATTCTTGGTAAATCTCTGCAAATATCGATTTTGGCTGTTAAATAATTGTATCGGGTAAAAAACCCGAATTGCCAGAGGAAAATTCCGATAAGTACTATTCCGATTCCAATTTTAATTTTTTTTCTGCGTCTCATTGGGAAACTTGTGTACAACGGTCTCGTATAACCGTCAGTTACGGGTTAATATGCGTTAAATTTCGGTTTAG
>DIYI01000005.1:0-702 GCA_002428965.1 Jejuia sp. UBA6058 | reverse complement strand
GGTTATACATTGTTGTGCAACGTATTTTTATTTCGTTTATCAATTTCTATTGCTCTGTTATAAAATTCTCTAAATTCATTCCTGTTGTATTTAGCTCTCATTGCCGAAAGAACATCTGTTAATCCCAAACTACACCAATCCCATAACATTGTGTCAAAATTATATTTAAACATTTGTTTTCCAACTTCATCTCTTATTTGGTCAACTTCTTGACTTTCAATTCCGCTTTCTATAAGTCTTTCTAAAACCCTTTGCTCATTTTCTTTAGTGAACTCTGTATCTAGATAAGGTTCCAAAATCCAATCCCAATTCCAGCTATGTTCGGTCAATTTTATTTTGTTATTTTTCGCAAACTCTTTTAATTCTTCCTTTTTTTCTGCCGTTACGAAAATTATATCGTTGTCAACGTATATTTTACAAGTTCCGAAATCCACACTTAAAGAGTCAATTTCATTTGCTTTGATAGTTTTGTTAGGATAGGCAGTTGAAGGTTCAAATGGATAGTCAGAAATCTCTATTTCATTTTCCGAAATTTTTGATTTTCCAATTCCACACAATAGATTTTTCATTTCATATTCAGTCGAGTTGAAAAAAGCTCCTTTAGAAGTTTCTTTTTTTGTCGATTTGAATATGTTTTTTAGAAATTTCACGGCGTTTGTCATATGTTGCACAACGGTTGGTGTAAGGATAGTTGCGTGATTA
>DIYI01000019.1 GCA_002428965.1 Jejuia sp. UBA6058 | reverse complement strand
ACAGGATTTGAACCTGCGACCACACGGCCCCCAGCCGTGTACGCTAACCGGACTGCGCCACATCCCGATTTTAAAATGGTTCCCAAAGAAAACACATTTTTGGAAAACAAAAAAGCCAAAGCTTTTAAAACTTTGGCCTTTTTAGTTATGTTTAAATCTTAATTGTATGTTGAAGTAGACACCTCAAAAGTAGCATCTTTTGCAGCTAAATATCGTTCAGCATCTAGAGCTGCCATACAGCCTGTTCCTGCAGCGGTAACAGCTTGTCTATACACGTTATCTGCAGCATCACCAGACACAAAAACACCTTCTACATTAGTTTTAGAGGTTCCTGGTACGTTAATGATGTAACCAGTTTCATCTAAATCTAAGTAATCCTTGAAAATATCCGTATTCGGTTTGTGTCCAATGGCTACAAAGAAACCAGTTGCTTCAATAACATGCTTCTCACCTGTTTTGTTATTAAACACGCTTACGCCATTAACAACTTGTCCATCACCTAAAACCTCATCAGTTTCAGTATTGAACAGAATTTCAATATTTTCAGTGTTTCTAACTCGAGCCTCCATAATTTTTGAAGCTCTAAACTCATCTCGTCTCACCAACATTGTTACCTTCTTACATAGTTTTGATAGGTAATGTGCTTCTTCACAAGCAGAATCTCCAGCTCCAACAATTACAACCTCTTGGTTTCTGTAAAAGAACCCATCACAAACGGCACACGCGGATACTCCTCCACCTAATTGTAGGTACTTTTGTTCTGATTCCAAACCTAAATATTTCGCAGATGCTCCTGTTGAGATAATTACAGTGTCCGCATGAATTTCCTTTACGTCATTAACCCATACTTTATGCACATCTCCCGAGAAATCTACCTTCGTAATCCAACCATCTCTTACATCAGCTTCAAAACGTTGTGCTTGTGCTTGTAACTGCATCATCATTTCAGGTCCAGTAACACCCTCTGGATAACCTGGAAAATTTTCAACATCATTAGTAGTAGTTAATTGTCCACCAGGTTGTGTACCTTGATATAATACAGGTTTCATATTGGCTCTAGCTGCATAAATTGCAGCAGTATAACCTGCTGGACCAGAACCTATAATTAAACACTTTAATCTTTCTATATCTTGCTCCATAATCTTATCAATTTAATAAAACAAAAGTAGAGTTTTTGCCCAAAACCTTACATAGAAGTTATTAACAGAAATAATGGTTAAATAATAATTTTTTATACCTCTTCTGTTTTTTGTAAATTGTTATAATCCAATCAAACTAATTTTTATGAAAACGCACACTTTATTCACAGTAATTTTTATTGCTCTAATTACTTCTTGTAACAATTCCAAATCTGAAAAACAAGAAGTTGCTACTCCAAAAATTGAGAAAGATTTGAAATCTATAGTTGGAGTTTGGGAACGCACAAGTTTTTACAACTATGATGAAGATGGTAAGGTTTCAGATAGTTTTTCTTCTTCTGATTCTAACCGTCATATTAAAATTTTCACGCCACATAAAGTAATGTGGTGTAGAAATATTTCCACCGATTCCTCAGAATGGTTTGGTTATGGAAATTATGATTTAAAGGATAATGAATTGACAGAACACCTTGAATATGGCTCTTTAAAAATGAATGAATACATAAAAGCTTCACCCGATTTTGTTTTTGAAATAGAGCTAACAGACAAGTCTTTCAGTCAAATACAAATGGATACGGAAGGACATCCGCTTTTTGCTGAAAACTATGTAAGATTAGAATAATTAATTAACCCCTTTTTCTTTTTAGATTTACTACTATCTTTATCATAAATATATTTTGATGAAGATAGTTGTACTTGATGGCTACACTTTAAATCCTGGAGATTTAAATTGGTCTGAAATTTCCAAATTAGGCACTCTTAAAGTTTATGATAGAACTCCATATAATGATGAAAATATTTTAGAAAATATAGGAGATGCTGAAATTGCTTTTACTAATAAAACACCTATAAACTCCAATATTATTGGTAAAAGTCCTAATTTAAAATACATAGGCGTTTTAGCCACGGGTTACAATGTTGTAGATGTTATTTGCGCCAAGGAAAAAGGTATAGTTGTTACTAACGTTCCAGACTATAGCTCTAAGGCCGTTGCTCAATTTACAATGGCTTTAGTATTAGAACTATGTCACCATATTGGGGATCATAATACATTGGTGAAAAATGGAGATTGGGTAAAAAGTGATGACTTTTCGTTTTGGAATTCACCATTAATTGAGCTTCAGGGAAAGACTTTGGGACTTATTGGTTTCGGAAAAATTGGAAAAGCCACGGCAAAACTTGCCCAAGCTTTTGGAATGGAAATTTTAGTTTACAACAGAACTGTTTACAGTGAATTTGAAAATAATAATTTAAAATTTGTGTCTCTGGATTCGTTACTCAATACTTCTGATTTCATAAGTCTTCATGCTCCTCTTACGGAAGGCACCAACGGCATTATTAATGCTACGAACATAAATAAAATGAAAGATGGTGTTTTTGTAATTAATACGTCTAGAGGGCCTTTGGTAAACGAAGCAGATATAACTGAAGCTTTAAATTCAGGAAAAATTGCAGGTGCAGCATTAGATGTGATTTCAGAAGAACCTATGAAAAAGAATAATCCACTTTTAAAAGCTAAAAACTGTATTATTACGCCACATATTGCTTGGGCTCCAAAAGAAGCACGACAAAGATTGATGAAAACTACCGTAGAAAACCTAAAGGCTTTTTTGGCTGGTGAAGCAATTAATGTAGTGAACAAATAAAAAAGAGCTGAATCGTAAGATTCAACTCTTTCGTCGGGGTGGCAGGATTCGAACCTGCGACCTCCGCGTCCCAAACGCGGCGCGATAACCGGGCTACGCTACACCCCGAGGTGGTTATCAAAACGGATGCAAATATATGCCTTTTACTTAGTTCTTCTACGCTTTTTTATGAAAAATTTAGTTTTATAAATTTTTGTTCGTTTTCAAAATCAATTACTTTTCAAAAGTGAAAAAAACTAAGGTCTTAATAGTTTTTCTTGTTTCTATATTTATATCAGCCATTTATGCTCAAAATAGTAATGGTGGAAGAATCATTAATGCAAATGATAGTAACTTAATTGAAAATGTATTCATCAGAAATATAGAAAGCGATTCTACATTTCTCAGTAAAAATGGTCGATTTAAAATTCTAAATTCTGGTACTTATCAATTTTCCAAAGAAGGTTTTCAACTCTTGACTAGGTTTCTAAAAAAGAATAAATCTTACACCATAAAACTAAGCCCTAATTTTTCTCAGCTTGATGAAATTGTAGTACAGGGCAACTATATCCCTACAAGATTAAGGGAATCTACATCTAGTATTTCGTTTATCTCCACCAAAGCCATAGAGAGGGGAAACACTATCAATATAAATGAGAGTTTGAATAGAGTTCCAGGAGTTTTTATGCAAACAGGAGCATTAAATACCAATAGAATAACAATACGTGGTGTTGGTTCTAGAACGTTATTCGGCACCTCAAAAATAAGAGCTTATTATGATAACATTCCTTTAACTAACGGCAGTGGTGAAACAAGTCTTGAAGATTTTGAACTTGGCGCTATATCAAGAATTGAAATTACTAAAGGGGCAACTTCTAGTATTTATGGCGCTGGGTTAGGTGGTGTTATTCAATTACTTCCAAAACAAGCTAATCTCAATTCTTCGGGTATTAAAAATGAGACCACTTTTGGTTCCTTTGGATTATTTAAAAATCTCGCGCATGTAAGTTTCAGTAATGATAAAAACAGTTTAAGATTAGCATATAGCACAACCTCTAGCGATGGTTTTAGAAATAATAACGATTATGACAGGCAAAGTATCACATTAAATTCAAGTCATCAACTTAATCGTAAAAGTGAAGTTACAATCTTAGGACTTTTTTCTGATTTAAAGGCTTTTATTCCGAGTTCCTTAAATGAAAATGATTTTAGGGATAATCCCAAATCAGCGGCGTTCACTTGGGCAGCTTCAAAAGGTTTTGAGGATACACAACGTGGGATATTTGGCGTATCGTTTAAACACAAGTTTAGTGAAAGCATAATTCAAAACACAAGTCTCTTTACTTCTTTTAGAAATTCATACGAACCTCGACCGTTTAATATTTTAGATGAATCTGTTTTTGGTTACGGACTAAGACACAGTTATTCAGGGCAATTTAATATTCATAATAAACTACTAAAATGGCATGTTGGATTGGAGTTTTTTAAAGACTCTTATAAATATAGAACCTTCGAAAACTTGTATCAAGATTTTCCTGAGGGAACAGGTAGTGTCCAAGGTATCGAATTATCTAACTTTAAAGAAAAAAGGCGTTACTATAATATTTTTGTTGAAGGTAGATATAGTATAACCAAAAAGACCGACATTACTTTAGGATTAAATTTCAACAAAACGAATTATAACCTAGAAGACAAGTTCCCAATATCGAATTCAAACCCTGATCAATCCGGCAGTTTCAGGTTCAATGGCTTAGTATCACCTAAACTGGGATTACTTTTTAAGGCAAACAAAGACTGGAATATTTTTACAAACATAAGTCATGGATTTTCTCCACTGTCTTTAGAAGAAGTTTTACTTCCAGACGGACAAATAAACAATGATTTAAATCCTGAGGCTGGTTGGAATTTTGAAATTGGAACAAGAGGTTCTTTATTTCAAAACAAACTGATTTATAATATATCTGCATACCGTTTAGCTATTAAAAATCTATTAGTGGCAAGACGAACTTCTCAAGACGAGTTTATCGGCGTAAATGCTGGACGAACTCATCATGATGGTATTGAAATAGACATTGTGTATAACATACTAAACACAACTAATATGCAACTTTCCATCTTCTCTAATTACACCTTGAATCATTACAGGTTTAAGGATTTTATTGATGGGGATAATAACTTTTCTGGAAACAAACTTACAGGTGTTCCTTCGGGAGTTGTTAACGCAGGTATAGATTTTAATTCAACTATTGGAATTTATGGTAATATAAATTATCAGCACGTTGGCAAAATACCTATAACGGATAGCAACAATTTATTCAGCGATAGTTACAATCTTACCAATGCAAAATTGGGCTATAGAAAAACACTCACTACAAACTTGCAATTAAATGCTTTTTTTGGGATTAACAATATTTTTGATGAGGCTTATGCATCTCAAATATTAATAAATGCTTCAAGTTTTGGCAGTAGTTTACCCCGATATTACTACCCAGGAAATCCAATCAACTATTACAGTGCAGTATCTTTAAATTATTCGTTTTAATGTATATTTACTCATCAATCTAATTTCAATGAAATCAATTATTTCTTTTTTCGGTATTGTTTTAGTGTGTTTTTATTCCTGTGCTCAACAAAAACCTTCTAAGGTCGAAGCCAAAACTCCTATTAAAACTAATTACACAACACAAATTGTAGTACCCGAATTAGACATTCCTTGGGGTATGGAATTTTTGCCTGATGGAAGTATATTAATTACCGAAAAAGACGGACGCTTAATTCATTTTAAAAATGATAACAAAACTGAAATTTCAGGATTTCCTGATGTTTATGTCAGAGGTCAAGGTGGTTTATTGGATGTAAAATTACACCCAGAATATGCATCTAATGATTGGATTTATTTTACCTATGGCTCTTCAGAAGGCGAAGGTACAGGAGGACATACAGCATTAATAAGAGCAAAAATTGATGGTAACCAATTGGTTGATATTCAACATCTTTATAAAGGTGAAGGCAATACAAAAAAAGGACAACATTGGGGCTCTAGGATTGAATTTGATAATGAAGGCTACCTCTACTTTTCAATTGGAGATCGTGGAAATCGTGATGTAAACCCACAAGATATTACCCGTGATGGAGGTAAAATTTATAGATTAAATGATGATGGCAGCATTCCAGAAGACAATCCGTTTGTAAATGAAGAAAACGCAAAAAAAGCCATTTATAGCTTTGGTCATCGTAATCCGCAGGGAATGATTAAACACCCTAAAACTGGTGATATTTGGACGCACGAGCATGGACCAAGAGGTGGTGATGAAATTAACATCATAAAAAAAGGCAAGAATTACGGTTGGCCCGTGATTTCATATGGCATAAACTACAGCGGCACTACATTTACAGATATTACTGAAAAAGAAGGCATGGAAAAACCATTATTTTATTGGGTACCTTCTATTGCTCCCTGTGGAATGGCATTTGTTAACTCTGATAGATATCCAGATTGGAATGGGAGCTTATTGGTGGGCTCGCTTAAATTTGAATATTTAGAACGGTTAATTATAAAAAATAAAAAGGTAGTAAAACGCGAAAAATTATTTGAGAATTTGGGTCGTTTCAGAAATATAAAATTAGCTCCTGATGGCTATCTTTACGCGGGTGTTGAAGGCATCGGAATCGTTAAAATCATCCCGGATTCTTTTTAATTTAAATTTATGAAGTTTTTAGTAATTAGCTTATTTTCTTGTCTCGGTTTTTGTGGAATAGTATCCATTTCAAATCAAGATAAATTACAAGAAAGTATCATTAGAGGCAGTGAAGTTTATTCAGATTTTTGCATTAATTGTCACATGGCAAACGGAGAGGGTATTGAAGCCACCTTTCCACCTTTGGCCAATTCAGACTTTCTAAAAAATAACCAAGAGGAAAGCATAAGAGGCATTAAATATGGGCAAAAAGGAGAAATTACAGTTAACGGAAAAGTTTATAACGGTTATATGGCACCCTTAGGTTTAGATGATGAAGAAGTTGCAGATGTTATGAACTATATTAATAATAGTTGGGGAAACTCTAACAAAACTGTCGTAACTACTGAGGTCGTAGCTGGTATTAAAAAATAGCCAGATTTTAACGTTTCATTTCTGTTCGTTTCTTAAATTTGTTTACATCGCCTAAATTTAAATTCTCATGCTAATAATTGGAATTGCTGGAGGCACGGGTTGTGGGAAAACAACTGTTGTAAATCAGTTATTAAAGGAACTTCCTGAAGGAGAAGTTGGGGTAATTTCTCAAGACTCTTATTACAAGGATACTTCCCATTTAAGTTATGATGAACGTGTTAAAATCAATTTTGATCATCCAAGAAGTATAGATTTTGATTTGTTAGCAGAACATTTAAAAGCATTAAAAAATAACGAACCTATACACCAACCCGTTTATTCGTTCGTTAAGCATAATAGAACTGGCGACACCATTTTAACACATCCCAGAAAAGTAATGATTGTTGAAGGTATTTTAATCCTCACCAATCCAGAACTTAGAGAGATGTTTGATATTAAAATTTTTGTGCATGCCGATAGCGATGAGCGTTTAATTCGTCGGTTAAAAAGAGATATCTCAGAACGCGGAAGAGATTTAGATGAAGTACTATCGCGCTATAAAACAACATTAAAGCCCATGCACGACCAGTTTATCGAACCTATGAAAGAATATGCAGATATTATAATTCCAAATAATCATTATAATACCGTAGCTATTGATATTGTACGCACCATAATCAATGAAAAACTATAGTTAAGTGAAAAAGCTCAACAGAAATACTAAATACTTAAAACCATTTAAGAATATCTATATCTTGGTGTTGATTGTATTTGTAGTATGGATGATTTTTGCAGACAATAACTCCTGGTTAATTCATAGAGAATTAAACTCTGAAATTAAAGATTTGGAGACCGAGAGAGAATACTACAAGAAGGGCAAGGAAAAAGACGATAAAGAATTTAAAGAGTTAAGTACGGAACTAGGGTTGGAAAAATTTGCTCGAGAGGAATACTACATGAAGCGTGAAAACGAAGATATTTTTATTATAGAATACGAAGACAGTTTAAAAACAGAGTAAGAATGTCGGCATCATTATTTGATGATTTTACCCCTGTAACAGCTAAACAGTGGAAACAAAAAATACAGTTCGATCTTAAAGGAGCTGATTATAATGATACCCTAGTTTGGACGAGTAATGAAGGTATTCAAGTAAAACCCTTTTATCATTCTGAAGACTTAAGTGGCACTATAGTTATTCCTGAAACTAAGTCTAGTCAATTTAAAGTATGTGAAACCATTTTCGTTGATGATGTTACTATTGCAAACAAAATTGCTTTAAAAGCCATAAGCTCTGGTGTAGAATGTTTGAAATTTATTATTCCTACTGATAAAATCTCCTCTAAAAATCTATTGAATCACATAGACTTAGAAGATACAACCGTTTATTTTGAGCCATTATTTCTTAATCCTGAATTTATAAATAATACACTTCCAAATAACATTCGAATTAATACGGATATCATTGGTAATTTGGCAAAATCAGGAAACTGGTTTTCAAATCTAAAAGATGATTTTTCAAAGTTTGAAGATTGTTTAAAGACTACTGGTTCGCTTGCAATACATGCTGATTTATATCAAAATGCAGGTGCAAATATTATTCAGCAATTGGCATATGCTTTGGCGCATCTTAATGAATATTTTAATCACATTGAAAGCTCCAATCCCGAAAAAGCAAATTCAAATATTCATATAGTTTTGAATGTAGCCATTGGATCAAATTATTTCTTCGAGATTGCAAAATTAAGAGCGTTACGCCTACTTTTTGAAACCCTTCAAAAGGAATATGATGAATCGTATAGTCTTTCTGTTTTTGCATCCCCTTCAAAACGAAATAAAACCATATACGATTACAACACTAACCTCTTGCGCTCTACAACTGAATGTATGAGTGCTATTTTAGGCGGTGCTGATATTATTAATAATTTACCTTACGATTGTGTATTTAAAAAATCAAACGGATTTAGCTCGCGTATTGCAAAAAATCAGCTTTTAATACTAAAGCACGAAAGCTATTTTAATGTCGTAAACAATCCATCAGATGGCAGCTATTACATTGAAACTTTAACTAAAGAGCTTGCCGAAAAAGCGCTTGCTCTTTTTAAAGACATTGAAAAGAATGGTGGATTCTTAAAACAACTAAAGGAAGGAACAATTCAAAGAAAAATTAAAGAAAGTGCCGCCAAAGAACAGGCTCAAGTTGATACAGGTAGTAGTACCATTTTAGGGAGTAATAAACACACCAACCCAAATGATAAAATGAAATCAGACTTGGAAATTTATCCATTCGTAAAAACTGAAAAAAGAAAAACTTTAATAGAACCTATAATAGAAAAACGATTAACAGAAATTTTAGAACAAGAACGCTTAAAAAAAGAGTAAAGATTATGAAATTAAAATTTAGACTTGCTGTATTTGTATTAGTTACATTATTATTTAATTGTGAGAATGGATCCAAATCAAAAACACTAGAAGAATTTAAATTTACCGGAAAAGGTATTGTTGTAAGTTGCAACGATTTTGATGTAAAACTAATGAATGAAGCTCTATTTTCTTTTGAGGAAGATATTCTTAGGTTTTATGGTAATGTATCAAATTCCCCTTCAAGCAACCCTAGTTTAACAAGAGCATACACACAGTTTATAAGAGATGCGATTAATTCTCGAGTAAAGTATAAAGACATCTTATCTCCACATAGTGTTAAAATTTTTGAAGTTTTGAAATCAAACCAAGAACTCTGGAATACTTCAAATAAGCTTAACTACAATCACCCAGTAATAAGTTGTATTTCAGATAATATTATTGATAAAAACTTACAAACCACATTTAAGGCTTTATTAGAGACCAATAGTTTAAATGCACGTTTAATTGGTCCTGCACTACAGTCTAACTACGGAGCTGTATACCGCGATAAATATTTATCATCATATTTGGCACTAGAGTTTTATTATGGGAGACTTTTTGATGTAGATCTTTCAATGGTTACTGAGAAAAAAGAGGAACCAAAAGATGCTCCTGTAGATTTTAATGTAGTACCACAGTAATAACTATAAATTCTTTTTTTCAATTTGAGATTTACGCCACTATACAGACTACAACACACTAATACTTATACAGTAAAAAGTTTTATTGTCGCTTTTTGTTTATTAAGCCTAATATCTTGTAAAGAAAGGAGCAAATCTCAAATTGAAAAAGACACATTACCTGGAGAATATTTTGAATTAAAAGAAGACGATATTAAATTATTTTTACCCGTTTATTTTCGTGAGTTTAGTGAAGAAACCTATGGAGCATTGATTGATTCGCTTCCTGATTCTTATGAAAAACAAATGGAAAAAAAACGGTTTGATTTCCTAAAATTCTCAAAGGGTAACACATATTATTTTCGTGACGCAGCATCATCTACACTCATTACTGTTAAAATGCAAAAGTATTTACCATTCAGTAAACAAGAGTCATCATTTTTATTAGGTATTTTATCAAATCAATGCGCCGATTATGCATTTGCAGTAGGAGGCGAATGCAACAAAATTCAAGGTAGATATTCGGGCAATGCAAGAACTAAAGTGTTTAAGGCGGTTTACGAGCTTTCAAAAGATGTTGGTTATAGTTATTTCAACACCATCTATCTTATATCATCAAATTATAAAACTCTAAGTGTAAATATATATTCAAATGCACTACAGGATTACAATAAGTTTATTGCGAAAACAGTCGTTAAATAATGCGTAAAAACATTCAGCATATTACTATTAATTCTGAAGCTAGAGAAAAAATATCTCAGGCCACAGTTTTTGATACAGCTGAAAATATTAGTATTAAATCCTCCTATTCCGAAAATGACTTAAAAGAAGTAAAGCACTTAAATTTTGCCGCTGGTATTCCGCCTTATTTAAGAGGTCCTTACAGCACCATGTATGTTAGGAGACCTTGGACGATTAGGCAATATGCTGGGTTTAGTACCGCTGAAGACAGTAATGCGTTTTACAGAAGAAATTTAGCCGCTGGACAAAAAGGATTATCTGTAGCGTTCGATTTACCCACTCACCGTGGTTATGATTCAGACCATGAACGTGTAGTTGGAGATGTTGGTAAAGCAGGCGTAGCCATAGATTCGGTTGAGGATATGAAAATCCTTTTCAACCAAATCCCGTTGAATAAAATGTCAGTTTCTATGACAATGAATGGCGCCGTATTACCCATTATGGCATTTTTCATTGTTGCTGCAGAAGAACAAGGTGTATCATCTGAAAAACTTTCAGGAACAATTCAAAATGATATTTTAAAAGAGTTTATGGTGCGTAATACATACATCTACCCACCTACACCTTCCATAAAAATAATTTCAGATATTTTTAAATACACCAGTAAGCATATGCCAAAGTTTAATAGCATAAGCATTTCTGGATATCATATGCAAGAAGCAGGGGCTACGTGCGATATAGAATTAGCCTACACCCTAGCCGACGGTTTAGAATATTTAAGAACTGGTATTAATTCGGGTTTAGATATTGATGCTTTCGCCCCGCGCCTATCTTTTTTCTGGGCCATTGGCATGAATCATTTTATGGAAATTGCTAAAATGCGATCAGCGAGAATGATTTGGGCTAAAATTGTAAAACAGTTTAACCCCAAAAACCTCAAATCTTTAGCATTACGCACCCATTGCCAAACATCTGGTTGGAGTTTAACAGAGCAAGACCCTTTTAATAATATAGCGCGCACAACCATTGAAGCTACTGCGGCTGCTTTTGGCGGCACACAAAGCTTGCATACCAATGCTTTAGATGAAGCTATTGCATTACCAACCGATTTTTCTGCAAGAATAGCAAGAAACACACAAATATATCTTCAAGAAGAAACTAAAATAACCAAAACAGTAGATCCTTGGGCTGGAAGCTACTATGTTGAAAAACTAACGCACGATATTGCTAACAAAGCTTGGGCTCTAATTCAAGAAATTGAAGATTTAGGTGGAATGACAAAAGCTATTGAAGCTGGTATTCCTAAAATTAGAATTGAGGAGGCGGCTGCAAGAAAACAAGCACGAATAGATTCTGGTCAAGATATTATTGTTGGGGTAAATAAGTATGTACTAGAAAAAGAGGATGCTATTTCTACTTTAGAGGTGGATAATCAAACAGTAAGAAAGGCACAAATTGAACGATTGAATAACATTAAATCTTCAAGAAATAATTTAGAAGTTAAAAAGACATTATCTAAATTAACTGAAGCTGCTAAAACAGGAAAGGAAAATTTGTTAGCTTTAGCTATTGAAGCAGCAAAGGCTAGAGCAACTTTAGGTGAAATTAGTGATGCGCTTGAATTAAAATTTGGAAGACATAAGGCACAAATAAAATCATTCTCAGGTGTGTATAGTAAAGCAATAGAAAACGACGAATCTTTTAAAAAGGCCCAAGAACTGGCAGATATTTTTGCAGATCAAGATGGACGTAGACCTCGTATTATGATTGCAAAAATGGGGCAAGATGGACATGATCGTGGTGCAAAAATTGTTGCAACCGCTTATGCCGACATCGGTTTTGACGTGGATATCGGACCGCTATTCCAAACCCCTAAAGAAGCAGCGAAACAAGCAGTTGAAAATGATGTACATATTTTAGGTATATCTTCTCAAGCGGCTGGTCATAAAACATTAGTACCTCAAGTTATTAAAGAATTAAAAAACTATGGTCGTGATGATATTATGGTAATTGTAGGCGGTGTAATTCCAAAGCAAGACTATCAGTATTTATTTGATGCTGGCGCTGTAGCTGTTTTTGGCCCCGGCACAAAAATTAGTGAGGCAGCTATCCAGATTTTAGAGATTTTAATTGATGATGAAGTTTAAAATTTCTACTCTTTAAGGCATAAAATCTATGGATAACGATTCAGTAATCAGTATTGTAAGTTTTGTAATAGTACTTTTATTTTTTCTTCTTTCAGCTTTTTTATTATCCGTAAAAACCACTAAAAAACTTAGCAATCAACTCCTTGCAGGTTTTTTAATTGTTACAGCATTAGACATTAGTTTTTTCTTCTACCGGAATTTTATTGCGCTACCACTGAGTATTGAGATGCTTAGAATGCAACTATCAAGTTTTAAAGATCCTTTACTATTTCTGTATATTTTATCAATTATCTATTCAGATTTTAAATTACAAACAAAACACCTAATTCATGCTGTACCTTGGCTAATTTTCATTTTAATTTTAATGCCCAATTTTTTCCTTGTATCTGCAGAATCTCAACATGACTTTCTATCTAACTCTTCTGAAACTTCAGAATTTAAATTTATAGATGTATCTACTACAATTCTTGAACTGGCATACATCGTAGCTGAAATTTATTATGTGATTAGATACAAAAAACTACTATTAGAAAATTATACAGGAAAAGACGCTTTTGACAATTACCGTTGGGTAAAACAACTGCTTATTTTCATTCTTATTGGGCAACTATTAACCTTTATAAAAGGTTACTTACGAGATTACTCAAATTTGGATATTGATGCTATAAATGTATTTAGAATAATACTTTTAGCATTTGGTTTATTCTTTAGCTTTTGGCTTGTGTTTAAAGCATTATTATCTCCAAAATTATTTAGAGGTATTGGCGTGAAGCTTCAGTTATCAAAAGAGTTGTTATCAAAAGCGGAAGAAAAACCTAAACAAAAAGAAATAGAAACTCTTAAATCTTATATGGAAACTGAAGAACCGTTTTTAGATCCTTCACTTACCGTAAAAAATTTATCTGAGCAAATTGATATACCACATAGAGATTTATCCATTTTAATAAATCAGGAACTTGGTCAGCACTTTTTCGATTTTGTAAATAACTATCGTATTGAAAAAGCAAAATCAATACTTCAGGATCCAACTAAAAAAAAACATACAGTACTAGAAATTTTGTACGAAGTGGGTTTTAATTCGAAATCTTCCTTCAATACTGCATTTAAAAAACACACTGGAAAAACACCTACTGCATTCCGAAAAGCCCTATAAAACCTGGGGCTCGTAAAAAGTCGAACGTTTTAAAAAATAAAGTCGAACGCATTTGTTATTGAAAAATGCGTTCGACTTTTCACATTCGGTCGTGCAGCTCATCTCGCCAAAGCATATTTGCATCAAACAAAATGTAAATAGAAAAATCAATCATTATGAAACGCATTATTTTAATTCTTGTATTAGTATTTCCATTAATAACATTCTCTCAGATCTCTTTAAAAGGCAAAGTTATAGACAACTTAGGCCCTGTAACTGGCGCAAATATTGTTCTTCAAAATGAAAACAATAAAATTATTGGAAGCATTACCGATATTGACGGCAACTTTAGTCTACAAGCAAAAGAAGGAAAGTATAAACTTACCATTAGTTTTATTGGATATACTAGCTATTCTAAAGACTTGTTTATTAATAGTGATACCAATTTGAATACCATAATACTGAAAGAGGATACAAATACCTTGGATGAAGTTGTTATTACAAGTAGAAAAAAGTTAGTGGAACAAAAAGCAGATCGCATTGTATTTAATGTTAGTAACAGTATTGCTGCTAGTAATGGAGATGCTATGGATGCCTTGAAAGTAACTCCTGGATTACAAGCAAACGATAGTGGCATAGCGATTTTTGGAAAGGGCAACTCTCAAGTTATGATAAACGGAAGGCTAATTCCTTTAACTGGAGAAGAACTTACAAATTACTTGAATAGTATTTCGGGAGAGGATATTAAAAAAATTGAAGTAATTACAGCACCACCAGCTAAATATGATGCTGCCGGAAATGGCGGTTTAATAAATATTATACTTAAAAGTGGTGTGCAAAATTCTTGGAAGAACACCATTTCATTACTTCATAATATGGATACTTACAATTTCACAAATTTCAGAAACAGCTTTTCTTATAGAAAAAACAAGCTTAATCTATCCGCTAGTATTGATAAAACTATAGGCAATATTCGTGGGGTTGAAGATTTCCAAGTGTACTATCCAAATAGTACTTGGGATATTGACATAGACACTAAAGAGAGAAAAAAAGCACTTTCAGGAAGATTACTTTTAGATTATGATATATCTAATACTACTACAATAGGTATTCAATATTTCGCAAACCAAACTAAACCGGGCATTAATGACCGTAGTATTACACGTATCATTAATTCAACAAGTACTATAGATTCGCTTTTAGTAAATAATGGAAATGAAAATCAAACACGCTTAAGTCATTCTTTAAATTTACACGCCTCCACAAAACTTGATACTTTAGGAAGAACTTTATCGATAGATGCTGACTATTTCACCTATGAAGCTGATAGAAATAGAGTATTTAGAACCGAAAGCTTTGACACCAATAACGCTTTCAAAAACCTTAATCTTGCTGCTATTTCAACCTCTATTCAATCTATAGAAAATAAAAGTCTAAAAGTGGATATGGAACATCCACTTAAAACCATCAATGTATCTTATGGTGCAAGAATAAGTAGTATTAATAGTAATAGTGGCTTAGAATTTTTTAACACTGAAAGCGGTTCTCCAATTAAAGACAATAACATTTCTAACACCTTTGAATACAAAGAAAACAACCAAGCTTTTTATGTTAGCACTAATAAAACCATTAATGATAAATGGCAAATGCAACTTGGTTTGAGATATGAAAGCACACAAACTGAAGGATTCTCACAAGATTTAAATGAAACAAATAAGAATAGCTATTCTAAAATATTCCCAACCGCATATTTAGCTTATGACAAAGATGACAACAATAGCTTTTCTTTTAGCTACAGCAAGCGTATTGAAAGACCAAACTTTAACAACTTAAACCCGTTTAGAGTGTTTATAAGCAGCAATACTTATAGTGAAGGCAATCCTTTTTTACAACCTTCTTTTACTGACAACTTTGAGTTAAAACATACTTACAAACGAAATTTAACAACTAATCTATTTTTGAATATTAAAAAGGAAATGTCTGGAACAATCTTTACTTCAGATATTGAAACTAATACTCAAATTGTAACTAGAGACAACTTTTTAAACCAATATATTTTTGGCTTAGGCGAGAGTTATACTTTTAACAAGGTAAAATGGTTACAAAGCCAAAACAATTTCACCTTAATCCATATAAAAAGTGAATTTACAAAACCTTTTGATGCACCACTTCAAAATGGATTTGCATACATCGCCTCAAGTAATAATAACATCAAATTAAATCAAGCTAACAACTTACAAATCAATGCTAATTACGAATCTGAAGTTAAGTATGGGCTATTTTCAGTTGGTAGTACTTTTAGTTTAGATTTAGGTTACAGTAAAAAACTCCTAAATAACAACTTACAATTTTCTATTGTTGTAAAAGATATCTTCAATACCTCAGCGCTAAACAATTTAGAGTCTACTGTTAATGGAGTAAGACAAGTATACGGGCAACAGCGGAATAATCGATATGTTAGATTTTCGCTTCGTTACAATTTTGGCAATAAAAACATTAATACAAAAAGGCGCCAGTTTGGTAACGAGGAAGAAACCAAAAGAACGAACTAGAATTAAGTAAAAAAACAAAACTTCTAAGGCAATCTACTTATTAGTTAAATTTTATTAAAAGTACTACTGCGCCCCTCTATTTGTAGTATATTTAGTACTTCAATTAAAAAACGACAAAAATGAAAAAAGGCCTCTTACATTTAGGATTGACTGTTCTTCTTTTAGCTTGCAATTCTCAAAGCAAAATTATTTCTGAAGAAAACCAGCCCGTTAATAGCACATCAAAAGAAATTACATCAAAAAACATTCCTACTGCTTCTGATGTTAAAATAGGTACACTAAGCAATGGCGTAAGATATTATATAAAAAAAAACGGCAAACCCGAAAACAAAGTAGAATTGCGCTTAGCGGTTAAAGCAGGTTCAATTTTAGAAGATGAAGATCAGCAAGGTCTGGCCCATTTTATGGAACACATGAATTTTAATGGTACCAAGAATTTTGAAAAAAACGACCTAGTGGATTATCTTCAAAGTATAGGTGTAAAATTTGGTTCTCATCTAAATGCCTATACCAGTTTTGATGAAACGGTATACATTTTACCAATACCCAGTGATGACCCTGAAAAACTTGAGAAAGGATTTCAAATACTTGAGGATTGGGCACACAATGCTTTGTTAACGGATGAAGAAATAGATAAAGAGCGTGGTGTTGTTCTTGAAGAATATAGACTCGGAAAGGGTGCGGATGAACGCATGATGCAAAACTACTTACCAAAGGTTTTGTATGGCTCTAAATACGCAAAACGACTCCCAATTGGCAAAAAGGAAATTATAGAAAATTTCGATTACGAAACTATCAGACGTTTTTATAAAGATTGGTACAGACCAGATTTAATGGCGGTTATGGCGGTAGGTGATATTGACGTGGCGACTTTAGAAGAAAAAATCCAATCTCATTTTGGTAAAATTCCAGTTCCAGAAAACCCTAGACCAAGAGAAGTTTTTACCGTACCAAACCATGATGAAACATTTATTGCCATAGAATCTGATGAAGAAGCAACTTTTTCTCGAGTACAAGTAATGTTTAAGGATAAAGGTGATAGTAAATCTAATAAGACCGTTGATGAATATAGACATTCAATGGTTGAATCACTTTTTTCAGGTATGATCAATAGTCGTCTAAATGATCTCAGAAATTCAGAAAATCCTCCTTTTGTATATGGCTACACCTATCACGGTGGTACCTGGGCAAAAACTAAAGATGCTTATCAATCTTTTGCGGTATCAAGTGAAACTGGTCAACTTAAGGCACTACAAACACTTCTAGAAGAAAATGAAAAAGTGAAACGTTTCGGATTCAATAAAGGAGAACTTGAAAGAGCGAAGAAAAAAATGATATCCCGTATGGAAAAAGCTTTTAAAGACAAAGACAAAACAGAATCTAAAAGAATTGTCGGAGAATATGTTAGAAATTTTTTAACCGATGAGCCCATCCCAGGGATTGAATGGGAATATAACTATCATAAAAAAACACTTCCTAAAATAACCCTTGAAGAAGTAAACGCTTTAATACAAGATTATATTAAAGATGATAATCGTGTAGTTATTTTAACTGGTCCAAAAAAGGAAGGTCTTAAACAGGTAACAAAAGAGGAGGTTCAAGAATTACTGGATAATCTTAAAACCGCTGAATTGAAGCCTTACGAAGATGAAATCTTAGAAAATTCTCTGATTACAAATTTACCAGATAAGGGAAATATTATCGATATAACAAAAGATGATGAATTGGACACAACAATATTAACCTTAAGTAATGGGGCAACCGTTACGTATAAAATAACTGATTTTAAAAATGATGAAATTTTATTTAATGCCTTCAGCTTTGGTGGTACTTCGTTGTATTCTGATGAAGAAATAAAAGCCACTGCCTTTGCAAATGGTGGATTAACAGAAGCTGGTATTAATGGATTCAGTAAAGTAGAAATGGGCAAAATGATGTCAGGTAAAATTGTTGGCGTAAATCCTAGTATTAGAAGTTTAAGTGAACAGCTTTCGGGTTCTTCAACACCTAAAGATTTTGAAACGCTTTTTCAAATGACCCATCTATACTTCACCTCTTTAAATAAAGACCAAAAAGCTTTTAATTCTTATATAAACAAACAAAAAGCATTTTTAGGAAACGTCCTATCCAATCCTCAAATTTATTATCAAATTGAAATGGGTAAATTTATAAATGGTAAGAGCCCAAGATTCACAGGGTTTCCAAATGCAGAAAAGCTAGATAAAGCGGATTATGATCTAGCTTATAAGAAGTATCAAGAACGTTTTGCGAATGCTGGTGATTTCAAATTCTATTTTGTTGGCAATATAGACGAGGAAAAGCTAATGGAATACAGCGAAACGTATTTAGCTAGCCTACCATCAACTGAAGAAAAAGAAATATATAAAGTGCATGATTTTAGACCTTTAAGTGGTGCTCATGAAAAAATCGTTTATAAAGGGAAAGATCCAAAAAGTTCTGTACAAATTAGGTTTCAAGGAGAAACAAAATATGATCCTAAAGAAGCTCATGCATTTAAAAGTCTTGGCGAAGTGTTATCTATAAAGTTAATTGAAAAACTAAGAGAAGATGAAGGAGGTGTTTATGGTGTTGGCGCGAGAGGGAATATTAATAAAATTCCGTATGGTTGGTTTAATTTTAGTATCAACTTCCCCTGTGGACCTGAAAATGTTGATAAATTAAAAGCTGCTGCGTTAGCGGAAGTTAATAAACTTGTTGCTGAAGGGCCAACTGATGAAGATTTGGAAAAGGTTAAAAAAGCACAAATTCTAGACTATAAAGAAAATATAAAGAAAAACCGATTTTGGCTAGGGCTTCTTAAAAATGCTGATTATCAAGACAAAAACGCAAAGGAAGTTTTCAACTTTGAAGAAAACGTGAATGCTCTTACAAAAGCCGATTTACAAAATGTAGCAAAAAAGTATTTGACGAAAGGCGCTATAATAGGTATACATAATCCAGAAATTTAAGTTTTACTTATTTCCAATAACTAAAAGGTGCTAAAACAAGCACCTTTTTATTTAAATAACTGTTAACAAATTCGGTTTTTATTACTGGTAAATAATTGTATTTTTACCTTTTAAAACCAAATCATTTAATGGGTAAAATCATTGCAATTGCTAACCAAAAAGGAGGCGTAGGCAAAACAACAACATCAGTAAATTTGGCAGCTTCACTTGGTGTTCTTGAAAAGAAAGTTTTATTGATAGATGCAGACCCGCAAGCAAACGCAACCTCTGGTTTAGGAATAGATGTAGAAAGTGTTGAAATAGGAACCTATCAGCTTCTTGAGCATACAAACTCTGCAAAAGAAGCTACTATTGCAACTGATACTCCTAATTTAGATATTATTCCAGCTCATATAGACCTTGTGGCCATTGAAATTGAGCTTGTTGATAAAGATGAACGTGAGTATATGCTAAAAAAAGCGGTTGAAGGTATAAAAAATGACTATGATTTTATTTTGATAGACTGCGCACCTTCACTGGGTTTATTAACACTAAATGCTTTAACTGCTGCCGACTCAGTATTAATACCAATACAATGTGAGTATTTTGCATTAGAAGGTTTAGGAAAACTATTAAATACCATAAAAAGTGTTCAAAAAGTGCATAACGCCAATTTAGATTATGAAGGGTTGCTTTTAACCATGTACGACTCCAGGTTGCGTTTATCTAACCAGGTGGTTGAAGAAGTACAAAAGCATTTTAATGATATGGTATTTCAAACAATCATTCAGCGCAATGTGCGTTTGAGTGAGGCTCCTAGTTATGGGGAAAGTATTATTAATTACGATGCAGGTAGTAAAGGTGCAAGCAACTATTTAAGTTTGGCAGAAGAAATTATCACTAAAAACTCCTAAAATTATGGCGAAGGCAACAAAGAAACAGGCTTTAGGTAGAGGCTTATCAGCGCTTTTAAAAGATCCAAGTAACGATATTAAATCGGTCCAAGATGAAGGTGCCGATAAAGTTATAGGTAATATTATTGAATTAGATATTGAAGCTATTGAAGTAAATCCGTTTCAGCCTAGAACAAATTTTAGTGAAGAATCTTTACAAGAGCTTGCATCATCAATTAGGGAATTAGGGATTATTCAGCCAATAACGGTTAGAAAATTAGACTTCAACAAATACCAACTGGTTTCTGGAGAACGTAGATATCGCGCTTCAAAATTGGTAGGTTTGGAAACCATTCCTGCATACATTAGAATAGCGAATGATCAGGAATCTTTGGAAATGGCATTGGTTGAAAATATTCAACGTCAAGACCTCGACCCTATTGAAATTGCCTTGTCTTACCAACGTTTAATTGATGAAATAAATTTAACGCAGGAGCAAATGAGCGAGCGCGTGGGCAAAAAGCGCTCTACTATTGCTAACTACCTAAGATTATTAAAACTAGACCCTATTATTCAAACTGGCATGCGCGATGGTTTTATTTCTATGGGTCATGGGCGTGCTTTAATTGCCATTGAAGATCAAAGTGAACAGTTAGATATTTATGAAGATATTTTATCAAAAAAACTATCAGTACGAGAAACCGAGGAATTAGTTCGAGAACATAACACCCCAAAAACTTCTACTTCTCAAAGTAATGAGAATACAAGCGATGATGAAATGCCTAAACATGTTAAAAAAGGCATAAAAGAATTCTCAGAATACTTTGGGCACAAAATAGACGTTAAAGTCTCAAAAAACGGTAAAGGAAAAATTATTATTCCCTTTCATTCGGAAGAAGATTTTAACCGTATAAAAAAATTAGTGCAACGTGCTAAATAAAAATTTAATAGCATTAGTTATAGCTATTTCTTGTTGCTTTTCAGCTTTAGCTCAAAAAAAAGACAAATCATCCACAGACAGCATTCCAGAGACTGTTGTTGTGGTTGATACTATTATACCTAAGCGAAAACCAATAGATCCTTTAAGACCTGCTAAAGCTGCTTTCTTATCTGCAGTTTTACCTGGTTTAGGACAAGCTTACAATAAAAAATACTGGAAAATCCCAATTGTATATGGTGCTTTAGGTACAGGTATGTATTTCTATCTTAACAACGATAAGGAATATAGGCGCTATAGGGATGCCTACCGAAGTCGTTTGGCAGGTTTTCAAACAGATGAATTCTACACTTTTGATGCTGACGGTAACGCAATTTCCGAACGAGTTACAACTGATGGGTTAATTCGTGCACAAAAACTTTTTAGGCGAAATAAAGAAATTTCGCTTTTAGCAACTATTGGGCTTTATGCGTTAAACATTATTGATGCGAATGTAGATGCTCACTTATTGCAGTATAATGTAGATGAAAACCTCACTCTAGAACCACACTACGAATTGAACGAAATTGACCGTAGCAGTACCGTTGGCCTATCACTAAATTTTAAATTTTAGTTTGAAATAGAGTTATTTCAATTTAAAATTAGTTTTGAATGATTACTTTTGACGCGTTACAATAAAACAGCACATGAATATAGCATTACTTGGGTATGGGAGAATGGGCAGAACCATTGAAAAAATTGCAATTGATAGAGGACACACCATTGTTTTAAAAGTAGATAAAGATGATTCAGGTTACGATATAACTAAGGCGGATGTTGCTATAGATTTTAGTTTACCTTCAGCGGCATATGGCAATATTACTAACTGCCTTAATAATAATGTTCCTGTTGTTTCTGGTACCACAGGTTGGTTAGATAATTACGATAAAGCTGTTGCCCTTTGCAAAGAAAAAAACGGTGCTTTTATTTATGCATCGAATTTTAGTTTAGGTGTGAATATCTTTTTTGAGCTAAATCAAAATTTAGCAAAAATGATGAGCAATCTAGAACAGTATAATGTTACCATGGAAGAAATTCATCATACCAAAAAACTTGATGCTCCTAGCGGAACAGCGATTACTTTAGCAGAAGGCGTTATAGAAAATAATGCAAATTACGATTCATGGCAACTTGGTGAATCTGCAGAAAAAAGTATTCCTATTGTTGCTAAACGTATTGAAGATGTTCCTGGAACACACTCTGTAAATTACGCAAGTACCGTAGATACTATTAACATAGAACATATAGCGCACAACAGACAAGGTTTTGCTCTAGGTGCAGTAGTAGCTGCAGAATGGTTAGTTGATAAAACAGGGGTGTTTTCTATGAGAGATGTGTTAAATATTGGTTAATAGCCTTTATTTGTGTAACAATAATTACGTTTTTCGCTCTAAGAAGTTTGATATAAAATCTTGACAAATGACTCTTACTCAGTGGCTTTTATTTTTATTAGTAATCCAAATAATTCATGGTTTAGGCACATGGAAATTATACGTTAAAGCTGGACGACAAGCTTGGGAAGCTTTTGTGCCAGTTTACAATGGTGTTATTTTAATGAAAATTATCAATCGCCCTTGGTGGTGGGTTATTTTGTTATTCTTACCCATTGTCAACCTAATTATGCTCATGGTTGTTTGGGTAGAAACTGCTAGAAGTTTTGGTAAAAACACGTATACCGATACTTTTTTAGCCGTAGTGAGTCTTGGATTTTACAATTACTATTTAAACTATGTCGCCGATGTAAATTATGTTGAAAACCGAAGTTTACAGCCAAAATCTGGTTCGGGAGAATGGACGAGTTCTATATTGTTTGCTATCGTAGCAGCAACAATTGTACACACTTATTTTATGCAACCCTTTACCATCCCATCCTCCTCCTTAGAAAAATCTTTATTGGTTGGAGATTTCTTGTTTGTAAGCAAGTTTCATTACGGTGCCAGAGTACCGATGACAACCGTTGCAGCACCCATGGTGCACGACACTATTCCGGTTGCCAATGTAAAATCTTATACCTTTAATGATAATTTTGAAAAGAGAAACACATCTTGGATAAATAAACTGCAATTACCTTACATGCGTTTACCTGGTTTTCAAAAAATAAAACGTAACGATATTGTAGTGTTTAACCAACCTGCTGACACGCTGTTGGATATGAACGATTTTACTCCTGATAGAAATTATTATAAACCTATAGATAAAAAAACCAACCTTGTAAAGCGTTGTGTTGGTATACCCGGAGACTCCTTAGAAATAATAGATGGATATGTTTATATAAACGGTGAGAAAAATGAGCTTCCTGATAGAGCTGCTTTACAACACTACTATACGTTTATTTCTGAGAATGCCATCTCTCAAGAATTCATAGATAAATATGAAATTGAAAGTACATGGAGTTTTTACAAAATAAAAGCTGAATATTGGGATGATAACAGGGTCAAAAAGTATTTAAATGAAGAAGTTAATGGTCAGAAAAGATCATATTTAAAAGAAAGTAGTAGAGATTCTATAAATGTAGAAGTAGTTGGCTTCATTCCATATCAGGAAATGACAAAACTGAAAATGGCACCAATTAAAAACAAGTATAATATTAATCTAACTGCAAAAAATGCGGAAATTATTAAAAACTTGCCATCTACAATCTTTCTTGAACAGTTCAGCTATCAATTAAAAGATGACAGTACTTTTCCGCACTCTCCTCTTTACAGCTGGAACTTTGATAATTTCGGCCCTATTTATATCCCCAAAAAAGGTGCAACAGTCAATATTAATTTAGAAGTATTACCCCTATATAAAAGAGTAATTACAGAGTATGAAGGAAATACACTCCAAGTAGCTGGCAATCAGATTAAAATTAATGGTGAAGTAGTTAATTCATATACCTTCAAACAGGATTACTATTGGATGATGGGAGATAACCGAAATAATTCTATAGATGCACGAGGTTGGGGATACGTTCCTTTTAATCATGTTTTTGGTAAACCTGTATTAGTTTGGATGAGTTGGGATGGCATTAAAAACCCACGTTGGGAGCGTTTTTTTACCACCGTGCATGGTGAAGGTAAACCTACCTCCTTTTTAATGCCTGTTCTAATATGTATTGGTGGACTTATAGGTTTTAATAAATGGAAAGCTCGTAAAAAAGCTAAAGCTTAAAATTTGCTTTAGTAGAGTATAAAATGAATATCCTTATTCATCCCACATATTTTCCAAATATTGCGCACTTCACAGGCATTGTTCAATCTAAGGAGACCAAATTTGAATGGGCTGATAACTTTGTAAAACAAACCTATAGAAACAGAACTTACATCTATGGTGCCAACGGTAAACTACTGTTAAATATTCCAGTAATTTATTCTCAAAATAAACGCCAATTATACAAAGATGTAAAAGTCTTTAACGGTGAAAAATGGCAATTACAACATTGGAAATCTTTAGAATCTGCATATCGCACCTCTCCTTTCTTTGAATTTTATGAAGACGAGTTAAAACCTTTGTTCTTTGATAAAGCTACTTACCTTTTGGAATTTAACATGAAATGCTTTAATGTAGTTTGCGATTGTTTACAAATAGAGATCTCTTCTTCAATAACAGATATATATGAAAAGGAAACAACTAGCAGAAAAGACTTACGACACCTAGTAAACGCTAAAAAGGAAAATAGCTTTAATTTTGAACCCTATACGCAGGTATTCAGCAACAAACACGGTTTTATTTCTAACTTAAGTATTTTAGATTTACTTTTTAATGAAGGACCAAATGCACTAAATTATCTAGAATCTCAAAATTTAAATGGTTAAATGATTCAGCCTTTTGCACATTATGGTATTCACTTCTTATTGCCCTTAATCGTTGCCATAGTATTTTATAAATCAACTTGGAAAGTCTCATATTTAACAATGCTTGCTGGCCTTTTGATAGACTTAGACCATTTATTAGCTACTCCCATTTTTGATCCAAACCGCTGTAGTATTGGGTTTCATCCTTTACATTCTTCCTTTGCTATTTTATTTTACATATTTCTATGTTTTCCTAAAAAATCTAGGTTGGTTGGTTTAGGATTAGTTATTCATATCATTGCTGATACAGTAGACTGCTCGTTTATGTAATTACCCAGCTAGATTTAAGGTAGTCATTACAGGATAATGATCTGATAGATGTTCATTATAGGCCTTAAACCCATTCACTTCAAAAGCGTCATCAGATAAGATAAAATCAATTCTAATAGGAAAGAACTTAAAATCGTAAGTACGTCCAAAACCATTACCTGCCTCTTTAAATGTATCATTTAAATCGCCTTTAATTTTACGATAAACATATGAGAACGCGGTGTTATTAAAATCTCCACAAATAATCATTTTATGTGTACATTGTCTTTTATGCATTAAAAATAATTCAGTTTGAAATTGTTGCATTTTAAATGTCTTGCCCACACGTTTAAAAAGTCGTTCAGAATCTTCTTCTTTTAAACTTTCTACATTTGTATTTATACGCATAGATTCTAAATGCACATTGTAAACTCTTACAGTATCATTTTTGATAATAACATCTACAAAAATGGCATTATTTGAAGTGTTTGGAAACTCAACGGAACCAGAATTTACAATAGGGAAGTTGGAAAAAATGGCTTGCCCATATTTTGTTTTCTTACCTGAAAGCTTTTCATATTTATATTTAAAAAAAGACAAATCTACATTAGGGTGTGGGTGATATTCCTGAAGACTTAAAATATCTGGACTTTCATTTCTTATTAAGTCAACAATTTCCAATTCAATACCATCCTGTGGCAACCAATTATATAAGTTGAATAAACGCACATTGTAATTCATTACCTTAAAATTGCTATCCGCTTCAATCGCCTTAGATGATGAAAATTTATAGAGCGAACCATATGATATATAACCAATAAGAAGTACAACAAGCGATAGTAAGAACTGTTTTTTCAACTTTAGTAACCAGTATAAAAAAAACAATAGATTAACCAAAATTAAAAATGCAACACCTAAACTTAAAACAGAAAGTACTGAGAAATTTTTTGGAGATAAAAATGGAAGCACGTAAGACAGCAACAATATAATGGCTAAAATTCTATTGATTACCCAGAACACTTTATCAATAAAACTTAGTCCTTTCATAACTACTTGCCCGCTCTAAACAATATTTCTTTTTCATCTGTTGTTAGGCTGTCATAACCGCTTTTACTTATTTTATCAAGAATGACATCAATTTTCTTCTGATTATTAAACTCACTAAAATCAGCTTTAGTATAGCCACCAACTTTACTTTTATTTTTGTGAACGGTTTTTAAAGGACTCTTCTTTTTAAATTTAAAGAAACCCACGATAGCATCCATAGTTTTTTCAAAACCTTTACCAATATCATTGCCTTTTGTAAGCTGTTTTGCATACAAATAACCTAAAATAACGCCTCCCAAATGCGCTAAATAACCACCACCATTGTTCCCAA
Source organism: Jejuia sp. UBA6058 (assembly GCA_002428965.1). Classification (GTDB taxonomy): domain Bacteria; phylum Bacteroidota; class Bacteroidia; order Flavobacteriales; family Flavobacteriaceae; genus Jejuia. Next base: position 47,964 of record DIYI01000019.1, on the reverse strand, counting down.
ATAAACCTAAAACATCAATTATAACAATTGCCACACCAATATACCAAAGCTTAATATTGAAAGTGATAACGCGTACATCTTGATTTGGCATATACGCGCATAAAAAAATTAACAAAGCTCTTACGGATGCTGAAGCACCAACTAGAGGCACATTTACACCACTATCGGGCAGAAAATCATAAAACAACAAATACAAAACGCCTCCACAAATAGCTCCCAAAAAGTAAACGTTCAAAGCCATTTTTGCCGAGAACAGGTTCAAAAACATACGCCCTAATACATACAACCACAACATGTTGAATAAAATATGCAACCAACCATAATGCGTGAAAGCATAGGTAACAATACTCCAAGGCTTTAGTATAAAGCTATTAAACGCACTCGGTAATTCTAACCAAGAAAGCAATGGAGAAAAAACTCTACCTACAATAAAGACGGCTACATTTATTAGAATTATTTTTTCTAATACGCTTAACCGCGACAACTTATATTTTAGATCTTGATTTAATGATGCCATTTCTAATACCAACGGTTTCTATTAAACTGTGTTTTTTTCCAGTACCACATAATTATAAATCCAATTAGTGCTCCGCCAACGTGAGCGAAATGCGCTGTATTACTTGGACTAAATATAGAATGTCCTGTAATTCCTGAAATTAAATCTAAAAGTATAATTCCAGGAATGAAAAATTTAGCCTTAATTGGAATAGGAAGAAATATCAACATTAATTCAGCATTAGGATTCATCATTCCGAAAGCCGCCATAATTCCCATTATACATCCAGAGGCTCCAACCATCGGAGTGTAATAAGAGCTTTGAAACGCATCTAATTGTTCTAAAGGAACTACTTCTGTTAGATTTGTCGCTAATAAATTTCTATTTTCTAATAGAGCGTCCATAATTTGAACTGTCTCAAATCCAGCACTATTCAAGGTATTTAGACCTGTATAAAATTCATAGAAAGAATACCCTGTTTGTAATGCTACTGCTCCTAGACCTGCAGAAAAATAAATAAACATAAAACGTTTTCCTCCTAGCACTTGCTCAACAGGAGAACCAAACATCCACAACGCAAACATATTAAATGCTATATGAGTGATCCCACCATGCATAAACATATGAGAGAATATCTGCCAGAACTTAAAATCTTGATTTTTTGGAAAATGCATTGCAAACCAATCGTAAAACACACCATTACCAATAGCCAAAGTTCCCACAAACATAATCACGTTAATGATTATTAAATGCTTAACCGTATCTGAAATCCTCATCATAATTTAAATAAACTTTTTGTCCAACTCATCTACTCCAACGGTAATAAACGTAACGCGGTTTGTTGGTGAAATATTTGGTGCCTTACAGGCAAATAACTTGTTCACAATATGTTCTTGTTCGTCCTTCTTTAATGCCTGCCCTGTTTTTATTGCTAAACTTTTAGACATAGATTTTGCCAATAAATCCATTGCACTAAAATTAGCATCTGGCACTTCATTTTGTACATCACTAATCAATTGCTCTAATACAATAGAAATCTCACTTTCAGGTAAAATTACCGGTACACCTTTAATTTCTATAGAAGTATCTGTAACGTTTGAAAACACAAATCCAGTATGCTCTAAATCTTCCTTTAACTGTTTTATGATATCCAATTCATGAATAGCAAAATGTAATTCTAAAGGAAACAGCAATTGCTGACTTACACCTTCCTTTACTGTAATATCTTTTAAGAAATCTTCATACAGAATGCGCTGGTGCGCTCTATATTGATCGATCACCAACATCCCCGATTTTATAGCACTTATAATATATTTATTATGCAATTGATACGTTGAACTTGCCGTATCAGAAGCTATTTCTTTATCATCAAATAAGGTGCTTGCCTTTTCTTCACTTTCAAAAGTTAAATGACTAAAATTCGTTTCAGAGTCGTTACTTTTTGATTCCAAGCCAATATATAAGCTATCCCAATTAGAAGGTGTTGGTTTAAAAGAAGTTGTTTGTCGCGCAACACCTCTTTCTGATTTTGTCTCCTTAAACGGGTTAAAACTGCTATCCACCTCTATTTTAGGTGATTTTGTAACATCAGTTTTTGAACTGTAGGGTGTATCTAATGTAGCATCTCGCTCAAAATCGAGAACTGGCGCGATATTAAACTGACCCAAACTGTGTTTTACGGCAGATCTTAAAATCGCATAAAGCGTATGTTCATCATCAAACTTTATTTCTGTTTTAGTTGGATGAATATTAATATCAATAGTTTGTGGATCTACTTCTAAATTTAAAAAATAACTAGGGTGTGTGCTCGTTTTTAACAACCCTTCAAAAGCAGATTGAATAGCATGGTTTAAATACGGACTTTTAATAAACCTATGATTTACAAAAAAGAATTGCTCGCCTCTTGTTTTTTTCGCAAACTCTGGTTTACCTATAAAACCAGATATTTTTAACACCTCGGTATCTTCTTCAACAGGTACTAATTTTTCGTTAGTCTTGTTTCCAAAAATATTAACTACGCGTTGCCTATAATTACTGGATGGAAGATTAAAAGTTTCGCTACCATTATTAAAAAAGCTAAAGCCTAAATTTGGGTGCGCTAAGGCTACACGATGAAATTCCTCAACTATGTGGCGTAACTCTACGGTATTGGATTTTAAAAAATTACGTCGCGCTGGAATATTAAAGAAAAGATTTTTAACCGAAATCGATGTGCCTTTAGGCGTTACCGTTACTTCTTGCGATTTCACTTCACTTCCTTCAATAACAATACAAGTACCTACATCGTCAGTCTCAAGCTTAGTTTTAAGCTCCACATGTGCAATGGCGGCAATACTTGCTAAAGCTTCCCCACGAAACCCTTTAGTATTTAGTTTGAATAGATCATCTGCATTTTTAATTTTTGAAGTCGCGTGTCTTTCAAAACTTAAGCGTGCATCTGTAACGCTCATGCCTTTACCATTATCAATAACTTGAATAAGAGTTTTTCCTGCGTCTTTTAAAATGAGTTTTATAACATCGGCACCAGCATCAATAGAATTCTCCAGAAGCTCTTTTACCACAGAAGCAGGTCGTTGTACAACTTCTCCAGCGGCTATTTGATTTGCAACGTGGTCTGGTAAAAGTTGAATGATGTCTGCCATATAGAATTAAGAAACCCATAATGGGCGTTTAAATATTGAGTCTATGCTTTTAGAATAAAAAAGATATTTACTTTTTATGATTTAACATAAGACTAAGAAAAAAAGATTGATAAGTCGAAATCGATAATAAAAAGAAAAACAAAAATGAAGACCATAACTAAAATTAAGATTGTCTTATTAAATTCTGAATTATCTCTATTTCTACTTTTAATTCTACTTTCATGCCAATGACCCCCGAAATCATTTTTATTAAGGTTGTCTGCATAAGCATCAAATTTTGTAGGATATTTAAGTTCATCTGTATCTTCCTTACCCTTATAATGCCTAGGTGTGTAGTTAAACCTCTTGTTTTTAGGCAGTCTTTTTATTAAAGTGAATTTTATTGGTCCCATATTTCCCTTTTTTGTATTACATGTATTTCTTTTCTAATAAATACATGCAAATCAATAATAATACCAAAGCCAAAATTAAAACCCGCATTGAGAATAAGCCTTTTACTTTTTTAGTATTTCCAGAATTAACTCTACGCCATTTAGAAGCAAATTCTTTGGTATCATCTTTTATTTCCGTGCTTGTGCTATCCCTAGAAAACCTAGGTTTATATTCAAAAGTTTTATGTTTTCGTTGCCCAAACATGTCTCACTGCTTAACCCTCAAAAATACTTAAAAATGGATAGAAATATTGATAACAACTCCTAAAAATTGTTAACAAAAGGAAGTGCAATTGAAAAAAATGAGAACCGTGGCTAAACTAACTATTTCTGCGGAGTTCAGCCATTTTAATAGCGGCAATGGCAGCTTCAGTACCTTTATTGCCATGTTTACCACCAGAGCGGTCTATGGCTTGTTGCATAATATTGTCAGTAAGTAAACAAAAAATTACAGGTGTTTCGCGCATTACGTTCAAGTCTTTTATACCTTGAGTTACACCGTCGCATACAAAATCAAAATGCTTAGTTTCGCCTTGAACAACACTACCTATGGCAATTACAGCATTTACCATTTGCTCCTGCATTTTCTTGCAACCATATATAAGTTCGAAGCTACCCGGAACATTCCAACGCACAATATTATCTGGAGCTACACCATGTTCAATTAAGGTATCATAAGCGCCATTAAACAAGCCCTCGGTTATGTTCTCATTCCACTCTGAAACAACAATCCCAAACCGAAAATTACTCGCGTCTGGGATTGTTGTTTTATCGTAGTCTGATAAATTTGTAGTAGCCATATGTTATTATGCTTATTTACTAGCCAACACTTCTGCTTTTCCTATAAAAACATCAATTGATGAAGCTTCGCTAGAATCTGGAAATTCATCTTTAATTCTTTTGAAATATCCTAATGCTTTATCAGCATCACCAAGATCTAAAGCCAAAGCCCCGGCTTTGTATAGGTACATTGGTGTAGTATAGCCATTATCTCTTAAAGCAATTGCATCTTCATAATAACTCAAAGCATCCTCAGGTTGATTTAATTGCACAAAGGCATCACCAATATTTCCTTTTGCTAATGGTGCCAAAATTTCATCATCACTTTTAAATTCACTTAAATAAGACACCGCATTTTTATAATCTTTCAACCTTAAATAGGCTGTACCTGCATAATAATTTGCCAAATTAGCAGCTTGAGTACCGCTATATTCTTCAATAATATCAAGCATACCATATTTACCTTCGCCACCATTTAGAGCAAGGGTGAATAAAGAGTCTTTTTCTACACCATTAACCGCCTCGTTAAAAAACTTTTGTGCTTGGAACATATCATTAGAAGCTAACTTTTCCTTCGGTTCAGCAACATATTCTTTATAGGCTAATGATCCTAAAACTACAGCCGCAACAACACCAACAATGATATAAATGTACAGTTGGTTTTTGGCTACAAAAGCCTCAGTTTTTGACGCTGTTTCATCCAAAGTATTAAATACCTCAGCAGTAGTTGACCCTTCTTCTATATTCTGCTGCTTTTCAACTTTCGTCTTCGGTTTATGTCCTCTCTTCTTGTAAGTCGCCATATATTTCAAATTAATGTCGCGCAAAAATATAATTTTTCTTGTGATTTAAAAGGCTATTTATTTGTTATTTTTCAATAATTTGCACTTCTTTTTACTACTTTTTGAATTATTTACGATTTAAGCTATCTGTTTAATGATTTTAAAATCACTGTCGTTAGTCAACTATAAAAACTTTGAAAGTAAGTCCCTCACTTTCAATGAAAAAATAAATTGTTTTGTTGGAAATAATGGTGTTGGTAAAACAAATATTTTAGATGCCATTTACCATCTATCTTTTGGAAAAAGTTATTTCAACCCTATTGCTATTCAAAATATAAAACACGATGAAGATTTTTTTGTAGTTAATGGTGATTATCAAAAACAAAACAAAAAAGAAAAAATAGTAGTTAGCCTAAAACGTGGGCAAAAAAAGGTAATTAAGCGCAATGGAAAAGCCTATGAAAAGTTTAGTGATCATATTGGTTTTTTACCCTTGGTCATCATTTCTCCGGCAGATAGAGATTTGATTATTGAAGGTAGTAGTACCCGCCGAAAATTTATGGATAGCGTGATTTCGCAAAGCGATAAAAGCTACCTTACAAAACTTATAAATTATAATAAAGTACTAGCACAACGCAATGCGTTATTAAAATATTTTGCCTTAAACCATACGTTTAATGCGGATACTTTAGAAGTTTACAACGGGCAGTTAACAGAATATGGCACAGTAATTTTTGAAAAAAGAGAAGCGTTTTTAAAAGATTTTATTCCAATTTTTAAGGAGAGATATAAGTCTATTAGCAACAACCATGAAGCTGTAGACCTATTATATGAAAGTAATTTGTTTGAAGGAAGTTTAGATCAACTTTTAACTAATAGTATCAATAAAGATAAAGCTTTACAATATACTAGCATTGGTGTACATAAAGACGATTTACTGTTTACGATAAAGGGTCATCCTGTAAAAAAATTTGGAAGTCAGGGACAGCAAAAATCATTTTTAATTGCTTTGAAGTTGGCTCAGTTCGATTTTATTAAAGCACAAAGTGGTGTGAATCCAATACTATTGTTAGATGATATTTTTGACAAACTAGATGAACAACGTGTAGCACAAATTATTAAATTGGTTGATGATGAAAATTTCGGACAACTATTTATTAGTGATACGCATGCCGATAGAACTGAAAATGCGGTGAAGCAGGTGCATCAGAGTTATGAAGTTTTTAAGCTTTAAAATTACAATAATTATAGTTTGACAAGAAAGGAATTAATATATTTAATGGCAATTACAATCCTAATTCTGTTTTGTAATTATTTAATATTTGGTCTTGATTTTCTTAGCTCTGGAACAGTTTTCGACATTAACGTTTACGACACCTATTTTGTGATTGAAACCAAGCATTTATTTATTTTAGTTTCTACAACTTTACTTTTCATAATGTACTTGACAAAAGTTTTAATATTCAAATTCAGAAACAAATTTGAAAATTTGATTTTAATATCTTCAAATATCATTCTAATAACACTTTTAAGCTATTTAGCTTCTTTTTCTAGTGCATTAAGGGAAATTCCAGGCACAACTAAATACCCACCCCTTAGCAATATTGATAATGTAGTTAATGAAGGAAATATTTGGCACCATATATTCCCTATTTTGATATGGATTCAATTAACTTTGATTGCAATTTTGGTAGTTGTTTCATTTAAAACTGGTGTAAATTGGAAATCAAATCTTAAGAATTAAAATGCCCAAACGCAACAACGAACATATCAGCATTAAAGACGCGCTAAAAGAATTTGTTGAAACCAATAAATTGGAAAAAGGTTTAGATAAAGTAAATGCTGCAGAAGCCTGGGCAAAACTTATGGGTAATGGCGTTAACAACTATACAACGGCTATAAAATTAGAAAGAGACACACTCTACATACAGTTAAGTTCCAGTGTTCTAAGAGAAGAACTAAGCTATGGTAAACAGAAAATAATTAATATGCTTAATGAAGAATTGGGTAAAGAGGTTATTAAAAAGTTAGTTTTACGTTAAAAATATGATCATTCAAGAGCGTTTAAACCTTTAATTGATATAACAACTTGCAATTAACATCACTGTTTACAAGCGTTTTAGGCACTATTTCCATATTTAAAGAAAATAAAACGTAAATAATTGATTTACAAAGATTTTTAATCTTAACTTCGCTGTCTATTAATTTAATTTTTTTAACATGAGTAAAGGAACAGTAAAATTCTTCAATGATTCTAAAGGTTTTGGTTTTATTGTAGAAGAAGGTTCAAACAAAGAACATTTTGTTCACATTTCTGGTTTAGTTGACGAAATTCAACAAGGAGACAACGTTGAGTTCGATCTTCAAGAAGGCAGAAAAGGTTTAAACGCGGTAAACGTAAAAGTAATCTAATATATATTATTTAACTTTTTTTCTTACAAAAAAACCCAAGACAAGGTCTTGGGTTTTTTCGTTTTATGTAGAAGTGTAAACTAGAATTGTTCTCTTCCCGCAAAATGAAAGTTACCTTCAATAGCCGCGTTTTCGTCACTATCACTACCGTGTACAGCATTCTCGCTAATAGATGCGGCATACATTTTTCTAATCGTACCTTCGGCAGCATCAGCAGGATTAGTTGCTCCTATTAAGGTTCTAAAATCTTCAACGGCGTTATCTTTTTCCAAAATTGCAGCTACAATCGGTCCACGTGTCATATACTCTACTAAATCTGGAAAAAACGGACGTTCTTTATGAATAGCATAAAATGTCTCTGCATCTGCGGTCGTCATTTGTGTAAGCTTCATTGCTACAATTCTAAACCCTGAAGCGGTTATCTTTTCTAATATTGCACCAATATGCCCTTTCTCTACAGCATCTGGTTTAAGCATTGTAAATGTTCTATTTGTTGCCATTATAATATAATATTTGGCGCAAAAGTAAGGCATTTCAAATAAAAAACAAGTCTATTCAATTTTAAAAAATTGTATCTTCGTTCACTATGAAAAAAAATGAAATTGCTGAAATACAAACACTTTTAAGCACTAAGAAAACTATAGTAATTGTGCCACATAAAAATCCTGATGGAGACGCTATTGGGTCTACATTAGGGTTGTACCATTATCTAAAACAGCAAAATCATAATGTTCAAGTTATCACACCAAATGATTATCCAGATTTTTTGAAGTGGGTTCCAGGACAAGAAACTATTTTAAAATACGATTTACAAACCGAGGCAAGTAATGATATCATTAAAAAAGCTGACCTTATATTTACTTTAGATTTTAATGCATTTCATCGTACAGGATTGATGGCGCCAATTCTTGAAGCTTCTTCTTCTGTAAAAATATTGATTGACCATCATCAAGAACCGGATAACTACGCCACTTACATGTACAGTGATGTAAGTATGAGTTCTACTTGTGAAATGGTTTATAATTTTATTGAAATGTTAGGCGATGTTGACCTAATTGATGAAACCATAACTACATGCTTATATTTAGGAATAATGACAGATTCAGGTTCTTTCAGATTTCCTAGCACAACTAGTAGAACCCATCGTGTAGTAGCAAATCTTATTGACAAAGGTGCTAAAAACGCCAGTATCCATAACAATGTTTACGATACTAATAGCTATAATCGTTTGCAATTATTGGGTTGTGCTTTAACCAATTTAAAGGTTCTACCAGATTTAAAGACTGCATACATTACTCTTTCCCAAAGTGAACTGCAGAAATTTGATTATAGGAAAGGTGATACAGAGGGCGTGGTTAATTATGCCCTTTCATTAAAGGACATAGTTTTTGCAGCTATATTTATTGAAGATAAGCAAGAGGGTATTGTTAAAATATCTTTAAGATCTAAAGGAAGTTTTTCGGTGAACGAATTCTCTAGAGCCCATTTTAATGGTGGCGGACATAATAATGCCGCTGGAGGTAGAAGTGAAACCTCTTTAAAATCAACGGTTGACAAATTTTTAAGTATATTGCCTCAATATAAAGACGCCCTAAATCATGAATAAGTTAATTACCTCCGCTCTGGTTTTGCTTTGCTTTACCGCATGCAAAACACCTGAAGCACGCAAGCCAATATCTGTAAAGACAGGTTCCTTCATCAATGAATCTGTTGAGCGCAATAAAAAACTAAACGAAAAAGAGCAGGCTCTTATAGAAGATTTGATGTCTAAGAATCAGGAAAACGAATATGTAACTTCAGAGAATGGCTTTTGGTACTATTACAATCTTAAAGTAGCGGATACATCGGCAACTCCAAACTTTGGTGATATTGTAAATTACTCATACAGTCTAAAGGACTTAAATGGTAATTTAATATATCCTGAAAAACTCTTCAATAATTTAAATTATGCTATGGATAAACAAGAACTATTCACTGGGTTACGAGAAGGTTTAAAATTGATGAGAGCTGGGGAAACAGTTACGTTTTTATTTCCATCGCAAAAAGCGTATGGATATTATGGAGACGAAAATAAAATTGGTACTAATGTGCCATTAATTGCCGAAGTTACAGTAAACTCCATTAATAAATCGCAAGACAAATAAAATGCTTAAATCCTTTAGAAGTTCCAGTATTCTATTATTAGTTTTAGGTTTTACCATTTTGAGCTGCAAATCGCAATATCCAGAATTAGAAGATGGTATTTATGCGGAAATAAATACCACTAAAGGTAAAATGGTAGCTAAATTATTTTACGATAAAACACCCGTCACTTGCGCCAACTTTATTTCCTTAGCAGAGGGAACTAACACACTGGTTTCTCCTGAGTATAAGAAGAAAAAATACTTTAACGGCCTAATATTCCATAGGGTAATGGATAAATTTATGATTCAAGGAGGTGATCCGTTAGGTACAGGAAGAGGTAATCCTGGGTATCGTTTTATGAATGAAATCCATCCTGATTTAAAACACGACAAACCTGGAGTTTTAGCTATGGCAAATGCTGGCCCAAACACCAATGGAAGCCAATTTTACATTACCGAAGTACCTAGACCAGATTTAGATAACCGCTATACCGTTTTTGGAGAGCTAGTTATTGGCTTGGATGTACAAGATTCAATATCAAACGTTAAAACCGATGAGCGAGACAAACCTCTAGACAGTGTAGTTATTAATGACCTTAACATCATAAGAAAAGGAAGCGATGCTAAAAGCTTTGATGCATCTGATGTTTTTAAAAATCATTTTGCCGTTGAAGAAAAACGAAAAAAAGAGGAAAAAGAAAAGCAAGAGCGCATAAAGAGTGAGTACAAAGCGAAACACTCCTTACAAAAAGCAGAGGCTACCACTCTACCCTCTGGCCTAAGTTATTTTATTTCAGAAAAAGGTGAAGGCCATGATTTAAAAGTTAATGACCAAATTATGACGGAATACTCGTTATTTTATGAAGATGGGGTTTTAGTAGATACAAGTGATTTAAATTTAGCTGAAACTTTGGATGCAGTAAACGAACGGAAAAAAGCAGCAAATCGATATATTCCCATTAAAGCAGATTTAAGTCCTGATGCACCCATGATACCAGGTTTTAAGGAAGGGTTGCAACAACTGAAAGTTGGTGATAAAGCTACCATATTTGTGCCCTACCATTTAGGTTATGGAGAATCTGGAAGTGGAAGAGTTCCTGCAAAAACAAATCTTATTTTTGAAGTTGAAATTTTAAGTTTGGTAGAATAACTAAACATATTTTTAACAGATAAAGATTACCTAAACATGTATATTTACGCCGTAAATTATAACGAATGCACGTACTAAAATTTGATTGGAATCCTGTTACAGGAATTGATATAATAGGCAATTTCAAACTTCATTTTTATAGCCTAATGTGGATTATCGCCTTTATTTTAGGCTGGTACATCATGAAGCGCATTTATACAAAAGAAAAAATGAACTTGGAATATTTAGACCCCATGTTTATTTACGTTGTGCTTTCCACCATGCTTGGTGCGCGATTAGGGCATGTGTTATTTTATCAATCGGAATTGATTAATGATGATTTCTTCAGTATATTTTTACCTTTCAAGTTTAAAGGTGGTTTTGAATTTACTGGATTTCAAGGGTTAGCAAGTCACGGTGCTGCTATTGGTGTTATAGTTGGCATGTATTTATACCGAAGAAAGTACAAGTACAAATCTTTGCTTTGGATTTTAGATAGATTGGTAATTCCAGTGGCGTCTGGTGCTGTATTTGTTAGAATCGGTAATTTTATCAATTCTGAAATTATTGGTAAAGCATCTGGAGACTTTCCTTTGGGTGTCAGGTTCATTCAAGATCATTACAACAAATATGAAGCCGCTAGAAAAACAGGAATTAAAAATGATATTCAAGAAGCTTATAATGCTATTGCTAATAATCCAGAATGGCTAAATGCAGTACCTTATAGACATCCTTCTCAGTTGTATGAATCCTTCTGTTACATTTTTGTGTTTCTCATCTTATGGTATTTTTATTCTAAAACCACAAAACGAGACCAGACAGGATTCTTATTCGGTCTATTTTTGTTGTTACTTTGGACGGTACGTTTCTTTGTTGAATTTGTAAAGGAGCCACAAAACCAAGAACGCGCAGATTGGTTATTAAATACAGGCCAGTGGTTAAGCATTCCATTTATTCTTATTGGCTTATACTTTATGTTTGTTTATAAACCAAAAAGACCAGTGGTTTAATATGTTGATTAAAGCCTCAAAATATTTTTTGTTCCTAGTACTACTTAGTTTCTATTTTTCAGCCTGTAAAAAAGAAACAAAAGTTATTAAACAAACTGAGGTCTCTTTTAAAAAAGAAGGCGAACTTTCTATATTCAATGCTACTGGTGATTCATTAAAAGTAACCTTAGATATTGAAATAGCAGATACTGAGTACGATACCCAAACAGGTTTAATGTATCGCAGTGGTATGGAAACAAAACAGGGCATGTTATTCGTTTTTAAAGATGAATCTCAGCGATCGTTCTATATGAAAAACACCAAAATTCCTTTAGATATTCTCTATATAAATGCCAATAAACGTATTGTAAGCACTCAAAAAAACACAAAACCTTTTGATGAAACCTCTCTCCCCTCTAATAAACCAGCAAAATATGTTTTAGAAATTAATGCAGGTCTATTTGATATTTGGAATTTAAAGGAGGGGGATTCAATTGATTTCTGAAATGAAAATTCGTTGTTTAATCGTCCTTATCATAATATCAGCAACATTAACAGACTGTAAATCTTCTAAAATCATAAAACCTCAATTACTTTATCCAAGTAAAACTACTAAAACAAAATACCATAACGATTACGCCATAACTCATTACCCAAAGAGAATTAAATTGTTTAAAGATAATCCGCTTAATTTTGGCGATATAGTTTTGCTAGGTAATAGTATTGTAGAAGGTGGCGGTGACTGGTCTAAAAAGCTTAATATTTCTAATGTAAGAAATCGTGGCATTGGAGGTGATATTACCGATGGTGTGTTGGCTAGATTGAATGAAATAATTCATTTTAAACCTAAAATAGTTTTTCTGCTGATAGGTGTTAACGACTTGGACAATTTAGTCTACCAAAAAGAAATTCCCTCTATAAATTATATAGCCAATAACATATTAAAAATAGCTAGTAAAATACGTAGTGGTTCTCCAAAAACAAAAATCTATATCCAAACCATACTTCCCAGCTTAGACTCTAAATTGAATCTTGAAATAGATAAGCTTAACATCATACTCGCTAAATCTGCAAATAGAAAAGATTTTAAAATTATTGATTTACATTCTTCGTTCTTAAACGAAAAGAAAAATCCTAATAAAAGTCTATATAAAGATCGTTTGCATTTAAATGATAAAGGTTATGCTATTTGGGTAGGTGTTTTGCAAAACTATTTCAACTAAATCAGGAGTTTTACACTAAATTTATATCATGAAATCTGCCATTATTTATAATTCTAAATTGAATCACTTTCGAGATAAATGGATAATTATTGACGATGTAGTTATGGGTGGAAAGTCTTTTGGAAAATTTAAAATTGAAGAGGAGTATGGTGTTTATTACGGAGCTATTTCTTTAGAAAATAATGGAGGGTTTTCGTCTATTCGCTTTCGTTCTGATAACATTAATATTGACAACTATACGAAAGTAGTACTTCATATTAAAGGTGATGGCAAGCGATATCAATTCAGAATAAAAGAAACTGTAAACGATAGGCATTCATTTGTAGCCTATTTCGAAACTACTGGTGATTGGGAAGATATTGAGTTTTCTTTATCAGATTTCTATCCAATATTCAGAGGCAAACATCTTGAAATGCCAAACTTTTCAGGTAAAACCATAGCGGAAATTGGTTTTCTAATTGGCAATAAAACCGCAGAATCTTTTCAACTTAAAATCGATTCTGTAATGTTAAAGTAAATTGTTTAAAAGTATTATCGTCGCTTACCTCCCAAGTACTCCATTGCTTCTCCTTTACCAAATCCGTAGCTAAAACCTATAGTCACAAACCTTCCGCGTAAACTATAACTATATGCTTCTGAATCTCCTTGGGAAATAAAATTTTCAAAAATTCGAGATTCAAAAAGGTCACGAATGCTTAAATTAATAACGCCTTTATCTTTCAATATCTTTTTTCTAACACCAATATCTAAAAATGTATTGGCACTTCTTGTACCCTGCACTGTTTTTACTTTTGAGCGGTGATTCCCAACTGCTTCCAAATCAATATCAGCAGGTAATTTAAATTTTGCCATTACTTTTGAACTCCACTGATTGCCATTAAAATCGAAGACGGTTGATTCGAACGTCCCTTTTCTATTAAACTGATTATAATTAAAATCCAGATTAAGCGTTAGCCATTTTAAAGGACTATACTTAGTATTAAATTCAATCCCCAAAGTACTATTCGTGCCTATATTTTCTGGTCGACTCGTATTTACGTTATCTTCAAAAAATGAAACACGCTCGATTACATCTGTTGTATAACGATGGTATATGCCAAAATTTAAATCTGTTTTTCCAATATCAAAAATACTTGTCAGTTCATATGAATCTGTAAATTCAGGCATAAGAGCGGGATTACCTTCCCGAATATTGAAATTATTTCTAATGTTGAAAAAAGGATTGAGTTCCCACATTCCTGGTCGGTTTATGCGCGCTGAATAACCAGTTTGTAAAGACAACATATTCGATACTTTGTAAGACGTATGAATACTCGGAAAAAGGTTAGTATAGTTTTGATTGTTTACTTGATTTGTAGTTACAAGATTGGTTTTTAAATCGGTTTGCTCCAGCCTTAAACCGCCTTGGATGCCCCAATTCTCTTTTTCATAACCACCAATTAGATAAATCCCTAAAACCTTTTGATCAAATTCAAAATTATTCGTTAAACCTTCATCACTTACAAATTCATCATCTACTAAGTTTTGAACTTCAAAATCATTGCCAATATCATTAATTACATATTGCGCCCCAGCTTCCATTGTCCAAACTTCTGAAAATGGCTTGGTATAATCTACTTTAAATGTATAGGTATTATCCGAAAAATCTGTTCTTGTATTTTGAACAGCATCCTTATTATCACCAGATATTGTTGCATCTTGAAAAAGCGAGGTCAAATCCTTTGCAAAAGAATTTCCAGTAGCACTTAATAATAAATCATGATCCTCATGATCTTCAAAATCTCGTTTATATACCAACTCATATTGATACTTCGGGTTTGTAGCTTCTGTAGTTTCATCTCTTCGCCATTCTGAAATTAAGGCATTATTTCCATCAACTTCTTTAAAATTAATACCTGAGGGTTGATCCTCTATCTCATATGCAAAATTTCCAGAAAGCGTAAGTACATTATTTTTATTTATGTAGTAATCAGTCCCAAGAGTAATGTTATAAAATTTTTCAATTCGAAAATCTTCACCTTTACTTAAGATACTTGTTCCAGTGCCTAAATCTTCATTTATATTTTCAGAATCCCTAGGCAACACCCTCCTACCTAGTCCTAACTGGGTAAACAAATTAAATTTTTCAGAACGTCTGTTCAAACTTAATCCAAAACTATTGTTATCAGGAATACCTGTATTTAAACTTACTGCGCCGTTTAACCCTTTACGTTCGTCTTTTTTAATAACAATATTAATGATTCCTGATGTACCTTCCGCATCATATTTAGCCGAAGGATTGGTAATCACCTCAATTCTGTCAATCATATCTGCGGTAATACTTCCTAAAGCGCCTCCATCTTCTGTTAAAATTGAGGGCTTTCCATTAATTAAAACTTGAACACCAGTATTACCTCTTAAACTTATTGCTCCTTCAATATCTACATTTACTGAGGGTACATTATTTAATACCTCTAAAGCACTGGCTCCTGTAGAACTTAAATCTTTACCAATATTAAAAACCCGTTTATCTAACTTAAACTGGGATGAAGACACCTCTGCCTCAACCAAAACTTCATTAAGTTGTTGTGCATCTTCTTTTAAGGTAATTGTGCCTAAATCTACTCTCCTATTAGAAACTACAAGATCTTTAATAGTTTTAGACTCAAAACCAATAAAGCTAATTTTTAAATATATTTTTTTTGATTCTACATCCAACTCAAAAAAACCTTCTTCATTTGTTATAACACCATTTACGGTTTCGTTATTATCAGATTTAATAGCCGCTATCGTTGCATAGGCCAATGGTTGTTTAGTTCTTTCTTCAATGACTTTCCCAGTAATTTTAGTATTTTGAGAGAAGGCAGATTGAAACTGAAAACAAACCAGAATAAAGACTATAGAGGTAATAAGGTACTTAAAATGCATTATATAGCTAATGTGAGTGGCGCGCAATGAAAATTCAAAAAGCACTTAAAATTTTACGCGAAGGTATGAAGTATCGGACACTTAGCATTGAAGGTCTATCTTAAAGGTTTATTAAAATGTAAGATAAAGCGCCATATACATGGTGTAACGAAACATATAGGGGTTAAACAAAAAAGCCTGCAATACAATGACTACAGGCTTTTGCAAAAGAAAAATTTGAGTTAGTCTTTCTTATTTTTCCCTTCAAGTTTGCTGACTGTTCCGTACATAATTGGGGTTGCAATAAACAATGACGAATATGTACCTACAATAACACCAACAATTAAGGCAAACATAAATCCTCTAATGGAGTCACCGCCAAAAATAAAGATAGCCAATAATACAACAAGTGTAGTTAAAGAGGTATTTAAAGTTCTACTAAGCGTACTGCTTAATGAGGAATTCACTACGCGATCAAAAGACCAGCTTGTATGTTCATTAAAAAACTCACGAATTCTATCAAATACTACCACGGTATCATTTAGAGAATAACCTATTACCGTCAATATTGCTGCGATAAATGCTTGATTTATTTCCATGTTAAACGGCATAAACTTGTAAGTTATCGAGAATACTCCAAGTACAATCAATACATCATGGAATACTGCGGCCACAGCACCTAAAGAGTATTGCCAACGTTTAAAACGAATCAGAATATACAAGAACACCACTACTAATGACCCTAAAATTGCCCAAACAGAAGCTTGCTTAATATCATCAGCAATTGTAGGTGTTACTTTGAAAGATTCCAATAAACCTACTTGCTTATTTTCATCATTCAAATCCATAAACTGCTCATAGGTCAAGCCTTCCAAATAAGGTTGTAGTGCATTAAATAAAGTGTTTCTTATCTCCTCATCTACCTCTGCACCAGACTCATTAACCTTATATTTTGTGGTTATTTTTAACTGGTTAGCATCACCAAAGGTTTTGGCATCTGCACTACCAAATACATCCGGTTGTGATAGTAAATCTGTAATTTCAGTTGGGTTCATATCTTGTGCAAAGCGCACTTGATACGTTCTACCACCAACAAAATCTACACCTTGATCTAATTTATTTGTAAATAAAGAGGCAATTCCTGCAATTATTAAAACTCCTGAAATTACATAAGCTATCTTTCGTTTCTTTAAGAACTCAATATTTAAGTTTCTAAATAGATTTTTAGTAATCGCAGTAGAGAATTCTAATTTTCCACCTTTGTTAGTGTACCAGTCAACAAGTAATCTTGTAATGAAAATTGCAGTGAATAACGAAGTAGCAATACCAATTAATAAAGTAGTTGCAAAACCTTTAATTGGTCCAGTACCAAAAATAAATAAGATTAATGCTGTTAAACCAGTTGTAATATTCGCATCTAAAATTGAAGACAATGCATTACTAAATCCATCTTTAATCGCATCTTTCTGCCCTTTTCCTTTGGAAAGTTCCTCTCGAACTCGTTCAAAAATAAGTACGTTAGCATCAACCGACATACCTATGGTAAGTACAATACCCGCAATACCAGGTAAGGTAAGTACAGCTCCTAAACCTGATAAAATTCCGAAAATCAATAGAAGGTTTAATAACATAGCAATATCTGCAAACCCACCTACTTTGCCATAGTAGAAAATCATCCAAAGCAATACCAAAATCAAAGCAATAATGAATGATTTTGTACCACTATCAATAGCTTCTTGACCGAGTGATGGTCCAACAACTTCACTTTGAATAATATCTGCAGAAGCCGGTAACTTACCAGCCCTTAAAACATTAGCTAAATCGATAGCCTCATTAAGAGAAAAATTACCTGAAATAGATGAGTTACCACCGGCAATTGGTCCTGAGGTAACACCAGGCGCAGAGTATACCACATTATCTAAAACAATTGCAATTTGGCTTTGTTGTTGATAGGCTCTACCTGTCATTTCTTCCCAAACTTTAGCACCCTTACTATTCATTTGCATAGAAACTTCTGGCTTTCCTGTTTGCCCAAAGGCATGTCTTGCATCTGTAACTACACCTCCACTTAACTCTGGAATATTATCTCTATTTCCCTTAAGGGCATATAAATCCACAACCTCACTATTCTTTTCTGGCTTACTAAACGCGAACTTCACATAGCGTAATTCAGAGGGCAAAAGCGATCTTACTTGTGGTTTATTTAAGTACTCGAGTACTTTGTCTTTATCCTGAATAGCAAAAGATGCCACAATAGGGCCACCTTGATAACCAAACCCTTTTATTAAACTACCAAGTGGACTTACATTAGCCACATTTGTTGAATCTGTAGCAGCTTCACCTAAAAGCTCATCTATTTTGTCTTCCGTAGCATCCTCTTCATCTTGAGGTTCTACTTCTGTAGTTCCTTCTTCAACCTCAACAATATCTTTTAATACTTGATCTGCTTGACCGATAAATTGTAAAAATTGATTTCCAGGATATACATCCCAAAATTCCAACTGTGCAGTACTCTGCAGTAATCTAGTAGCACGCTCTATATCCTTGACACCTGGTAATTCTACCAAAATACGACCAGATTCTCCCAAACGTTGAATATTTGGTTGTGTAACGCCAAATTCATCAATACGTTTACGCAATACCTCAAACGCAGAAACAATTGACTCATCTATTTTTGTTTCAATAATTCCCTTTACTTCATCATCTGTCATATTTATTTCAATCTCACCATCTAAAGCTTTGGTGTAGAAAATATCTGGAGACGCTAATTTTTTATCACCTTTAATTTTATCAAAGGCAATAAAGAAATCTTCTAAATATGTATTCTGACTATTTTTTTGAAGTTCCGAAGCATTATCGAGCGCCGTATTAAAGACTGGGTCTTTTGAATAATTAGCTAAACCTTTTAAGATATCTTTTACCGATACTTGAAGAATAACGTTTAAACCTCCTTTAAGGTCTAAACCAAGGTTCATGGCTTTTTCCTTTACTTCATTATAAGTATATTTTGCTACACCAATATTAAAAACGGTATCTGTAGCTTTTTCTTCTAAGTAATTAGCCTCTTCCTGACTTCGTTTCTCACGAAAGTTTTCTTCTGTTTCGGCGAATTTACTAATAGCCAACTCCTTGGCTTCCTTTTCAATTTGATTTGCTTTAAATGTGAATGATAATTGATAAATACTTACCAAACCAAACAAAATTGCAAACAATCTTACTAGTCCTTTATTTTGCATTTTAATTTTTATTAATAGTCAAACCTATATTTTGACAAACGCGCAAATATAGAATTTGCAAATAGATTTGACAATGTTTTATTTAACTTAAACGATTACAAGCTTTACGCTTGTAGCGCCTGATTTTATTGGGTATTTTGACGGTTGAGTCAAAATAAAAACGAAGATTTAGGAAGTACTTTCCCTTAACTTAAAGGGCCAGCTCTTACTTCAGGAATTTTTTGGTCTGTATTCTGAAGTGTAAATACATTATACCTGTTAAATTTTACACCAACCGTAAGACTTAAATAATCTTCATTACTGGTAATATATAGAGAAGGGTGGGTATGTTTTGGTTTAGAAAATCTATCTGCCTTATGATTTGTTTCGGTAACCGCAATACCATTTAAGCCTGAATCTGCATCAGAGCCTTCGTGGATTTCATAAACATCAAGATTATAGCTTAAAGCATCTTGATCTGATGGTAATTCAAAAGGAATATCATCTTCATCTGTATCAAGTTCTGACCTGATTTTTTGAGTGAGTAAACGCTTTACAACCTCTACATCAGCATCACTATAATAGGTGATTTTAAAAACACCATCCCCATTATCGTTAACCTTGAAATTCTTGACACCAACGCTATTAAGCCCTCTTTCTACTGTTTGAATCGCGGTTTGAGAATCTTCTAAAGTTAATTCGTCACTGTTAAGTTGAAGTAGAATTTCCTGATTAGGTATATCAACATTTTGTTGATGTATAGCACCAACAAGCACTAACATTAAAGTTATAATTCCGATATACCTTTTTAAAAGCATGCGCAAATATAAAAAAATAAAGACTGTATCACTACAGCCTTTATTTAAATATCTATTTAATGGTTTATTATAATTCTAACAACCCATTTGTTTTTGTTACACCCTCTGCACTAGCTTGCATATGAGCCTTTTCGGCAGCGCTTAAAGGAACATCTACAATCTTTTCAATACCGTTTTTACCTAAGATAACTGGTACGCCGATACAAATGTCACTCAATCCATACTCTCCATCCAATAAGGTAGAACATGGGAACATTTTCTTTTGATCGCAGGCAATGGCTTGGACCAAACCGCTAACAGCTGCTCCTGGAGCATACCACGCCGAAGTTCCTAATAACTTTGTTAAAGTAGCACCACCAACTTTAGTATCAGCAGCCACCTGCTCTAATCTTTCCTCGGATAAAAACTCTGAAACTTTGATACTATTTCTTGTGGCATGACTTGTTAATGGCACCATACCCTTATCACTATGTCCGCCTATTACCATACCATCAATATCGCTAATTGGCGCTTCCATAGCCTCAGCTAATCTATATTTGAAACGTGCAGAATCTAAAGCACCACCCATACCAATAATTTTATTCTTTGGTAAATCTGTGGTTTTATGTACTAAGTAAGTCATGGTATCCATAGGATTACTTACTACTATAATAATTGTATTTGGAGAATGCGCTATCAAGCTAGAAGATACTGTCTTTACAATTCCAGCGTTTATCCCGATAAGTTCCTCACGAGTCATACCAGGTTTACGTGGAATTCCAGAAGTAATTACACAAATATCACTATCTGCAGTTTTTGAATAGTCGTTTGTTACACCTGTTATTTTTGTATCGAAGCCATTTAGAGATGCAGTCTGCATCAAATCCATGGCTTTACCTTCAGCATAACCTTCTTTAATATCTAACAATACAACTTCGGCAGCAAAATCTTTAATTGCAATGTATTCAGCACAACTTGCACCCACTGCTCCTGCTCCAACTACAGTAACTTTCATAATTTAATTTTTAGATTGTTTATTTGATGTTTTTTGACCTTTCAAAAATAAAACCTAAAGGACTATGGTTTTATGATTAAAGTCATGCAAAATTACTTAATTAAAGTACTTTAACCAATGAAAATTTAAACAAACATTTTATAAAATTAGGTAAAGCCTTGGATAATAAATTATAAGCGACTATAAGTTCAAACAACATATTTTTTAACCGAGAACTAAGATTATTCTAAAAACAAAGTGCAGCATGAAGAATGCTGCACTTAGGACTAAAATTAAATAAAAAACTAACTAAAAAACTAAATAATTATTATGAAAAACTATTTACATATTTAAAAATCTATCTGAATCCAAAGTTTATTCCTAATGAAAAGGCATTGAATTCTGATACATGATACTCTGCATTAAGCCTAAAAAAACCTAATTTTAATTTTGTTCCAAGGGTTCCTCTAACTGCTGAGACCTTACTTGAAACAGAAAACGGATCTACTATTGGATCTGCTGAAATCAATCCATTAGTTACAATATATGTTCCTAATAAATCTGATTCAGACTTTCCATTAATATGACTTAAACCACCATAGAAATTTATTACTGGCAGTTTTGTTGATGCCACCAACGCAAATAACCAAGTGTTGGTTTTGTTTTCAATTCGTTGGTCATTTCCTTGAATTCCAGAGGATTCTTCCAAATCGTATTTACCGTCTAAATGTGTGTATGCAACTACACCAGAGATAGCTATAGGCCATAATTTATCTGCTGGTAACCAATCTGTAAATTCAACTTGTAATCCAGCGCCGTACATACTTAATGAAACCTCATCAGTTTTAATAGTTGGCACAAACCTTGCCTTAAGCTCTATACCCTTACTCAACCCCAATGCGCCTTGTATAAAAGCTGTAGGTAATAAATTACCCGTTCCATCTCCTATACCATCTGGCAGTTCTAAAGTCTGGGTAAGACTTCCAAAAATTGGATCTTCATATTCTATATCTACAAAAACTGTTGGATTATTTTCACCGAGTACACTAGCCACCATCTGTGGGCTACCACCTTGAGTAAAAGTTATATTGTTATAATCGGAAGTATTTAGATTGAAAGATTTATGCTCATCTCCATAAACTGAAGCATTAGCAATAACTGAAATTTCAAAACCACCAAGAGGTTTGGATTTACCTGAATTAAACCAGTTGGCATTCATGCTATGCATTAAACCATTGGTTCCTGGAGCTAAATAATCATTGGCAAAACGTTGAGCATCTTCAACACCAGCTGCTAATAGAGCATCTAGATCATTCTGTGCCTTTGTAAACGTAGTTGCTAATAAAAGTAGAGCAAGTAAGGTTAACTTTTTCATTCTGGTTAATTCGATTTGGTGTTCCAAAAGTAAAAAAATTTTTATAACAAACAACATTTTATCGAAAAAAAATGCGTTTTATCGTAATTTTTTAACTTTTCATCCCAAATTTACCAGTATTTTACTTCGCCAGAAAGCATAGCTTCAATAGCCAAATTCACTGCCTTTGCTGTATTTGCGCCGGTATATACATCGGAAATTGGCTGCTTACCTTTATAAATGGCATCTCTAAAATCTATAAGTGCTTGTTTACTAGGATCTAAATGTTGGACTTCTATTTCTCTACCTAGTTGAGAAATATATCCTTCTGTAGCTGTAGCACCAGACACACCATCTACATTTTTATATACCTTCTTTTCTTTAGGTTTATAATCATAATGCTTCACCCATGCTTTGGTAGGCTTGATGGTAATTACACCTTTGTCACCAATTACTTTTATTTCGTAACCACCAGGAATATTGCTTGTGAGACATTTAAATTGGGCTTTAACTCCACTTGGATACTCAAATATTAAGTGAGTATTATCATAAGTCTCTCTTCCATCAATCCAAAAATTAATACCGCCAGTACCCATTATCTTTTTAGGGTTCTCTCCTAAAACCCAGTTCACAAAATCAATTTGATGTGAACTCAATTCTGCGGTCATTCCTCCTGAATACTCTCTATACATACGCCAATTAATAGCACGTTCGTATTTTGGCTCTGGTACATTTTTTCTCCAGTTACCATTACGATACCATTGACATTCAAAAGAACGTACATTACCAATCTCTCCAGATTTTATAAGATTAACAACATGATTATATAATCTTGAACTATGATATTGATGACCTGTTTGGAATATTAAATTAGAATTAGAAACCTTCGCGACCAACGTATCAATTTCCTCTATATTTTTAGCCAAAGTTTTTTCGCAATAAATGTGTTTCCCGCTTTTTAAAGCATCTAAAGCTATTTGTCCGTGGGTATAAAATGGTGTAGCTATAAGTACGGCATCTATACTACTATTATACAAAACTTCTTTATAATCTGCTGTTACCTGTGTACCGGCGCCATCAACTAATGTTTTTGCTTTATCTAATCGAAATGGAAGCACATCGCATATTGCTTTGATATGCAAGTTTTCTATAGCATTGATTAAAGGAATTAAGCCTGTACCTCGACCACCAGTACCAATAATTCCGATATTAATAGGTCTATCAGTAATTGGCGAATAATTTCCTAGCGCAGATAAAATACCAGTAGACGCCGCAAAGCCTAATCCTGCAAGACTTCCATTTTTAACGAATTTCCTTCTGTCCATTTAAAATTTAGTTAGATAACAAATTTATAATTCCTTTTAAAACTTTAGTATGACAAATGTTCATAAAAACAAAAAAACCATGAGTTTTCATCATGGTTTTAAACAAAAATTATGCCTTTTTTAAGCGTCAATATTAGCATAAATTGCATTACGCTCAATAAAATCACGTCTTGGTGGTACTTCATCACCCATTAACATTGAGAAAATTCTATCTGCCTCCGATCCATTATCAATCTGTACTTGACGCATAGTTCTAAACTCCGGATTCATTGTTGTATCCCACAATTGCTCCGCATTCATTTCTCCAAGACCTTTATAGCGCTGAATCTTAGAGCCATCCCCAAACTCAGAAATAACTTCATCGCGTTCCTTATCACTCCAAGCGTATTGTTTTTTAGCGCCTCGCTTTACTAAGTACAACGGTGGGGTTGCAATATATACGTGACCATTTTCTATAAGCTCCTTCATATATCTAAAGAAGAAGGTTAAAATAAGTGTTGCAATGTGGCTACCGTCAATATCGGCATCACACATTATTACAATTTTATGATAACGCAATTTAGATAAATTTAAGGCTTTACTATCCTCTTCAGTTCCAATAGTTACACCAAGCGCCGTAAAAATATTTTTGATTTCTTCGTTCTCAAATACTTTATGCTGCATTGCCTTTTCAACATTCAAGATCTTTCCTCTTAATGGTAAAATAGCTTGAAAATTTCTATCGCGACCTTGTTTTGCAGTTCCACCTGCAGAATCTCCCTCAACTAAAAACACCTCACATTTGGCAGGATCTTGCTCTGAACAGTCGCTCAACTTCCCAGGCAAACCACCTATACTCATTGGTGATTTACGTTGTACCATTTCTCGAGCTTTTTGAGCTGCATGACGCGCCTGAGCTGCGAGAATAACTTTTTGAACTATGGTTTTAGCATCATCAGGATGTTCTTCTAGATAATCCGTTAGCATTTCAGAAACTGCTTGACTTACAGAAGCGGAAACTTCTCTGTTACCAAGCTTAGTCTTTGTTTGTCCCTCAAACTGAGGTTCAGCAACTTTTACAGAAATAATGGCGGTTAAACCTTCACGGAAATCATCCCCAGAGATATCGAACTTCAATTTATCTGTTAACCCTGAAGAATCTGCATATTTCTTTAATGTATGTGTTAATCCACGACGAAAACCTGATAAATGTGTTCCACCTTCATGTGTATTAATATTGTTTACATAAGAATGCAAATTTTCAGCGTAAGAGGTGTTATAAATCATGGCCACTTCAACAGGAATTCCATTTTTTTCACCTTCAAAAGCAATCACATCTTTCATTAAAGGTTCTCTCGTAGCATCAAGATACTTAACAAACTCAGTCAAACCTTCATCAGAATGGAAAGTTTCACCAACAAAATTTCCTTCTTCATCTTTATGCCTCTTATCTACTAAATGCACCGTAATACCTTTATTCAAAAAGGCCAATTCGCGTAATCTACTTGCCAAAGTATCATAGCTATACTCTAATGTTTGTGTGAAAATCTGAGCATCTGGCTTAAAAGTTACAATTGTTCCTGTCTTATCAGTCTCTCCAACTGTCTTTACCGGATAAAGCGTTTTACCTCTTTCATATTCTTGTTCCCAAATTTTACCTTCTCTATGTACCGTTGCCTTTAAATGCTCAGATAATGCATTCACACAACTGACACCAACACCGTGAAGACCACCGGATACTTTATAAGAATCTTTATCGAATTTACCTCCTGCACCAATTTTCGTCATTACAACTTCAAGGGCCGAAACACCTTCTTTTTTATGCAACCCAACCGGGATACCACGACCATCATCTTCCGTAGTGATAGAATTGTCCTCATTGATTGTTACGGTAATATTATTACAATGTCCAGCCAAAGCTTCATCGATGGAATTATCTACAACTTCATATACTAAATGATGTAGACCTCTAACACCAACATCACCAATATACATTGAAGGACGCATACGTACGTGCTCCATTCCTTCCAAGGCCTGTATACTGTCCGCCGAATAATTGTGTTTTTTAGCTTCTTCGCTCATATTTTTTCCTTAATTTTAACTATTAGTTTGAGTTCGTTTTCCGTTTAAACGGAATTATAAAGATGATTCAAATTCTCATTGACTCCTTCTTGAAAATTTTAGAATCTCTTTTACACAAAAAAAATGACGCTTTTGCATCATTCCTTGTTATAACAAATATACGAAATTATAAGCCCTTAAAATAGCATTTTAACGAGTTTATACAATAATTATCAACAATTGTTAATTAACAAAAAGTGTCTTAAATCGCTTAAAAAACCCCTTAAAATTGATTTTTAGATTTTTTTTACACTTTCCAAAACAGGAAAACTAATAAAATTGCTTAGAGCTTGATTTTTAGATTTTCAGACCTTGGCTTTCAATGTTTAAAAATTTCGATTTAAGCAGAAATTGGCATTCAAATTATTTTTTAGAAACTGAAAAAATATCTTTCCCAAACATGATACATGTCACCTTTTGCATGCTATGTTCCATATAATTTTGTCCCGAACTTTATAGGTAAATAAACATGATACTTAAAAAAAGAGCTCTTACTTTATGGCTACACGTCATATCTCTAACATTTCCACTTTTTATTACAAGTCAATCTGAAAAAAAAACCAAACCAGAAATAAAATGGAATGTTACATCTCAAATATGGATGCGATATTCCGATTTAAATGAAGGTTCGTTAATTCAAGAGGAACCCACATCCGAGTTCTTTGATATTTCCATTCGTAGATTGCGTATTCCAGTAAATTGTCAAGTAACACCTAAAGTGTTTTTATATGCCATATTTGGTGGTAATAACTTCAATTTTAAAAGAAAAGACCTTCCTCTTGAAATTCTTGATCTTTATGCCGAATATACTTTTGCCAAATACTTTGAGATTGGTGTAGGAAAGTCCGGTTGGCAAGGGTTAAGCCGTTGGAATATACGTTCAAACAAAACTTTAATGGGTTTAGATTCGCCACTATTCACACTAAATTCTGTCGAGAAAAATGATGATATTGGACGATTATTTGGGTTATGGATTAAAGGGCAGGCTGGTAAATTTGACTACAGAATGGCTTTTAATAGACCTTTTTTTGTAACTGTTATTCCCGACAGTGAAGTAAATTTTGCGAACAATAAACCAAGAGTCAAAACCTCCGCATACATCAAATATCAGATTTTTGAACATGAATCCAATAAATCTGCATACCAAGTAGGTACTTATATGCAGAACAAAAAAGTATTCAATTTTGGAGCTGGTTTTCAATACCAACCGGAAGCAATGAGTGATGGTGATGCCATGTTAGAATCTACTACCTTTTATGACATGCAACATTTTGCGGCAGATTCATTCTTAAATCTTCCTTTAATTAATGGTGACGCCATTACTGCTTATCTTGGTTTTTACGACTATGATTTTGGGAAGGATTATATAAGAAATGTTGGCGCCAACAACCCAACTTCTGGAGGTGGTACAGATTTTAACGGTGCCGGTGTAGCCTACCCGATGATTGGTACGGGAACTACTTGGTACGGACAATTTGGATATGCTTTTGAGGAAACTAAGTTTTTAAATCAAAATGTAGTTATTCAACCTAATATTGCCATTCAACATTCCGATTGGGACAGACTTGTAGATAAAATGACTGTTTACGATTTAACGGTGAACTTCTTTGTAAATGGTTCTCATGGAAATAAATTTAGCCTAGGGTATCAACATAGACCTATTTTTGACGCGATTACTTTGGCGCAAAAAGATTATAAAGGTATGGCCGTTATGCAGTATCAAATTTCACTGAAATAACTTCACACTAATAACTAGTTTGAAAAGTCGTAGAGTTTAAAATTCTGCGACTTTTCTTTTAAATAATAGAGATATCTTATTCAGTCAATAATTTATTTTTTTTGTTTCAAATAACTTCTTCATCCAAGGAAATTACCCAAACATCTTTTAAAACCTATTGATTGTTAAGGAAATATGCATTATTTTTTTCTATTTTTAGGCAATTGGCTATTACATGAACTTCAATATTTTCAATATCATTATCATAACTGGTATTATTCAAGGATTCATTTTTGTTCTTATCGTCTTGTTATCGAAAAAATACCAATCTAAAAGCACATTGCTCCTTTCTGGTTTAATATTTAGTTATTCAGCTAGTATGCTTATCTATATATTACCCGATATTGGCTTAATTTCGCTTATAGAAGCTTATAGGTACCTATTTATACCTTTTGCATCTATTATTCCGGTTCTTATTTACTCTTATGTTATTTACTTCCTGAATCCATCATATAAATTTTCGTTAATTCATAAACTAATGTACTTGCCCTTTACGGTTTTTCTTTCGGTTTTTGTAGTGTATAAATTCATCATTTTGTTTGAAATTGAAGATGCAAATACAGTTACGCCAGCCTTTCGTTTTTGGGTTTATTTCAACGAAATTTTTTCTGTGTTATATTCCATAATCATTCTTGGTATTTTACTAATTAAAGTTTTTAACGATAGTAACCTAAAAAAAACCTTTGATCTAAATGTAATTAGGCCAGAACTTACTTGGTTAAAAATCATACTTCTCTTTATTTACTTCTTTGTATTCGTTTGGGGGTATTTAACCTATCAGAACATTTTCAACTCCAATATTAATGAAAATGCCTTCTATTATCTCTGGATTCCCATGGCTATAACCATATATCTTTTTGGGCATATCGGTATTTACAAACATGGCATCATTAAGGAGCGAGAGGTTTTAAGGAGTCATCTTAAAGTTACTAAAACCACAGTAAAAAAAAATAACTTCACCAACCTTCATATTAAAGATTTTGAAACCTATCTTATTGACGAAAAAGCCTACCTGGACCCAAATTTATCTTTAGAAAGCGTCGCAGATCACCTTAGAATTAACCCAAGTTATTTATCGCGGATTATTAATAAAAATCTTGACACAAGTTTCTCCGATTATGTTCATAACCTAAGAGTAAAAGAGGCGCAAAACTATTTATGCAATCCTGAGTTCGCTAAGTATACTATGGTTGCTATCGGACTTGAAGCAGGGTTCAATTCTAGATCTGCATTTTTTAATATTTTTAAAAAACAAACTGGAAAAACACCTTTTCAGTATAAAAAGGAAAGACTTAACAAAGCGCTTTGACACTAGCCTTTTCAAGGGGTTTAGCAAAACATTGGTATAGATATTAAATTAAAAAGTCCAGATAATTGACATCCTCAAGAAGCTGGAATATGTTGGAAATAAGATAACCTAACTTCACTTTGAATTATAATCCAACAAATTTTAATCTAAAATTCAACAAAATGAAAAAGCTATTAATTTTAGTCCCTCTGATCCTTTTATTTTTCAATTGTAGTGAAGATGACGCTGCTTCCTTAATTTATCTAAGAGCTGCAATACACGACACTTGTAACAGCGAACAAAATTTTTCTGGTACGGACATTTATGGTTACGAACTTAATGCACCCGGAGTAGGTGACTATTGGCAAGTCGGCGCTCATCCTTCAAATGCAGTAGATGAGTTACCAGATTTAGGAATGAATATTTTTAACGCCAACCTAGAATCGGGAGAGTATTCTATTACTGGTGGTACTTGGTCTGCAAATTCCGTATTTGTGTACTATATTGACGCAAATGGTAACCAGTATGTTAGTACGACGGACCTACAAGGGGCAGTAAGCGTTTCGAATGACGAAACAACTGCTACAATAACCGTAAGTACCAATGTTATACTTTATAATTTTGAAACAGAACAGAGTATCTGTGTTTCAAACTTTGAAGCCAAAGTTGCGGTGAATTAATAAATTTGATTTAGTCATTAAATTTTCAAGAAAACGGCACTTTTAATTGTGCCGTTTTAGGGTTTTCATAAAGGATTTGTCCTATCCAAAAATGCTATTTAAGCTATATGCTTATGCTTGCATTGGCGGATTTTCCCGTGTTAGGGATTAAGGGATTTGTTGGAGCTCCTCTCCCGACTTTCTCGGGAGAGAGCAACTCCCAAAGCCCAACCCTTGTTGGTTAAGCTCTAAGAAAAGGCGTATAAAACAGTCTTAATAGTTTACGAGAGTAACAATTTATTACATCAAGTATTATATATAATTCGAATAATTATCTGAATTACTATAAAACCTCTAAAATTAAAATCAATTTTTTTAGCAATTGGTAATTGTGCAATGGGATGCGAAAAAAATTGGGCATACTACACATATTCTATATATATTTGACGCGTAAAACTTATGAAAAACAACAATAACAATAATAATTTCAATAATCCTACGTGCTAGGATAGGAAGGTTATTGTTTGAACATACTGAAAAGCCTTCCGATATCGGAAGGCTTTTTTTAATCTTAAATTTCAGCTATGAGCAAAATTATGACAGTGGACGTTTTGTCCAGTATTAAAGGAGCGCAGCCATCTGAGACTGTGAACAAGTTATTTGAAGTAATTAAAAATGCTGATACATCGAATACCAATACTCCTAATACTAATCATAATAATGCGGTGTCTTTAGATAATTTAAGAGAGGATATTGTAGTGGATAGTTCTGAAGCTGAAAAACAGATTATAATTGAAAACTTTCCGAAGGAGAAAAACGGCTACTTGGTAGTTTCGAAAGTTATTGAAGAATAGGTTATGGATTCGCAAATACGACATATTCATGAGCAGTTGGTAGGTAAACATATTACCTGTACCGAGCTAGTTAAAGGAAAGCTAGAAGCTTTAAAACCTAATACTCATAATACGGTAAATGCACTATTGGATGAATTGGCTTTAGATTTAGCTGCCAAGGTTGATACTAAAATCGCTAATGGTGAAGAAATTGGTTTATTAGAGGGTATTCCTTTTGGCATTAAGGATGTGTACATGGTACAAGGCACTTATACCACAGCAAGCTCTGATTTATTAAAAAACTATAAATCTGCATATACAGCTACTGCAATTCAGAAGTTATTAGATGCTGGAGCTATTCCGTTAGTAAAAGAAAATTGTGATAGTTTTGGCCATGGGTCTTCTAGTGAGAACACCATTTTTGGTGCGGTAAAAAACGCTATAAATCCTGAACTAGTTGGAGGCGGCTCTAGCGGTGGTTCTGCGGTGAATGTTGCTAAAGATTATACGGTATTTTCTATTGGTGGTGATACTGGCGGTTCTATTCGTCAGCCTGCAGGATATAATGGTGTTTATGGTTTAAAACCTACTTACGGACGTGTGTCTCGATTCGGATTAATGGCGTACGCGTCTTCCACAGATTGCGTTGGCCCTATTGCTAAATCTATTGAGGATGTTCGTATTGTTTTGAACGTGATTAGCGGTATGGATGGGAAGGATCAAACTACGTATGCTTCTGAAGGCATTTTAGAAGAAAGCATTTCAAATGTAGACGAAATTAAAACTGTTGGCTACTTTAAAAACTTCATAGAAAGTGAAGCTATTGATGCTCAGGTGAAGTCTGATTTTTTAGCGACGCTTGATAAAATAAAAGCTAAAGGTATCACAGTAAAGGCATTAGACTTTTTTGAGTCGAATACGCTTGTTTCTACCTATTATACTTTGGCGATGGCCGAAACCGCTTCTAACCTGTCGCGTTTGGATGGGACAAATTACGGCAACCGTATTGAAGCTGATAATTTAAAAGAGACTTATGCGGTGACACGTTCTGAAAACTTTTCAGAAGAAACAAAACGAAGAATTGTTGGAGGTAATCAGGTTTTGTCCCAAGGGTTTTCAGATGAAATATATTTGAAAGGGTTGAACTTACGCGATCAAATTTCTGAGAATTTTGAGCATGATTTTAAGGAAGTGGACATTATCATTTCTCCCGTGACCCCAAGTACACCTCCTAAAATTGGCGATAGTTTGAAAGATCCTTTAGCCATGTACTTGTCGGATGCTTATACCGTTGGTTTTAGTCTAGGACAACTGCCAACATTAACGATTCCACAAGGTACTGAAACTGGTATGCAAATTACCGCCGCCAAAACTAACGACGACCTTGTTTTAACTTTTGCTAACTTCTTAAAAGATACGCTATAATGGAACTGGAGCAATTAAACGAGCTACTTAAAGCGCATGAAATAGAGTTAGTTATCGGGCTGGAAACGCACGTAAGATTAAACACAAAAACAAAGCTGTTTTGTTCTTGTGCCAATGCTGGAGATATTGAAACACCAAATCATAATATTTGTTCTGTCTGTACTGGGCAAATGGGAGTTTTGCCTGCAATAAATAAAGAGGCTATTACTAAAGCGATTTACTTCGGAAAAGCGGTAAAATCTACTTTTGAAAATGAGGTTATTTCCTGGGACAGGAAGCACTACGAATATCCTGACAACCCAAAAAACATTCAGATCACACAGTTTCACAACCCTGTGATTCCTGACGGACAAGTGTCTTGTTTTAGAAATGACGGTTCGCAATTTACAGTGAATTTAACACAAGTGCATATTGAAGAAGATGCAGCAAAATTGATGCACGAAAAGCATGTATCTTTAGTGGATTTTAATAAAGCTGGGGTACCACTTATCGAAATTGTTACTGAACCTTGTATTCGTCATATTGAAGATGCTTCTACTTATGCGCAGTACATTCAGCGTATTGTCCAGAATTTAGGAATTTCGGAAGCTAACTTGGAAAAAGGTGAGTTTAAATCTGACGTTTCTGTTTCGCTTCGCAAGAAACATACGTATGATCTAAATCCGCGTACCGAGATAAAAAACCTCAACTCTTTCCGTTTCATGGTGGACGCTCTAAAAGAAGAGGTTGAAAAACAACTTAATTATTATTTAGAGCATAAGGAATTTAGACCAGACCAAACCACCGTTTTGTTTGATGCGGATTTGAAGCAAACCAAAACCATGCGTAAAAAGGAGTTTGAGGCAGATTATCGATTTATATCTGAACCAGATCTTCCTTTCGTAAACATAAAAGATGTTGTTGATAGTATTGATGTAGATTTAAGTGCACTTCCTTTTGCGGTGGAATCCATTCTGATAAAAGGCGGTGTATTGCCGCAAGACGCCAAATTTTTTACAGCAGATAATCTACGTTCCCAAACTTTTATGGCGATAAATGATGTGATTAAAGATCCGTCATTTGTGGCTAAAACTTTGGTGAATAATATTGGCGCTGATGATTATGGTGATATTCACCGTATTGAACATCTTATTGAAATTTTCCAGATGTTTAAGGAAGAAAAAGTGACGTCTGTTTTAGTGCAGAATGCGATAACTTCTTATTTAAAAGACCGCAATTTTGATTACAACCAATATTTTGAGGATAACATCATTTCTGAATCTCAGATTGATGATGCTATTGCCAAAGTAATTGCAGAAAACGAAGCTATTGCCAATGATATTAAAGCTGGAAACCAAGGAAAAGCGGGTATTCTAGTTGGAAAAGTTATTGGTATAATTGGAAAAGGCGCTTCTGGAAAAGTAATTCGTGAACGTATTTTAGCAACCCTTGCTGGAAGTGACAAAAACAAGAAGGCCGATTTATCAACTGAATCAAAACCAATAACCAATAACCAGAAACAAACAAACAATACTGAAGAAGAACTTCCTGAAATTCCAATTGTTGTCAAAGAGCAATATAGGACTCATAAGGCTTCTGAATTAAGTGAAACTTCAATATCTGAAAACGTCACTTTAGCAGGTTGGGTATCTAGTGTTCGCGATCATGGGGAATTGATGTTTATTGATTTACGCGATTCTAGCCATGAGATTTTTCAGGTGCGCTTGAGCAGGGAATCTTTTCCGAATTTAGATGAATTGGTGAAGTTGAAACCAGAATCGGTAATTACTGTAACTGGTCAGGTGGTACGACGCGATCCTGAAGATTATAACCCATCCATTAGAACGGGTACGATTGAGTTGGAAACGTCGGAATTAGATATTCTAAACCTTTCTAAAACCTTACCTTTTGAAATTAAGCGTGCCCACAAATCTAACGAAACAGTACGTTTTCAATATAAGTATTTAGACCATCGTAATGATGCGGTGCGTAAAGCAATAGTGAATCGCCACAAGGTGATTAAGCTGATGCGTGATATTCTGGATGAGCAGGAATTCCTAGAAGTTGAAACACCTATTTTAACTGCGGGAACCGATGAAGGTGCCAGAGAATTTATCGTACCTACTCGCAAAAAAGCAGGATCTTTTTACACATTACCACAGGCTCCTCAGCAATTTAAGCAGATTTTAATGGTGAGTGGTTATGAGAAGTATTTCCAAATAGCGCGTTGTTTTAGAGACGAAGATTCTCGTGGTGACAGACAGCCAGAGTTTACGCAGTTAGATATTGAAATGGCATACGCGAGTATGCAAGATATTATTGATTTGAACACTAAAATGTTCAATCAAATTGTTAGGGAAATATATGGTAAGAAATGGATTTTACATCCGTTTGAAATCCTAACGTATAAAGAAGCTATGGATTGGTATGGTTGCGACCGACCAGATTTACGTTTCGGCCTGAAACTTCAGGAAATCACGCAGATTGTAAAAGAAACATCCTTCCAAGTATTTAGCAAACCTATTGACGAAGGTGGTGTTGTAAAGTGTATCAAAGTTTCTGCCGAAGAACAAGGTAGCAAGCGCTTGTCAAAAGGTCAAATTGAAAAACTCACAGCTATTGCACAAGACCATGGTTTGGGTGGGCTTGCTTATATCATAGTAAATGAGACTGATTTGCAGTCACCTATTATTAAGTTTTTAGGTGAAACTATTGCAGAAAATATTATTAAAACTACAAAAGCAAAAGTTGGTGATATTGTATTCTTTTCTGCTGCAGATTATGACACCGCCAATAAAGCTTTGGATGCGGTGCGTCAGGAATTAGGAAGTATGTTGAAGTTGATCAACCCAAAAGAATTACGACCAGCTTGGGTGGTAGATTTTCCAATGTTTGAAAAGACCGATGAAGGTAATTGGACGTTTACCCACAACCCATTTTCAATGCCAGCAGTTTACGATATCAACAAACATATCGATGGAAAAGAGGAAGAAATCGGTAGTATTATTGCACAGCAATACGATTTGATTCTTAATGGTTACGAAATTGGTGGTGGATCTGTGCGTGCACACAAACCAGAAATTTTAGAAGCTACGTATCGCAATATGGGTTATGATAAAAATGAGATGATGAAAAGCGTGGGTACGATGTATCAAGCCTTTCATTATGGTGCGCCACCACACGGAGGTATTGCTTGGGGTGTAGACCGTTTGATGATGATTCTAGAGAAAAAAGCCTCTATTCGTGAAGTGATGGCGTTTCCAAAAACAGGCACCAGTGAGGATTTATTATTTGGTTCGCCTTCTCCCCTTTCTGATAAAAAAGTTGAGGAAATGAATGTTAAGGTGATTAAGAAGTAAAGAAAATAATATTTACAATATAAAAAGCTTCAGAATTCTCTGAAGCTTTTTTTGTTTTCTCATTTTTATTTCATTGTAATTAAATAAATTAGGTAACTTTATTTTCTTAATATCAAAAGTCTAATGAAAAAAATCATCTTCCTATTATGTCTTGTTCTTTGTTTTAACTGCTCTAATTTTGAAAAAGACAAAGAAACTAACGAAAAACTAATTACTTTACAAAATAAGATAGATAGTTTAAAAAAGACCAATTCTTCTTTAAACTCCAAAAATCAAATTACTACATTTTTGACATTTCAAGACGGTAATGCTGAAGAGGCCATGAATTTTTACGTTGATATATTTGAAAACTCAAAAATAACAGATGTTAGAAAATTTGGAGCTGAAGGACCTGCTCCTGAAGGTAGCATCTTAATGGCTCGATTTGAATTAAACGGCAGTCAATTTGCTTGCAGTGACAGTTATGTAAAACATGCATGGAACTTTACACCGGGCGTATCCAACTTTGTGGATTGTAAATCAAATGAAGAACTAGAAACTATTTTTAACAAACTTTCAGAAAGTGGTAAGGTTTTAATGCCACTTGCCAATTACGGTTTTAGTGAAAAATTCGGGTTTCTAGAAGATAAGTTTGGAGTTTCTTGGCAGGTTAATTTGAATTAGTTATATAACTTTAAAGTGAGAACTTTTATTTTTTCATTAACAATTCTATGGACTTTAGGAGCCGAGGGCCAAACCAAATTCACATTTACTGAAAGTGGCTTAACTCCAGAGTCTATAATTACTTCCATTGAAAATTTATCTGCAACCGACTTACATAACAAAACCCTAAACTGGATTATTACAACGTATAAAAATCCTAAGACAGAAATTGACAATCAGGTTATTCTTTTAACTGGTATTAAAGAAAATGTGATTCAGTCGGATAAGCAGTATTTCCATATGCAATACACTATAAAAATAGTCTTTGAGAAGCATCAATACACTTTTGAACCCTTAACTATTCAAACCAAAGCCAACAGTAAATACGATATGGGCTGGAAGGAGATTGACTTAAAAAATGGGGCGGCGTTTTTTAAAAAGGGAAAGCCTATTAAAAAAACAAAATCATATGTAAAGGATATTCCTGAGGTTTTAAATGAACTAAATAGCAGTTTGTACAATTATTTGATTTCTCATTGAAAAAATTCAATCTAAAAAGTATTTTGTCATTCCGAATGAGGAACGAAGAGGAATCCCATAATTCCACATTGTGTAATTAGATTTCTCACTACGTTCGAAATGACACTCGATTTACAGATCCGATTCCAATTAAAATTGGAATTACTCGAAGTGACATCCTCCTTTAATTTTTTTCACCCAAACTCTCGGACATATAATACAAACGTTTTAAACTGCGCTTTAACGTAGCGAATCTGTAAATACCAATAATAAAGAACAACGCACTAAACACTAAAGAGGCTAAGGCTAAGTATTTAAAATTTGGGAATTCCTTTAACTGGAAAAACGCGATACTCCCAATAAGTAAATATAATGAAGACCTAATGTAGGACAGCAATGTCCTTTCGTTAGCTAAACGGGTACGCTCTATAGCTAAATAATCTCTTAGAATGACTTTTTCGTCTGGTTTAAAATCTCTGCTAAACTTCAAAACCTTTTGGTTTTATTTGGTTTATCTGTAAATGTACTATAAAATATATGGTTTTGGCTTTCGTTTTAGGTTATAAATGGAATTGAACATATCAGATATGTGATAAGTTGGGGTTTAAAACGGAAGTTAGCTGACTGACCCGCGTTAGGGATTAAGCGATTGTTGGAGCTCCTCGCAGAGAGCGACTCGTGAAAGCCCGACCCCTTGTGGGTAACGCCCAAATTATTGTATTTACATGTAAACTTTAACAAAGCTTAACGACTTTTACCAAAACTTTAAGGATAATACCTCTTAAATTTGAACAATGAAAAAAATTAAAAGATGAAAACATCAAAAATTCTAGCAGCATTGGCCTTTGCCATGGTAATGCTTTTTAGCGTGAACGTTTCCGCACAAAAATTCTCTAAAATGGATAAGAGTCCGATGGATGCAGCAGCATTTCCAAGAGATTACAAAGTATCGGACAAACTGATAAAAATTGTGTACAGTAGACCTCAACTTAAAGGTAGAGCTTTATCTAAATTGGCACCAAACGGAAAGGTTTGGAGAACTGGCGCCAACGAAGCTGCAGAATTGACTTTATATACCGATATGAAATTGGATGGAAAGACCATTAAAGCTGGGAGCTACACGTTTTATGTAATTCCTGGGGATAAAGAATGGACTGCTATTGTAAGTACCGACCTGAATGTTTGGGGATCTTACTTTTACGATGAAGCAAATGACGTAGCACGTTTAGCTGTTCCTGTAAGTAGTGCGGATGATTCCTTAGAAGCGTTTTCTATTGCTTTTTCAAAATCTGATGATGGTGTAGATATGCATTTAGGCTGGGGAACTACCAGAGTTGCAGTGCCATTTACAAAATAATTCGGTTAACCGAAAAACTAAAAAAAAGCCTTGATTTTCATCAAGGCTTTTTTTATGGTATGTTCAAATATTTATGTGTTTGCAAGGATACTTTCCATTTTGGGTGTTCCATAACATAATCTACAATAAGCGATATTACCTTGTCTCGTTTACTCCATTCTGGTTGCAGGTACAAAATACAATTATCGTTAACTTTTGCAGCTTGTTCTTCTGCAAAACGTAAATCATCCTTGTTGTATACAATCACTTTTAGCTCATCTGCCTTTTGATAAACTTCGGGTGTTGGTAGTTTCATTTTCTTTGGTGATAAACAAATCCAATCCCACTCGCCTGTTAATTTATACGCTCCAGATGTTTCAATATGGGTTTGTAAACCTTCAGCTTTTAGTTGAGATGTCAACTCCGTCATATCCCAAGTTAGCGGCTCCCCTCCAGTAACCACAATAGTATCGCTATAATTTCTAGCGTTTTCTACAATTTTAGTAGTTTCAGTTGGTGGATGCAAATCAGCATTCCAACTCTCTTTTACATCACACCAATGACACCCAACATCACAACCACCTATTCTAATAAAATACGCAGCAGTACCCTTATGGTAGCCCTCACCTTGAATGGTGTAAAACTCTTCCATTAAAGGCAACATTTGCCCTTTATCTACAAGTGCTTGAATCTCAGTTTTCATAGGTGCGCAAAGATACTATATTGTAATTTATTTGAAATAACTTTTATAAGAATGCGCTATTTGAATTCATCTAGAATAGTTATTTTTAACAAAATTTGAATTTTCATGAGCAAAAAAGAGTCTTTTTTTGAATATATAACCAAAGGCAATGAAACCAAAGGCGATTTTATTCCTATTGGTGCTGCAATGCTTGATGGTGAAACAGTTACTGGGGCACATGTTAAAATCCCTTTAAAAACCATGAATCGCCATGGTTTAATTGCTGGTGCCACTGGTACTGGTAAAACCAAGTCGCTTCAGGTATTAGCTGAAAATCTTAGTGAAAAAGGAATTCCTGTGCTATTAATGGATATTAAAGGGGATTTAAGCGGATTAGCACAACCAAGTCCTGGGCATCCAAAAATAGACGAACGGCATGAAAAAATTGGTTTGCCCTTTGATGCGAAATCCTTTCCTGTTGAGGTTATGACCTTATCCGAACAAGATGGTGTTAGACTAAGAGCCACAATTAGTGAGTTTGGACCAGTATTACTATCTAGAATTTTAGGAGTTACAGAAACTCAAGCAGGTATTATTTCGGTAATTTTCAAATATTGTGATGACAATAAACTGCCGCTACTAGATTTAAAGGATTTCAAGAAAATGTTACAATATGCCACTCAAGAAGGCAAACAAGAATTCACGGAAGCTTACGGCAGAATTTCTACCTCATCCACAGGTGCTATTCTAAGAAAAATAATAGAGCTAGAACAACAAGGTGCTGATTTATTTTTTGGTGAAACCTCTTTTGAAGTGGACGATTTATTGAGGGTTGACGATGAAGGCAGAGGCTATATAAATATTATAAGATTAACAGATATTCAAGATAGGCCAAAGCTATTTTCAACATTTATGTTGAGTTTATTAGCTGAAATTTATTCTACGTTTCCCGAACAAGGTGATAGTGGCAGACCAGAACTAATTCTATTTATAGATGAAGCACATTTAATTTTTAACGAAGCTTCCGATGCGCTATTAGATCAGATTGAAAGTATTGTAAAATTGATTCGTAGTAAAGGTGTTGGTCTGTATTTTGTGACACAGAATCCAACCGATGTACCTGAAGAGGTATTAGGACAATTGGGATTAAAAGTACAACATGCGCTTAGAGCTTTTACAGCAAAGGACAGAAAGGCCATTAAACTGACGGCTCAAAACTATCCAGATTCAGATTTTTATGATACTACTGAAGTCTTAACTTCCTTGGGAATTGGAGAAGCTTTAGTCTCTGCATTAGATGAAAAAGGCAGACCTACTCCACTTGCCGCAACTATGATGCGAGCACCAATGAGCCGAATGGATATTTTAACAGAAACCGAATTAGCTTCACTGCTATCTCAATCAAAATTAGCAAAAAAGTACAACGAGACTGTTGACAGAGAAAGTGCTTATGAGCTACTTAATGAAAAAATAAAAAAGGCGGAGGCAGAAGAAGCCAAAGAAAAAGCGCGTCAAGAAAAAGAAGCGCTTAAAAAAGCAGAAACCAAAAGAAAAGCTAGTACAACTCGTCGTCGTAAAAGCACCAGAATGAATCCAGTAGTTAAGGTTTTGACTAGTGCTACTTTTATTAGAAGCGTTTTTGGTATTCTCACCAAAGTAATGAAATAAAAAATTAAACTCATCACATATAAACAATGAAAAAGCCCTTAATCCCTTTATTACTTTTATCATTTTTGGTATTGTCATGTAATAAAGAACAAGATCCTTTTGAAATTTCTAAACAACATATTGGTCTTTTAACAGACTCTACGCAAGTAAAAGACTTAAAACTCGTATTTCCAAATGATTCTATCGTTAAACGCATTGGAGGAGATGAGTTTATCAGTAATAGAAGTAACATCGAAATCCTTGATAAAACAGGAAAAAAGCTATTAGAGTTGGAACCTGCTGAAGCCTTAGATTCAACTTCGGTGATTCAAAGTGTCCAAATTATTGATGAGCGTTATAAAACAGATAAAAACATCAGCACCATAAGTACTTTCAAAGAAATATCAGACAATTATAAAATTTCTAGAATTGATAATTTAATAAACTCCATTGTAGTAAGTGTTAACAG
The DNA here is from genome assembly GCA_002428965.1 of Jejuia sp. UBA6058. Classification (GTDB taxonomy): domain Bacteria; phylum Bacteroidota; class Bacteroidia; order Flavobacteriales; family Flavobacteriaceae; genus Jejuia. The sequence goes on along the minus strand of DIYI01000019.1, from coordinate 7,671 downwards.
TATTAATGCAAGTTTTGCTATTGATAAAAAGGAACTACCTTCTAATTTAAGACTAGATATGGACTTAAAAATCGAGGCAATTCAAATCCCTGATAACGCCAAAATCAAATACTTTTTTATAAACTGGCATTAAACATTTGAATCCATTTTTATCTAAAATATTAGTAGATGTAGCCAGAAAGCGCTTAGAAAAAAAGAAACCTAAAGATAAGCCTGTAAGCAAAAAAGAAATTGTTCCCCTTGTAAGGAGACTTTATGTTGAATTGACACATACTTTAGGGGAATATTTTTTCATCGTAATTGGTGTGTTTTCTGCTGGTTTTGGACTGAAAGGATTTTTATTACCAAATCATTTTATTGATGGCGGCGCAACAGGAATATCACTTCTCTTAGAAAACATCACCTCCTTAAAACTAGGAGTTCTGCTAGTCTTAGTAAATATCCCTTTTATCATTTTAGCGTCTAGAACTGTTAGCTTAAAGTTTGCATTAAGAAGTATTGTAGCCATTACATTTCTAGCCATTGTTGTACATTATGTAGATTATCCAAAAATTACAGAGGACAAACTACTCATTGCCATTTTTGGAGGGTTCTTCTTAGGCTTGGGGATTGGAATGTCTATGCGAGGCCGAAGCGTTATAGACGGTACAGAAGTACTTGCAATATTTTTAAGTAGAAAATTATCGCTTACCGTTGGTGATGTTTTGCTTATCATAAATATTATTATTTTCTCTTTTGGAGCCTATATACTCTCAGTAGAAACAGCGCTTTATGCTATTTTGACGTATCTCGCAGCAGCCAGAACAGTTGATTTTGTTGTTGATGGCGTAGAGGAATATGTTGGACTTACAATAATTTCAGAGAAACATGAAGACATTCAATATATGCTCACTAAAAAACTGGGAAGGGCATGCACCATTTATAAAGGAGAAGGGGGTTATGGTAAAACTGGAGAAACAGGGCCTAAAGACATCATCTATACAGTGATTACCCGTTTAGAATTGCCGAAAGTAAAAACTGAAATTGATAAGATAGATCGTAAAGCCTTTTTGATTATGGGTATTGTAAAAGACATTAAAGGCGGAATGATAAAACGAAAGCCTTTCAAGGATTAATTATGAAGAAATATAGTATCCAAAACAATCCATTTATTGTTCCAACGACAGATGGAAAGGTCATTAAAGAGCATTTTGGAAATGCCACAGATGGTAATTCTAAAATAAGTATTGCGCATATGATCGCACCTCCTGATTGGAGCGAACCATTTCAAACACCAGAATTCGACGAGTATACTTTTATCATAAAAGGTAAAAAGCAATTTATTATTGAAGGGGAAACCATTGTTTTAAAGGCTGGTCAATCTATTAAAATTGAAAAAAATACGCGCGTACAATATTCTAATCCATTTTCTGAACCTTGTGAATATATAGCTATTTGCACACCTGCCTTTTCAATGGAACTCGTAAATAGAGAGCAAGCTTAAATGGAAAAACTCATACCTAAACTTATTGGAGCTTGCATTAATTTCGTTGCTATTTTTTCTCCCTTTTATGCAGGAAAACTGTCCATGCAGTTATTTTCCAGACCACGAAAAGGACAGCTTAAACCAAATGAAAGCAACTACTTAAACAAAGCAAAACAGCACAGTCTACCCTTTAAAGATTTTAACATAAAAGTTTATCATTGGAAGGGCTCGAAGGATACCATACTTATGGCTCACGGATGGGAAAGCAACTCTTTTAGATGGAAAGATCTCATTGAGATTTTAACCAAAGAAGACTTTAATGTTTTGGCTCTAGACGCTCCTGCGCATGGTGGTACCGGAAATAAAGAATTTAACGCAATCCTCTATTCTGAATGTATTCATCATGTAGCAGAAACATACAAACCTCAAGCTATAATCGGACACTCCGTAGGTGGAATGGCAACGACCTTTGCATTGAAAAATCATCAAATGAATTCGGTAGATAAAATTATGCTTCTTGGTGCTCCTGATGCCTTTAGTTCAATTCTTAATAACTACGAAAATATAATGGGCTATTCAAAGCGAACAAAACACGGTAATCGATTATACATTCATAAGCGCTTTGGTTTCTTTCCAGAATATTTTTCTACTTCAACTTTTGTATCAAATCTAAAGATTGATACCCTTATCATTCATGATAAAAAGGACAGAATTATCCCTTTTTCTGACGGTATCAATATCAAAAATAGTTACCCAAGTAGTCAATTCATTGAAACAAAAGGTTATGGGCATGGGTTAAAATCAGGAGAAGTTTACCAACACATTCTCAAATTTTTAAAGGCTTAATCGTATTTTTGAAATATGACTGAACCTTTAAAACGTATTAATAAATATTTAAGTGAAGTTGGGTATTGCTCACGTAGAGAAGCAGACAAACTTATTGAGGCTGGTAGAGTTACCATAAATGGAGTTGTTCCAGAAATGGGTACCAAAATTGCGCCCACAGATATTGTTGCCGTGGATGGTAAAACAGTAACAAATACTAAGGAATCATTTGTGTATTTGGCATTCAACAAACCTGTAGGTATTGTTTGTACTACAGATACTTCAGTTGAAAAAGACAATATAATTGACTTTATTAATTATCCTAAACGTATTTTTCCTATGGGAAGATTGGATAAGCCTAGTGAAGGTTTAATTCTACTAACAGATGATGGCGATATTGTAAACAAAATTCTTAGAGCTAGTAATAACCATGAAAAGGAATATATCGTAACGGTTGATAAACCCATTTCTCAAACCTTTGTTAATAGAATGTCAGGTGGCATATATCTTGAAGAGCTTAAGCAAACCACAAAAAAATGCAAGGTTGAAAAATTAAGCACTTACAAATTCAAAATTATTTTAACCCAGGGTTTGAACCGCCAAATTAGAAGAATGTGCTCTTATTTAAATTACGAAGTACAAACTTTAAAACGGGTAAGAATAATGAATATTAAACTGGATATTCCTATTGGTAAATACAGAGAATTAACCTCAGATGAGTTTAAAACCTTAAGTAACCTTATAAGTTCTTCTCACAAAGAATTTAATCCATTTACAAAAAGACGATAAATTAAAAATTCAGCTTTTGCCAAAAGTTTTAAATCAAATAACACTTCATAAAAAGTACCTAATCTTTGTTATTTGCATTTTTTCTACAGCAATTATATTTGAGACTTTACAGCAATATTATTATATAAAGCGATTTAATCTAGCAGAAAACATTGTTTTCACCCAACTACTGAAAAGACAATCTTTAAAATGGCTTGTTTGGTTGGTATTATGTATTCCTTTAATTTCCTATTGCAAAAAAACAGCCTTAAAATATAAAAGCGCAACTATTTTAAGTTATATAGTTTTTGTTCTAGCATTAGTGGTTGCATGTGTTTTTATAATTGCAATAGGACAACAATTAACTTCTAACGAACCTTTTTCCTTGTCGCTTTTTTTCAAAGAATATGTGACATTCTATACGTTTCAAAAAGCTCCAATTTATACTCTGGGCTATATATCTGTTGCCATAATTTTTCATTTTTACTTTATAAATTCAGCACTTCAAATAAAGGTTGAATCGTTATTAAATATTAAAGCATCCAATACTGAATTATACAATCAACTAAGGCAACAAAATGATGATAAAACTTCAGTATTAAATATTAAAATTGGTAATAAAAGGAAGATAATACCAATACATGATATTTATTGGATTGAGGCAGACGACTACTGCGTTATTGTACATACCAATAACGATAAAAATTACACAATGCGAAGTAGCTTAAAAACTCTTGAAAACAAACTAGAAAAACATTTTTTAAGGGTACATAGAAAAGCCATTGTGAATATGAAAATGGTAAAAGAAATTAATTGGTCTAGCACTCCCGAGTTGGTTCTTAAAAACAACGAACGTGTAGCCATCTCAAAAAGCAAACTTAAAGTAGTTAAAAACTTTACAGTTTAGTATATTCTTAACACGGCTTACTGCAAATACAAAAGCATTCTCTGCATTTTTAAAGCTACGCCTTATAATTTTTGTTTGATTTGATCTAGTAATTCTTATCAAACAAACATGAAACTAATTTCACTAAGTGTAATTTTTAGCCTTTTCATATATGCTCCAATAAACGCGCAGTACGATTATGAACCCTCAGATTTGTTCCCTTTTGGAAAACTAAATCCTGAAGCTCCTGAACAGATCAAAGATTTTGAACCCATGATCGGTAAATGTAAATGCAAATCTACTTCAAGAAATAAAGATGGTTCTTGGACATCTCCAATTGATATGGTATGGCGTTTTAAATACATAATGAATGGGATGGCAATTCAAGATGAGACACTTAAATCTGATGGAAAACATTCTGGTAGCATAAGACAATTTAATGCGGATAGCAGTAAATGGTATGTCCATTATTACACATCAGCTGCCCCTACAGCAAAATTATCCTCTTGGGAAGGTACTAAAACCAAAAACGGCAATATTGTTTTATATAAGGACCAAACGGCACCAAATGGTATGGTGGGCTATTATAGACTTACCTTTTACGATATTAGTAAAAGCGGTTATAAATGGATTGGTGAGTGGGTAGACAAAACCGAAAAAATCGTATTTCCTACTTGGAAAATAAGTTGCCAAAAAGAACTCTAGGCAGTTCAAAATACACAAACACTAGAAGCAACTTACGCTAAGGCTACCCATGACGCTCCCTGGCCAAAAGTGTATTTTTTAGCAACATAGCAATAGTCATAGGACCAACACCACCAGGTACAGGTGTTATATAGCTGGCTTTTTTACTTACACTTTCAAATTCCACATCACCAGCTAATCTATAACCGTTCTTTTTAGTCTGATCGGGAACTCTTGTAATGCCCACATCAATTACAACAACATCTTCCTTAACCATATCACCCGTTAGGAATTCTGAAATACCAATAGCTGCTACAATAATATCAGCTGCTTTTGTAATTTCTTTTAAATTTTTAGAACGACTATGTACCACTGTAACCGTAGCATCTCCGGCTGGACGTTTTTGACTCATCAAAATACTCATTGGACGCCCTACAATATGGCTACGCCCCATAACCACCACGTTTTTACCCGAAGTTTCAATTTGGTAACGCTCCAACAGCTCCATAATTCCATAGGGTGTTGCTGGTAAAAATGTAGGTAAATCTAATGCCATTCGGCCAACGTTGGTTGGGTGAAATCCATCCACATCCTTATCAGGATCAACCGCCATCAAAACCTTTTGTTCATCAATTTGGTCTGGTAATGGCAATTGTACGATGAAGCCATCAATATCATCATTAGTATTTAAAAAATGGATTTTTTCCAGAAGTTCTTCTTCAGAGGTGTACTCGGGCATTTCAATAAGCGTCGATTTAAAACCAATGCGCTCACAGGCTTTTACTTTAGCACCCACATAAGTCATACTCGCACCATCAGAACCTACTAAAATTGCAGCCAAATGTGGCACTTTTTCACCTTTTGAAATCATGGATTGGACATGATCTGCAATTTCATTTTTTATATCGTTGCTTACTTTTTTACCGTCTAGTATTGTCATTATTATAAGTTTTCAGTCGCAGTCGCAGTCGCAGTTTCTTACTCTGATGGCTTACTCTTGCGTTAATTCAGTTTTCAGTCTCAGTTGTCAGCTGCTTACTCTTGTGCGTTTAATTTTCAGTTTTAACACCAAATTTCTCTGGATGATTAATCATATAGTTAATTAGCTTTCCTATTTCGTTTCCTTGACTTGAAAATTCAGAATGAATTTCTTTCGAAATGTATTCACATGACAAAGCAAAATCCAACCAAGTACTTGTTTCAGAATTCTCACCATCTGCATCAGTCAGTTTACTGATAAAATGTTTTGGATATCTTCTTTTTCTGTAGGCCTCTGATATATTAGCACAAACTGATCTTGAACTTCTCCTGATCTGGTCAGTCAATGAATATATTTCTTCTTTTGGAAAAGACTTTGAAATATCGAAGATTAGCATTGATAATTCAAAGGCTTTTTTGTAAGCTAACAAATCTTTAAAATCCATAAACTACTGGAAACTGTGACTGAGACTGCTTACTAAGGTTATCGCATATTCTTCATCATCTGCATCATCTTCTTGCCGCCTCCACCTTGCATCATCTTCATCATTTTGCTCATTTGGTTGAATTGTTTCAGTAATTGATTTACTTCTTGAACCGAAGTACCTGAGCCTTTAGCAACTCGTTTTTTTCTACTTGCATTTAACACTGAAGGGTTGGTGCGTTCTTTTGGAGTCATAGAATGAATTATTGCTTCTATACCTTTAAACGCATCATCATCAATATCTACATCTTTCATCATTTTACCTGCTCCAGGAATCATTCCAATAAGGTCTTTCATGTTCCCCATTTTCTTGATTTGTTGAATTTGCTTTAAGAAATCATCAAATCCAAATTGGTTTTTGGCAATTTTCTTTTGAAGTTTGCGTGCCTCTTGTTCATCAAATTGTTCTTGGGCACGTTCTACAAGAGACACTACATCTCCCATTCCCAAAATACGATCTGCCATACGAGATGGATAGAACACATCAATAGCTTCCATCTTCTCACCCGTACCGATAAACTTAATAGGTTTGTTGACAACAGATTTAATAGAAATCGCAGCACCACCACGTGTATCACCATCTAATTTGGTAAGGATAACACCATCAAAATTCAGAATATCATTGAAGGCTTTTGCGGTATTTACCGCATCTTGCCCCGTCATGGAATCCACCACAAACAAAGTTTCCTGAGGTTGAATAGCTTTATGAATGTTAGATATCTCGGTCATCATCGCTTCATCGACCGCTAAACGACCTGCGGTATCTATAATTACCACATTATGTCCGTTGGCTTTTGCATGCGCAATACCCGCTTGAGAAATTGCTACAGGATCGTTATTCCCTCTATCACTAAACACCTCAACACCAATTTGATCTCCAACAACGTGAAGCTGATCAATTGCAGCAGGACGATATACATCACAAGCCACCAATAAGGGTTTTTTGGTCTTTTTATTTTTAAGGTAATTGGCAAGCTTTCCAGAAAACGTAGTTTTACCAGAACCTTGTAAACCAGACATTAAAATAACACTTGGTGTTGCAGACAAATTAATGCCTTCGGCATCACCACCCATTAATTCGGTTAACTCGTCCTTAACGATTTTTACCATTAACTGCCCCGGTTGTAACGTAGTTAATACGTTTTGTCCCAAAGCTTTCACCTTTACTTTATTAGTAAATTCTTTGGCAATTTTAAAGTTAACATCCGCATCCAAAAGCGCACGACGTACTTCTTTTAAGGTTTCGGCTACGTTTACCTCTGTAATACTGCCATGTCCTTTAAGAACGTGTAGTGCTTTATCTAGTTTATCGCTTAAATTATTAAACATATCTATTAGTCTTCAGTCATAGTGTTTATTGAACAGACTGTTTTTATTAATTTTTTATGAACTGCAAAAATAGCGAAATATTTGGTTTTTGTATTGTTGAATTGGTGTTTTGACAACCTAATTTGAACACATATTTTAAGAGCAATGGAACTTGATTTTGTAAAAATTTTCAACTACCTTCGTTTACCGGCGGATATAAGCCATTAACAACGGCGCATATCCGTGACCACGATGGTATGTAATTACCTGCGG
>DIYI01000012.1:285947-858474 GCA_002428965.1 Jejuia sp. UBA6058 | reverse complement strand
GGATTGAGGCATTTGTTGAAGCTCCCCGACGCAGGAGGGAGCGACTGCCGAAAGCCTGACCCGAGCACGGAGGTTTCTTTATCGGACGGATTCATCATCGAGGGGAACGCCCAAAAAACCATAATCAAAAATTTAAAATTAGAAAACAATGAAAAAAGTAGTAGCAATTTTAGTAGTAGCCTTAGGTTTTGCGTTAAACGGAAACGCTCAGGACAAAATGATGAAAGACAACGTAAAAACAATTGCGCTGGAACAAACTCCAGGAGAGTTTACGCAAAAATCAGTAACCGTGAGTGAGGGCACTTATGTGTTTGAAGTATCTAACAACCACGTGGGGAAAGATGTTGGTTTGGTTTTAGTGCCAAAGGGAAAAGATGCCAGTAAGCCTGAAAACCACATTCAAACGGCTTATGTAACATCGGTAGTAAAAGATGGTACCGTTGAAACATCAAAAGCAACTAAATTGACGAAGGGTGAATACGTGTACTTCTGTCCGTTAAACCCAACACCACAATATACGCTTTCAGTACAGTAAAATCTAAGGTTTTATATTAAAGAAAAAAGGGGTATTCCAAATAAATGGAATAGCTCTTTTTGCGTTTATAAGAGGTCTACAAACATCTGACTATAGGTTTTTTTGAATGATAACAACAGGTCAAAAATTAGTAATTTCAATCCATAAACTATAGTTTTTTTGGAATTTTGTAATTAAATGATATCTTTAGTGAGATGTTATCAATAAACAACAATGTCCATTAACAAAAATGCAATACTTGAAATAATCTTAACCGAGTTGAGGCAGGGAAACCGAAAAGCCTTTAAAAAGTTATTTGATATGTATTGGGACACTATGTTTTTGCAAGCGATGCAGATTGTGGGTGATGAAAGTGTAGCTAAAGATATTGTTCAAGATATTTGGATTTCAATTTGGCAGAAAAGAGCATCAAATAAAATTGAACGTTTTGAGGCCTATATTAATCGTGCGGTTAAAAATAATTGTTACAAATATTTTAGAGATAACAAATTTTCTAAAGTACAATTAGATATTATTAACGAATTATCCTTAACTGTTAAATCTGAGGTTAATAAGAAGCACGATTTAGACGAAACTTTGTCCACTATCAAAAAGAGACTTAACAACCTACCAAAAAGGTGCGTTCAAGTATTTGAGTTGAGTAGGTTTAAGGCATACTCCAATGAAGAAATAGCCTCTGAATTAGGTATTTCAAAAAAAACTGTGGAAAATCAAATTTCAAGGGCAATCAAATCCCTTAAGCAAACGGTAGCTGTATTAGTGCTGTTCATCATTTCATAAGTCATTTAACACCAATCATTTTTCTTGTTACTATTTTGCTTAACCTCAAATGTTAAAAAAATGTTAAATCGAGGTTTAAGATGGGACAATTATGCCCCTTTTGGAACTTCATATTAGACAAGCTTTTTAATGGACGAAAAAGAATTTAGAAAACTATTAGAAAAATCACTTGAGGGTTCCCTAACGAAAAAGGAGGAGGATGTTCTTGATACTTTTCAAAACAATCTTAAGGCAAAACTTAATACAAACACCTTTGAAGATAATTTAGAAAAGGAAGCTATTAAAGCATCTATCTGGACTTCTATACAACAAGTTATTGGTCTCAACTCCCAATATCACAGAAATTCAATTAATTGGAGGCGTTTAGCAACAGTAGCAGCAGTATTTATTGGATTTATGATTTGTTTAGTTGTTTACCTTAAAGCCTCCAATAATAGTATACAAACCTTAACTAAAGACACCATAACACTTGAACTTGAGGATGGTACAATTAAAGTTTTAGATGATAAAACAAATGGGCATATTTTAGATACATCAGGAAAGATAGTTGGTGCTCAGAATAACAATCAATTAGTCTATCAAAAATCTGAAAATGTAGTTAAAAAATTAGTTTACAACACCTTAACTATTCCCTATGGTAAAAAATTTGAAATACAATTATCTGATGGCACTAAAGCTTATTTAAACGCAGGGTCTTCATTTAAATATCCTGTTGAGTTTATTGATGGTAAAGAAAGAAAGGTATTTATTAATGGGGAAGTGTTTTTAGACGTAACCAAAAGTGAAATATCACCATTTATTGTCAATGCCGATGACTTAAATATAAAAGTTTATGGCACAAAATTTAATGTTCACTCCTACCCAGAAGACAATGTAACTGAAGTTGTTTTAGTTGAAGGTTCTGTTGGTCTTTACACAGAAGACGCTATAAAAAATGAAAAAATTAATCTACTTCAACCCAATTATAAAGCTAGTTTTAACAGGACCGAGAAAACTATAAAACAAGACAGGGTAATTACTGATATATATACATCTTGGATGAACGGAGAACTCGTTTTTAGAAATATGATGTTTAACAATATTCTTAAAAAGCTTGAGCGGCATTATGATGTAACAATTATAAATAACAATGTACAACTCTCTAGCGAGAAGTTTAACGCCAGTTTTGGTATCTCTCCTAAAATAGAAGAAGTTCTTGAAGAGCTTAAACTAACATACAATATAGATTACAGCATTAAACAAAATACTATAACAATTAATTAATTCAAACACCTTTTTCGCCTATGTAATACACCCTAAGACAACAACATTAACGCCTTTCGATAACAAAAAAATCGGAAAATGCTGGCACACTTTCCGATCATTATGGCGTGACTAAACTAAAATTAGATTAACCACAATTCTAACTATTCAAAAGTATGAAAAAACAACCATCTAAACTAATAGGGCTGCTGTACTACGCCCTAAAAGTAAATCTTAAAATGAAACTTAGTATTTTGTTATTTTTTATAAGTCTTTTTACGCTTCAAGCAAATGAGACTTATTCGCAACAAAAAAAGATAACAATAGATTTAAATGATGTTAGCGTTCAACAATTTCTAGATGAAATTGAAAGTTCAAGCGAATTCCGATTTGTCTATAAAATAAAAGACATTGATTTAGAACGTAAAGTAAGCATTAAAGCCAATAAGGAATTAATTGCATCAGTATTAGACCGTGTTTTTAAGAGCACCACAACAAACTACAATATCATTAATAAGCGAATTTACCTTGTTGAAAGGAAAAAAGCTGCCATTGATACATCTGACAATTTAGATAAGTCTTCGGTTATACAGCAGGTTAATATTTCTGGTACTGTTGTAGATGAAAATGGCATACCTCTTTCTGGAGCAAACATCTTAGAAAAGGGAACTACAAACGGAACACAAGCGGATTTTGACGGTAATTTTTCCTTGGGTGTTTCTTCCAATGACGCCGTTTTAGTCATATCATTTGTCGGTTATGTAACACAAGAAGTTTCGGTGGCTGGCAAAACAGAAATTAGTGTAACTATGATAGAGGATGCGGCGGCCTTGGATGAAGTTGTTGTAGTGGGTTACGGTACTCAAAGAGTGAAGGATGTAACTGGTTCCGTAGTTCAAGTTACTCAAGAAAATTTTGTAAAAGGGGCAAACACTAATGCCCTCCAATTATTGGATGGTAAAGCTGCTGGTGTTCAAATTAGTCAAGCAAGTAGTGCTCCTGGTGGACGTGTAGACATACGTGTGCGTGGTTTAAGTTCTATTAATGGAGGCAATGGTGTTCTAGTAGTTGTTGATGGCGTACCAAATGGTAATGTAGACGCACTTGGTCCTGAAGATATTGAATCTATCAATATTCTAAAAGACGCCTCCGCATCAGCTATTTATGGAGCACGTGCTGCTAACGGGGTTGTAATTATTACTACTAAAAGAGGAAGAAAAGGAGCTCTAGAAGTTTCTTATAGCACCTATACCGCTATGCAAAGTGTGGCTGAAGAAATAGATATGCTTAATGGTCGGCAGTACATGGAAACCCTAAACGCGTTAGATTTTGAAGCTAATCCTGCTAATGCTACAGATCCAAATTATGTTCCTATTTATACAGATGCAGAAATTGCGGCTATTGGAGAAGGTTTTAATTGGCAGGATCAAGTATTTAGAAGTGGTTTTATACATAACCATCAACTATCATTATCTGGTGGTGGTGAGAACTCTACCTATTATGCCTCTTTTAACCACTTGGATAGCAAAGGTGTTCTTAGAAATACCGGAGAAAAAAGATACAACGCCAGAATAAATGTAAATGTAACTCCCAATGATAAATTAGATATTAAATTCAACTTAAACGTAAATAGAACTAATACAGATTTAATGCCTTTGGGAACCAATAGTATCAGAGGAGCTGTTGCATCAGCTCTACTTTTTGACCCAACCTTAGATGCTGAATTGAATGACCAGGGTAGATATAAGCTAAATCCTTTTATCCAAGTGGAGAATCCCGAAGCTGTTCAACAAGGTTTTGATCAAAATAGAGCTAGAACAGAAATTTTAGGAAATACAAGACTAGAGTACGAAGTTTTAGATGGGCTAAAAGTAGGTTTACATTTAGGAGCAAGAATTACGGCGACCAAATTTGATTCCTACGAAAATAGATTCACCCAACAAGGGTTAGGCTCAGAAGGTATTGGCACAGTAAGAAACAATGACAACACCTATGGTATTGCGGAATACACGCTCAATTATGAGAAAGAGTTTGGAGATCATAGCCTTAAAGTTCTTACTGGTTTAACCTATGAAAAATTCGTTAATAGAGTTCTTGATGCCGATGCAGCAGGATTCTTATCTGATGTTAATGGCGTTGACCTTTTTGACGTTGCAAACCCAGAAAGATTTAGTACTTCAACAAGTAAAATTCAAACCACATTTAGATCATACCTAGCTAGAGTAAATTATGATTATAAAGACAGATATCTTTTTACAGCGAGTTTAAGAGCAGATGGTGTAAGTAGGTTTTCTGAAACTAACAAAACCTCTATTTTTCCATCGGTGTCTTTTGGGTGGCAAATTGGATCTGAACCATTTATGGAAAATCAAGACCTTTTTGATGCACTTAAGTTTAGAGCTGGTTATGGAGAAATTGGTAATTCCGCTATTAATAATTTTGAAACACTTTCAACATTTAGAGTTGGATCAAATGCGGTTCTTGGTGAGCAAGTATTAACTGGAGCAGTTCCTAGTAGAATACCTAACACAGACTTAGTGTGGGAAACAACAAAAGAGGTTAATTTAGGTTTAGATTTTACAATGCTAGACTATAGACTTTCCGGTAGCATAGAATATTATGTGAGAAACACAGAAGATCAATTGTTTCAAAGGCCTGTACCACCTTCAACTGGGTTTACCAGTTTTAGACAAAACTTCGGTAATGTTAGAAACCAAGGTTTAGAAATATCATTAAATAGCATCAATATTCAAAAAGATGATTTCTCTTGGGAAACAAATTTAACATTTGCAACTCTTGATAATGAAGTTACAGAAGTTCCTGATTTTATTGGTGGACGAGTAACTGGCGGGGGTGGATTTGCCTTCGCAGGAGATTTCTGGGTAGTTCAAGAAGGTGCTCCAATGGCTGCATTTTATGGATATCAAATAGATGGCATATACAGTACACAGGCAGAAGTAGATGCTGCCAATGCCTTAGATCCAAGTTTTAGAGCAGGACTGGGACATCCTATAGTGGCAGACATTAATGGAGATGATAGAATTAATGAAGAAGATAGGGTTATACTTGGTAAGCCGTTTCCAGATTTTAATTTCGGGATTAACAATAGATTGAAGTACAAAAATTTCACTTTAGATGTATATGTAGTTGGAGTACAGGGCATAGATGTATTTAACAACTTAATTGCAGAATCTTTTTATCCGATTGATCCTGACAGAAATAAGTTGGCTAGTTATTATTTAAACAGATGGACACCTGACAATCCAGACTCTCCATACCCCTCTATGGTTGAACCTGGTAGATATCAAGATGGTAGAAAAGTTAATAAATGGACGGTTCAAGATGCTTCTTACGTGAGACTAAAGAATGTTACTCTAGGGTATGATACTTCGATAAAATCATTAGGTATAGATTCGGCTAACTTCTACATTTCTTTAGAGAATTTCTTAACCATAACAGATTTTGATGGCTTTGATCCTGATGCAAACTCTTCAAGTGGTTCAGGTACGCAAAGAGGAACTTATGGGGATTACCCATTGGCCAGAACCGTAAGAATTGGTGCTAGATTTAGCTTATAATAAAACAAAAAATTAAAGAAAATGAAAAGTACTATTTACAAAATTGGAATTTTTACATTCTTAATTTTAGGAATGTCCTGTAATAATTTCTTAGAAGAAGAAGTATTTACAGAATTTGACGCAGATGCCTTTGTTGCTACAGAGGAAGGAATAGAGTCTATACTGGTATCCGCTTATGGTAGATCAAACCCTATAATACGTGAAAGATTTCACACTTTTGCTGCTTACCCTTGTGATGATGAAGTAGAAGCTGGAGGAGGTTATCGCGGTAGAGTTGTTCCATTTGAAGAATATACAGTAGATGCCGCAAATGCGGATTTAACAGCTACATGGCGAGAGATTTATGAAGCTATTAGAAACTGTAACGCATTACTAGATCATATAGACAAAGTTACCTCGTTACCCGCAGAACAGGTAGCTGCATTCAAAGCAGAAGCTACATTTTTACGTGCTTGGAACTATTCGGAACTATATGACCTTTGGGGTCCTGTTCCTTTAGTTACAAGTACTTTAGATTTAAGTTTTGAATACGCTAGAGCAACTGATGAAGAGATTCGAAACTTTATAGTTACCGAGTATCAATCCGCAATAGACAACCTACCAATTACTCAAGACATAAAAGGTAAAGCTACCAAAGGTGCTGCGCAGGCCATGTTAGGCAGATTCCTCATGAATACTAAGCAATGGCAGGACGCGGCGGATGTTTTACAAGATGTGATAGATTCCAATCAATATAGTTTGTTGGCGGATGTTACTACTATGTTTTCTCATCAAAATGAAGGTAATAGTGAGATGATTTTTGTTTTTGAAAACAGTAATGTGCTTTCAAATAACGGCATACCAGCACATAATTTTCCACCAGGTTACCAAACGGCTTTTAGAAATTGGGGTGCGCAACTACAATTGCAAAGGGAATTTGTTGCTACTTATCATCCTGATGATAAACGCGCCTTACCATGGGATCCCAGAGGTGAGTTTACTGAAGATGGCGAACCAAGTTTTGGATGGATATGCTACGAATATATTGATAAATCTGGTAATTACATTGATTTGGTTAATGGTGATAATTCTGGAAATAGATTTCATCCTAGAGCTTTTAAATATACACCCTCTGAAGATGCGGGGGAAATTAGCGGAGGTGGAAATAACTGGCCAAATGATGTTTGCTATATGAGGTATGCTGATGTTCTATTATTACGCTCTGAAGCATTAGCAATGATTTCGGGTGGTCCTACCCAGGAGGCCGTTGATTTACTTAATGAGGTTAGGACTAGAGCTGGAGTACCAACATATACCCTTGGTGATTTTGCAGGTTTAGAATCTTTTATTGATGCTATGCTAGATGAACGCGGTTGGGAATTTGTTACAGAAGGTCATAGAAGAAGAGACTTAATTCGTCAAGGAAGATTAATCTCGGATGCACAAGCAAGAGGCAAAACAAACGCGCAGGCACACCATGTGCTATTTCCAATACCGCTATCTGAGGTCGATGCAAATCCATTAATTAAACAAAACCCAAATTATTAATAATAATTCTTTTTTGAGTTAGTCAAAAAATTCTAATTACAATCAGTTAGTTTATTTTAGTTTTTTTTAAAGCCTGAGAACTTCGGTTCTTGGGTTTTTTTATTACTCTTTAAATAACTGCAATAGAGAAGAAACCCTCAATAGAAAAAACAAAATTTTAACAATAAACCTTATTTAGATTTAATAAAAATAAGGTATTTTTGCATCCAAATTTGAAATTCAAGTTGCAATTGTGGGCAAAAAAAAGAAACAAGAAAAGGCAATTAAAAAACTTAAAGAATTAGGTATTGATGTTCCTAACAAAGTAAAAAGTAGTTGCTGTAAAAAATACAAAAAAGGCGAAAACAAGCGTTGTAAAAAATGCCCTTGCTTCGATCTGATTAAAAAAGTAGCCTAATTTTTTCTTGGTACCCTTGTAGAGTGCATCAACTCTAATTTCCAAATACTATCCTCTTTTACGGCTACGATACTTTCTAACCATTGCGCTTTTCCTGTTAACGTGTCTTTTTTAAAAGTAGCGTAATTATGATATGCCATCCATATTTTATCTCCTTCTTTCTTGGCTTCAAAAAAATCAAAACTATTGGTGCGCTTCATACCATTATCTCTAATTTTAGCTCTTTTGCACCAGTTAGCAATGGTATCATTTGTCCAAACTTCACCATGTTCCAAAAGAATGAAATCATCTGTATGGTATTTTGTTAGGTATTCGGCATTTTTATTACTCCAAACATCATCAAAAACACCTTGAACCACATGTTCAACTTCCTTAAAATCTTTTGAGTTATCAATTTCGATGGGTTTTGTATCGTTACAACTAAATATTAACAGGGTTATAAAGAACAAAAGCGAAGTATTAAATTTCATGAAATAGTATTTGGCATTAAAAAAGTCTCAATAAAACGATTTTATTGAGACTTAAATTTAGTTAAAAATATATTAGAACTATTCCAATTCCATTTTAAATACGTTGGCTAATCCACTAAGTTCAACATCTTCAGGAATTGTAAACATATGCGTACGCTCTGTTTTTTCCCATTCCACTTCTTTTCCAGATTTTAACTCAACTACTCTTTTAACAGGAGTTGCAGGTCCATAACCAATGTTGTTAAGCTTACCTAATTTAATAACTTCTCCTGGTTCTGGTTTCCCAAGTAAAAACACATAGAGTGCTTTTTTATCTTTTGAAGTTGTAAATCTTATATCGCCCGCATTGTACTTCACTTTAGCAGATTGACCACCATGAGCTCCATCCTCAGCTTTTGCATGTCCAAACCCATAAATATGGAATGGTCTTGTGCCATAAACAGCTTCACCATATGTATCTAGCCATCCACCTACGGTAGTTAATAAATCACGTTGTTCTTGGTTAATTGTACCATTTGCTAATGGTGAAACATTAAGCAATACTACACCATTTTTTGCCCACACGTCTATCATATTTCTTAACAGCAATTCGGGCGATTTATATACCTGTCCGTGAGTATAGCACCAACTACCTTTATCGCTTACGGTAATATCTGTCATCCAAACAGTCTCAGATACATCTTTCTTCCCACCCTGTTCAATATCTAAAACACTCATGTTTTTTGGTAAATCGTCATGTTTAGCTATTAATACTGGTTCTTGGCCTGTTTTTAATCCGTTATTTAAAAAGTAAGCAGACATTTCCTTAATCTTATCTTCTGAGACGTGGTTTAACCAAACGTCATACCAAAGCATATCTGGAGAGTATTTATCTACCACTTCATTAACTTGATCTAACCAATATTGATCAAACTCTTCCTGAGGCATATTACCATAAAACTTTTTTAATTCGGCGTCCTCACTAGAAGATGGGTATTTAGGATTATAAGCGAAATGACTATTATACGTATCCCACTTTGTAGAGTCTCCATCATGACGTTGTCTTAGCCTAGCATGATGAAATGATGTCATAGTTTTTAAACCTCTTTCTTTTAATGCACTAAGAATTTCACCTGTAATATCTTTTTTAGGCCCCATATCTGCTGAGTTCCAAGGATTAATTTCACTATCCCACATTGCAAAACCATCATGATGTTGCGCCACAGGACCAGCAAACTTAGCCCCAGCTGCTTTAAATAAATCTGCCCAACTATTGGCATCAAAGTTTTCAGCTTTAAACATAGGAATAAAGTCATGATAACCAAACTCTTCTAATGGACCATAGTTTTTTTCATGATATTCTTTGTAGTCAGGGAATTCATTCGTTCTATATAGCCTAAAAGGATACCATTCAGACCCATAAGCTGGCACACTGTACACCCCCCAGTGGAAATAGATTCCTAATTTAGAGTCGTGAAACCATTCAGGATCTGCAGTGTGTTTTGCTAACGATTCCCAATTTGCTTCGTATGTAGTTTCCTCATTTTCCGTTTTGGAAGGTGTTTCTGTATTGTTACAAGACCAAAACAATGAAGCTATAAAAAGTGCTGATAAAAGTTTTTTCATTTTAAAAAAGATACTTAGTTTGGTTAAATTGTACGCCAAAATACTACAAATTACCAATATGCTATAGTAACTATTGATTATTAAAGCGCAACTTTTGATCTTTTCTATAAATTTTATTTTTAATAAACTAGATTAATACTTAACATTAGAGTTTTAACCATCTCTATCACGAAACCCTATGCTTAAAATTGCCTACCATCCTGTTTACAAACACCCATTACCTGAAGGCCATAGGTTTCCTATGATAAAATATGAACTACTTCCTCAACAATTAGTTTATGAAGGGACATGTAATCAGGATAATTTTTTTGAACCGACCTTTCCTAAAGACGAACACATCTTAAGGGTGCACTCGAAAACTTATTATAAGGAATTACAGCATCTGACTTTGGATGCGAGAGCATCTAGAAAAATAGGATTTCCGTTGAGCGCAGAACTTGTAGAACGTGAAATTATTATTGCTGATGGCACCATAAAAGCTTCAGAGTTTGCCTTACAATATGGAATAGCGATGAATATTGCTGGTGGCACACATCATGCTTACTCAGATAGAGGTGAGGCATTTTGTTTGCTGAACGATCAAGCTATTGGCGCGAAATATTTATTACATAAGGGTTTGGTGGAAAAGGTATTGATTTTGGACTTAGACGTACACCAAGGGAATGGCACCGCTGAAATTTTTCAAAATGATCCTAGCGTATTTACCTTTTCAATTCACGGAAAAGGGAACTATCCTTTTAAAAAGGAAGAAAGCGATTTAGATATTGCTTTAGAAAACGATACAGATGACGAAACCTACTTATCCATTTTGAAAGAAACTTTACCTAGTTTGATTGATTCAGAAAAACCAGATTTCATATATTACTTATGCGGTGTTGATGTTGTAGCTTCAGATAAACTTGGTAAATTGGGAATGACTATAGAAGGCTGTAAAGAACGAGATCGTTTTGTTCTACAAACTTGTAAAGACCACAAATTACCTGTAATGTGTTCTATGGGTGGTGGCTATTCACCTGATATAAAAATTATTATTGAAGCGCATGCCAACACCTTTCGTTTGGCACAAGAGATTTTCTTCTAAAGTGTTTTAATCTAAATTTGGGTTGGTATAGTAAACTCCTTTTTCGTTCATAAAAGAATCGTCCTGTTTATTTAGATCAAGCCTGTCGCCAGTAAAAGTTTTTGCAGACAATTCAAGTTCATTATAAATACAAGTCGTAGCCGCATAATCCCAAATACTGCCACTACCCTTTTCTTTTTTTGGAAGTTTCAAAAAACACGCAGGTCCATTTTCTAAAACTAAAATAGCGCACATTACAGCGCCTTTTCCTGATATTTCTTTAATGCTTTTCAACCCTAAATTTGTTTGATGAGTATTGAGAATAGCCTGGATTTCCTCAGACTTCGGCGTATCCTTTAATTTTTTGTCAGTGATATAGGTCAAATAATCGTTCGTGTTTTTAATAATCCAAGATTTGTTATTTTTAAAAGCACCTTTTCCTTTAATAGCGTGGTATAAAGTTTCAGAACTTGGATCAAAAACAACGCCAATTACAGGCGAGCCATTTTTAGCAATTAAGGCAATAGAAACCGAAAACCCAGGCGTTTTGTTAATAAATGCCAGTGTACCATCCATGGGATCAATACACCAGAAATACTCTTTTTCAAATCGGCTACCATCATCTTGGGTTTCTTCAGATAAGAGTCCGATATCAAAGGTTTTGCAAGTTGGTTCTATATATGAAAGGATACTATTTTCACATTCCCTATCTACTTTGGTTACGACTTGAGAAGCATAGGTAGAACCACCTTCTTTTGTTTCCAGCTTAATCTCATCATTCATATAGTTCTGAATGACTTTTCCAGCAGAAAGGGCCGCTTCAATGGCAACGCTTGTCAAATATTGTAAATCCATTGTTATAGATTGTTAATGACTTCGGCGGTGATACGTTCGCTATAACTATTAATTTTCCAATGCCCAGGACTCCACCCTTTCAAAAATCGATGAAAATCTGCCCAGGCTACGCGATATAATGATCGCCATTCATTTTCAAGGGCTTCGTTTGCTTCACCAATTGCTTTATGTAAATGCGCAAAATAGGTGTCTAGTATTTTATTTTCTAAACGTTCGCAATCACTTTCATTGAGGCAACTCCCAATAAAATAAGCCACATCCTTCATACCACATCCTCCACCAACATATTGAAAATCTACACCAGCTACTTTTCCGCTTTCAGAAAAACAAAAGTTGGCCAATTTTGCATCGCCATGAACGAACGTTTTATAAGTACAGGTATTTAGTTTTTTGTCAATAATAACTGCTGCCCTTTTCAATTTCTCATCCTCTAAAACTTTCAATTCTTGAGGTCTAGTGTCTAAATGCCAATAGGTACCAACCTCCCAAAGTCCGTCAGGTATTTTCCCTAAATAGCTTGCATGAAATTTTGCCAACCATTCCAAGCATTTATCAATATCTTCCCATTCTACGCTCTGTTTTCTTAATGGGAAACCTGCTTTATCTAAATCTTCAAGGACCATTAGGACTTCATCTTGATAATGTTCAATCCCAAAACATTTTGGCAAACGCGCCATACTCGTTTTACTATACTCTTTATACCATGTGGTTTCTACTTCGTAGGATTTTAGTTTGCGTTGATGCCCAATATCGGTATTCCATCCTCTGGGGTGGTTATTGTTTCGTGGGAGTTGTACATGTTTTACAACAGCACTTTCTAAAGGGGAGTTTTCTAGTGCAATACGTATAATTTTACCATAGCCACTCCATAGTTCTTGAATTACTTCTTTTTCATCTAAAGAAGTAGCGCTAGTTTTTTGTAAAATTATGGATTTGAAATGGTGATTCATAAGGGTGGTAAAGGTAGGGAATAGATTATATTTAAAGACCTGTCAGTTTTTGAAAACCTGACAGGTCTGGGTCCCATCAACCTGAACTTGTTTCAGGTTCTCATTTGTCGAAATATCTTGAGATTCTGAATCAAGTTCAGAATGACATTCTGCTTATTTTTTAAACAGCCTCTCCATCTTAATGCCTACCTCTATGCTTATCCCGCTTCACGCGCCAAGGCGCATTTTTCTGCCAATCGCCAGCCATAATACAACCATAAGGTAGTACTTCGTCAATAACGTTTCCTAAACCGTATTCCTCCATTTGGACTCTTACGGTTTTGGCATTTTTGTAAGCACTTGGCAACTCGGTAATATCAATCTCCTTTGAGAAAAACCTAACGTCTAAACCTCTGGTTTCTTCTTTAAAGATTTGCATGATACTGCCTGTTTTGCTTCTTCTGTGTTGGGTACGGCTCACATTTCTACCAGCACCGTGTGGCGCGAAACCTAAATTAGTTTCAGTGGTTTTGCCCTCTACAATCAAAACAGGTTCTGCCATGTTTAATGGAATTAAACGTGGACCTGTAATATCGGGCATAAACTTAGCGTCCAAAGGTGTAGCGCCTTTGGCATGATAGAACAAATCACCATCCTTGAACACAAAATTATGCTCGTTCCAATATCTGTTTTCAATGTCAATATCTAAACTATCGGCAACAGCATTATGAATCACTTTGTGATTGCTTTTTGTCCATTGCCTGATGACTTGTAGTGCGTCCCAATAGCTTTGACCCTCTTCGGTGTCAAAAGGAATCCACGCATTTTGCTTCAACGTATCTGGAGATAATTCCTTTCTAAAACGTTCTGCGATATACATCCCTTTTTTATACAATTTAGCACCCGCACCTCTAGAACCGTGATGCGTCACCAACATAGTATTTCCTGTTTTTTTGGATGTACCGACAAACAAGAAATGGTTACCATCACCTTGTGTTCCTAAATGTGCTCTTGCGATTTGAATCATTGGCTTGTCATTTAAAAACGTATTGTTTTCAAAGGCTTCCAATAACTCCTTTGGAAAATGGAATTGTGCATCCCTATCCCGACCTCCTGGACCAAAATGGGTGTTTGCATGTGCACTATCCAAAATGGCTTTAGGGTCGGTCTTTCCAAAATCTGTGAGCATTACAGAACAACAAATATCGGCACTGTGCATCCCTGGATGAATGGCGTTTTTTGCCACGGCTACACCGCCAACAGGAATTGTTCCGTTTGGTCCTGTTGGACACGCATCCGGCATGATGGCTCCAGCTACCAAGGTTGGTGTTTTCATCAAGGTTTGCATGGAATTAATAACCGTATTAACGTTGGTTTCTTCCATTTCATTTTCAGCTTTAATGTTTACCGAAAAGTCCACAGGTTTATCATGTAATGCAATAGGGTCTGGAGCTTTGAATTGCTCCAAATATTCCAATAGGGCATCACCTTCTAAATTGCTTTCGTTAATATGTGTAATGGCTTCTTTAAACCATTTGGCTTGTTTATATCCTAAATCAATTAAAGTTTTGCCTGTTGTTTTTGTTTTCATTTTAATTATTTGTTTTTAAATGAATATCTCCATTGACAGGATTAAAAATCATTTGTTGAACGGTAATATCCATTTTAACCTTATCGTCAGATAAAATATTGAAATAGTTTTCAATATTAGCTGAAGGATTATCAGTTAATAATTGATTTACTCGTAGATGTCTTCCTGATGCTGTTGTTTGCAAGGAATCATTGGTTAATTTATTTTCTGTTAGAGTTAAATATTCATTTGTAACAATTAGTTTATCTTCAATTGGTTTTCTAATGGAAAATGAAGAAGGTGTTCTTTCAATAACCACGTTTTCATTCTTATTGGCTCCAATAATCATCAATAAACAGTCTGATGCAATAGGTGTTTCGGATAACATTTTGACAGCCTCATTAAAGGTTGATGCTTTTTCAAGTACATCTCTGATAAGAAATGTTACAGGTAGGGCAAACTGAGGTTCCTCATTACTTAAAACTGCATTTAGGGTAATCGAAAAAGCTCCAGGTTTCACGCCTGATAATGCACCTATGAATCCTGGCCAACTTACAAGAGAAAAAAGTGTTTTTCCATTTTTTTCAAAGTCAAAAACCTTTGAAAAACTACTCAAAATATTATTCTCAGTCCACCAATCTAAATTTCTTGCATGTAATTTCTCTATTCCGTCAGTAGTACAAAATGCTGTACAACCAAACACGAATTTTAAGGCATCATAATACAAATTTGTAATCAGTATTTGATTTTCTTCAAAATCACAATAATTAGAAATAGATTTAATTTCCTGTTTATAGGGTTCTGAAATAAATAGTTCTTTATAGGTATCAATATATGTTTCAAAAATACCAGCATCACTTAAATCTTCTAAATAATATTTTAGAAGACTATTGATTTCGTTTTTATAATTCTTAATACTATTCCATCTTTCCAATGGATGTAAGTCTAAATTAATTTTTATTCTTTTCATTTTTGTCTTTAACCTTAAGATTGTGGAACCGCGAAAGGATATTTTATTAGAATTTCTGACCTTGGCACCAAGCACGCAACTAGCAAACACACCCGCGTAAGCGATTGCAGCGGCATCCTTTTTAAAGCTTTTTATAACTTCATTTTTGCGGAACTAGAATTTAGCAGATTGCCACGTCCTTCGTCCTCGCAATGATGCTTTAAAAAGATATAGCGTAAAGCGCGACCCCGCCTTTTTCGGCGGGGTTACGCCCAAAACACCTTATTTACTAACAGAGAAAATGTCTTTTAACTGTGCTACGATACCACCGTTACCAGCCACTGTGATTTCGCCAATTTTATCGGCGATTTTTTCAACATACTCCATCTCTTTTAGCTTGTACAGCATGTGGTTCTCTTCCATTAACTTTGCCGTGTTTAGCAAGCTACGGGTAGAGGCTGTTTCCTCACGACGGGTAATGGTGTTGGCCTGCGCTTTCTTTTGTGCGATCAATACTTGGTTCATGATGTCTTTCATATCACCGGTTAAAATCACGTCGCGCATACCGCAGTTTAGTACGGCTACACCCAGTTTGGTCGCACTGGTTTTTACTCCGTTAAACACGGCCTCGACAATGTTGTCCTTACGTTCCAACAGCTCGTCCAAGGTGTAGGCACCCACGTAGGCACGCAACACCAACTGCATAGCAATGTACAATTGCTTTTCGTAGTCCTTGTTTTCCAAAAGGGCTTTCTCAATATCGGTAACTTTGTACTGTGTGTAAAAGTTGATACGGATAGCGGCCTTGTCTTTGGTCAGCAATTCCTGTCCAGCAATTTCCAGTTGCAATTGTCGCATATCTACCTTAGCGATTTTTACGGTAGTATCGTTTCGCCAGAAACGGTACGTACCACCGCTAAGCGTTTTGGTGTACACATCGTCTACTAAAAGTACCGCCTTTTCGTAAGCGGCCACCTCAAAGGTGCGGATGTGTTTGCTCAAATCATATTTACTAAACAATGCTTTGTCGATATGTTCAGTAATGTAGATTTTGCTTAAATCTACAGTGGTAAATTCTCGATCAATTAAACCCTTCCAGTACACGTAACGTCCTGCAGACAGTACGGTTTTAAAGTTTCCGTTTTCGTAAACCAAAACCAATTCGCTGTCTTTTACCTCAATTACATGAAGCATTTCGGTCAACGTTTCGTCTTTTAGTAAGAGTTCAAGTGCTACTGGTGTAGCAAAGGCTTGTGCTAGGTTATATTCCAACACGCGCTGACTAAAACCTATCCAGTGTTTTCCCTCGGTAATTACGCGCACGTAGTTGCCACCTTTAAACACCAAACCTACTTTTCCTGCATTAATTCTTACTCGTTTCATTGTTTCTTACTTTTTAAATTAAACATGAATATCATTTCCACCTTAAAATGAACGTTATAAAACGCCCTTTTTTCCTTTCTTCTTCAACATAAAAAGAAACCGTAGCTAAGGCTATGCTTTAGTTTTCTGTTTTGAATAAAGAAAAAAATTATCATTTTCTTTAATATCCATTTCAAAGCAGAAATGATATAATTTGTGCCAACTAAGGCGCGGTAAAACCTGTAACGGAAGGGTTACCATATTTAAAACACAACACCGAGTAAATGCTGAATTTTAAATTTATTTTGGGCGTTACCCACAAGGGGTCGGGCTATCCGCTATATCTTTTTCTCGTGCCTCAAAAAAGGATGTCGCTTCTATCCCTAACGCGGAATTATCGTCTTAAAAACAGCAGATTGAAAATCATCTGTCCCATACGGAAATACTCATATTAAAAGCCTTAATAACTAGTGCGATGCAGTGTGATGATAAAAGTGAATATCCCATTTAGGATATACTATTTTAATACCTGAAAACAACACAGTAATTATCTCTAGCCTTCAAAAATTAGTATTTCAAAGTACGTTTCAGATTGCTTTGTTGGGGCAACTAAGCCGATTTACAATCCAACTGTTTTCGCCCTGTTTTTGTTGAGCAGTGTAGCGAACTGCGTTGCTATCAGTTTTACAAGATGATAAGCTTTGGTGGGTTTCCTCAACCCTTAAAGCTGCATTTTGAGTGCAGTTTGGAACTCTACCATTGAGTTACTAGATTCACGAAATCTAGACCGGAATCGAACCGGCAACATCCAAGAGATCTGTCGTTCTAACCTGACTGAACTACTTCCCCGTTTATTACTTATGATTTAGCGGGGAAGGTGGGAGTCGAACCCACGACCTACAGAGTCGAGACTATTTTTTTGGTAAATAGACAAACCTCCAAGTCTAGTTGAACATAAAACCATCATACATTCCTGCAATGCCTTATGCAATAGTGCTATACCGAAACACCCAACAAGACTAGCTTGATATTTTAAAAAAAGCGTTCTGAGAATACCTCCGCTTACAGACAAACTTTCCTAGTATTATAGCCGTAGCCCTTCCCTAGTTTTCCACGCTTTTCTCGTTGCTTTGAGAAGCACGTATTTGTCCGATGCCGTTATACATTGTAGCCGTTCAGCAACTTAGACTTGGCTTGCATAGTGGTTTTACACCACGCTTTGCAATTATAAGGGTTGGCTCCCTCACCATTCATAGGCGTCCTCTCTTCGAGGCGGCCTATTAGAATGTTCACTGCGCAATAAAGGTTTGCGACCTCGATTGCCCCATATATTTCAATGGGTTTAGGCAACTACTAGCTGCTACAATGCCCGAAGTCTTATGCTTTTTTTCTCACCAACTGAGCTATCCATAAAAGTGCGATCTGGATGGGACTCGAACCCAAATTTTTCTTGGCCTAGGAGAAGGGCTTCGGAAATGGCTTCGCAGATTTTAGCCTACAAAATACCAACCTTCTCCTTGTGCGTTTCCCAACGCACGGTATGTTAAGCTACGGAATAGTTTCCTATCGGGTAGCATTAATACTGCAACTAGCTCCGCAAGGTTGGATAGCCTATACGTAACCCATTACTACAACTTTTCCTGTTGATGTCTCCATCTCAAGCCTACTCAACGGTTGGCTATATGTTCTTACGCGCTTCGGCGGTTGCCCCTGGCATGTAGTAACATATGTTAGCTGCTTGCTTACCTGCACTATTTCCGGAAAAACAGTCTCTACGCACAGTGCCTGCTTGTAGATTTATCCTTGTTACCAAGTTTATCTAAGGACGATAAGCCGCCCCATCACGCTGCCAGCGTGATGATTTCTTTGTAAATATGAAATCCAAACAATTGAATTTCAAATTATTTCAATGAGCGTATTTGTGGAACAGAAAGGATTCGAACCTATATCGCCAGAACTTCAACCTGGTGCATTGACCAACTTTGCTACTGTTCCAATGTTTTGAGTATCTATCAAGATTCGAACTTGATCTGGGCGGATATACCTCCCGTGCGAGCCATTACACTATAGATACTCTTTCTATTTGGGGTGACTTCGGGATTCGAACCCTGTTCTTCTCATTCACAGTGAGGCGTTTTACCAAATAAACTAAAGACACCATTTTTTGACAACCTAAAAGGACTCGAACCTTTACCCCAAGATTCAAAATCTTGAATGCTACCATTACACCATAGGTTATTTTTGTAAGCTTAACAGGACTTGAACCCGTACTCCAAGGTTCGTAGCCTTGAGTGCTATCCAATTACACCATAAGCTTATGTGTACTCTACCCAAGATTCGAACTTGGACTTTACGGCGCTTAAAACCGATGCCTCTTCCAGTTGGGCTAGTAGAGCAAATAGTACAGGAAGAGAGATTCGAACTCCCAGTTTCTCGATTCTAAGTCGAGTGCGTTTGCCATTTCGCCATTCCTGCATAGTGTTGAGGTATTAGGAGTTGAACCTAAATCACCCGAGTTAAAAGCTCGGTGCTTTAACAATTAAGCTATACCTCAATGTGTTGAGACAATAGGATTCGAACCTATGACTTTCACGATGTAAACGTGACACTCTTACCGCTGAGTTATGCCTCAATTTGTACTCCGTAAGAGAATCGAACTCTTAATTCTACATAGAAAGTGTAGCGTCTTAACCATTTGACCAACGGAGCATTAATTTTGCGGAGAGCAAAGGAATTGAACCTTCATTACCAAAACGGCAAACTTACTTAGCAGGTAAGCGCAACAAACCAATATTTGCCTACTCTCCAAATAGCACTCTGTGAAGTAATGGCCTCTTATACTTCTCCTATAGAACCCAGCACCATTTGTGTTGTTCACAGAATGCTTTTGCAGTACCGACGAGATTCGAACTCGCAACCTCTCGGGAGACAACCGAGTGCTCTAGCCAATTGAACTACGATACTATTTTTTGAGACAAGGATGAGATTCGAACTCATAAAAAACAGATTTGCAATCTGTTGCTTTAACCATTCAGCCACCTTGTCAACTATCGCGCGTTTGTAAGGACTTGAACCCCAACCTTAAGTTTTGGAGACTTACATGCTACCAATTACACTACAAACGCAAATGTGGGAACCGAAGGATTCGAACCTACTCAGTGCAATACAACTGTTTTACAGACAGTCCTAGCTCTCCAGCGCTAGCGAGTTCCCATACATCGGGAATCGCTCCCCGATAATTATTTTTTCTTCCTCTTTTTCTTCGATTTTTTAGAGGTCTTCTTTTTAGTTCCTATTTTCTTTTTTACTCTAGATATTTCATTATCTACGTAATCAACAAAACAGTTACTTGTCGCTGTCTTATTTGCACTTCTAAACATCTTAATAGCGGCTTTATATTCGCCCTGTTTTTCTAATAAAATGCCTTTCAATAATTCAATCAATGCTTTGTCAACTCCTTTAATGGTCAATGCAAATTCAATTAACTTATGTGCTTCGTCATAATCATCATTCCACAATAGTGTTTGAATGTAGAATGGGTACGTTTTTGACATTTCCATTTCCTGAGCTACAGCTTCAGCAAAATATTGCTTTGCGGTATTGTAGTCTTTTAACTGTTCAGAATACAAACGCCCCATTAAGCAAAGTGCTTGTGCATCTTGTGAGTTATAGGACAAAGCATAGTTTAATGCTTCTAGAGTTTCTTCTAACTCATATGGATAAGCATCTAAAGCTTTAAACAAATAGTTGTTATGTAAATTAGTTTCCATTTCTTTTTTAATTAAATGATACTTGGCTTTAGGACATAGGAATACTATGTTTCTAATACCGATTCAGATTTGATGTACTCTAGAATTCTAAAAAATTTCCTCGTTAGAGGTTTCATTTGAATTTGTCATTCCCGTGAAAACGGGAAGCTGAATAAAAAAAATCCGAAACAGTTTGTGTGCTTCGGATTTTTTTCTGGAAAGTAATCTACAGAAAAAACCGAAGCCTGAGCCATAACTCTGGGTTACAACTCCAATCCTGAAATGCTATATAATGCTTCAACATGGCTTATAGTTTTTAATTATTATTTCTTGCAGTCGTTCTTTCAAAACTGCCCTGCAAATATAAAGTGGAATATTTTAAACTTCCAAATAAAATTTTAATTTAATTTATTGAAAATCAATTACTTATATAAAAATTTAGACATAAAAATGGCTGTCCGTTTTTCAACAGATAGTTACGCTAAATAGCAAAAGTTTGTCTCCCAGTTGCTTACGTCTCAATGCCTCCTATTTTAATTTCTAAAGTTTTGTATCAAATTATTTTATTTTTTATTTAAATAAATGCCCATTATAGGCCATAAAAAAAGCGTCCAACATGTTGGACGCTTTTAAATTATATTGAATATCTAAATTTTTATCTATTCATATTCTTTATTTGGTCCACAAAATCATCTAAATCAGCACCGTTACTCACAAGAGTTAATGCTTTGTCGATGATGTATTTTACGTTTACCGCATGAAATCCAAGTCCCACAGCGATTTTCTTCAATAACATTATTTCTGGTTCTCCAGTAATCGTATCTACATGAATCATACGCACTAAATCGTACAGACGTTCCAAACGCTGGTCGTAAGACACTGGCGGATTAATTGGGTGCGAATTATAATCCTTTAAAATAGCTTTATAAGCATTCTCACCAATCTCCAATCTATGCGCCAACCTATCCAAAAACGTTCTCTCGTCATCAGTAATCACACCATCAGCCATAGCCACACGAACAATAGCCGCAAAATGACTCTGATTACGCTTCTTAAAACCACTATCAAATAAACTTGAAAACGACATATATATACTCTTTTTTAGTGCTGCAAACGTACATCTTTTTTTTAATATTCGAAATTGAAATCTTTATTTTTTGAGCGTTTCCCCCCTTAGGTCGGGTCGAGCTTTCGGCAGTCGCTCCCTCTTACGTCGGGGAGCTTCAACAAATGCCTCAATTCCTAACGCGGAAGATAATTTTAACTTAAAAGTTATTTTAGATTAAAATTCGATATTAAAGTCTTTCCATAAAAAACTTTGCCTCTTCTTAACGAATTTTCTGGGACAGAAAAATAGATATCTAATTTACAAGATTTAAGAGCTTCGTGATCTAAATACGGAGAAATAAAGTGAGGGCCTTTTTTCGTTCCAAAATTGATTTGGTGGCAAATATCCTCATAGTTTTCAAGTTTGAAATCAACAAATGTATCTCTAACATCTGGTTTATACGAAATCCATCCTTCTAAGTTTTTATCAGTTAGTTTTTTATCTGATAAAAACTGAAATCCTATATAAATCATACCGACACCGTAGTTATACCTTACATCAATTGGTCTAATTCTTATTTTTTGTTCATCTGAAACTAAATAAAGTTTATTGGGGTCAAAACTTTCCTTAGTGCCTTTCAGGGATTTCAATTTAAATCTAACTTGAATTTTATCGTGGTTCTTAGGTGTTTTTATGGCGTAATAATAATTGGAGCCTTTGGCAATTTTTGCTTTAATAAACTTAAACTCAAAATCAGTAGACTTAATAAAATCTTGAGAAAACAAAAAAGACTGAGTTAAAATTACAAATAGGAAAAATACGCTCTTCATATTTTTTAATATGTCCGTTAATTCAAACTTAATCAATCAGAATCAAATTCCTATTATGTTACTTTAAAATAATCTTTAATGTATATTTGCACCTCAAAACAAAAATAGGTGAGTAAATCCCTTATCTCTCAAACCTATCTACAGGCTTTGCAAACGCAAAATCTGCAGAATGCTATTGCCCAAAACCAATCTAAAACACACGTAAAAGGACTAGTAGGTTCGTCTTTTTCATTTGTAACAGCATCCATATTTAAAGAAGCCCAAAAACCCTTTCTTTTGGTGTTTAACGATAAAGAAGAAGCGGCTCACTACCTAAATGATTTAGAACAATTGTTATCTGAAAAGGATGTGTTGTTCTATCCTGGAAGTTACCGTAGACCTTATGATATAGAGGAAACCGATAATGCGAATGTACTTTTACGTGCCGAGGTGTTAAACCGTATTAATTCGCAAAAAAAACCAGCGATAATCGTTACCTATCCAGATGCCTTATTTGAGCAAGTAGTTACGAGAAAAGAGCTTGAAAGAAACACTTTGAAGGTTGGTATTGGAGATAATGTATCCATCGATTTTGTAAATGAAGTCTTGTTTGAATACAAGTTTAAACGTGTAGATTTTGTTACCGAACCTGGAGAGTTTTCTGTTCGTGGTGGTATTGTAGATGTGTTCTCATTTTCGCATGACGAACCTTATCGTATTGAATTTTTTGGTGATGAGGTAGATTCCATAAGAACGTTTGATGTTGAAACACAACTTTCGGTTGAGCAGATTAAAAAAATCTATATTATTCCTAACGTGGCGAATAAGTTGATTGAAGAAAAACGCCAAAGCTTCCTTAAATACATTGCCCAAAAAACAGTAATTGGTTTAAAGAATGCTAATTTACTCTTTTCAAGAATTGATGATTTTTATGGAAAAGCAGAAGAAGCATTCGCTGAACTTTCAGAAGATATCAAACATGCACAACCTCATGAATTGTTTTGTAATTCAGAATTACTCAAAAAGCAGCTTTTAGATTTTTCAATTTTAGAGTTTGGTTCCGAATCATTTTTTACTAATTCATCTGGCAACATTGTTGCCTTTAACACCACGCCCCAACCCGCATTCAACAAACAATTCAATCTATTAATTGAAGATTTAAACGCAAACCATGATAAGGGTTACACCAACTATATCGCCTGTGTAAGTGAACAACAAGCCAAACGCTTCCATGATATTTTTGACGATGCGCAGCTGGATGTGAAAGAGTATCAAACGGTAATTCTATCGCTACATCAAGGCTTTTTAGATCATGATAATAAAATAGTTTGCTACACCGACCATCAAATATTTGAACGTTACCATAAATTCCAATTGAAGAATGGTTATGCCAAAAAGCAAGCTATCACTTTAAAAGAACTGACTAATTTAGATATTGGCGATTACGTGACGCATATCGATCATGGTATTGGGCGTTTTGGTGGATTGCAGAAAATTGATGTTGAAGGTAAAAAGCAGGAAGCTATCAAATTGATTTATGGAGAGCGTGACGTATTGTATTTAAGTATTCATTCCCTTCATAAAATCACCAAGTTTAATGGAAAGGATGGGAAGCCTCCAAAGATTTATAAGCTTGGTAGTAATGCGTGGAAAACCTTAAAGCAAAAAACAAAAGCCCGGGTAAAACACGTTGCCTTCAATTTAATAAAACTCTACGCGAAGCGTAAAACCCAAAAAGGCTTTCAGTACAATCCAGACAGCTACATGCAGCACGAGTTGGAAGCTTCTTTTATTTACGAAGACACACCTGACCAAAGTACGGCAACCGCAGATATAAAAGCCGATATGGAAAGTGAACGCCCCATGGATAGACTCATTTGTGGTGATGTTGGTTTCGGAAAAACCGAAGTGGCTATTCGCGCTGCTTTTAAAGCGGTTGATAATGGTAAACAGGTTGCAGTTTTGGTACCAACAACTATATTGGCGTATCAACATTCCAGAACCTTTAGACAGCGGTTAAAAGATTTTCCTGTGGTAGTAGATTACGTGAATCGCTTTAGAACCGCAAAACAGAAACGAGAAACTTTAGAAGCCTTATCAGAAGGAAAAGTAGATATCATTATCGGCACACATCAACTCGTCAATAAAAATGTAAAATTTAAAGATTTAGGGTTATTGATTGTTGATGAAGAACAGAAATTTGGTGTCGCCGTAAAGGAAAAATTAAAAACGTTAAAAGAAAACGTTGATGTCTTAACTTTGACTGCTACTCCAATTCCAAGAACATTGCAGTTTAGCTTAATGGCAGCGCGGGATTTATCAGTAATTACCACGCCTCCACCAAATCGATATCCTATCGAAAGCCATGTGATTCGCTTTAATGAAGAGACGATTCGTGATGCGATTAGTTATGAAATTCAACGTGGCGGACAGGTCTTCTTTATTCATAATCGTATTGAAAATATAAAGGAAGTAGCAGGCATGTTACAACGTTTGGTGCCCGATGCTAAAATTGCCATTGGTCATGGACAAATGGAAGGTAAAAAACTAGAAAGTTTGATGTTGCAATTTATGGATGGTGGTTTTGATGTTTTGGTGAGTACAACAATAGTTGAAAGTGGACTGGACGTACCAAATGCAAATACTATTTTCATCAATAATGCCAATAATTTTGGATTGAGTGATTTGCATCAAATGCGTGGACGTGTGGGGCGAAGTAACAAAAAAGCATTCTGTTATTTTATTACACCCGAGTATTCAGCAATGACTGAGGATGCAAGAAAACGTATCACGGCTTTAGAGCAGTTTACCGAGTTGGGAAGTGGTTTTAATATTGCTATGAAGGATTTAGAAATTCGTGGTGCAGGTGATTTATTGGGTGGCGAACAAAGTGGATTTATTAATGAAATAGGATTTGATACCTACCAAAAAATTCTAAATGAAGCCATTGAAGAACTCAAAGAAAATGAGTTTAAAGACCTATATAAAGATGAAGGTGAAGATAGGGTCTACGTGAAAGATGTGACCATTGATACAGATTTTGAACTTTTATTTCCAGATAGTTACGTAAATAATATTGCAGAACGTTTAAATTTGTACACGCAGCTAAATAACTTAAAAACACAAGAAGAATTGGCAAAATTTGAAGCTGAACTTGTAGATCGTTTTGGAGAGTTACCCAAGCAAGTGACCGATTTATTAAATAGTGTCCAAATTAAGTGGTTAGCTACTAAAATAGGTTTTGAAAAAGTAATCATGAAACAAAAGAAATTCATAGGTTACTTTATCAACGATCAACAAAGTAGTTTTTATCAAAGTCCGAATTTTACCAAGGTGTTGCAGTTTGTACAAACACATCCGCAAGCGTGTAAGATGAAGGAAAAACAAACAAGAAATGGATTACGATTATTACTCACTTTTGAAAACATAACATCGGTAAAACAAGCCCTAGAAGCATTGCAGCCTATTGTGGCTTAATTATTGAAATAGTTAAAAACATAACAAGTATTGTCATTCTGAACTTGATTCAGAATCTATAAAAATGAAATTAAAATCTTTATTATTATCTCTTCTTTTTGTGCCCATTGTATGTGTTGGACAGCACGTTATCAAGGGAAAGTTTCTGCCTTCCGGTGAGTATGAAATTGCATTGCTCTATAAAGTGGAACCAACACATTCCAACTACATCACAAATGCACCAATTGCTGCTGATGGTAGTTTTGAAATCCCTCTAGATTCTACAGTAACAAAAGGCATGTATCGTATTACGTATGCTGTTCCTCAAGAGGAATATAATTTTGATGTGATTTACAATGAAGAAGAGGATGTGGAATTAAAATTCAATTCAGAAACAGGTGTAGAATTTTTAGCTTCAAGGGAAAATAAACTACTGGAATCTTACACCAACAGCATGTTGATGATTACAAACAGTATTAGTAATTATTATAGGGACAAAAACGAGGCAAAAGACACCTTAGCATTAGCCTCAATTTTTAAAACCCAGCGCGAAACACAACATGGTTTTCAGGAAGCATCAAAAGGGACTATAGCTTCACATTTTATAAAAGCAAACAGTCCGTTTATACCGGAAACATCGGTAGATGTTGCAACTTATGTAAAAGGCCTTAAGACTCATTATTTTGACCATGTAGATTTTAATAATGAGGTGTTGCAGCGTTCTAAATTTCTAACGGAACGTATGTTGAATTACGTATTTGGGATGTCTTCTAACAACGGAAACGAGGAAGCTGATTATAAAAGAAATATTGAAGTTTTTAGTGATAGAATGAAGGGTGCCCCAGATGAGGTTAAAAAATCTTTGTTTACTGATTTATGGGAGCAGATGGTGGATTTGAAGCTAGAATCTGTTGCTAATTTTATTGCAGAAAACTATTTGATGGACCTATCGGTTAAGTTGAACGACCAACAATTGTTGCAAGCGTTATTATTATACCAAAATACTTCTATTGGAATGAAAGCTCCTGATTTTTCTATTGAAATCTCTGAGGAGAAGGAAACAACAAAAACATTATTGAGTAAACTTGATAGTGCCGAAAATTATATCGTGGCCTTTTGGAGCAGTAGTTGCTCACATTGTTTAAAAGAAATCCCAGAGTTGCATAAGTTTACTGAAACCTTGGAAGAAGGAAAGCTACAAGTAATAGCAATAGGTTTGGAAGATGATCCTTATGGTTGGAAAACCTTAACCTATGATTTCCCTAACTTTTTACATGTATACGGTGAAGGCAAATGGGACAACGAAATAGGAAACAATTATGGTGTAACTGCAACTCCAACCTATTTTATATTAAATAAGAATAAAGAAATAACCGCTAAACCAGAGGATTTTGAGGGATTGAAGTCTTTCTTTGAAACTGAAGAGCCGTCAGATAAAGAGGATAAGTAAATTGTCCTGTCATCACGTACTTGTTTCTAGATCTCATTAAAAATGATAAAAGGCATTTTCCAAATGCTCAATATTATAGCCTTCCTTTTCTTTTACGATTGCGATAATATCAAAACGCACCTCCACATCTAAATCGTTAACGCTAACATATTCATCTACCGCTTTAACCAGGTTTTTTATTTGCTTTGGTTTTACAAAATCTTGAGGGTCTCCAAAATCTGTAGTTGATCTTGTTTTTACTTCAATAATGGCTAGAACATCTCCTTTTTGGGCAATAATATCTACTTCGGCTTTTTCAAAGCGGTAGTTGCGTTCAACAATATCATAATCTTTTTTTAGAAGAAAGTCTACTGCCAGCTGTTCGCCTTTTTTACCAAGTTCGTTGTGTTTTGCCATAATTACCCCCTAAACAAAAAGAAGTCATCTTTCATATCTTCAATCTGAGCGTCTTCATTTGTAATAATATAATCGATAGCTTTTGAGGTGAAATCTTCACCTTTTTCAGTTAAGGACACAATATTTTTATTCAGTTGAATCATGTTGTTTTTTAAAGCCAAATCCAAAACTGTTTTAGAGCGTACCTTTTGCCAATTGATATGTTCATTAAGATGATTTACATGACGTTCACGTTCCTCAGTATGGCTTTTTAAATGTAGTAAAAAGGTAAGGAGTGACACTTCGGTACGTTGTTGCTTTTCGCGATACATAACAGCAATAATTCCTTTATTTGGAGCAAAAAGATAAACACCTAAAAACAACAACCCGAGCATAGTAGTAATAGACCCAGCAATGGAAGCATCTAGCCAATGCGCCACCCAATATCCAGAAATGGCGCTAAACACGCCGAAGCAAATAGCGAAGATGAGCATGCGTTTTAGTTCATTGGTTAATAAATAGGCTGTTGCTGCGGGAGCAATCATCAAAGCCACAACTAAAATAGCACCTACAGCATCAAAAGCACCAACGGTGGTTATAGAGGAAACGGTCATTAATCCGTAATGTAAAACTACTGGTGAAAAACCTAGTGAGGCTGCTAAACCAGCATCAAACGTACTTACTTTAAGTTCTTTAAAAAAGGCAAATAAAAGTCCGATAGTGATCAATAAAATACTGCCGATAATCCATAAAGATTTTGGACCGACATCAACTCCCGAAATGAGTAATCTATCAAAAGGCGCAAAAGCTAATTCACCGAGTAATACTGCGTCAACATCCAAGTGCACATCATTAGCATTTTTTGCAATCATGATTACTCCAATACTAAACAATGCAGGAAACACCAAACCAATTGCGGTGTCCTCTTTAACCAAACCTGTTTTTTGAATGTACTCTACCAAAACCACGGTTAAAATACCAGTTAAAGCAGCTAGAATAATAAGTAGCGGCGAATTCAAATCTTGAGTGATGAAAAAGCCAATAACGATTCCTGGCAAAATAGAATGACTTATAGCATCACTTATCATGGCCATTTTCCGAAGTACCAAAAAAGTTCCAGGAATGGCGCAAGCTATAGCAACTAAACTAGCAATGAGTTGTATTTCGAATTGAGCACTAGTCATTGTTATTCTGTTGATTATATAAATTAGAGGCTGCATTAAAGCCTTCTTCCGTTAAACTCCACATATTGCCATCAAGAGTCACATAATTTTTACTCACTAATTTTTGAAGTGTACTTTTGGTATACCCTTGAAAGTTATTCAAGATTTTAATGGCGTGGGGATGCGAGATGTTATCATGACTTTCAACTATGTTATACATGAACGCCAAAGTTTTATGCAGCTTTAAGTCACGTCTATTTTTTATAAATCTAATCTGTTTAAATAATAAACCTCTACTTGGTGAAAAAATAAAAGACACTAAAACAAATACACTTGCGATAATAACTATCACTGGTCCCGTTGATAAATTGTTTTGAGTTGCACTAACAGCAGTTCCAAAAACCCCAGAAAATGCCCCAAACATAGCTGAAAGAAATACCATTACGCTAAGGCTATTGGTCCATTGTCTTGCAGCTGCAGCAGGTGCTAATAACATAGCACTCATTAATACTACACCGACAGTTTGTAGTCCTAATACAATAGCTAAAACGATAAAACTGGTAATGAGAATATCAATAGTTTTGGTGTTAAAGCCTAATGTTTTTGTATAGTCTGCATCAAACAGAAGGATTTTAAACTCTTTCCAAAACAATAAAAGTACAAACAGACAAATACCAGTAATGATGGCCATCATCCATACATCGCTTTCCACTAAAGTTGCTGCTTGTCCGAATAAATATTTATCTAACCCTGCTTGATTAGCGTTTGGTTGTTTTTGAATAAAGGTGAGCAACAATATACCAAAACCAAAAAATAGGGAAAGGATTAAACCTAAAGCAGTATCTGATTTTAAATGTGTTTTTTTGATAATGCCACGAATCCAAAATGTACCAATTAGTCCGCTTATTAAGGCACCTAACAAAAGTACGTTTGTGTCTTTGGCACCCGTCAGCAAAAAAGCAATAGCAATACCAGAAAGTGCTGCATGAGAAATGGCGTCACCTAATAAACTTTGTTTTCGTAAAACTGCAAAACTCCCAAGCATTCCTGTAACAGCTCCAAGAATAGCAGTTCCTAGAGTGATGGTTCTTAGAGTATAGTCTGTGAAAACTAGTTTTATGTATTCTTGGAGGTCGATAGTTGATAGAGGTTAGAGATTAGTCTTATTTCGTAAGTATTTTTGAAGGCTAGTTATCATTTTGGATAATTCCACAAGCTTTTCCCTAATTTTATGATTTGTTTGATTTGAAATGAAGTTCTGTCTTTGAGAAATTGTAGCACAAACAACACATTCATTTACTGAGTCTAGAGCCATTTGCAAAAACCTATTAAACTGTTTGTCAGAATCAGAAGATCCTTCAGCTATATTCAACGCAATAGAAACAGCGGTTCTAGTGAATTGAGACGTTAACCCATATTTTTCTGAACTTGGAAAATTATTAGATATCTCATAAGCTAAGTCAACAAAATCCAATGCTTTTCCATATACTTTTAAATCTTCAAACTTGAATTTAATATTTTCCATATCGTTCTAACGGTTCTTTTCTAACCACTAATTACTAACCACTAAAGGCTATTCTTGAATACTCACCTTATAATTAATGCCATAAGTTTTTGTGAGATTATCATCATTGAAAATATCCTTTACAGGACCAGTTGCTATTTTCTTTACATTGAGAAATGTTACCCAATCAAAATACTCGGGAACCGTTTGTAAATCATGGTGTACTACAATTACTGTTTTTCCAGCTTTTCGTAATTCCTTTAAAATATTGATAATTGCAATTTCGGTTGTGGCATCCACACCTTGAAAGGGTTCGTCCATAAAATATATAGAAGCATTTTGAACTAATGCCCTAGCCAAAAAGATACGTTGTTGCTGACCTCCTGAAAGCTGACTAATCTGTCTTCCTTTAAAAGGGAGCATCCCTACTTTTTCTAGAGCCTCTAACGCTGCTTTTTTTTGCTTTTGCCCGGGACGTTTTATCCAGCCTAAACTACCATAAGTACCCATCATAACAACATCTAGGGCTGTAGTTGGGAAATCCCAATCTACGCTTCCTTTTTGTGGTACGTATGCTACAAGTTGCCTTTGGTCTTCGTAGGGTTTATTGTAAATACTAACACTCCCAGCTATAGGTTTTAAAATACCAAGTATAGACTTAATAAGCGTGGACTTTCCAGCACCATTTGGTCCAACAATAGCCATAAGTACTCCCTCTGGGATTTCAAGGTCGATATCCCAAAGTACAGGTTTGTAGTTGTAGGCTACGGTGAGGTCGTCTACTTTTACGGCTATTTGTTTACTCATAAGTTTACTTTAATGCATTAACAATTGTATTCACATTATACTCAAACATACCAACGTATGTTCCTTCAACTGTTCCTGAATCTCCAAGGGCATCAGAATATAACGTTCCACCAATGGTAACATTATGTCCTTTTGATTTTACTGATGCTTGTAAAGCTTCAATAGTACGTTTTGGCACAGAGCTTTCTACAAAAATGGCTTTAATGTTATGGGTAATGATATAAGCTGATAATTTTTGAACATCCTGAACGCCAGCTTCTGTAGCGGTTGATAACCCTTGTAAACCTACAACTTCAAAATCAAATGCTTTTCCAAAGTAATTAAAGGCGTCATGTGCCGTAACTAAAATACGCTGGTCTTTTGGTAGCTCAGCAATTTTGGATTCAACTTTAGATTTTAAAGCATCTAATTTTTTTAAATAAGCCTCTCTATTAGCTTCAAAACTAGATTTTCGTTCTGGAATGGATGTACTTAATGTTTCTACAACATAGTTCGTCACTTGTTTCCAATAGTCTATGTCAAACCAAATATGCGGATCATAATTTGATGCAAAATATTCTGAACCAATTAATGTGTTTTTATCCAAAACATCAGAAACAGCAATGGTTTTCTTGTTTTTCATTTTTTCAAAAACTTCAACCAATTTGCCTTCAAGATGTAATCCGTTGTAAAAAATGACATCTGCATTGGTTAATTTGGTAACATCTCCTTCACTCGCTTTATATAAATGCGGATCAACACCACTACCCATTAATCCTTGAACATTAACGAGGGTATCTCCTATGTTTTTTACCAAATCGGTAATCATGGTAGTTGTGGTAACAACATTTAGTTTACCGTTGTTCTTTTCGCTTTTGCAGCTTACTAGTGTCAGAACTAATAGAGTGGTAAATACTATTTTTTTCATATCGCAAATGCCTCTTAGAGGCTAAAGTTAATTTAAAGTATATCGCAAACCAAAAAACAAGCGTCTACCTTGGTTTGGAGCATAAACGTAAGTAGGGTCAAAAGTTAGCGCATAAGGGTTGTTGGGAGTAGCCACTGCATTCCCTTCATTATCAAAGGTTACGTCCTTATCAAAAGGATCATTAGCTCTTGCAATGATAAATGGATTTCCTCTATTTGGTGTCCAATCTAAAACATTTTTTATACCAACATAAATCTCAAAATTCGAGAAACCATCATAGGTTAATTGTATATTCTGAATGCTCCAAAGTGGCGAATATTCACTACGAGGATCTAATTCTCCTAACAAAGGTAATCGCATGGGGCCGTATGCATTTCCCGTATAGTCCAAGGTTAAATTTGTTGGGTAATGTTTATATGAAAATGACCAAACCCCTGTAAATCGTTCTGTTAAAATTTGGCGTGTTCTCACACCATTTTCGTTTTGAGATACATCTTGAAACGTAGCACCAATAGAAGCGTTTATACCACTACCAAAAACCGCATCAATATTTAAACTAACCCCTTTTGATGTAGAGTTACCATTCAAATTATCATAGATTATTAGGTTAGGGTTTGTATCATAATCTGGAATGATAGCATTGGCAAAATAGGTATACCACGCTGATGCATCGAGCGTAATTAAAAAACCGTTTTTGGTATAGAATTTCTTTAAATAGTTGAGGTTGATATTATAAGATTGCTCTGGTTCTAGAGCTTCAGTAATTACAACATCGCGAGCGCCGGTTAAAGCAGCATGATCTTCGGTAAAAAGGTTTACTACACGAAACCCTGTTCCTGCATTTACTCTAAAAATGTCATCATCAGACGGTTTAAACCGATATGCTAAACGTGGTGTAAGTATAGAACCGTGGCGATTATCATAGTCATAGCGCAATCCTAATAATACATTTTGTTTGTCATTAAGTTTGATTTGGTCTTGAACAAAAACCGAAGGAATAGTAACTTCATCTGCTTGAACAGTAGCCGTGGTATTATCATCATAAAAATTGTAGCGTGCTGCTAATCCGAATAATAAATCGTGATTTTGTAATGGCTTATCCCAAATTAATTGGCCAAAACCAATACGTTGTTGCGCCTTGTATTCAGTATCACCATAAAAAGAATCTTGATCATGATCAGAATAAGAAAACTGAAAATTTACTTTCTCAGAAATCGGTAATTGATAGTTTCCAATAATTTCAAAACGAGACGTGTAGATGCTTTCTCCATAAACATCAGTTTCTCCTCTAAAAGAAGGATTCCATTGCATCTCGCCACCCCATCTGTCTTCATAAAAATAGCGACCGGCAAGAGAAAATAAACGATTGTTTTTTCTTTTGAAATTCCACTTTTGAAATACCGAAATACGGTCTTGAAGTGTCACATCCGTAAAGTTGTCATTATTGTTATCGATAGGATTTGAGTAATTGAAGTAATTTACCCCAAGAAGCATATCGGTTGTATTGCCAATTTTGGCTTTAAATCCTAAATCCAAATTGGCTTCGCCCCAATCGCTTGCAAAACCATCAGCAAAAACCAAAGGGGCGTTTTCAGGAAGTTTGGTAATGATATTGATTAATCCACCAACGGCCTCACTTCCGTAAAGTGAAGAGGCAGGACCTTTAACCACTTCAACTTGTTCAATTAAAGAATTAGGAATTCCAGATAAACCATAAACCGTAGACAGACCACTTACAATAGGCATACCGTCAATCATCACCAAGGTATAAGGACCTTCAAGTCCGTTTATATGGATGTCTCCTGTATTACAGACGTTACAATTGAGCTGAGGTCTTACACCATTTACATTTTGCAATGCATCAAAAATATTGGGCGTTGGGTTTTTCTTGAAAAACGTGGGCGAATACACTTCAACGGGAACAGGACTTTCTAAACGAGATACTGCTTTAAGTGTTCCGGTAACAATCACTTCGTCTAGTATTTCGGATTCCTTTAAATCAAAATTGACAATCACATTTTTTGAATTGATAATAACCGGTTTCTTTTGAGTTTGAAATCCAGTAAAAGAAGCAACGACAGTGAAAGTTCCAGCTTTTACATTAGAAATTATATAAGAGCCATCATCTTTGGTTACTGCACCCTTGCTAGTGCCTTTTAAATACACATTTACATAGGGCAAGCCCTGACCATTGGAAATGACTTTTCCAGAGATGCTTTGCGCGGTTAAGCTATATCCTATTAGACTTATTATGAATAGAATAGTATATTTCACTTCTTATTTTTACGCAAATATAAAATAAAATTTAGATTAGTCTAAAAATTAATTTGTGTTTGTATTTGTTATATCTTTGGAAAACCTAATCTTTTGATGATGATTACCCTTACGGAAGAGAACTATATAAAAGCTATTTACCACTTAGGAAAACAAGGAAGTACTACCGTTAGTACAAATGCCATTGCCCAAGAAATGGATACAAAGGCCTCTTCGGTGACTGATATGGTGAAGAAATTATCTGAAAAAGGGTATGTGGATTACAAAAAATATCAGGGAGTTTCTTTAACAGAAAGCGGAAAGGCTATTGCAATAAATGTTGTTAGAAAGCATCGCCTTTGGGAAGTATTTTTGGTGGAAAAACTAAATTTTTCTTGGGATGAAATTCATGAAGTGGCTGAACAGTTGGAGCATATTAAATCTAAAAAATTAATCAGCCAACTCGATGCATTTTTAGGATACCCTACTCACGATCCACATGGCGATCCCATTCCTGATGAAACTGGAAATATCAAGAAAATCGATAAAATTTTACTGTCTGAAGTTAAAGAAGGAAATGATTGCATTTGCGTAGGTGTTCAAGATTCTTCAACAGAGTTTCTTCAGTATTTAGATAAAAACAAAATTGCTCTAGGCGTTAATTTAAAGGTATTACAACGCGAACCTTTTGATAATTCCATTGCAATTAAAATTGGTGATAAAGAATTGGTTATTTCAAATTTGATAGCCAATAATTTATATGTTAAGGTTTCATAAGGTATAATAAACTGGTATAAAAGTTGATGCTTCTACAAAAACTAAAATATGAAGCGACTTTACGTTTTTATACCTCTCTTAATTCTGCAGTCTTGTATTCCTTTAAGAATTGCTCCTAATATTGAAACTGATAAGGTGATGGTGGCAAAAAAGTTTAAAAGAAAACTACCCAAACAGAATGCTTTTATTTTTGAAGACCCTAAAGATGCCAATGAGTTCTACCATTTTGTAAATACGAAATTTGAATTATATCATCAAGATGTGGAATTTAATGTGCCTTTTATGATTAATGATAGGGAATTTTATTTTTCATTCCATGAAGTAGAAATCCCAACAAAAACATTTAATATTCTCCCAATTTTTATTGATGCAGCTTTAACTAATAGCGATATGGATCCTATGTTTGAAGATAATTATTTCTCTAGAATTGGCAATTGGTATATTGTTGTAACTGTAAACGACGAAGCATTTAATGATGCCTTAGCAGAGAATTATGTTGAGCGAAAAGACATCATAAAATACCTTCAGCATATGCGAAAGGAGTATTTAAGTACTGATAATTACTTAGAGGCTTTGTTTAAGAAATAATTAGACGTCTATGTCAATTAGAAAGTATTTTGTCAACCTGAACTTGCTTCAGGTTCTCCGGCATAAAACATCAACATTAATAGATGTTTTGAGATGCTGAAACTAGTTCAGCATGACACCAAGAATAACCATATGATATGAAGTGGGGAATCACAAAAAATTCTACTTCTTAAACCTAACCTGTTTTCTAATAATCTTTGGAAATTTCTTAATAGGGGTAATAGTAAAATCTTTATAATAACACTCTGCCGCTTCAGACTGAATTTGAATCTGTCCTTCAACTAGAGGTTCATTGGTTTCAGGATTCATGGCATTTTCAACTACCATTACAATTTTTCCATTTACTATATGTACGGCATCATTCCCAATAACATAAATCTCCAAATGGTTCCATTCACCATGAGGTGCATCTGGCTCTATATATGCATCTGTGTAGCCAATTTTTTCAAGGTACTTATTAGAATTTGGATCGTATTTACCGCGTTTTTCACCTTTTGTTCCTCTAATTTCAACCTTTGGTCCAGGTATAGTAGGTGTCTCGGTATTACCAGAAATCGAAATAAAATCTCCTATGTCACTTTCTTGTACTTGATATTCCAAAGAGGTCTTCCAAGTTTTCCAAAAACGCCCATGTTCGCCATAGCAATGGTATAAAATACCACTATCCCTTTTAACATTAACTCTTGGAGGCCATTTCACATCACCCCATTTGAACATAACACTTAAATGGTAATTACTAAACGTATCTTTTGTAGTTAATCCGCCATAAATTTCACCTGTAATTTTTAAAACGGGTTC
This sequence comes from Jejuia sp. UBA6058, assembly GCA_002428965.1. Classification (GTDB taxonomy): domain Bacteria; phylum Bacteroidota; class Bacteroidia; order Flavobacteriales; family Flavobacteriaceae; genus Jejuia. Next base: position 821,931 of record DIYI01000012.1, on the reverse strand, counting down.
ACCATTTTCCATTACCATGGTAAATACATCTTTTATATCATTATTCAATCCTAAAGGTGTGCCGTTATGTACATTATCAGATTGATAAGTGCCTTCTGGAAGTCCTTTTACAGAACTATGTGCCACTCCATTCCATTTTTCAAAATGAGTTAAATCAGCATCAAATAGGCTAATTGATTTTCCTTTTTTCTGAGCAAAACCTAAAGGAATACATAGTACTAGTAACAGAAAAGATAATAGGTACTTTTTCATTTTGAAATGTGTTTAGTTTAGTTTAGTTTGAAAACGAAACAAATTAAACATAAAAAATGAGAAACGAATGAAAGGTAATAAGTGATTTATAGTATTTACTTAAATTTTAAGTAAGAACAACTAATGACATCCGCAACCATCATTCCCACAAGCCTTTTTAGTTTTAGGTCTTTTCCAAAAGAATTTTTTGACTAGAAATAGTGCAGCGAAAGCAACAGAAGTAAAAACTAGTATATTTTGAAGAATATGGTTCATAAGCCTGTTGGTCGAAAATAGTTTGAATTATTTCAAAAACTGAAAGGCAATTAAAGCTACAAGATACGCAAAACCACTCATGATTACCAATTGCAATGTAGGCCACTTCCAACTATTGGTTTCCTTTTTTACAATAGCAAGGGTGCTCATACACTGCATAGCAAAAGCATAAAATAACAATAATGAAATTCCAGACGCAAAGGTGAATACCTTGGAGCCATCACTGTAAACTTCTTGCTGCATTCTATTTTTTATGATGGATTGCGCTTCATCCTCATCGTCTAAAACACTGGCGCTTCCGATACTGTAAATTGTGGCGAGCGTTCCAACAAAAACTTCTCTAGCAGCGAATGAGGTTACTAAGCCAATGCCAATTTTCCAATCATACCCCAATGGTTTTATAACTGGTTCTATAGTTTTTCCAATGATGCCAATGTAAGAATGTTCCAATTTGTATTCCGCAACTTTATCATTTAAAATCTCAAGGCTGAGATTAGGATTTTCAGCTACAACAATATCCTCTGCTTTATTGAATTTATCTCCGGGACCATAAGATGCCAAAAACCATAAGATAATTGAGATCGCTAGAATTATTTTTCCAGCCTCAAATACAAAAGCTTTAGTTTTTTCTAAAACAGTAATACCCACATTTTTAGGTAGTGGCAGCTTATACGTTGGCATTTCGATAAGGAAATAACTTTTACTTCTAATTTTCAATACTTTATGAAGTAATAGTGCGGATAGAATTGCTGTAGCAAAACCCAGCAAATACATAATCATTAAGGTTAAAGCTTTATAGCTAAATCCTAAAAAACTGCCTTCAGGAATTACTAATGCGATAATAATTAAATACACGGGAAGTCTTGCTGAACATGTTGTAAATGGTGTTATCAAAATAGTTATTAAACGCTCTTTCCAATTTTCTATATTTCGGGTGGCCATAACTGCAGGAATCGCACATGCAGTTCCAGAAATTAAAGGCACTACACTTTTGCCGCTAAGTCCAAAACGCCTCATAATTTTATCCATCAAAAACACCACGCGACTCATATAACCACTTTCCTCAAGTACTGCCAAAAACAGGAACAAAAATGCTATTTGAGGTATAAAAATGACAATACCACCAAAGCCAGCAATAACACCTTCAGATAATAAATTGGTAAATGCACCAGGTGGAAGCGTATTTTGCACCCATGCACTTAAAGTCGCAAAAGAATTATCGATAAAATCCATTGGAACTTCAGACCATTTATAAATAGCCTGAAAAATAACCAGAAGTATAAATGCAAAAATAGCATAACCCCAAAATTTGTGTGTTAGGATTCTATCCAATTTTATGCGTAAATCTTTAGCTTCATCTAGGTTAATAGTTTGCCCTTTGGCTAAAGCAGCATTTATAAATTGGTAGCGTTTAATGGTTTCCTTTTGCTGTAAACGTTTTAAATCGCCTTCACTTTTCGTTTTAAAATCTGTAACTGCATCAAATGTTTTTCTGTTAACTTTCCCAAAGTTTACATCTTGAGTTATTACCAACCAAAGTTTGTATAACAGTTGGTTCGGAAATGCTTTTTTCAAATTCCCAAAATAAACAGGATCAATAGTTGTAGTGTCAATACAAGGACTAGCCGAAACCTCTTTATGGTTTACAATTAAGTTTTTAAGCTTATCAATACCTTCATTTTTACGGGTACTAATCAAGGCAATTTTGGTATACAGTTTTTTTTCTAGATAATCAATATCTAAAGAAATTCCTTTGTAGCCCATCCTATCTGCCATATTAATGACAAGTATTGTGGGGATTTCCAGATCTTTTATCTGCGTAAACAACAAAAGGTTACGTTTAAGGTTTTCAACATCTGTAACCACTACGGCCATATCAGGAAAATCGGCATCATTTCTATTAAGCAGCAACTCAATAACCACGCTCTCATCTAGCGAAGACGCATTCAAACTATACGTCCCAGGCAAATCAATAATACGCGCTTTATCTCCATTCGGTAACTTAAAAGCTCCCTGTTTTTTTTCAACCGTAATCCCAGGATAATTACCAACCTTTTGGTTTAAACCCGTTAACGCATTAAAAACCGAGGTCTTACCCGTATTTGGGTTTCCAATTAAAGCAACGTTTATCTGTTTACTCATGCGTTACTTTTTCAATTAAAATATGTGTCGCAGTTTCCTTTCGGATGGCAAGGTGCGTACCATTCACATTTAAATACATGGGGTCCTTAAACGGCGCCACTTGCAAAAGTGTAACAGAATTCCCTGGCAAACAGCCCATTTCTAGAAGTTTTAATGGAATTTCGGCAGATGAAACATCAGTAATTACAGCCTGTTCTCCTCGTTTTAAATGTGCTAAAGTTTGCTTCAAGCTTATTTAGATTGATTTTAAAGAAGCAAAAATACAGCAAACTTTATAAGTTTAAAAGACAAAGTTTATTTATTTGGGCGCTACCACAAGGGTCGGGCTTTCCGCTAATAGTTTTGGCTCGATGCTCGCCTCGCCAAAAGCTGCCGCTGCAATACCTAGCGTAAAAGAAACCTTAGGCTATTACCTGTCATACTCCTTTTTCAAATGTGCAATATCGTATAGAAGCTTTTTAATTTCATCTTGCTTTGTACCATCATAAAAACCGCGAATTTGCCGCTTTTTATCAATTAGCATAAAATTTTCGGTGTGTACCATATCAAAAGGCCCACCATCACCATTGTCTTTTACAGCCAAATAACTTTTTCTAGCCAATTCATAAATATGTCTTTTATTACCGGTAACCAAATTCCATTTGTCATCATTCACCCCTTTTTCAATGGCGTAGCGTTTCAGTTGTGCTACCGAATCAATCTGTGGCGTAACGGAGTGTGATAAAAGCATCACTTCATCATCATTCAAAATTTCTTTCTGTATATCCGCCATATTTTTAGTCATTATGGGGCAAATAGTTGGGCAAGTGGTAAAAAAGAAATCTGCAACATAAATTTTGTCTTTATAGTTGTTCTGCGTAACTGTTTCTCCGTTCTGATTAGTCAGACTGAAATCGGCAATCCTATGATATTTCTTTTTGTATTGAAGTGTGCTATCTACCAACTCTGTACTAACCATATTTGGCTGATAAATGGGTAGAGGTTGATAAACGTTCAGCGTATTGTAAATCAAGGAAATGATGATAACAGAAATAACACCAAAAACTATGGCAAATAACTTATAATCCTTGAAAAACGATAACATTATAAAGACCTTAAAATTTAAAATCTGTGCAAAAATACAACGATTTTAAACCGTAAAAAACCCAACGTTCACTTAAATTACTGTTAAAACCTAGGGCATTCGTTCAATTGCTTTTTAAACTTGGTTTAAAACCTTACTTTTGTGCGGTCGTAAAAAAAACTAGATGTCAGTATTTTTAATAAAAACAGCTCAGTTACTATTGAGCCTCTCTATATTGGTAGTTCTACATGAGCTAGGACATTTTATTCCTGCTAAAGCTTTTAAAACTAGAGTTGAGAAATTCTACCTATTTTTTGATGTTAAGTTTTCTCTTTTTAAAAAGAAAATTGGCGAAACTGTATATGGTATTGGTTGGTTGCCTTTAGGTGGCTATGTTAAAATATCTGGAATGATTGATGAGAGTATGGACACCGAGCAAATGGCTAAACCTGCGCAACCTTGGGAGTTTAGATCAAAACCCGCATGGCAACGTTTAATTATTATGTTAGGTGGTGTTACCGTTAATTTTATACTAGCCATTGTTCTTTTTATAATTATGCTTGCGGTTTGGGGAACAAACTATGTAACAAAAGACAGTGCCAAATATGGTTATGGCGTAAGTAAAACTCTTGAAAATTATGGGTTTCAGCAAGGTGACCGATTAATTTCAATAGATGGCACACCAATTGAGGATATTACTATTCCAGTTAATAAATATTTTATGTTTCGCGATATTAGCAATGTAAAGGTGGAACACAGCAATGGCGCCGTTGAAGACATAAAATTACCGGAAGATATAGGAACCGAATTGTTTGAGGCTGGAGATTTGCCTGCATTAGAGGCGCGTTATCCTTTTATGGTCGACTCTATAGAAAAAGGAACTCCTGCTGACAAATCTGGTTTATTACCAGGTGATAAAATTGCATCAATTAATGGGAATGAAATTGAGTATTATTCAGATTACAAATATCACCTAAAAGGAAATACTGAAAAGGAAGTGTCTTTGCAAATATTGAGAGATGGAGCTCTTTTAGATATGAACATTACTCCCGATGAAGACGGGAAAATGGGCTTTTTTAGAGAAATAACTGATGAGGATTATTTGAAATTTACTAATAGAGATTATACCCTTTCAGAAAGTCTCTCTGGTGGGTTTAATCAAGCCTATTGGGAGGTTAAAGATTATTTAGCACAGTTTAAATACATCTTTACTAAAAAAGGCGCTACGGAAATTGGAGGTTTTGCTGCAATAGGTAAAATGTTTCCATCAAAATGGAACTGGCAAGCATTTTGGTATTTAACAGCATTCTTGTCTATTATGCTAGGGGTTTTAAATCTCTTACCTATACCAGCGTTAGATGGCGGACATGTAATGTTTTTATTATATGAAATGGTATCAGGAAGAAAACCTGGAGATAAGTTTATGGAGTATGCTCAAATGGTAGGATTCTTTATTTTGATAGCCTTAGTTTTGTTTGCTAATGGTAACGATATTTATAAGGCAATTTTCGACTAATTTTTTAGTCCTAATATTTGTTGTAATTAAAATTTAATATATATTTGCGCTCGCAAAAGCGAAAAACAACCTTCCTCAGTAGCTCAGTTGGTTAGAGCATCTGACTGTTAATCAGAGGGTCGTTGGTTCGAGCCCAACCTGAGGAGCAAAAAAACAAAAAGACTTTACAGAAATGTAAGGTCTTTTTTTATGCCCTCATGTGACTACTTATAATTATTGCATTTGTATGCATTAGTTACATCTCCTTCAGTTCGTTAACATGTCAAGTTTTTTCTTCAAAAAAGTGCCCCACTAGGTATCCCAAATTTTTATTGAGGTGCCCCATCTTTAATTAACCATTTAAGACTAAAAAAATATGAAAATATTCATAAGGTTTTATTTAGATAAAACTAAAGTGAACAAAGAAAATAAATCCCCTATTAAGTGTAGAATAACATTTAATAAGAAACGAAAAGAATTCTCCACGGGGATATTTATCGAACCAAATAATTGGAATAAAAACTCACAATTCATTAAACAAGATGAACCCGATGCGGTACAAAAATTCACTCAACTAAGCCTAATAAGAACTAAAGTTTATAAGGCTTTCTTACTACTTCAAGTTCAAGAAAGCGCCTTCACTGTACAAGACATCTACAAGACGTATAACGGCGAAAAACTAGAGAAGCAATACAATGTAATTGAGTTCTATGACCGTTACTTAAAACGTCTTAAAACGCTTATTGGAATTGACATAAAGCAAGTAACCTGGAGTAAGTTTGACTACATTAAAAGTGATGTAAAAGGCTTTATAAAATGGGAATTTAAAACTGATGATATCCCTCTAAAAGAACTAAAAGCTAATTTCCTAAAAGACCTAGAGTATTACTACAAAACAGAAAAAGGTTTAAAACAGATAACTATTAATAAAAAGATTCAAAGGTTTAGAAAAGTTATTAAGGTGGCTGTCGCTGAAAACTATTTGGAGAAAGATCCATTTATGCTTTTCAAGGCAAAACCCATTAAAAATACTATAGTATTTCTTTCTCCTGATGAGCTAAAAAAGCTAGAAAACTACAAGTTTTCACAACCAAGATTATGTTTTGTAAAAGACCTATTCATTTTTTGTTGTTATACGGGATTACCATACAGGGAATTAATGGATTTGAAATCGAAACACATTATTGATGGATTTGATGGAAATAAATGGATTAAGATTAACAGGCGGAAAACGTCTAAGCCATTATCAATTCCTTTGCTACCTAAGGCTTTAGATTTATTAAATAATTACAGCAGAGATGATTTTATATTCCCAAGAATTAGTAATCAAAAGTATAATTCATATCTCAAGGAGATCGGTGCAATTACAGGAATTGAAAAGAAGTTTACAACTCATATGGCAAGAAGAACCTTTGCTTCAACTGTGCTGCTTTATAATAATGTACCAATGGAAATTGTAAGTGAATTATTAGGCCATTCAAGTCTAAAGATAACTCAAGATAGTTACGGCAAGGTGGTAGAGAAGAGAATTAGTCTTGAGATAAATAAACTAAAATAATTGAATTTTAAACGTTTATGAAGTTATCAAACTTGATAGTTTGTAACGAGTTATCATCCCATGAACCATACGATAACTTTTTAGTCTTCATATTTAGCTCAATACGCAGGACTTTTTCTTTAAGATTTGTGCTTAGATATATCAGTTTAAAAACACCGTATTTCTTGGTGCTTTGGGACTTAATCAACTTAAATGAATAAAACTCTTTGAAGTCATCAATGGTATCAATAAAACCATTAATTATTAGCAATAATTTACGCATCCAATATTTATTATTGACCTGCAAAGTTAATTAAATATCAATTAATTGTTATGTGAATGTTACTTAAAAATTCAAGAAGGCTAAATATTATAACTAATGCCTTTACGTCTCAATTTTCTACCATGAATATTTTGTAGCGTGAGATTAACTCTTTCTCTAGATTCAGTAAGTGAAATGATGTTACCAGTGGGTGAAGTTGTGAATTTTTCTTTACAACACGTACATTGATATTCTTTAATATGTTCTGTGACGTGTTTACTGATCTTTAATCTGTGCCCAAATAATAAACAATGTAGTTCTCTCATTTTTTAACCTTTAATTGCGGTGACTACAGGGCGGTCTAAAAATAGTTAATTAAAAAATAATTTAATGTTAAATAATTGTCACCATATTTTAACCTTAATCTTATTAAATGGTTGTTTGTAGAAATTTAGGTACTTAATAAAACTAATTGCCTATGTTTGATTCACCATAACATAAGTAGGTTAAGTTCATGGTAGATTTGGGGCAAAAAAGGTGAGCAATTAGCTTGCCTTTTTTCATGTAGATAAGTTGTATTATAAAATGTAAATAAAGATGTAAAGTGTTGTTTATATTTTTGCGGGCTTATTTAGCAGTTGTGTTTCGTTGTTGACTAATAACTGTTGAAATGAAGTGAAGTAAATTGTTAATATGAGAAGGAGGTTGCTATTGCCTCCTTTTTTATTGAGTTTTTCTAACTTAATGTATTTCATAAGATTAGCGCTAATTTAGTTTGATTGTATTTTCAGGCGGATTTAAGAGATTGTAATGGAGATGTACCACCACCTACTTTTTAATTCATAAACATTAAATATTATAAATAATTACCAATTCTAAATAGAGTGGGTGCTTTATTTTAATTGGGTTGAAGTAAGAAGTTTTAAATCAGGTGTGCATTTAAATAAGTATACCGAAATAGTTTCCAAATTAAAAGTCAAAAAAATCTTTTAAAGTTATTTCCAAAGCAACTGCTAATGCTGAAATTGTAACAATATTTGGGGTTACTTTTCCTTTTTCAATTTTATATAGGTATTGCCTGTCCTTTCCAACGAGTTCAGCTAGTTCAGTTTGAGTAAGGTCTTTAGTTTTTCTTAAAATTCTAATTCTATCACCGATTAATTTAGGTATAGAATCCTTTAACTCATTCAGCCTCTTGTCAGACAATTGCACCATGCAATAAAATTCTAATTAACGAGATTAAATACCGTAACCTTATAGTACTACATTTTTAACTATATTTGATTGGTGCTATATCTATTGTTTAATACAAACTAAAACCAAATGATGATATATTTCTTAATAGGAGATTCCTCAACCGAAATGGGTAAAGGTATAGCCATAGGTATAGTGGCTTTTTCAATAATCTATGTTATTTATCTGTTCTCAAAAAGGAAAGAAATTAAGAGTGATTTGAAAAGAAGTTTACATCAAAAGGAGCTTGCTAAAATTGATTCAGAGATTTCACAAATAAAAATTCTTAGAAATCAAAGCATTATAGATGAAAGAGATTTTGATAAGAAATTAGGAGCTTTGGAAGCTCATAAAAAGAGTATTAAGGTTGAGTATTATTTGAACCAAAATGAGCGTTATAACTCTCTCAAAAGAGCTCTTGATAAGGGCTTTATTGATAATGATCAATTTGATTTGAAGGTTGAAGAAATAAGGTCTGAAATAACTAAAAATGTTAGGTAAACTAGATGAAAAAGAACAAGCAAAAACCAAATGATTATAATAGTGCTTTTAAAGGTGAAATAGGAAAGGATAATTTAAAAGGATGCATTATAGTTATAATTTTTGGATTAGTTCTATTGGGTCTCAGTAAAATATTTGGTTTCTAAAAGCGTCTTAAATTCTCACTTAGAGGTAGGTGGGCAACCTATTTTCTCAAACTTTCATTATCATAAGGCTAAAAAAATTTTTTATAATATTTTTCAGGAGGTTTTTCACTGTAAGCGTAACTCTACCTACAATACCACGCCCACGCTTATTCAAAATTGGGATCATCCCCCAGTGTTGTTTAATTAAAAAATATTTCAAAATGGTTACAGTAAAAAATTATTTAAAAAGAGAATCTAAATCAGGTGGTAAGTTTTTCGCTCTTGTTCTATCAGGAGGCATTGAACCTGTAAAAAGCAGTGATGGAAATTTATATTTTACTGCAAGAACATGCACGGTTCCCGCAAGTTTTGATGAAGAAACTTGTAAAGATTTAGTTGGTTGCAAATTTCCTGGTAGTATAGAAAAAGTTCCTTGTAGGCCTTATAGTTACACTATTCCAAATACTGATAAGGTTGTAGAGCTCTCCTATCAATGGGATTACGTTGATAATCCTGAAGAGATGATGAAAGAGCAACTACTAGATTCAGATGTGGTACACTAACATTTATTAGCTTCTAGGGAAACCTAGAGGCTATTTACTTTATCTACAGATGTAATTACAGCACTACTCTTTAACCCTATAAATTAGCCAATATAACATCTAAAGTTATAGTAACACATATTATTACATAGCCCTTTTACTCAATCCTGAGTATACCGAATAATTCTTCAATTCAATAAAATGAATGCTAAACAACTACTTAAAGTACTCAAATATTCCTCTCCAAGAATCATATATGTTGTCAATTTTGAAAATAAATTAAAAGCACTAAGATGCCCATTTAAAGTTAGAGTACTCAAATCGGTGCATAATTTACAGCAAGGTCAAGTTCTTCATGTTGTTAGAGTTTGGAATACAGATAAATTAGATACCGTGTTTGAGATAAACGGAGAGTATTACCAGTACCATTATTTTGATTTTATCATTTAAAATCATTATTAGTCAATTAATGTTATAATTTTTGTAAATTTGTCATCAACAAATAGGTGCTACGACTTAAAGACAAAGGCAAAGTTTCACTAACTTTTGTAAGCACCTTTGGGCCTATTTGTTTTACTTCCGTAGGCGTGCGCTCAATATTAAGTTGCGTTAGTTGCGTGACTTGTGCGTACGGTGATGAAAAAAATCCTAAAAACAAACAATTTTGCTTCTACCTTATTATTAGGTGTAGGGTGGATATCAATAATAAATCTTTATAAATGAAGAAAGATTATAAATATTCCATTAATGATGTACAAAGTCCAAATGGACTATTGGAAGTTTATGAAAATGAACCAGAACCAGTTTATTATTGGAGAGGAATAGAGGATGTTTCTTTTGGATATGTTTTTGGACCAAGTAAAGCAGGTAAAACAATTTTTTGTGAGAACTTCGCTATGAGCCTAGCTTGTGGTAGAGAACTATTTTTTAATACCCCCATGATTAATAAGCCCAAAAAAATATTATTTGCGGCTATGGAGGAGAACTATAGAAATAGGGCTAAAAGAATGAAGAAGCAATTAAGTAAATTATCTGAGGAAGAAAAGCGATTATTCAATTTAAACATGAAATTAGCTGGAAAAAATTTTCCAAGACGATTAACCACTAAGGAAGATTGGGATAATTTTGAAGAGCTAATTATTAATGAGAACCCAGATGTACTGATTATCGATAGTTTTACGCGTATAATGAGTGATGATATTACAAACAGAATGGACTGTAAAAAAGTATTGGAAAGATTAAGAAACTTTGCATACGATAACAGTTTATGCGTTATGATAATACATCATTCTACTAAGGTTACGGGTAAACCACTCGTTAGTGATAGTATGGCTGGAAGCTCTGTTTTATCTCAAGAAGGAGATTTTTCTATTGGATTAAACCGTAATGAGTTGACTAATGAACGATATATCAAAGAGGTATTCTTTAGATATCAAGAAGTCAGTGAAATGGTAACAGTTTATGAAATATGTAATGATACCAATTGGTTGATTCCCGTAGATGAAAAGCATGAGTCTAAAATTATTAATGATACAGGAACAAATAACGCGAGTTATTATGAAATGATTATTAATTATTTAGATTCAAAATCAGTAGAATTTACTTCTGTCGATAAGACGACAAGTAGTTATCCTATACAAGTTTCAGAATTAAAAAAGAAATTTGTAAGTACCAATACGATTCCTAGTAGAAGTTTTGACTATACTTTAAGAAAGATAGTTAAGAATAAACTATTGGTTCAAAATGGAGCTAAAGGTAACTATACGTATAATTTGCGCAATTAACGCAAGATATGCAAAACTAAAGGGATGGTTTAAAAGCTATCCCTTTTTTTTGTACAAAAACCAAATGAATTATTTAATCAATCTAAAGATAAGTAAACAGTTAATAAGTAAAACCAAATGAATGGAAATACGATTTCAGAAATTGAACTTAAGTACAGCCCTGCAAACCCAAAAATTGGACGCGTAAAAATCTCAGATAGTAAATCAGCCTATAAAATACTTCTAGAGACTTGGAATAAGGAAACTATTGAGCTATATGAGGAATTTAAGATTTTATTGTTAAATAAGGCAAATGAAGTACTTGGGATATATGTAGTATCTAAAGGTGGAATAACAGGTACTGTAGTAGATATAAAATTACTATTTGCAGTTGTACTAAAATCCGCTTCAACAGGGATAATATTGGCACACAACCATCCTAGTGGAAATTTAAGACCAAGTGAAGCAGATAAAACCGTTTTCGGTAAGATTAAAATTGCTGCTAACTATTTGGATATTAATGTGTTTGATAATTTAATTTTATCTAAAGACGGGTATTGTAGTTTTACAAATCAAGGTATAGAATAAAGGTGTTATATAATTGTGCTCTGTTGATATCTAAAGACATAGTATAAGGTTTGGGATCTTTTTCAAGTTCTATATAAGATCATAAGAAAGATCATTTAACTTTTTTGTAAGAGTAATCTTTATTACATTTGATGATACTTGATTTAATTATGGCAAAGAAAAAGCAAGTCCGTGAAGTTAACTTATTTTTATCTTCTTTAAAGTTTGAACCTTATTCGGAATTTAAAGGAAAGTATAATACTAGGTCAATTTTAAAAGATGTTTTCACATATTTAAGGGATAAAAGAAATAATGGTCAAGGTCATTTAATAGACAGACATGAAAAAAGAGACAAGTCTGAATCTAGAGAATTATTCATGGTAGGTCATAGAAAAGTGCCTCATGAAGATAGAATTAGATGCTCTATGGCATTACTAAGAAAAGGTAAGCAACCAAAGTTAAAGCCCACGGATAGATTTAAGCTTCTACCGTTAAGCGACTTGGGAGGAGATATTGTTGAAGAAACACATTTTTTTATTGATTTCAGTACGTCTAAATGTGTTATTTGTGCAGAATATAATGACAGAGGTCCAAGAATTTCTGATTTGGAATATTATTTTAGAAATGTAGCAGGTCCATCCACTTTAAGGATAGCTAGAGCAACTGAACGCACGGCTTTTTTTAAAAACTCTTTAGAGGATACGTTGGCCAATATGAGAAACGTTCTCCATATGGATGTGAAGTTCAAACCTGCCAATTTAGCTAAAATGGATTCAGACGTTAGAAAACATTATTATTCTAGTATGGAGAATATTGGTAAAATGTTTAAGCCTAAATTTTTTAGAGTTGAAACTTATTTTCAAACACCTGGTTCGAAATCACCCGTGAGTATTAATAATGAAGCTAATAATTGGTTTAGAGGGATGTTGAAGGTGTTTAAACAAAGAAACAGAAACACAAAATTGTTCGAAAATTTTGAAGTTAAATATGAGGATAATTTTGGGGTAGAACAAACGTTTAATTTGTTAAAGAATAGGGCGTCTATTACAATAGAAGTTGATTCAAACAAGGATATAAAAAACAAAGAGATGTATAAATTAATTGATTCAGATTTAAGTCAGTTTATAGCATCATTATAAATCCAAACATGCTAAACAAATATTTTCAATTTGCCGTTATTTCTGATTTAATAATAACTACTTTCTTATGTATTCTTTGTTATTTTCTCATTGAGGCTGAAGTTATAACAGTGCCTAAAGAAGAAATTTTGATGTCAACGGTTTCGGACGTAGCAAATATTGGATTTACATCAGCGGGATTTGTATTGACGTTTCTCACTTTACTGGTAAGTTTTAAAAGTAGTTTGAAACCATTAAAGAAAAAGAAATCACTAGAAGACACTTATAGTCGTGTCTCAGTATTTAATTTGTTTTTAAGTTCTCCATTATATATTGAAACAATAAGGCAGCTTAAGAATGGTGTTAAAATTTTAATTTTAGTAGCAATTGTAGGGTATACATTAAAAATATGTTTGAATGAAGAATACTTGAACTTTTTTTTCTACTACAATATAATTGGAGTTTGTCTTATATCTCTTGTGCTTTGGAGGAGTTTGCTTGTACTTTCAGGGGTATTAAAAGTTCAAAACACTAATGAACATCTGGAATAAGTGCATAAATATTATATATCATTATTAAGTTTATTTCAAGTTCCGTCAAGACCAAAAAAACAAAAAGGGCTTTTTTAAATTTTAAATAAGAGTATTACTAGGTCAAATTAGGCAGTAAAAAAGGTTAAGGTTTCATTTTCAAAAGGAGTCAGTCAACCTATTTATTGCAATGGGGCCTATAACTCAGTTGGTTAGAGCATCTGACTGTTAATCAGAGGGTCGTTGGTTCGAGCCCAACCTGAGGAGCAAAAAAAGTCTAACAGAAATGTTAGACTTTTTTGTTTGCATTAATTATGATTTCAGTCTCTAACTAATAACAGCTTTTAAAGCTTCAACTGTTTTCTTAGAATTACCGATAAAAATCTGGTCATCAATTATAAATACAGGTCTACTTAAAAACGTGTAGTATTCTAAGATGTAATCTTTAAAGTCTTTTTCGGTTAGTTCTTGGTTTTTTAAATCCATTTTCTTGTATAGCTGAGAACGCCTACTAAATAGTGATTCGTAGCTTCCTGCAAGCGACTTCATCTCCTCTAACTGAGCAACGGTTATAGCCTCAGTTTTGATGTCTTGTAACACAAATTCATCTGATAAATTCAACTCTTTTAAAATTCTTCTGCAAGTATCACAGGTCTTTAAATAATATACTTTTTTCATATTATATTTCAATTTCAAAAAGCAAATTAAAACTATATTTACCAAAAAAATAAATCAAATGGATTTTACCTTTAGCGTTCTTGAAAATACAAGAGCAATTTTCAAAAAAATAATAGAACACAACACTTTAGAAGACTTAAATAAAGTTCCTGAAGGCTTTAATAACAATATTATTTGGAATATTGCGCACGCAGTTGTTTCTGAGCAGTTACTTGCTTATAAATTATCTGGGTTAGAATCTTCGCTTTCAGATGATATGATTAATGCGTATAGAAAAGGTACTAAACCTGAAGGGGCTGTTTCTCAAACGGAGGTGAATGAAATAAAAGATTTACTGCTTTTAACTCTTGAAAAAACCAAAACTGATTATCAAAATGGCATTTTTAAAAATTACAATACATATACCGTTTCTACCACTGGCAACACCTTAAATAACATAGATGAAGCACTACAGTTTATAGCTATCCACGAAGGTTTGCATTATGGATATGTGCTTGCGTTATTGAGAGCTTTAGGGAAATAAGCTAGCTAGTTAAGGTAATAAATGTAGCCAAAGTTAAGCCAAAGTAACCAGTCGTTATTTTTATTACTTTCTAGGTTATGGTTTAAACCATCCACCCAATCGTTAAAGTAGTATTGCCAGCGCAAATCAAATACTAAATCAGATAATTTTCCGATTTTGTAACGAAATCCAGCACTTGTAACCATAGACCAAGTGCCTCCTGGAGAGGCGTCAACAGAGCCTGGAGCCCAAAACGAATAAAAATTCCTAGAATCTAAAGTATCTCCAGGTGTTGGAAGCGGGGCTGGATAATCACCAGTTTGTGCAACATAAGAAGTACTTACTTCAGGGCTAAAACTTGTATAATGAACACCCAAACTAACATATGGAGCAATACGATAACCATAAGCTTGAAAGGAACGTATACTTAAAGGAAAGAATTCTAATTGTGTACCAATATCTAAATTTTTGGCATACCCCTTATGACCTCTAAGTTGATTTGCCTCACGAGAAGTTTTGCTAGGGTCTACGAACTCGCCAAAGTGCTCTAACTTAGTTCTATTCCAAGAAATTTCGTTTCTTAATTTGAAATGATCGTTAAAATAGGTGTCTGTTGTATAACAATTACAATCGGCTCTGTACGCAAAATTTATATAGTGCACTAAACCAATACCAATACCCATATTCCCAAAGTTGGTCTGGGTATTTTCTCTAACACCATAGTCGGCTCTAAATTGAACAGGACCTGTAATAACACCTATTTCATGAGAGAAGCCCAACTGCGCAAAAGACGTCTGGCAGATTGCAATCAAACATAGTACAAAAGCTAAACGTTTAAAGTTAAGCGTCATAAGTTTTTGTTTTCGAGGCGTTAACAAAACAAATATATAAAAAGGCGATAAACAATCAAATAATTCTGATAAACTGCATTTTACCTTATGTCGATATTGCGAAATATTAAAAAATATAATGTTTTCATTAAAGATAACGTATATTTATCCTCAAAAATTATATTTTCTATAAAATTTAAACATTTGTTAATTCATGAAAGAAATAATCTCAGACTTTTTGGATTTGGTTAAAGTTCGAAACGGACATGAACCAGAATTTTTACAGGCAGTTGAAGAAGTGGCTGAAACCGTAATTCCCTATATCGTAAAACATGATATTTATTATGGCAAAAACGTTTTGTTAAGAATGGTGGAACCAGAACGCTTGGTTTCTTTTAGAGTATCTTGGGTAGATGATAGTGGTGAAATTCAAGTGAATCGGGGTTATAGAATCCAAATGAATTCAGCTATTGGCCCATATAAAGGCGGTTTACGTTTTCATCCTACAGTTAATGCCAGTATTTTAAAATTTTTAGCTTTTGAACAGGTCTTCAAAAATAGTTTAACTACGCTTCCTATGGGTGGCGGTAAAGGCGGCAGCGACTTTGATCCAAAAGGTAAAAGTGATAATGAAATTATGAGATTCTGTCATGCTTTTATGAGTGAATTGTTTAGGCATATAGGGCCAAATACCGATATTCCAGCGGGTGATATTGGTGTTGGGCAGAGAGAAATAGGGTTTTTATTTGGCATGTACCGAAAACTTAAAAATGAATTTACTGGGGTACTAACTGGAAAGGGATTGACTTGGGGAGGCTCTTTAATTAGGCCAGAGGCTACTGGTTATGGTACAGTGTATTTTGCTGAGAACATGTTACGCACACAAGATGATAACTTTGAAGGTAAAACCGTTGTTATCTCAGGGTCCGGTAATGTTGCACAATATGCAGCTGAAAAGTCATTGCAACTAGGAGCTAAAGTAGTTACGCTTTCTGATTCTTCAGGATATATTTATGATAGCGAAGGAATAGATTTAGAGAAACTTAAATTTGTGATGCAACTTAAGAATGAAAAAAGAGGTCGTATAAGTGAATATATTAAGGAGTATCCAAATTCCAAATTTGTAAAGGGAGAGACACCTTGGGGTGTGGTATGTGATATTGCACTGCCTTGTGCTACCCAAAATGAACTTAACGGTGATGATGCAACAAAATTATTGTCGAATGGTTGTATTTGCGTAAGTGAAGGCGCCAACATGCCCTCAACTAAAGACGCAATCAAGAAATTTCATGATGCTAAAATACTATTTGCTCCAGGAAAAGCGTCAAATGCTGGAGGTGTAGCTACCTCTGGTTTGGAAATGACTCAAAATTCCTTACGCTACAAGTGGACAAGAGAAGAAGTAGATCAAAAGCTGAAAGAGATAATGGAAGAAATACATCAATCTTGCATAGAATATGGTAAAGACGATGATGGATATATAGATTATGTTAAGGGTGCAAATATTGCAGGTTTTGTAAAGGTTGCAGATGCAATGTTGGCACAAGGTATTGTTTAAAAATTCCATTTAGAATAGTTTAAAAACAGGCTTCCTCTTTATAGGAAGCCTGTTCCTTTTTTGAATTTTATGCACTTTACATACATTTTGAAACAAAAAATCGTTAGTAATAAATATATTTGAGCTTAGAAAAATTGTTATGTGTAAAAAACTGTTAATTCTACTAATTTGTTTATTACCAACATCATATTTTGCTCAGGATTTCTCTGCGCTTTGGAATGGTTATTTTTCTTATTTCAATATTAAAAAGGTAGTCAAGAGTGGAAATAAAGTTTATGCTGCTGCAGAAAATGCCATTTTTACCTATGACATCAATACAAATGAAATACAGGAAATCACAACTATAAATGGACTTTCAGGAGATAATATCTCCGCCATATACTATAGCGAAAATTTTGAACTTTTACTTATTGGTTATGACAATGGACTTATTGAGGTAGTTTTAGATGATGATGAGAACGTACTTACCGTAGTTGATATTGTAGATAAGGTAACCATACAACCAACAGAAAAACAAATCAATCATTTCAATGAAATAGGTAATCTTGTTTATATATCTACAGATTTTGGGATATCAACATTTGACATAGAACGACTAGAGTTTGGAGATACTTTTTTTATTGGAATTCAAGGTGGTTTAGTTAAAGTTAATCAAACCGCCCTTCTAGACAATACAATCTATGCTGCCTGCTCCAATGGAGGAGGTATAAGAAAAGCGAATATTAACAACCCCAATCTTATAAATTTTAACAATTGGCAAACTATTGTTGGCAACAGTTACATTGGAATTGAAAGTATTGGCTCTAACCTTTATACCGCTAGAAGCGATAATCGAACATTTCAAATAACAAATGATATTCTTACAGAAATCTCTAATTATAATAGTCCTATTCAAGAAATTACTGCCAGCAATGACAGACTCTTAATCACAACGGAGAATAACGTATTTGTTTATGATTCTACCTTTAACTTATTAGGGCAGATAGACAAAACTACGGAATTTGAAACCAAATTTACCTCCACAACTTATGATGGTACCTTCATCTATTCTGGGACTGAAGATTTTGGAATACTAAAAACCTCATGGTTAGCTCCATTGAGTTTTGAGTATATTCACCCAGATGGACCTTTACTAAACAGACCTTTTAAAGTTACCCCGGCCTTCAATAAAGTTTGGGTTACTTTTGGCGAATACACTGCTCAATTAGATCCATACCCTTTAAATGAGCGAGGCTTCAGTATACTGGAAAACGAAAGTTGGATCAATACTCCTTATAAAGACATATTTGAAGCCAAAGAACTTAATAGTGTAGCAATTAACCCTTTGGACATCAATCAAGTTTTTATAAGTTCATTTTTTAGTGGGCTTCTAGAAGTAAATGACACCCTGCCTTCTACCCTTTTTAATACAACTAACAGTCAACTAGAGTCTTTGATACTGGCAAATCCCAATGATATAGATATTCGAGTAGGCCATAGTCAATTTGATGAGGATGGATTGTTATGGACAATATCGAGTAAAATTCAAAGACCATTAAAATCGTATAATCCCATGAACGGAAACTGGGTTCATTATGATTTTTCTGAAATTATTGAAGATGCACTTAATGATAACGGAGGCTTCTATGATTTTGAAATAGCACCTGATGGTACTTTTTTTATAGCTTCAAGAAATAAAGGTTTAATTGGTTTTAATCCTAACAACGGCAATCCAATGATCAAATCGATTACTGAAGAAGACGCCAATTTTCCAAGTGTTGTTATAAGGACAGTTGCTCTAGATAATCGAAATCAGCTTTGGATTGGGACTCCCAGAGGATTGCGGGTTTTATTTAATACATCTGACTTTTTTGAGGACAATGTTGATGTTGATGAAATAATTATTGAAGAGGGTGGTATTGCCCAAGAATTGTTATTTCAGCAATCCATTTCAGATATTGAGGTGGACGGTTCTAACAACAAATGGATTGGGACATTTGACTCAGGTTTATATTATCTTTCATCTGACGGCCAGCAGACTATTTTTCGCTTTACCAAAGAAAATTCGCCACTACCCTCGAATACTGTGGTTGATATTGCTGTAGATGGAGCAAACGGTGAAGTTTACATTGCTACAGATAAGGGTTTGGTGTCTTTTAGAACGGATAGCTCTTCCCCTACTCAAGATTTTGCAAAATCTCATGCATATCCTAATCCTGTTCGCCCAGGTTTTAATATCGTTGATGAAAAAGTTAAGATTACAGATCTACCAAGCAACGTTAATATTAAGATTACAGATATTGAAGGCAATTTGGTAGCTGAAGCCCAATCAAGAACGAATCAAAGATATAATGGTTTTAATTTGGAAATTGATGGCGGTACCGCTTTTTGGAATGGAAAAAACCTAGCAAATAATATTGTAGCGTCGGGGGTTTACTTAATAATGTTGGCGGATTTAGATAGCTTTGAAACTAAGGTGGTTAAGTTAATGGTGGTTAGGTAATATGCAAACTTCAACCAATGCTATTGTTTTATCTAAATTAAAATACCGTGACAATGATCTTATTGTAAAATGCTATACTCAAGAATATGGTGTTTTAAGCTTTTTGATTAGAGGAGCTTTCAAATCAAAAAAGAACAGTAAAAAGGCCGCTTACTTTCAGCTTTTAACTCAGCTTCATGTAGAATTTACACTCTCAAAAACAAGAACGCTCCATAATATAAAAGAAGTAAAACTTAACGTTGTTTATAATAGTCTTCAAACAAATGTATCGAAAAGTGCGGTGGTTATTTTCCTATCAGAAATTTTAAATATTACATTGCAAGAAGAGGAAAAAAACGAAGGATTATTTAATTATTTAGAAACTACATTATTATGGTTCGACGTTACACCAACCTCTCCTAATTTTCATTTATTATTTTTATTAAAATTAACAAAATATCTGGGTTTTTATCCTGATACTTCTCAAATTAACCTTGATAATTTCGACTTACAAAGTGGGGGTTTTCAATTTAAAAACTTGAGTAAACACAATGTTTCTGGCGAAAATTTAATACTTTTAAAACACCTTTTAGGCACAACATTTGATGCCCTAGATACTGTTAAGATAAACGCACAAAAGCGACAACGATTTTTAAATATGATGTTGCAATATTTTGAGTTACATTTGGGCAGTTTTAGAACCCCAAAATCCTTACAGGTTTTTAACCAAGTTTTTAAGTAAAATCATGAAGTTTAATAGCTTACTTTTATTGTTTTTGCTACTTTTTAAAATGGCAGAAGCACAAAACATAAAAGTATTAAATACCATAACAAAAGACCCCATTTTTGATGTTACAGTATTTAATACAACTAAAACTAAAAGTGCTTTTACAAACTTTAAGGGCATGGTAAACATTGAAGCGTTCGAAACTTCAGACACACTTTATTTTCAGCATTTATCACATATAACTAAAGCCTTGGTTAAGTCTGAAATTATTAAAACAAATATTGTTTACTTAGATGCTAATACCCAGGGTTTAACTGAAATTGTGGTATCAGCATCAAAATTTGAACAGCACAAACGCGATGTACCTCAAAAAATTCTAAATACCAATGCCGCAATTATAGAATTTACAAACCCACAAACCAGTGCAGATGCATTACATAATACTGGACTGGTATTCGTACAAAAAAGTCAATCAGGTGGTGGAAGCCCCATGATTAGAGGGTTTTCTACAAACCGGCTTTTAATAACTGTTGATGGTGTTAGAATGAATAATGCGATTTTTAGAGGCGGTAACTTACATAATGTGATTTCTATAGATCCTTTTTCTATACAAAGCACAGAAGTTACTTTAGGCTCAGGTTCCGTTATTTATGGTAGCGATGCCATTGGAGGAGTAATGAGTTTTTATACAAAAACCCCCGAAATACCTTATTCTGACTCTTTATTAATTAAAGCCAATAGTTTACTAAGATACAGTTCCGCTAATGATGAAAAAACTGGACATTTCGATGTTAATCTGGGATTTAAAAATTGGGGTTTTTTAACTAGTATAACATATTCCGATTTTAATGATTTAAAAATGGGCACCAATGGTCCTAATGATTACTTAAGACCTGAATTTATAATTACCAATAATAACAATGATATTTTAGTTGATAATCCTAATCTAAGGCTTCAAAAAAACTCAGGCTATGACCAATTGAACATAACACAGAAAGTAAGATTTGAACCAAATAAAAAACTAAGTTTCGATTTAGGGTTGCATTACTCTCAATCTTCCGAGATTACAAGATACGATAGGCTTCTTCGCTATAGGGGTGATGAATTGCGTTCTGCAGAATGGAATTATGGCCCACAGAAATGGTTTATGTCTAATTTACAGCTTACAAAATTGGGCAGTCGTTCAAATCTTTATGATAAGGTTAAAGCTACCTTTGCATATCAAAATTTTCAGGAAAGTAGAATAGATAGAGATTATCAATCTATTGAACGCAGGATTAGAGAGGAGACAGTTAATGCCTATTCTTTTAATTTAGATTTTGAAAAACGATTAAGTGATAAAACACGATTATCTTACGGTGCAGAATATGTTTTTAATAAAATAGGGTCGCAAGCAAGAGTTCAAGATATTTCAAATGGTGCTTTTAGCGGTACATTTTCCAGATACCCAAATGGCGCTACTTGGTCATCATCGGCAATTTATTCAAGCTTAAAATATAAACCAAATACTAAATTTGTTTTTCAGTCTGGGTTGCGATTTAATCATGTAAGTTCGAAAGCAGATTTCACAGAAAACAATGCTTTTCTAAATCTTCCGTTCCAAAGCTCAAAGAACAATGCAGGTGCATTTACAGCAACAGCAGGTGCAACTTGGTCTCCCAATGAAATTATTCAATGGAAACTCAATACCGCTTCCGCTTTCAGAGCTCCAAATATTGATGATATTGGCAAAGTATTTGACTCTGAACCGGGTGCTGTGGTTGTACCCAATGAATCTTTAAGACCAGAATACGCGTATGGCGGAGAGTTAGGTGTAACGCTAAATTTCGATCGGAAATTAGTGTTAGATATGAGTACATATTATACCTATTTAGACAATGCTTTGGTGAGACGTGACTATTCATTAAATGGAGCAACTCAAATAGAATATGATGGTGCATTAAGTAATGTACAGGCTATACAAAATGCATCAAAAGCATGGATTTATGGTTTTGAAGTGGGCTTGAAAATGTTACTTGCTAAAGGCTTAGAATTAAACTCCCAATATAGTGTTATTGGTGGCACCGAAGAAGACAACAATATTGAGGTTCCTGTAAGACATGTGGCTCCAAATTTTGGAAACAGTCATTTAATATATAAGTATAAAGACCTTACTTTAGATGCTTTTGCCGAATATAGTGGAGAACTTTCATTTAGCGATTTGGCTCCTTCAGAAAAGGAGAAAGATTATATATATGCATTAGACAAGAACGGAAATCCATTTGCACCAGAGTGGCTTACCCTAAACTTTAGAACTCAATACAAAATAAATACACAAACAACACTTTCTGCAGCGTTCGAAAATATTACCAATCAGCGTTATCGTCCTTATTCTTCAGGAATTGCAGCTCCAGGAAGAAATTTAGTAATAGCCCTAAAATACAGTTTATAAAAAACGCCACTTAACAAAGTGGCGCTTAGTAAATATAATTAGTTAGTTATCTAGTTTTTTATAAACTTTATACTTGTTGTTTTTCCATTATCTAATGCAATGTTGGCAATGTAAACAGTTCTTTTTAAACTACTAAGATCATACGTCTCATTCGTGCTATTGCCTTCAAATTTATATAAAGGTCTTCCCAATAAATCAAATATCTCAATGGACTTAAATCTTGAAGAATCACTTGTAAATTGAAACTGATTATCATTAAATTGTAAAATTGTAACCTTATTACTCAGTTCAAATTCAGGTTTTGATAAAGCATTTTCATTAAATACAATTTCAAAACGATCATTAAATTCTCCAGCTTCAGAAGTAAATGTATAAGCTGAATAAGATAAATTATGAGATGTATTGGTAAGGTTATCTATCAGGTAAATAGTATTATTACTCACAAAATCTCCTTCCAATTTAGAAATTGAAAATGTATACTCTGTAGAAACATTAATATTAGTATTTAATCCTATTTTTATTATTTCGTCCTCATTTAGGTCACTTATGTTTTTCGCTTGAATAGCATATTTAGAATCATCGGCATCAATTATGGAGTACAACGCCATTGCAAAATTTGATGTTAATAATTTAGGTGCATCGTAAGTCATTCCATCATTACCTGAAGTTGCGTTCTCAACATAAGCCAATGCAATTTGGTTAAAAAACCCAACCTCGTTTGTTAAATCAATCCAAATACGATTAGCATTACTAGTTGCTTTTTTTGCGTTGCTCGTTTTAAAGAACTGCGAATTACTTGTGCCATCTGCCATTCGCATGGCATTTGTAAACGTTGCTGTACCATCCGCTTGTTGCGCTATGAAAAATCCTTGTCCTGATGGCACACTGCCATTTGGAGTAATGCCTCCGCCTCCTGATCCAGTGCCAGCGCCTGCTCCTGCAGCATACACCGCATAATCATTTAAATCAAAATTAAATTGTTGATTACCTGCATTACCTGCGTCCAACGGAGAACCTTGAGACCAGAAGTAAGCTGTACCTTGTACTACTCCAGAATTTGCAGCATAAAATGCATCAAAATCTATAGCAGATGGGTAAGGATTACCAATAAAATTCCAATTAACACCCGTATTAGTTGGGTTAGAAGTTATAGTAACATCTATATCTCCTGTATTAAACGCACCCTCAAATGTTGCTTGTCCAGTTGCTCCAGGAAAAAACAAACGAGCTTCTGTCGAAGCATATCCAACTCCTGGTGTCATAACAGTACCTGTTAGCGCATACTGCCAATCATCACCATTATCATCTACATCATCTCCATTATTATCAACAAAATTTGCGGCATTAAACCAAAAGCGTCTATCGCCGTCTACATTAGGAAAAGCATCTTCCACAGTTTCTCCAACTACTGGAGAACTCCAATAGGTATAATAAAACCAACCTGCTTTAGGAGGTGTTATTTTATTTACGCTAGAAGTGCCATTATTTGTAAATGTACCTGCGTCATCATTTTGCACAAAATTACCGCTGCTTTCAACTAACAAAGTGCCATCAACAACTACATCATTCTGTACTTCAACGAAAGAACCGTTTCCTACTGTCAAGATTCTACCAGAATTAACTATTAATGAACAAGACTCAATACTATTACCGGCTGTCACACTATAGTTATCATCAATTATTACAGAGGTATTCAAATCTGGAATAGGTGGTGCACCAGGACCTTGGCTCCAAGCACCGGCTGTCCAAGTTGATGTAAAGATACAGCAAGTAGTAGTATGAGTACCTATATCAGTCCAATCGTCTTGTGGAAGAACAACCCACTCGCTATCATTGACTGTTGTTCCGGCTGAGGATGTCCAATTAGTATTAGTACTACAAATACTAGATTTTCTTACTAGTGTATGGTTTTGAGTGGCATTTGTTGTTCCAGCAACATCCCATCCTGTTCCAGGATCTGCACCATTTGTTCCGATAGCATCAATGAGGACAAATGTTCCAGAACCATTATCTTTTGCTAAACCAGTAGCATCATCTCCAGTCCATATAGCAATCCCAGTAACTAAATCGGCAACCGCTAAAACAGAAGCACTAGCAGAGGGATGAGCTACAATAAAAACGTCTCCATTACTTAATGTTCCAGAAAGGCCAGTACTGAATTCTGGCCACGTAGGGTTACCATTAACTATTCTCCATATTTCATAATCAGTCAAATCAACATCCGAACCAGTTCCATTAAAGATTTCTAGATATTTATTGAAACTTGAGCCTTCCCCATACTCAGAAATTATTAAATCATTCATTTGCCCATAACCAAAGACAAAAGACAAAAGCAATAAAAAGAATAAAGTAGTTTTTTTCATCATATTAAGTTTATAAAACTATACTAGATTTTAGTTCAGTATAGAAGATTTGGTTTTATATTATCTATTAAATAATTTCAATTGCTATTTTTGGAATGCTAATGCAAACCAGAAAAACATACACGGTACAAGAAGCTACTAGAAAACTAGAGCACTATTGCGCGTACCAGGAACGCTGCCATCAAGAAGTAAGGCGTAAACTTGAAGGTATGTATATGATACCCGAAGCTATAGATGTAATTATTGTACATCTACTAGAACACAACTATCTTAACGAAGAACGTTTCGCCAAAACATTTGTAAGTGGTAAGTTTAAAATAAAGGCTTGGGGCCGACGCCGATTAACCCGTGAATTAAGGCTAAAAGACATTTCCAAAGTTAATATAAATCAGGCACTTGCAGAAATTGAAGAATCGGATTACATCGAGGTTTTCAATGGTTTAGCCGAAAAAAAAGCCAACTCCATCTCCAGTGGCGACAAAAACAAAAAAAAGCGAAAATTAATCGATTATCTGCTATACAGAGGCTGGGAAACGCACCTAGTGTATGAAAAAGCGAGAGAACTTTTCGGGTAAAACCATAAAAAGAGGATGAAATGTAAAATTCCACCCTTTTTTTCTAAGGATTTTAAATTCTAATTTAAATATTGAAACTAGCTCCTAAACTGAAATTAAACTCATTATGTAAAAGTTCAGCTGCTGTTAAAGTTCCACTTTTGTATTTTGCAAAAGGCGTATTCAGTTCTAAATACACTCCAAACCCGTCTGAAAAGAAGTAACGTGCACCTAGATGTCCACCAAAATTTTTAAGACCAAGGCTTAAACCTGGGTAAACATCAAACTTAGTATCGCTGCTAATCACAGAACCAAGATTTGCATTAAAGCGCGCTCTCGCATCAAAACGGTTATCAAAATTGGCATTTAAATCATCATTTTCAAAATTCTTAAGTGTCTCATCAACACCTAAAAGATATGTTGATGAAATACCAACCGAAATATTCTCTCCCAATCCATAATCGTAACTTGCATTTATTCCTGTTCCATTGCCTTGAAAGTTGGCACCAACTTGAAATTTGTTATCATTTTTACCTTTAAAAGCTTGACTATTTACAAAAGAAACGTTAACTAAAAGTGTAAGTAAAAAACATATGTATTTCATGATTTGAGTTTTATATTAAGCCGCAAATATACTAGAATTTAAGAGTTGAAAAACAAAAATATAGAACTAAGAATGTGTTCTAACAATGGCTTGCTCATTTTTCCAATCAATCCATTTTTGGCCCTTTATACGTCGCATAATATTATCATAATTACGCATAATAAGTAAATTATAAATGGCCCTACTTAGGTTTTTAGGATTTCGTGCTATTGCCCTTAAACTCAAAGAAAAACCAGGGGTTACATAACGCATATAATGCCAATAGCCCTCTGGCATATAGAGCACTTCACCATGATTTAATTCTGTTTTATAACCATTAGCTTTTTTAAGCATTGGCCATTTTCCGAAATCTGGATTTTTAAAATCAATATCCTCTCTCGTAATTAAAGAATGTGGAATCTTGTACAAATATTCAGTCTGGTTTTGATCGAACAGAATACACTCTTTTGTGCCTTCAAAATGAAAATGAAAAATATTAGCCAAATCAATATCATAATGCATAAACGTATGTGAATCTCTTCCGCCAAAAAACAACATAGGAATTCCTTTCATAAGTCTTAACCCAAAATCAGGAAACTTAAAATCATTTTGTAACTGTGGTATTTCCTTAAGAGCATTCCAGAGGAATATGCGGTACTTTGTAGGCTCGCGCTTCAGCAAATCAATGTAATCGCCTAATTTCATTTTGGCATGCGGCTCATTAAACCCATCCTTATAATCTACAGGTCTATCATCATATAAAGGCACCGTTAAATCTCCTCCAACACCTTTAAAGTACTCTAAATTCCAAGACTTGTAGGCAGGCCAATCCTCAATAAAACGCTCAATCACCACAGGTTTTTGTGGTTTAAAATAGTGTTTAAGAAAATCCGATTTAGTTATCGTTTTTATACGAGGAATATCCTGTAGGTTCAACGTAGAGGTAAATTTTGTTTAGTTACGCAAAGTTAAGAAAAGGTTACCAAATGAAAAATAACAGCTTGGACGTTAACACAGCCCTCGACTATCTCAGAGTGATAGGTCTGGCTTTACGCTAAACTTTTTGGTTCCTTGTGCTCCTTACCAAAAGCCTTTCAATAAAATCCAGAAAACTATTTTAAAGTCTTAGCTTTTGCTTTAGCAACCTCATTGCGCTCTATAGTATGATCAGGGCGTGTCCATTTTGGTTTTTCACCTAAAGATTGGTATTGCGAATCTTCAGCTTCTACAGTTTTAGGTTGCATTTTTTTGATGAAGGGTTTCTGAGGATTTAAACCTAACAATTTAAACATTTCCATATCCTCATTTACATCTGGGTTTGGGGTTGTTAGTAATTTATCACCAGCAAAAATAGAATTTGCACCCGCAAAGAAACACATGGCTTGTCCCTCTCTTGTCATTTGTGTTCTACCAGCACTTAAGCGTACTTGCGTTTCTGGCATTACAATTCTTGTAGTTGCCACCATACGCACCATATCCCAAATAGAAACAGGCTCTTGATCTTCCAATGGCGTGCCTTCCACAGCAACTAATGCATTAATCGGAACAGATTCTGGTTGAGGGTTTAAGGTTGATAAAGCCACCAACATACCAGCTCTATCCTCAGTTTTTTCACCCATTCCAATTATACCGCCAGAACATACTGTTACATTTGTTTTTCTTACATTATCAATAGTTTCTAAACGGTCTTCAAAACCTCTAGTAGAAATTACTTCTTTATAATACTCTTCAGAAGAGTCTAAGTTATGGTTGTAAGCATATAATCCTGCTTCTGCTAAACGCTTCGCTTGATTTTCGGTAATCATACCAAGGGTACAACATACCTCCATATCCAACTTGTTTATGGTACGCACCATTTCCAAAACATCATCAAACTCTTCTCCATCTTTTACATTTCTCCAAGCCGCACCCATACAAACACGAGAACTACCACTAGCCTTAGCTCGTAAAGCTTGCGCTTTTACTTGTTGAACACTCATTAAATCATTGCCTTCAATATCTGTATGATATCTTGCTGCTTGTGGACAATACCCGCAATCTTCTGGACAACCCCCTGTTTTGATTGACAACAATGTAGAAACCTGAACTGTATTTGGATCATGATGTTTACGATGAATTGTTGCCGCATCGTAAAGCAATTCCATTAAAGGTTTATTGTATATATCAAGAATTTCTTTTTTGGTCCAGTTGTGTTTAGTCTCACCCATAAAACTTTCAGTTAGTTAATCAAAAATAATAATTAAACGCAAGAAATACTTAGTTTTTACCCAATAATATAGAAACAGCATTCCCACCAAAACCAACGGCATTTACTAGAATAGTTTCTAATTTATTCGGAGTGTTTTTAGTCTCAATAAAAGGCACCTCAATATACTTTTGATACTGTAACATTAAAACAGCAAGTTCTAAACTTAAAGCACCCGAAGCTCCAAATGTGTGCCCAATCTTCCATTTATTACTGGTAAGTGCAGGTAATGTATTTCCAAATACTTTTTCAATTGCTTTAAATTCTGAAGCATCTCCTTTTAAAGTTCCTGGAGCATGCATTACAACAACATCAACCTCATCTGGATTTACATCTCCTAAAGCCATTTTCATAGATTTTTGAAAACACTTGGCATCACTAGATATTGAAATATTATGTTTTAAAATTTCAGTAGCATAGCCAATGCCAATAATTTTAGCTAGCGCATTCTTTTTATAGCCTGCCTCTAAACATACCATTGCGGCACCTTCACCGAGCACCATGGTATTTTTAGTTTTATCAAGGTCTAATGCTCTACAGGGATATTCATTTTTACTTTTAGAATAAATCTTTAAAGCTTTCATTTGAGCTATGGTAAAAGGCGTAAGAGGTGCTTCACTTCCGCCAACCAAAAATTTATCACACATACCAGAATTAATCCAAGCAATGCCGTTTAATACACTGTGTAAAGCGGTTGAGCAAGTGATGGAATGACTAATCTCAGGACCTTGTGTTTGTAAATCGTGTGCTACCCAAGATGATATGTTTCCTAAAGTTGTAGTTGGAGAACTTAAAGTATCTGAAACTTTACTCTCTAAAAAGGACTTATGATATTTTTCAAATAATGTGGTAGCGCCTCTTGAAGAACCAATGTTAATACCGAAGTTATCGCTTTCTCTCCAATTGGCCGTATTAATGGCTTTCCTGGAAGCGTAAATCGCATAAAGTACTGTGTCGTCCAGTGCTTTGTATTTACTATCAGATAACCTAAGCTCTGTAATAGCTTTTTGTGCTTCTTCCGTTATTTTGGAAACCCAAGTATGCTTATCCAAAAACATCTCGGAACTTAACTGATGTTCAGGCTTTAAATAATTTTTCCATATTTCATTTTGGGAGATCCCTAATGGAGAAATAGATGCTACAGCTGTTATGGATATTGACTTTTGCAATACAGTTTATTTTCCACAAAAGTAAGAGTTATACATGTCTATAATAACAAAGGATTGAATTTATTTCATCTGTAACAAAGTTCTATTTTTAAATACTAACTTAAGTATAAAACCAGTATAAAAATGAAAAAAATTACGCCATATACATATGTAGACGAAGCTTTAACAGCATTAGATAATGGAGGGCGTTTTTATAATGTATTAACCAAAGCCAAGGATGGAATTATATCTCAATCGGAATTAGGGAAACTCGGCGGTGTATTTAGCAGCAAACAACAAATGGTGTTATTTTTTGAAATGAGCACTTCTGAATTAGATGATCACAAAAAACAAATGATAGTCTCTAAAATGGAAGCTAAGTTGCAGCAAAACTATAAAAGGTTTATTCCATTAAAAATGAAACCTTCGGAGGCTAAAAGGAAAGCTGTAAAATCTTCGAGCGCCATACTTGAAGGAATTCCAAAACGTATAACTTCTAAAACAGATTTTAAGGGTTTTATCATGATTCCACTGATGGCAGGAAATGTTACCACCTTTATGATGATACCGCTTATTGATCAATATGATGTTTACGAACTAAGAGATGAACTACATTCTGAAACATTTATAATTGCACATGCCAGAAGTAAAAAGAAGCTACCTGAAACTAAACTAAAAGTTGCTGGTGTTTTTAAAGAAATAAAATCCGATGAGGATGAAAATTCTAGTACTAAGCTTTTTTTAGAGGCTGTATATTATTCTGAAATAAAAGAAAATTTATCTTAATACAATATGGAAGATGTAAAACAGAAAAGCTGGTTTAGCCGAAATTGGGGCTGGGTTCTTGGAGGCGGTTGCTTAACATTAATAGTAATTGTTATTATAGGCATTGGCGGAGTAATTTATAAAGTAGCAGATTCGATTAAAGAATCTGAACCTTATACTCATGCTTATGCAGAAGCGGTAGCAAATGAAAGAGTAGTGGAATATTTAGGTACTCCAATTGAAACAGATGGCATGGGAAATACTAACTATAAATATTCAAACGGAAATACATCTGCAAGTTTAACTATTCCAATATCAGGACCAAAAGGAAAAGGGGAAATTATCGTAATTGGCAATAAGTTTGAGAATGAATGGCAATATGACGAACTATACGTATTAATTAACGATTCTGAAGTCAAAATTAACTTATTGGATAAATATTTAGATGGCATTTAATAGTATCAAACGATACCCAAACAGGCTTCAATTGTATCATAAACTTTCTGTAATTCGCTCGCAGAAATTATATAAGGCACCTGAATATAGATAGTATTTCCAAGAGGCCTTAAAAATACACCTCTATCCATAAAGAATTTTAGAAGTTTATCTCGTAAATCGCCATAGCGCTTCATTTTAGTATCTAAATCTAAAGCAAAAATAACCCCCAAATGTCTTGTGGCTCTTACTTTTGCATGATCCTTAATTTTGTTCTCAAACTTTTGATGTGATTCTGAAATCTGCTTAATGCTCATTTGAATATCACTTGAGGTCAATAATTCAATACCAGCAATAGCAGCAGCACAAGCTACTGGATTTGCAGAATAGGTATGACAATGGAAAAAACCATTGCCAATATCGTCACTTAAAAAACCTTCATATATTGCCTCTGTGCACGATGTAATAGCCATAGGCAGCAACCCTGCAGTTAAAGCTTTACTTAAACAAATAATGTCTGGTTTTGTACCTATATAATCAGATGCAAAATATTTTCCAGTTTTTCCAAATCCGGTCATTACCTCATCTGCTATATTTAAAATATCATGAGACTTACAGAATTTTAAAATTGAATTTAAGCCGTCCGCATCATGAATTGTCATTCCCGCAGCACCTTGAATGAGCGGTTCATAAATAAAACCAGCTACATCAAATTCAGAAGTGTACCTTTCCAATTGAGACAGAATTTCATTAAGGTTGTTGCCGTTTGGTGTTGGTATACGCTTAACTTCAATTAAAAAATCTTCAAAGGGCCCATTATAAACCGAAAGCCCCGAAACACTCATAGCACCAAATGTATCGCCGTGAAATCCGTTTTCAAATGCTATAAATGTAGATCGTTTTTCACCTTTATTAAAGTAAAACTGTAATGCCATTTTTATAGCAGATTCCACCGCTGTAGATCCGTTATCATTAAAGTAAATTCTGTTTTGATTTTCAGGTAATATTTTAATGAGTTCTTCAGAAAGTTTAACAGCAGGTTCATGCGTAAAATCACTAAACATCACATGATCTAGCTGTTGCATTTGGGTAGCTACTCTTTCAGTAATAAACTCATTACAGTGGCCATACATGCAAGTGTACCAAGATGAAATTGCATCAATATACTCGTTGCCATCTTCATCTGTTAACACGCATCCCTTTGCTTTTACTATAGCTAAACTTTCAGGATTAAGCTGGTGCTGTTTCAGCGGATGCCAAAGGTGCTTTTTATCTCGTTCTTTTAATGTCATAGCTTACCCTTAAACAATTCTGCATATTCCTTTATCACATTTTTATCAAAATAAGGCTCCTCACTTATTCTTCCAGCAACTTTAACCCTAGTCATTTTTTTAATTATACTTTCAGTAGTAGGATGCTCATCACCACTGAAAATTAGGCTAACGTCACACCCTTTCTCCTTCAATAGGTTTAAGGTTAAAAGTGTATGGTTAATACTCCCTAAGTAATGTCTTGATACAACAATTACCTTATAATCTGATTTAATTAAATCAAGAATTGTATTAGTTTCATTTAAGGGCACCAATAAACCCCCGGCTCCCTCAATTACCAAATTATTTTTGGTTTTTGGAGCTTCTATTTCATTTAATTCTATCGTAACACCATCTATTTCAGCGGACGCATGCGGACTCATTGGCGTGTTTAAAGCATAGGCGTTAGGGTGAAATTTAGATTTAGAATTTGACACTAATCGCTCCACTTTTTTAGTATCACAATTATCTAAATCGCCTGCTTGTACTGGTTTCCAATAATCGGCTTCAAGAGCCTCAGTAAGTATAGCAGAAGCTACAGTTTTACCTACCTCTGTTGAAATGCCTGTAACGAAATATGTTTTCATTTTATATCAAATTCGGTATTGCACTCTTCACATCTATACTTATGTCTCGTATAAAATGGAAGTGCAGAAAATAACACGCCAAAAATAAAAGCAAAAAACGATTTAGCATCTTTTATTGTAGAAAACAATTCAATTTTTTCGCTTGCACAATTCGGACAATTAATGACATTGCCTTCATCATCGACAGAATATTTCTTTATGGTTTCTATAATATGTTGCGCCTTCAGCGCGTCTTTTGAAAGTACTTTTAACTTTACACCACCAATAGCATTGCTAACTAAAGGATCGGTATCAATCGTAAAATTATCTGATAGAAATACCTGAATACCTTCAGACTCTAATCGACCCTTTATAATTTGTGCTTCTGAAGAATACTGATATCGTGCTATGGTTTTAAAAGTATCACTCATCCATTAATAATTATACTAAGCGCTTTGATAACAGAGGATATCTCTTCTTCTGAATTATAGGAATGCAAACAAAAACGCAAACGTTCTTCGCCTTCTGGCACTGTTGGAGACAAAATAGGTTTTATATCAAAGCCTTGTCTTTGCAATGCGTTTGATATAGCCTTCACTTTATCATTTCCAGAAATAACACAACATTGAATTGCAGAACTACTATCTATAAATATTGTATCCAAATTATACTTCTTTATCACACTTTTGAAAAGGTTGACATTTTCATTGAGTTTCAACTGATTTTCAGGCGTACTTAATTCATCATATGAAGCTTTTATCGTAGCGATACTATGAGGTGGTAAGGCTGTAGTGTATATAAAACTTCTACAAAAATTGATTAAATATTGCTTTAAGTCTTTACT
Organism: Jejuia sp. UBA6058; assembly: GCA_002428965.1. Taxonomy (GTDB): domain Bacteria; phylum Bacteroidota; class Bacteroidia; order Flavobacteriales; family Flavobacteriaceae; genus Jejuia. The sequence goes on along the minus strand of DIYI01000012.1, from coordinate 788,546 downwards.
TCCTAAAATGGTGGCACCATGACAACCTAAAGCTTTACCGAAGGTTATAATTCTTGCAAAAACTCCACCTTCTAACTCTAAATCTTGAACAAGACCGCAACCATTTTCTCCAAAAACTCCAACCGCATGTGCCTCATCAATCACTAAATACGCTTTGTGCTTTTTTGAAATTTCAAATAAACTTTTCAAATTGGGAGAATCACCATCCATTGAGAAAACCGATTCTGTGACTATATAAATCGTATCATCCTTAATACGGTTAAGCACCTCATCAAGATGAGAAAGGTCATTATGCCTAAACTTATAGGATTTAGCGTTACTCATGATAATGCCGTCACGAATTGAGGCGTGTATCAGTTCGTCATATAAGATAACATCACCACGCTGTGGCACACTTGAAAAAAACCCAATATTGGCATCGTAACCAGAATTAAAAACTATAGCAGCTTCACTTTTATGAAATTTACAAAGCTCTTCTTCTAAAACATCGTATAGCTTATGATTTCCAGATAATAATCTTGAGCCTGTTGCACCATTAACTTTTATATTATGTTCAACTAATAACTCTGAAGCCCTTTTAAAAATTGAATTGGATTTAGAAAACCCCAAATAATCATTTGATGAAAAATCTATTAATGCACTTTGTGGTTTTAAGCTTCTTAGAGCATTGTTTTTTTTACGACTTTCTATTTTGTTTTGCAGTTTCTTCGGAAGCATATTTTAGCTCTACACATAAAAGTTAACCAAAGATACAAAGACCATTCGTGCTAATAAAATATCTTTTTTTAATAATAAATTATTGTTTTTCAATAATTTTATTTAATTTTGTTATCGTTAAACAATAATTTTTGGATTATGAAAAACATATCTCTTCTCAAAAAACTAGTAGCATTTTATTTTTACTTTGGTGTATTTGGGCTATTATTTTTAATGGTTGGATTTCCTATTATTTTTAGTCGTAAAAAGGATAACATTAGTTTAGACGAACCTTTAGAATTAAAATTTATGGATATGAATATGGACGTTTCTAATATGCATTTGGGGCAATTCATAGCAATCATTGTAATAGGAGTTGCCATATTGTTTCCGCTTTTAAATGGTATCTTTTTGTTTAAAAAGTCTTTAACTGATCTATCAAGTGGAAACTATTTTTCAGATTTGGTAGTAAGCAATTTTAAGAAAATTGGTCAATGCTTTTTAATATTTGGTGTCGGTCAATGGGTATATAAATTAGTTATGAAATTGATAGTCTTACAAGACCTAAGTTTAGGTATAGACAACACACTATTTTTATCTTTAATTTTAGGGTTATTCTTTCTCTTTTTAAGTGAAGCTTTTGGAAAGGCTAGAGCAACAAAACAGGAAAATGATTTAACGATTTAAAAACAGCTCCAAAATGAAAAAGTTAGCATATTTCACATCTTTGATATTATTTTACACGATAGCCTCAGTATTAAGCTTTATATTTCTATTTTCTATACTTTCTTTTTTTGAATACAAATTTGGTATTGATTTTCCATTTATAGAGATTATTGGAAATCGCGGTAAAGTTCATGTTCCCATTTTCAATTTGGGCATTAACATCCCATTTAACTATGCTATTATTTTCATGTGGATTGGAATGGCTTACTACACCATCTACTTTTATGCATTTAAAGAATTTCTCAATATATTTTTACAAAAAAAGATGTTTGAAACAAGGTCTTTAAAACGATTACGATTTTTCTTAAAGCTAAATATCCTGCCATTAATTTACATCATTTTTCTATGCTTTGTTTTTTTTATACTTGGTAAAACTGTTTCTATTAAAGAAGAGTGTTATATCATTTTAGCACATCTAGTAGTAGCCTTTTTAATCTATTTGTATTTAGATATTCTAAAAAAAGGAAAGTTTGTTCAGGAAGAAAACGACTTAACCATTTAGCCCATGCCAATACTTGTAAATTTAGATGTAATGCTTGCCAAACGCAAAATGAAGAGTAAGGAATTGGCAGAAATTATAGGCATAACTACAGCCAACCTCTCTATTCTAAAGTCGGGAAAAGCTAAAGCAATTCGCTTCTCCACTCTAGAAGCTATTTGTGAAGCTCTAGGTTGTCAACCCGCAGATATTTTGGAGTATGTTGAAGATTAAAATTGTATTTTTGATATTCATTTTTTAAAAGTCCGTTATGAAAATTTTTTCCATTGTTCTGTGTTTATTTGTTGTATCGTTTGGTTTTGCTCAAGACAATCATATTGTTAAAACCGAAGATGGCAGACGTGTATTACTCAAGTCAGATTTTACATGGGAATATATTGATTTAGAAAAACCAGTTGATACTAAAATAGCTACTTTAGAAGAACCCACTACAAATGGATGTAATCTTCCCTTGGGTTTTGAAGAGCCTAAACTAAATTCTAAAATACAAGCGCAACTTAAAAAAGGACGTGCAACCATGGCACATGTAAAACAAAAAGTAGCTAAAGATTATGGTTGTGACGTAAACGATGTGGTCCTTTTATCTGTTTACGAAAAAAAATCTAACGCAAGTTATACTCTCTGCGCCAATGGCAAGAAGGTGTTTTATAAACGTACTGGACTAAAAATTTTGGAAAAAGGTAAGCTATTTTAATTTGCGTATTTAATTTCCCCTGTTTCTTTCGAAGTTTTTTTATCAACCCATTTGTGATAACCTCTTTTTCTGGCATCTAATAGATCAATGTCTAATTTATCAGCAATTAGAAGGCCGTTTTCTATTGCCTTATTTGCATCCTCTAATAGCATCAAATTAAGTATGCCTAAATTATCGTACCACAGATTTACCATATAATAATCGTTTTCATTAAATACAGAAATATATTTTGGGTTAACAATATCTTGCCATACTTCTTTATATCTAAAAACGCCAACATGATATTGATGTTGAATTTTTAGTTCTGTAAAATTTAAATGAATATGATGTGAAGCAATCGACATAAATGACGAAAAGAATAATATTAATAGCAATATTACTAGATAAACTATTATTGTAACTCTCTTCGGATGATACCAAAAATCTCTATAGGCAAATAAATATATAGTATATCCAAACAGACAGGTATACAAAAGAGCAACTATAACCTTATTGATAATAGGCTTTTTAGGTTCTTTAATTATAAGATCACTTTTAAACACTCAATAAATATATAAAAGCGCCCTACAGCATAAAAATTATCAAAAGATTAATCTTACTATTTTTAATCTGGAATACCATTAAAAGTATATTTCGAAATAGTATATTTATTTTCTATTTTTTTGTCTATAAATGAAACCGTTTTTAATACTTCTTGTTTCTGTTTTTTTTACAGCTATATGTTCTGCCCAAGAAATTACAAGTAAAGTATCAGATTCTCTATATAAAGAAGATCAGTTCTATATTGGCACCACATATAATTTATTGGGAAACCAACCAGAAGCTCTTAGTCAAACAAGCTTTTCTTTAGGATTTCACTTAGGCTTCATTAAAGATATGCCTATTAATAAAAAAAGAAACACATCTATTGGTATAGGTTTAGGGTATTCCACTAACTCTTATATTCAAAATATTCTAATCCAGAAGGATGTTACAGGTGATTTTAATTACAGTATCATTGATGGTGAAACAAGTTTCTCTAAAAATAAATTTTCAGAACATGTTGTCGAAGTACCTATTGAATTCAGATGGCGAAGTTCTACAGTAGAAAGTTATAATTTTTGGCGTGTTTATTTAGGTGCTAAATTTGGCTACGCCTTTGCAAATAGAAGTAAATTTATTGGTGATTTAGGAGAGCTAAAGTACAATAACAACCCCGATTTTAATAAAATACAGTACGGTATCACTTTAAGCTTAGGTTATAATACATGGAACATTTATACCTATTATGGTTTAAATTCTATTTTTAAAGACACCGTAATGTTAGATGGTAGTGTGCTAGAAATTAATGCTATTAAAATAGGCTTAATGTTCTATATACTTTAAAGCCATTTGGTAACCAAAACCAATTGCGGAAACAACCCCACAAACATACCCATAATTAATTCTGGATAGGTGTGCGCCTTTAAATGTAATCTTGAAGTAGCCACTGCGCCAGTTATTATACACATTATAGCCAACGTGCCATTAATATTAATACTAAAGTGTATACTTAGCGCAATAAAAAACATGAATAAACCAGATATGGCAATCATGTGTATGCTAGCCTTGAACTTAAAAATTACTAGTATTAAACAGGCTATTGTTGAAATTAAAATGCCAACAAAAAAATAATACAGTTCAATATAAGGGTCTGGGCGAAGGATTTTTTGCGTTACCATAATGATTACAATGGCATTCAAGAATAATGGTATAATGCGTTCCTTCGTGTTTCTTAAATATATTGATTCTACCTTTCCCAAGGTTTTTAAAAGAAAATACAATAGAATAGGCAGAATAATTGTTAAAATTGATAAGGATACCAATTTAGCCCAAATCACTTCTCGATCAATGAACCTAGGCGTTTTTGCAAAGTAAAAAATTACCCCTGCTATAGGCATTACCAAAGGATGAAAAATGGCTGAAATACTTTTTAAGATATGATGCATTATATCTTCTTTCTAAGTCGTGCTACTGGAATATCAAGTTGTTCACGATATTTTGCCACCGTACGTCTCGCTATAGGATATCCTTTTTCTTTTAAAATTTTAGCAAGAGCCTCATCTGTCAAAGGTTTCTTTTTGTTTTCTTCTTCAATAACTATTTCAAGTATTTTTTTGATTTCTCTAGTAGAAACATCTTCTCCTTGATCGTTTTTCATAGATTCAGAAAAGAATTCTTTTATCAGTTTAGTGCCATAAGGTGTGTCAACATATTTACTATTGGCCACCCTAGACACTGTGGAAACATCCATATCAATTTCGTCTGCCACATCTTTAAGAATCATTGGTTTTAACTGCCGCTCATCTCCTGTTAAAAAATAATCTTTTTGATAATGCATTATAGCACTCATAGTAACAAATAATGTTTGCTGACGTTGTTTAATAGCTTCAATAAACCATTTTGCAGCATCTAGCTTCTGCTTTATGAAAAGCACAGCGTCTTTTTGAGATTTGCTTTTCTCTTTAGCGTCTTTGTACCCTTTAAGCATGTTATTATATTCACGTGATACATGAAGCTCAGGAGCGTTTCTCCCATTTAAGGTTAACTCCAATTCACCATCAACAATTTTAATAGCAAAGTCTGGAACTACATGTTCTACAATACGGTTATTTCCGGAATACGATCCACCAGGTTTTGGGTTTAAATGCTCAATTTCGCTTATGGCATCTTTCAGTTGAATTTCAGAAATATCAAATTTTTGAAGTAGTTTTTTGTAATGCTTCTTAGTAAAAGCATCAAAAGCTCCGTCTATAATTGCTATCGCTAAATCTATATCTGCAGTTTTTTCTTTTCTATGTAGTTGAATGCTTAAACACTCTTGAAGATTTCTTGCGCCAACTCCTGCAGGATCCAATTGATGCACTACTTTTAAAATACTTTCAATTTTATCTTCAGTAGTATATACATTTTGTGTGAACGCCAAATCGTCCATAATATCTGAAAGCTCGCGCCTTATATAACCGCTTTCATCTACGCTACCTACCAGAAATTCCGCGATATCCCTTTCTTCATCATTTAACCTGTAAGTGTTTAATTGATTCTTTAAGTGCTGCGTAAATGAAGTCCCAGCGGCATATGGGATGGATTTTTCATCGTCATCACTACTGTAATTATTAGCCTGAGTGCGATAATCGGGAATTTCATCATCACTCAAATATTCATCTACATTTATGTCTTCGGCATTTATGGTCTCGCTATCACCAAAATCATCAGAAGAATTATCTAAATCACTGTCAAAATCGGATTCTTTTTGCTCTTTACCACTATCTAAAGCTGGGTTTTCCTCTAATTCTTGTTTTACGCGTTGCTCAAAAGCCTGAGTAGGCAACTGAATCAATTTCATTAATTGAATTTGCTGCGGTGATAACTTTTGCGATAATTTAAACTGTAATTGTTGCTTGAGCATATTTTGATTTGGTTTAACGCTACTTCTAAATTAACGAAAATAAAAGTATAAAAATTCTACTAGTTAAACCTTACTATGAAAAAGTTGTGCCAAAGTTGATTTAAAACTCTGCATTTTGTGGAGTTCTTGGATAAGGAATTACATCTCTTATATTTGACATACCAGTTACAAACATAACCAAGCGTTCGAAACCAAGGCCAAAACCTGAGTGAACAGCAGTGCCATATTTGCGTAAATCTAAATACCACCACAATTCTTCCTCGCAAATATCGAGTGCCGCCATTTTTTCTTTTAACACCTCCAGTCTTTCTTCACGCTGAGAACCACCAACCATTTCTCCAATACCAGGAAATAAAATATCCATAGCGCGTACCGTCTTCCCATCCTCATTCAGTCGCATGTAAAATGCCTTGATGTTTGCAGGGTAATCAAAAAGAATTACAGGGCATTTAAAATGTTTTTCTACTAAAAAACGCTCGTGTTCACTTTGTAAATCGCAACCCCATTCATTAATTGGAAATTTAAACTTTCTTTTCTTGTTGGGCTTACTGTTACGCAATATTTCTATGGCTTCTGTATAGCTTACACGCTTGAAATTATTGTCTACAACAAATCTCAATTTCTCAATTAATGTCATTTCACTACGCTCTGCTTGTGGCTTTGTTTTTTCTTCGTTTATTAAACGTTGCTCAAGAAAATCTAAGTCGTCTTTGTTGTGCTCAAGAATATAGTTAAGTACATATTTCAGAAAATCTTCAGCCAAATCCATATTACCTGGTAAATCCATAAAAGCAACTTCTGGTTCAATCATCCAAAATTCTGAAAGATGCCTAGAAGTATTGGAGTTTTCGGCTCTAAAGGTTGGTCCAAAAGTATATACTTTGCCCAAGGACATGGCATAGGTCTCAGCTTCTAGCTGCCCAGAAACCGTTAAATTGGTTTCTTTTCCGAAGAAATCCTTAGAATAATCAATTTTACCACCTCCATTTAAAGGTGGATTTTTGGCGTCGAGTTTAGTCACCTTAAACATTTCACCAGCACCCTCTGCATCACTACCAGTAATTATTGGTGTATGCATATAGTAAAACCCATTTTCATTAAAATATTTATGAATAGCATAAGAAAGGGTAGATCTTAAGCGCATAATAGCACTAAAGGTATTTGTTCTAGTGCGCAAATGCGCATTTTCCCTTAAAAATTCAAATGAGTGTTTTTTAGGTTGAATTGGAAATTTTTCTGGATCCGAATCTCCGAGTACTTCAAAACTACTAACTAAAATTTCTACATTTTGCCCTTTCCCTTGGCTCTTTACGAGTTCACCCTTAATGTGTAAAGCTGCTCCAGTAGTAATTCGCTTTAGTAAGTTTTCATCTGTATTTTCAAAATCTACTACGCATTGTATGTTTTTTAAGGTAGAACCGTCATTAAGTGCAATAAATCTATTCGCTCTAAAAGTTCTCACCCAGCCTTTCACCTCAACCTCTGGAAGTTGATTCTCCTGATTCAATAATTCAGAAACGGAATACGATTGCATAAGTTAGTTTTGAACAGTAAATATAATAGATTCAAAGTTTAAAACTCGAATTATAAAAATGAAAATAGTGCAAAAATTTTGAGTTTTGTTGAAAAAAAAGTTTTAATCTGTAATTATTATTGAATTTCAGTTAATTCCGTTTCATTTTCATCATCTTCTGGAATAATATTTATTGGAGGCTTTCTCAGAACCTCTTTATTTGCAATGCTCCTTTCAAGAGAAAGCAAAAGAGACGGGAGCAATAATAAGTTAGATAACATTGCAAATAGTAGAGTGGCAGAAACTAATGCTCCTAATGCTACAGTACCACCAAAACTAGAAATTGTAAATACTGAAAAACCAAAAAACAAAACTATAGAAGTATAGAACATACTTACGCCTGTTTCTTTTAGTGCGCCATAAACTGAAGGTTTAATCTTCCATTTATTAGCTTGTAGTTCCTGACGGTATTTTGCAAGAAAATGAATGGTATCATCTACAGAAATACCAAATGCAATACTAAATACTAAAATTGTAGAGGGCTTGATAGGAACACCAATATAGCCCATTAAACCTGCTGTTACCAATAAAGGCAGTAAGTTTGGAATTAGAGATACTATAATCATCCTTCCTGAACGAAACATGTAGGCCATAAAAACTGAAATAAGTAAAATGGCCAAGGACAATGATATTGCTAAATTTTTAACCAAGTACTTAGTGCCCTTTTGAAATACCAAAGCCTTTCCAGTTACAGTAACATTATACCTTTCTTTTGGAAAAACAATATCAATCTTGTCTAACAGGTTTGCCTGTATACGCTCCATTTTATCTGTGCCAACATCTTTCATAAAGGTAGTGATACGCGCAAACTGACCGGTACTGTCAACAAAATTTTCCAATAAATCTACATCTGAAGATGAGTTTTTAGCATAAGATAAAATGAAACTATTTTCTTGGGAAGTTGGTAACTGATAGTATTTAGGATTCCCATTATAATAGGCTTGCTTTGAATACTTAACCAAACTAACTACAGATATAGGCTTTGATAACTCTGGAGTTTCATTAATAAACTCTTCTATCTTATCCATGCGTTTTAGTGTAGATAATTTCATAACGCCTTTTTTGCGCTTGGTATCTACCATTATTTCAAGTGGCATTATGCCATTAAACTCTTTTTCAAAGAAACGAATGTCTTTAAAAAACTGTTTTTCTTTCGGCATATCCTCTATCAAACTACCTGAAATCTTAATCTGATTTATACCAATCATACTTACAATAAGAAGTAATACAGACACCGTATAAATAGCAATACGTTTTTGTTTTACCATCCATTCCATCCAATTTACAAAACCACCAATCCATCTCTTATTTAGATGTTCTAGATGACGATCTTTCGGAAAAGGTAAAAAAGTGTATATGATTGGGATAATAAGTAGGCAAAGAATAAAAATGGCCAAAATACTTAATGAAGCCACAATACCAAATTCTTTTAAAAGTGTACTTTCAGTAAGAATAAAAGTAGCAAAACCTGATGCAGTGGTAACGTTAGTCATCAATGTAGCATTACCAATTTTAGTGATAACCCGCTGCAACGATTTAACTTTATTACCGTGTAGTTTTACCTCATGTTGGTATTTATTTATTAAAAAGATACAATTTGGTATACCTATAACGATAATTAATGGTGGAATTAATGCCGTAAGCACTGTTATTTCATAATTCAGTAGCCCTATAATTCCTAGTGTCCACATCACTCCAATACAAACCACAATAAGGGAAATGAATGTAGCTCTAAACGATCTGAAAAAGAAAAAGAAGATAATTGAGGTCACCAACATTGCCCCAATGACGAATAGATTTATTTCGTCTATTATATTTTGAGAATTTAAGGTGCGTATATATGGCATGCCCGAAACTCTAACCTGTAATCCTGATGAAGCATTAAATGCTTCTATTCTCGGCACTAATTCATTAAGTACAAATTCCTTTCTCTCAGAAGTGTTTACAATGTCCTTTTTTAAATAGATTGCAGAACGTACTGTCTGCGTTTTGCTGTTGAATAAAAAATTGTCGTAAAATGGATATTTTTCAAAAAGCTCTTCTTTAAGAATTGATATTTCAGAAAGGGAGGACACAGAATCCTTAATAAAGGGTTCCAGATTAAAGCGCTGTTCTTCAGTGTTTTTAATGAGCTTTTGAAGATCTTTTATAGAAATAACTGTGGCAACTGCATCAAAAGATTTAAAACTTTCAGATAGTCTATTCCATGCATTTAACTTTTCTACCGTAAAAAGAGTTGAATCTTTAACCCCAATTACAATTAAGTTTCCTTCTTCGCCAAAAGTTTTTAAAAAGTCATTATAAACGATGTTTACCTCATGATCATCGGGAAGTAAGTTCGCCTCGGTGCTACTAAAACGCATGTAATCCCATTGAGTACTGAAAAGATATGTTGCAATTACTATACCTATTAGAATGCCAACCTTATTTCTTAGAATAAGTCTTGCAATAACATCCCAAAAGTCCTTTGTAAATAATTTAAACATGCGGCGTTTTAAAAACTGCGCAAAGGTAGAAAAAACAATGTATTAAGCCTTGAAAAACGCTATAATGTTAGGTTAAATGTAAACTTAAAAGCAATATTATCTTCAAAGTTTGGTAAGTGATATGCCCCATAACGATATGTAAAGCTTAGTCCAAAACCAAAGAGCAGTTTATTTAACTCGAAACCAGATTCGGTATACCCTTTTTTTAATGAATTAAATGTTACGTTTTGATGTCTTTCAGGACTATTCATATCGCCAATGGCAAATCTAGAAATTAATACCATTTGAGGTTTATAACGCTCAGAAATATCAAATGGCTTTAGGAAATGCTTAAACTGAAGGGTTGTAAACTTATCTGAGAAAAACTCATTAAAATACATGGTTTCAAAACTTGTAATTCCAGCAACCGAGAAACGTTGTAATATCGTCTCTTTCGTAATATTATTAGGATAAGCATGGTATAAATGAGTTAATGGTGTATCTCCTCTAGCAATCCCCGCAACTACAGTCAATTCTGATACGTTTTCGTTTTTATGCAAATGCCTATGAATGCCTTTAAAATCAATTTTGTTAAAGTTAAAGTCTCCGTTAAAAACGTCTTTTACACTTTTGGTGTATTGTAAAGTAAATTTAGGATAACCATCTTTAATAGTTTCATATTGGTTATCTACTAATTTGAATTGGCTGAAGGGGCTCCATTGCATAGAGAAAGTACCTTTACTTATTTCAAATTCGCGAAAAGTATCATTGCCTAAATTAAAGATATAGCTATAAGTAGGATCAACATTACTAACTGAAATTTCAGCAGCTGTAGTAAGTTTGGGGTGCAGTTTATGCTTGACTCCTACTGTTTGAGTAATATGTCTATGGAATAGATCAATATTTAATAATCTAGGTTCAAATAATTGAAAAAATCTTGTGTCTGTTAAAAATTTGGAACTACCTGTTTCTTGTAAATCGTCTGTATAAGATAAGCTTAACCAAGTATTTCTTTTTTTTGATAATCGAAAACTGCCACCCACACTGTATTTATAAGCATCATCCCTAAAACCGTAGACGGTATACCCATTTATTCTAAAATTTTTTGAGAAATTCTTATTGGTAATACCTCCCAAACCTGTTCTAATTCCTTCGTATTGATTAAATTTTATTAAATACCTTAAATCAAAATCAAAGTACTTAGTAGGTAGATACCCATTTCCAAGTTGTTTCAAAAAAAAACTCTTCTTAATAGAATCCTGTTCTATTTCAAGGAAATTTAATGCAGAATTTTGGGCTTGTGCCAAAGAGATAGAAATACAAAATAATAAGGCACAACGTTTAAGCATTTTAAGGAGTTAAAGAAAAAGCGACTTTATTGTCGCTTCTTTTTATACTGTCATGATTTCTTTTTCTTTATTATCAAAGATTTCATCTATTTTCTTAACGTATGTGTCGGTCATTTCTTGCACGTCAATTTCAGCGTTTTTTTGGGCATCTTCAGAAACTTCATCTAACTTCTTTATATCATTATTGGCCTCTTTGCGCGCATTTCTTATACCAACTTTAGCATCTTCAGATTCTGATTTTGCTTGTTTAGCTAAAGTTTTACGTCGCTCTTCTGTCAATGGTGGTACGTTAATAATAATACTTTCCCCATTATTCATTGGGTTAAACCCTAAGTTGGCAATCATAATACCACGTTCTATTTCCTGAAGCATACTTTTTTCCCAAGGCTGAACCGTAATGGTTCTACCATCAGGAGTATTCACGTTGGCAACCTGATTTAACGGGGTTTGAGACCCATAATAATCCACCATTACGCTACCTAACATAGCAGGACTTGCTTTACCAGCTCTAATATTTACCAACTGCTTTTCTAGATGCTTGATAGCTGCATCCATAGCTTCTTTGGCTGTATCTAGTATAAATTCTAATTCTTCCATCTTTCAAAAATTAATCCGCAAACGAAGTTCAAAAACTAAGCCAAAATAAAACTTTTTTGGTTTACATTCTCGATTTTAAGAGTATCGATAAGAAACTTTATTATTAAATATTAACTTCGGTACCTATAGGTTCTCCAGAAACTACCTTTAACAAATTCCCAGGAGTATTCATGTCGAAAACAATAATAGGTAGTTCGTTTTCTTGACTTAGAGTAAAGGCCGTGGTATCCATAACTTTCAATCCTTTTTTCAATACATCATCAAAAGAAATGGAATTAAACTTAATGGCGTTACTGTCCTTTTCAGGATCAGCATTATAAATTCCATCAACACGAGTTCCTTTTAATATAACATCTGCCTCAATCTCAATAGCGCGTAAAACAGCAGCCGAATCTGTTGTAAAATAAGGATTTCCTGTACCACCTCCAAAAATAACCACACGTCCTTTTTCTAGATGTCGCATTGCTTTTCTTCTGATAAAAGGTTCGGCTACTTCATTAATTTTAATAGCTGTTTGTAATCGTGTTGGTATATCGGCATCTTCTAGAGCGCTTTGTAGTGCCAAACCATTAATAACCGTTGCTAACATACCCATATGGTCTCCTTGCACGCGATCCATACCATTACTAGCACCTGATAAGCCCCTAAAAATGTTACCTCCGCCAATTACTATAGCGACTTCTACACCTTTATCGGTTATGGTTTTAATATCTTGAGCATATTCTGATAAACGTTCTGGGTCTATTCCATATTGGCGTTTTCCCATTAAGGCTTCGCCTGATAGTTTGAGGAGTATTCTTTTGTATTTCATTGTAAATTTTGAAGGTTGAACAAAACTACACTATTTTTTTATTTCTTAAACGGATTATTATTAGGATTTAAAGCATAAAAAAAACCACTGCTCTTCAAAACAATGGTTAATTTTTAAAAAACGATATCTAAAGCTTCAGTAGACCATCAATTATGTCCCTATATTCGTCGATAATTGATTGTTTTTCTTTCTCTGAATTCAAAACAAAGCCAGTTTTTATATGTTTTACAAAACCCTTTTTATCTATAATAAAAGTCGTGGGATAAACTGTAGTTTTAAAATTTTCAAGAATATAATTACATTCAGGCCCCATTCTTTTATAATTTTTGTATTTCTTATTGTCGCAAACAGGAATAATCTCATACTCTATAACAGGAGCTTTTAATGCCTTTCGAATTAAGGAAGGTACTAAACTATCTTGAGCTTCTTCAGCATTGAAATCCCTCAAATCTTTGACGACATGAGGAGCAAGAGATAATAATATAAAGTCTTTATTCTTATACTCCTGGTTTAATTGATTTAAATATTCTATTTCCTTCATGCAAGGTGGACATCCAATAAACCAAAAATTCAAAAGAGTTACTTTACCTTTAATTTTATCATTATTCCATAGTTTACCAGATAGACTAGTTTTAGAAAAATCTGGAAGTCTTTTATCCAACAAAGCCTTGAAAGATGGCCTAGCCCTTGAAGAGGTTGTATCTGTTTGAGTTAAAGCACTAAATGTTATTAAGGATATAACTAATGTGAATATAAATTTTGACATTCAATTTGGTTTTATAAAGAATTTAAAACCTCAACGGAAAAGTTAAAAATATATTTTAAAAAAAAACCACCATTCAATAAAAATGAATAGTGGTTCCATATCATAAGATTCCTGTTTTTACAGGATTTGTTATCCTAAAGTAACACGCTTAAATCCTGTAATTTCCACTTCACCATAAGAAGAAACGTAAGCTTCAACTGTTTTCTTTTCGTCTTTGATGAAATTCTGGTTTAATAAACACTGCTCTTGATCTAAAGTAGTGTTGTCAGAAATAAAACGTTGCATTTTACCTGGTAAAATTCTATCCCAAATTTGCTCTGGCTTGCCCTCTGCTTTTAACTCAGCTTTAGCAGCTTCTTCTGCTTGAGCTAAAACTTCAGGAGTTAATTGTGCTTGAGAAATATATTGTGGCACGTTTTTAAGTGTTTTTCCTAAACGTCCTAATTCAATATTTTCTTTTTCTATTACAGCAATTCTAGCTTCAGTTTCAGATGCTACATAGGCAGGATCAAAATCTTTATAAGATAATGTTGTAGCTCCCATTGATGCAATTTGCATTGCAACATCTTTAGCTAAAGCTTCTACATTATCCACAACGTTTGAAAAACCAACGATAGCGGCAATTTTGTTAATGTGCACGTAAGAACCAACATAGGCAGCTTCTACTTTTTCAAAGGCTTTAATGTCTAATTTCTCACCAATAACACCTGTTTGCTCTACTAATTTGTCAGCAACAGTCATCCCACCGAAATCAGCAGCTAAAAATTCTTCTTTAGAAGATGTTGTTAAAGCAATTTCTCCTAACTCGCTAGCTAATGCTAAAAAGTTTTCGTTTTTACCAACAAAATCAGTCTCACAACCCAATACAATTGCAACACCAACAGTGTTATCTGCATTTACTTTCGCCACAGCAGCACCTTCAGTAGATTCTCTGTCAGCTCTCTTTGCTGCAACTTTTTGTCCTTTTTTGCGTAGGATTTCGATAGCCTTATCAAAATCTCCTTCAGCCTCAACCAAAGCTTTTTTGCAGTCCATCATACCTGCACCAGTAGCTTTTCTAAGTTTGTTAACTTCTTGGGCTGTTATTTTTACTGTAGTACTCATAGTATTTTAATTTAAAAAAGTCGTTCAATTTATTTCAGTAAAGAAAAGAACTAAACGACTTAATTATGTTGTATTAATGTTATTTATTCTTCTTCTTCAGCTACAACCGCTTCAGCTTTTTTAGCTTCAGCCATAGGAGCTTCCTTTTCAGCTGCTGCTGCTTCTTTTTCTGCTTTACGCTCTGCTAAACCGCCAGAAATCGCATCTGCAACGTGAGTTAAAATTTTATTGATAGATTTTGAAGCATCATCATTTGCAGGAATTACGTAATCTACTTGACGCGGATCTGAGTTTGTATCTACCATAGCAAAAATTGGAATGTTTAATTTTTGCGCTTCTTTAATAGCAATATGCTCACGCTTAATATCTACAACAAATAAAGCCCCTGGTAAACGCGTCATGTCGCTGATAGAACCTAAGTTCTTTTCTAATTTAGCTCTTAAACGGTCTACTTGTAAACGCTCTTTTTTAGATAAGGTGTTAAACGTACCATCTTTCTTCATTCTATCAATAGCAGCCATTTTCTTAACCGCTTTTCTGATAGTAACAAAGTTAGTTAACATACCACCTGGCCATCTTTCTGTGATGTAAGGCATATTGATACCTCCTGCTTTTTCAGCAACAATATCCTTTGCTTGTTTTTTAGTAGCAACAAATAAAATTTTACGACCTGAAGCTGCAATTTTTGCTAATGCTGCTCCAGCTTCATCAATTTTAGCTGCTGTTTTGTAAAGGTTGATAATATGGATGCCATTTCGCTCCATATATACGTAAGGCGCCATGTTTGGATCCCACTTACGTGTAAGGTGTCCGAAGTGTACACCTGCTTCTAGTAGTTCTTTTACTTCTACTGCCATTTTTGTAATAGTTTACGTTCTGTTGAATTAGCAATGATTAAGTGGTCATTTTTAAATCGCCTTAACCATTTAGATGCTAAACTAAATCTTTTCACTTTCGTGAAATAGACAACAATAACTGGTTTTTAATTTTGCTGAACTATTCAGCGTTTTCAATAAAATAAAGTAATTCAGAATCTGAAAATTCAGATTCTGAATTAAGAGTTTTGGAATATTAACGTTTAGAGAATTGGAATTTCTTACGCGCTTTCTTCTGACCGAATTTCTTACGCTCTACCATTCTTGGATCTCTTGTTAATAAACCTTCTGGCTTTAGGATACCTCTGTTTTCAGCATCTACTTCGCACATTGCACGAGAGATAGCTAAACGTACAGCTTCTGCTTGACCAGTGATACCACCGCCATATACATTTACTGTAATATCAAAGTTGCCCTCATTGTTAGTCAAAGCCAATGGTTGCTTTACCTTGTACTGCAACGTTGCAGTAGTAAAGTAACTCGCTAAGTCTTTTTTGTTTACCGTGATGTTCCCTTTTCCTTGGGCTACATACACACGTGCAACAGCCGTCTTTCTACGGCCGATTTTGTGAATTACATCCATTAAATAAATTCGTTTAAATTGATTGTTTTTGGTTTTTGAGCTTCGTGTTTGTGCTCTGAACCAACTACAACCGTTAGGTTACGGAATAAAGCTGAACCTAATTTGTTCTTAGGCAGCATTCCTTTTACTGATTTTTCTACTAAGCGTGCTGGATTTTTTCCATACAGCTCGTTAGCAGACAAACTTCTTTGACCTCCTGGGTAACCAGTGTGACGGATATATGTTTTATCGTTCCACTTGTTTCCAGATAAGTTGATTTTTTCAGCATTAATAACAATTACGTTATCGCCGCAATCAACGTGTGGTGTGAAGTTTGGCTTGTGCTTACCTCTTAAAAGTTTTGCAACTTTAGAAGCTAAACGACCAAGCGTTTGATTATCAGCATCAACAACAACCCACTGCTTGTCTACAGTCGCTTTGTTAGCCGAAATCGTTTTGTAGCTTAATGTGTCCACACTTACTTTTTTTTCTGATTAAACAATACTCTTTCCGAAAAAGAGTTTGCAAATGTACGATTATATATTTGATTACCAAACAGAAGAATCTGTTTTTTACCGTGTTTTGAAGAAGAAAAGAGACATCTACTTAATCATTTAAAAATTGAGATACCTCATTGATATAAAGCTTACCATAAACTGCTTTATAAAAGTTGAAAGTAGATGAAAAAATATTTTAGAAGTTCTTCTGGTTATTACTCGAAATTCTCAGCAACAATTTCTAATAACTGCTCACTTAAAAGGGGTTTATTTCTAAAGTTCCCAACCAAATTCAACTCATCAGCTTTTTCCCGGTCTTTAGGATTGAGTGAAGTGGTAAGCATTACTAACAATAGGTCGCTTTGTACACTAATATCTAGTTTTTCATATTCCTCTAAAAACTCCCAGCCATTCATCACAGGCATGTTAATATCCAAGAAAATAATATTAGGTTTAACATAGTCTTCACGATCCGTATCTTTCAGATAAGCCAAGGCATCCAAAGCTGAAGAAAACACTTTTATGTCTTTAGAGCAATTGGCTAATCTAGCATTCCTTTCATGCAAATAATTGGTTGCAATATCATCATCTATAAAGATGATTAAATCTAATTTAGTTGTCATTACTAAGGTGTTTTTTTATGGTTGTTTTAAAGGTGCTTCCACCGTTCAAATTAGTGTTTACAGAAATTTCTCCCTTATGTAGTTGAGCAACTCTTAAGCAATGCGCCAACCCAATTCCTGTCCCTTCATAATCTGATTTATTATGTAATCTTTGAAAAATATCAAAAATACGTTTTTGATGTTCTTTTGGAATTCCTATTCCGTTATCAGAAATGATTATTTCCCAAAATTCTTTTGTTTCTTTTACATCCACATGGATTTTTGGTGTTACTTCTGGCGCTACGAATTTTATACCGTTCGATAATAAATTTTGAAATAATAACTTTAATGGTAAACTATACCCATCAATAGTTGGTAAATTACCAGTGGTTATCTCCGCCATTGTACTATCAATTTTACTTTTCAAATCTAACAAACAGTCGTCTACCAGTTGTCTTAAGTTTATGGTTTCAATTTCATACTCTTTACCCAATCTAGAGTAATCTAGTAGATCATTGATAAGCACATGCATGCGTTGAGTTGAATCTTTAATAAAATTTAAACTGTCTTGCCCTGTAGTATCTAGTTTATTATAATATTCTTGGTACAACAGATCAGAAAAACTCATGATGGTTCTTAAGGGTTCTTGCAGATCGTGAGAAGCTACATAGGCAAATTGCTCCAACTCATGATTGTTTTTCTCAAGTTGCTTTATGTATTCTGATTGTAACTTATTTTGCGCTTTTTTACGTTCTGAGACGTCAATCTTTATACTTAAAAATTCATAAGGTTTTCCTGATTTAAGCATAAATGGTATCACCGCAGTATTTACCCAAAAAGTTTCTCCATTCTTCTTTTTGTTCTTAATATCCTTAACCCATATACTACCGTCATTAATGGTTTTCCACATATCTTGGAAGAAACTGGGTTTATGATGACCAGAATTTAAAATACTAATATTTTTACCAATTAGTTCTTTCTTTCTATAACCTGAGACTTTACAAAACTCCTTATTGACGGATTTGATATTACCATGTGCATCCGTAGTAGATATAATAGCTATTTCGTCTAAGGCTGTCTTAAACTGCTTTAGCTCTTTGTTATTAGCTTGTAATTTATCCTCAAGTATCCTTCTGCTTTTATCAGATCTATTTATTCTTACGGAAATAGGTGTAAAGTATAATAAACTAAATATTATGAACGACACACAATAAAGTACAATTCCAAAGCTTACCTTAACAATATCATTATTAATAAGATAAAGGATTATTAAACCGAGTATAATTGGCAGAAAAACTACAACCGGCAAACTAATCAACAGTAATTTATTACCTGCATAGTTGCTGGTAAAGTATTTTACATAACCAATTTCTGGTTGTTTTAACAGAATTCCAATAGCTAACAAAAAGAATAATAGTGAGGTATGAATTGCCATCGATTCTAATAGCGTAGTTTTATCTGAGGAATTCAGATTAAGTATATAAGATATTATTGATACCGTGGTTAATAACAACACAACAACAAGAAGTACTTGACTTATGGTAATAAGGCGTCTTCTGTTAGTTTGAAAACCAATTACTGCTAAACCAAGCAATAAAAAAGAATAGCATGTGCCTAAACCCATCCTCCCAGGGAATGTTATAGAATAGGCGTCAGAGGAAAAAAAAGTGTCAAGGTCAAAACGTAGTTCCATAATGTAGGACATCAAAGTATAAGACGTTATGAATATCACCAGGCCACTGGTTACAATATTTAGAACAAATAGGACATCATTTTTTTTATTAAGGCAGAACAGGGAAATAGCCGAGAATAAGAACAGCAGAGCAGAATTGAACTTCATTGTAGCACTACTAGGGATAATTTCTAGAACTGGTCTAACCCCCAAAAACCAACCAAACATTACAGTTAGGCTAGTAATTGCAACGAAAATAACGATGTAAAAAACTATCGTATTGAATACGCTTTTTCTCATTTAGGGCCAATTAGTTGAACTAATTTTTAGGAGGGATCACGGAATTAATATCGACCAAATGTAAGAATTAATCGTTAAAAAACCAGAAAAATAGTAAAAATAATAAGAATTTACCTAGATGCGGCTCGTAATAATCTGTCATTTATAGATTTTCCTAACCCAATATTTGGAAAAATTTCGGCAATAATAACATCTAAATTTTGAGTGTCTAATTTATGAAGTGCATTATATAAATTTGAAGTGGCCTCTGCCAAATTTCCATTTTCTGAAAGTGTTATTTGAGATTTGATAAAATCATTTTTATATGAAGTCGAGAAACTTAAAACACCAATTTTTTTATTCAAATACCTTTCAATATCCGAATATATATCGTTAGAAAGAACAGTAAGTGTTCTAGGAGCATAATGTTTATTCAACATTCCAGGAGCATTTGGACTTGCTTCTTTTTTGTTTTTTACTTTAACCTTTCCCACTACTTCTTCGATAGTTTCTAATGCAATTGACCCTAAACGATATATCACGGGTTCATCTCCCTCAAAACCCACAATGGTAGATTCTATGCCGTTTTTACAAGAACCACCATCCAAAACCATTTGAATTTCACCTTCAAAGTAGGATGCTACATGTTCTGCTTTTGTTGGGCTTATCCTGTTAAACGGATTAGCACTTGGTGCCGCAAGTGGAAAATTTAATTGTTTTAGAAGTGCTAGTGTAACAGGGTGATTAGGTACACGAACAGCTACAGTATCCTTTCCTGCTGTAATTACATCTGGAATATTATTTTTCTTGGGCAAAACCAAAGTTAACGACCCTGGCCAAAAAGTTTCAGCGAGCAATCGGGCCTTTTGGGGGATATACCTCACTACACTTTCCATATATTCTAAATTGGGAATATGCACAATTAGAGGATTAAAAAGTGGCCTTCGTTTAGTTTCAAAAATAGAAGTTATCGCCTTTTCACTGTAAATATTCCCTGCTAAACCATAAACAGTTTCGGTAGGAATAGCAACTAATTCCTCATTATTGAGAATTGCTACAGCTTGTGATATATCTTTTGAAATAATAGACATGCTTCTAAAAAACGGTGCAAAAATACGTTTTATGGCTTAGCGAATTGATAAAACTTCCCTAAACAGCATGTTTTTTTCTATATTTTGCAGGAGACATACTGTGTGCAGCTCCAAATTTCTTGAAGAAAAATGGTAAAGATTCATAACCACATGCAAACCCAATCTGCGATACGGTATCATCAGAATCAATAAGCATTCTTGTAGCGATATTTACCCGATATTCATTTAAAAAAGTAAAAAACGAACGTCCCATCATCTTGTTAAAAAATCTAGAAAAAGATTGCTCGCTCATATTTACCAAATCTGCAACCTCCTTTAAATAGATTTTTTTGCTGTAGTTTTTTTCAACAAAATCATGAACCTTAGCAATGCGTTTACCATATTCCGAAGGTAAATCATCAATAAAACTTGCTTCAGATAAAGTGTTATGCGAACAATTGGAAAGCTCAACTAAAAGAGACAACAACTCTATGTAAAGTTGATGTCCTTCCAACTGTACAAGTGCCTTAAATTTTGGCACCAAATGTTGCACCTCTCCTTTATCAAAAATAATCCCCTTTGAAGCAGTTTTTAGCATATTAAAAACAGGTGACAGCTCAGGAACATGCGTAAAAATCCCTTTATTCCATTGAATGACTAAGGACTTTGACGTCCTACTTTCGTTCATTTCATTTTTCCAGCAATGAGGTAACTTAGAACGGAGCAAAACCAATTCTCCAGGTTCATAAGGCCCTACATAATCTCCAATAAATTTAGTTCCGAAACTTTCTTCAATATAAGTCAACTCATGTTGCGGGTGGAAATGCCAAGGTGTTTCAAAATTAGCTTTGTCATAAATAAAGCTAGTAATGCTTTCATGTCTTTCCAGATGAATGGGTTCCAGAATTGGCTTCATTTATACTCTATTTTGTCGCAAAAATATAAAAAATACAATAAATAATACATAATAGTTTATTTATAAAGCAAAAAAGACAATCAAAGTATTTATATTTATAACAATTTTTGCAAAGTAAAATCTGCATATTGTATTATGAAAAGAAGTGAATTTCCCGATCCTTTTGAAAATGCTAGAGAAGCCACTGGTCTTGGTCAAATGGATGACCAAAATGATCCAGTTACCATGTTATTACGTCATAAAGATGTTCGTAAAACGGCTCATAATTGGAAAACCTTCCAATCTGGGGCTGCTCCTGGTAGGATTGTAATCCCTTCCGAAGTTCATATTAGAGACACTAGACAAATTCCTTTCGAGGTAGATCCGCCAATGCATAAGGAATACAGAAGTTTAGTTGAGCCATGGTTTAAAAGGCCTTTACAAGAAACCTATAAAGATAAGCTCTCTAAACAAATTAACGATTTAATTGATAGTGTTGTAGATCAGGACAATTTAGATGCTATTGGAGATTTTGCACTCGTTTTACAATCTAGAGCTTTAACGTTGCTATTGAATATTCCCTATGAGGAATCTGAAACATGGATTTCTTGGGGAACACACGTATTTAGAAGTGAAGATACCGCTTTAGATGGCGACAAAGCTTCCATCTTGTACGATTATATCGATGGAGAAATTGATAAGGCAATTGCAAATCCTAGAGAGGATTTGTATTCTGTGTTGCTAAATTCAGAAGTTAATGGCAAAAAACTAACAAAAGAAGAAGTAAAAGGTGTGATGATACTTACTTTTGCTGGTGGAAGAGATACTGTAATTAATGCCATCACCAATACTTTGGCATATTTTGCAGAACACCCAAAATCGTTAGATAAATTGCGCGAAGAACCAGAAATTATTGGAAATGCTACTGAGGAATTTATCCGTTACTTTTCACCATTAACGCAAATGGGGCGTGTAGTTACAGAAGACACTCACGTTTGTGAATATGCGGCCAAGGCAGATACTCGAGTTTCATTATGTTGGGCATCAGCTAATCGCGACGAAAAAGTGTTTGAAAATGCCAACGAAGTAGTTTTAGATAGAAAAGTTAATCCGCATGTAGGCTTCGGCTTTAGTCATCATAATTGTTTAGGTGCTACACACGCTCGTCAAATTATGCGAATTTTCATTGCAGCACTTACCGAAAAAGTAGGTGCTATCGAAGTTTTAGACTTTAAAGAAAACATAGAAGAATTAGGCGAGTTTAAGCGAAAAGTAGGCTTCGATATGTTAAAGGTTAAAATGTATAGTAAGTAAAATAAGTTAGGTATGGCAAAAATAACATTTGTAACAAGCGACGGTGAGTACATTACCGTTGAAGGAGATTCGGGTTCAGTAATGGCATTGGCTGTAGAAAATAATATTAAAGGAATTGATGGCGATTGTGGTGGTGTATGCTCCTGTGCAACATGTCATGTATTCCTAACACCTGAAGATAAAGAACGCATCGGTGGAGCAAGCGATATAGAAGAAGATATGCTAGAATTAGATGATAACGCCAATGAATTTAGCCGATTAAGTTGTCAACTTCAAATATCAGATGAACTTGACGGCATAGTGCTTCAAGTGGCTAAATAAACAGTATTTTATGGAATCAACGAGTAACAAGACTTGTGTTATTATTGGCGCGAGTCATGCAGGGGTGAATTGCGCTTTCAACTTACGTAAAGAAGGTTGGCAAGGTTCTATTAAAATGTATGATGCAGATCCTTATTTGCCATATCACAGACCTCCTCTGTCCAAGGCATATTTAACGAGTGATGATGGCTTGGATAGGAATACTTCGACTTCACTCAGCATAGGCTTGTTGAAATCCAAAGAAGCTTACGAAAAGGAAAACATTTCTCTAAATCTGGGTGTAAAGGTTGATAAAATTGATCCAGAATCCAAATCCATTACTCTAGAGAGTGAAGAAACTATTGGATACGACTTTTTGGTATTGGCAACTGGTGCAAGACCAATTATTCCAGGTATTCCAGGGTTAAAAGAAGCAAATAATGTTTTCCCGCTTCGCACAGCAACTGATGTTATGAATATTAAATCGTGCGTGGCAGATGGAAATATTAAAAATGTTGTGGTTATTGGCGGTGGTTATATAGGCTTAGAAATTGCAGCATCTCTAAAAAAATTAGGAAATAAAGTTACTGTACTAGAAAGAGAGGAGCGCATTCTACAACGAGTTACAGCACCAATAATGTCCTCTTATTTTGAACAACTGCATAAAGCAAATGGTGTTGATGTACTCACCAGTAAAAATGTAACTTCTATAGAGCATAAAGCTGTATCAAACACAGTAAAATGTCAAGATGATTCTTCTTTTGAAGCAGATATGATTATTGTTGGCGTGGGTATTTTTGTAAATAAAGAACTTGCAGAGGTTGCTGGTATTGAAATAGAAAATGGTATTAAAGTGAATGCTCAAGCACAAACAAGTGATGCCTCAATTTATGCCATTGGTGATTGTACATATCACCATAACCCCCGTTTCAATAAATATGTGAGACTAGAATCCGTACAAAATGCAGTAGATCAATCTAAAGTAGCTGCCGCATCTATTTGTGGAAAAGGTAGTGCTTATGATACTATTCCTTGGTTTTGGTCTGATCAGTTTGATATAAAATTACAAATGGTTGGTCTTTCTGAAGGCTATAATGAAGTTATCAAACGTGAAGAAACGGATGGCACTAGCTTTTCAGTATGGTATTTTAAAGATGATGAGCTTCTAGCTGTAGATGCTGTAAATAATGCCAAAACTTATGTTTTTGGCACAAAATTCATTAAGGATAAACTAAAAGTTGATAAAATTAAATTGGCAAACCCTGATACGCCAATGAAGCTAGGTGAATTAAAGCTAGATAATACCGTTTAAAACTCAATCTAGAATATGTATTTCGTCTCTAAGAAGTAGTTTACTATAGCTTCTTTCATAAGAACAGATTGCTCTCCTGCTTTTAAAAAAGGTAAAGATTCTAAGGTTTTGTAATGCGGCCAACCATCGTCGTCTACAAAATCTAGCTCGTAATAACCGTAAGGCGCGAGCAATTTACAAATAGCAATGTGCATTAGATCTACCTTTTGGTCTTTTTTAAAGCTTCGATTTAGTTGCCCCAACTCCTGTACACCAATAAGATATATAATTGCATCTAAATCTAAAATATCTCCATCCGCAAATTGATCGGACAGCTTTTTAACTACCAACTCCCATCGTTCTTTTAATTTTTCGTCTCTAGACACTCTTAATTTTTTTAAAAATCAAATTTAATAAACGTTTCTAGACTTTTTTACGTTTTAGATAACAGGATTAGAATTTATCTATATTTACAAAAACGAAACCACCATGGCAATTATTGATATTATTCTCGGATCACTTTTACTTTTTGGTTTAATTCGAGGTTTCATGAAAGGACTTTTTGTTGAAGTAGCCTCTTTAGTAGCACTAGTTTTGGGTGTTTATGGCGCCATTCACTTTAGTAGTTTTGTGGTAGATTTTTTAATTGAAAAAGTATCTTGGGACGAGAAATACATAAACATAGTAGCCTTTGCAATAACTTTTGTTATTATAGTTTTAGCTATTGCTTTAGCAGGAAAAGCACTTACGAAACTCGCAAATTTTGCTGCATTGGGTGCTTTAAATAAAATTCTAGGTGGCGTTTTTGGCGCTTTAAAAGTAGGATTAATTTTAAGCGTCGTCCTAATCGTTTTTGATGGTTTGAACAAAACAATACCTTTTGCTAGTGATAAGGATTTGCAAGATTCTATTTTATACAAACCTGTAAAATCCTTGGCGCCAACTATTTTCCCTAATATTATAAAATCTGATAATGAAGAAGAAGAAGACACATAAAATTCACAGGTTTAATATTGTTCCATCCACTTAAAATAGTTTTCATACACTTTTTCTTTTTCCTGCCTTACGTAGTCTAAAAAGGCAAGTGCTACTGGTGATAGGTTCTTCCTTTTTAACCATATTAGTTTCCACTGAGATTCTAAAGGCAAGCCTTTAACTGGAATAATTTTGAGTTCTTTTTGAGATAATTCATTTTTTATACTCAACAACGACACCACCGAAACCCCAATATCCGCCACAACAGCTTGAATTATAGCTTCGTTTGTTGTTAATTCTAGCTTTACTTTTGGCTCTATATGCTCTTGGGTAAAAAACTGTTGCATAGTAAACCTTGTTCCAGAACCCTCTTCTCTGTAAATTAATGGAATCTTGTTAAAGATTGATTTGTTTTTTACAATATCACCGTCCAAACTATTACCAGCTGCCGCTACTAAATGCAACTTATTTACCATAATAGGTTCTTCATACAAATCTAAATGCTCGGGACTTACCGTTACTAAGGAAAAATCAACTTCATTTTGCTCCAAATCCTTAATAACGTTTGTTTTATTAGAAACATCCATCATTAAGTCTACTTGAGGATGTTGCTTTAAAAACCCATTTAAAAAATAAGGCATCACGTAGTTTCCTGTTGATACTACCGAAATTTTTAGTTTACCCGAGAGCAAGCCCTTAAATGCTTGTGTTCTATAATCTATTGTTTCAACCTGGTTTAAAATAGACTCTGCAATACCATAAATCTCTTTCCCAAAATCAGTCACATACAACTGTCTACCAATAACCTCTGTTAAAGGAATATCAAATTGATCTTGAAAATTTTTAAGTTGAATAGATGCTGCTGGTTGCGTCATGTTAAGTTCCTCCGCAGCTTTTGTTATGCTCTTATTTTGAACAATAACACTGAAAACTTTTAATTGATGTAATGTAAAATTCATAAAAACTATTTATGTTTTTAATAACAAATTTAAATAAAAATATATGAATATGTTAAAATACTTTTGCCCCAATCTAAAAAATAGCTAACCTTATGAACATAGATGTACTCATTAGTAATTTAACCAATCCTGTTCTTTTATTTTTTATTCTCGGAATTATTGCCACCTGCTTAAAAAGTGATTTAAAAATCCCGGAGAATTCTTCAAAGTTCATTTCACTTTATCTATTGTTTGCCATAGGGTTTAAAGGAGGGCAAGAACTATCACACAGTGAGTTTAACTCAGAAATTTTATATTCTATAATTTTTGCCGTACTTCTTTCTAGTCTTGTACCTATTTATACCTTTTTTGCTTTGAAGAAAAAGGTGGGTGTGCCTAATGCTGGTGCTATTGCTGCTGCCTATGGCTCTGTAAGTGCCGTTACCTTTGTGACTGCAGTGTCATTTTTAGAGAATCAAGGCGTTTCATTTGGAGGGCATATGGTGGCTATTATGGCGATTATGGAATCGCCTGCAATTATTGTTGGAGTTATCTTAATAATGCTTTATGATGCATCTAAACAAACAGATAAATCAATAGGATCATTAGTGAAACACTCCCTAACTGGTGGCAGCGTGTTAATGCTTATTGGTAGTTTAGCTATAGGACTAATATCAGATGCAACTCAAGCCCGAGGTATTGAGCCCTTTACGACCGATATTTTTAAAGGGTTTTTATCTTTATTTCTCCTAGAAATGGGTATGGTAACCGCAAAACGTATTAAAGGCTTTAAAAAGTACGGTTTCTTTTTGTTTGCTTTTGGTATTTTAGTACCATTAGTAAACGGCTTAATTGTGGCTTATTTAAGTGGGTTTATAACTGAAAGTCCCGGCAACCGTTTATTATTTGCTATACTTGGGGCAGGCGCTTCGTATATTGCGGTACCTGCTACAATGAAACTTGCAGAACCTAGAGCCGATGCCGGGATTTACATACCCATGGCTTTGGGAATAACTTTTCCGTTTAATATTACATTAGGTATGCCGATTTATTATGCATTTTTACAAATGATATAGTACATATGTACAAATTGAAAAAGAAAAACTGAAAAGCCACCAAAAATTTTGGTGGCTTTTATTTTATATCGAACCTTGATATTAGATTTTGTTTAGCTTAAAAAATTCAATGTAGCTATCTGGGTTTTTAGTCTCTCCCGAAGCCGACACCAAGTTTATATCAATATTACGTTCTTTAGCTTTTAAGGCGAAATCTTCCAAAATTTCTATAATATCATTGTCCAGATACCTCGTTTTTCTAACATCCAGTTCTAAAAATGAATTTGAAGGCACTTTATCAAGTTCTTTCAAAATAGCGCCCTTGTTAAAGAAAGTAACCTCTTCGGCCAAGGTCATTTTAATTTTTCCATCATCAACATCTTCTCCTTCCTTATGCAAGAAATGTGAGTTTTGATAACTTTTAATTAGTATAATAACGATACCAACAGCTAAACCAAGTCCTATACCCTTAAGTAAATCGCTAAATACGATTCCTAAAATAGTTACAATAAATGGCAACCACTGCTTCCACCCTAAACTAAACATTTGTTTAAACGTAGAAGGTTTCGCTAATTTATAACCTACAATAAACAGAACAGCAGCAAGTACTGATAAAGGAATCATGTTCAATATCTTAGGTATGATAATTACTGAAGTTAATAAGAAAAAACCATGAATTATTGCTGACATTTTTGTGCGTCCACCAGATTGAATATTTGCAGAACTCCTAACAATTACTTGTGTAATTGGTAATCCTCCAATCATTCCAGAAATAAAGTTACCTGTTCCTTGAGCCAATAATTCTCTATTTGTTGGAGTTACGTTTTTATGCGGATCTAACTTATCCGTAGCTTCTACACAAAGAAGCGTTTCTAAAGAAGCAACTAAAGCAATAGTAAAGCCGGTTACCCAAATTTCTGCTTTACCAATGACTCCAAAATTAGGAAAACTAAATTGCGACAAAAAGCTATCAAATCCATCTGGAACAGGCACAGCTACAAGATGATCTGCCGACAAATGCATCGAACCATCCTTGGTAAGTATGTAAAATACTACCCCAACAACCACAGCAACCAGTGGCCCCTGTACAAGTTGGAAAAACTTACCTTTTTTCGATAATACATTACTCCATAAGATAAGTATCCCTAATGAAATGAGCGCTATTAAAGTAGCTCCCACATTAAAATTACCACTTATTAGCGCATTTAATGCATTTAAGAGTTCTGTTATGGTATTTTTTCCATCTACTTGCAGAAATGCAAAATCACCTTGAGGATCTTTGTCCATCCCAAAGAAATATGGAATCTCTTTCAAAATAATTATGATACCAATTCCCGTTAGCATCCCTTTAATTACGGAGGATGGGAAAAAGTAACCAATAATACCAAGGCGTAGTACGCCAAATAATATCTGTATTACGCCACCAATAACAACCGCTACTAGGAAATTTTCATAACCCAATGAAGTGATTGCAGCTAAAACTATGGCCGCTAATCCTGCTGCAGGTCCACTTACCCCTATAGAGGAACCACTTAGACTACCGACCACAATACCACCGACAATTCCGGCAATAAGACCAGAAAATAATGGTGCTCCACTCGCTAAAGCAATACCTAAACATAATGGTAATGCTACAAAAAATACTACTATACTAGCGGGGAGATCCTTTTTTAAATGTTTGAACATAAAATATATAATTTGAAACCGTCGCTAAAAATACTACGGTTGAGTTTGTAAGGAAATGTAATTTGAGTAAAACTTGAAATAGGAGAATTAAACCGTTTTTGGAGGTGGAAAAGTAAGCTTAATATGCGGTTTTTTATAAGCTTTAAAATAATACTCTAAATCCGCCTCGGTAAAATCTATTGTTGAGTTTTCTAAAGGGTGTTTTAGTGTTACAACAATAAACTCTAATTCCTTATTTTTTTCCTGATTTTTATCTTTTTCCTCTTCAGAAGAGGTATAAAACATAGAGACATCTACTGAATTATCAAAAGCAATAACTAGTGTTGGTAGTACAATAATAATTGTAAATATTGATGAAAGTAAGATTGCTAATAGGCTTTTAAACATTTCAATTGATGTTTCAGAAGATTAAATATAGTGTATATTTATTAAGCTTTTAAAACTCCTTCAATATTTTTACGTCTTCTGAAGCAATCCATCCCGTTTTTCCATCAGACAATCTAATTTTCTTCCAATCGTCAACAGTTTCTAGTACTTGTACCTTTGTACCTTCATGCAGTCTAAAGGACTCTTCGCTTCTTAAATTGGGCTCTGTTTTTACTTGAGATTCTTGAGCAAATATGATCCCAGGATTATCCTTTTTATCAATTTGATACTTATTAAAAGCAAATGCCAATGTTATACAAATACCAAATAGGCAGACAATACTGGTAATAAACGCGAATCTTTTTCTTCCAGAAGCATATGAAAAGTAATAAAGCAAGACCAGAGACACATAAAGTAATGCGAAAATAACTGCTCCCCAAGCCCAAATATCAAAATTGAAATTATTGGTTATGTTTTTAATTATTTTAGAAAAACCAACTTCAGGCACTACCTCTATGGCATCAATGGTCATATTTTCAGCATAAGCTAAATTATTCTTAATATCCTTGTCGTTTGGGTTTAATAATAAAGCCTTTTCAAAATAATATATACTCGGTGCTATATTATTGAGCTTGTAATGCGCATTACCAATATTATAGTATAACTCCGAAGAATGTGTTCCAGTTTCTAAAACAGCCATATACTTATCTATGGCCTCGGCATATTTACCTTCGTTATATAAGGTATTGCCTTCTTCAAAAAGAGTAGTGTTCTGAGCTTTAATGGAAACAAAACTTAATACTACGAAAAGGATAGATATGATCTGTTTCATATTAGCGAGCTTGTTTATCAATTAAAGAAATTGTCTTTGCCGCCTTATCGTAATCAGCTTGCATAGTTACATTTGTAATTGGGGTATATCTTGCCAACTCACAGTTTTCAAAAATAGCTAGGAAATCATTAACTACGTTTGTTTCTACTCCATTTTCTGTTAGTAAACTTTGAATTCTATCTTTGCTTAACTCGCTGGTTTCAATTCTAAGTTTCGCCTTTAAATAATTATGAAGCGCCTTTTCTAAAGCATCATAAAATGCTTCTTTTTTGCCTAACTCTTTTTTAGCGCCTTTTAAATATTTTCGCGCTAGTTTATCTGCTTTTCTTCTTTTATTTCCAACTACATCAGCATCTCTTGAGACTTTCTTACGTCTTACCACAATAGCCAATGGAATAGCTATGAAAGGTCCAAATAACAAACTCCAAAACAACTTTGATTTAAAAAAATACTCTTCTTTGGTTGAAACTAAGTTTGTCTTAGTTTTAATAAAAGCAAACTGATTTGAGGACAAAACAGGTTGTTTTACACTAGTATTAGCAGTCGTGTTATTTGCTTCAGAAGCTGAATTAACAGGACCATCAAGTACATTAATTACAATCTCATCTGAGGACAATCTCTTATAGGTTTCTGATGCTAAATCAAAATAGGAAAATGATACTTGTGGTAGAGGATACTTGCCTCTATATTGTGGTACAACAGTATACGTATCTGAAATACTCCCTTGCATTCCTTTGGAAGTAGTACTTACATTCTCATTATGTTCAGGTTCATAAACCTCTAAAGAACTAGGTAAATTTAATTTAGGTAGGTTGAACAGTTTTAAATTCCCCTTACCTCTTACTTCAACTTTTGCTTGAAAAGATTCTGTTGCATCAAGCTCTGTTTTTGAAGGCGTTACTTTAAATGAAAAGTCCCCTACCGCTCCGCTAAAGTCTGCTGGCTTGCCAACCGAAGGTAATGGCTTAACATTGATGGTTCGGCTTCCTGCCGCTATAGTACGACTGACTTTAGACATTAATCGGCTTCCAAAAATATCACGCCTATTCGTTGGCACCTGTATATCAACATTCAAACTTAATGGCTCCAGCTTTAATTCTCCTGTACGTTGTGGGTATAAGACTGTCTTTCTGAGAACTAAATACCTGTAATCTTCATCCTTATACGTAGTATTTTGTGGACGCTGCCCTTTAGTATCAAGATTTTGACTCCAAAAATCATCATACCTTGGTGTATCAATTTCGCGCCAATTGGTTACCGCTGTACTCGCTGCTACATAGAGTTTGTAAACTACAGTTATAGCCTCATTTAAATAAGGGTTGGTGTTTGAAACCTCAGCCACTAAATGTACTGTATTTATAGCTTTGTAATTGGGATCGTTTACATCGGTAGGTTTATCTACCGCAGCTGTAATGTCTACTTTAACCGGTGTAGTTTTGTAAATTTCTCCGTCTATTTCAATGGTAGCTTGTCCAATGGTTAAGGCTCCTCTTGTTTTAGGTGCTAAAAAGTAGCTATAAGATTTCTTAAACGTTTTTTTTCCATTAACCCAAGAATAATTTACTGCTTGGTTTGGACCACCAATAACTGTAAACCCATTAAAACTTGGAGGGTTAAAATTATCTCCATCTTGATCCATCTCAAAATCAACCCGCAAACGCTCGTTTACTCCAAGCCTTTTCTTGCTTACTTTAGTCTCAAATTTTACCTGTGCAGACAACAAAAGTGAAGTCAAGAAAAAGAAAATAAATAGTATGTGTTTACCTAACTTCATTAATCCTTTTAAATAGCAACTACCAATCTTTTTTAGTTTTTATTTTGATACCCTTTTGTTTTTCGGCATTCATCTTTTCTTGTACTTTTTGCTCTTGATTATTCATAGCTTCTAGCAAACTTTTAATTTGCTGAGGTGATAACTGCCCTGGTTTAGGCTGTGGCTTTTGCTTGTCTTCTTTTTCTTTATCACCCTTGTTTTTATCTTCTTTTTTATCCTCAGGCTTTTGTTCATCTTGCTTATCCTCTTTATCCTCTCCATCTTTTTTCTCATCTTCCTTATCTTCTCCGCCCTTGTTTTCCTGATTGTCTTTATTCTCGTCTTGATTTTCCTTGTTCTCGTCCTTTTTATCGTCGCTATTATCTTTATCCTCCTTATTCTCATCGTCCTTATTCTCGTCTTCTTGTTGTTTTGCGCACTCTTTAGCCAAAGCCAAATTATAACGCGTCTCATCATCTGAAGGATTATTTCTTAAAGCGCTTTTATATGCTTCAACAGCTTCTTTACATTTCTTATTCTTCATGAGTATATTCCCCATATTATGAAATGCCTTATGCTTTGCATCTTTTGAAGTAGCTAATTTCGCAGTTTGCTGATGTCTGAATAATGCCTCTTCGAAATTTCCATTCTCGTAATAAGAATTTCCGAGATTGTAAATGCCAGCAATATTATCAGATTGATTGGAAAGTGCTTTTCTGTATTCCATCTCTGCAGCCACAAAGTCTTCGCTTACAAGCTCATTGGCATCGTAAACATAATTATTGGCCTTTTTTTCTGCCAACAGGCGCTTCTCGTCTTCTTGCGTAAAACCAAAAAGAGAAAAACATAATAAAATGAAAACCAACACCTGTTTTTTCATAGTTATAACTCTTATACTTTCTAAATTATAAAACCCTGTTTTTTATGACGTTAAAAAAATTATAAATTCTCATTAAACAGGTTTAACTTCTTTAACCAAGCTGTTTTTCGCTCCAAAAGGAACACATCTACAAACAAGAAAAATATACCAAAACCTAAAAACCATTGAAACTGATCCTTAAAATCCGCAAATTGTTTTGCTTCAAATTCGGTTTTATCCATTTTGTTTAAAATTTCTCTAATGTTCTCCACAACTTCATTGGTGATTTTTCCATTAATGTACGCTCCCTGTGCTTCTGATGCTATACCCTTTAATGTATCTTCATTAAGCTTGGTAATTACAGTTTCACCTTGACTATCCTTTTTATAACTTACCACAACACTATTTCGTTTTAAAGGAATAGGACCTCCTTTTAAGTCTCCAACACCAATAGTAAAAATTCTAATACCTTCTTCATTGGCTTCTTCTGCCACATCAATAGCTGCTTCACTATGATCTTCACCATCTGAAATAATGATGAGCACTCTATTTGTCTGCTCGTCATTATCAAAATAAGTTTTAGATAATTTAATGGCCTCATTAATAGCAGTTCCTTGTGAAGATAACATATCAGTATTCATGTTATTTAAAAACATTTTTGCCGACGCATAATCTGTAGTAATAGGTAATTGTGGAAATGCTTTACCAGCGTAAGCAATAATACCTACGCGATCGCTAGCTAAGTTATTGATGATTTGAGTAACTAATTGTTTTGCCTTTTCTAATCTATTTGGCGCAATATCTTCCGCCAGCATACTTTTAGACACATCTACTGCAAATACAATATCAACCCCCTCTCGTTTTACTGTTTCTAGCTTTGTGCCAATTTTTGGGTTTACTAATGCAATTGACAAACACAAAAAAGCCAAACTCAACATAGTTATTTTTAAAGCTGATTTAAAAACAGATTTATCAGGGGTAAGCTTCTTTAATAATCCCTTATCTCCGAATTTCTTTTGCGTTCTATATTTCCAAAATTGAAGCATCAAAAAGACTATAATAATCATTGGGATTATTACTAAAGTCCAAAACCATATTTTTTCCTCTAATTGATACATTTCTTCAGTATTCAGTTTGTCGTCTCCATAAACAGTTTAAGCTAATCATATTCTGCTAAACAAAACTTCTAAAAATTGTAAAACGCAATAATAATTCTAAAAGCAATAAAAGTCCAGCTAAAAGTACTAGCGGACGATATTTCTCCTCGTAATTATAAAACTTAAACTCTTCTATTTCTGTTTTTTCTAACTTATTTATCTCCTTATATATTTCTTCTAACTTTTTATTATTGGTTGCTCTAAAATACTTTCCACCTGTAGCCTCAGCTATTTCTTGTAAAAGTTCTTCATCTATTTCAACTTGTATTCTACCATATTGAAAACGACCAGTTCTAGGATCAATAGCTATTGGAGATAAGGCCATTCCATTAGTTCCTAAACCAATGGTATAGGTTTTTATTCCGTATTCAACAGCCAACTCACTTGCAGTTCTTGGGTCTATAAAACCAGTATTATTAACACCATCCGTTAATAGAATAATAATTTTACTTTTTGCCTTGCTATCTTTCAATCGGTTTACCGAAGTGGCAAGCCCCATACCGATGGCAGTACCTCCTTCAATAATAGTGTTGTATTTTATACCTCTTAAAGAACGAAGTACAATAGCTTTATCACTTGTTATTGGTGTTTTTGTATAACTTTCACCAGCATACTCTACTAACCCAATTCGGTCGTTTGGTCTCCCTTTAATAAATTCTGAAGCTACATCTTTGAGCGCTTCTAAACGATTTGGCTTTAGGTCTTTCGCAAGCATACTTGCAGAAACATCAATAGCCATTACAATATCGATTCCCTTGGTGGTTTTTGTCTTGCTAGACACATCCACGGATTGTGGTCTTGCCAAAGCAGTAATTAATAAGGCCAATGCCAACAACCTAAAAACAAAAAGTATGTGCTTCAATTTAGGTAACCAAGAACTAGTTATTTTAAAACCTTTTAAACTTGATATTTTTAGTTCTGCAGTTTGTTTCTTGTTTTTGAATATGTACCAAATAATTGCTAACGGAAGCAATAGAAGCAACCAAAACATCTCTTTATTTAAAAACTCTATTCCTTCTAGCATTAGTCCTCTTGAGTTTTAAGTTCTACAGAATTTAAAATTCTTGCAACCATTTCTTTGGCATACGTATCATCTGGATAAGAAATTACTATTTGCTGTAATACATTCTCTGATGCAAATTGAAGCAGAACATAATTAGCAGCTCTTTCTTTTTTAGTAACTGGATCAGAGGCCGTTAACGTTCCATATGTTTTTAACCCTTCAGCGCCATTTGGCGTGGTAAATTTATCACGAAGCACCGTAATGTTTTTTGCACCCTGTGCCTCCATACCTTTAATACTTGTTTCTGATAGTGCCTCTAAATCAATCTTATTATCGCCATTATTAGGCGAAGTGGTAGTGCTAGCCATAATGCTAAATACATCTAACAATGTACCATACATAAAGGAGGTAACTTTTACTTTTTCTTGTGCTTCTTCTGGCAACGGCAAATCAAAACGCTTTAAAACTTTTGGTGTTGAAATTGTAATAGGAGGAAATCCATATTGACTCGTTACCCATTCGCCTTCCAATAGCTCTTTACTTTCATGCCCGATAATGGTATCTTTCACATAATCAAAACCATATTTAAACGAGAAGCCTGTCAACGTTGCAATCATTAGAAAAAAACATATTCCGGCAGTTAACCAGATTTTTTGGCGCTTTTGTTTACGCTCTTGTGCTTCTCGGTATTCTTCATTTAGCAATTTTTCTTCCTCGGTAGGTTCGGGTAGCACCTCTTTTACATGGTCTATTTCAGCATCAATTGTATTTCTATCTAACTCTGCCAATGCGACATCTGGTGCGGATTTTGCGAACTTCACTAAATCTGCTCGCCTTAAAATACTTTCTAAGTTCTTAATTGTATCTGCACTTAAATCAATTTGATTACCATCTTTTAATAGGCGGAGTTTACTGATTAATTCATCAGTTGTACTTTCCAACGAATGATCGTAAACTTTTTCATCAAGATACTTTCTGATAATTAAAGTTAATTCTGAATAATAATCCTTTAACTGCTCATGCTCTAAATAATGACTTTCATCAAGCTTTTTAAGTGCAAGTTTTGCACGATCATAAGGAGGTAACAGTGCTATTTTTTCTTCTTCAGATAATGGCTTTTCTCGCCAAATAAACCACCAAAGTGCTAAGGCAACCAAGCCAAGAATTAATAAAATTCCTAGAACATATTTCCACCAATTACCACCTCGTTTTTTTACTTCTATAATAGGTTTAATATCGTAAAGTCCTTGTTTGGTGGTATCAACAACAACATTATTTACTTCTACCTTGAGTGAATCTGTGAAGAAGGTTTTATCTCCGACCAAAATTTTCTGACGTGGAATAGTGTAAGCTCCCGAATCAAACTGCGTTAATCCGTACTTTTTTATAATATTGTATTTCTCATTATTTTTTACCGTATCTGTCGCATACGATTCAATCATTTCTAAAGGCGCAAAAGTTTGTCCTTCTGGAAATACAACCAAAGCCGTTGTATCACTTTCTACTTCAATTTTATAAGTGATCTGCTCTCCGATTTTTATCGATGTTGAATCAATAGAGGAAGTGACTTGCGAAAATGAGGCAAAAGAGACAAGAAACATAAAGCACGACAGCATTAGCTTCAGACTATGGCGTCTTGACTCCTGAGTCTTGATTCTTGATTCCTTAATATTGATATTTAATATCTTCATGCTTCTCACTTCGTACCGTCTATCCTCTTCTTTTAAAATATCCTAATAATTTTTTTACATAACTCTCATCTACACGACAATCGATAGTACCCGCCCCCGAACGAGAAAATGTATTCTTGAAATAATCTACTTTGTCTCTGTAAAATTTAGCATAGTTATGTCTCACTTTTTTTGAAGTGGTATTTACTAACATCAACTCTCCAGTTTCTTCATCCTGCATTTGTACTACACCAAGATTTGGAATTTCTTCCTCTCTCTTATCATAAACTCTTATACCAGTTACATCATGTTTACCAGACACTATCTTCATAGTTCGCTCATAGTCATCAGCAATAAAATCAGACAATACAAACACGATTGCCTTTTTCTTCATTACATTGGTTAAGAACTTTAAAGCTTCTGCAATATTTGTTTGTTTACTTTCAGGTTCAAATTCTATAAGTTCACGGATGATTCTTAAAACATGTGAACGCCCTTTCTTTGGTGGAATGAATAACTCTATTTGGTCTGAAAATAAAATCAAACCAATTTTATCGTTATTTTGAGTAGCAGAAAATGCCAAGGTTGCTGCAATTTCAGTAACTACTTCATTTTTGAATTGTTGTTCTGTACCAAATAATTCTGAACCAGAGATATCCACCATCAACATCATAGTGAGTTCTCGCTCCTCTTCAAAAACTTTAACGAAAGGTTCGTTATAACGTGCAGTAACATTCCAATCGATACTTCGTACATCATCTCCAAATTGGTATTGACGTACTTCACTAAAGGTCATACCTCGCCCTTTGAAGGTAGAATGGTATTCTCCTCCAAAAATGTGATCAGACAATCGACGTGTCTTGATCTCAATTTTGCGTACTTTCTTTAGTAATTCTTTAGTATCCATTTATTCAGTAAACAGTTTTCAGTCTCAGTTTCCAGTTATCAAATGGTTGAGTCTTTAGTATCCAGTAGAGTAAGCAACTGCCTACTGCCACTGCGCACTGTAAACTTTTTAAGGAACCTCTATTTCGTTTACAATTTTGTTAATGATGTCTACTGAAGTTACATTTTCAGCTTCAGCTTCATAAGTAATTCCAATTCTATGACGTAAAACATCATAAACTACTGCACGAACATCCTCTGGAATTACGTAACCACGGCGTTTTATAAAAGCGTAACATTTAGCTGCGGTAGCCAAATTGATACTTCCACGTGGTGATGCTCCAAAAGAAATTAGTGGTTTTAAATCGGTAAGTCTATATTTTTCCGGATATCGTGTGGCAAAAATAATATCCAAAATGTATTTCTCAATTTTTTCATCCATGTAAACTTCACGCACTGTTTCTTGAGCTGATAAAATCTGCTTTAAGGAAACTACTGGATTCACTTTTTCAAAAGCCCCTTTTAAATTCGCACGAATAATCAGCTGTTCCTCATCTAACTTTGGATAATCTATTACGGTTTTCAACATAAATCTATCCACTTGTGCTTCAGGTAACGGATAGGTTCCTTCTTGTTCTACTGGGTTTTGAGTAGCCATTACCAAAAATGGTTTGTCTAAACTAAATGTATCATCACCGATAGTAACTTGCTTTTCTTGCATAGCCTCTAAAAGTGCCGATTGTACTTTAGCAGGTGCTCTGTTAATCTCATCTGCCAAAACGAAATTTGCGAATATAGGTCCCTTTTTAATGGAGAAATCATTCTCCTTCATATTATAAATTAGAGTACCCGTAACATCTGCTGGTAATAAATCTGGGGTAAACTGAATTCTACTAAAACTGCCATCTACAGCCTGCGATAAGGTATTAATTGCCAAGGTTTTTGCTAGCCCAGGAACACCTTCCAATAAAATATGTCCGCGCCCTAAAAGACCAATAAGCAAGCGCTCTACCATGTGTTTTTGACCCACAATAACCTTATTCATTTCTAAGGTTAGTAAATCTACAAATGCACTCTCTTTTTCAATTTTTTCGTTTATAGACTTAATATCAATTGTACTCGTTTCTGCCATCATTTTTAAGTTTTAAAGCTCTGATAAACTCTCAATTTTTGAGCTATGCAAATTGTTAAAATTTTTATTTGATTGCTGTTAAAAATAGGTTAAAAAAAAAGGTGTCAAAACTTGACACCTTTTTAAAACTAAACAAATAGTTTTACCCTAAGATTATTCCTTAATTACTTTGTAGGTCAGCGCGCTTCCATCTATAAATTCAAGCCTTAAAAAATAGAAACCGGATTTCAAACTATTGGCCTCAATATTTAGTTCTCCTCTCGAATGATTGACACGATTGTGTAACACTAACGCGCCTCCTACATTAAAAAGTTTAAACTCTTCAATTTCGGCGTAATTATTAACGATTTTTAAATTTTGGCTGAATACGGTTGGCACTACTTTTACTTGTTCTTTTATATTTGCTTCATCTAGACCCAGTGCCTCTACAACGGAGAATGGAACTAATATTGGATCGTACTGATTTCTCCATGTACCACCTTGAGGTAAAAAATAAATAACCCAACGGTATTCCTTGTTCGGATCTAGAGCATCATTAACTGGTATTGTAATTTCCATATTCCCGTTGGTTGTGGCAGTAATACCATTTAGCCTTTTAAAGCCTTCTGTAGAATTATTAGTTGTTGTACAATGTATAGCCACGGCAAAATCAACCGTTTGTTCGCATGAATAGTTTACGTTAAACGTTATCTGAGTCGCATCGCTACTCACCTCAGTAGGTGCAGTGTGACCAATAATTACTGGTTCAGAACCACTTCCGCCACCCGTATTTCCTCCGCCAGCATTCTCTTCGGTACATATCTGCAGACTTTGCCAGCGACCTCGCGATGTCGCCGTAGTACTACCTTCTGGAACCTCACCGTTTGTAGTACTATTAAATTCTACTCTAATAATATCTCCAGTTTTTATAGAAATTTTATCTTCTGTTAGTTTATGAACCTGAATAGTATAATCTTCAATACCCGTACCAAATATTCTATCATTGGTTACTTCTTTGATTAAAGCTCCATTAATATATACTTTGTAAGTAGACTCTCCATCCGTTTCTTGCATAGTATTTAGAGTTACATAAACATCAGCATCTGGTCCATTATAGGTTTCTTCAGCTGCACCCCAAGCTAGTCTTACCGGCATTTGCAATACATTTCGGTTGCTATCAACAGTAGCATCACTAAAGCCATCTCCCATATCTGTGTATTTATCGAAATCTACAGAATTGAAAGTTTCGCATACACTTGATGTAGCTCCACAATCTGTTGTTCCTGGGCGGAATCTTGCATCATTAAACGTTGCAAGATCTTTATCTTCAGCTATAGTTAAACTTGTTTTAGACAATAAGAAATAATCTATACAGATACGCTGAGATCTTCCGCTGATAGATAAAGTGTATTCTACACCCGCCTTTAAGTTGTATATAAATTGATATTTTGTATGATTAACGTCACCTTGAATGAAGGCTCCCCAAATATCTTTTCCTCTTCCATAGAACTTACCCCAATTGGTTAGAATATTCATTGGTGTATTATTACCAGAGGTGAAATCGCCTTCCATTTTCACATAAATATCATTGCACTGATCCCACTTCGCTTTTGAACCATTGAAGGTTAACCTTTGTGCCATTCGACCGGTTAAACGATAATTTCCACTGGTTTGAGGTGTAAATTTGTACACCAAAACATCGGTTCCTGGAGAAACACCTAAACCGCTAACTTCTCCTCCTGTATATTCCAAATAAGTATTGTTAATTGGATCTAAACTTCCTGAAATGGCATCATAACCTTCGTCACCTGGTTTTCTTACTACCCAAGCACCCAAAGATGAATTAGTAGCATCAGCTTCAATAGCGATAAAATCTCCGCAAACAGTGGTGTCTCCTGCTTCAACAAAACCAACAGAGATATTTGCCGTAGCGATTTTTCCCCCGTCTTCTGTAGTAACCGTTATTTTAGCATTACCCTCAGCTACTGCCGTAACTAATCCATTAGCATCAACAGTAATTATGCTTTCATCATCAGATGACCAAGTCACATTTTTATTTACGGCGGTGGAGGGATTAATAGTTGCTGTAAGCTGTAAAGTCTCATTAACAAAGTCAATCGTAGCACTTTTAGGAGAAACACTAACACTCCATACTTTTGTTTCATCTACTACAACATCAATAAAGTCTGGACCAACCCATTGTCTTAATTTCTCCGGATTCCCAAATTCATCACCTCTTACGCCATTTAGATCTGCGCAAAAATAGTATGCCATACCTGCATCGGAGTAATCTGGTCCTGCCGGATTGCTAACACCTCTAGTATAAACCCAATTGATATTGGGATCTTGGTGATCTCTCATCCAATGCCAACTTGCCCAATTTGGTGCGCTAAATTTATCTTTTGTTTGGTAGGGATTAGGCCCTGTTCCATTCTGATCGCTTATTTGATTGAAGTTCACTCTATTACCAAAAGAGGTATTCATTTCGGTCCATGTCCAACCTGTGTGAAACGGTTCTTCACCATGAACACTACCCGCTGTTGTTGGATTATCGGCATGCCTATTATTCCATTGAGAGTGCGAAATAACCGTAACATGATTTAAGGCATCGGGATCAATAGCGTTAGCACGTTCTAAACCGGTTCCTATAACATGCATCGGACCAGCAGCAATAATAAATAGAGGGTCTTCTTCCGTAGATTTTAAAATTTCATCTCTCATAGCGTTATAGGCAGCCTCTGGATTTTCCACAGCCGCAATAAATACGGTATTTTGAAATCCGAAACGTTGCCCTCCGCCTTCTGCGCTTTCACGCATAAGTTCTAGGTCGTTACCTTCACTTCCCCAAACATGATCTGCATAGGTGTAAAGTACTGTTTTGGGTTGTAAATGCGCTTTAGCTAAAATCATTAAAGTCATCATAGTAGCTTGCATGTCGTCATTATCATGCATATTCCCATCTGAACTTATGGCAATTCTACCCTTGCCTTCCCAATAATCAGGAGGCGCTGCGAATACATTGTTTAGTGTCAATAAACAGAATGACACTACCAATAAAAGTTTTGAAGTCATTTTTAACGTCTTTAGTTTTTAAATTAGTTTAGTTGGTTGGTTGTGGTTGATACAAGTTAATTTTAATCCTCAATGTTTAAATTGGGGACTTTAAATTTAGTTGATACTAGAAGATATTATGGATGGCAAATTTCTTGAATAAGCAATGGTTTTTTACAACCGACACAAAATCAAATGATTACAAACACCGTATTCAATAAAACTTAAATATTTATGCTTTGGTGTGTTGCTTTTTATATGCTGAAGGCGATACCTCGAATTCCTTTTTAAAATGTTCTCTAAAATGTTGCAGGTCTGAATAGCCCACTTCATAAGTAACATCTGAAACTCGATTGTGTTTTTGTTTTAATAATTCTGCAGCTCTTCTCAATCGTATTAATCTTATGTATTGTACACAAGTCTTTCCGGTAAGTGCTTTGAGTTTTTGGTTAATAGTATCTTGAGAACCACCGTAAATATCTGTTAATAATTTTACATTAAAATCTGGATTGGACAAGTGGTCTTCAATAATTCCTGTTATCCTATTTAAAAAGTGTTCGTCTCTACTGGTGAAGGTAACTTCTGAAGGTTTGAAGTAAGGGTTCTCATTAATACGTTTCCATACTTTTTCTCGAGCACTTAAGATTGCTGAAATTTGAGACAATAAAATATTCCATTCAAAAGGTTTATTTACATAAGCATCTGCGCCAAGATTAAACCCTTTAAGTTTAGCTTCTGAAGTGGTTCTGGCAGTTAATAAAATAACCGGGATATGGCTAATGGCTTCGTCATTTTTTATAGCATTGCATAATTCGTAACCATTCATTTCAGGCATCATCACATCGCTAATTACCAAGTCCGGCACCATGTTCAAACATTTATCTAAGCCTTCTTTTCCGTTTTTTGCCATGGACGTTTTAAAATGCGCCTGTAATTTGTCATTTAAAAAGTAGCGCAAATCATCATTATCCTCTACTATCAAAATTAATCTCTCGTTGGGGGTTAATTTGACATCTGAATCTACAATTTCAACCTCTTCAACTTCAGCTTTTTCTTCAAGATTTAATGGTTTAAAAATCACATCCTCTTCAAAATGCGTATTGCCCTTTTTAAAGCGCAATGTAAATGTTGAACCTACGCCAAATTTACTATCTAATTCAATGGTTCCCTTATGTAAATTGACTAACCCTTTTGTTAAACTTAAACCTATGCCTGAACTATTGGTTTTTATTTGATCTGGATTATTTAAACTGAAAAATCTTTCAAAAACCTTTTCCTTATTTGCTTCTGAAATTCCAATTCCAGTATCTTTAATTTGTAATTCAACCTCAGCTTCCAATTCTGTAATAATGACTGAAATTATTCCGCTTGAGGTATACTTAACGGCATTAGAAAGAATGTTACTTATAATTTTATGCATTTTATCCTCATCAAACCAAAAATGCACTACCTCTTTATTTGACTGAAACGAAATCTGAATTTTCTTTTGAAGCGCAAGCACTTCAAAAGTTGAAATGATGTCTTTTACAAAAGAGACAATATCTTTATTAACAGGAGAAAGTTTGATTTTATGCGCTTCTAATTTTCTGAAATCCAGAATTTGATTTAC
Organism: Jejuia sp. UBA6058; assembly: GCA_002428965.1. GTDB lineage: Bacteria > Bacteroidota > Bacteroidia > Flavobacteriales > Flavobacteriaceae > Jejuia. The sequence continues at coordinate 745,532 of DIYI01000012.1, read as the reverse complement.
CAATCCTAGAAGATTATCGACATTGCGCTGAATTACTGAAAAATCATTGTTTACTTTAGTTTCGGGCAACTTATTCCAATTAGGAATAACATTTTCGCAATAACTTTTTATAACAGCTAGGGGCGTTCTTAGCTCATGAGAAATATTCGTGAAAAAGCGTAATTTGGCTTGCGCTAATTCTTTCTCCTTTTCCTTTTCTATTCCTTGTATTACGAGTTGTTGCTTTATGTTATTTCTAATCAAAGAGTAACGATTAAAAACATATAACCCCAGCAGACTTAATATAAAATATACAAAATATGCCAAAGTAGTGCCATACCATGGTTTTTTAATCTGGATGTTTAAATTTAAAGGTGTTTCCTGCCAAATACCATCGCTGTTTGTTGCTAAAACTTCCAAAGTATAGTAACCAGGGTTCAAGTTTGTGTATTTAGCAAATCGCGCTTTGGCGTCAATTTTATTCCATTGCTCCTCAAAACCTTTTAAACGATATTTATAATTTATCTTTTGCGGAGCCAAATAGTGCAATGCGCTAAAATACGCGGTGAAGTTGTTTTTATTATGTTTTAAAGTAATGGTTTGTTCATTTTCTTGAAAATCTAATATTTGAGCGTGGTTAAAAATCAAATCCTCGTTACCTTCGTAACCTGGTATTAGCATTTTTGTAAACACTAGTTTTGGCATTGTGGTATCAATAGTGATGTCTTCAGGTAAAAAAGAATTAAATCCTTTATTACCACCAAATAGCAATTCGCCAGAACGTCTTTTAAATGCGGACTTTTCCCGAAACTCATAATCTTGAAGGCCATCGGAAACACTAAAGTTTAGAACTTCTTTGGTAAACGGATTTATGCGACTTACACCACTGTTAGTAGATACCCAAAGCTGTCCTTCATTATCTTCAACAATTGATTTTATACTATTATTTGGTAAGCCATTATTTGTTGTAATCCTCTCAAAAGTATCTGTTTTGGGGATGTACTTATTCAATCCTCCTCCTAAAGTGCCAACCCAAAGTTCTTTTTGACTTGTTTCTACTATAGGAAGCACATAATCGTAACTTATACTATTTGCATCTGCTTCATTATGATGATACAATTTAAATTCTGGCTGATTTTTATGTTTTTCCGTAGCACTTAAAAATAGTAATCCCTTATTAGTTCCTATCCAGAAATTATCGTTTTTATCCTTACATAAACTCTTAATTAAATTACTTGAGAGTGAAGGTGTATTATTTGTCAAAAACCTTTTAAAATCTCCATCCTTAAGATTATATCTAAGAATCCCGCCTTCATTTGTGCCGATCCAAAATGTAGTTTTATCTTTAACTATACTAGTTATTGGATGTGCTATTTTTTTAAGAAAATCTAGAAAAGGATGATCGACATTTAATTTATCTCCTGACAAATCATAAGTCTGAATATTTAATGGATAATTTGTGGTGGCAATAATACAAGGTTGCGTATCAAAAACTACCTCGTAAAACCCAATAAGATCATGCACAGGTTTTCCCAAGTCCAAAATTTCTTTAGCCTCAGCATTATAATTTGTAACACCAGATTTAAAAAACGAAATCCCTTCTTTATCTGTGCCAATCCATAAATTGTTTTTAGAATCTTCTAAAAAACAATTTATGTTATTCTGCATTAAATTTTCGCTACTTAAATCATCTTTATACAATTTGAATTTGTGCTCTTCTACAATTAATTTACACACACCACCTCCAGCAGTTCCGAGCCAAATAATGCCTTTATTGTCTGGATAAATAATAGAAATAGCATCACTGCTAAGCGTGTTATTTGTGTTTTTTCTGGTGTAAACTTGCTCTTGAGCAATAGTTAAAGAAGTATCACTTTCGAAATTTAAAATGTGAAACCCTGATTTGCTACCTGCCCAAACTTCTTGGTTGTTCTTAACAAAAACGCTACTGAAATTTCGGTAATCAATAAATTCAAGCTCCAAACTTTCATTCAGATAAAACAATCTACCTTTACAACTTATAAGATGACCTTTTCTGAATGGCCCAATGTCTGAAACATTTAACCATTTTTTAATTTCTGTAAATTTAACAGCCACACCATCTTCGGTCGCACTTATTTTAAACTGTAATAATTTATTAGCACCACCAAGTAGAAATTCGTTTTCTGATAGTCTCTCATAACAATTCGTCGCAAAAGCACCTGTTTTAATAAACGTGTTTCCATTTACCCTTAAGGGTTTATAACCCTCTTTCATAATTTCAAAAAAGAATATATTTTCTTTGGCGAAAACAATGACCATATTATTAACCATCTCAATCGCATAAATGTTCTCTTTTGATAATAAATTCTCCGAGCTCTCCGATACACTTATGATACTGTCGTCAAGTCGATTTATAATATTAACCCCGCTGTCTGAAGTACCTACCCAAATATTGCCATAATTATCTTCTGCAATACAGTTAATCAGATTACTATTTAAGCCATTATTCGTATCGACGTCAAAGTGATAGGATTTAAAATCATATCCATCAAATCGGTTTAAGCCGTCGTTGGTGCCAAACCACATAAACCCCATGTTGTCTTGTAAGATGCAGTTAACATCATTTTGTGATAGACCGTCCTTACTAGTAACTGACTGAAACAGGAAATTCTGAGCAAACAAATTTGCAGCCGGGAGCAGGAGAAAACAAACAAATAGGTACTTCTTCATGCAGAACAGTATTGTTCGAGGTCTTGTAAAAATACTTAAAATCTTACACTTCATTTTCAACACACTATTAATGGTGACATCATCTTAAAACTAATTATGTTTGATAACTAGTTAATTAAATCCTTTTCAAATTGCCCAACTTTAAAACGCTTTTTGGGTATTTTTAAGCTGAAATAAATCAACTACAATGAAAAAAACCGCTTTTATAACGGGCGCAACAAGTGGTATTGGAGAAGCTACAGCATACGAATTTGCTAAAAACGGTATAAGGCTTATACTCTGTGGTAGGCGACTTAATAGATTAAAAACGATTCAAGAATCTCTAGAACGACTAACAGATGTACATATTTTGAATTTCGATGTAAGAGACCGACAAGCAACCCTTGACGCCATTTCTTCGTTACCCGACGATTTTAAGCAAATAGATATTTTGATTAACAACGCTGGTAATGCCCATGGATTAGACCCAATACATGAAGGAAATTTAGACGACTGGGATGCTATGATGGATATCAATGTAAAAGGATTGCTTTATGTAAGTAAGGCTATTATTCCACAAATGACTAAATGTAAATCTGGACATATCATTAATATTGGTTCATCTGCTGGAAAAGAAGTGTATCCCAAGGGCAATGTGTATTGTGGTAGCAAACATGCTGTTTTAGCAATTACAGAGGGTATGCGTGTAGATTTAAATCCGTTTGGAATAAAAGTTGGTGCGATAAATCCTGGATTAGTAGAAACCGAATTTTCTCAAGTGCGTTTTAAAGGAGGTGAGGAAGCAGATTCGGTATATACGGGCTTCAAAGCATTACAGGCAAAAGATGTTGCTGAAGTGATTCATTTTGCAGTTACCAGACCACCACATGTTAATATTGCAGATGTGCTGATGTTTTGCGCGGCTCAGGCTAATAGTGTTACGGTTAAAAAAGAAATATGATTGAACTTTTAAAAAAAGACTGGTTTTCTTTAGCTGAAATATTTTCGAACGAAACGAATACAATAGAAATACGATGGCGCGAAATTCAAAAACAATATTCTCTTAAAATTCGCCACTATCACAATCTTTCACATATAGATCACATGCTATCGCACGCTAAATCAGTAAAAGGAAAAATTACAAATTGGGAAAACTTCCTATTCGCAATTTGGTATCATGATATCGTTTATAAACCTACAAAAAAAGACAATGAAGATAAAAGTGCAGTTTGGGCCAAAAAAGGATTAAAATCACTCAAAATCGACGAAAAATCTTCAAAAAGTATTCAAGATCTTATAATTTCAACCAAAAATCACAAAATTCAGTTAAATGAAAATAATGATAATGCCTATCTTTTGGATATAGACTTATCTATTTTGGGAGCCGAATGGGAAAAGTATCAAACATATATAAGAAATATCAGGAAAGAATACTCTATTTACCCCAATTTCATGTACAGAAATGGACGTAAAAAAGTCTTACAACATTTTCTCGAACGAAAAACATTGTATTTTACTAAAGTATTTCAAGATAAATTTGAAATTCAAGCGAGAAAAAATTTAACAAAAGAAATTAAAATGCTCTAAATAGATTCCTGCCTTCGCAGGAATGGTAGCTATGATCAACAAACGCCTACTTATTAAACACCTTTTAGCTCATAATGATGAGAATAGTTTTTATGATAAAAAACGAAAAATTGATATTGGGCAAAAAGAGGGTAAGGCTAAGTTTTTAAAACATATTTGCGCATTATCCAATAGCAACCCGAAAAACAATTCCTATATTGTTATTGGGGTTGAGGACGAGGACAACAAAATTATTGGCGTTGATTTTTTTGATGATAGTAAAATTCAAAACCTTATTAATGCCTACTTAACCAATCCACCGATTGTGCAATATGAAAACATTCCTTTTCCCCATTTGCCAGACGACAAAGTTGTTGGCTTAGTAACTATTAGACCTATTGGAAAGTTAACCGCACTTCGTAAAAACATCTGGAAATATTACGGTGGCTCCGTTTTTTTTAGAGACGGAAGTATAAGTATGCCCAAAGTATTTGAGAGCGATATTAAGGATGTAAACTCTAAAATTGTAGAAGCTATTGAGCTTAACGCTCAAAACAATATAGAGCATACTTTAGATGGTGTCATGGATTTTATGAGTAAACGTAAAGACTTTAATGCGCAATATCGTGTATTTAAAGAGTACTTTGTGGTATGCTGGGCTGGACAAAAGAAAACTGTAAAAAATGAAGTGTTCTATTCCAGAGTTGATATTGAATTAATTAACGAACAAGTTCGTTTATTTTTTTCAGCACTTGACGAAGTATCTATAAAAATTTCGGAGCACACTTTTGAAATCATAGAATATGTGAATTTAGGGTTTCAAAAAAGCTTCAAATACTATCCTTTGGAAGAAACCATTATCAATTTTCAAGATAATGCCAATTATAATATAGAGACGAAACTTCTGTTCGAGCCACCAAAGTTCAACAAAAAAACTCTATTTCATATTTATAATACTAATAATGCACTACTAGAAAAGCTCAAAAAAGGTTTGAGTCTAACAGAAACCGAAAATTTAGATTTAAGAAATCTTCCTTCTACTTATTTGATATGTTATTTAAATAACTTTGAAGATGCCGTAGAAAAGTTACAAGAAAGTCAACCCTATCTAAAAAATTACAGCAAAACAGTTTATAAATTATACAAAGAAACTGTCAGAATTTTGAGAAAAGTGAAATACAACTGATAAATAATGTAATTTACCTAAAAGTTAGTGTTACGGTTTTGCCGTAAGCAAAAAAGATTTATGTTTGTACTGCTATTAATCATTTAAATAAACCTTGTGCTCCAAATCGACAATCAGAGTCAAGGTTTTTTTATGCTTTAAACTTTCCTTTTCCTATTCTTGATTAAATAGCATAATCAATTCATTTTTAAATAATTGCATTACAATAAATTTTAATAGGCTAATCTATTTTAAATTGTACATTTGCACCCAATAACATATTTCTTTAACCTTAAATAATTAGTATAGCATGCAACTGTACAATAAATTAAGCGCAGAAGAAAGAAGGGCATTAATCGAAAAAGCAGGAAAAGATCGATTAACCTTATCTTTTTATCAATACGCGCACATTCAAAATCCACAAGAATTTAGAGACCAGCTATTTATTGTTTGGGATAAACTAGACGTTTTAGGCAGAATTTACGTAGCCAATGAAGGCATTAATGGTCAGTTATCTCTTCCAGCAGATAAATTTGAAGCATTTAAAAATCATTTAGATACCATCGATTTTCTAAAAGACATCCGTTTAAACATAGCTGTTGAGCAGGATAACATGTCTTTCTTAAAATTGAAGGTGAAAGTGAGACATAAAATAGTAGCAGATGGGTTGAATGACACTACGTTTGATGTTACCAATAAAGGCATACATGTTGGTGCAGAAAAGTTCAATGAACTTATTGAAGATAAAGATACAGTACTGGTAGATATGCGCAACCATTACGAAAGTGAAATTGGTCATTTTAAAAATGCTGTTACGCCTGATGTGGATACCTTTAGAGAATCGTTAGATATTATTGAAGACGATTTAAAGGCACATAAAGAAGATAAAAACCTAGTGATGTACTGTACTGGCGGTATTCGTTGTGAAAAAGCTAGTGCTTATTTTAAACATAAAGGTTTTAAAAATGTGTTTCAATTAGAAGGTGGTATTATTGAATATACAAGACAGATAAAAGAACAAGACTTAGAAAACAAATTCATCGGTAAAAATTTTGTATTTGATGAGCGTCGCGCGGAAAAAATTAGCGAAGACGTTATTGCCCAATGCCATCAATGTGGAGCCCCTTTTGATGTTCATACCAATTGTGCCAACGATGCATGCCATTTACTTTTTATACAGTGCGATACCTGTAAAGAAGAAATGGATAATTGCTGCTCTACCAACTGCAAAGAGATTAATGCGTTGCCATATGAAGAGCAAAAAGCGTTAAGAAAAGGGCAAGGTAACAGCAACGATATCTTTAAAAAAGGACGTGCAGATTATTTACCTTACAAGAAGGATTTACGCAACATTTTTGAGGTTTTGAAGAAAAAATAGACCTTTCAATACAAAATCTGTTTCAAAATCATTCTTTTTCAAAACTTATAATAGTCTTATATTTACATTCTTAAACACTTTTTGGTGTTTATAGAGAAACAGGTATGAATCTTCATTCGTAATAATTTAATTATTAGCGAATTCAACATATAACATATGGCTTGTGCAAGTTGCTCAACAAAAGATGGCTCACCCAAGGGCTGCAAAAATAATGGTACTTGTGGAACGGACAGTTGTAATAAGTTAACCGTTTTTGATTGGTTATCCAATATGTCTCTTCCAAACGGAGAAAAACCCTTTGATTGGGTTGAAGTGCGGTATAAAAACGGAAGAAAAAACTACTACAAAAACACAGATAACCTTACTCTAAGTATTGGAGATGTTGTTGCTACACAAGCTCAAAATGGGCATGATATTGGTATGGTTACTCTAACGGGAGAATTGGTGCGTGTTCAAATGAAACGTAAAAACATTACTCCAGAAGGAGATGATATTTTAAAAATCTACAGAAAAGCCACACAAAAAGATATTGACATTTGGCAAAAGGCTAGAGATAAAGAGGAGCCCATGAAGGTTAAGGCACGCCAATTTGCAATAGACTTAAAACTCCAAATGAAAATATCTGATATTGAGTTTCAAGGTGATGCCAGTAAAGCCACGTTTTATTACACTGCCGAAGAACGCGTAGATTTTAGGGAGCTTATTAAAGTCTTTGCTAGAGAGTTTAGAACGCGTATAGAAATGCGACAAGTTGGGTTTAGGCAAGAAGCTGCAAGATTAGGTGGTATTGGCTCTTGCGGACGTGAATTATGCTGCTCTACTTGGTTAACCGATTTCCGTTCGGTTAGTACCTCAGCAGCACGATATCAACAATTATCTTTAAACCCTCAAAAATTGGCTGGCCAATGTGGCAAGCTTAAGTGTTGTTTAAATTATGAGCTAGATACCTATCTCGATGCGCTTAAGGATTTTCCAAAAAACGACACAAAACTGTACACTGAAAAAGGAACAGCCGTATGCCAAAAGACTGATATTTTTAAAGGACACATGTGGTATGCTTATGAAGGTGAATGGATGAATTGGCATAAAATAACTGTAGAGCAGGCCAACGAAATTATTACTTTAAACAAACAAAGTAAAAAAGTAATAAGCCTTGAGGAATATGCACTTGACCTTGTCGAGGATACTAAAGTTGAGTTTGAAAACGTTGTTGGTCAAGATAGTTTAACACGTTTTGATAGTCCAAAACGGAATAAAAAACGTAGAAATAATAGACGGAAAGGAAATCAGAACAATCAAAACACAGCGTCTACCCAAAAGTCAAACCAAAATAAAAGAAGAAGAAACTCGAAAAGAAAACCTCAAAATGCTAAAAATAATCAGAAATAGTTTTTTAGTAGTTCCAGTGCTTTTTTTTGTTGTTTCCTGTGATCAAAATCGTGTTTTTGACACTTATAAATCTGTACCTAGTCAGTGGCATAAAGATTCTATTATTACATTTAAACTTAACGCTCCAGATACTATAAACCCTTATAATTTATTCGTTGGCCTACGAAACACAAACGCTTACAAATACAATAATTTATTTTTAATAGTAGAAATGTGTTTCCCTCATGGTAAGATCATTAAAGACACTCTTGAGTATAGAATGGCAGAACCATCAGGTAAGCTATTAGGCACTGGTGTTACCGATACTAAAGAAAATAAGCTATGGTATAAAGAAAATGTGGTATTTAATGAGGCAGGCGAATATAAAGTAAGCATACAACATGCCATGAGAGAACACGGTAAAGTAAATGGTGTAACCAATTTAGAGGGCATTACCGATGTAGGCTTTAGAATAGAAAAACCAATAATTGGCAATTAGTTATGGCAAAAGCAAAAAAAGAAACAGCAACTACCACCACTAACTTTTCTAAATATATTAGATGGTTTTGGATACTTTTTTTAACCGGAATAGTCTTAGCTATACTCCCATTTTTACTTGCTTCCTGGGGCGTTTTAGGTGAAATGCCAGATCATACACAATTAGAAAACCCTAAAACAAATTTAGCTACCGAAATTATCTCTTCAGACGGACAAACTCTAGGTAAGTTTTATTTTGATGCCAACAGAACACCTGTTACTTATGATGAATTATCACCTCATTTAATAGATGCTCTAATTGCTACTGAAGATGCTCGTTTCCATGAGCATGCAGGCATTGATGCTAGAGGAACTTTGAGAGCATTTTTCTTTCTAGGAAAGCGAGGTGGTGCAAGTACTATTTCTCAACAGTTAGCGCGACAATTGTTTATAGGAGTACGGGATAGAAATAGTACAACCAACGCCATTTTTCAAAAAATTAAAGAATGGATTATAGCCACACGTTTAGAACGACAATATACCAAAGAAGAAATTATTGCGCAGTATTTCAACATCTATGATTTCAACAACTATGCTCACGGTATAAGAAGCGCTGCTGCTATATACTTTGACAAAGAACCAAAGGATTTAAATTTGAAAGAGTCAGCGATGTTAGTTGGGATGTTCAAAAATTCTTCTCTCTACAATCCTAGACCTCATAAAAACCCTGTTGGAACAAAAAATAGACGTAATGTTGTATTGGCTCAAATGTACAAATATGACTATATTGATGAAAAAACAAAGGATTCATTACAAAAAACAGAATTAGATCTAAAGTACACACCTCAATCACACCGTCATGGAATAGCAACATACTTTAGAGAATATTTACGTGGTTTTATGAAAGAATGGTCTAGAAAAAAGGGTAACGAAAAACCCGATGGCTCTAGGTATAATATAAATAGCGACGGCTTAAAAATTTACACTACTATAGATTCGCGCATGCAACAATATGCTGAAGATGCTGTGCAACAGCACATGCCAAGGTTGCAAGCGGAATTTTTTGTGCAAAACACACCTTTAAGAAATCCAACGGCCCCATTTTTAGAATTGGATAATGAAGAAATTGAGGATTTAATGAAACGCTCTATGCGCCAGTCTGAACGTTGGCGTCATATGAAATACGATTTGAAAAAATCAAACGAAGAAATCGTTGCATCGTTCAAAAAACCTGTTCCTATGTCTGTTTTTACATGGAAAGATGGTCAACCAAGTGAGATTGATACCATAATGAAACCATGGGACTCTATGCGTTATTATAAGTCATTTTTAAGAACAGGTATGATGTCTATGGATCCACGTACTGGTCATGTAAAAGCTTGGGTTGGTGGTATGGATTATAAGCATTTTCAATATGATATGGTAAAACAAGGTAAACGTCAAATAGGCTCAACGTTTAAACCATTTGTGTATACAGCGGCTATTGATCAATTACATTTTTCACCTTGTGATGAATTCCCAGACACACCTTTTTGTATTGAAGCCAATAAATACGGTAACCCAGAAGAATGGTGTCCCAAAAACTCAACAAGTAAATATGGAGGTAGTCGTACACTTAAAAATGCACTGGCTAATTCAATAAATACCGTTACCGCTCGTCTCATTGATAAAGTCGGACCACAAACCGTTGCAGATTTGGCTTCAAAATTAGGAGTTGAGTCTGATATTCCTCCGGTACCTTCAATTGCACTTGGCACCCCAGACATTAGTCTTTATGAAATGGTTGGTGCGTATGGTGCTTTCGCCAATAAAGGGGTGTTTACAAAACCCGTAATGGTAACAAGTATAGAAGACAAAAATGGTACGATTTTATATCAATTTAAACCTGAAACACGGGATGTTTTGAGTGAAGAAACGGCATATGTAGCAGTTAAATTAATGGAAGGTGTTACTCAGCAAGGTTCTGGGGTTCATCTACGAACAAGAGGTGTTGATACTTATAGGTCTGTATATAGAGAAGTAGTTACAGGTTATCCATATGAATTTACCAATCCTATTGCAGGTAAAACTGGAACTACACAAAACCAAAGTGACGGTTGGTTCATGGGGATGGTACCTAATTTGGTTACAGGTGTATGGGTTGGGGGAGATGATAGGTCTGTACATTTCAATAGCATTGCTTATGGGCAAGGGGGTGTAATGGCTTTACCTATTTGGGGTATTTATATGAAAAGTTGTTATGCTGATGAATCGTTAAATATTTCTAAAGAACCATTTGAAGAACCTGAAAGCCTTTCCATAACTGTTGATTGTTCGAAGGCCACTAGCGAAAATGTAATAGACGATACTGAAGATGAAGATGTTCCGGAAGAACTAGATTTCGGCTAATTACTAATGCTTTTTGCAAATTCAATAAAGAATTTTACAGATTCTGGATTTCGCATGGCGTCTATATTTATAGATTTTTCAATGGGCATTTTTAGCAAAATCTTTTTAATTGGTGCTTCCATTTTTTTACCACTTATGGTATATGGAATATCTTCTACCTCTATAATTTCGTCAGGTACATGTCTTGGTGAATAATCTGTTTTTAATTGTGTATTGATTAAGGTTTTCAAAGCTTCAGTAAGTTCAACATTTGGTTTTAGCTTCACAAACAGTGGCATGTAATGTTTCCCTTTTTCTAATTCTAAATTAATAATTAACGAGTCTTCAACGGCTTCAATTTTATTTACAGCACTGTATATTTCACTGGTTCCTATTCGTATCCCATGTCTGTTTAAGGTAGCATCAGAACGTCCATAAATAGTTAGTCCTTTGGTCATAGAATTTATTCTGATGAAATCGCCATGTCTCCATTTCCCAGGATAGTCTTCAAAGTAAGACGCTTTGTAACGGGTATTATCTGTATCATTCCAAAAGTAAATAGGCATCGAGGGCATGGGTTTATCAATCACCATTTCTCCCAATTCATCTTCAATAGGATTACCCAAATCATCTAAGGCAAATAACGAAACACCCAATGCGCGACATTGAATTTCGCCAGAATACACATCATACAATGGTGATCCACCTACAAAAGCCGTACACACATCAGTTCCTCCTGCCATGGAGCATAACCATACGTCTTTTTTGATATGGTCATATACATAATCAAAAGCTTCTGCCGGTAGAGGCGCTCCAGTAGAACTAATAGATCTTATGGTGGTTAAACGATGCTCTTGCTTTATGTCTAAATATTTCTTCATATTGGCAACTAAAAATGGGGCACTTGTACCAAAATGAGAGATTTGAACCTCATCTGAAAATTGCCATAAAGTATCAAAAGATGGATGGGTTGGGCTACCATCATACAATACAATTGCAGCACCCATGAGTAAGGCAGATTGTAAAAAATTCCACATCATCCAGCCAGTGGTGGTAAACCAAAAATAACGCTCGCCTTTATGAACATCATTGTGAAATGCCATGTACTTAAAATGCTCTAGTAAAATACCCCCATGAGAATGCACAATAGCTTTAGGTAATCCAGTTGTACCAGAAGAATAGAGTACCCATATAGGATGGTTAAAATCAACAGCCTCAAACACTAATTCTTCTGCTTCGGTTTTAAATACTGTATTAATATCCTCCACCTCCTCAGGGAAATTATTAATCGCATTCTTATTCAAATAAGGAAACAAAATAACCTTCTCTAAAGTTGGTAAGGCACCACTTATCTCATTTACTGTAGAAGTCTTATCATAAGGTTTACCATTGTAATTATAACCATCAACTGCAATTAATACTTTTGGCTTAATTTGAGCAAACCTATTTACCACACTTTCTGTCCCAAAGTCTGGAGAAGTACTAGACCAAATGGCACCAATGGCATTTACAGCCAAAAAACAAATTGTCGTTTCAGGTACATTGGGCATAAAAGCCACAACACAATCACCTTTTGAAACACCAAGTGACTTTAAATAAGTTACCATAGCTGCGACTTTAGTCTCAAGAGCTTTCCAGGTTATTTCCTCCTTTACTCCTGTTTCATTCTTAAAATAAATAGCAGTTGTATGGGATTTTGATTGCTTAAAAACATGTTCGGCATAATTTAAAGTTGATCCTTCAAACCATTTGCAATTTGGCATCTCATAGGTGGATAACACTTTGGAGCAAGGTGTATGCGATTCTATTTTGAAATAATGCCAAATAGTTTCCCAAAACAACTCAATATCATTGATAGACCATTGCCATAATTCATGATAACTGTTAAAAGATAAACCTCGTGTTTCTCTTAGCCAATTACAGTAGGCATATAAATGACTACTTTTTTTAAATCGGTCTGAACTTTCCCAAAGTTTTTTCATTTCAACTATTTAAACATTGTCTCTCTCAAAGATAAAGATTTAAATGACTTCAAAGTTCAGAATTATCTTATAGCAACATAAATAAAACCTAGATGAATTACCATTAAATGTTAAAATAAAATGTATTTTATCGATTTAATATGCTTTTTGTCTGATTTTTTGAAAAAAAGATAGATATTAGTACTCCCAAATCAACCTAACAATTATAGATTTTTCCCCAAATCTATCATAAATTTAAAATTTTAGATATGGTTCCAAATCTACCTGAACAACCTACGAAAAAGGAAAGTAAATTCAAGGAAACTTTAAATGAGCAAATACGCTTTGTAAGAGGATTTATTTACCTTACCAAAAAGATTTTTATGTTATAGAAATTAAAAATCGGCTTGATTTTATAAGAACTTGCTTCTAAATTTAGTTTTAAATTTTCAAGCAAGTTTTTTTATAGCCCTTTTGGTATTGCGGATATGAGCTTTTTGGTGTATTCTTTTTGTGGATTAGTATAAATCTCATCTGCATCACCTAGTTCCTCAATTTTGCCTTGATTCATCACCAACAACTGGTCTGCCATATATTTTACTACGGCTAAATCATGTGAAATAAAAATATAAGTAAACCCAAAATCTTCCTTCAACTCATTTAACAAATTCAGCACTTGTGCTTGAACCGAAATATCAAGTGCAGAAACAGATTCATCACAAACTATCAGTTTTGGCTGTAACGCAATAGTTCTCGCAATACCAATACGTTGGCGTTGTCCACCAGAAAACTCATGGGGATAGCGATTAAAATAATCTTCTGACAAACCAACGCGATTCAAAATTTCAATAACTTTTTCCTTTCTTTCTTTATCAGAATTATAGAGACCATGCACTTGCATCGGTTCCATTATAGCTTTGCCAACGGGGATTCTCGGATTTAAAGAAGCAAACGGATCTTGAAATATAATTTGAATATCTTTTCTAAGTTTACGTGTTTCAGATTTAGATAAATTAATAATATCAACGCCTTTGTAAAGAATTGTTCCTGAAGTTGCCTTATCTAACTGAAGAATAGCGTTCCCTAAAGTGGATTTTCCGCAACCTGATTCTCCAACCAAACCAAGCGTTTCACCTTCATATAATTTGAAACTTACGCTGTTTACAGCTTTGAATATTTCCGGTTTTGAAAACCAACCCGATTTTGATATGTACTCCTTTTTAACATTTACAACTTCTAATAAGGGCGGTTTCTTATACAACGCCTCATGCTTTTTTTTACGCACTTCAGAAGTTATAATATCCTCTTTTGGAGTGCCATCTAAAAAGTCTTGAATGGTCGGGAGCACTTTTAAACGCTCATCCAGTGAGGGTCGTGAGTTAATGAGTGCTTTTGTATAATCTTCCTGTGGATTTTCAAAGATCTCTTCAATAGGGCCTTGTTCCACGATTTTACCTTTGTACATTACCAAAACCCTATCAGCAATCTCCGAAATCAATGCTAAATCATGGGTGATAAAAAGAATACTCATTTTGGTTTCTTCTTGTAATTCCTTCAAAAGGTTTACAATTTCCTTCTGAACCGTTACATCAAGTGCTGTAGTGGGTTCATCAGCAATTAAAATATCAGGTTTGCAGGCAATAGCCATGGCAATCATAACACGCTGTTTTTGGCCTCCTGAAATCTCATGTGGATAAGATTTAAAAACACGGTCTATATTTGGGAGCTTTACCTTTTCAAAAAGTGAAAGCACTTCATCTTTTATAGCGTTCTTAGATATGTTTGTATGCTGTTGTAGAATTTCTTCAACTTGTTTCCCACAGGTCATTGAAGGATTTAAAGAACTCATAGGTTCCTGAAAAATCATGGCGATCTTTTTACCTCTTATGTTTTGAAAGTGTTTGTTGGAAAGCGTCGTTAAATCTTTACCTTCAAATAAAATAGTTCCCGAAGAAATTTTTGAAATTCCTTTAGGTAATAAACCCAAAATAGCAAGAGATGAAACTGACTTTCCTGAACCAGATTCTCCAACAATACCTAATATCTCATTTTTATATAATCTAAATGAAATATCATGAATGACTTGATTACCATTAAAAGCGATAGACAGCTCTGTAATTTCAAGAATAAGAGGTGAATTTAGATTATCCTTTTGCATCAATCAAATATACTAAATAGTACATTGCATTTTTGTGACTTGATAGTATTATCCCTGGTATTGGTAAGTCTATTCCCCATACTCAATATGGTTTTTCCATAAATTTCTCAATCTGACGAAAAGAGACTCCAAAAAACTTGTTAGGAATTAAAAAAACCTTTTACTTACCTACGTTAACAAGGGCTTTTTAAAACAACCAGACTAAAAAAAGACTAAAAATTGGGTAAGATTAATAGCAAACAACTACTCAAAAACTAGAGCCCAGAAACCATTTCTGGGCTTTTTTTATATCTTAATAATTTCTTCATCTTCAAGTAACGCATCGCCTCGCAATCTTAAAAATATTTGTGCTACGGCAATGGTGTCTTTTTCGCAATAATTAATTATTCGGTCTATATTGCCTTCTTCATAATACACACCATAAACCTCGCTGCCATCTATATCATCTTTTGGTGAAGGAATACCTAAAACATTGGTCAGTAATTTTAAAGAGGTATAGGTTTTGTAATCTCCAAACTTCCACAACTCTAAGGTATCTAGATGTGGAACCTCCCACGGTTTTTTTCCAAAAAGGTTTAGCTTATAAGGTAGTTCTATATTATGGATAATCATTCTACGCGCAATGTATGGAAAGTCAAACTCCTTACCGTTATGAGCACACAACAAATGTTTGGATTGGCTAAAATGTGTTATGACTAGATTTTTAAAATCCTTTAGAATTGTGATTTCATCACCATAAAACGAAGTGACTCTAAACTTTCTAATATCACCTTGATAATTAAAGTAACCAACGGAAATGCAGATTATTTTACCAAATTCTGCCCAAATACCTGCGCGGTCATAAAACTCTTCTGGTGTAAACTCGTCTTTTCTTTGGTACTGCGTTTTAACCGCCCAAAGTGATTGTTTGGTGTCGTCTAACTCAGAAAAATGTTGTGTTTCTGGAACGGTTTCTATATCTAGGAATAATAAGTTTTCGAGGTTAAGTTTTGATATCATTCACCAAGCATTTTATAAGCTTCATTAATATAAACTTCGATATCTGAAGTAAATTGACCAACTGTATCGTTGCTCCCCTTTGAATGCCCTAGTCTTACAACAATTACATTGTCAGTAGGTTCTACAATCACATACTGACCCAAATGCCCACGCATCATAAAAAATTCTTTATCACCAATAGATTTTAACCACCAGCCGTAGCCGTACATGCTACCATCAGGGTATACTGGTTTTAAAGATTTTGCTACAAATGCAGAATCTAAAACTTGCTTACCATTCCATTTTCCATGGTCTTTGTATAATTTACCAAAACGCGCAAAATCTTTCGCATTACTGGCAATACAGCAATAGGCTTTTACCAAATCATGCGATTCACTATCTACTTGCCAAAGTGTAGAATTTTCACAACCTAAGGGTTTCCAAAAGCTCTCTGTCAAATAATCGTAGAGCTTTTTTCCAGTAGCCTTTTCAATAACCATAGCCAACATTTGTGTATCGCCACTAGAATATTTAAAACTCTTTCCAGGTTCGGTCTCCATTTTTAACCCCAACATTACTTTTTCTAAATCATCATCAAAATAGGCACGTGTTACTATGGAAAAAGGCGAGTAATAACGTTCGTCCCAAGTGGTTCCTGAGGCCATGGAAGACAAGTGACCAACTGTCATTTTGGAAGCTAAACCTTCACTGAACGTTGGTAAAAAGTCGCTAATAGGTTGGTCTAAACTTTTAATATAACCCTCTTCAATAGCTTTCCCCATTAGTCCAGACACATAACTTTTGGCCATAGAAAAGGAATTGGATTGCGAATCTTCACCAAAACCATCGTAATAATTTTCAAACCAAATACTATCGTTTTTTATGATAACATAAGCAATAGTACCATTACTTGCATTTATTTGATTTAAATCAGAAGTTTCTTTAACCGTGTTATACTTTTTATGATTTGGCCAAGGTTGTGGAGTACCATTTTCGATAACCTGATTATCGAATTTTTTATAGTCCTCTAAATACGCAGTGGTATGCCCAGTAAGATAGATAGTTCTCACAGCTTTTAAAAGATAATCTGTATCTGTTAAGTATGCCAGAATAATAAGTAACCCTATTACAATTACAAGCCATTTAAATAGTTTTCTTAAAAATGCCATATCTAGTTTTTGAAGTTGTAACTAAGATATTAAAATTCTTATTGACTTTTAGTTTCGGACTTTCGCTTTCTTTTTTCTTTGTAGAACGTTTTATAGGCTACATAAATAGTTTTATTCAACTCCGCTACAAGAGTACCATCTTCAGTAACAATATTTGGAGTTTTGATAATATCTATTTCACCATTTTGATCTACATCTTTTTTAATGGTTTTGATTTCTTCTTCAGAAAACACAAACTCGCAAAACACAGCCTCTTTTGCAGGTCGTCGATAGTTAATAGTTGCAGACTTATCCCAAACCACATAAGCTTCTCCTAAAATATTCAAGAGCTGAATCATATATATAGGATCTGTCGCCGATAGCATACTCCCTCCAAAAATCGTACCTACGTAATTTCTGTTTTTCCAACTTAAAGGGATTTTAATTTTTACAAAATGTAAATCATCAGAAACTTCAATAACTTTTGCAGTAGTACGCTTGTACATGGGCGACCAATTAAACCCATATTTATAAATTTGGGCATCAGTAAAAAAACGTTTAGCTATCTTGGTTAATGCTTTATACATATTAAAAAAGCGATTGTTGCTTATAAGGGCTTTCGTGTTCTAAAAGCCACTGTTTTCGATACAAACCTCCAGCATAACCAGTTAAAGAACCATCACTTCCAATAACACGATGACAGGGTACAACAATCCACAACGGATTTTTGCCATTAGCATTGGCCACAGCTCTAATAGCTTTTTCATTACCTAATATTCGCGATAATTCAAGATACGACATCGTTTTACCATAAGGAATTTGTTCTAATCGTTTCCAAACTTGCTTTTGAAAATCAGTGCCTTCAGGATTTAGTTTTAAATCAAACTGTTGTCGCTCACCCTTAAAATATTCCTGCAGTTGAATGGTACAATCTTCTAAAATCTCGGGAATAATAGGAGTGATTTTTTCATCTGAATTTAATACTGAAACAGAGGAAATACCATCTTCATCACCAATAATTTTGGTATATCCTAAAGGTGAATTGATAATACATTCTTCCATAAATTGTGCCTTTTCAATATAAAATTTGAAGATACAAAATATGAAAAACTATGCTACACGAATAAAATTCTCAAAATTGATGATGACATTTTTAAAAATGTCCGATACTAATAAAAACAAACAAAAGTATATTTAGTATGAAGACAACAAAATTTTTAACCCTCTTAGTTCTTGCATTGACACTTTTAACATTTAGTTGCAACGGTAGTGATGATACGACTGTGGAAGAGGAGGTATCTCTCGAAATAATTTCAGGCTCATGGTCTGGCACATTTGAAGGTGACGACTCTGGTACTTACACTGTAGTAGTTAATGCCAATGGTACTGTAACTGGAACTGCATTTTCTAATGATTTACAACAAAGCTTAGCGCTTAATGGCACTATGGATAATGCTGGGAATTTTGATGCTGTTGCAGGTTCTGCTGCCAACGGCGCCACATTTACAGGCAAATTTCGGGCAACAACATCATCTGGCACATGGAACAATCCAACTTTTAATGAATCTGGAACATGGCAAGGCACGAAAGACGAATAGTTTAAAATATTGGCTATTAATTCTAATTTATTCCTAACGAGGGTCTACTTTATTTTAAGGTAGACCTTTTTGTTTATATTGGTCAACAGAGACAATTGGTTGCCCTATTCTTCAATAATGCCTAATTTTTTGGCTCGTGCTTCCCAACTTTTTCTGGCTAAACTTTGCAGATCAGAAACATTATCACTCTCATCCATAATTTCTAATCCTAATAAAGTTTCAATAACATCTTCCATTGTTACCAAACCACTTACAGAGCCATACTCGTCAACAACCAATGCCATATGATTTCTCGTTTCAACAAGTTTTTCGAATAAAGTAGGAATCGCTAAACCTCGATTTACAACTATAATGTCGCGTTTCAAT
Organism: Jejuia sp. UBA6058; assembly: GCA_002428965.1. Classification (GTDB taxonomy): domain Bacteria; phylum Bacteroidota; class Bacteroidia; order Flavobacteriales; family Flavobacteriaceae; genus Jejuia. Next base: position 726,332 of record DIYI01000012.1, on the reverse strand, counting down.
TCAGAAAGCTTTTTTGTGCCTTTTCCTAAAGCCATTTCTTTAAAAATTTCATCTTTAAGAACTAGCCCCGTTATATTATCTTGATCGTTAGCATATACTGGTATTCTAGAAAAACGAAGATTTAAATTTCTTTTGAAAAAGTCTTCTACGGTGGTTGTTTCATCCTCTGTCTTCATAACCGTTCTTGGGGTCATCACATCTTTTGCGAACACTTCTTTAAACGTAAGCAAGTTCTTAATAATTTTGCTTTCGTTCTCTTGAAACACGCCTTCCTCTTTGGCAATATCTGTCATTGCCATAAAACCTTCACGACTTAATACGCTACCATGACCTTTACCCCCAATTAATTTCGTGGTTAGTTGTAAAAACCATAAAATCCCGGTCCACTTTAACGGAAATATCATAATGGTTAAGGCTTTTGAAGAAAAATTAGCTAACCCTTTCCAATAGGTAGCCCCAATGGTTTTCGGAATAATTTCAGAAGCTACTAAAATCAAAAACGTCATGATGGCTGAAACAACTCCAACAGTATTTATACCCCAAAGCTCAATTTTATAAGGTAAACTTTCCGCTTCAATCCCCACCATCATCGCTCCAAGTGTATGTGCTATTGTATTAAGTGTTAAAATTGCAATTAACGGTTTATCAACATCTTTTTTTAATTCTTCTAAAGTTGCAGCATATTCCTTTCCTTCTTGCTTTTTTACATTAATAAATGTTGGAGTAACACTTAATAACACAGCCTCAAGAATGGAACATAAAAAAGAAAAGAAAATAGAAATGGTTGCCCAAAAGATTAGTGCGCTCATTAAATAGGTTTTATATGTGGGCTAATTTACAAAAGTAATTTAACAGATTGATAACTAATAAATCAATAGAAATATCTATTTTTAGTAGGTAAAAACTTATACTTTGAAAAAACTATACTTTTACACCTGTCTAATATTCAGCGTTTTTACCTTTTTACCTACTCTAAACGGTCAGACCAACCAAAACTTCGAGAAGAACAATAAAAATGCCTACGCCGAAAAAATCTATGTTCAGTTGAACAGTACCGTATTTACTACAGGGAGTACCATTTGGTTTAAAGTCATCGTTACTAGTGCCATGAACCATTCTCTTTCAGATTTGAGTGGAATTGCATATGTTGAACTTATCGATTTTGACAAGAATGTTATTGCCAAAAAGAAACTAAAACTGGATGGCGGTATTGCCCATAGTTTCTTTAACCTCGGCGCTTCACTCCCCGTGGGACGTTATCTTGTTCGAGCCTACACCAAATGGAACATGAACTTTGGTGATGATTTTATGTTTAACCAGTATATCGAAATACTTTCAGCGTCTGAAGTTTTGCCCAAAGATGCTATTCGGGATATTCGTATTACCCAAAACAACGCATCCTATCAAATAAATGCTAATATCTTCCCTCAGGATGTTAAACAAGATTATAAGAAACCTGTATTGGTGTATCTCTATGCCAATGAATTGGTAGATTCTTTAGAAATAAAACCTGAAGAAGGAGTTTATGCTTTAGAATACAACCTACCAGATGAAACACCCAATGTAAAGCTTAAAGTAAAATTACGGGACACCAAGCTCAAAAACTTTAATGTAAAAAAGGAGCCGACATTTTCAAAGACAATAGCAGTAAACGAAAATCTTATCGACCTTCAGTTCTTTCCTGAAGGTGGTAAACTGGTGGATGGGTTAACCACAAAAGTAGGGTTTAAATGTTTGGATTATCAAGGGTTAGGTAAACCTATTAATGGGCAAATTGTTAACGAATTGGATGAGACTATTGCGGAGTTTAGTACCAATAACCTTGGTATGGGGTACGTAGTTTTTACGCCAAAGGCTTCTCATCAATACTTTGGGAAACTAGTTGGTAGTGACAATGTAGTTTATAAATACCCGTTACCCGAGATTTTGGATGTTGGTTATACCTTAATGGTTACAAAAATGGAGGACTATCTTAAGATTACGGTCTCTAGTAATGTTACTGAGTCTGATAGCCTTTCCTTAGTCTTTAAAAGCAGAGGTAAACGTATTCATCGCCATAATTTTGAGTTACGCAATGGCACACACCATGCCTTAATTGATAACCTAGATCTTCCTGATGGTATCCTTAAAATCACTCTTTTGGGTGCAAGAAAACATCCACTTTGTGAACGTTTATACTTTAATGTCGATGCTTTTAGTCGTTTGAATGTCTCAGCAGAACCCAACCTCTTTGTTTACGATCAAAGAGACAAAGCCGTTGTTCGTGTAAATATTGAGGATTTATATGCAAACCCACAGATAGCAGAACTCTCAGTTCTGATACACGAAAAAAATAAAACTGGTGAATCCTACGCCTTTAAAGCGAATATCCTATCTTATTTTCTACTCAATTCTGAACTTAAAGGCACTATTGAAACACCTAACCATTATTTTAAACCTGATAATAATTATGCCAAAAGAGATTTAGATGCGCTAATGCTTACCCAAGGGTGGCGCAATTATGTTTATCAAAATGAAAGCGACTATAGCTTTGATATTCAACCCGAAACTGATTTTTGGGTCTCCGGGGAAATACGTAAAATGATAAATAACAAAAAACCACCAAAGGGGAAGGTGGACCTTACCTTGCTTACCTTAGGTAAAACCAGTAGCGTTTATAGCCAAAAAGCTGATAGTTTGGGAAGGTTCAAGTTTAACCTCAGTAATGAGTTTGCGGATAAACTCAGTTTTGTTATTCAAACAGCTAATAACAAGGGCATCAACAAGGATTACAGTATTATTCTTGACAGGACTTTCGATCCGCCACAGATTGACTACCTAGAAAAAGAAACTGTTCAACTTCCCGATAGTATCATTGCACCTTTTTTAAAAGAGGAAATTGAACGGCAAAAAACGGTAGAGGCATTTAAAACCGATTCGAATACGATTTCTCTAGATGAAGTGGAAGTTACAGGTTATAATCTAACGCCACAACGTGAAAAAGTTATGAAGCGCCATGGGAAACCAGATATTGTAGTTGAAGGAGATGCATTAAGAGAACAATTCGACATTTGGATGGATGGACTCTACACGCTTTTAAAATTTAGATATCCAAACGATATTATAATAACCGATATTCCAGTAGATTCGTATAAACAAGTCACGGCAGTCGAAGACCAGTCTATCAATCCAAATGCAGAAGTTGAAGAAGATTTAAGTTTAGCTACTTACCAATTTGCTCAAGTTTTAAATACCGAAATCACCTTTTACCTAATCGATGGTATCCCTATGCTAGGAAGAGATTATATGTTTTTAGAAAATTTCCCACTTGCCGACGTAAAGAGCTTTGAAGTTATAAAGGACCCAAAAGGTTCGTATAAGGATTATTATATGAAAACTTACCCAAATGCAACAAGGATTCCTCCTTTGGTTTTCGGCCTAATTTGTATTTACACTTATTCCGGCAAAGGCTTTCATGGTGTCAGAGGTGCTGCTAAAGGTATTGAACAATTTACTATTGAAGGTTATACCCCAAAACGAGAATTCTACACGCCTAAATACAATAACCTTAAAAGCGAAGATTGGGATGTTCCAGATTTACGTGATGTAGTATATTGGTCACCCTCGGTGCAGACTGATAGTAGTGGTAAAGCCCAAATAGAATTTTACAATGGCGACAACATAGGCGATATCCAGGTGATTGTGGAAGCGATTACTCTCGATGGCAAGATTGGGTATTTTGAGACTGAATATACTGTGGAAGAAAAACTCGAGAAATAATTTATATGAAAAAAAAAGCACTTACTTTCTTTAACCTGTTTCTCTTTTCTTTTGTATTGGTTGCCCAACAAAATACGTTCGAGGAAGATATCGATAAAAATGCCTATGCTGAAAAAGTTTATGTACAATTAAATAGTACTGCCTTTACCACAGGTAGCACCATTTGGTTCAAGGTTATTGTCACCAGCGCTATGAACCATTCACTTTCTGATTTAAGTGGAATTGCATACGTAGAACTTATCGATTTTGATAAGAATGTTCTTTCCAAAAAGAAACTAAAACTGGATGGCGGTATTGACGATAGTTTCTTTAACCTTGATGCTTCACTTCCAGCGGGTCGGTATCTTGTTCGCGCCTATACCAAATGGAATATGAATTTTGGTGAAGATTTTATCTTTAACCAATATATCGAAATACTTTCAGCGTCTGGGGTTTTGCCTAATGATGCTATTCGCGATATCCGTATTACCGAAAACAATGCATCCTATCAAATAAAGGCTAATATCTTTCCTCAGGATATTAAACAGGATTATAACAAACCTTTGCTGGTGTATCTCCATGCTAACGAACTGGTAGATTCTTTAGAAATAAAACCTCAAAAAGGAGTTTATGCTTTGGAGTATACCCTTCCCGAAGAAACACCCAACGTAAAGCTTAAAGTAAAATTACGGGATACCAAGCTCAAAAACTTTAATGTAAAAAAGGAACCGACATTTTCAAAGACAATAGCAGTAAACGAAAATCTTATCGATCTGCAGTTCTTTCCTGAAGGTGGAAAACTTGTTGATGGGTTAACTACTAAAGTGGGTTTTAAATGTTTGGATTATCAAGGGTTGGGTAAACGTATTAATGGGCAAATTGTAAACGAATTGGATAAGACCATTGCAGAGTTCAGTACCAATAATCTTGGAATGGGGTATGTCCTGTTTACGCCAAAGGCTTCCTATCAGTACTTTGGAAAACTAGTTGGCAATGACAATGTAGTTTACAAATATCCGTTGCCCGATATTTTGGATTTTGGCTATACTTTGATGGCCAGTGAAATGGAGGATTACTTGAAAATTATGGTCTCCAGTAATGTTACACAATCCGAAAATCTCTACTTAGAATTTAAAAATCGTGGTAAGCATATTCATCGCTATAATTTTGAGTTGCACAATGGTATACATAATGCCTTAATTGATAAAGTAGATCTTCCTGATGGCATCTTAAAAATCACCCTTTGGGGTACTGATAAAAATCCGCTTTGCGAACGTTTATACTTTAATACCGATGCTTTAAGTCGTTTGAGTGTCTCAGCAAAACCCAACCTTTCTGTTTACGATCAAAGGGACAAAGCCATTGTTCGTGTTAATGTAGAGGATTTATATGCAAACCCACAGATAGCAGAACTCTCAGTTCTAGTACATGATAAAAATAAAACTGCCGATTCTTATGCTTTTAAACCGAATATCATGTCTTATTTTCTGCTAAATTCTGAACTGAAAGGTACTATTGAAACCCCTAATCACTATTTTAAACCTGATAATAATTATGCCAAGAGAGATTTGGATGCGCTAATGCTTACCCAAGGGTGGCGCAATTATGTTTATCAAAATGAAAGTGACTATAGTTTTGATATGCAACCTGAAACTGATCTTTGGGTCTCCGGTGACATCCGTAAAATGATAAATAATAAAAAACCACCAAAGGGAAAGGTGGATCTTACCTTGCTTACCCTGGGCAAAACCAGTAGCGTTTATACCCAAAGAGTGGATAGTTTGGGTAGGTTCAAGTTTAACCTCAGTAATGAGTTTGCCGACAAACTCAGTTTTGTTATTCAAACTGCTAGTAATAAAGGCGTCAATAAAGATTACAGTATTACTCTTGACAAGACATTCGATCCGCCACAGATTGACTATCTAGAAAAAGAGACCATTCAATTGCCCGATAGTATCATAAAACCCTTTTTGACAGAGGAAATTGAAAGACAAAAATCAGAAGAGGCGTTTAAAACCGATTCCAATACCATTGCTCTGGATGAGGTGGAAATCACAGGGTATAAGTTAACGCCTGTTAGAGAAAGAGTAATGAAACTGTATGGGAAACCCGACGTTGTTATAGAAGGTAAGGACATGGAAAAAAATGAAGATAAATGGATGAACGGGATTTATGATATACTTAAATTTAGATATCCAGATGATATTGAGATTAAAACTGTATCTGATCCTGTTTATGGAAGTTTTGATATTGCCAAAGTCAAAGAAATATACGGTTTTACATTTATTCTTTTTGATGGTATTCCTGTGCGTTTAGAGAACTATCCTTCTATCCCCTATGTAGCACCAAAAGATATTATTTCATTTGAAATCATTAAAAACACTAAAAGAGCTTGTGTTTTAGGTCAAGAGGTTTTTGGCACCTGCCCTCCTTGTGAACCTAGAAAAGCACCTTGTCAACATGGGGCAATTAATATAATAACATACTCAGGCAAAGGTTTTCATGGGCTAAACAATGTTAAAGGCATTTTCAAGGGAGTTATTAGGGGGTTTTCCCAAAAACGAGAATTCTACACGCCTAAATACAATAACCTTAAAAGCGAAGATTGGGATGTTCCAGATTTACGTAATGTAGTATATTGGTCGCCCTCGGTGCAGACTGATAGCAGTGGTAAAGCCCAAATAGAATTTTACAATGGCGACAACATAGGCGATATGCAGGTAATTGTAGAAGCTATCACTCTCGATGGTAAAATTGGGTATTTTGAAACTGAATATATCGTGGAGGAAAAACTAGAGAGATAACTATATTCACCTATTAGGCTATCTAAAAATATACGATATATTTATTAATTGTTAAATGAAATAAGATTTAGCGTTTAAGTGAAAAATGCTCTATAAATTCTCTTTCAATACCTTCATCATCCTTAAATTGAACTTTAAACCAGTAGTCTGAACTCGGTAACAACTCACCGTTAAATGTACCGTCCCAACCATAATTATCTGGATCTAATTGTTTTAGTATTTTACCATACCTATCGAAAATATAAATTCTTGGTTCATTTAAACCTTCAACACCTATTATTTGCCAATAGTCATTAAACCCATCACCATTCGGCGTAAAAGCTTTCATGTAATCAATTAATATTTTTGGCACCTCAACCGTTCCGCAACCATTAATATCAATAATTTGAAAGGTGTGATATCCAGGATCTAAGTTTGTAAAAATGGGAGATTCTTGTATTTGTCCCTCATCAACCGAATACACATAGTTCCCGTTACCACTTGCTGATATTTCTACGGTATGATTATTTGAAAATGGTAGAGAGGTTACTTCTGTATCTAATACTTTTGGAGGACCTGAAGGGGTTATGGTAGCTTGATTTACATAACTACACCCTGTGGCATCTATTGTAGCTTCTACAGCGTATAAACCTGGTTTTGTTGCAATTAAACTACTTGAAATAGCTCCATCAATAAGATTTCCTTCTAAAAACCATCTAAAACTGTGTTCAGCATCAGATAAGTTAGTGTCTAGTATTGGAGGATTATAGGTATCATTAACCGAATCGTCGCTATTTAAACATAAAAAATTATCTTCAATCTCATAAGGTGGAGGAATATTTATAGTAAAGCTAAATGGTAAATAAGAAAAACAATTAGAGGTAGTGTTTGTTTTTCTGGCATATAACGTATATTCACTTTGCCCGTTAGTTGTCACAAATTGATCTCTTGTTATTGCTACTTTATTTAACACATCTTCCTCTGTAAGATGATATGTGATATTTAACAGAGTTTCATCATCGGCGCCAATAACAAAGTCATTTAACTCCGATAGATCTATTGTGGTAATATAATCATAATCCGAATCACAGTAGTATTGATGAGGTATTGCGTAAGATATTGGGTTTGTTGGCCCTGTTATCTCAATAATTTCATTACTCGAAGACAGACATTCAAATTGTTCTACCATAAAATTAGTATAAACTCCGCCTCCTAATCCGTCAAAAGTTACTATTCCAAAAGTGTCTGCCTGTATTTCTGTAGGTGTTATGGCATCTCCATCTTTAGTAAATTGTATTGTATAGGAGGTAGATGGTATTAAGCCAGAAAAAATTAGTGCTCCATCTAAGGAATCGCAATCTGTAAAGTCTTTTTTACTTATAACGAATTCGGGAAAGGCTGGATCTTTCAATTCAAATTCAGTGTCGACAACCGTACTACATCCTGCAGAATTCAGTGTTATGTTAGAATAAATACCTGCATTTAAATTTATAATTTCAACCTCTCCATTGCTATCAACTTCATAAGTTTCTTGTGGAACAAAAACCCCATCGTCAATATAGCTTATATCAACAAAACTACCCTCAGTTAAACCGGAAAATACAATTTTTCCATCATTACCATTACAAGTGCTAGTGTTTTCTACGAAAGTATTTACTATAAAAGGAATAAATGAATCATCAACATCCTCAAGAATATAATAGTAGTTAAATTTTTTGGATTCATTGGGAGCAATATCACCTAAATTAAAAGCTATAGACATAGCTACATCCTCATACAAACTTGAACCTTCTGTAGTTGTATAACCAAAACTACCATTCCATATTTCAATAGCACTTCTATTATCAAAACCACCATACGTCACTCTTGCGTTATGATCACTTGTATATAAACTCACGTACGACCCATCCATATCTTCAGGAATGGCTAAAGCCTCTTGAGAAGCCTTTACCAAACACACAGGGTCGGCTGGGGAGCTAGCTTGAGAGATAAGTTCCATTTTTGTTTCATACTTACCACTTAATGTTACGTTATTATCAGGATCTACATTATGCATAAAGTATACATCGCTTTTTACATTTGAAGATATATTTTTTATTACAGTATACATTTGAATGAAAAGCCCATTTTCAGTAATACTATAATACCGTTTAACGTTTAAACCATTAACATTTCCTTCCCAAACTATTTGAACAATATCTTCATAACAATCTGAAATAATAACACTAGCACTATTAATACCACCTGCAATGGATGCAGTACTAATTTCATTATTGTTGTTATAATTTTGACCTTGTATTTGAATACTAAAGCCTTCTTCTGGTAAACCTGGAGTAAAAAAGTCTCCATCATAATCTACCCAATTGTCTTTTAAAGGGTTAGCAATAAACCCAAATAAATAATTGCTGAACTCCCTATTCTCATGGAAAGAAAGTGGTTTGTTATTGGTGTTTGCCCCATAAACACCTTTAGCATTTACACCAATTTCAACATAGTTTCCTTTAGCCCAAGCTTCACCATCAATAACATGCGCTTCTAACTGTGCGTGAAAATCTTGAATGCATATTAAACCAAAAAAAATACAGAAATATACCCAAGAAGTCTTATTCATTTCTTTTGTAAGTTAATTACTAACAAGAATAAGAATTTCTATCACAAATGACTCTGAAACCAGATGTAAAACACAAATATTAGTTAAAGAGTTTTACTACATCTTTTGCAAAATAAGAAGCAATAATATCTGCCCCTGCACGCTTAAAAGCTGTAGTAGTTTCCAGCATAATTTGGTCATGGTCTAACCATCCTTTTTCCGCTGCCGCTTTTATCATGGCGTATTCACCAGACACTTGATATACAGCAACTGGAACGTCCACTTTATTTTTAATATCTCGCAGAATATCTAAATAGGAAATTCCTGGTTTTACCATTACGATATCGGAACCTTCATCAATATCCATTTCCGTTTCACTAATGGCTTCAAAACGGTTGCCATAATCCATTTGATACGTTTTTTTATCTTTTGGAATATCCTGAATATCCACTGGAGCAGAATCCAAAGCATCTCTAAAAGGTCCATAAAAAGCTGAAGCATATTTAGCTGAATAGCTCATGATACCTGTGTTGGTAAAGCCTTCATCTTCTAAAGCTTCTCTAATGATTAAAATACGTCCGTCCATCATATCACTTGGCGCTACAAAATCCGCACCAGCTTGAGCATGAGACAAGCTCATTTCGGCTAACACTTTTGCAGTTTCATCGTTAATAATTTGTCCATTTTTAATGATACCATCATGTCCATAAGCTGAATACGGGTCTAAAGCCACATCTGTCATTACCAACATGTCCGGACATATATTTTTAACCGTTTTAATAGCACGCTGCATCAATCCGTTTGGATTTAGTGCTTCTGCTCCTTTATTATCCTTTAAGTTATCGGGAACTTTTACAAATAGCAACACCGATTTCAATCCTAGTTCCCAAAGTTCTTTTACTTCTTTTTCCAATAAATCTAAACTATAACGGAAATAATTAGGCATTGAAGGAATTTCATCTTTAATGCCTTTACCCTCAACCACAAAAAGTGGTACTAAAAAATCGTTTGGCGTTATTACAGTTTCACGAACTAATGAACGAATGGCTTCGTTAGTTCTTAATCTTCGGTTTCTTCTTAAAGGGTACATTGTTTTTGTTACTTTTATACGAACACAAAGTTAAACATTAAAACCTACTTTATAGTGTTAGAATCCTTAGGTCTTTTAGAGTTTAAGTTCGAATGGCGGAATTATCAAAATAAGCTCCTTGAAAACTTTGACAACTATATTTCTGACAATCATTTTCATGTCATTGCGCCACCTGGATCTGGCAAAACCATTCTAGGAATTGAAATTTTAAGACGACTAGGTAAAAAAACACTTGTTCTTACACCAACACTTACCATTCGAAATCAATGGCAAAATCGATTACAAGAGTTTTTTAGTAACGACAAGAAATTTGAAGCTTTTTCTTTTGATTTGAAAGCTCCACATGATATTACATTTTCAACATACCAATCTTTACATGCTTTTTACAAATCTTTCAATAATGAAAAAGATTACTTTAAGTTTTTTATTGATCAAGGCATCCAAACTATTGTTTTGGACGAAGCACACCACCTTAAAAATGCATGGTGGAAATGCTTAATAGCTTTAAAAAACAAGCTACCCTTCTTTGTTGTAGCCCTTACGGCTACACCACCATATGACAGTAGCAGAACTGAAGTAAGTAAATATTTTGCCCTTTGCGGCGAAGTAGATGATGAAATTGCTGTACCAGATCTGGTTCGTGAAGAAGATTTAAGCCCACATCAGGATTTTGTTTATTTCTCAAAGCCGCATGATTTTGAGATAAATGCAATTTTCGATTTTCGGGAGGAAATACAAGTTTTTAAGAATAACCTTTTAAATGATGATGTTTTTATTGAGTTTATAAAAGATCATAGGTTCTATAAACAACCTGAAAATTATTTAGATTCTATTTATACTAACACTGAATATTTTTCTTCAATTCTCATTTTTCTAAATGCATGTCGTATTTCAATACCTCATAAAAAACTCGAAATTATAGGTTTTTACAAGAACGAAACTATAAGTTTCCCTCAGTTAGACCTAAAATGGTTGGAGGTTTTATTTCAAAACCTTTTAGTTGCGGATAGGGATAACTTGCTTTTAAGTGAAAGTTATCTTTTAAACTTAGAAAAAGAGTTGAGACGTCTTAACGTGTTTGAGAGGAACAAAGTTAACTTTAAGGGAAATGAGTTTGTGTATAAATCGCTTGCTTTTAGCACTAGCAAGTTAAAAAGTATTGTTGAAATTGTAACTTCTGAAAGAAAGACTCTAGGCAGTAATTTAAGTTGCGTTGTACTCGCAGATTATATTCGCAAAGAATTTTTAAATATAAGAGAGGAAATATCAACTATTAATAAAATAGGAGTAATCCCAGTCTTCCATTACTTAAGGTATTATTATACTCAAAAAGAAGATCTGGCTGTTTTAACAGGAAGTATTGTAATTATACATAGGTCGATTACAGACGCCTTAAATCTAATAGAACCGATCTCTAATTTCGTTATTAATCCTTTGGCTGGGGATGATTCTTTTTTAATAATTAGTTCTAAACATAAGACGAAAACACCTCTGGTAAGCATATTAACAATGCTTTTTGAAATAGGAAAAATAAAGGTATTAATAGGCACAAAATCTTTGCTAGGTGAGGGTTGGGACGCTCCATCTATAAATAGTCTTATTTTGGCATCTTTTGTTGGCTCTTTTGTCTCTTCCAATCAAATGAGAGGTAGAGCTATAAGAAAAGATCAGAATAAACTAAACAAAACATCTAATATTTGGCATTTGGCCAGTATTGATCCTACCGATCCAAATGGAGGTAGAGAAATTGATATACTTAAGAGAAGATTCGAGGCATTCGTTGGTATTACTAATACTACTCTTCCTTTTATTTCTAACGGCTTTGATCGCCTTAGTATTCCAGAGGAGATTTTTATCGATGATGTTGATAAGCTAAACAAAATAACTTTAGATAGAGCATCAAAACGACAAAATACAATGAAAAGATGGGTGAACTCTATAGGTCAAGGTTCTAAATTGACCAAACAAGTAAAGTTACTTTATTTAGAAGAGATGCCTTTTGAAAAACAAAAACAAATCTATTATTTCGATGTACTCCGTTTTTTCATTACTGAATTATCGCTTGCTATTTCTTTTTTCTTTGTGGGATTTTTTCTTGAGGCTCTTGGCGTTTTAATAATTGAAGCTAAAATTTTTGTTTATGCCTTATTATTAGCCTTTTTTGCAACATTTGGCTATAAATTGTTCAAAGCTGTTAAACTCTATTTACAATATGGCTATTTATATAAAAAAATAGAAAAATATGGATTGGTAATTCTTAATAGTATGAATGCTTTAGGAATCTTACAAACGAATGTCAATAATATTAAAGTAGAATCAGAACAACTTTATGGTGGTGATGTTGTCTGTAATTTAAAAGGTGCTAGTAATTACGAAAATAGTTTATTTGCCAAAGCCTTAACTGAACTTTTAGATCCTATAGATTCGCCACGATATCTTATCATAAAAACGGATTTTCTAAGAGATCAATTAAACATTGAAAACTTTTATGCAGTACCTGAAATGTTTGCTGACAACAAGAAAAATGCTCAAATTTTTCAGAAATATTGGACTCAGTATTTAGGAGGCAATAAGCTAATTTTCACGAGACAGATTAAAGGAAGAAAATTACTTCTAAAAGCAAGATTGAGTCATATTAATACCGCTTTTAAAAAGGTGTCAAAAGAAGAGGTTTCTTGGAAATAATTACACCCAATCTTTAGGATTTTTCAAAACCTCTATTAATTTTTCTTCAACGCTACCAGCTTCTGGATGATGATCATAAACCCACTGCACATGTGGTGGCAAGCTCATTAAAATACTTTCTATACGTCCGTTGGTTTTTAGCCCGAACAACGTGCCTTTATCATGAACCAAATTAAATTCTACATAACGTCCACGTCTTATTTCCTGCCAATCTCTATTGGCTTGAGTGTATTGCAAATCTTTCCGCATTTCAACAATCGGCACATAAGCATCTAAAAAACTATCACCTACTTCGGTAACAAAATTATACCAATGTTCCATGCTCATATCTGCTGATGCTTTACAATAATCGAAAAACAGTCCGCCAACACCTCTGCCCTCATTCCTATGAGCGTTATAGAAATATTCGTCACAACGTTTTTTATAGTTAGAATAAAACTCAGAGTTATGCTTATCGCATGCGGTTTTACAAGTTTGGTGGAAGTGTTTTGCGTCTTCTTCAAACAGATAATATGGTGTTAAGTCTTGTCCGCCACCATACCACTGGTCTATTATCTTACCGTCTTCATCATACATTTCAAAATACCGCCAATTGGCATGAACGGTTGGCACCATCGGGTTTTTGGGATGCAATACCAAACTTAATCCACAAGCAAAAAAATCAACATCTCCCACATTAAAATAAGCTTGCATGGATTTTGGCAACTTTCCATGAACACCAGAGATATTAACACCACCTTTTTCAAACACACTACCATTTTCTATCACGCGCGTGCGTCCGCCACCACCTTCTGGTCGTTTCCAAATATCTTGTTGGAATTTTGCCTTACCATCAATTTCTTCAAGTTTGGAAGTTATACTATCTTGTAAATCTTGTATATACTGATAAAATTTATCTTTCATCAAAACATGTTTTTATTACAGTAAGTAGATTTTTCAAAATCTCTAATATTAATTGCAATAAAGTTAACATTTGGAAACATCACTTTCAGCTTGCTAACTATAGATTTTGAAAGATTTGCTTTTTGTTCAGTTGTTCTGCCTTCCATAATATTTGAGAACACATGAATAAAGTCTCCTTGTTTACCACCCACTAAATAATTCTTTTTAAAAGGGTTTAAGCGTACTTTAATATCTTCTTCATCAAATAAATTAGTATTACAAGCGGCTTTGTGTACTTCTTGTAGTATGTCTTCTGGTTTTTGAAGTTTTAAAACAGTTTCTGAACAGTCTATTACAAAATGTGGCATAAATTTTAGCTTTTATAAAGTTCGTACAACTCCATATCTAAAGGATTTTCTCCTGGAGGACTATATTCTTTCTTTAAAGTTTTAATATATGCGAAATTACATTTTTCAGCCACTTTCATACTGCCAAAGTTGCTATTATGTACAATAATTTGAAGGGTTTCAATTCCCAAATGTGCAAAAGTATATTCTGATAATTGTTGAATAGCTTCTGTCATTACTCCTTTGCCTTCAACGTTATAGTCTATTGAATACGCAAACTCCCCTTGTTTTTTGGTCCAGTCTAACTCTTTTAAATATATCAATCCCACTAAAGTATTGGTTTCATTTTGTTTAATGGTAAATAGAAACTCCTCTTTATTTTTAAATTGCTTTACCTTTTTTTCAACGAAGATGTTTGATAAATCAGGCGTTAAATTTTGTTCTAAGGTTTTTGGGAAATAGCGTTTTAAACGATCTTCATTTGCTACAACGAGATTGCAAACTTTCCAAGCATCTTTTAAGGCTATGGGTGATATGTAATATGCCCCTAGATTAAGTTGCATTTACAGGTTTGTTATTAAGTTGAAGTGCTTCTACAGTTCTGGTTGAAGCTGCAGTAACTGATAATGGCAGTACCAAAATGACACCAACTACAGGAATCAACAAGCATAAGATAAATACAATGCCATTGCCAATGGCTAAACCACGATTTTTTCTAACAAACTGTACACTTTCTTTATACTGAAAGTGACGTTCTAAAGTATAATCCATATTACCAAAACCTGCGTAATAGGCTTGCATTAAAAACAATAGAATAGTGGAAAATATATTTACAACAGGAATAAATTTCAAGAGTAGTATTGGAATTGTAAGTAGTAACTCCATCAATAAATTTCTACCGTTGATGCGGATACCTCGCCAGAGTTGTTGCATAAAGGTAGTGTCTCGATGTGAATGTGCAGGCTGATCCGTATAATGTGCTTCTATTTTTTCTGAAACAGGACTCATAAATGGTGCAGACAATGCCATTATGATATGTTTGAAAAGGATAAGACCGATTACGAGTACTATTAATCCACCTACAAAATTACTTATTGAAGAGAAGGTGTCTTTTCCCCATTCCCAAATCCATATTCTGGAGATGAATCCGCCAATGTTATCCGATAAACAGTAAGCAGAACTAAATATGGCTATAAATGTAATAAAACTGATGAGCATTGGAATTGCAAAATACTTCCATAGCTTAAGCTTAGATATTAAGCTAAAAGCACCGAAGTAGGCTTTTATTCCTGAAATGATGTTTTTAATCATCTTTTTTTTGATAATCAGTTTTTAATAACCCGAAGTACATAACATCTTCATACGATCCTTCAAAACCTAGATATTCTTGTCTTAGGATGCCTTCTTTTTGAAACCCATTGTTTAAAGCTACTCTTTGACTTCCTATGTTTTCTGGAGCAATTCGAAGAAATACTTTATTCATTTGTAAAACTTCAAAACAATATGTTACAACTTCCGAAGTGAATTTTGATATAATACCCTTTCCTGCACGCTGTTCTGAAATGAAATATCCTATTTCACATTTTTTCACAAGCTTGTCAATATTTTTAATATTAACCAGACCTATAAGTTTATCAGTCTTCTTATCTCTTATAAAAAATGAAAAACTTTCATTGTTATTCTCATCAGAATTCCATTCTTCAAAAAGAAGTTTAGCTCCTTCTTTACTTTCGCATCTTTTTACTGTGCCTGCGAATCCTTTTTCGATATAAGATTTGTTTTCAGAAATTAGATTGAAAAATGTCTCAAAAGACACATTTGCAATACGCTCTAATTTGTAATCTGACAGATTCAAAATTTAGATATTATATTCTTTTACGGCATCAATAAAGGCCTTAGCATTATCCAGTGGAATATTTGGTAAAATACCATGACCAAGATTTACAATGTACTTGTCTTTTCCAAACGCGTCAATCATTTGGTGTACCATTTTCTTGATTTCAGATGGTGGTGACAATAAACGTGAAGGGTCAAAATTCCCTTGAAGGGTGATATTTCCTCCTGTAAGATAACGTGCATTTTGTGGTGAACATGTCCAATCTACACCAAGCGCAGAGGCATTACTTTTTGCCATGTCTCCAAGCGCAAACCAACAGCCTTTTCCGAAGGCAATTACGGGTGCATCATCTTTTAAAGCTTCAATAATTTGATTAATATATTGCCACGAAAATTCCTGATAATCGGTTGGTGAAAGCATGCCTCCCCAAGAATCGAATACCTGAACTGCATTTACACCAGCTTTTACTTTTTCCTTTAAATAGGCAATAGTTGTATCTGTTATTTTCTGAAGTAATTGATGTGCAGCAACTGGATTGGTAAAGCATAATTCCTTGGCTTTATCGAAATTTTTACTGCCCTGTCCTTGCACACAATAACACAAAATAGTCCAAGGTGAACCCGCAAAACCAATTAACGGAATTTCATCATTTAGCTTCTCTTTTGTGGCTTTTATGGCTTGATATACGTAATCTAATGCTTCTTTTACATCTGGAACTATGACATTATCTACATCTTTTTGAGAGCGAACAGGGTTTGGTAAATATGGGCCAAAATTAGGTTTCATTTGCACCTCTATATTCATGGCTTGAGGAATAACCAAGATGTCACTAAACAAAATAGCAGCGTCCATACCATATCTTCTTATGGGTTGTACCGTAATTTCACTAGCTAATTCAGGTGTTTGACAACGGGTAAAGAAGTCATATTTTGCCTTTATCTCCATGAATTCTGGCAAGTAACGCCCCGCTTGACGCATCATCCATACTGGGGGACGGTCTACAGTTTCTCCTTTTAATGCTCTTAAAAATAAATCGTTTTTCATAACTGGCTTTTGGCTTTTGGCCTTTAGCTGTTAGCCAAAGGTTATCAGCTATTTTTAATTTTATTTATTAAACTATTTATCATTTTTGCTTCTTTTTGAATTAAGCTAAAAATGGCTTCAAGTTCATTTTCTTTTATAAATTTCAGTTCTTGAGCGATTATTAAGTGTGTTTCAACTTCAAACAAAGAACCAATTGCAATTTCTAAAAAGCGTTTGAATTCAATTTCACTATTTCTACTACATCCTTCTGCAATGTTTGAAGGAACAGAAACCGATGCTCTTGTAATCTGACTTCTTAAACCAAATTTTTTCCTCAGAAGGTAATTTGTCAGATAGTTGATATACTTGTTTTACAAGTTCAATTCCATTTTTCCAAATATCTAACTTCCTAAAGTCTCTCATTTTGTCAAGCCTTTGGCTATTTGCCTTTAGCTTTTAGCATTTATTATTCACAACAGTGGAAGCCAATAGCTAATAGCCAGAGGCTAATAGCTAAATATAATGTTCGTTTACTAATTCAATAACACTCTCCACAGTTGGGACTTTAGCCACCCTCACATCTTTAAAATGTCTTTTAGCTTCCTTTGCTGTAGTCTCACCAATACAAAAGGCAATAGCCTCACTTTTATTGCTGCGAACAAAACTTTCTACTGTTGATGGACTATAAAACATAGCGCTCTCTACAGAATTTTCTACTTTCTGTCCTTCGTATTTAGTTTGATATGCCTCCACCTCATGTACTTTAATGTTGTTTTCCGCCAGAACCGTTGGCAAAGCATCCAGCCTAATATCACTGCAAAAATAAGTGACTTCCGTACCATCAATATACTCCACCAAATATTCGGCCAATGCTTTTGCATTTTTTGCAGCGTGCTTTACTTTACCTATTTTATTTTCAATTAAACGTTTGGTTCTACGACCAACACAATAAATATTTTTGAACTGTAATTCTGCAGCCGAATAATTTGTAATTAGCGCTTCAACAGCATTTTTACTGGTGATAATGACATTTTCTATTTCAGACTTTAAAACTTGAGGGCGAATACGATTTAAACTAATCTTGATAAAATCATCACTTTTTACCACTACTTTTTCGTGAAATAATTTCTTCTGGTCTTCCGTTAGTTTTTTGGTAGAAAATACATTGGTTACTTTATTGGAATATTTAATCTCATCCATTAATCGTTTGCCACCACGTTCAATGATGTTATCGGCACAAAACACTGCTAAATCTTCGTGTTTGCCTAATTTTTCAGAACGCTCTACATTTATTTTTTTAGAGCCATCTTTACTTAAAAGCACACCTTTAAAATGCACCTCTTCATTTTTAATATAAGCTAAAGCCCCAATGGGTGCGGTACACCCTCCTTCTAATCTATTTAAGAATTTGCGCTCTACAGTTGTACAAATTTCAGTTTCCTCATGGTTCAACTCTGCGCAAGCTTCCAATACAAAATCATCCTCTTGTAAGGCAGTTATCATAATAGCTCCTTGGGCTGGTGCAGGAATCATCCAGTCTAAATTAATAGCTTCATCTGGTCTAATCCCTATTCTACCAATGCCGGCAGCGGCGAAAATAGCACCATTCCAATGTTCGTTATCTTGAAGTTTTTGCAAACGAGAATTCACGTTACCTCTTAAATCTGTAATAGTATGTGTTGGATATCTGTTAAGCCATTGTGCTTTTCTGCGTAAACTACCTGTTGCAATTACTGCATCTTTGGCACTTAAAAACTCTTCGTTATCCTTAAAAACTAAGGTATCATTAACATTTCCGCGTTTTAAAACTGCAGCCTGAACAATACCTTTTGGCAGTATAGTTGGTACATCTTTTAACGAATGTACGGCAATATCAATATCATGATTTAACATGGCGATGTCTAAAGTACGTGTAAAAATACCTGTTATTCCTAATTCGTAAAGCGGTTTGTCTAGTACTAAATCTCCCGTAGATTTAACAGGAACTAATTCTGTTTGATGACCTTCTTTTTCGAGTAAACTTTGTACAATTTTGGCTTGCCATAGCGCTAATTCACTATCGCGAGTACCAATTCGAATGACTTTAGACATTGGTTTTTTGTGGTTCTTCTAACTGAAATACTTTTTTGATAAGCTCCAAACTATCATCAGTAGAAACATTGTCATCTTTAAGATGATGCGCAAAATGATTGGTGATTTTTTGAATAATTTTATTGCTTATCAATTCCGCTTGCTCTTCGTTAAAATCAGAAAGCTTTTTGCGTTGTGTATCTAGTTCAGCGCTAGCAAAATCAGCTAGTTTGTGTTTTAATGCTTTTATAGTAGGTGCAAATTTTCTGGTTTCCAACCAACTATTGAATTCAGCTTTCACTTCTTCAATAATTACTTCTGCCAGAGGAATATCAGCTTTACGTTTTTCTAAAGTTGCATCAGTTATTTTAGACAAATGATCTAAATGTACTAGAGAGACATTTTCCAAATCCTCAACATTTTCATTTACATTCTTCGGAATAGATAAATCTAAAATTAAAAGAGGTTTATTGGTTTGAATGATATGTTTATCTATTGTAGGGCGTTGCGCGCCAGTGGCCACAATCAGGATATCTGTTTTGCTTAATTCCTCTTGAAGGTTGGCATAATCTTTCACAATTAAATTGAACTTTCCAGCAATACGTTCTGCCTTGTCCTTAGTTCTATTAATTAAGGTGATATGCTCGTTTTCGGTGTGCTTAACTAAGTTTTCACAAGTGTTTCTGCCAATTTTTCCAGTACCGAATAGCAAAATGTCTTTATTGGAAACATCTTCAACGTTATTAAATATGTATTGTACTGAGGCAAAAGATACCGATGTAGCACCTGAAGAAATATTGGTTTCGTTTTTAATACGCTTACTAGCTTGAATTACGGCATTCACCAAACGTTCAGAAAAATGGTTAAGAAGACGGTATTTTCTAGATAATTTAGTACTAGCTTTTAACTGACTTATAATTTCAAAATCACCTAAAATTTGGCTATCCAAACCAGAACCAACGCGAAACATATGCGCAATGGCCTCTTTATTTTTGTACACATAAGCTACATCACGAAATTCTTCAACAGTACCGTTTGTGTTATCACAAAGTAATTCGATAAGTTGAAATGGATGTTGCGCAAAACCGTAAATTTCGGTTCTGTTGCAGGTAGAAGTAACAATTAAACTTTCAATAACATTATCTTTGGCTTGTTCAAGTAATGCATGTTTAGCATCGTTGTCTAAACTAAAACGACCACGAATATCAGCATCGGCTTTTTTGTAACTTAAACCAATGGCATAAAAGGAACTGCTTCTACTAATATTGTATTTATGCATGTACTCTACCTAAAATTGCGAAACAAAAGTATAAGGAACAAGAATAAAAAAATAACGCTCAAAGAACTTTTAATATCGTTTTCGGTTTTTTGGGATGATTTCACCTAAAAACATGATAAAAGTCATATTTTTGTAGTAAAATTGGCAGTTTTGAATGCTTTAATTTAGAACCGTTCTAAATAAAAATAAAATCATGGAAGCAAATACTAACCGAAAAAGTGTCGCTAGAAGTACTTTTGATGAAACCATTATAGACGATGGTTTTTTGATTCTAACTTTTAAAAACGAGGAAAGCTTTGTACAAAGTGTTGCAAAAGAAATAGATAGCACATTTATTCAATTTCATTTCTGTATTAAAGGCGGAACCACCTTTGTTTTTAACCAAGGACGCTATAGTTTAGATATTCATGAAGAGAATTCTTTGTTGCTTTACAACCCACAGCGTGAATTACCAATAGATCTTCAGGTAGAACCAAATTCTTGGATTGTTTCTATTTTGATTTCGATTAAAAAATTCCATGGATTGTTCTCTCAAGAGGCAGATTACATTTCATTTTTAAACTCTGAAAACAAAGACAAAAAGTACTATAAAGATGGTGCTATTTCACCGTCTATGGCGATTGTGTTGAATCAGCTGATTAATTATAATTTGAATTCATCCATCAAATCTTTGTATTTCAAGGGTAAAGCGTACGAATTACTAAGTTTATATTTTAATAGAAGTGAAGATGCAGATGTGGAGCAATGTCCTTTTTTGGTGGACGAAGCTAACGTGATTAAGATTAGAAAAGCAAAGGATATTGTGGTATCTAGAATGGCGGAACCACCTAGTTTACAAGAATTAGCTGATGAAATAGGGCTAAATATTAAAAAATTAAAAGAAGGTTTTAAGCAAATTTATGGTGATTCAGTCTTTAGTTTTTTGTTTGATTACAAAATGGAAGTAGCCCGTAAACTTCTTGAATCTGGAGAAAATAATGTAAACGAAGTAGGGTTAAAAGTAGGTTATAGTACATCAAGTCATTTTATAGCGGCGTTTAAAAAGAAATATGGTACTACGCCTAAGAAGTATGTGATGTCTTTGAGTTAGTGCTTCAAGCCGTCATTTTTTACATTTTAAACTTTTTTCGTTTCTTACGGTCTTATTAAAGCTAATAATACCCCAATCTATTATGAAAAACGCTTCAATTTTTTTCTTTTTACTATGTTTTGTACTCTTCACCTGTAGCAAAAGTGAGAATCCCACAACAGATAATGATAATCAAGGTGAAATAGAAACCCCATTATCTCCAAATGTATTGTTAATCATTGCTGATGATATGGGACTTGATGCTACATCTGGGTATAACTTAGATAATGAAAATAAACCCAATACCCCTAATATTGACGCTCTAATGGCTAATGGTATACGCTACACTAATGTTTGGAGTAGTCCACTATGTACGCCAACCAGAGCAGGCATGATTACTGGTAAGTATGGATTTAAAACTGGTATTACTCAGGTAGGAGATGTTTTAAGCACTTCTGAAATAACTTTACAACAGCACATTAGGCAATCTTCAAATTACCAAACTGCTATTATTGGAAAGTGGCATTTGGCAGGAAGAAATAATGATTCTCATCCAAACGAAGTTGGCGTTGGTCATTATGCTGGCTCTATTCCTGGAGCAGTGAATAGTTATACAAATTGGGATTTAACCACAAATGGTACAACTACTTCCGAAACTTCTTATGTTACCTCAAAATATACAGATTTGGCTATAGATTGGATAAACCAACAAAGTAATCCATGGTTTTTGTGGCTTGCACATAATGCACCTCATGATCCATATGATTATCCTCCAGATAGTTTGTATAACGCAGCCAATCTTCCTCAAGCAGATGGTGATTTTACAGAAGAACACCGAAAGTTCTTGGCTATGATTGAAGCCATGGATATGGAGATTGGACGTTTACTAGATAACATGAGCGAAACTACTAGAGATAACACTTTGGTGATTTTTGTTGGAGATAATGGAACAGGAGGTAGCGTATCTCAGGTATACAATAACCGAAGAGCTAAGGGCACAGTGTTTCAAGGCGGAGTTAATGTGCCTATGATTGTCTCTGGAGCGAGCGTTACTAAACTAAATGCTATAGACGAAAGTTTAATAAGCACTACCGATATATTTGCTACGATTACTGAAATTATCACGGAAACACCTTCCGATATCAACAATAGTGTAAGTTTCGTTTCGTCCTTCACAGGGTCAAACACGAACCCCAGAACTTTTGTGTTTACTGAAATTGAAAACGATGACGGCACATATGATAGAGCGATAAGAAATGCTACCCACAAGTACATTTCTTTAGAAAATAGCACCGAAGAATACCTATATGATTTGTCTATGAATGCGTTTGAAGCACCTAACTTATTAAACCCCAATCAGGCACCAATCTCTAATGAAAATAACGATGAATTGAATATTTTGAAAACAGAATTAACCGAAATACTAGAAAATTAGAATTTTTTTCTTACTTTTAAATTGAAATAATAAGTTAAAAACCCCCAAAAACCTATTTATTATGAAATTTCTAACCCCAGAAATTGAAGCCTTATCTAAGCCATTTGTTCAAGGAAAATCTTTAGCTAAACCAAGCACTTCTTGTGGTATTTTTCAAGATTGCAATCCTTTAGAAGAACGTCGCTATGATCATATCGACAAGAATAATTAGACAATAGGCATATCCAATTTCCCTCTAGTGTATTTTTATTATTTCTATCGTATTTTAGCAATGCGAAAAATACACTATGAAAAAAGGCATTCTATTAGTTAATCTGGGTTCTCCAGATAGCCCAAACCCGAAAGACGTAAAAAAATATTTAGGCGAGTTCTTAATGGATGAGCGTGTTATTGACGTTCCTCTTTGGGCAAGAAACTTATTAGTTAAAGGTATTATTTTAAATACGAGACCAAAAGCATCTGCAAAAGCGTATCAAAAAATTTGGTGGGAAGAAGGTTCACCGTTAATTGTACTTTCAGAACGACTTCAAGAAAAAGTTAAAAGTAAAGTAGAGTTTCCTGTGGAACTCGCTATGAGATATGGCAGTATGACACTAAAAAAAGGACTGCAAGAATTGGTTGATAAAGGGTGTACAGAAATTAAAACCATCCCACTTTATCCTCAATTTGCAATGGCCACTACCGAAACTATAGATGTGAAAGTAGATGAATTAGTAGCTGAATTTTTTCCGCAAGTAACCATAACCAGAACTCCCGCTTTTTACCAACGTAAAGATTACATTAAAGCACTTTCAAATAGTATTGCTGAAAAATTAGATGGGTTAGATTATGAGCACATTTTATTTAGTTATCATGGGGTTCCTGAAAGACACATTAGAAAAAGTGATATTACCAACGGTAATTGTAAAATGGATGGGAAATGTTGTTTTAAAAAAGGAAGCAAACAACACGAGTTTTGCTACCGCCATCAATGTGAAATCACTACGGTAAATGTTGCTAAAACTCTAGGTCTCAAAAATGGCACATACTCTACTACGTTCCAATCCCGTCTAGGTTTTGATCCATGGTTACAACCATATACGGATAGAACCATTGAACGCATGGGAAAGGCTGGTATTAAAAAAATGGCTATTGTAACCCCTGCCTTTGTAAGTGATTGTTTAGAAACTCTTGAAGAAATAGCTATGGAAGGCGAAGAAATTTTTCATGAAGTTGGAGGTAATGAATTCACTGTTATCCCTTGCTTAAATGATAGGGACGATTTTGCACAGGTTATAGCTGATATGGCAAAAGAATGGGCTTCAGCTGAAAACCTTCAAACCACTTAATGGCAAAAGTTTCCTCACAAGAGTTAGGTGCACAACCCATTGGTAAACTTCTCATAAAACAAGCAGTTCCTGCTTCAATTGGCATCTTGGTGATGTCCTTAAACATTTTAGTTGACACTATTTTTGTTGGGCAATGGATTGGACCTACTGCAATTGCAGCTATTAATGTAGTGCTACCGGTATCCTTTTTTATTGCAGCTCTTGGTATGGCAATTGGCATTGGAGGTTCGTCCATTATATCTCGCGCTTTAGGTGCTGAAAATATACGAAAGGCACGAATTACTTTCGGGAATCAAATTACACTTACCCTTTTGGTTACGATTACAATGGTAATTTTGGGATTGTGGTTTGTTGATGCTATTATTCCTGCTTTTGGAGGAAAAGGTAATATTTTAGAGCCAGCTACCACGTATTACACCATTGTTTTGTACGGTATCCCGTTTTTAGCGCTTTGTATGATGGGAAATACGGTTATTCGGGCTGAAGGTAAACCAAAATTTGCAATGTATGCTATGATGATTCCATCCGTTGGCAACTTGCTTCTTGATTATATTTTCATAAATGTTTTTGATTGGGGTATGATGGGTGCTGCATGGGCGACCACGGGCTCCTATCTAGTATGTTTTGCTTTTATTCTTTGGTTTTTTCTTTCTAAACATTCGGAATTAAAACTTTTGAAATGCCATTTCGGACTTCAAAAATCAATAGTCTCAGAAATAGGAGCTTTAGGGTTTGTTACTTTAGCAAGACAAGCAGTAGTGAGCATTACCTATCTCTTTATGAATAATATTTTATTCGATTTAGGAGGTGAAACCTCTGTAACCGCTTATGCTATTGTTGGACGCATGCTAATGTTTGCACTATTTCCTGTTTATGGGATTACCCAGGGATTTTTACCTATTGCAGGTTTTAACTATGGTGCTTCTAAATTTGAAAGGGTACAAAAAACGATTATCACGGCGATTTTGTATGCTTCTGGTTTAGCAACACTCGTCTTTGTTGTTCTTATGATCTTTCCAGAAGCGATTACCAAATTGTTTACCGATGACACACGCGTACTACAGGAAACACCCTCAGCAATGCGATGGGTATTTGCAGCTACTCCAATAATTGCTATTCAACTTATTGGAGCTGCCTATTTTCAAGCTGTTGGAAAGGCAATTCCAGCCTTATTGTTGACGTTAACCAGACAGGGGTTTTTCTTTATTCCTTTGATATTAATTTTACCGCAGTTTTATGGGGAGTTAGGTGTTTGGATGTCATTCCCCATAGCCGATGTATTATCAACGATTGTAACGGCTGTATTTTTGAATCACGAAGTAAAGTCAAAATTATTAACCCAATTAAGCTAAAGTTATAATGCTTAGTTTTGTAAAGTTTTCAGGACATTGCGAATGTCAGCATTGAAAACCAACTTATTGATATTATTAATGGCTTATCACTACATTAAAGCGTTTCACCTAATATTTGTTATTACCTGGTTTGCAGGTTTGTTTTACATTCCTAGATTGTTTGTTTATCAAATCGAGGCCTTCCATAAACCTTCACCAGAAAAGGAAATACTAGGAAAACAATTGAAGCTTATGACTAAACGCCTTTGGTTTATTATCACATGGCCATCTGCAATTTTAGCAACAGGTTTTGCCATTTGGTTACTTATTTTACAACCGCACTGGCTAGAACAATCTTGGATGCATGTTAAACTAACTTTTGTTGTATTGTTGATAATATATCACCTAAAAACACATCAATACTTCAAACAATTGCAAAATGATATCGTAAAAAAATCCTCAAGCTATATGCGTATTTGGAATGAAGGTGCTACATTCATACTTTTTGCAGTTATATTTTTAGTCATCTTAAAAAGTGCCATTAACTGGATTTGGGGCGTTATTGGCATTTTTGTACTAGCTATTCTAATTATGTTAGGCTACAAGTTGTACAAAAACATTCGAGAAAAAAATCCTGAGGCATAATTAATTTGAAAAATGAGCTTCCAATTCTTTCAACGTAGCTTCATTAGTAATTAAATCTTTAACCACTTCGCCTTTCTCTAAAACAACAATGCGCTCACAAACATCTGTTACATGTAACAAATCGTGACTGGAAATTAATATAGTTACCCCTTGCTTTTCAGCTAAATCTTTAACTATACCTTTTAGCCTTATTTGTGTTGTAGGGTCTAAATTCGCAAACGGTTCGTCCAAAATTACCACTTCAGGATTACCTATAAGCGCAGATACAATGCCCGCCTTTTTCTGATTTCCTTTACTTAAATCTCGCAAATACTTTTTCTTTCCTAATATTTCGCCATGAAAGAAATCCTCAAACTGAGCTACAAATGCATCTACCGTAGCCTTATTTTGTCCTCTAAGTTCGCCAATAAAGTAAAAGTATTCTTCTGGCGTTAAATAGCCTATTAAAAAACTTTCATCTATGAAGGCAGAGGTAAAAGGTTTCCATGCTTCGCTTTTGTTAACTTGAATATCGTGGGACACAATCTCTCCAGTTGAAGGTTGAATTAAGTCCAACAATAAGCTAAAATAAGTGGTTTTTCCGGCACCATTATTTCCAACTAAGCCAAAACTTTGACCTTTAGGAATTTCTAAATCCTCGATAAACAATACTTGATTTCCGCTATATTTTTTTGATAAATTTGATGTAGTAATCATAATAATTCTTTTAGTTTTCTTGATCGAACGCATCAATCATTTGATACTTTGATTCTAAATACTTTCCTGTAATAAATTGCATTATTTTTTGATGAAAAATAATACCCAAAACTCCCATGACAATAAGGACTAAACATGCTATTTCAAAACTTAATGACCAATTAAGTAATGCAAAAAGCCCCATAGGAATTAAAAGCAGCGGGATACCAATTAACCACTGCACCGCACCTGTACCTTGATAATTGAAAGCCGCTTTTTGGTCTAAGTTAATTTTCTTTCTGTTATAAGAACCACCCCATAATATCACATGGGTATTAACACCTACATTATAAATGGCAGCAGCAAAATGAGCGAATAGAATTTTCCATCCAAAATACACATAAGGTATTCCTAACAAAAACAAAGCAACAACGCTTACAGCCATAAGTGTAAACTTAGATTTCAAGTATTGTTCGTATTTAATGTTCTGACTCATTAGTAGTTTGTAGTAGCCGCTATCCCAAGCTGGAACAAATTGTCCGAAGTTGATTAGAAATATTCCCGTAGAAAAAATACCAATGAAAATATAGAAAAACACCATGCCTTGATACACTGGGTTTGGATAGAAAAACAAACCGTATAACAAACCAATGGCTAGCATCCATACAGAAGATTTTGTACGTTTATTTCGCCAAATTAATCTTAGATCTAGTTGCATAAAGGGCGCAACATCTCCAAAACTTTTAGTCCAGTCCAAATTAGCAGTATTCACTTCTTTTATTTCCGTTTTCAACCCGCTGTCTAAGAATAACTTTTTATGTAGCAGTTGAAAATTTATGGAATAACAGAAACCTAGTATAGCCAGCAATGTAACTATAAAGTAAGGTTGATTATAAATACCTGTATAAGCGCTACCAATAAGCTCTGTGAAAGATATTATATTAAAATAATCTAATGCAAAAAGCCCTCCAGTAAAAATAATAATTGGTAAAAAGGAAAGCTCGGTCTCCGACGATAAGCTTTCTATAATGAAATTGAGGAAGTTGATAATTATGGTAGTGAGTATTAAACCAAACATCCAACCTAATACAGATGCTAATGGATAATCTTTAACTATTAATGTTATTCCAAAAGGAATAATAGCAAAAAGTGGTAAAAAGTTAAAAAAAGAGAATGCTGATTTTCCAAGCACATAATTTACTATAGTGTTTCTTGATATTGGAAGAGTTAGCAGAGGCTTAACTTGCATTACTGGAAGTTTTTGAAAGAAAAACCGAAATAGCAAATCGGCCAACAACCAATAAAACAGATAATTATTTACAATATTTAGTGGGTCTTGGTCAGGAAATAACTTTTTTAGAATTGGAAATAACCCTACACCCATAGCCAGAAACATAACTATAAAGTACAATGCCATAAAGCCCATGAAAATTTTAATACCAAGGCTTTTACCAAAACTAGCAGATCTAAAAAAAGACTTCCATTCTAAATTAAGGAAATGCTTAATCATAACTAATTAAGTTTTAATTATATTTTTGAGCAATTCCTTGCACCTTCATACCCCAACTTTGGCCTATCATCATTCCTTTTTGTGTTAAGGCGGATTGCTTACTTGCTAACTTTTTACCTAAATCAGTCTTATAGAATTTAACAAGTTCTTGTATCTCTTCTTTTGTAAATTCTTTCATGTAAATTTCAGCTAGTTCTTGATATAAACCATCAAGAGTACCTAAGGCTTCTTTTTTGTAAGCTTCTTTGTTTTCTTGAGACACCATACCACCAATTTGGTTAATGGCATCTTCGAACATTGAACCAGAACCTGTAATTTTAATAAACTCTATAGTTTCTAATTTAAAAGCTTCATCTTGAGCTTTAATCGAAACAAAACATAGAAGTGCTAATACGAGAGTAAATTTTTTCATAAGAAGTAAAGTTTTTTTGTGAATTTTTAAAGGTTAGTGTAAAAATAGGGATTAATGTTACACCCATTAGCATAATTTAGTGTTCTAAATTTCTAAACTTAGGATTTACAAGAGCACGCATAATTTTAATATACTTCTCCAATTCGGCCAACTTTAGGACAGTTTCTTGTGTGCCCAATTCGGTAAGTTTGTAATATTTTCTCGTGCGATTATTTACTTTAGTAAATTCTACATCAACCAAACCCATTGCCTCTAATTTATGAAGTGATGGATATAGTGCTCCTTCAGTTATTTGCAATTCTCCATTAGTAATTTCATTAACTTTTTGGGTAATCTCATAACCGTACATCGTATCATTCTCATTGAGTAACTTTAGAACGATAGTAACAAGACTTCCTTTGAATAAACTAGTGTTTTTCATAGAAACAAATATACATAAGAACTATATGCATTTATTTCTTATGTATTAAAATTTTTAGAAAATTCATCAATTAACCGTTGTGCCTTCCGTACTTTTGACAAAAAATTACACATGTCTGGATTTCATAAACTTTCTATTAGGAATATAACTAAAGAAACTGAAAAAGCGGTTAGTATTAGTTTCAATGTGCCTCAAAATTTAAAGGAAGAATTTCTTTTTAAAGCAGGTCAGTACATAACGCTGAAAACAGATATTAATGGCAATGAGGTACGACGTGATTACTCCCTCTGTGTTGCGCCAAAAAGTAATGAATTGAAAGTTGCGGTTAAAGAAGTTGAAAATGGCACATTTTCAGTTTATGCCAACAAAGATTTAAGTGTCGGTACCACACTAGAAGTGGGAACTCCCAAAGGACGCTTTACTTTTGAACCAAACGATAAAAAGACAAAAAACGTAGCATTATTTGCGGCTGGAAGCGGCATTACGCCTGTTTTAAGTATTATAAAATGCGCCTTACAAGAAGAAGTACATAGTAAGATCATTTTAGTTTATGGCAATAAGACATTGAAAGATACTATGTTTTTAAATGAGCTTTTAGATCTTCAGCACGAATACAAAAATAGATTCTCAATACAATTTGTATACAGTCAGACAGATGAAGACAATGCTATCTTCGGTAGAATTGAAAAAAGTACGGTTAACTATGTTTTAAAAAACAAACACAAAAATATAGTTGTTGATGCCTTTTATATTTGTGGTCAAGAGCCAATGATACATACCGTTAAAGATGTTTTAAATGAACATGGTATAAAAGAGGATCGTATACATTATGAATTATTTAAAGCCGCCGCTGCCGAACAAACAGATGAAAATACTTCGAATTCCATTGAAAACACAACAATTACTGTAATTGTAGATGACGAAGAGACCACTTTTGAAATGCCAACTAAACGAACCATTTTGGAAGCAGCGTTGGACAAAGACCTTGACGCACCCTATTCTTGTCAAGGTGGTATTTGTAGTAGTTGTTTAGCAAGAATTACTGAAGGTGAAGCCACTATGCGACTGAATGCTATACTGACAGAGAGTGAAATAGCAGAAGGACTGGTTTTAACTTGTCAAGCACATCCCACCACAGCTACTATTACCGTAGACTATGATGATGTGTAGCTAAAGTTTGTATTTCAAAGTACCAATTAATTACTTCTCTTGACAAGCGCAATGTATCCGTCTACATTATAGTCATAATTGCTATTACTAAATAACTCAACAAAAACTAACATTTTTGAAATTTTGGCAATAATTTGCTTTTCATATTATTAAATTGTTATTTTTGAGACAACTGACTGAACTAAGTTTGATTTACTTTCTTTTTTGAAGTTATTAAATCATAAATCAACTTCTATAAATTAGACCTTGAAAT
Organism: Jejuia sp. UBA6058; assembly: GCA_002428965.1. GTDB lineage: Bacteria > Bacteroidota > Bacteroidia > Flavobacteriales > Flavobacteriaceae > Jejuia. The sequence continues at coordinate 695,759 of DIYI01000012.1, read as the reverse complement.
CTGAAAAACAAATATGGCGTGAAGAAGCCTATAAAAAGTTATTCAATACTTTTTATTCCTCTTTATGTATATTTTCTTCTAAGTTTACCAATAATCTAGAAGTGTCTAAAGATATTGTACAAGAAGTTTTCATTACCATTTGGAATAAGCAGATACAACTGAATAGCTCTAACACTTCTAAAAATTTCCTATATACCGCTGTTAGAAATAAATCATTAGATTATTTAAAAAGTAAAGAATACCAATCTAAAATTCGTCTAGAAACAGAAACTCTAAAGACAATGGCTTCTCAAAGTTACTTTGAAAAGCAAGTACTTATTGAGGAGACCTCAAGATTAGTAGATCAGGCTATTAACACATTGCCTTATAAGTGTAAAAGAATTATACATTTAAGTTTAAAAGGTCTAGAAAACAAACAAATCTCTGAGGAACTTTCAATATCCCTTAATACTGTAAAAACGCAAAAACGTATTGCTTACCAAAAGCTTCGCCCTTTATTAAAAGGTGCTTGTGCTCTTTTTAGCTTCTTGCTTTTTCATCTAAATTAACACATACGGCCTTCTACAGTAGCAGATTTTTAAGATAAGTATTATGAATTTCTTAAAAAAGTGAATGTTTTTTTCACCCCTCTTTAAAATTTTGTCGTTTATATTATCACATGCCAAAACCAACTTAATTAAGTATCATCAAAATTATGAACCGCATTAATAGCATTATCTCCCTTTCTAAAAAGATAGCCTCTGCTATTCTTAATGAAAAAGATATCAGCTCTAAGCTCAAGAATGATTTCCCAGAGGATGATACCAAGGCCATTATTGAAGAGTTAACCAATCCATATCTTAGAAGAAAAAGAGACGAAAAACTCACCTATCTAAATAATTACAAAGATCAAGATTGGGCTAAGATTAAACCTAAAAGCTACAAGTCTAAAACTAGTTTTAGTCATTACTATAAATTCGCAGCAGTCTTCTTAATTTTAATAACGTGTGGCTTCTTCTATTTTAATACTTTTAATACACCAAATACATCAACCAGACAAAACCCTGTAGCTACATTGCCCTATAGTGATGTAATTTTTAATGATGGTAGTGGGGTGTCACATGTTATATCAGAGTCTTCAAATCGCACATTTGAACCTTTGGTAAAAACAAATAACGGTTTCACTTTAGATTATACTCAAACCAATACAAGTATTCCTACTAACCGTTTGGTATATAATGAAATTACGGTTCCTTATGGAAGGAATTTTCAAATCATTCTTCATGATGGATCAAAAGTCACTTTAAATGCTGGTTCTTCTTTAAAATATCCTATAGAGTTTATTAAAGGTAAAAACCGTGAAGTGTTTCTAACTGGAGAAGCATTTTTCGAAGTGGAGAAAAATACAAATTCACCATTTATTGTGAATGCCAATGATATTGAGGTAACTGTGTTAGGAACAAAATTTAATGTTTCGAACTATCCAGAAGATTCTAAAATAAAGACTGTTTTGGTTGAAGGCTCGATTGCCTTAAACACTACACAAAATAAAAATACAACAGAAAACATCATTTTAAAACCAGAGCAAAAAGCTATCTATTCTAAAAAGGATAAAAGCATTGCTGTAAGTAATGCTAAAGTTGATCTTTATACCTCTTGGATGACCGGAAAAGTTGTATTTGAGCATATGCCCTTTAAAAATATTGCTAAAAAATTGGAGCGGCACTACAACGTAAAAATTTCCAACAGGAATGACTTATTGGGTGAGGAAAAATTTACCGCAAGCTTTGATGTTGAAAGTATGGAACAGGTTTTAACCTCTTTTAAGACAAGTTATGATTTTAACTTTAACATAAAGAACAACATAATAACTATAAATTAACTAACACTTAAACTAATTAAATAATGAAGAAATGACATTAAAAAAAATCGGGAAATGCTGCAACAAATCCCGATAGAAACTAGCAATCTAAAAAGATTATTAAATTACTAAATCAATTAAACAAAAGTATGAAATTTCTAATGAAGTTAGGGGGCTCTATCCCCTATTTAAAGCTTGATTTAAAAATGAAGTTATCCATTTATTTATTTTTAATATCACTTTTTCAAATACATGCAAATTCTTACTCCCAAAGCGCTAAAATATCTTTAGAGCTCGAAGGTGTAACCATTGAAAATGTATTGCGCGAGATTGAATCACAATCTGAATTTAAGTTTCTTTATAACGATAGAGAAGTAGATTATAAAAAAATTGTATCTGTAAAATTTAAACGTAGTAAGATTAGTAGAATTCTAACTGAATTGTTTTCTGAAACAGATATTGACTTTAGAGTACTTGATAGACAAATAATTCTTGTCTCCAAAAAAACTAAAAAAACATCCTTCGTCCCCCAACAAACCGTTAAAGGAACAGTTGTAGACGAAGCGGGTATAGGTATTCCCGGAGCGAATGTTATCGTAAAAGGAACTTCCAAAGGAACCTCTACTGATTTTGATGGTCTTTTTAGCATTGAAGCATCGTCTTCAGATGTCTTAGAAATTTCGTTTCTTGGTTATGTTACACAGTCTATAACAGTTGGAAATCAAACCACTATTAATGTGACTTTAAAAGAGGATGCCGCTCAATTAGATGAGGTTGTAGTTATTGGGTATGGTACTGCTAGAAGAGAAGATTTAACACAAGCAGTTACACGAGTTACATCTAAAAGTTTTGAAGAGCAACCCGTAACGAGAGTTGAAGAGGCCTTACAAGGTAGAACTGCTGGTGTTACAGTAGCGCGTGCCAATGGTTCTCCAGGTGCTGGAGCAAAAATTAGAGTTCGTGGTGTTAACTCCATTACAGGAAATAATGCTCCTCTTGTGGTTATTGATGGATTTATCGGAGGAGATTTAAGAACTCTTAACCCTGCTGATATTGAAAGTTTTGACGTGTTAAAAGATGCATCAGCAACAGCCATATACGGATCTCGTGGTGCTAATGGGGTTATTTTGATAACCACTAAAAAAGGTAAGGGTAAGGCTAAAGTTGAAATCAATAGTTTTGGTTCAATTGCTGAATTAGCAAGATCTTATGATAACAGGCGGTCAGCTCTTGAACATTATAGATTAGTAAATAACCCTGCCTTGTTTCCTGCTGAAACCACTGAAGCTAGTTTAATAGCCAACCCTGTTCCTGACAGAGAAGATGAGCTTTTTAGAACAGCCTACGCCCAAAATCATCAATTATCTGTTAGTGGTGGGCAAGAAGGATTAAATTACTTTGTTTCTGGCAACTATACCAAACAGGAGGGTATCATGATAACGAATCAATATGAAAGATACTCTTTAAGAGCAAATGTGGAAGCCAAGATTAATGATAAACTCAAATTAGGCGCTCGCATATTTTACAACAGAGAATCTGATAGTAACAACCCTAACACCATTAATAACTTCTTTGGAGGCCCTGTAGTTCAGACTTTAGCTTGGGATCCCACATTTAGAATGTTTAATGAGGATGGAACCTTTAATTATGAAGTTCCAAGAACTGGAGGTAATTCCTCTTCTACATATTTAGTGACTAATCTTCTTAGAAGTTCGAATATTCGACGCGCAAATAGATTGAATGCAAATTTTAATTTGGAATACAAAATTATTCCTGAATTGACCTATACTTTAATTGCGGGTGCGTCGATAACCAATCAATATACTCAGGCACTGAGGTTTGTTGATCCAGAAACTTTTGTTGATCCAGCAGAACCTCTAGAATTTCCAGATTCTCAAAATAATACGGGGTTTATTAATACCAATGAATTTTCCAATTACCAAATCTCCAATATATTAAACTGGAATAAGACATTCAATGACAAGCATACTTTTGACGTTTTGGGAGTATATGAATTTACGAAAAATGAAAACCGTTTCTATAATCTTTCTAGAAGAGCTCTGCCTTTCCATATTAGAAATATTACAGACTTAGACCGTTTTGAAGTAGCTCAGGGAGATCCTTTACCAATTGACCCTGTTACTGGGGAGTTAATTGTAAATGGTGACCCAAGGTTAGATAGAAGGTTTTTGAACCCATCTGTTGGTAGAGGAGAATCGGCAATAGAATCTTTTTTAGCAAGATTAAAATACACTTTTGATGGTAGTTTATCTTTAGAGGCTTCTATTCGTCGTGATGAAACCACAGCGTTTTTTGAGGATAATAGAGTGGGCGTTTTTAAAAGTTTCTCTGTAGGGTACAACTTTAGTAACTTAGATTTTGTTCAAAACAGTGACGTAATATCTAATTTGAAATTACGTGCCTCTTGGGGTGAAACAGGTAACCAAAATGCGCCAAGAGCTGCATTTGAAGATGCCTTTACTCCTGTAAACATTCCAACTCCGAATGGAACTGTAACCTTTCAAAAACAAACCACTTTGGGTAATCCAGATTTAACATGGGAAACCACAGAGCAAGCTAATATTGGATTAGAACTAGGTCTTTTTAATGGTAGAATTAATATTACTCTTGATGCCTATCAAAAAGATACTAGAGACTTAATTGTTACTACATTAGTTAGAGATAATGTTCCAGGATTTTTTATTACGGAAAATGTAGGTGATGTACAAAATAAAGGTTTTGATCTTGTGCTGAATGCAGATATTATAAAGTCGCAAGATTTTACATGGAACTCTTCTTTGGCTTTTTCTTATTTGCAAAACGAAGTAGTTCAAATTTCTCCTAGATTAAATGAAAATAAACCGTTTGTTTTAGGCTCTTTTAGAGATGTTGGAGGTAGACAAATAATAAATGTTATCAAAGAAGGAGAACCATTAGGAGCTTTCTGGGGCACTCGCTTCTTGGGCACCAATCCTGACGGAACACCTAATATTGATAATAATCTTCAAGTAATTGGTAGTGGTCTACCAACAACAACATGGGGTCTTAACAACGATTTAACCTATAAGAACTGGAATCTTAATATCTTTGTTCAAGGATCTCACGGTTTTGAAGTATTTAATCAAGTGGAAGCTGCTCTTGCCGGTGGTGAACCAAACTTCCCATCATTCTTTAAAACAGACCAAGAACAACTTCAAAATGTTGGGCTTAATTCTTCAAGATACGTTGAAAATGGTGGATTTGTGCGATTAAGCAATCTATCGCTAGCCTACACATTTAACGAGCCAACCAAAGATATCGATTACATTAAGGTTTACGGAAGCGGACAAAATTTGTTTTTAATAACAGACTATAAAGGCTATGACCCTGAAGTTACTTCTAATAGAGGAGGAAATGCAGACCAAAATTCTGGTATAGATGCTGGAGCAATTCCAAATCCTAGACTACTCACATTTGGTGTTAAAATAGGAATTTAGATTTAAAAAAAATTAGAGTTATGTATAGAATAAACAAAATGAAACTTAAGATGCAATGGTATGCCCTTGCATTGGTATTGCTGTGCTTTACCACAAATTGTGTAGACATTGACGAAATATCAGATTTGACTGATATTACCGAAACCGGAGGAACAGTTGACGATGAATTTGACATAACGGTTTTGGAGGCTTTTGTCTTTATAGCTTATGGAGATTTCCATCCTATGATGTGGTTAAATGGCTATAATGTTCCTGGTTGGGGTGGTGATGATATCACTACAAGTGCTGCAGGAAACAAAGAAGAATTTCGCCAGTTCGATATTCGTGAATTAGAACCTGCTAACCCGAGAACAGAAGGATACTGGAGAAATACGAATGTAATATTAGCTAGTATTGCAAACGGTATCGCATTTGCTGAAGCAGAGTTATCAAAAGTACCAGATGACGTTAGTTCTTTACCTCAAGAAAGACAAGATGAAATAAAGCAGATAAACTCATTTTTAGCTGAACTTTTGTTTTTAAGATCCTTATCCTTCCATCAAACTGTAAGAATCTTTGGGAAAGCAGCTATGACAACTACACTTGAACCAGCAAGTACCCTAAGTAGTGCTCAAGAGGTTTATGAGCAAATTGAAGCCGATTTGCTTATCGCAATAAGAGATTTACCAGACATTAATGGTATTGGTGCTGCAAGACCCAATAAAGGTTCTGCTAGAGCTCTATTAGCTAGAATTTATATGGATTGGGCTGGTTTTCCTGTTAAAGACCAGAGTAAATATGCATTAGCTGCTGAACAGGCTAAATTAGTTATCCAAAATAAGGGTGTTCATGGTTTTGATTTAATGGATAATTTTGCAGATTTATGGTTTGAAGCTAATAGATTTAACGAAGAAAATGTTTTCCAATTTGCTTATGATAAAGCATCAGGTAGAGATAACCGTAAATATGGACAAGCAGGATTTCCTGCAGGTCCACCATTTAATGGATGGGATGAAACTTTTGCAGAAATTCGTTTCTTCGAGGATTTTCCAGATCAACCTAGAAAAGCTGGTACGTTTAGATTAGATATTGACTGGGAAAACCTAGCAAGTCAAGCAAGTCCCGTTTATTCCAAAGTTGCTGGTCCTGAAGGAGATTTAGCTTTTGGTTCTTTTTCTACTGAACGAAGTGATTTTTGGATTCGTTATGCAGACGTTCTATTAATGTATGCTGAAGCTTCTGCCCGTGCAGGACAAATAGATGACTTATCTTGGGAAGCGTTAAATCAAGTACGACGTAGAGCAGAAGGACTGCCTTTTGAAAGTTCTAGTGCAGCTGTTGATATAACTTCTGGAGATCTAGCAAGCTTAGCAGTCACTGAGAGAAAATGGGAATTTGCAGGAGAATGGTTGCGATGGTACGATTTAGTGAGATTAGAGTTGGTAGCAGAGGCTTTAGCCACTCCCGCTAGAACACCTCAAAGTTCGTTTAACGACGATAATGAATTATTACCATTACATAACCCTGCAACGGGAGATTTGAGTAATGCTAATTATTTTTCAGAAATACCTCCAGCAATTATCCAAGAGAACCCTGGATTTGCAGATGATTAAAATCATAATTTGTTAAAATTAATTACTAAAGAAACGGCAAGAAACTTAAGTTTCTTGCCGTTTTTAGTTTAAAACCAAATATCAAATTCGTTAAATTTTGTCTTCAATGACACAACAGAAGTTTACACCATATCATTTTAACTGGATTATTTTAGTTGCTATATTGGTTTTCAATTTCACCTCTTGTAAAGACTCTACTAATAATACATCGGGTATAAAAGATGTTGAGGTTAAAAGTGAAGTTCTTGATGCAAAACTATTTTCAGTTTTATCGGCACAAGACACAAATATTAATTTTCAAAATACATTAACCGAAACCGTAGACTTTAATTATTACCAATATATGTATAGTTATATAGGTGGCGGAGTGGCCACTGGAGATTTTGATAATGATGGTTTGCTAGATCTTTTCTTTGTTAGTAATACAGAAGCCTGTAAACTTTATAAAAACCTCGGCGATCTTAATTTTGAGGATAAAAGTTTAGTAGCCAATATTCACCCTATAAAAGGTTTCAATACGGGTGCCACAGTAGTTGATATTAATCAAGATGGGCTTTTGGATATTTATTTGGTTCGAGGTGGATTAGATAATACCAATAGAAAGTTTGAAAACCTCCTATATATTAATGAAGGTGATTTTAAATTTTCTGAACAGGCAGCTAAATATGGCTTAAATGATTCGAATAGAGGTATTCATGCTGTTTTTTTCGATATGGATAACGATAACGATTTAGATCTTTTCATATCCAATACACCTGATATTGATGGTAAAACTAAAGATATTATCGACATAAATAAAACACAGAAAAACCCTAAATCTCAAGATCTATTGGGTAATGATAAACTTTATAAGAACCTTGGAAACGGAACGTTTAAAGACGTATCAAGTATTGCAGGTATACATTATGATATTGGTTTTGGTTTGAACCCTCAAGTAGGCGATTTAAATAGTGATGGCTTTTTAGATATTTATGTGTGCAATGATTTTAAAGTACCCGACTTTGTTTATATAAACAATGGCAATGGGACGTTTATAGACAAGCGCCATTTGTATTTAAAACACATGTCATTTAATAGTATGGGAAGTGATGTGGCTGATTTTAATAATGATGGACTGTTTGATGTAGTAAGTCTAGATATGAATCCAGAAGATTATGTGCGATCAAAAACTACTATGGCCATGACCTCAATTCCTAATTTTGAGAAAATGGTTAAAAATAATTACCATCATCAGTATATGCATAATATGCTTCAAATTAATAATGGTAACAATACATTTAGTGAAATTGGAAACATGTCTGGTATTGCCAATACAGACTGGAGCTGGTCAGTTTTGGCAACAGATTTCAATTTAGACGGTTATGAGGACATATATATAACGAATGGGGTATTTAGAGACGTAATAGATCAAGATAAAACCCGAGAAATATTAACTAAAATAAGAGCGAAAGGAAAAAAACCAACAAAAGAAGATTTTTTGACATATGCCCAAATGTTTCCTCAACAGAAACTTAAAAACTACTTCTTTAAGAACAATGGAGACTTAACCTTTGAAAATATTACAGACACATGGGCAAATATTAAGCCTACATTCTCAAATGGTGCGATTTATGCCGATTTAGATAACGACGGAGACCTGGAAGTTATTACCAACAACATTAATGAGCCAATAACTTTATTAAAGAACAATGCTATAGAACAAAGCCTAGGCAACTTTATCTCTGTTAAGTTTATTGGTCCAGAACAGAACAAAAATGGATTAGGTGTAAAAGTTACGCTAACTACCAAAAAAGGTCTGATATTAACCCGACAATTAGTTAATTCCAGGGGGTTCTTGTCCTCGGTGTCGAACAGACTTCATTTTGGGCTACCCGAAGGTGACGAAGTAAAAAACATGACCGTGTATTGGCTAGATGGAAAACAACAATTAATTGAAAATCTAGACATAAACAGTCATATAACTGTCAATTATTCTGGAGGTTCTAAAAGTGAAATCTCAAAAAAGACAAATGAGACTAATTTTAAAGTTAATCCATTCAACTACGCGCATAAAGACCCATATCATAACGATTATAAATTGCAGTTGCTACTACCCTATAAATACTCTCATTTAGGACCTGCTATAGCATCTTCTGATATTAATAATGATGGTTATAAAGATATCTTTATTGGTGGTGGTTTTGATAATAGCTCTGTTATACTTTTAGGAAATGAAGATGGAAGTTTTAAGGAAAAAACATCTAAAGCCTTAAAGCAAGACAGCAGATTTGAAGATATCTCCGCAGCCTTTTTTGATATAGATAATGATGGCGACAAAGATTTATATGTAGGATCAGGCAGTTATGAATTTTCGCCAACATCTAGAGGACAGCAAGATCGTTTGTATCTTAATGACGGACAAGGTAATTTCACCAAAAGTCAAAATATATTACCCGCTTTTACCATTGTTTCAGCTGTTATTAAACCTACTGATTTTGATAATGATGGTGATATTGATGTATTTGTAGGTGGTGGTGTTATACCAGGTAAATATCCGCTTTCAGGTAATAGTTACCTTTTAGAGAATAAGCAAGGAAAATTAAAGATCTCAAAACAAATTTTTCCAGAACTAAAGCTCGTAAAAGATGCTGTTTGGAAAGATATAGACGGCAATGATACACAAGATTTAATTGTTGCAGGAGAATGGATGGGTATTGAAGTATTTTTAAATAAAAATGGGAAGCTTGAAAAAAGCAATAACTATTCATCATTATCTTCATTAAATGGCTGGTGGAACAAACTACTTGTTGAAGACGTTGATAATGATGGGGATTTAGATATTATTGCTGGCAACCTTGGTTTAAATATGAAATTTCACGCCTCAAATGAAAAACCATTACACGTATACGCCAAAGATTTTGATTTAAATGGTGTACAAGATATCGTTTTAGCCAAATATTACGAAGGCAAACAAGTACCTGTAAGAGGAAGAACGTGTACATCTCAGCAAATGCCATATATTGGCGAAAAGGTAGCTACCTTTCAAGAATTTGCCAACCTTGGTGTAGATGGCATTTTAGGCGAAAGTATTAACTCAGCCCTTCATTATAAAGCAAACGAATTCCGCTCTGGTATCTTTATCAATGAAGATAATACGTTTACTTTCGAACCGTTTTTGAATGAAGTTCAATCTTCTGTTGTTAACAGCATCCTACATGACGACTTCGATGGAGATGGTAAAAAAGACATACTACTTGCTGGAAACAATTATCAATTTGAAGTAGAAACCACTCGTTCTGATGCAGGTATTGGAGTGTTTTTAAAAGGTGATAACAGAGGTAATTTTCAGTTTATTCCAAATAAAGAGTCAGGGTTTTACACGAATGGAGATGTAAGACATTTGGTAAATATTGAAGACAAAAGTGAAGTAATTGTTTTAGTTAATGACGGACAACATCAAGCCTATAATTATCAAGCACAAAAGTAGTTTTATAAAATGCTTTTAATTTTATCTACAACGGTTTTTGGCACAATACTTTTCATTACCTCATCATAACCGTCTGGATATTTATTACCATAAACTGAGGTTGGTATTAATGGAAATTGATTTCTATCAGATGTTAAAGCATAACCATTTGGTTGATTAAATGGAGCGAAACCGGCATAAGGATGCGTAACACCCCAAAGTGTTATTACCTTAACGCCCAACATAGCTGCTACATGGCCGTTGCCAGAATCCATAGACAACATTACATCTAAGTTTGAAATAATAGCTAACTCCTCATCCATAGATAGTTTACCTGCTACTGAAATCGTATTTTCGTAGAGGTTCTCCCAATTATCTAAAATATCTATCTCTTTTTTCCCACCTCCAAAAAAAATAATTTTATAATTAGTAGAAAGTGATTTAATCACTTCTTCCATTAAATCCAAGGGATACATCTTACCATCATGAGCTGCAAAAGGGGCAATTCCTATGGTCTCATTACCTCTACTTCCAAGAGCTTTATTTAACTTTTCATTGAGTTTTACAGGAGAAGGAAAAATTGGGTTTGACAGACTAATTGTAAAACCAAGGGCTTCAAAAACATCGGCGTACCTTTGATGCGTAGTCTTCAGTGGTTTAAAAAATTCTCCGGAAGTGAGCTGCTTTTTTTCTTTTCTACCTTTATTTATGGAAACTGTTCTTTTGCTACTGATAAATTGCTTTAAGACCTTACTTCTTATTACTCCATGTAAATCAGCAACTGCATCAAATTTATAACTCTTATTGATAGTTCTTGCTAAGTTGTATAATCCCAAAAAGCCTTTATGCTTACCCTTTACATCGGCAGTAATAACCTCAACGTTTTCAATATCTTTAAAAAAAGCCTTAAACAACGGCTTAGTCAACACAGAAATTTTTAATGTTTTGTATTGCGATGTTAGTGCCCTTAAAACGGGTACTACCATTGCCACATCTCCCATGGCTGAAAGACGGATAACAAGAATATGTTTTTCTGATTGCGGCATCTCACTTAACAATTGAGACTCCTGCTTTCACAAGAATTATTTTTGAGAACGTAATACTGGGTTTAGTTCATCATCATTGTACATTTTCATCTGCTTGTAAACCTTCATGTATTTATCCCCTTTTTCAATATCACTTAAAAGCGTATCAATAGCAGTGGATAGATCAACACGTTGCTCCAATAAAACGTCAAGCTTTTTTTGACAAGCTTCCTTATGATTAGCAGAAGCATCTTCTCGAGTAGCTTCTTCATTCATATGATAAATTTTCAAAGCTAAAATTGATAGTCTATCAATGCCCCAGGCAGGACTTTCTGTGTTAATTGTAGCATCTACCTTAGCCTCAATAGCTTTATATGTTTCTAAAAAATAACTGTCAATATACTCTACCATATCAGTTCTATCTTGGTTTGAAGCATCAATCTGTCGTTTCAACGTTAATGCTGCTACTGGATCTATTTGGGGATCTCGTATAATATCTTCATAATGCCACTGAACCGTGTCAATCCAACATTTTCTGTACAATAAATGCTCTATTAAATCTTCTTTTGAATATGGATTGCTAAATGATTGATCTACACTATCTATTTCATGATATTTTGCTATCACCTCCTGAAATATTTTGTTGGCTTTATCGGTAAACATACGTATAAAATTAAAGCGCAAATATACTTATATTAGTTGAACTTTATTACTTCATCAAGACACTTAAAATGTATATTCATAACCTTTCGGAAGAGAACTCCTTACTCAACTCTTTTATAGCTCAAATTAGAGATAAATCTACACAAAAAGATAGAATGCGTTTTAGAAGGAACATAGAGCGTATTGGCGAAGTTATAGGTTATGAAATGAGTAAATCCTTCTCGTACAAGAAAAAAAATATTAGTACACCTCTTGGAGAATCAAGTATTAGTTTATTTAACAATGATATAGTCGTTTGTTCTATTTTAAGGGCGGGAATACCATTACACAATGGTTTACTAAACTATTTTGATATGGCTGAAAATGCATTTATTTCAGCATATAGAAAACATGAAAAGCAATCATCTAGTTTTGATATTCACGTTGAGTATTTGGCTAGTCCTGATTTAAACAATAAATCTTTAATTCTGGCGGACCCCATGTTAGCTACTGGTAAATCTTTAGTTGCTACCTATAAAGCTTTGCAAAAATGCGGTACACCTAAAGAATTGCATTTAGTAAGTGTAATTGGTTCTAAAGAAGGAATAGCATATATTTCTCAAAACTTTCCAGAAAACACGCATTTATGGATAGCTGCTATTGATGAAATGCTTAATGAAAAGGGCTACATAATACCTGGACTTGGCGATGCCGGAGACTTGGCTTTTGGTGAAAAACTACAGAAATAATAATACAATTGGCGCAACTAAAAGTGTAGCAAAGAAAATTTCTTTAAACCATTTTTCCTTAATTACTTCAATATAATTGGCAATAATAACTGCAAGAGGCGCGAACATAAACAATAATTCTGCGCCGCTCTTTTCGGGAGCAATAATTAAAACTAAAAAGGAAATTAGAACACTCCAAATAACAATATAAAACGATGGTCTTAGGGCTCTTTTTGCTTGATTTATATTTTTGATATAAAACAATGAAGACCATAACCCAAAGGAAAATAATAGGGTAAGCCCAACTAAAAAGTGGACTGAATTATAAGCAATAAAATTAAAACTTATATTGAAGCCATAGATAATACTTTCCCAATGGCTGAAACCAAAAAGTATACATACACTATAAAAAATTACAAATACTGTAATAACTGCCACAAAAGGTATTAACCAATTTCTAATATTACCGTCTGTGTACAATATAATTGCGGCTATTAATAAAAACAAAAATAGTGCTGCCCAGGGATAACATAACGCCGCAACCGTCATCCAAAATCCAGCGTCAAAAAGTTTTTTTTTAATATTTTTTTGAGACCTAAGACTAATTATTCTTCTTAAACTAAACAAGAGAAACACATTAGCCAAAATTAAAAAGAAATCGTCAGTTGTTTGAGGGAATAACAAAACAAAAAAAGCATATAATACTATCTCATAATATGTTGTTTGACTTAGACTATTTTTAATAGTAATAAAATTTAGTATCAAGAGTCCAAAATAACTGGCTATAAAACTTAAAAGCATACTGAGTAATGAACCCGATTCTAATAGATTATCTTTTTTTATGTAATAGGAAACAACACAGGCCAGTAGAATTACAAAAAATGTGATAATAAAGTTAATCGGTTTAGATTTACTAAAAATGCTTGTAATCATTATCTGTTTTTGTATTTTTGCTACGTAAATATAACAATCTCATGAAAGACTTCTTTTACGCTATACAGGATTTATTTGTTAATGTACTTTTTGCTCCTTATGACGCTCTAAGAGCACTAGAATTAGATAATTGGTGGTTGGCAAACACTGTATCTTGGATTTTTACAGTTATTTGTATGGTAGCCATCGTGTACTGGATGAAGCAACTTAAAATTTTCAATGATAATAATGAGGAAGATAAAAGTATATCTTCTCATTCATTCTTATAAATCGAATCCAATATCTTTACGATAATTCATCTTATCAAAATGTAGTTTTTCTATACTTTGGTAAGATTTTTTTATGGCTTCTTGATACGTCTCCCCGTAAGATGTTACTGCCATAACCCGTCCACCTGAAGTTACTACTTTGTTTCCTTGTAATTGAGCGCCAGCATGAAATAAAATGGAATCTTTAACATCTTCCACACCTGTAATTTCCTTCCCTTTTTCATATGCCTCTGGGTAACCGCCTGACACCAACATAATTGTGGTAGCAGCACGCTCATCAATTTCAATTTCAATCTCGTTAAGTGTACCATTGCTCATGGCTTGCAAAATTTCAACCAAGTCGTTTTTCAATCTTGGGAAAACAACTTCTGTTTCAGGATCTCCCATTCTAACATTATACTCAATCACTTTAGGATCTTCTCCAACCTTAATCAAGCCAATAAAAATAAATCCAACATAAGGCAACTTATCCTTCTTTAATCCTTCAACAGTAGGTTTTACAATTCTATCTTCAATTTTACTTAGAAAGTCTTCAGTAGCAAATGGCACCGGAGACACTGCTCCCATTCCACCAGTATTCAAACCTGTATCACCCTCACCTATGCGCTTATAGTCTTTTGCTGTTGGTAATATTTTATAATTTTCACCATCTGTAAGCACAAAACAACTTAGCTCAATACCATCCAAAAACTCTTCAATAACCACTTTGGTGCTTGCTGCTCCAAATTTTGCATCAACAAGCATACTTTTTAATTCTGCCTTGGCATCATCTAAACTCTCTAAAATTACAACACCTTTCCCAGCAGCAAGACCGTCGGCCTTTAAAACGTAAGGTGGTTTTAAAGTCTCTAAAAAGGCATATCCTTGTTCAACGGTTTCCTTGGTGAAACTATCATATGCGGCAGTAGGGATGTTATGACGATATAAAAACTCTTTAGCAAATTCTTTACTACCCTCCAACTCAGCCGCTACCTTCTGTGGGCCAATAACAGCTATATGCTTAAGCGTTTCATCATTCAAAAAATAATCATGAACACCTTTTACTAATGGATCTTCTGGACCAACCACAACCATATTTATATTCTTATCAAGAACGAGGTCTTTAATGGCTTCAAAATCGGTTACACCAACATCCATGTTAGTAGCCACCTCTGCGGTTCCTGAGTTCCCAGGAGCAACATAAAGATTTTCGCACTTATCGCTTTGTGCAATTTTCCAAGCAAAAGTATGCTCTCTTCCTCCAGAGCCAAGAATAAGAATATTCATAAATAATGTTTTGGTTTCTCTTATAATCGAGAATGAAAAATTATTGTTTTCTGATACGACGTATTAAAGACTGATCTTCAAGTTTGCGCAAAAATAAAATTAATGATTCTAATTCACGAATATTTTTTATTTACTTTACCCAATAACTTATTTGCGTGAATTTATTTGATCTTTCATTGAAATTAAAAGGCTTTCCCATAGAGAGGGCAAAACATGATTTAATAAAGATTCAAAATATCTCTGACCAAGCTTATAAAAACTATTTGAATGTTCAAAAACAACATATTCTTCAGCATCATTTAAAGAGAAATCCATTTTATAAAGACTTTGTTGGAGGAATCAATACTTCCATTTGGGAAAACATTCCTGTATTAAAAAAATCTGATCTACAACTTCCTTTAAAGAACAGATTATCTCATGGCTATCATAAAAAAAACATTCATGTTCATAAAACATCAGGCTCCTCAGGGACACCTTTAATTTTTGCCAAGGATAAATACGCACATGCATTAACCTGGGCACTGTTTATGGAACGTTACAGGTGGTTTAACATTAATGCCGCTTCCTCGAAACAGGCTAGATTTTATGGCATTCCAATCTCTGGAATTGGGCATTATAAAGAGCGCATAAAAGACATTCTTGGAAATAGATTTCGATTTTCTGTTTTTGATTTGAGCGATAAAGAATTTGAAAAGAATCTTAACAAATTCAAATCCTCTTCTTTCCAATACATCAATGGCTATACAAGCGTAATTGTTCAGTTTGCTAAATATTTAGAAAAGCGTAAAATTAATCTAAAAGATATTTGTCCTTCTCTAAAGGTTTGTATTACTACTGCAGAAATGCTTTTTGAAGAAGATAAAACTTTATTAGAGAACTTTTTAGGAATACCTGTAGTTAATGAATATGGTTCGGCAGAGTTGGGACTAATAGCTTTTAATAATGATCATGGTGACTGGGTGGTTAATTCTGAAGACTTATACATTGAAATTTTAGATGAAAACGATAAGCCACTTCCCCTCGGAAGAGAAGGTCGCATGGTAATTACCTCACTTTACAATTTAGCGCATCCTTTTATACGATATGATATTGGCGATATTGGTGCTCTTGATGAAAAGAGTACTCTTAAAAACCCTGTTTTAAAAAAACTACAAGGTAGAACTAGTGATATTGCGATACTACCTAGCGGGAAAAAAGCTGCTGGACTTACTTTTTATTACGTTACAAAAGCTGTGATAAATGATGACACAAATGTAAAAGAGTTCATCATAGAACAGCATGAGGTTGATACTTTTAAAATTATATACTCAAGTGATAAGCCTCTTAGTTATTATGTAAAAACTGCTGTACTTAAATCAATCAATCAATATTTGGAACCAGCATTAAATATTTCTTTTGAAAGAAGAGATGTATTAAAAAGAACAAAAGCTGGTAAACTCAAGCAGTTTACTTCTTTTGTGTCAGAACAGATTGTTCAGATTTGACGAAGAAATATTCAAAAAGAAAAATAATCATACGATAGGCCGACCCTAAAGTGGAAAATTCAAGACCTTTTTTGTAAACCAAATAGTTATATTTCAAAAGATTGAATTTATTAGATGACATGGAGTTTTTTCTAACACGATAAAGAGCCAATGATTCTTGCATTCCTAGTACTGGTTTTCCACTCTTTTTCATTGCATGTAACCACATTAACCAATCTTGACGTTTACGTAAATTTGGAGCATAAATTTTACCTAAAAGCTTAGCATTATACATTCCTGTTAGGTTGCCTATATAATTACATTTTAAAAGCTTGTTGTAAGTTAATTGTGGTAGTGCTTTAACTGTTTTTCCCAATAAATTACCTGCTTCATCAATCAAATCATAACTTGAATAACAAACAGTCAAGTTACGTTTTTGCATATAGGCTAACTGTAGTTCTAGCTTATATGGCTTCCATAGGTCGTCACCGTCTAAAAATGCAATGTATTCTCCTTGTGCACTTTCAATTCCTCTATTTCTTGTGGAGGCTGCGCCCTGATTTGTTTCGTTTTTAAGTAGTTTTATATTAGGCTGAGTTTGCAGATATTTTTTAACAATATTTAATGTTGCATCTGTAGAAGCATCATCTATTATAATTAGTTCCCAGTTTTGATATGTTTGATTTACTACACTTTCAATCGTATCTGCAATAAACTTAGCAGAGTTATAGGTTGGAGTAATTATTGAAACAACTTTATTGGACTGCATTAGTATGCTTTTTCATCTCCTTTTAACATGTTTATTATAGTTTCAAACATGATTTTTATATCGAGCAGAAATGACCAATTCTCAATATAAAAAATATCATATTTAATTCGGTTAACAATATCATTATCATTTTTAATCTCTCCTCGATACCCTTTAATCTGAGCCAAGCCTGTTATTCCTGGCTTTACATTATGTCGATATATAAAATTATACTTATCTATTTTTTTCGAATAAGCTTCAGTATAACTTAGCATATGTGGCCTAGGACCAACCACACTCATATCACCTTTGAGAACATTAATAAATTGTGGAAGTTCATCGATACTGGTTCTTCTCAAGAACTTTCCAATACGCGTTACTCTTTCATCTTCTTTTTTTACATAAGTCCCATTAACTTCTTTTGCAATTTTTAAGGACCTAAACTTATAGCAAGTAAACTCCTTGTAGTTTATGCCGTTTCTTTTATGCTTATAAATTAACTGGCCATTAGATTCAACCTTTGTAAAAAGATAAATTATTACGGAAACCCAAGGCAGAATCAATAAAATCACTAATACAGAAAGTAGCACATCAAAAAAACGTTTTATAAATCTGTTAAATGGATTATTAATGGCAGGCTCATCTATAGACAACACAGGAAAGAAACCATAATAGTCAGTTTTCAACCTTTTTGTAGTAAGTTTTAATCTATTTGGAACAAACTTAATGTTACAATGATTTAGATTAGCCAATTGAACAAATGCATTAATCTGTTTCTCTGATAGAACATCAATTGCACAATAAATTTCATCGACAACTTTACTTGAAGCTAAAAAATTAAAGGCATCTGTAATTGTTCCTGTTTTTTCTATATCATTTTTATCACTGAAAATAGCATTTATTCTATATCCCAGTTCTCTTGAACTAATAAATATATTTTTCAGTTCTTCAATTCCATCTCCGTTTCCTACTAAAACTACATTTCTAACATTGCCTTTAAGATAGGAACGATAACCCTTAAGTAGATAAAAGCTTAATATTTTAATTAAGGTAATATTTACTAGGCAAAAAAATAAGTATTTAAAAACAGTGAAAACTTGAATATTTACGCTTCTAAAAATCCCAACAAAAGCCAACACCACTATCGAATAAAAACAAAATTGTTTTACTAGAAGCGATAAAATATCTAATAATGATGTATAACGATAAACCTTGTAGAACTTTACCCAATGTGCGGATAAACACCAAAAGAAAATTGAATAAAGCAGAAATAAAAAATTCTTATTATTCAAAAAACCTTTAGAAAAGAAATATAGTTCTTCCTGGTTTAGATTCAGTAGAAAATAGGAAAACAAGTTTATAATGGTTACATCGTAGGTGATTAACAAAGGCCTCAATAACCACGAGTATCTACCACGTAAAAACTCCATAAATAAATTACTTATTTATGAAACCCGAAAAATCTTTGTGCTCACTCTTATATAATTCCTCCTCTGTTAACCCTTTAAAGTAGTCAAATGTAATTTTCATCCCCTCTGCTCTGTCAACTTTTGGTTCCCAATCGAACAACTTTTTAGCTAAACTTATATCAGGCTGTCTTTGCATTGGATCATTAACGGGTAAATCCCTATAAATTATTTTTTGGGTTGTTCCGGTTAATTTAATAATCTCCTCAGCAAAATCCTTAATCGAAATCTCATAAGGATTACCAATGTTTACGGGTTCTGCATAATCACTATGTAATAAACGGTAAATACCTTCAATTTGGTCATCTACATAACAAAAAGATCTTGTTTGAGAACCATCTCCAAACACCGTTAAATCTTCACCCCTAAGAGCTTGACCCATAAAAGCTGGTATTACTCGTCCATCATTCAATCGCATTCTTGGGCCGTAGGTATTAAAAATTCTAACAATTCTCGTTTCTACACCATGAAATCTATGGTACGCCATAGTGATTGATTCTTGGAATCGTTTTGCCTCATCATAAACACCTCTGGGACCTATGGTATTTACATTACCATAATAATCTTCTGTTTGAGGATGAACCAGTGGGTCTCCATATACTTCAGATGTTGAAGCTATAAGCATTCTTGCCTTTTTGGCTTTTGCCAAACCAAGTAAATTGTGAGTCCCTAAAGAACCTACTTTTAAGGTTTGAATAGGTATTTTTAAATAGTCAATGGGGCTGGCTGGCGATGCAAAATGAAGTATATAATCTAAATCATATTGAAAATCTATATATTCTGAAACATCGTGGTTAATGAATTCAAAATTTGCATTATTTTCCAAATGTTGTATATTCTTAGAGTCTCCAGTTATGAAGTTATCCATTCCAAAGACTTTATAGCCTTCTTTAATAAATCTATCACAAAGGTGCGACCCTAAAAAACCCGAGGCACCTGTTATTAATACGTTTTTCATTTATACCCAATTAGTATTTGATTGTAAAAATAGAAAAGTATTTTTAAAACGTGTAAAATGTCTTTGATAAAAGACTTGAGCAATAACTATTTTGTGAAAATTTACGAAAATATCAACTTTTTATATATTTTTCTATTGCCTCTTGAATTCTATTCAAATCATCATCACTTAAATCCGAGCCTGAAGGAAAACATATACCAGAATTAAATAAGCTTTCTGAAACACCAGGGCCATAAAATAAACTGTTTTTAAACAAAGGTTGAATATGCATTGGTCGCCATAAAGGTCTGCACTCAATATTCTCTTTTGCCAACCCCTTTATTAAATATTCACTGGTAAACCCAGTAGTACTTTTATCAATTAAAGCGCAATTTAACCAATAGTTGGAACAAAAATTAATATCAGGTTCGTTTGAAAGTTTAATGCCATCAATATTTTTAAATAATCTATTATAATAAGTATGGATTACCCTTTTTATTTTAACATTTTCATCCAGTATTTCCATTTGAGACCTGCCAATTCCAGCAATAATATTGCTCATGGCATAATTGTATCCTACTTCCGAATGCTCGTAAAAGGAATTATTGTTTTTTGCTTGATTTGAGAGAAATATACTGTTTTCTTTCTGAAACTTAGTCTTACAAAGAAGAACTCCTCCTCCAGATGTTGTAATGATTTTATTACCGTTAAATGAAAGTACTCCAAAATCTCCAAAAGCACCACAACGTATACCCTTATAACTAGAGCCAAGACTTTCTGCTGCATCTTCCACAACTGGTATTTCATATTTATTGGAGATTTCAATAATATCATCCATTCTAGCTGGCATACCATATGAATGAACTATAATTATGGCTTTTGGTCTAATCCCTTTTTCTATTCTTGCCTTGACGGCTTCTTCAAGAAGATTAGGACATATATTCCAGGTGTCATTTTCACTATCTATAAAAACTGGTTTGGCTCCTTGATATAAAATTGGAAATGCTGAAGCGGCAAATGTGAAGCTTTGACAAATCACCTCGTCACCCCTCTTTACGCCTAAGTTAATTAGCGCCATATGAATAGCAGAAGTACCAGAGTTTAGAAGAACTACCTCTCTTCTCTCCCTGAAATATTCCTTTAGTTGAATTTGAAACTCCCTCAGATTAGCACCGTAATTCGAAAATTCTTTTCGATTAATTGCCTCCTGGATGTATAAAATCTCTTTATGATTTACGTTAGATGCGGATAAATGTATCTTTTTTAACAACCTTTTTTTAATCAATATGCCTTGTCTTCACCTTTTACAATATTTAATATTGTTTGAATTACAATATTAAAATCCATTAAAATCGACCAGTTTTCAATATAAAACACATCGTACTTTGTTCTGTTGATAATATCCTCTTTGGTCTCTATTTCACCTCTATAACCCTTTATTTGAGCTAAACCTGTTATCCCTGGTTTTACAAAGTATCTTACCATATATTTTGAAACTGTGGAACCATATATTTCGTTTTGACGCCAAAGATGAGGACGTGGACCAACAACTGACATCTGACCAAACAAAACATTAAAAAACTGGGGAAGTTCGTCAATACTAGTTCGTCTTATAAATTTTCCGATCCTAGTTATTCTTGGATCATTCCTTGTAGCAGAGTTTTCTGTTGAGCTATTAATAGCCATAGATCTAAACTTATAACAACCAAAGCCTCTTTCCTTTATTCCTGGCCTATCTTGTCTAAAAAAAATTGGCCCTTTACTCTCAAGAACAATAAGTAAACCAAGTATCGGCACAAGCCAAGAAAGAATAAAAAATATAACACCGGTAGATATTAAAATATCTAAAAGCCTCTTGGCAAATTTATTAATTGGTTCCTCAATTGGAATATTTCTTAAAGATAGAATCGGAATATAATCATAATATTCATATTTCAATTTTTTTGAATAAATATCCTTGTTGTCAGGAATAAATTTCAATTCTATTAAGTTATTATCGGCAAAATCAATTATTTTGTTTATTTGTTTGTTTGATAGATCAGCTACAGAAGCGTATATTTCATCAATTTCATTCTCAATAATAAAATTAAAGCATCTCTTTAAAGAAAATTCGTCGCCTTTCAAAACAAATTGTCTTTTGAACTTGAAACCAAAATCGAGTTTCTTATTAAAAACATAAATTAATTGCCTTATTTTATCCGTATCTCCAAGTACTACAACATTTCTGTAATTACCTAATTGTGTAGATCGGTATTTGTTTAAAAGAATAAACAATAATAGTTTGATTATAGACACAATAGAAAGTACTCCTAAAAGATAGTTGCCTAGTCCTACTCGACTAATATTAGGCTGTTTAAAAAAGCCAATAAATGCATATAAAGCCAACAAAAAAAGCAAAAATTGAACTACAATAAGTCTTAAAACTTGCACAATACTAGTATATCGTTGTACACTGTAGAAGTTACTTTTTAGTGAAATTATTATCCATGCACAAGATATATATATACCGAATAATATAGTATTCGTAATTAAGGTCTGAAATAAAAATGCTAAACCATTAACAACCACTAAATCCATTACATAAGATAATGGTTTTATGTAATCAGAATTTCTTTCAGTTTTAGGAAGTCTTAATTTCAAGAAATTTATTTTAATCAGGAATATAACTTTTTAATATTTTATCAATTTTGATATAACAGCTCAAAACTTATTTTTTTTTAAGACAGCTTTTAATAAAAATAAAGTAATCTTCATTAATGGATTCCCATTTATATATCTGATTAATTTTATTAAAACAGCTTTCAACTTTAAGCTTATGAGATTCTTTATCTAATGTTTCTAAATAATTCATGACATCTTCTTTAGATTCAAAATAAAACGCATCTTCTTCTAAGATAGATTGTGCAAATTCATTGTTATGTGCGATAATCAAAGTACTTGAAGCCATTGCTTCAAGCAGAGATGGATTTGTACCACCCACAGAATGTCCATGGAAGTATAGGTTAGAATAATATCTTAAATTATTGAGTTCTGATAAATTAAAAATTCCACCTAAAAATCTTATCTTCTTTACATCCTTAAATTTTTCTTTCAAATAAGCCCCAAACTTGTTAACGTCATGTCGTCCAACAACCAAAAACGGTCTCTCGGTTTTAGATAAAGCAACACCATCCAAAATAACTTCTATATTATTTTCTGGTTCAAACCTTGCTATTAACATATCATAATTATTTATAGCTACTCTATATTTTTGTAAAACTGAGGCATTACTATCTTGAAATATATTAGCCCCGTAAGGAATAAATTTCGAACTTGCCCCATATTCTTTTAATAAATAGTTTTGAATACCTTTTGAATCTGCTATTAAAAAATCACTAGACTTTACAGCCAATTTTTCAGCATACTTCAAAAACTTTCTTACAGAAGGTGAATATTTAGTGCGCTTCCATTCTAAACCATCCATATTGGTAATGATAACTGCATCTTTTGGCAGCAACCTATGCCAAATACTATTGCTAGTGTAGCCCAATTGAAGAATTATATCAAAAGCTCTTTTTCTGGCATCTAGTATACAATTAAAATCGTACACAAATTGACCGAAAGTACCAACAATATATTCAGGGTCATATTTATGTATTATTTTAACACCTTTAAAAGTCTTTTCTTGGAAAATATGGTTATGCGAATTATAAACCGAAACATCAACACCCCTTTCGGCTAAAGAAACAGAAAAAAATTCAGCAAATTGTTCAAAACCAGAATAATTATTGGGAATTCCTCTTGTACCTATGATAGCAACTTTCATTTATCTTTTTAATTGATTATTTATTTTAACTAAAATTTGTTTTGTAAAGAGATTTATAAGGGGGATAAAATTAACAATATCAACTGAAATGAATCTACTTTTAATTAAAACAATTTTTTACTGTTTTAAGTTATATCATTAGGTAATTTCAAATCTTTCTTTGAAATTTAACTTAGTGTTATTTAGTATTAAGAGGACCAAAGTAAAAAAATATATCCCATTAACCCTTCCAAAGATTACCTCTGAGCCCATAACAAAAAGCATAAAACAGCTAAATAAAACTGAAAGCCTATCTTTGCGCTTAACTCCATTTATAATACTACTTAAAGGGATGAAAATTAAAACAATTAAAGTGATCAGTCCTCCTCGCCAAAATGTATCAATATATTGATTATGTGGATTAAAATTTAAATGGTTTTTCAAACCAATCTTATCTAATCTATATCTTAAAACTTCATCTGTTGATCTGGACACCCCTTTGCCAAACAAATAATCCTTGTAATTCATTGTTTTGAGTGTTTCTCGTGCTAAAAGCAACCTAAGCGTTAAACCATTCACTCTATCATCGTTAGGGCTACTAATATGTTCTTCTGATAAAATAGATAAATCATCAATACTATAGATTTCTTCAAAGCGCTTTATTAAAGGGCTAAAAAACATTATTATTCCAACAATTGGTAAAATTAAAATTAAACCCTTCCTGTTTCTCAAAAGATCATGTATAACAACAATTATAGCCAGAATAAAAACCATTTTTGATCCACTAAAAACAAGAAAGGCAAACAGTATAAATTGCAAAAAATGCTTTTTCAGTCCTTCGTATTTTATTGATACATAGCATATTGAAAAGAAAAGAAGATACGAAAAATATACTGGATGTAGATACTTTGTAAAAAGATTAAAGGATAAAAGTTCAGAATTACTATGAATATACATGTCAAAAAAAGAAGTAATAACAAATACAAAGCCCAATACAAGAGATGAAATGACAAAAAGAGTAAGGTATCTTCTCCTACTTAAATTTGGAAGCAAAAGTGTTAAAATAAAAAATGGCAAAAATCTTTCTATAACCGACATATCATTTAGTCCCTCCTCACTTATAAGCAGGTTATTTAATAGGTATAGAAAGAAAAAAACCAAAATGAAAATATTGGTCCACTGACTCTTTATTGATTTCCAGGAGATTTTTCTAATATTTAAAACCGCCAGGGAAATAAGACTAATATTATATATTGGCGCAGGTAAAAAAACACTTATTACCATTAAACTTGTGGTAATATTATCAACTGTAAAGTAACCAAAACCAGTTCTTTTAAAACAAAAAACAACTACGCTAGATAAAATGACAACGATAAAAAAAGCAATAAACAAGTAGTAGATATTTCCAAAATCAGACGTATATATGTACTTTTGTGGCACATCCAAAAATGCATATTTATCCCTAATTTGAAGTTCTAATCTGTTTCTATTATTTACAAGATGAAAACCTTCTTGCTTTTTAATTGTATTTAAAGGTATATCTGTACTTCGATTGCCATGGTGTAAGCGAATTTCTTTTATTATAACGTTTCTTTCTGCAAAGGGAAAATAGAGTCTTATTCTTCTTATTTTTTGGTTTTCGGGTAAATTTACCTCATACAAAAATTTATCTTTCTTCTGCAATTTGTGCTGGGTTTTCACATCAACCTTAGACTGTCCATTGCTAGCAGTATGTATTACAGGTAAATCCTTTTTAGTTACTTCATTTCCAAAACTTAATGTAATTGAATCTATTGGAGCACTATAAATCTTATAAGTTGTAAAAACGTAAACGCTAAGAACTAATGTTGTGAAAAAAGACATTAAAAACAAAATAGTTCCGATTTTTTTTATCATTATTCGAAGCTAAATATTTTTAATAAATTTTGCCGGAATTCCAGCTATTAAGGAATTGGCTTCAAAACTTTTTGACACAACACTTCCCGCCGCTACTACAGTCCTAGATTTTAAATGTACCCCATCTAAAATAATAGCTCCAGCTCCTATCCAACAATCATCTTCAATCTTGACACCCAAACGAGTTACACCTTGATCTTTAATAATTTTATCACTATTTGAAAAATTATGGTTTTCTGAAAAAATCTTTACTTGAGGGCCAATAATTACATGGTTACCGATATCTATTCCTCCTTGTCCACCTAAAAAACAATAGGCATTTATACCAGTATTATTCCCTATTTTTATGCCGGTACCTCTTTGCGAAATTACACCAGTACAAATAAGATCACAATTATTGGATATAGTTACATTATGGCCTAAATGAACTCCATTTTTTGAAAGTGCATTGATTCTTACATTATCTCCCAAAATCAAATTCTTACCTGCTGAAAAGGACATTTTATGTCTAATTTGAACGTTGCTCCCTTTAAAAAAAATACCCTTGGCCTTTAAAAAAAATAATTTTGCGAATATGCCTCTAAAAATTTGTAGACACCTTTCTATTAAAATGACTAACCATTCTTTAGTAGAATACGAACTTTCAATATTATAAGAGCTGTCTCCTTTAATTTTAGCAATAAATCTTCCAATCATAATTTTTCAATGATAATTTTCATTAAACCTTCAGCAGATTTTTCCCAGGTAAATTTTCTAGCATGACTAAGACCATACATAGAAATCTTACTTATATCTTCTGGGGGTTTGGCTAATAAACTATTAATCTTTTCTGCAATATCCTCAGGCCTATCAGGATCTATATAAATAGCTGCATCTCCACATACTTCTGGTAAACTTGTTATATTGGAAACAATTACTGGAGTACCACAGGCCATAGCTTCCAATGGAGGCATTCCAAAGCCTTCTGCAAATGATGGAAAACAGAAAACTTTTGCTGCTGCATATACTAATGGTATATCTTCATCAGAAACAAACCCAGTGAAAATTACTCTATCTCCTAAATCAAGTGTTTCTATTAATTCTTTAAGGTTCTCGGTTTTATGATCTTCTTCACCAACTATAACCAAAGGAAGCTTAACATTTACAAGAGCCTTAATTAAGTTCAGTATGTTTTTTCTAATATTTAAACGCCCTACATATAGAATGTAATTATCAGGTAGGTTATATTTTTTTCTACAGTCCAATATTCTATTGTTATCCAACTTCTCAATACTTCTAAAGTTTTCATCCACTCCATGATACACATAAAATACGTTTTTGTTACTGCCAAATTTATATTTTAGCACCCTTTGCATTTCAGATTTAGAAATGGTAACTATGCTATTGGCTTTTCTTGAAAGAAGCTTCATTGGCTTAAAATACAGTCTTTCTTTAAAAGAATAATACTCGGGATAATCTAAAAATAATAAATCATGAATAAAAACAATACTTTTTGAGGCTTTAAATAATGACCCGAAATTCTGATAAATAATTACATCTATTTTTAGCCTATTGGCATAGTAAGGGATTATCAGTGCATTAGAAATAAGATTAATAACAGAATTAACATAAACTAATTTTACATTCTCACATAAATACGGAAACTCTAAATTTTCGTCAGACTTTGATAAGAAAATATAAAAAGTATGTAAGTTAGAAAAGTTCTTAATTAAATGATGCGTTATACTTTTTACTACAACTTTCCCACTTGGCGGGCCATTAAAAAACCATTTTGCGTCAATACCTATTTTCATTTAACCAAATTTAATTTGTTTGTTCTTCCTTAGGTCTTGTAAATTATTCGTTGATGTAAATGCTAAAATCCATAATATACATTCAGCTAAACTTGAGGAGTAGCTTCCCGTAAATTGGTAAATGAAAATAAATAAAAATATAAGATACCTAAATCTTGAATTCTTAACTCTAGTTACTTTATATAAATATATTTCTAAAGCTAACTTAAAGATTAGTCCTACAAATCCGAGTATTATGAAAATTTCTGCTAAAGAATTAGGTATAGTTACTCTTTTATTTAGTGCTGGAGGGTAGTTATAATAGTCTGAAATTATTTCATGTCCCAATATTTTGATATGACCCCATCCTATTCCAAAAATGTAACTCTTTTGTTCAAGTATCTGATAACCTAACATCCATGGCTCAAAAACTCTTGCAGATCCCGAGATGTCCTTACCCTGAATAAAATTGGAAATGCGAACCACGAAAACATTTTCGGGAAAAAACACTATAAGAAATAAACTAAAAAAAAATCCAGCAAGTCCGATTATCATAAATACCTTGAAATATTTAACTCTTAGCAAAAACTCGAGTCGGAAATAGTAAAAGAACACACTTAATACTATTCCTGCCACTACCCCCAAAGACCTTGAAAACAGTAGAGCAATTATTGTGCCCGTAAGAATAATATTGGTTTTAGTAGTTGAACCCCTAAGTCTTTTATCCAAAAAGTAGAAAAATATTGGCACCAATAATAAGCTATAATAAGAAGGTTCATATGTTAATAATCGTAATTGTGGTATATCAGTTAAATTGTACTCTCTCCAGAAAATATTTGAAACTGTAGAGGTAATGAAAAAGAGGGCTATTATCATTGCAATAATGTTAAGAAGGCCAAGTCTTTCAACTGTTTTAAAAACTAAATCTGGCTTATTTTTCAAAATATGATAGAATCCAACAGCCTGTATTGCAATACTAGCGTGCAAAGCACAAGAAACAAAATAATCAGGATAACTCTCAATACCGTAAGAATAGTGTATAAAAAAGTATATTATAAGGAATATTAAGAAAAATAAGAAAAACTTAATATAGCGGAAAAACACCTTTAAAAAAATAAAAGGCGATAATAAGGTAATATAGGTTAAACCGAAAGGCAGACCAGTGGCATTAAAAAAAAAATAAATTATCCCTAAAAGTGTAAATATTTTAATCTTCATTGATTAATAATATAAATGCTCTAAATACTTTTTCAATATTCTCTTTAGACATACATTTATTATCTGTTAAGGGGTCACTTATTAAACCTTTTGAGCTTCGAGACAATAAATATCTAGAAAATTGCTCAATGGACATCTTTTCTTTGTTTGATTTCCTCCATTCAGTAAGTAATTCCTCAATATTGTCTACCTCCCTAAATGTATCATAGGTAATTCTGTAGCAATTTTCCAACTTATCAAAAAAAATGGGTGTAAACAAAAATGCAGGTTTTCCATATAAGGCAGCCTCGTAAGCTATAGAACCCGAAACACTAAATATGGCTTTGGCATCCAGAACTAATTTATGAGAATTAATTTTTTCATTTATTAATACTAAGTTTCTTATTCTTTTAAGTTTCCTAAAAAAGGAAAAAGATCGATCTCCTATTGCATTTGTATGTTCTTTTACAACTATATACCAGTCATCCGGTAATATTCTCCATATATTCCTTATGTTTATGAATTGATCGTCATAGTATCTACCAACTATATCCACTGACGCTTCTGGTTGTTTATGAAGTGTATAAAGTACAAATTTCTTATTTTGGAGTGCTGAATAATCCAAAGTTTTTACCAATGGATATGTAAATCTATTCCATTCCTCAGAAAAACCCTTAAAAAGCCTACCTTTAAAGTTTGTAGGGGAAACAGAAGGGTCATCCTTTTCCATGTTTTTTTGACTAAATAGACGAGTAGCCCTTTTTAATTTACTAATTATGTTCATTGACTTTTTGACCCTTAGTTCATTGACAACAGACTCAGTAGGTCTTTGAACTTTTATTATATCACCATCGTTATAGGCGCTATATTTTTCACAATCATAAATTTCTGATTGGAATTCATCAACTAAAAATGTAAAGTGATAATTGGGAATTCGTATAGTTTGAGGATGTAAATATGAACAGTTTAATTCTCCTTTATCTTTAATTATTCTATGCGTTAAAACCTCGTGAGCATACGTTGTTTCACCGAAAACATAAGAAATTTTATTACCCTTAATAAAATCATATATAGGTTTTTGAATGTTCCTGAGAAATTCATACCCCCATTCACCGTAATATTTAAGTGCCCGGTCTACAAACACTAATTCGTTAATTTTAAATTCCCCTATCTTTTCAGAAAAAATGCTTCCTCTCTCTCTATTAATAAGTAATAAACATTCTTTACCATAAGTAGGCTTAAGGTAGTCATAAAGCATTTGGTTAAGTACAATCCAATAGACTTGACATCCATGATTCTTTAATTCTTTACCAATTTCGTCGAAAAAATATGTTTTCTTATAATTTGTTACAAAACAAATATTTTTCATTTTCTCGTAATTTTTTTTAGTAAAAATTCTCTTTCTTCTTTGTTAAAAAATGGAACTAAAAACCACAAACCAAATAAGGAAAACACAATCGTAAACACCTTAATAAAAACGGAATATAAATTATCTTCTAAAACATATCCCAATGTAAAACTTATCATTAAGAAAACAACTGATATAATTACTTTATTAGTAGGTATAATAATTTTATAAAATTTTTGTCCAATGTAAAAAGTAAGTAATAAAACAACTAAGTAGGTTGCCGCCTTGACCAAACTTAAACCAAATAATTGATAAGTATCAATTGCAAGATATTCAAGCCAGAACCCAACAAGAACACCTAAACCAAGAATTAAAGGGATAGACCATGTTTTTTTTGAATACTGTATTGTTTGATGAATTAAATAGTAAGAACTCTGAAAAATGGCTCCCAAAAGCAAGAACGGTAAAAATTCAAATATTTCAGAATATTTCTCGCCACCAATTAATTCCAAAAAATATTCCCCGAAGAAAAGAATGCTTACACCTATTAATGAAAGCAACATAAAATAATTACCAAGGATGTTTCCATAAAGAACTTTAGTTTCCTGTATTTTAGCAATCGAAAAGAAGTATGGGGTCCAGGCTAAAGAAAATGAAATACCAAGTGTAATAACTATAAATGATATTTGAAAAGCGACATTGTAAAGCCCTAGACTTTCGCTGCCCAAATTACCACTAATTAAAAAATAATCCAATCTATACAAACCCCACCATAATAATGATTGAAACATAAGTGGCAAACCAAAATTAAGAGACCTTTTTAAATGCTTTACTTTCAGGTTTTTGATTGTAAAATATTTGCTGTATAAATAAAACGAAAATAAAAATATGGGTAATCTTGCCCAGAACTCACCTTTAATTTTACCCAGAGCTCCTTCTTTTTGAATAACTATAAAGAAATAGATCATAAGAAATGAAAGAAAAAACTGAAAAACATTGAATAATAAATACTTCTTTGCCTCTCCATGAACTCTGAACAAACTTAGATTTAGTAATGGGAAAGTAAAAAGGAAAGAGTATCCCACAACATAAAACAAGTAATCCAAAATATTAACGTCACTTAACATATTTTTTAATAAATGCTCACCGATGTTCAGCAACACTAATGAAATCAATATGTTGGCCATCAATATAAATACCAGTAATGTTGAAAAAAAAGATTTAAATTGTAGAGGACTATCTTTATAATCATAATAATACCTCATAATTGTTGGGCTTAAACCAAATTGCATTATTGCATTTAGAAGAGTTGCAGTTGCCATAAAAAAACCTACAATACCATATTCTTCTTGACTTAACTGACTAATATAAATGGGCAGTAGTATAAATGATAACATTTGGGTCAAAAACTGACCAAATGTATACGCCGAAAAATTCTTTAGCAACTTTACTCCGCTCATTTCATGTATATTCTTTTAATATCTTCAAAACTTTCTAAAGCTAAAGAAACTAAATGTTTATGTCTCTCTTTCATTTTTAATTTTATGCTATCTTTATTCATCAAAATCTCATGAACATGGCTATTTAAAATTGATGAGGATATCCGCTGTATTGATTGCACATATTGTGGATGTTGTATATGGTCAAATAGGCTAAAAATTTTATCATGATAGGCTATTCCAATAATTGGAGTATTGACATTATAAGCTAGAATATTTGGATGCAACCTAGTTCCAATAAATAAATCAAATTTTGAAAGTAATTCCATTAATTCATTTGGAGTATAATCTGGAGACAAAAGATTAATTCGATTTTTATTTTTGATGTACTCGAAAATTGAATTCTGCTCCTTGGTATCATCCCCTTCTACCATTGGAACAAAATATACCTCCGCATTAAATCTCTCAATGGCATAGTCTATACTCTTTGCTATTTCTCCCCTTATGAATTCTAACTTAGATTTATCGCCATTTAGCAGTTTATAATATGGCATAACATTTATCCCTATTTTAGGATAAGCTGAATTTTCTGTTATAATATTTTTAATAGTGAGAAGTAATGCTGGATCAGCCAATGATTTCATATTTAAGTTTTCTCGAATGTTCGTCAAAAACTCAAAGGACTTATGATCTCGGGTTGAAATGCCATCTACGTTATCAAGAAGTGTTTCAACTAATAGTTTTACCATTTTACTATATGGTTTTGTGTTCGACCCAATGGCAAAACAGTACACTTTTACACCCATTAATTTTGCTAAATATACTTTGGAAAACTTGTACATCATGCCAATGGTTGTAACTAAGGAATTATTGTGAGTTTCAAGAACTCCTCCTCCCCCAAATACTAAAATATCAGTCTTTCGAAGAGTATTGTACATATAGAACAAACCATCTAGTGTTCTTCCCTGCCATATAATATCATGGTGTGTCATCTTCCTCGTTAAATAAGGTTTGTAAGATGAAACAGTCACGTCAAACAGTCTGTTATCTATATTTTCTAATATAGATTGTAAAATTGCATCATCTCCTACACTTTGATTTCCATAAGCACCATAGAGCAGTAATTTTATACGACTATTGCCTTTTCTCCACGAATCTTTTTTTTCTTTTTTCCCTTTTAGTTTTAACAAAGGAATAAAGATTACAAATATTATGACAAAGGAAACTGCCGCTTCAACATACTTTAACCCCAGATATTCCCTTATAATAGTCCACCTTCTCTCTTTTCTCATTGAATATCCTCCAAAAATAATTCCACAAATTCTCTAAAAGCACCATCTCCACCATTTCTCTCTAAAAGAACAATATTCGGAATCCCCTTTATCTTGTTGGTTGCATTTTTAGGGCAGGCAGCCAACCCAACATTGGACAAAAGTTCGTGACAATTGACATCATCTCCAATATATGCAACCTCGCCTAAGGTAATACCCAACTTTTTACAAATTATCTTGGCTGACTCTAATTTGCCTCCATGCTCTCTACCTTGATAAAGAAAATCAACTTTTAGTTTTTCGGCTCTTCTTTCAACAATTTTGGTGTTTTCCGAAGTTATGATCCCTGTCTTTATATTAGCTTTACGCAGTAGCTCAAACCCTTTGCCATCATGCGTATTAAACTTTTTTAGCTCATCACCATTTTCAGAATAATACATGCCCGCATCGGTTAAAACCCCATCAACATCACTTAAAAAAAGCTTTATGGGTTTTTGGTTTTTAGCTAAAACATGCTTTTTCATTAAATATTCAGCATATGCCCAATCATCGGGTTCATCAATTTCGGTCATTGTATATTCGGGCATTTCATAAACTTCAATTTTGCCACTTAAACGATTTTGGTTCTCCAGAATATTTGCAATGGAATTAATATAAAAAGCACCGTTTTCTATAAACGTACCCTCAAAATCCTGTCGCCTTGGCCTATTTTTATAATCGTAGTTTAATGGCTGGCCTGATTTGTCCCAAAAAAAACGTTTAACACTTGCACAGCTAAGTAATGAGTCTTTATTTGATTGTTTTAAACGTTGGATTCCTCCTGACAAGTCAGAAGCCAATAAAAAGGGCGTTGTTGCCTGAATCAGAATGAACTTGTCCGATGGATTTAAAACAACGCTATTTAAATATTCAAAAATAACACTCTCGGTGGATGAAATATCCCCAGCATTTTCGGAAGAACGAATATAAACCTTTAGCTTGCTGAAATTGAAACCTAATACTGTGTTTTTTATATCGTTGGAGTCAGTGGCTATAATAACCTCATCAATCTCTGGAGTGTCTTGAGCTGCTTTGGTCGTCCAATAAACCAGCGGTTGTCCGCAAAATGATTTGATATTCTTTAGAGGAATGGATTTACTGCCTCCTCTAACGGGTATAAAAGCGATAGTTTTCAAATCGTCTAAGCTTTTTTGAATTTTAATTTTTCCCTTTGGACTTGCTCAATATCCAAGATCTCTTCAGCTTTATAGTTTAAAGAGTCATAAGTAGCCTTAAGGTCTCTGCATAATTTTCTTAATCCATTCGGCTCCAAAGAAGCTGAATGGTCAGTACCCTTCCAAGTTCTATCCTTTGTAAAATGTCTTTCAACCCAAGTAGCTCCTAAGGCGAATGCTGCATTATCAATTGCTATTCCCAAATGATGCCCCGAAAATCCTATTTCGGCCACACGTTGCCCATATTCTTTCCTAAGTCTTGAGATTTCCAATAGGCATACATCATTAAAGGGGACAGGGTAACCAGAAGTACAGGAATAAATTACCAGCCTTTCCCTAGCTTGATCTTTCGCTTCAAAAAACTCAATAATTTGTTTTTCTTCCTGTTGGTTTGTCATTCCAAAAGAAAGGTGGACTTCTCCTGTATACTCGTCCCTTAACACTTCTAGCATTTCAAAATGATTGTTACACGCTGATGGTACTTTTAACAATGAGGGGTTAAAAGAGATCATTTCTTTGGCAGAAGTAACATCCCATACTGAAGTTGAGTATTCTATACCCACTTCGTCACAATATTGCTTTAACTCCTCGTGCTGCGATACCGTAAACTCCAGAAACTCTCTGTGGTCTCCATAAGTATCTCCATAGGAATTTGCTGGGTTCGGGTGGGGCGCATTATATTGCTCTTTAGTAAGTAACTCCTTGTTGTTACGTTTCTGAAATTTAGCTATGTCTGCATTACAATCTTTGGCTAAACGAATTAATTCTTTTGCAACTTCCATTTCTCCTTTATGATTGCACCCTATTTCTGCAATTACTTTAGGCTTTTTGTATTTTATTTCCATCAATAATATTTGTATTATCTGTTTTTATTTTAATTAACGCTCTATAAATTCAATTATGCAAAAATATAACTTTCCTTAGGACAACCTTGTAAAACTATTTGTAACTCTTTAAGGTAAGTTTTAAGCCCTCATTGAGAAAAAATTTAGGTGCATACATTAGCTCCTCTTTTGCTTTGTTAATATTCGCTAGAGAATCTTTAATATCGCCTATTCTGTCTTTTTGATGAACAGCATTTACTCCTGAATTTGTTAAATGTTTAATTGTACTCCACAATTCATTAATACTTATTTTTTTACCACATGCTATATTATAAACTTGATGAGATTTAATTTTAATAAATATGGCTTTCATATTTGCTTGCACAACATTCTCAATAAAAGTAAAATCCCTTGTTTGCTCTCCATCTCCATTTATTCTTACAGGCTCATTTCTAATTGCGCCATTAATAAAAAGAGGTATAACAGCAGCATAAGCACCATTTGGACTCTGTCTTGGTCCAAAAACATTAAAATATCTAAGACCGATACATTCTATACCATAAGTTTTCTGAAAAACATCCGCATACAATTCATTTACAAATTTGGTAACAGCGTAAGGAGAGAGCGGTTTCCCAATTTTATCCTCAACTTTGGGTAAGACATTATGATCTCCATATGTGCTTGAAGATGCGGCATAAATTATTCGCTTAACAGAGTTTGAGTCTTTTGCTGCAATAAGCATATTAAGAAAACCTGAAACATTTACCTCGTTTGTTGATATTGGATCCTTTATCGATCTGGGAACAGACCCTAAAGCGGCCTGATGAAAAATATAATCAATTCCCAATACGGCTCTTCTACATATTACCGGGTTTCTTATATCTCCTTTAATTAAAACACACCTTTCATCTTCCAAAAAACTGAAAATATTTTCTTTGTAGCCCGTAGAAAAATCATCAAGTATCACGACCTTTTTAGCACTGAACCTTAAAAGGTATTCAACCAAATTAGAACCTATAAATCCCGCTCCTCCAGTAACCAAAAAAGAGTATTTGGATAAATCTTTTATATGATAGGCGGTATTATACAAAATTATAGCCTTTTTGAAACAGAATTAATCGGCAATGTTCCCTTAACATCGTATACTACACATTTCTTATTTCTCAGCTGCTCTAAGTCTATTGCCGTAAACACATCGTGAGCAACAACATGAATGATAACATCGTATTTACAATCAAGACTATTAACCATATCTATATCAAAATTTGTTTTAACCTCTTTATGAGAAGCAATTGGATCATAAACATCAACACATATATTGAAAGAAACTAATGCTTTATAAATATTGATGGCACCTGTATTTCTAATATCCGGACAGTTTTCCTTAAAAGTTATTCCAAGCATTAAAGCTTTCGCATTTTTTATGTTAATTTCCTTTTTAGTCATTAGTTTGATAAGCTCTGTGACAACAAAGTCTCCCATAGAATCATTCAGTCGTCTTCCTGCTAAAATAATCTCTGGATGATATCCTATTTCTTGGGCTTTTTGAGCAAGATAATAGGGATCAACTCCGATGCAATGACCACCAACAAGTCCAGGTTTAAAAGGTAAAAAGTTCCATTTTGTTGCAGCCGCATCAAGTACTGCATGAGTATCAATTTCAAGCTTACTAAATATCTTCGCTAGCTCATTAACAAAAGCTATGTTGACGTCTCGTTGAGCGTTTTCAATAACTTTAGCCGCCTCAGCTATACGAATAGAAGATACAGGGTGGGTTCCGGCTAATATTATTGAGTCATATAAATTGTCTATTATTCTAGCTACTTCTGGTGTTGATCCAGAAGTCAATTTTTTTATTTTGGTGATCGTATGATCCTTATCACCAGGATTTACCCGTTCTGGAGAGTATCCGCAAAAAAAACTCTTATTAAACTTTAGTCCACTGAATTTTTCCAAAATAGGAACACAAATATCCTCTGTAGCTCCTGGAAATACTGTAGATTCATAAATAACTATATCTTTCTTTTTTAAAATGCTTCCTACACTACTTGTTGCATTAATTAGTGCAGATAAATCAGGGTTTTTATTTGTATCTATAGGAGTCGGAACTGTAACTATATAAGTGTTACAGTTTTCCAATTCTTCAACTTTCGTTGTCAATACAAGCCCATTATTACTTGGTTCACTCAGAACTGATAACAACTCATCTTTATAGACCTCTTGGGTGTCATCAAACCCTGCTTTTAGTCTATTGACTCTATCCACGTCGATATCCAAACCATAAACAAGATACTTTTTTGCAAACTCAACAGCCAAAGGCAAACCTACGTACCCTAATCCAATAATAGCAATCTTATAATTCATTATACAGGATTTTACCAAAACGTATTACTACTCCTAGCATTTATTGTTATTCTATTTGCTTTCTTATTAGACGACATTCATTTTTGGCCTAATAGTCCACTTAAGTGCACTTAAAAAATCCAAACTAATAATATTAAAAATTAATAAAAGCTACTTTTAATTTAAATATAGTCACTATTTTCTTGTTTCCTCCTTCAAGTATTTACCTAGACTTAAAAATGAGAACACGATCAATATTAAGGACAAAAAGACAATAGGCAACACAAACTTCATTTTGTCATGCCACTTATCGATATCATAACCTGATTTAGGAAACTTCGCTAAGACATTTATTACATTCTTCTCGGCTACTAAAAGACTATCAATATTCCTTCTTGCATTTTCATAAGTAAGTCTACTTCGTATAATGCTGGACTCATCAACAATCAAATTTGAAGATTCTGAATCTCCCATATACAAATTAGTTCCTGACCCTTGAATTTGTTCTTTTTTAGACTCATTAATTCGTATTTTCAAATATTCATTCACCAAAGAGTCCGTTATTTTCACCTGTTTTTCCAGAGATTTATCCTTTCGTTTTAAAATCTCTGCATTAGATTTAACAAGATCTTCCAAATAATCATTACCGACAATTTCATTTATAAAAGCTCCCTCAATTTTCTTGTAAATCATTTTATCGGTTGACGCTACTCCTATTTTGTGAGTGCGATAATTGTAAGAATTTAATGCCTTTTTGTATCTATCGTAAGTCATGTCTATTCTCGATACGGAATCAAGCTTTAAGTAAAAGTCCGAATACATTTTGGCTATTTTATTCTCATCCAAATCTGCCTCTATATAAAAACCTTTTATTTTCGAAGCCTGATAGGGAGTAATATTCAATCTTTCAGATAATTCTATAGAATCCTTATCCACACTAGCCAATTGATGAAATTGTCTGATATTCTCGTAAACCTGTCTGGCTGAATTAAAATTCGTTTCTATGAACATATTCGCTCCATAAAGTTCCTCTGATTTATAATCGATGGAAAACCCAATTATTAACCCAGCGAGACCTGCCACTAAATACCAATAAATACGATTATAAAAATGAATTAAAATAAGAAGAATGACCTTATAGAGGCCAAATAAAATCCTTGATACAAATTTAAAAAGTCTTTCAAAAATATTACCGATCGACTTAAAAAGTTGACCTAAATCTACTTCTTCAGATTGCTTCGACTTTTGCGAATCGTTGTCCATAATTTCGTTTAGTTTAATATTTGTTCTATAATTTTTCTTGTAATTGTATATGTTGGTTTTACACCAGAAGTACCTAAGCCTCCCGATGCCAATGTACTCCCTGTTTTTAAAGGATTATCGCTTGCGTAATAGGCATACCTCACTCTTACATCCTCTCTAATACTTCCTCTAACTTTTGAAGCTGCTTGAATTGCTTTTTGATAATGCGCGCCCTCCATCTCTAAACCAATAACATTCCAAGTAGATTCGAAAAAGAATTTTAAAATATCCTTATTCTGCAGTGATGTTCCTAAAACGGTAATCATAGAACCTTCGCAAACAGAAACTTCTCCACATTCTAGTCCTTCTTTTTTAAGTTCGTTTTCAAAAGGATAATTATCAGCTGTACCTTCAAAAATATGCGCTGAAGGAATCATAATATCTCCTTTTTCTCCTTCTAGTATTCCCGCCTTGCCCATTATAGAAATCGATTCTACATCCAAATGAACTTTTTCTTCATTTCGAAAATACGGTTTCAATAATTCATCCATTGTTTCATAAGCCTGCTCACCAAAAGCATAATCCATGACCAATATAACAGGTTTTTTCGATTTTACACTCGTTTCGTTTACAGAAATATCTAGTTTAGAAACATCTATTTTTTCGGTATCAAAAATTTGTACATCAATATTTGCTCCAGAGGTATCATCAATGCAGATCATACCTTCTTTTAGAGCATGACTTTTAACTTTTGTCCTTAGATTTTCATTATCGTTATTACTTAAATCCTTATAAACATCAAAAATATTCTTCTTAGATGAAAGTGATTTCAACGCACTAGGAGCAAACAAAGTATTCATAACACTATGCATATTTGCACTTATAATATGAATTGGTCTTTCCAAGAGATTTTTCTGGTCTAATACCTTCTTAACTTTATTGGCCCAAATTTCCCCATGAATATGATGGCCTATTTCCTCTCTTAAGACAGGACTAAATATTATAGCTCTTTTTATATTAGACAACTGTTCTTGAATAGCCAATTTACCTAACCAATATATAATATGTAAAAACCGCTCTGGTTGGGATGATGTTGCAAATTCACCATAAATACTACTTATTTCATTAAATGTCCTTCCTAAAATGTTGGCAGTATAAGTTATAGATATTTCCCTTTCTTTTTGGGTTAATTTTTTTCCAGAACTCACCACTTTTCCTAACTTATCCCAATCTCTAGAAGTTTTTCCTTCGTCATTAATTAAAACCCTATTACTTATCTTATGAGATTCTATAAATAGAAATGTAAGATGCGTAAGAATATCATAAATTTCAGAACGCCCTCTGGTAATTTCAATATTCATTTGCTCATCATCAATTCTATAGCAGTTACGGCGACGTTTTAAAGGAATTATAGGAGAAAAATGAGAGTTGGAATACCCTTCTTCACTAGTAAGGTTTATTCTTAAACATTCTTCTATACCAATAGGCAGGCGGTCTATAACATAAAGTAAACCTTCAAGTTCCGCTTTTTCTTCGGCAATAGAACCATAAATCTCTGGGCGTAGAAGTAGGAGTGCATTTCTTAAGGTTTCTCCAGAAACGCCCATTGGCTTATAAAACCCACGATTGAACAAATGGCGCATTGTAATGTACATGCGTTCAATAGCATTCGAGCTCTCTTGAGCTCGCGTTCGTTCATAGCGTTTGGTTTGTTCCATTGGTTTAGAAAAACGATACAAATGTACTATTATTTTTCAACCAAGCCAGAAAGCACATCGGCTATTTTTCTGTCGTTGGATAGTCTTGGGACTTTATTTTGTCCTCCTAGCTTTCCAACAGATTTCATGTATTCTTGAAATCCATTTTTCCTAACCTTAGATATAACAAGCGAACGCAACACTTTTCCTTCTATCAAGTCAAAATAATATGTGTTTTGTCGTTGCAATGACAGATCTATTTTTTCTTCTAACTCTTTTAAATTATGTGGGGCGTTTTCAAACTCAACAAACCATTCATGGTAAGGCAATCCTTCTTTTGGAGTTATTTGAGGCGCTACTGTAAATTCTGAAATTTGAATATCTGTATCTTTCGTAGCATCTTCCATAGCCTGCTCCACTTCTTTACCTATAACATGCTCACCAAAGGCAGAAATAAAATGCTTTATTCTTCCAGAAACGATCACTCTATAGGGTTTTATTGAAGTAAATTGAACAGTATCACCAATATTATAAGCCCATAAACCTGCATTTGTTGAAATAATCATTACGTAATTTACACCAACCACAACATCTTTTAAAGTAATTCGTTTTGGCGTTTCATCAAAAAATGTGTCCGCTTTCACAAATTCATAAAAAATACCAGAATCTAGTTGTAATAACATTCCTTTTTCATCCTGTTTATCCTGAAACGCAAAGAAGCCCTCACTCGCAGGATATAATTCTATGCTATCGACTTTTCTTCCAATTAAACTCTCAAATTTTGATCTGTAAGGTTCGTAATTCACACCTCCAAAGATGAATAGATTGAAATTCTTAAAAACCTCTCCTACCTTTTTACCAGTTTTTTGCTGAATTTTTTCAAAATACATTTGTACCCAAGAAGGTATTCCAGAGATTATCGTCATATTCTCTGGCAATGTTTCATCTACAATGGTATCCACTTTTGTTTCCCAATCTTCGATACAATTTGTTTCCCAAGATGGCAATCTATTTTTCTGAAGATATTTGGGCACATAGTGAGCAACAATGCCCGATAGTCGTCCTAACTGAACACCATTTTGTTCTTTTAAAATAGGGCTTCCTTGTAGAAAAATCATTTTTCCATCCACGAACTTAGAATTGCGTGTTTCATTGATGTACATAAGGATAGCATTTCGAGCAGCTTCAACATGCGTTGGCATACTTTCTTTCGTGATTGGGATATATTTAGAACCTGAGGTTGTACCCGACGTTTTTGCAAAATAAATTGGCTTGGCTTTCCAAAGTACATTTGCCTCTCCCGCTACAACTCTTTCCACATAGGTTTTCAAACCCTCATAATCTCTTATTGGTACATTTTGAACAAAATCTGCAGGTGAGTTTATGCTGCTAAAGTTGTGGTCTTTACCAAATGCTGTATTTACCCCATTGCTAATTAAGTTTTGAAACACTTTCTCCTGCGTTTTATGAGGATTATTTGCCCATTTTTTAACCTTTTTTGAGACTACTTTGGCAAACGGTATAGCTAGTATTGATTTTAAAGACATACTTTATTCGAAATCTATAAAATTTGTAGGGTTGATAGGGTAGCCATCACTCCATAACTCAAAATGTAAATGAGGGCCCGTGCTTAATTCTCCAGTATTTCCTGAGGTTGCAATCACTTCACCCGCTTTTACTAAATCGCCTTGCCCTTTTGTAACAGTAGCATTATGCTTGTATACCGATATTAGTCCGTAGCTATGCTCTAGAATAATAACATGTCCTGTACCTACAGTCCATTCTGCAAAAATAACAATGCCATCAGCTGTTGCTTTAACTGGTGTGTCTTTTGCCACAACAATATCAACTGCGTAGTGTTTATCCTCAACATCATATGGTTCGCTTATAGTACCAGAAACAGGCGGGAACAAAACAAAATTGGTCACAGAAGTTGCAGATTCAAATAAATTATATTTATCCTCTTTTTCAACTTTAACGCGTAGCAAGGAGTCTTCCTTTGAAGGGTTTAAATCCACCTCACTTATTTCTAATTTTGTAGCTTCAATAATAGAGTCTTTATTCAATTGTTCAGAACTCACATCGCCTTTAAGTACTTTCTGTATAGATGCAAAATAAAGTTCGTTATTAACTAATACTTGTTTAAGTGAATCGGTTTCAAAACTTAGTTCGGTAGCCTTCTTTTTAAGTGCTGTAGAAGAGTAGCCAGGGATATATTCTTTTAAAGGTGAATAAGCAATTAGCAAAATAGTTAACCCCACAAGCAAAACACTGGATAAGGTAACTATAACGAAAACATTTAACCTAGTAAGTTTTAGGGATAACCGTTCCTCAAATGTGTTTTCATTAAGAATTACGAGTCTATACTTATCAAGTAATTTCTTTTTAAGCTTTTTTTGCTTTTTTTTAGCCATAGTTCTCGCAAAATTAAATAAAATAACTAAGCTATTTTATTTTGAATTTTATTCGAAACGAGTAATACCAATAAAAACGAGTTTATTAAACTTTAATTATTAACTTTGTACCTCAAATTTAAAGGTTATGAATTTATTTATGTTACCATTAGCTATTGGTCCAATGCAAATTACATTGATAGTGGTAGTTGTGTTATTGATTTTTGGAGGTAAAAAAATACCAGAATTAATGCGTGGTTTAGGAAGTGGCATTAAAGAATTTAAAGATGCAAGTAAAGAAGAGGAACCTAAAAATGATAAAATAGATTAGACCTCTGATCATACGATAATCAAAACCCAACACAAATTGTGTTGGGTTTTTTGTTCGGTTTTAAAACTGAAACCTATAACCTACATCCGGAAAAAAACCAATTTGATTTACTTGATCTATATTATTCGTTAGTCTATTATATCTACTTGTAAAAATATTTTCATTATTGGTAACATTCTGTAAATCAACATAAAATTGATGCGATTGCTTTTTAGAAGTGCTATTGAATTTAAATCCCAACTTGAAATCCCACCTAAAATAATCGTCTTGTTGCTCGCTAAATGCTAAATCTTCTTGAAGTACTTGAAATCCTAATTGTCGCGATGTTTCTAAATCTACAGGGGTGAAATATCTTCCTCCTGACAAGGTAACGCGTGTATCAAAAAAAAGTACATTTCGTTTCGCTTTTCCAATGTTAAATTCCCTACCCGCCAAAAGATTAACAACATAACCATTATTAAAAGGTGTGTTTCGCTCTATACCATCACTACCTTCATATTTGCTTTCAAAAATAGATGTGGTTAGCAAACCATAATACCCTTCGCTAAAGAATTTTTCCACAGTTAATTCAATACCTTGATTGAAACCTGTACCCTCATTTACCAAAGAAACCCTGTCGTTTTGAAAGCCAAAATCTGCGCCTTCAGTTAAGGTTGAATAACTTGAAGGGAAGGCCTCTATGGCAACGTCGCTTACGTCCTGGTAATAAGCTTCCAATTTTGCCCTCCAGCTTTTAGCCAAATTAATATCGTAACCCAATACATAATGTGCACTTCTAACGAAATCCAAATCAATATTAGTTTGTACCAATTCTCCATTAACTTCTTCATTTAAAAATAGTAAAGGCAAAGGAACATTCTGATGATGGATGCCATAGCCAAAACTTAAACGGTGTTTCGGTGCAACTCTGTAACTTAAAGCGCCTCTTGGTTCTAGAACAAACTGCTCATTTAATGTACTATATTGCGCATGTAATCCAGCGTTTAAGGTTAATGCTTCCGTAAGCCTAAATTGCCCTTGTATATACGGTTGGAATAGTCCAAAATTGTCATCTGTATCTCTAAACGTAAAAAGATCGGGGTCGCCATCACCATTATTATCAGGTTGCTCAAGACGATCTCTCAGAGAAGACTCTATTCCAAAAGACTCATATAAAAGCCCTGTTCTTAGCGTAGTTTTTCTGCTTATTTTAGTGTTGAATAACGTTGAAAACGTAAAACGGTTCTCAGTATCGTCTACTTCTGTATATCTAATAATACGCTCTTGAGGTGTATCCTTGTCTATAATTCTATCCGAATCAAACGTATTTGAAGAGGTGGACACCGCCAGTACTGATTTTAAATAACTCTTATCACTAACAGCAATTTTATGGCTTAAACCTACCACACCGAAGCCAGATTCTACGAAGGAGTTTTCATCCTCTGCCGAGAACAAATCATTTTCATCAATATCATCACCCAAGAACTCGATATCGGAATCTCCTAAAATTCCGAACAATGATAAATTTCCAAATTTACCCGAACCGAAATTAAGATTAAAAGAAATATCACTGTAATTTGGCGTTGCTGAAGTACCACCAGCACCAACTCCTAAAAGCCCAACTAATGAATATCTTCCAGCTACCAAAAAGGAGCCCTGTTTTTTACCTAAAGGCCCTTCAGCCATGGCTTCAACTCCTGTAAAAGCCCCCACCTGCGCTGTAAATTCATAATCATCTATATTTCCCTTTCTAAAACCCAAATCCAAAACTCCTCCCAAAGCATTACCATATTCCGCAGGAAACGCAGATGTAATAAAATCTGAATTCTTCAACA
Source organism: Jejuia sp. UBA6058 (assembly GCA_002428965.1). Classification (GTDB taxonomy): domain Bacteria; phylum Bacteroidota; class Bacteroidia; order Flavobacteriales; family Flavobacteriaceae; genus Jejuia. The sequence goes on along the minus strand of DIYI01000012.1, from coordinate 651,364 downwards.
TATTGGTATTTAGTGCTGAAACTGGCCCACCTGTTGTGCCTGCCGTAGAGTAGTGGTTTGGACTTGGAATAGGAATACCTTCCAATCGCCAAAGCAGACCCGTTGGAGAATTTCCTCTTACCACAATATCGTTTCTACTGTCATCTGGCGCAGAAACGCCCGCAAAATTGGCGGCCAGTCGACCTACATCACTTCTACCTCCAGAAAAACGATTAACTTCCTCTAAACTAAACTGTCTTGCTGAAATTGTTGCCAATTTATTCACAGTTCTATCTTTATTGGTTTTAGGCGTAAGTACTATGGCATCCAATTCATCAAACGATTCTTGAATGCTAACATTCACCACCGCATCCTTACCAGAAGTCACCACAATATTGGGAATAGTAATAGACTCATAACCAATATAACTTATCCTAATACTTTGTCGCCCCAAAGGCACCTCATCAAGTGTAAAATAACCATCAATATTGGTGGTTGTTCCTGTTGGTGTTTCTGTATTTAAAAGTTGAATTGTTGCGCCTGCCAAGGGAGCTTCTGATTGCTTGTCGAGAATCTGACCTTTAATAATTCCTGTTTGGGCAAATGCTACCGAAGAAATAAATAGAAAAAGAAATTTAAGTGTTTTCATAGTAATTTGAATTAATTACTCAAATCTCATATGATAGTATGAAAACAGAAACACAATTTTTTTTAATTGTCATTCTTTACTTTGAATTGTGAAAATAAGCCTTTGAAAATATATTGTGAAAAATATTAATGCGCAATAACAACTGATTTACAATTGCTGACAGTTCATTGGAATTTATGACGATTCAATCCTAACATTTAGTTTCACTTAATTTAGTATAGTATATTTGATTACCGCGCATTAAATTCTACATGACAATTAACCCTTACATAAAGAAAATAGGCTTAAGATTTCTTGTTATTAATATTGTTTTTCTAGCTATAAAACTTTTTGTTGATAAGGACCCCAACGAAAGCTATTTAAACAATACCACGTTTTTCTATTACTTTTCGGCATTTACTCTGTTTATGCTTTCATGGGAAATTAATGATTGGTTGGTAAGACAGTCTAAAACAAAACGTGCGAAAAATGAATTGTTAACTCACATTTATATTTTGTGCTTCACCGTGATTCCTGTTATGATAGCAGCTGGCCTTATTTATTATTTAGGAATTTTTGAGTTTACCGCCTTTTGCGGCATTAAAACAGGACAAGATCCTTGGCAAATCTTTAAAATAGACATGTTTAGAGCACTAGGTTTAGTGGTGGTTTTCTCTTCATTCAACCAGTTTTATTGGATTTCGAAAGACAAAAAAGAGCTTGAAGTATCTATTCTGGAGTTGAAAAAAGAGATGATGACTTCTAAATACACGTCGCTAAAGAGTCAAATAAGCCCTCACTTTTTATTCAATAGTTTAAATACTTTAACGTCCTTAATGTATGAGGATAGAGATTTAGCTTCTGATTTTGTATCGCGTTTAGCGTCGTGTTACCGCTATATTTTAGATAATAGAGAGCAAGATTTGGTAAGACTGGATAAGGAGCTTCAATTTTTAGATTCCTTTATTTTTATGATGAAAGTACGGCACAATAACGCCATTGCAATACATACAAATATTCCAAAAGCATATCATTCAAACTTAATACCCACGTTATCCCTTCAAATGCTAGTTGAAAATGCTTTAAAGCATAATTACTACTCCAAAGAACACCCCATAACCATTAATATATTTGTTGAAGATGAGCAAATCGTCATAACCAATACGCTTAAAAAGCGCGTTGACTCCCAAGAATCTACACAACTTGGATTGGATAATATTAAGAAAAGGTATAAATTCTATTCAGATAAAAATGTTACTGTTTTAGATGATGGACAGCACTTTACTGTAAAAATGCCGTTACTTTCGGCAAAGCTTAAAAAACAACTAGAACCTTCTTTAAACTTATAAAACCATGAAAGCCGTAATTGTAGAAGATGAAGATATAGCCTCTAGACGATTAAGGCAACTCATTGAAGAATTAGCACCTGAATGTGAAATTCTTGAGCGTATTTCGTCTGTTGAAAGTGGCCATAAATGGTTTCAAAATAACCCTTTACCAGACCTTATTTTTTTGGACATTCAATTAAATGATGGTTACGGCTTTGATATTATAGATAAACTTGAAGACCATCCTCCAATAATTTTTACCACGGCTTATAACGAATATGCCATAAGAGGTTTTAAATACAACGGACTCGATTATTTATTGAAGCCTATTGACAAAAATGAACTTAAAAAGTCCTTAGACAAATACACTAAAACTGTCGACAACCAAAAGTCAAATATTCCTGACATTAAAGTCATGCGTCATTTATTTCAAAAGGAATACAAAAGACGCTTTATAGTGAAAATTGGTAATCAATTTAGTTCTTTTAATGTTGAGGATATAGCCTATTTTATGGCAGAAGATGGCGTAATTTTTCTTTACTCAAATTCAGGTCAAAAATGTCCTATTGAATATACTATTGATCAATTGGAAGAGATTCTTGACCCCATTAATTTCTTCAGAATAAATAGAAAATATATGGTTTCTGTTAACGCCGTAAAGGAGATACACTCTTATTTTAACAGCAGGCTTTTAATTAAAGTTAAGCCTGCGCAAAACGAACGACTTATTGTATCCAGAGAACGCACCTCAAATTTTAAAAAGTGGTTAGATGCTTAGGTTATTTCATTTTTGAGACTATTGCGTGATTTTAATGGTTCTAATAATCGCTTCAAGTTCAAATACATAATCCCGCTTTGAAACAGAGGGCGCAAATGCAAAACCTTCGGCAATAAGCCATCTATTATTTAATTTATCTTCAATAGCATAATTGATATACGGTCCCGCCATAAATGCATTTTTCACATTCCACATCCCCTTGGTTTCAAGAGCAGGCTTATTATCTAAAATAGTCTCTCCATGAAAAGGCGTGTAGGCCATTTGTGTGATCATATGAGATCCTTCTACAGGCCCTTCAATATATGCTTCGCCAATAGAATCTCGAATACTAACTATCTGATTAATAATGCTGTCATTTTTTTTAATAGCCTCAAAAGGCAATTCGTAAAGCATTAAGTTTACTGTACCAGTACGAATATCTCTGCGTATCCAATAAAAATGGTCGTCTTCTTTTGCTATTCTGTAAGCGCTAGGAAACTCAATTTTTAAACCTAATTTTTTATTAATTGTGCTAGCGTTAAACAAAGACTTTCGCATCTGTCGTTGCCTTTGAGCTAATTCAATATTTCTAAACGTTTGAATAATTTTTGTTGCATTTTCTTTAAGTAAATCTATTACCTCATCTTTAGTGTTCCCAGAAATCACAATTACCTTTTGAGGTTTGGCATACACATTATCCCGAAATGCAATTCCCGCCGGTTGACCCATCTGAATTTTTAAAACTGTTCGCCTTCTTGTAATAAAATCAGTAAATACTTGTGGTGGTATTTGATTGATATTGAATGTAGGTTCGTCTTGAGGTAAACCATAAACGGGTACGGTCAATATGTCTCTAATAGCTTCACCCAGTCGTCCTTTCCAGTTTTCGTTGTCAACTACTACAGAAACATCGTTAATTTTGCCCTCGCTATCAAAGAGAATACGATCGTTAGATTTACCATCTTTACATGCTACAAATAGCAGTGCAATTATCAAAAGGCTACATATTTTTTTCATTGTTTAATGCTTTTAGTTTGCTACTAACCTTTGGCAATTTTAAGTTTCATGCCTGGTTTTAAATTGCTACCACTAATACCGTTCCAATCTTTAATATTTTGAATAGAAACTCCAGAAAATTTTTTAGATATGCTCCAAAGGGAGTCACCACTCTTTACGGTGTAAATTTCAACCTCTCCGGTTATCGGTTTTGGCTTTACCTTTTTTGTCACAGCAACTGGATTATTAACCACGGGTTTTCTTGGATAGATTGAAAGACGTTGTCCAATACTTAAATTATTATTTCGCAAACCATTCCAACGTTTAATATCACTTACACGAACACCATAAATTCTGGCAATCTTCCCTAAATAATCACCTGATTTTACGCGATAGCGAATTTTATCATTCGCATTAAAAAACTGAGGCAATGGTTTTTCTCGCTTTTCTAATTCTTCTTTGGCAAAGGCATAAATTTTCTCTTCATTATTTACAAATGTGCCGATAACATCTAAAGGCAAACGTAAACTATAATTTTTATCCTTTATTACTGGAATAATATCTAATTTATAAGATGGATTTAAAAACTGTAACTGCTCCACAGGCGTACCTGTAACTTCTGAAACTTGATCTAAAGTTATCATTTGTTTTACCACAACAGTATCCGTTTCAAAATAAGCCGTTTCTTTTTCAACTCTTGTAAAACCATGTTCTTCAGCATATTCAAAAATGTACATATTGGCTAAAAATGCAGGTAAATATCCCGCTGTTTCACGTGGTAAATTATGGCGAATGTTCCAATAATTCTCATAACCTCCAGAGCGACGAATGGCTTTGGTGACGTTTCCTGGACCTGAATTATAGGCAGCCAAGGCCAAATCCCAATCGCCAAAAATCTCATAAAGTTTTGCTAAATATTTTGCAGCTGCTATAGTAGATTTTATAGGGTCGCTGCGTTCATCAACATAACTACTTACATCCAGTCCATACATCTTACCAGTGCTGAACATAAATTGCCACAATCCTGTTGCACCCACTCTTGATTTTGCATTGGGTTTTAAAGCTGATTCTACAATGGCCAAATATTTAATTTCTAATGGTATATTTTGATTATCCAATTCCTGTTCAAACAACGGAAAGTAATACGCACTTAGTGTCATTAATTTTTGAAGATGCTTACTGCGGTGTTTTAAATACGACTTTATAACACGTTCCAAAGAAGGGTTATAGGATACGTTAAACGGTGTTCTGGCATCCAATTCTTTTAAGCGTTTCTTCAAAGTATCTGTTGGTAATTCTGGAAAATCTACCTCTTCAAAAGTCATTTCGGTAACCGATTTGTATATGGTATCAAAAAGGTTGTTGTTATACAATTCCTTTCGCCATGTAGAATCAATTTTGGCTAAACTTATATCGTCTACAAGTTGTTTAACCGAAAGGCTGTCTTCTGGAATTATCGCTTCTATAGGGATTACTTTTTGTCCTTCAGCGTCCACCAAAGTAGTGTCTCCAACTAAAGTTGTTGTGGTTACGGGCGTATCTGGAACTACTTGGGCATAAGAAGTGCCAAAACTAAAAATTAAAAGTAATATTAAAAAACGATGGGTCATAGGGTTGTCCTATTTTGGTTTTGAATGACAGTACAGCTAAAATCGCATTTTTTAATTGAAATACAAAAAGAAGGCTTCATAGTTTGAAACCTATGAAGCCTGAATATAAATTGTATAATCTCTGAGTTCTCGATACGACTACGACTTAAAAGTCGAAATCACTCGAACCGACAACCCAGTTGGACTTAAGCCAAAATAGCCGCAATACCAGGAAGCGTTTTACCTTCTAAACTTTCTAACATGGCACCACCACCAGTACTCACATAGCTTACTTTATCTTGGAAACCAAATTGTTTAACTGCTGCAACAGAATCGCCACCACCAACTAGTGAGAAAGCACCACCTTTAGTAGCCTCGGCAATAGAATTTCCTAATGCGATAGTACCGTTAGCAAAACTTTCCATTTCGAAAACCCCAAGTGGACCATTCCAAAGGATAGTTTTAGATTGCATTACAACGTCATGAAATAGGGCTATAGATTTTGGTCCTGCGTCAACACCTTCCCAACCTTCTGGAATAGCTTTAATGTCTACTGTTTGTTTATTCGCGTCATTACTAAAAGCATCAGCTGCAATAGTATCTACAGGAATATGAATCTGAACATTTTTTTCTTCAGCTTGCCTCAAAATATCAAGTGCTAATTCCATTTTATCGTCTTCACAAATAGAATTTCCTATACTACCACCTTGCGCTTTTACAAACGTAAATGCCATACCACCGCCAATAATCAAGTGGTCTACTTTGTCCAAAATATTTTCTATAATGGTAATTTTCGAAGATACTTTTGCCCCACCAAGAATGGCTAAAACAGGTTTTTCACCTGTTTCCATTACTTTTTTAATGCTCTCAATTTCCTGTGCTAATAAACTTCCAAAACATTTTTTGCCTTCGAAAAACTGAGCCACTATGGTTGTTGAAGCATGCGCTCTATGCGCTGTACCAAAAGCATCGTTCACATAAATATCTCCTAGTTTTGATAATTTTTCGGCGAAACCTTCATCTCCAGCAGTTTCTTCTTTGTAGTAACGTAAATTCTCTAATAATAAAATTTCTCCAGGCTCTAAACTATCTGCTGCAGCCTCAACATCTTCTCCAATACAATCAGGAACAAACTTTACACCAACGCCTAAAATATCTTCTACTTTAGATACGATGTGCTTTAATGAAAACTGCTCATCAAATCCTTTTGGACGCCCTAAATGCGACATTAAAATACAACTACCGCCATCTTCTAAAATTTTGATAATGGTTGGTTTTGCAGAAACAATTCTTGTAGCATCTGTTACCTCAAAATTTTCATTTAAAGGCACGTTAAAATCCACGCGAATAAGTGCTTTTTTATTTTCGAAATTAAAGTCGTTTAGAGTTTTCATTATTGTTGTATACTATTGATTAGATCGCAAATGTAGTCAATTAAATAGCTTTATAAAATGACTTTTTTCACGAAAACGTTTGAAGTGAATTAAATTTAAACCTACTCTGATTTATTAGCCTCTTCAAGCATAAATCCAGAATCAATTAATAACACCAATTCTTTCATACTTTCGGAAATATTTTTACTGAGTTTCGATTTTAATAACGGTTTCATCAAAATGCCAAAAGGTTTAAAATCTGCGAAAGCTTCAATGTTCAATTTTGTTCTTCCTTCTTCAACTTCTTCTAATACAAAATAGCTATTAAAGCGTTTGGTGAACGGTACATCAGTTGTAGATTCTCCGTAAACCAATTGTTGTGGTTTTACGTTTTTGGTTACTGTGGTTTGTGTCACCTCATTACTATCATTAAGCAGACATTGGTGTTTTTCTCCAACACGGTTTACTTTGTTTTTTTCATATTCCAATTTGTCAATGCCTTTTGTCCAAAGTAATCTATAGTCAAAATTGCTAATCACTTCGTACAAATCGTTAATGGGTAAATTGATGATTTCGGTTTCGTCATACAATTTGTGCTTGGGCACATTATCAGGAATGGCCTTAATCTCTGGGAGTTTAGCTTTTAAATGCTCTAAAGCACTGTATGAAAATGTAATATCTCCAAAGTCGTAAGATGATGTTAAAACCTCATCAGAATTTCCATCTATAGGTTTTACGCTTTCGGTTAAAAGGGCATATTCTTTTATGGGAACATCATTTTTTAGCAAACGATGCACCTGAATAACAGGACTACCATAGGGCTTTTTAGTCTCTTTTACTTTTAAAAATTCTATGTCTCCATAATGCACCACAAACTTAAGTTTGAGGTTATATGCCGAAGTACACGCCCCACATTGGCAAATACGTTGCAGTTCGTAACGTTTTAAATGCGTATGAAACGCCACATACATATTTTCAATTTGTTGCTCAATTTTTGAAACGTCAAAGTCGTCTTCTAGTTTATACAGAAAGAGGGCATCGCCTTCAATTTCCGCCAGCTCCAAATTCATGATATTGCTATCCAAAAGCAACTCCAATAACTCTGAAATGATATGCTGACTATGGGTTATGGATGTATGATGTACAAACTCCGTAAAGCCAGAAATATCGGGTATAAATAAAATCGCTTTTTGCGACATGGTCGGTTTGTGTTTGTTTGAGTTTTAAAAATAGGTGGTTTTGGGGTGAATTAATTAAAAAACTATAGAAAATGTGTTTTTCCACAAAATGCTAAAAGGGTGAATTTTTATTTGAAGTAATGGTTTTGGTTGACTATTATCTCTTAATTTTGTAAAAAATTTCAGCTAACTTCATTTAACGGCGGATATAAGGCATTAAAAACAGAGCATATACGTAAATCATTACCCAACATTGACAAAAAATTGAACACTGTACTTCGAAATATAAATTGGACTAAAAAAAGTGGGGTTCTGATTATAGGAATTTGTTTGGGTGCAATGCTCTTAAAATATTTAGTTCAACCTTACAGAGGAACTTGGATTTACCAATATGGTAATATGATTTCATTATTTGTTTTCTATGGCGGAGTTTTATGGTCCTTGATTAACACAATTCTTTTGATTTCAAAACATAAAACCGAACTAAAAAATAATCTAATTTGGATTTTTTTAAGTGCAATTCCATTTTTATACATTGGAATTATGATGTCAATTGCAATGACCAGAACTATTGATTAAATGAATATAAGTTTTGACCTTGACAGCACATTAATTCCAAACGGAAAGGAATTTGAAACTGAAAATAGAAGCAGAATTGCTAAACTGTTCGGAATTGAGGAGATAAGAAAAGGAACACGTGAATTAATTTCCGATTTGCAAAATCAAGGTCACAAAATTCATATTTATACTACATCCTATCGTAGTAAATGGAAAATAAGACGGACTTTAAATTATTATGGAATAAAAGTAAAACGAATTGTAAACCAAAAACAAAATAGAAAAGTTTTAAAATCTCGAAATATAAATTCATCAAAATTTCCGCCAGCATTCGATTTTGATTTGCATATTGACGATTTAAAAGGTATTGGAATTGAAAGCGAAAAATTTAATTTTAAAGCAATTATTGTTAATCCGAGCGACACAAATTGGATTGAAAATATAAAAAGTGGAATAGAGCGAACATTTGAATTGAAAATACTCAAAAGACTATTAAAGGAACTTTGGCTTCAATCGGATGATTGTTCAGAACCTATTGAAAATATGTGGTTTTCTATTCAAGAAGTCGCTAAATCTACTGGAAACAAAAGAAAGGAAATAAGAAAATATTTAAACTTGTTAATAGATAATAAGTATATTGAGATTAAATCAGAAGAACCTTTATTGTTTGAATTCACAGAAATAGGGAAAGCAATTAAGACAGATTCGGAAATAGAAAAAGTAATAAAAAACGTTGGGTAAATAGGTGTATAAAATGATAGTGGCCTCGCCACCACGATTCATACAAGCAACGTTAAACGAACCTCTCCAAAAAAACCACAAATATTAACTCAAAAACAAAGCCAGCAAACTAGCCCGCGTTAGGGATTGAGGCATTTGTTGAAGCTCCCCGACGCAGGAGGGAGCGACTGCCGAAAGCCCGACCCTTGTGGTAACGCCCAAAATAATATAAAAAAATCGTTTACATTTGTTCGATGCTGTTTCAGGAGGTTTTAGGACAAGAACACATAAAATCGCACTTAACGCAAAGTGCTGATAACGGACGTATTCCGCACGCGCAGTTGTTTGTGGGGCCAGAGGGTAGTGGTACTTTGCCAATGGCCATTGCTTATGCGCAGTACATTTTGTGCGGTAATGCTAATGGCGAAAACACTTCGGGAAACGACGCCTGCAACCTTAAATTTAAAAACGTTTCGCACCCTGATTTACATTTTGCTTTTCCGGTAACTACAAGCAATAAGGTGAAGAGTAAACCTGTTTCTAATTTTTACCTTGAGGAATGGCGACAGTTGCTAAACGAGCAACCTTATGGTAATTTGTTTGATTGGTATAGATTGCTTGGTGTGGACAATAAACAGGGGCAAATTGGTGTTGATGAGGCTGTTGAAATTGTAAAATCGCTCTCCTTAAAATCTTACGAAGGTGGCTATAAAGTGATGCTGATTTGGATGGCTGAAAAGATGAATACTGCTTGCGCCAACAAACTACTTAAGCTAATTGAAGAACCGCCCAATAAAACCATTTTTATATTGATTGCAGAGGATGAGGAACAGATTATTAATACCATCCGTTCGCGTTGTCAAATATTGCATTTTCCGCCTTTGGCTGAAGAGGTTATTAAAGATTCGCTTATTAAAAACTATAATTTGGAGGCTTCTATTGCTACCAAAATTGCACACCAAGCCAATGGTAATTACAACAAAGCTTGCGATTTGGTATATCACGACTCAGAAGACACCCAGTTTGAAACTTGGTTTATTTTTTGGATCCGTAGTGCATTTAAGGCCAAAGGTAACAAGAGTGCTATACATGATCTGATTTCATGGAGCGAGGACATCGCCAAAACAGGACGCGAAACCCAAAAACAGTTTTTGAGTTTTTGTTTAGATTTCTTTAGGCAAGCCCTTTTGCTAAATTATAATGCTACGGATTTGGTGTATTTAGAACCAAAAACCGATAAATTTAAGTTGGAAAACTTTGCGCCATTTGTTCACGGAAACAACATCATGGAAATTAGCGAAGAACTTCAAGACGCCATTTACCATATTGAGCGTAATGGGAATTCTAAAATTATCTTGACCGACTTGTCTATTAAGCTGACACGGTTGTTGCACAAGAAGGCTTAGTGATTTTTAATTTTTTGCAACAAAAGTATTTGTACATTTAGGTCTTATCATAGCTTAAATGAAATCACCATTTCTTTTTTTAATTGTTTGCTTTGGTTTAACTGCGCTCAATGCTCAAATTGTGCTTTTAGGTGAAAATACTCCCCATAAAAATGTAAACGACGGTGATTTTGAAATGGTAAAAGGGTATTGGCGCCAATCTAAACAGTCTCCTTTCTGGAAAACGTATAATGTTGAAGGTCCTGGCGAGTATAAGATGGGAATTCATAATGGCGCCATGTTTAATATTAACGCTATTGGGATTGCTGAATCTGTTGTTTTAAACACTAACCCAGATTATCAAGAACCAAAAGCAGGAGATATTCTTAATTGGAGTTTCGGAGCAGATTTAGAATATATTAGTGATGGCTTCATCTCCTTAAGTTTAGTTTTTGGAGATAATGAACGAATTGTTGCAGATAAAGTAAAACTTAAAGGGTCTGATAAAATTGTAGCGCATTTTAAAGGCTCCTATGTTTTGAATGAAGAAGATGCAAAATCGGGTCATCCATATGTTAGAGCTACTTTTTATTCCGAAGATGAAATAAAAGTATTCTTGCATTATGTTAATGTTAGTGTTGTTGATGAAAAACTCAAAGGTCCAATACTAAGTGCTCAAGTTATAGACAATGGTATACAATTACATTGGAAAGATGAATTAGCAGATGAAAGTACTACATTTTTTATTTATCGCAGGTTCAGAGAAAAAGATAAGTACCAGAAGCTTGGTAAAACGACAGAACTCACTTTTACAGATAGTAACTTAATCAACGGAGTGAATTATACTTATGTAGTAGCTCGTTTTAATAATAAAGAATCTGGTAGCTCAAACAAGGTTAAGATTGTAAAAACAGATACGATTGCTCCTTCGCCTCCAACCCACTTAAAAGCGGATGTTTTTGATGCCGAAATTCAACTTAGTTGGACAAAAAGTATTGATGAAGACGTGCAAAGCTATTCGGTTTACAGAGGTGATGAAAATGGGAAACACCTTCAAGAAATTGCTCATAAAGTTAGTAAAACATCTTATTTAGATTTTACGCCAACAAAGGATACTGAAAACACCTATGTCGTAATTTCACATGACTATAGTGATAATAAAAGCGCACCTTCAAACCCAATTAAAGCCAAACCAAAAATGGTGAAAGGTGCATCCTTTAGTGACTTAATCTTGCCAATGCTAATTCACAATAAACTTACAGGAGACACCTGGGGAGCAGACGGAGTTTTACCTCGGGATATAGACAATGGTATTGAGGATCCTGAATGGAGTTATTGGGGCGGGAGACCTGTTTTTGATAAAACAGATGGCAAATATCATATGTTAGTTACCAGATGGCCCGCAAACACAACTAAAGGGCATTGGGAATGGCCAAGGTCTACTGTGGCTCATGTAGTCTCAGACAAACCTACAGGGCCTTACAAGGTAAAAGATGAAACGGCCTATAGTTTTGCCAATGGCTTGGGGCATAACCCAGATATTATCCTCTTAAATGATGGCTCTTTCATGCTCTATGCTTTAATTAATTGGAAACCTCATTTGTTTACATCAATATCAATGAATGGCCCTTGGGAACATCTTGGTGTGATGACTATTAATAAAAACACAACTCTAGAAAAACCAAAACTATTCTACAGATTTGAGCGTAATCTTTCAGGGGTTCAAACGCATAATGGCAAGTTTTTATTCGTAACCAAAGGTGGTGCTATGATGATGAGCGAAAGCACCAATCCTTTAGGGCCATACAAAATACTGACCAGTCCGCTACAGGGCAACACCATTATTCCGGAAAAATACCGTAACTCAAATTTTGAAGATCCCGTACTTTGGAAAGACGAAGTGCAATACCATATGATAATAAATGCTTTTTTAGATTATCGTGCTATTTATTTACGCTCTCGAGATGGGGTAAATTGGAAGTTTAACCCAGGAACTGCATACACTCCTAACAATACAGTTTATGAAGATGGAACACAAACACATTGGTATAAATTAGAAAGACCTCATGTTTTAATTGACAATTTTGGAAGAGCTACTCATCTTTCAGTGGCAGTAATTGATGTCCCTAAAAAAAATGACCTTGCTAAAGACAATCATAGCTCTAAGAATATAATAATACCTCTTACTATCAGCAAACGCATTAAAATTTTAAATAAAAAACCTATCAATTCAAAAACAAACACTATTAAAGTTTTAATTAAGTCTGAAGAAAAATTTAATGCTCAAACTGATATTGATTTATCTTCTTTAAGATTCGGGGCAACACAAGAAGTGGATTACGGAAAAGGTTGTAAACTTATTAAAGCTAAAAAAAGAGGTAAGGACCTCATATTAGTTTTTAATGCCAAGAATAACCTCTTTAATTCCTCGCATTTTACAGGAAAGCTTCTAGGAAAAACAATAAACGATAAATTGATTATTGGATATGCTAAATTGCCTGTTTTTGAAACTTTGGATTAACCCTAACTGTTATTTTCTTGGGAGTTTAAATTCTTTACATAAACATGTAATTAGTTAAAAACTGGCAATGTAATCTTCTAAACTTTCTGAGCGCTCTAAGCCTATTTTTTTACGAATTCTAGATCTTGAAATATGCACGCTGTGAGTGGCTATATTTAAAATTCTTGCCATTTCTTTAGTTCCAAATTTTAGTTTTATAAGGGCACAATGTTTTCTTTCTGTGAGACTTAAATCGGGGTGTTTTGTTTTCAGTTGCGTGTAAAATGCTTCATTTACCTCGGTAAATCTTAGATTGAAAGAATCCCACAAATCCTGAGAGCCTTTCTTATACTTATAACTCATGGCTTTGTAGTTTGAAGGCGACTCGTTTTTAAGCACATCCAATAATTCATCAATATCTTTTTCTTTATCAATAAGCCTTAGTGCGTAAGAAGTCAACTCTTTGCTTTTACCTTCTATTTCTGCTTTCGTTTGCTCTTCTTTTAACATAGCTTGGTGCTCCGCTTCTTGTTTAGCTAACAAAGTGCGTTTTAGTTTAATTCTCATCCTATAAATGATAGAAATCACGATTACGGATAGTACAGCAAATGCTAAAAACATCTTTAACCGGAACTGTACTTCCTTATTCTCTTCAATAACAGATTCTTGCTGTGCTAATTGCTCATTCTTTTCATAGATTGATTGCAAATAACTATCCTTTATTTCGAAAAGCTCGCCATTGGTTTTATTTCGCAATTGCAATAAGCTATCACTAGCCTTTTGAGATTGCTTTAGGTAATTTCGAGACCTCATGTATTTTTGCTTGTTGTAAAACAGTTTAGAAAGTCTTGATAATACTTCTGGTTTTAAATCTGGTCTAAAATTTCTCCTATCAATATAATTGAGACTTCTTGAATAATAGTATATGGCGCTATCAGGCTCATTTAAAGCTTCTTTTAGCTCACCCAAATACATTGCTATATTAGTCTTGTAAGCTACTGGCAAAGAAAGGGCTCTTTTGTAAGAGGGATATAAATAATTACGCGCTTCATTGTAGTCTTCCAGTTTTAGCATAAGGTAACCACGTTCGGCATCAATAAAGGGCATATCCACCTGCTTGTTTTCTATTACCTTCTCATTTACCAAACAAGAATCTAAATATTTAAGGGCTGTTTTAAAATTTCCAGATTCGCGTTCTTTAACTGCAAGGTTCATATAACAGGATATCAAAGGTTTTATAGCGTCTTCATTTCTAGAGTAAATGTCTTTAGCAATCGACAAACCTTCTTTTAAATGAAAATAAACCTCTTCATCCATATTGAATATATTGTACAACTTAGCTAAAAGAACGTGTAAATCAGGTTTCCAATATCTTTTCTCTGCCTTATCGGAAAAATAAAGACCCTCCCATGCGTGATCAAAAGATAAACTGTAGTTGCCTTGTTCGAATTTTAATTCAGACATGCGCATCAAACATTTTATGATCATTGTGGTATCTCCAACCCTTTTAAAATAGCTTTCGCTTTTCTGAAATTTCTGGTAAGATTTAAAAGGAAAATGTTTCCGTTGTTTAACACCTGTATTTAATTCCTTTGTATAATAACGGGTAGAATCTAGTATAGCTTGATCTTGGTGCGCATAGACCTTTGTGCTAAAGAGGATACAAAAGAATATATATTTTAAAAGATTGTTTTTCAATATTTTATTTAGTTATGGTCGTCTATTTGCTAAAATATTTAAATACTAATGAATTATGGGATAATATACAACCTAAATAACCCATATATAGTTTTAATGTAGTTGTAAATAGCCCTATTTTTTATCTATTTAGATACTTTTGTAACTCGACTAAACTAGATTTCTATATGTCTAAACATTTCTTGGTTGTAATTTCTGTTTTTTTCTGTCTTGCGCTTTCAAGTTTTGCACAGAACAACGAGAAACCTAACGTCATTTTGATTCTTACAGATGATCAAGGTATTGGTGATATTGGTTGCCACGGCAATCCATGGATACAAACCCCAAATTTGGATAAATTCTATAAGCAATCTGTTAGAATGACCGACTTTCATGTGAGTCCTGTGTGTACGCCAACACGAGGAGCCATTATGACTGGTAGATATCCCATAAATAACGGGGCTTGGGCAACCTACAAAGGTCGTGATGCAATTTCTGGTAACGCTATAACAATGGCAGATATTTTTAAGGCTAATGGCTATACTACTGGTATCTTTGGTAAGTGGCATTTAGGTGATAATTATCCTGTAAGACCAACCGACAAAGGTTTTGATGTTGCTATTCATCACAAGGCTGGAGGCGTAGGAGAATTATCGGATTATTGGGGAAACACCTATTTTGATGACACCTATTACGTCAATAATGTGCCTCAACAATTTGAAGGTTATTGTACAGATATTTGGTTCGCCGAAGCCATGAAATTTATGGACAACAACAAAGACAAACCCTTCTTTATATATCTACCTACAAATGCACCACACGGACCTTTGTATGTTGCCGAAAAATATGCTGAATCCTACAAGCACTTAGTTGGAAAAGACATTGTAAGTGCCGAGTTTTATGGCATGATTGCAAATATTGATGAGAACTTTGGAAAGCTGGAAAAGTATCTTAAAAAATCTAAGTTAGCTGATAACACCATTCTCATTTTTATGACAGACAACGGTACACAAGATGGTTATAGTGCAGATGGTAAATTGGGGTATAATCATGGTTTTAGGGGCAAAAAAAGTGGTTTTCATGAAGGTAGCCACAGAGTACCATTTTTCATAAGATGGAAAGATGGTAAAATTAAAGGAGGATTTGATATTGGTGAAGAAACCGCCCATGTTGACATTTTGCCAACGCTTGCTTCGCTTTGTGGATTAGAAATTCCTAAAAGTAAAAAGCTTGATGGCCTTGACTTTTCAGAGTTATTAACTAAACAAAAAAACGCACTTGAAGACCGAAGTATTTTTGTGCATTTTCGTCAAGATTGGCGACCGCCGACAGATGTCAATAGAGCATCTTTTATAAAAGACGATTGGCGGTTGGTTCATGGTAAAAAACTATATAACATTGAAAAAGACCGCATGCAACAAAACAATGTGGCGTCTCAATACCCTGAAGTGGTGAAAGCTATTTTAGAAGAAAACTCGGAATTCTTAGAAGTTACAAAAGCAAATGCAGAATACAGTGAGTTTCCTGTTAGTGTTGTTGGTAATGAAACCCAAGAAGAAATTAAATTAACCATACAACACGCCATAGGCGAGAGTGCTGGTATTTGGAAAGCAGAACATGTGTGTGCTGGAAAGCGAAGTTTAAACGACACACATGCTATCGAAATTGAAAAGGATGGTTTGTATCAAATAGAATGCAGACGCTGGCCAAAAGAATGTCCTGGGGCTATTTGGGGCATTCCGGAGGACAACCCAAAAAACTTTTATACCTATGAGGTTATTAAACCTGAAATGGTTCGTATTCAAATTGAAAATCAAATTCATGAGAAAACCATTTCTGGTGATGAAGAGGCTGTGGTCTTCAATGTAAATTTAACAAAAGGCAAAACCTTTTTGGTAAACAATTTTATTGAAAACAAAGAAACATACGGTGTATATTACACCTATATTAAATATTTAGAAACAAATAACTAAACTAAAAATGAAGCTAAAGTTATTACTGCTAGCACTTATTACGATGGTTTTTTCGTGTGAACAAAACCAAGCCGAAACAACACAATTTGAAAGAGCAACAGATTTTAATTTCGATTGGAAATTTACTCTGGTAAAAGACTCCACTTTACCAACACAAGTTCCCCTAAAAGATGCCGATTGGCGCGATATTCGTTTACCTCATGATTGGAGTGTAGAATTGCCATTTAGCGAAGAATGGGAAGGTGCCACTGGTTATTTACCAGGTGGTGTTGGTATTTATCAAAAACACTTTAAAACGCCTGCTTCGTCAGAAGAAAAAAGTACATTCATCAATTTTGATGGGGTTTATAACAATGCTACGTTTTGGTTAAATGGTACTAAATTAGGTTTCAATCCTTATGGCTATTCACCATTTAACTATGATTTAACAGACTTATTAAAAACCGACGGCTCTGATAATATTTTAACGGTCCATGTTGATCGCACTAGATATGCAGATGGCAGATGGTATACTGGCAGTGGTATTTACAGAAATGTAAAACTTATAGTTTTAGATAAGTTACACATACCTATATGGGGTACTTTTGTAACTACGCCTAAAATTAATGATAGTTCTGCTGAAGTTCAAATTAAAATTAATGTTCAAAATCAATATGCTGATAATTCATCTTTCGATCTAGAAACGAAAATTTTAGATCCTTCAGGAGGCGTTGTCGCTCAAATTTCAGATGCCCTTTCATTGGATCCAAACACAAAAGAAACCTTTACTCAAAATTTAGAAGTGAGCAACCCTAAACGTTGGGATTTAGACACTCCAAACTTATATAACGCTGTTACTACAGTTACAAAAGACGGAAAAACTGTAGACGAATACACCACGAGATTTGGCATCCGTACTTTAGAGTTTAGTAAAGATTTCGGATTCAAACTAAATGGTGAAATTACTAATGTTAAAGGTGTTTGTCTGCATCACGCCGCCGGTTTAGTAGGTGCTGCAGTGCCAAAAGGTGTCTGGAAAAGACGTTTTGAAATCCTTAAAGCTTGTGGTGTTAATGCGATTCGTACTGCCCATAATCCTTATTCAAAAGAGTTTTTAGAACTGTGTGACGAAATGGGAATTTTAGTTCAAAATGAATTTTTTGATGAATGGGATTATGCTAAAGACAAAAGAACAAACTACCACGACCGCAGTTTCGATTATATTACGCGCGGTTATGTAGAACACTTTCAGGAATGGGCCCAAACTGATTTAACACGTACTATGTTGCGCGACAGAAACCATCCATCTGTATTTCAATGGAGCATTGGTAACGAAATTGAGTGGACGTATTTACACTACAGATTTGATACTGGTTTTTGGACAGATCCAGAAAAGCCTCAAAAATCAAATGGCTATTGGGGTAGCGCGCCTATCTTAACACCTGAAGAAATTAAGGCTAATTATGATGCAGCAGAAAAAGGCGAGTATATTTTAGCTGAAACTGCCAAAAAATTAGCAAAATGGACTAGGGAATTAGATACCACTAGACCGGTAACCGCTAATATGGTAGTACCTCAAACCAGTATGGTGTCTGGATATGCTGATGCTGTAGATATTTCAGGATTCAGCTATAGAAATCTAGACATTCCTTGGGCTATTAAACATTGGCCAGATAGACATATTACCATTAATGAAAATCCAGGTACTTTGGATGACTGGAATCAAGTAATGAAACATCCTGGTGTGTTTAGTATTTTCATGTGGACTGGTATTGATTACATGGGAGAGCGTCATGGGGATTGGCCTGAAAAAAGTGGCTGGGGCGACTTATTGGATTTAGCTGGTTTTAAATACCAAGGGTGGAATTACTTTAAGAGTATTTGGGTAGATGAACCTCATATATCGCTAGGTACGCTGCCCGTTGCCGAAGCTGGATTTAAGCAAAAGGGTATTTCTGGGCAACAATTGCCTGAGAACAGTAGTGCTTATAAATGGCGAAACTCGAACATGCATTGGAATTACGAAAATGGAGAAATGGTTGTTGTAGAAGTATGCTCAAATTACCCTAATGTGGAACTATTCCTTAACGGACGCTCTTTAGGAAACCCTAAGATGAATCCTGATAAATTATTCAGAATGGTTGTTCCCTATGAAGCTGGAACACTTACTGCAAAGGCAAGTTCTAATGGTGAAACTATAGAAACAACATTATTTACCACCACAAAACCAGTGAATTTAAAATTCACTACAGATAAAGATGAACTAAAAGCAGATGCTTATGATGTGGCCCATTTAATTGTGCAACTTTTAGATGAAAACGGGCATGAGGTTAAAACTGAAAATGCTGATTTAGAATTTAGTGTTGAAGGCGATGCAGCTTGGTTAGGTGTTGATAATGGTGCTAGAAGTAATATTCAAGATTTTAAGTCTAAAAAACTAACAACGGCAAAAGGAAGAGCCTTGGCTATTATTCAGTCTACCAAAAAAGCTAATGAAATTAAAGTGACTGTAAAAGCTGATGGATTTGAATCGCAAGTGATTACTATTAATTCGAAATAATCAGACTAGGTAATTCCGCCGGAGCAATATAACGAGGAATCTCATGTGATTTTACTAAGAAAGGGGTTTCGCCTTCCTTTTGAAGTGATGAGTATGGCGCTAAACATAATATGAAAACTAAACTATTTCTACCATTTTTATTGGCAAGCATTTTTCTCTGCGCCCAAAAACCCAAAGTATGGTTAATAAGTGATGGGGGAGAAAACATCAACGACCCTGATGATATTTCCGCTGTAGCCAGTTATATACTTATGTCCAATCATTTTGATACACGGGCAATCGTTATGGGAAGTACGATGCATCCCTGGAATAAGAATACTTCGGATCAAAAGAAATGGGCAGAAGATACTTACGGTAAAGCATATGCTAAAGACCTTCCAAACCTCAACAAATATATTGGTGGTTATCAAAAAAGTTTTCGGTTTTTAGAGTCTTCCGTAAAAGGCATGGGAGAGAATTTCCAATGGGAGGAAAAATACGATTTGAAAAATTTCCCAAGTATTCTTGCCTTATATAAAGAGCTTGAAAAAACCAAAGGTATTTTAAATATTTTATGTTTTGGGCCTCTTACGGAACAAGCTATTTTGGTGAGCTATTGTAAGCGGTTAGGGCGAACAGATTTATTGAATAAAATTAGATTCATAAGCCATTGGACGAGCTCTAATTTTCATGTCGGTACTATTAAAAATCCTGAGCATACCCACAATTGTTTTGGCGATCCTATTGCCTGCGATTACATCAAAAAAATGGCGCTGAATGGTGATTTCAAATTTTATGAATGTGGGGGTATTGGGCAATACGGTATAGTTGAAGGTGGTCAAAAAGGAAAAGCGTTTTACGACCAATTCTACGAAAGTAACTTAGGTACGGTATTTAGAGATGGGAAATTTACCCACAACCGTGTAGATGATTCCGATAGTGCTTGTTATTGGGCTTTATTAGGAAATTATGGTGTCTCCTTAAATGACTTAGCAGATAACGGACTTAATTTTCCTGAAGTGGAAAAAAAGAATGAAAAAGCCTTTGTTCTTCGCGCAAACGATATGCGTAATGAACTACTAAGAAGGTCTAATGCGGCGGCAGGGTACAACCCAAATGCATTAAAAGTTGATATTATGGTGCCAGAACATGGAATGGCAGATCCTCATGCTTGGGTGGAAAACGATACGCTTTGGTTTATTTGTGGTCATGACAAAAGTTGGGAGCCCAAAGGCTCTTTCCCTATGGATAGATGGGAAATTTGGTCTTCAACAGATTTGAGAACCTTTAAATATAACAACTCCATTCACCCAAAGGATTTATATATAGGCGATAGACCAAACTGTTGGGCAGGTGATATTACCAAACGCAACGGAAAATATTACTGGTTTTTTTCCAACAGAAATATTGATACAGGTGTTGCCGTAGCGGATAAAATTAATGGCGACTATAAAGACCTTTTGGGCAAACCATTATTGCCAAAAGATATCATTCCGGGTCACCCTTATGACCCCGAAATATATGAAGCTGAAAACGGTGAGTATCACATTATTTTTGGTGCAGGGATATACTATATCGCAACGCTTACGGAAGATATGAGGTCTTTAAAAACTGAGCCAAAAGTATTAACATTGATTGATGAAAACGGCAAACCTTTTCAAGCAGAAGATAAGCCAACTATTTTTGAACGAAATGGGAAGTTTTATTTAGTCTTTGGCGGACGTTATGCCATGTCCAATTCACTCTACGGATCCTATACTTTTAAAGGTAAATTCTTAACCGGTGGTCATACCAGCTTTTTCGATTGGCAAGGTCAAAAATATGTGCTTCAAGAAAACCATGATATCAGTGCGTTTTATCGTGGGGCTAGTTTAAAACCTGTGTTTTTTAATGAAGATGGTAGCATTAGAATACCTAAAAGTGATAGGTGGTACCCTGGGCCTGGGCGTCCATTCAAATTTGAGAACAGTACAATGGGTTGGAAAGCCCTAAATGGCACAAATATTTACATGAGTAATGGTGCTTTAGGAGGAAATATAAATGAGCCGAAGGCGCTTATACAAAGTTCACCCTCTTTATTTACAGACACTAAA
Source organism: Jejuia sp. UBA6058 (assembly GCA_002428965.1). Classification (GTDB taxonomy): domain Bacteria; phylum Bacteroidota; class Bacteroidia; order Flavobacteriales; family Flavobacteriaceae; genus Jejuia. The sequence goes on along the minus strand of DIYI01000012.1, from coordinate 630,112 downwards.
GGCTGTGATAAAATCACCATCAAACTTAAGAATAATAGTCATGCCGATAAATTGAGAGTTGCCATGTTTTCTATAAATAAAACAGGTAATAAGCAGTTTTGGAATGATGCCTCTACTGTTGTCGATTGGAGTACCCAAGATTGGGTGACTATGCCCATTTCTTCGAATGATACAGATTTCAAAACCTACACCATTCCCCTTTCAGCATTTAAAACTGTAAACGAAAAAATCATGCAAATCGGGGTGCAACCAGCAGTCAATACCTATAATGGCACTTGGGAAATCGACGAAATAATTATTGAATAAACTAAACAACTATAACATGAAATCCAAAGTTTTTACAATTATTTGTGCTCTGGCACTTTGTGCTTGTCAGCAAAACATAAAAGAGAATACTGTTGAAGAGATAGAAAACCAAGGCGGATTTCCTTTTGTGCTCCCAGAAGAAAAACCAAACCGTAAAATGAGTTCTGCTATGGAACGCATTTACACCGATTATGAAGCACCTCAACCTCATGATAACGAGTTGTTCAGTCAGTTTAAATATACTGAGCTAAAAGGATTTGATTACAATAACTTTGATGGCACCATTTCCAGAAGAGACCCTTCTAAAATTTTATTGCACAATGGAAAATACTACCTGTGGTATACATATAGAAATACACCAACACCTCCTCAAGGTGCTGCTAAAAGCAATGATACCATTCCGTCTTCAGATTGGGATTTAGCCGATATTTGGTATGCTACTTCTACAGACGGATTTAACTGGGAAGAGCAAGGTGTGGCCGTTAAGCGCCCAGAAAAACCTTTGGTTGGTTGGCGCTCTGTAACGACTACAGATATTTTAGAATGGGAAGGTAAATTCTACTTATATTATCAAGGGTTTATGGAAGCCAGCGGTAAACGTGGTGACGATTGCCCTGTAGCTGTTTCTTATGCTGATTCTCCTGAAGGTCCATGGACGCCTTACAATAAAATTGTCATTCCCAATGGGGCTGAAGGTGAATGGGATCAATACTCTATTCATGACCCATATCCTCTGATACATGATGGTAAAGTTTACATTTACTATAAATCAGATTTTGGAAAAAAAGAAGGGAAAGGACATTTAGTGAGAATGCAAGGTTTAGCTATTGCGGATAATCCTTTAGGTCCTTTTGAAAAACACCCTTTGAATCCATTAATTACTTCGGGGCATGAAACGTCTTTATTTCCATTTAAAGAAGGAGTAGCGGCTCTAGTTTACAAGGATGGGCCAGAGCATAATACTATTCAATATGCCCAAGATTGGGTTAATTTTGAAATTGCATCCATCACAGAGCTAATGCCCTATGCAGCGGCGCCTTATGTGCCAGATGCTTTTACCAATACCACAGATGGTAGAGGGATTACTTGGGGTACCGCGCACTTTATAAATGCTACAGGAAATTGGAGTAAGTTCTGTTCTAAACTGGTCCGTTTTGACTGTGACCTTAGCCTAGACCTTAATGATCCACAAATGAAACAGCATCGAGTAAATCACAAACCAGATGTGTATTACAGACAAGGGTTAAGCAATAAACAACTTGAGCGTATCGCAAAAGAAAATGAAGTCTTAACTGGATCAAAAGCCAATTAAATGAAAAACCTTTTCTTAATACTATTGCTTTCAATTTTATTTACTAATTGTGCTCAAAAGTCGAACGACTACGTCAGTTTATTTAACGGTGAAAACTTAGACGGCTGGTATCTTAAAATACGGAATAATGATACTGATTTAGCCAAAAAAGTCTTTGCTGTTGATAATAACACCATTCATGTTTATAAGGATTTTCCTCAAGAATATGAATTGAATACAGGAGAGAACAACACGCACGGTATGATATATACCGATAAAACTTATAGCAAGTTTATTTTAAAGTTTGAGTACAAATGGGGTAAGGGTATTGCCAATAACTTTGATAAATATCAGTACGATGCTGGCGTATATTATCATGTAGTTGACGATAAAATTTGGCCTAAAGGTGTGGAATATCAAGTGCGATATAACCATATTACTGACCGCAATCATACCGGGGACTTTTGGGCTCCTAAAATGGATTGGTATACTCTGGATGGTAAAACATTTATGCCAAAAGAGAAAGGGGGCAAGTTACTTAATAAACCTGGAGAGCATTTAGCTCTAAAAGATGGTGTTGATTTTAATGCTCTGAATGACGAATGGAATAAATGTGAAGTTATTGTTATGGAGGATCAATACGTCATTCATAAGCTTAACGGAAAAATAGTGAATATGGCTACTAACCTGCCTTATAAAGAGGGGAAAATCGGCTTTCAAGCGGAGACTGCAGAAATCTTTTATCGGAATATTGAAATTAAGGAGTTTGACGAGATTGTTCCAATGGAAAAGTTTCTGAATTAAATCCTCTCTAAAAATTATCCTTAACCTTCTTCTTTCTACCCATATTGAAGATACCTAATTTCAATCCAATACCAACGGAAAAACCATTGAGGTTTCCGCTATCATAGGATTGTATGTTATAATCACTTGTAAATCGGTACCGGATTCCCGTTTCCAACTGCGTAAACCTGGAGAAATTATATAAAATATTAAGACCAGGTTCTACGATAAAAAACTTATCCAAATCTTCATCCTTGATATCCTCATATTCATCAGTAAAACTATTACCAAAATAACCGACTGCTCCACCACCAACCAACACGGGAAAAGACACGCTTATAAAGCGTTTGCCAAATAAAATAGGCTCTAAATGAAGGCCCGCATAAGCGCCGATAAGCGCTATTTTATCTCCGTTATACAAATCAGGGCGGTCGTTGGGCCTTTCATTAAAAAATGCGGTTACCCCAAAACCAACTTCCATTTTTTGATTCGCTACGTAAGCTAATTTTAAGTTGGCTAAGGCGGTTTCTCTTTCGCCTCTAGTATCTAACTGTGCATAGTGGACATTAAAACCCAAATACACCCCATGTACTACATTTTTTCGGTCATCAAATTGCACATAATCCTGAGAGTCTTCCTTTTGCCCAAAACTAGAATTACAGGTGATTAAAACGAATAGTATTATAATTATTCTGTTCATTTTTTGATTGATTTATAGTTCTTTAAATATGATGATGCCTTTATATCCTGTGATATCAAAAATACCTTGTTCTGCGGTTCCATAAGTGGCACGAATTTGTCTTATCTTGTTTTTTTCATCTAAAACCTTACTGTTGATACCGCTCATAGTCTTTGGAATTCTCAACACGCCTTGCTCTAATTCTGCACTGAAATTGAAATTGGTTTCAGAGATATTTACATAGACCTCTGATGACTTTTGATGCACATTTACAACCGGTGCCTCCGTATCAAATTTCATTAAACGTAACTCCGCAAGGTTTAAATTTAAGTTGACCTTAGACATGACATTGCTCAGTAACACCTTAGAATATTTTACGGTGCCATAAATGTTATCAATGGTATTGATTTCAATATCATCTTTATTGGAATTAATATCTAGTTCTCCAACTTCTTCCAAACTCATCGTGGATCCATCAGATTCTAGTTTTAAGCTCTCCGATTTTTCAAAAGAGATAGTAGCATCTTTGGCATTTATATCTGTACTGTTTAATGTTTGCGCTCTAAGCTTTCCGTACTTTATGGATAGTTTGGAATTTTCTAGATTGTCCGTAATTCTTAAATCCCCATGCTCCACATCCGCAATTAATTTTCCATTCCAATCCGATACAATAATATCGCCATATTTATTGTACACCTCAACAGTAGCTTGCCTAGGTAAATAAATAATGTAATTGATTTCAGAATTTGATTTCTCACTATTTAAAGGCCCAATCTTCTTAATGTATTTATTGAAGAAAGATGGGTTTTTCTCTGTAATTACTGTTTTAACGATGACTTGCGAACTAGCATTTACAAACTCAGGATTTATGCGTTTTAATAAATCCTTTGCCTTGTCTAGATTCTTACCTTTTACCTCTACAGATATTTCAATTTTAATAGAATTTTCGTTCCATCCATTAATAAACACATCTCCGTATTTATTTTCCAAATACAACTCTCCATCATTGGTTAGCGGAAAGGTTTTCTCTATATCCTTACTCAATTTATCTTGCCCAAACACCATGCTAGACAATAGCATGATGGCAAGAAAAAATGATATTTTATAGTGTAATTGCTTCATCTTCAAAATCGGTTTTAACTGGATAAGATCGTTCTAATAAATCCTCCATAAGTTTAATCTTCTTTCTGTAATTACTAATTATGGCTTCAATAATTCTTTCGTTGTTGATGCCTAATTTTAGCTCGTCTTTTAGTTTCAAATATTCTTCATCTAAATCATCAATAAGCGATAAAAAATCGTCTTGATCTTCTTTAGATAAATTCAAATTATTCTTAATTAATTCAACTTGGTTATTCACCAAAAGTTGATAGTGGTTATCAATGTCGTAGAGTTCCTGATTTACAATTTGCTGCTCCACATCTTGCCCACCAAATAGCAAGAAAAAGAAGGTGCAACCAATTAACAGCACAATACTTGCGGCTACTCTAAACCCTGTTCTTTTCCATAATGGAATTACTTTTACGGGTGCTTCAGGCAGTTCGGTAACAATGTCTCCCCAAAGTCTTAGTTTGTCAACCTCATCTAAATCAAAATCGTCAAACTCTCCTTTGTGCTTACTGGTGTATGATTTAAGTTTATCCATTTAGTTCATTAATGCTATTAATTTCTTTTTCGCTCTGTGATATTGAGATTTCGAGGTGGAGGTGCTTATGCTTAAAATTTCTCCAATCTCAACGTGGTCGTATCCTTCAATTAAGTATAAATTGATAATGGTCTGATAGCCCTCGGGGAGCTGCTTTATGCCGGCCTTTATAGCCCCAACATCCAAGTGTTCTTCATTTACAGAGTCTTCCTCTTCTTGCTCCGGATCCCAATTTTCGTAATCGTGCATAGCAACCAAAGGCACACGCTTTAACTTTAGGTGATTGATGCTTTTGTTAATCACAATACGTTTTAGCCAAGAACCAAACGTGCTTTCGTATCTAAAACTGTTTAGGTTTTTAAACGCATCTACAAAACTTTCTTGTAAAATATCTTCGGCATCTTCTTTAGATTTCACCATTCTCACGCACACATTAAACATAGCGTTTACGTAAAGCGAATACAATTTGTATTGCGTTTTTCGATCGCCTAATTTGCTCTTCTCAACAAGGTCCTTATGCGTATAAACTACCTGGTTTGTCAACGTGTTTTGGTTGTAAAAATCGGTTCCGTATTCAGTGTTCTATTTTTAAAGACAATAGAAAATTTTAAAGGTTGCACCAAATTAAGATTTTTTTTGGGCGTTACCCGCAAGGGGTCGGGCTTTCCGCTATATCTTTTTGCGAAGCGTCCTGAACTTGTTTAAGGATCTCATCACTTAATGGCCAATTTCTAAAAACCATGAAAATCTTTGACCTTTAAATGCTTCGTAAAAAGGATGCCGCTGCAATCCCTAACGCGGGTAAATCTGCTAACCTATAGACTTAAAGCAAACACCCCTGTTACTTTGCCAAAGCCAAATTCACTATAAAATTTTAATTCGAATTTATCACCGCGCCGTCACTACTTGTCGATACATTCACTGTTGGATTTCCTTTGTAAAACACCACCGCATCGCTACTAATAGAACCTGTTAACTCTTGCAAACAGGTTATAGAAACCGAAGCATCTGAAGAACAATTGACATTACACGTATTGGTAGTAAAATCAAAAGCTTCAATTTTACCATCACTACTAGCATCAATATTCATGCTATTTGCTGAACCTGATAACATGATAAAGGCATCACTTGAAACGTTCAATCTAAACGTATCCAAGTTTTCAAATCCTGTACAACTTCCAAAACTGTCTGCTGATAGCTGTAATCTTGATATCGTCGGAATAGTAATTTCAATTTTTAGCTCATTTAAGCGTCTAATGTTTCCAGATAATCTCGCGGTTAACCTACCATTACTCACTCTGGTGGTTACATTTTTAATGATATTATCACTTGTAGTTACTCTTACAGATTGTTCTGCGCCTTGTTTGATGATAACCTCCATATCACTGGATACATCAACTTCATTGAAACCTGAAACGACACGTTCTTCTGAAACGATAGTGTCTGACGCCTTTATGCTGTCTACGGAACATGAGGTCAAACTCATGCCAAAGGCAAAAAGTAGATAAAATAAATAATGTGTTTTCATGATACTTTGTTTTTTGATTGTTATTGAAATGTATAGGTAACCGCATCAAATTCCGATAATCTGAAATATCCAAACGCATAATTTTCTGGTGTTGTAATATTGATACAATTTCCTTTTAATTCTGCTGGAATAGTGCTAAACGGATCACCATCTGCATCATATTGCTCTATGAGTAAACTGATATAATTATCATACTGTTCAGAAATTCCATATAAGATAAATTCAACGGTATCACCTGGATTAAACTCTGCTTGGTCATCATCATCTTCTCTATCCTTTTCAAAAAACGTATCTAATTCATTTCCATTTACAAACTCATCAGGATAATCCTCAAACTCTGGCACCAAATCTCCTTGTTCAATAAATCGTATTAAATAGAAATTCTCTTCATCTGCAGGATCATCCCAAAAGATAGAGACATCCAAAACTTCGTCATCAAACCCGCCTTCAATAGACTGTTCTACACGTTTAATTGGTGATACCGATTTTAGGGTTTCTGTGGCGCGATACATCTCGCCATTATATGCCACTTCTAAAGTATAGCTGTCGTTTATTACAGGAACAAAATCTGAAATGGTATATGTACCATCATTTTGATCTGTAAACGTATATTCTGCATTACTGTTATTGTTGGTTACTTTAACCGAAGCACCTGTAACCACAGAATTTGTTGAATTTTCAAAATAGGGAGTTGAGGTGCTCAATTTCACAACTTGATTGTTGCCTGTTGTACCTTTTTCCCAATCTAAAGACGCTTCAATTACTAGTCTTGGTGCCGATGTTGGTACGTCTACATCAATTACGTCCTCGCATGATGTTAATCCAAGAAAAAGCAAGATTAAAAATGGTTTTATTAAAGGTTTCATAGTGTATATGTTTTAATGTCCATTATGGACTAAAATTTAAAGTTATAGGTGATTGATGGTATAATTCCGAAAATGGCAATTCTTGTAGCTTCGTTAATGCCCGTGTCTTCGTTTTGACCAAAACCAATTGACTGCGCATTTCTACGATTGTAGGCATTGTAAATCCCGAATACCCACTCGCCTTTTAATTTTCTATTGGCATTCTTTTTAGTCGTATAGGTTGCAGATAAATCTAACCTATGATATGCTGGTAACCTACTGGCGTTTCTGTCTGAAAAACTAGCAATGGATAAACCTTCGTAGGTATATTGTCCGTCTGGGTACGTCACTGGTCTACCTGTTTGATACACGGCATTTGCGCTAAATTTCCATCTATCATTTAATTTATATGCTCCAGTTATGGATACATCATGTGTTCTGTCGTAAGGGGTGTTGTACCATTCGCCATCGTTAATGCCCAATCCGCCTGCAATTCCTCCGGGAGTTCTTTGTTCAGACTTCGATAATGTATAGGCCAACCAACCCGTAAAACGTCCTTTGTTTTTTCTAAAAAGAAACTCCAATCCGTAAGCTCTGGCTTCACCATTTAAAATTTCAGTTTCAATGGTGTTATTGCCTATCAAGTCAGAACCATCAACATAGTCAATTCTGTTATCCACTGTTTTGTAGTAGGCCTCAACTTCTAAAGAAAATATGTTATCCTTCAAATTTTTATAATACCCTACAGCATATTGATTTGATTTTTGTGGCTGGATATATTTTCCACTAGGCGTCCAAACATCTACGGGAGTAACGGCCATGGTATTGGACAATAAGTGCATGTATTGTACCGACCTTGTATAACTCGCTTTAACAGAAGACGACCCGTTCAACTGATAAGACATTCCAAAACGCGGTTCAAAATTATCAAAGGTTTCAATACTTTCACTTTTCTTAAAAAAGGTTTCTCCAGTTTCTTCTCCATCTTCATAAATGCCTAATTCCTCATTATAGTTTACTGGCATATTGTTCACATAATTCATGATATTTTGTCCACCAAGTCTGTTAAATCTGCTATATCTTAAACCATAATTCAATGTGAGTCTATCTGAAATTTGATGCTCCGCACTAGCATAAATACCACTCTCTAAAGCGCGCTTCTGTTCTAATTTTAAGTAATTAACAGCAGAATCATCTGTGGTTGGTTTTACTTCGCCTGGATTTAAATTGTGAAGTATGGTACTGGCACCAAAATCTATTTTTAGTTTATCGTTTAGATAATATCCAAAGTCGTATTTTAGGTTGTAGTTTTTAATGTTGGCAATCCAATCTAACTCTATAAAATCAAGGATAATACGATAGTCATATTTGCTATAGATTAAAGATAAATTTGAAAACAGTTTGTCGTTAAACACATGATTCCATCTTAAATTTCCCGAGGCATTACCGTAGTTGTTTTTCACCACGCCAGATAAATCAAAATCATCCCGCCCAAAATATCCCGATAAGAACAAGCGGTTGTTTTTATTTATACTGTAATTCGTTTTCAAATTAAGGTCATAAAAAGAGATTTTATCATCTTTTACTTCTGGGATTGCCTTCATCAATAAGTGCGCATATGAGGAACGACCCGCGACCAAAAAAGACCCTTTATCTCCAAATAAAGGCGCTTCCGCAGTCAATCTACTTGAAATTAAACCGATACCACCATTGAGTTCAAATTCCTTGCTGTTTCCGTCTTTTTCATGTACATCTAAAACAGAAGATATGCGTCCACCAAACTTTGCAGGAATATCGCCTTTATAGAGTTTTACATTCTTAATGGCGTCATTGTTAAACACAGAGAAAAACCCAAAGAAGTGTGAAGTGTTGTATATAATGGCTTCATCTAGTAATACCAAATTCTGGTCAACTGCACCACCTCTTACATTAAAACCACCTGTCCCTTCACCAGAGTTGGTAACTCCGGGTAATAATTGAATAGATTTAATCACATCTACTTCACCCAAAACTGCTGGTATTTGTTTGATGGTTGAAGCGTTTAATTTTGAAACACTCATTTGAGGTTTCTTAATACTAATCCGCTCTGACTCTTCAGCTGTAACCACAACTTCATCTAGTTGATTTGTAGCTTCTGTAAGTTCAAAATCAATAACCTGATCTTGATTTAAAGTGATTTCTTTGGATATCTCCTCATATCCCATGTAAGACACTATCAAAGTGTAATTACCTTCAGGAGCGGTTAAGGAATAAAAGCCGTACGGATTAGTACCTGCGCCGTTGGTGGTGCCTTTTAAAAATACGGTAGCACCCAATAGTGTTTCACCATTTTTAGCATCTTTAATTGTACCGCGAACACTATACGTGTTTTGTGCGGTTGAGGCAATGCCTAAAAATAGACACAGCCCTAAAAGCATAATTTTCATTTGATCTGTTCGTTTGTTGCTGAAATGTATTCAGCGATTTATGATTGATTGTACTTCTATTGACAGATCAAAAATTGAAGGGTTGCATTTTGAGTTAATTATTTGAAATAAATATCATTTGTAAGTAGAATTCCTACATCAAATCACGCAACCATTTCGTACAGTTCACATCTAAAAAGCATATTGCAATTAACAATCAATAAACTTTAAAACATCCACGCTATGAAAAATCTAATCCGCACTTTTTACATCTTATGTAGTCTATTTCTAATTACAGGTTGTACCGCAAACGACACATCAAATTTTGTAACTTCTGAGAATCTTGGTTTTAATGATCTTGATCCTGTTGTTCAAGAGAAGTATAAAGACCATGGTGAAAATCCATTTATTGAAACTAGTGAAGCACCAGTGTCTACATTTTCAGTGGATGCCGATGGTGGCTCTTATGCCAATATGCGGCGTTTCCTCAATTTAGGTCAAACACCTCCTGTAGCTTCAGTAAGAGTAGAAGAATATATTAACTACTTTACTTTTGATTATCCAGAACCGCAAAATGGTAATAATGTAAGTTTAAATTCTGAGGTTGCTGTGTGCCCATGGAATACAGATCATCATTTGATGCGTATAGGTATGAAGGGAAAAACCATTCCTGAAAATGAACTTCTAAATTCAAATTACGTATTCTTAATTGATGTTTCAGGCTCAATGAGTTCTCCAGATAAGTTGGGTGTTTTAAAATCCGGATTTAAAACCTTAACCGATAATCTTAGAGATGATGATAAGATAGCTATTGTAACGTATGCGGGAAGCGCTGGCGTTTTATTGCCTTCAACTCTTGGAAGTGAAAAAGCAAAGATTAAAGATGCCATTGATAAGCTAGGTGCAGGTGGTTCAACCGCTGGAGCCGAAGGTATTATTACTGCTTATAAAATAGCCGAAGAAAACTTTATTCCAAAAGGAAATAACAGAGTAATATTGGGTTCTGATGGAGATTTTAATGTCGGGCCTTCTTCAACGGAAGATTTAGTAAAACTTATTGAAGAAAAAAGAGAAACCGGTGTTTATTTAACCGTACTTGGTGTTGGCGGTGGCAACCTAAACGATTATGGCATGGAACAAATTGCTAATAAAGGCAATGGTAATTATGAGTATATAGATAATGCGAAACAGATTCAAAAAGTTTTTACTTATGAGCTTGGAAAGTTATACACAGTAGCGAAAGACTCAAAAATTCAAATCACATTTAATGAAAACAAAGTCTCATCTTATAGGTTAATTGGTTACGAAAATAGAGCCTTAGAAAATGAGGATTTTGAAGACGATACTGAAGATGCTGGGGAAATAGGGTCTTCACAAACAATAACCGCCCTCTATGAAGTGGTTTTAAAGGAAGCTAGCACTGATGTGCTTTACGCTACTTTCGACTTTAGATATAAAAAACCTAATACAGAAGTAAGTATTCCTTTAACTCATGAAATCAAAACCTACAACGGTTCGCCTTCTGAAAACATGAATTTTGCCACCGCAGTAACCGGCTTTGGTTTGCTCATAAAAGATTCAGAATATAAAGGCAATGTTTCCAAACAAATGGTTATTGACTTAGCAAGTGGATCTACAACTTTCGATCCACATGGATTTAGACAAGAATTTATAGATCTTGTTAAAAATTGGAATGAATAAAATTAGATTTGTAAATCAAAAAACCCTGATAATCAATATATTATCAGGGTTTTTTGTTTGTTTTTATTATTTATCTACTCTTTTTTATAATCAGCATTAAGAGCATCCAAAATCGTTTGTGTCAAATTCGTTTGGTCCTCTCCATATATTACAGAAGAAGCCCCATCGCTAGTTCCTAAAATAAAAGTATAACCGTTCTTTTTCCCGTAATCTTTAATAAAGTCTTTAATTTTAATAATTAAAGAATCGCTTTCAGTTTGTGCTGCTTGGGTAAGTTGTTGCTGCTCAAATTGCACGGTTTGCTGTAAAACGCCTTGTTTTTGTTGTAAAGCTACCATTATATCCTCTGCCTGCTTTCTTTTACCACGTTGTGCTAGTTTTTGAGCTTCCAGTTGTTCTTTTTGTGCTTCTAATTGAAATGCTTGACTAATACTGTCTGTCTTTTTCTTAAATGCATCTTCTTTAGCTTTATACTTTGCATCTAAATCTTTCGCCTCTTGGTAATCCTTAACAATGTCTCCATTATTAACGTAACCTATCTTATTTGGTTTTTGACATGATGCTACAATTAAAAGCAACATCAAAACGTAAAATGTATTTTTCATAAGTCTTAGTTTGAATGATTTTTGAAATCGCACAAATGTAATAAAGTAGTAGAAACTAAAAACCGAAATTGGTTTGATTTTAACTTATAAGAAAAAATTATATACATTTTTGTTTTGAATAATCATTCTCTATCAAAACCAAATCCAAATAAAGCGATTTAAGACACTTTAAAATTCAAGACTGGTATTTAGATATTGAAGCGTTAAAACTAAAAACAGAAACCATAATATTAAGTTTTAGTCCTTTTTTATGATATAGATCAAAGATGAAGCTTCTTTTGAGCTAAGCGCTTTCATGTTCGAAAGCAGTCCAATCCAAAATCCTTTAATTGGATTCATTTTTCCTGATTTATATTTTTCGGAAAGCATGCTCACATAAAACGCATCAAACCACATTGGTTTTATTTTTTCTACTTTAAAATTAAAGGCCTCTATCAAGTTTGAAATAGATTTTCTGTTAAAGTGCCAAAGATGTCTAGGTACATCATAAGCAGCCCAAAAGGATTTATAATATTGTGCATCGTAACTTTTATAATTAGGTACGGCAATTATTAATCTCCCTTCAGGTTTTAATAGTTTTTGGAATACAGAAATATAATCTTCTAAATTTGGTAAATGTTCCAGCACATGCCAAAGCGTAATAACATCAAAGCTCGCTTTATCAAATTGCAAAAGTTGCTCAATTTCAAAAACTGAATTATCCGTTTTTGAATTAGCAATAATCCTAGCCTGCTCGTTGGGTTCAATTCCAGAAACTTCCCAATTATTAGATTTCGCTATTTGCAAAAAATCACCTGTACCACATCCAACATCAAGAAGATTCTTGTTTTTAGTATTGAATGAATTTATCAACTTCAACTTTTTCTTAAGTGAAATTACACGAACTAAATGGTATATCTTTTCAAACAAATTTCGCTTCGAATCTGTATGAGAAATATAATCTTCACTCTCGTAATATGAAGGTAATTTTTCTAGAGATGGTTGTGGTGTAGTTTCCAGAAAACCATATTCTGAATTTACAATTAATTCAAATTCTTCTCCTGAAACTGAATGATCTTTTACTTTAATTTGCATCCTTATATAAGTTGATTGCATTTAAATAACTCCGTCCTCCTTCTTCAGTTTGATCATAAATAAATGACTTCATTTCAGGATGGTTTTGTTTAATCCATTTCAATAATTTTTCCCTACTACTACTAAAAATTGAATCATTGAAGTTAACATAAGAAGGTGTTTCAACCGAAGAAATTTTATCATTTTCGAACCTAATAATTTGATTAAACACTATAGGAGATTCATGTAGAAATAGTATTCTTTCATTAGTTTGAATAACTATAGTTTTTACCACATCATTTTCTTCTTTAATGTTTACAATTTCATAATCTGGTTTAAAAACCGCATCCCACTTAAGAAGATTTATGTAATCTTTTTGAGAAAATATCTTTCTGTATTCACCTTCAGTTGTTAGTAAACTATCTGCGATTAACTCTTTAGCCTTATCATAATTTGCGGTATTTAAAACGTCGTAGTACTGCTTAGCAAGACTTACTTTGTCCAAACTTTTTTTACAAGCTATAGCAATAAAAACAAGTAAAATTAAAATATGAACCGGTAGTCTTTTCACAATTAATAGGCTTTAAAAAAGAATTGTTTTTCAAACGTTCCACGTGGAACATTTATAGTTTTGTTTGAATTATCGCCCCATGTAAACCAATAAAACAGAAATATCATTCGGCGACACACCGCTAATTCTTGATGCCTGAGAGACTGTTGTTGGCTGTATCTTTTTCAACTTTTCGCGAGCTTCAAAACTCATAGATTTAATTTGAGAGTAATCGAAATTTTCAGGAATCTTAACGTACTCCAATCTATTCAATTTATCGGCGTTATTCTTTTCCTTAGCAATGTATCCAGAATATTTCACTTGGATTTCGGTTTGTTCAATCACTTCCCTATCCAAATTATTATCTTCAATATAAGCTTCAACGCTGGCTACTTTTCTAACGTCTTCCATCTCAATATTGGGTCTTGCGAAAATCTTAAATAACTTTCCAGACTGTTTTACTGGAGCAGAATTTTTACTTTCCAAAACAGGATTTATTTCTTCTGGTTTTACACTTTGGTTCTCAAAAAAGGACACAAAATTCTTTGCAGATTCGTGCTTTTCTTCCATACGTTTAAGGCGCTTTTCAGAAGCTAAACCTAACTCATAACCTTTCGGTGTTAGTCTTAAATCAGCATTATCTTGACGCAATAATGTTCTATATTCCGCCCTAGATGTAAACATACGATAAGGCTCTTCTGTCCCTTTTGTAATCAAATCATCAATTAAAACACCGATATAAGCTTCATCTCTTTTAAGTGTAAAACTATCCTTTTCCTGAACTTTTAAACTTGCGTTGATGCCTGCCATTAAACCTTGAGACGCAGCTTCTTCATATCCTGTGGTCCCGTTAATTTGTCCTGCAAAATATAACCCACTAACAAGTTTAGTCTCTAATGTATGTTTTAATTGTGTAGGCGGGAAATAGTCATATTCAATAGCATAACCAGGTCTAAAAAACTTTACCTTCTCAAACCCTGCTACAGATCGCAATGCTTTAAATTGAACGTCTTCTGGCAATGATGTAGAGAAACCATTTACATACACTTCAACGGTATTCCACCCTTCGGGTTCAACAAATAATTGATGCCTATCCTTGTCTGCAAAACGATTAATCTTATCCTCAATAGAAGGACAATAACGAGGCCCCAAACTCTTAATTCTACCATTAAACATTGGCGATCTATCAAACCCTTCGCGTAGCAAATCATGCACCTCTGGGCTCGTGTAAGACATATGACATGCTCTTTGCTTTTCTAAAGGCTTAGTCACATCCAAATAAGAAAACTTTTCTGGGTTATCATCACCAGGTTGCTCTATCATTTTAGAATAGTCTAGAGAACGTCCATCTACTCTTGGAGGTGTTCCTGTTTTCATTCTGCCGGAATCAAAACCTAAATCCACTAATTGCTCAGTAATGCCCGTAGCAGCTTTTTCACCTGCTCTTCCTCCACCAAAGTTTTTATCACCTATATGAATTAATCCATTTAGAAAAGTACCATTTGTAAGGACAACCGTTTTGGATTTTATTTCAACACCTAAAGATGTTTTAACACCTACAACCCTATCGTTCTCAATCAATAAACCAGATACCATTTCCTGATAGAAATCAAGATTCGGTGTTCGCTCCAAAAACAACCTCCAGTCTTCAGCAAAACGCATGCGATCACTCTGCACCCTTGGGCTCCACATAGCAGGTCCTTTTGATTTATTCAGCATCTTAAACTGAATGGCTGATGTATCAGAAACAATTCCACTATAACCACCTAACGCATCAATCTCACGAACAATTTGCCCTTTTGCAATTCCGCCCATAGCAGGATTACAAGACATTTGTGCAATGTTCTGTAAGTTCATGGTAACCAATAATGTTTTGCTTCCCATATTGGCAGCAGCAGCAGCAGCTTCGCTACCAGCATGACCAGCACCAACAACTATAACATCATAAAGTTCGTTAAACATAATTTTCCTTTTTCAATACATGTGTTCCACGTGGAACATCACTGAAATTAAGTGTGCAAATATACGTTGAAATCTTTAATTGAGAACTAGCTTTGAGAGGTAGTAGTTTTCCTTGTCCCGCATTTCAACTGCATCATCTTCAAACTTATCCTTGTACCCACAATAATGTAAGACACCATGAATAATTACTCTATACAATTCCTCCTCAAACGAAACCTCAAAATCTTTAGCATTATCTTTCACCCGATCTATAGAAATAAAAATGTCACCTTGTATTATTTTTCCTATAGAATAGTCGAAACTTATAATGTCAGTTAGAGTATCGTGATTTAAAAACTCCAGGTTCAATTTGTGCAAATATTCATCATCACAAAACACATAATTAATCTCTTCCAATTTATGCGCTTCATCAGTAATCGTGTTCTCGATCCATTTTGAAATACGCTCTTCTGAAGATAATTTAAAATCAGTTTCGTAATTGAAGTTAATCATTTGTTTGCTTAAAATATTGCTGCACTTTCTTCTTGTAAACTTGCTGCAAAGGTAAAGCTTGTCGGTTTAATATTTCTGTAGTTTGAAAATATTGTTTTGCCGTAGGTATTTGCGTATCGGCATTATTATCAAATTGCTTTCTATTAGTTTCAGATTCACGTTTATTATCCTCACCTTGTTGAAATGTTGCATTTTCTAATTTTAGCAATTGATACTTTAAATTGGTCATTTTTTGAAGTGTCTCATTCGTAAAACCTTTATTCAATAAATCCAATTCTATATCTTCCATTTGTTTAGATAATCTATCGCCTATACCGCCCTTACCTTCTTTTTCCAAACGCTTATCTAAAGCTTCTCGTAATTGCTGTTGTCGTTGATAAATCTCGTAGAGCAAGCCTTCTTCATCGAAATCAGAACCTTCTCCTTCCCCTCCTGTTTGCTGTCCATCCTCTCCTTCTTTACCACCTTGTTGCTTCCCCTTTTCTCCTTTGTTCCCTTCTTTACCATCTTCACCTTCTTTCTCGCCTTTACCTTTTTGTTGTTGCCCTTCACCTTCCTTAGGCTGACCTTGCTCACCTTTCTTCATGCCTTGTTGCATCATTTGGTTGAGCTGCTCCTGACTCATAATAATATCAGGCAGTTGCATATCACCTTGACCGCCCTTACCCATAGACATGCTCATATTCTCTTGCATATTATCTAAAATGTCGCTAAGCATATCCGCCAAATTATTGGTAGCAGTAACGGCAAATTGTTGGCTAGATACACCCTGATATAATTGACTTTCTGCAAGTCGTTCCAAAGCCTTATCTATATTAAAATATACTTCAGAAATTTCCTTATTGATATCTTCAGACATTTTTGGTTGTCGCAACGATAAGGCGAACAAACTATCATCAATATGCTCAAAGTGCTCCTTCAAGTAGCTCTGTTTCTTTAAATAGCTAGCGTATTTGTTATGGTTAACATCAATGGATTTGAATTGATCCATCAGCGCCTCTTCATCGAATGAAAACAATACCAGATTATCCAAAATCTGACGTAGCATTTCAATATCTTCTTGCATTTGCTCACCGCTCATCGATTGCATAGAACTTTGCATGCTCTGGCTCATCTGTTTCATCTTTTGAGCCGCTTTCTTCTGACTCTGTTGCGCATTTTGAAGACTTTGTTGCTGTTGCTGGCTATCTTGATTCTCTTCCTGTAGCAGATTACCCTCTTGGGAATTCTCTTGAGACTCTTGATTTTCTTTTTTCTCTAATTCTTCCGAAGCATTTTGTTGCTCGTTTTCAACTTCCTTTTCGTCCAACTTATCACGCGGAATGTCAATTGGTTTTTTTAGGGCTTTACTTTCCTTTTGAAGTTCCTCCATTTGCTTTTTATAGTCTTGAAACTTCTTATTTACAGCATCCTGCTTTTCTTTGGTATTTTCTTCCTCTGAAGCTTTAGATAATTCATCTTGCTCTTTTGCTAATTGGTTTAAATCATCGGCAAGTTTCTCCAATTTCTTCTCAACATAAAAACGTTTCGTCAACTCCAACAACTGTTCTAAACTTCGCTTCTTGTTTTTATTTTGCTTCGCAACTTCCTCTAACTTCTTAATCAACTCTTCGTTATTGATTTTCTCCTGAAGTTTTTCCAATTCTTCTAAAAGCTTTTCGTTTTTCTTAAGTTGTTCTTCATTTTCGTCTAAACGCTTTTTTAAATCTTCCTTAAACGGATCATCTTTCTGCTCATCCTTTTGAAATTCCTCCAGATTATCTTTTAACTTCTTATTAAAGTTTTTCATCATTTCATCTTGCTGTTTCTGACGTTTAAAAAATGATGCTAACTTCTTTTTGTCGTTAAAGTTTAATTGTGTTCTTTCCTTTCCAGTTTTAGTAAGCTCGTCCAAACGCTTTTCTTGTTCTTCAAACTTTTTGAGCGATTTGTTCAGGTCTTTAATCGTTTCTCCTTGTTCTTGCAATTGCTTTTCTTTTTCTTCCTCTAAGGTGCGCTTACGATAACTAAACACCGAGCTCTTTTTGTTTTTAGAACGGTTAACCCTATCATTATCAAATACTTGAAAGTATAGTTGATACGGAATTCCCGCTTGTATTTCTAAATTATCAGGAAAAGCTGAAATAAAATCCTGAACGTTTGAAGACGTAATCGGTATCGCTTTAATTTGCTTATTAGATTCATTATCAGACGGATAATACACTAATTGTAATTTGCTCAACCCATAATCGTCACTTACTTGTCCATAGAAATACAGTGACTGCAAATCCAAACTATCTACTTTCATCTGAACATTCATCTCGGGGTATTCATCCTTTATCACATCGATTGAAAATGATAAATTCTCGTAATCCTTTAGATTTTTATTGCTTGTGCTCAACGTATAATCATAATTTCTATACAAGTTTTTTGAAGCTTCAAAAATTCCCGCTTTATCCGAATTAAATCCAATAGTATCATTCGCATAAAGGAAGACCTCATCTGTAGATTTTGTCTTTAGCTGCCATGTGATTTTTGTCCCCTCAGGAACTACAGCATTTCCTGTGCTTTTTAAGGTTTCGTTTCTTTTTTTAGTATGGTTAGGATAATCCAAAACCATATTAAAACTCAAAAGGGATGGTACCTCAACAATATCTAATTCATAAGGTTTAGAGTGTACTTCATTAGCAGACAAGCTAAATGTTATAGGGTTTTGCAATTGCGAAAACACATATTCAAATTCACCAATACCAGTTTGTTGTAAAAAGTATGTTTCGTCATTATAAGTAATTTGGGCATTCTCGGGAGCCACCTCACCAGCAGTTTTCACCAATAATTTAAAATCCTTTCCTTCAATAGCTTTTAGTTCATCATTCACTACAAAAAACTGAAAAGGCGCTGGCGGTTCGTAAGCTGTTTTATAATCCACTACCCTTTTGTAGCTGTCACTAAACCAATTGAAATTTCCAGTTGCATAAACCAACAAAACAATTATCAATGGAATAAGGGCATATTTTAAATAAGATAGGTTTTGTTTAAAATTAACGGCTAACTTAAACGGGATAGGATTCAACTCTACGGACTTCTGCTCTATGCTCGCCAATAATAATTCCGATTCCTGATTGCTCTCCTTAAGTTGAATAACATTGAGCAACTTGTCATCCACTTCAGGAAAATGTGTACCTATAATTTTTGCAGCCTTTTCGTAATCAATCCCTTTTTTTAGCTTGAATAATTTTGCCAAAGGAATAGCAACAAACTTCACCAACAAGCCCAATTCCACAGCAATAAACAACCAAAACAAGATGGTGCGCAAGGTAATATTCAACCATAAAAAATGCTCAATCAAAAGGGTAAATAGAAAATACAGCAAGCCAATGGCAAAAAACAAAATACCGCCTTTCAACAATTCGTTGGTATGGTATCGCTTTATAAACCGTTCTAATTTTTGCTGTATGTTCTTAAAATTATCCATGATTTGGGGATAAACACAATGATTTTAAGGCTTTAAAACACTAAACTACGATTTTATTTGCTACCAGTAGTTAAAAGCATGCTAATATGCATTATTTGGGCGCTACCCACAAGGGGTCGGGCTTTCCGTTACAAGTCCTCGCACCTCCTTCGTCGGGCTGTGGGCTTTCCTCTACAATCCCTAGCGCAACCCACCCCTAACCCCTCCAAGGAGGGGAGCGGCACTCCTTCTCTAAAAATCTTTGGAACCCTCAAGCATACTTTTTAGCTATGATAATATAGTCAGTAAACTTCTTTATACCAAACTTTGTCTTTATAACGTACTCCCATATCTTTGCTCTACTTAAAAATCATATCATAAACATGACCAAAAACGTTCGTGTGCGTTTTGCACCAAGTCCTACAGGACCTTTGCATATAGGTGGTGTTCGCACTGCATTGTTTAATTATCTCTTTGCCAAAAAACACAATGGTACTTTTATTTTGCGCATTGAGGATACCGACCAAAACAGATATGTTGAGGGCGCAGAACAATATATTATTGACGCACTAAATTGGTGTGGTATGCCTGCCGATGAAAGCCCTGTGAATCCAGGAAACTATGGTCCGTACAGACAAAGCGAACGTAAAACTATCTACAAAAAATACGCCGATGAATTAGTTGCTTCTGGTAGTGCCTACTATGCTTTTGACACTTCAGAAGAACTGGATTCTCATAGAAAAGACCACGAAGCGAATGGTAAAACCTTTATTTACAATTGGCATAACCGATTGAAGCTGAAAAATTCCTTGTCCCTTTCTGAAACAGAAGTTAAAGCGAAGTTAGATGCTGGCGAAGACTATGTGATTCGTTTTAAGTCGCCACAAGATGAAACATTGTATTTGAAAGATATTATCCGTGGTGATATTAAAATAGACACCAATATTTTAGATGACAAAGTCTTGTTTAAAAGTGACGGCATGCCAACATACCATTTAGCTAACATTGTGGATGATCATTTAATGGAAATCTCTCATGTAATTCGTGGTGAAGAATGGTTACCTTCTCTGGCTTTGCATTATCAGTTATACCAAGCATTTGGTTGGGAAGCCCCAGAATTTGCCCATTTACCATTGATTTTAAAACCTACTGGAAAAGGTAAATTAAGCAAGCGTGATGGAGATAAATTAGGGTTCCCAGTATTTCCTTTGGAATGGACCGACCCAAAAACTGGTGATGTTTCAAGAGGATATAAAGAAGATGGGTATTTTCCAGAAGCTATGGTGAATTTCTTAGCTTTCTTGGGTTGGAATCCTGGTACAGAACAAGAAATTTTCAGTTTAAATGAGCTTATTAGTGATTTCGATTTAGAACGGGTTAACAAATCAGGTGCTCGTTTTGATCCTGATAAAACAAAGTGGTTTAATCATCATTACATGCAGGAACAAGATAATTTGAGTTTAGCAGAAAGCTTCAAAAATTCTCAACCTGAATTATCGCATATTGATGTAAACTATATTGAAATGGTAGTCACTATAATCAAAGAGCGCGCAACATTTGTATCAGACTTTTGGGATTTAAGTCATTTCTTCTTTACTGCACCGACTGAATATGACGAGAAAGCTACTAAAAAAGCATTTAAAGAAGGTACAAAAGCCATTTTAGAGCAAGTTGCTTCCATTATTGAGGGTGTTGAAGATTTCTCAGTTGAAACTCTTCAAACAGAAATAAAAGGCTGGATTACATCGAACGAGATTGGTTTTGGAAAGGTTATGATGCCACTGCGTTTAGCTCTGGTTGGCGCGTTACAAGGACCTGATGTGTTTGATATTATGTATATGATTGGGAAGGGGGAAACTTTAAACAGAACAAACAAAGTTATTTCAATATTATAACTCTTTGAACATAGAGATAACCTTATTAGAAATCCCGTTGGCCACCTCAACCTCATAACGTTTCTTAACACAATAACCTTTTGAAGCATATAGCTTTTCTCCACTTAGTGTAGCTACTAACTCTATTGACGCAAACCCTGAGGTCTTAGCTTCAGCTTCACTCTTTTCCAAAAGCATACTTCCAATACCCTGTCTTTTGTAGTCCGGATGTACAAAAAACGCTCTTATTCGAGCAGCATCTTTTTCAGGGTTTAATTCTGTTCCAGAGATGTGTACTGTATCACTTTTGCCAAAAAGTAATTTGCGTTTGCTCCAACCGCCACACCCTATTACTAAACCTTTAGAATTCTCAACAATCCAGTAAGTGTTGTCTAAAATCAATTGTTTATCTACCACCCAAGCAGAACCTAAAGCTGCCTCTACTTCTCTATCAGCATAAAAGGATATATTAATTGCCCTTGCTGATTTTTGAATCAAATCGTTAAGCGTATCTTCATCTTGAAGCGTTGCTTTTCGAAATTTAAAGTTCATGGCTTTAATGTATATTGCAATAGTAATGTCTTTTAATTAATTAACATATGAAATGCCTTAAATATCTTCTTTTAACCACAGTATTAACAATACTGTTTTCATGTAAAACCGAAAATGAAAAGCCCAAGCTTCCACTTCACAATAAGAAGGTATTAATATTAGGAAATAGCATTACCCAAAACGGTAAATATGTCGATTTTTTGGAGTATTATCTACGGAAAAACTACCCAAAGAAAACATTAAACATCATCAGCATAGGCCTCTCCAGCGAAACTGTTTCGGGCGATTCTGAAGCTAATCATCCTTTTTCTAGACCTTGCGTGCACTCTAGACTTGATAAAGCGCTTGAGCTTACAAAACCAGACTTAGTATTGGCCTGTTACGGTATGAATGATGGTATCTTTTCTAAAAAGGACAGCACACGATTTGACAACTATCAAAAAGGTATTTTAAAGCTTATTAGGAAGGTAGAAGCTACTGGTGCGGAACTTATACTTTTAACACCAACCCCTTTTGACCCTGACCCTATTAAAGAAAGAATTGCTCTCGAAAACGAACCGCAATCTTATCAACATCCATATTATAACTATGGCGGCGTACTTATGGACTATACCGCGTGGTTAAACTCCCTTTATGCCAATAAAGTTATTGATCTTAACGGCTATTTAACCAAACAACTTATTGCATTAAAAACCTTAAAACCAGATAGCACATTTATTACAGATGCGGTTCATCCAAATGAAGTTGGTCATTTCTATATGGCTAAAAAAATATTGGCCGATATCTATCCAAATATTTCTATTGGAAGTCCCGTTTCAGAAATAGAAAAACTAAAAAGTGATTCTCTGTTTATACTTTCATCTAAAAGACGTAAAATACGATCTAAAGGCTGGTTGGATTATGTGGGCTACATTCGAAAAGATACTGTACATTCGGATGATGTTCAAACTACAATTAAAAGGGTAAAGGAACTGGATTTAGTAATTGCCGAAATTCAAAATCATCAATAAATGATGAACGTAATCCTATTAGCTCTACCAGTTAGTTTATTCTTTTTCTACTCCGCATATAAAGGTCTCCCATCCCTATTAAGTCATTATTTTAATTCCAAAAAAGAACTAAACCAATTCCATAATATATTAATTGGAATAATTTTACTAGTCATATTCCTAGCTCTAATCTTCGAAGTATAAATAAATCAAAACGAAATAGAAGCCCCTAAAAACAAAATACTCTGGTTTCCTTTAAAACGAGCGTTTCCACCAGAAGTGTCCAAATTTTGATTTTCTAACTTATTCAAAATATTTGTAAAGCCATAGATGTACTGTGCCTTAAGTTTAAAATTTTTAATGCCTAAGGAAGCACCAATTGCACCGTTGAAATTAAATTGAGAAATCTGAGTAATAGCCTCGGCCGTCAAATTATCATAGTTATTAATATAAAATGCTTCTTGAGCTTTATCTTTTAACTCCAACTCTCCGTTGTATTGTAGCATTGGTCCCAAATCAATAGTAAAATAATTTGGTATTACTTTTATTTGAAGGAGCATTGCTACTTGCGCAGCAAACAACTTATAATTTATAAATTGCTCTTCTGTACTATTTTGTGTTGGTCTTCCTAAAATATCAATGTTATTTTCAGATAATTGCATACCAAAACTAACATTATACCAACGTAAAGGAATATCTACAGTTGCCGAGGCCCCACCTAAGAACCCATTGCCTTCAGAAGTGATAAAATTGTCTGTAGCAATATTAAATTTTGTAATACCGCCAAATACGGAAAACCCATTGGTAATGCGGTAATTACCTTTTTGTGCGTTGCTAAGTGTAACAAAACATAGTAGGAAAGCTACTAATAATAAAGGTCTGTTAATTTTCATAGTATTTCGGGGTTTCTTGCCCAAATATAGCTTAAATTAGTATACCTGTATTTTCTAACCATTAAAAATCAAGAATATGATGAATTTCATTTACATCCCATTTATTGTTTTGGGGTTAATTATTCTAATCTCATCCTTTTTTATCGTAAAACAGCAAACTGCGGCCGTAATTGAGCGTTTTGGCCGGTACCAAAGTATTCGCCAGTCGGGATTACAAATGAAAATTCCGTTAGTAGATCGCATAGCGGGACGATTAAGTTTAAAAATTCAACAATTAGATGTTCTAATTGAAACCAAAACTTTGGATGATGTATTTGTAAAGATTAAAGTATCGGTTCAATATTTAGTGATTCGTGATAAGGTGTACGACGCATTTTATAAATTAGAATATCCTCATGATCAAATCACGTCTTTCGTTTTTGATGTGGTGCGTGCTGAAGTCCCTAAAATGAAACTAGATGATGTGTTTGTGAAGAAAGATGATATCGCCATTGCTGTAAAGCGTGAATTGCAAGAATACATGAGCGAATACGGTTATGATATTATTAAAACATTGGTAACAGACATTGACCCTGATTCGCAAGTAAAAGCTGCCATGAACCGTATTAATGCTTCAGAACGTGAAAAAATTGCGGCACAGTTTGAAGGTGATGCACAACGTATTTTAATAGTTGAAAAAGCAAAAGCTGAAGCTGAAAGTAAGCGTTTACAAGGACAAGGTATTGCAGACCAACGTCGCGAAATTGCAAGAGGTTTAGAAGAGTCTGTAGAGGTGTTAAATCGTGTTGGCATCAATAGTCAAGAAGCATCTGCATTAATTGTTGTTACACAACATTATGATACGCTACAATCCCTTGGTGAAGAAACCAATAGTAATCTGATTTTGCTACCAAACGCACCACAAGCAGGAAGCAACATGCTAAACGACATGGTGGCTAGTTTTACGGCAAGTAATGCCATTGGTGAGGCAATGAAAAATGCTAAAAAGAACAAGGATGAATAAAATAACTTCAACATTAACAATGCTGCTAATTTTTATTAGCAGCATTTCTTTTTCTCAATCTACAGAAGAACTAAAAGAATGGGCGCTTAGAGATGCAAAAATAACTTCAGAAGCCACACTTAAGATGGATTTTGAAACCGTTCTAAAACACACTTACCCCTCAGTAGTCGAAGTAATGGGTGGTAAAGAAAATGGTATACAATTGATTAAAACTACTTTTGAAACCATGAAAACACAAGGTTTTGTTTTTGAAAAGGCAGAAGTTATAGATGTTTCTGATATAATTAAAGAAAATGGCGAGTACCGCTGTTACGTTGAAAACTATAATCAAATGAAAATGAATGATATGCGTATCAAATCAAAAAGTTTTCTTTTAGGTATTTATAATCAAGAAGCTAAAATCTGGTACTTTCTAGAAGCGAAACAATTGAAAAATTCTCAAATGATGGATATGGTTTTACCTAACTTTAAAACAAATCTTAATATACCAGACGACGAGGTTACAACGGAAAAAATCTAAATTTTATTCATTTTTTTAAGCTTTTCATCTCTTGCTGGATAATCCTCTTGGTAGTTGTTCAAATTTCCTGGGAACGTCAATGAAGTGCTAGTAAATGTAGTGCCAAAATTAATATTGGCATAATATACTTGACTCACGGCATCCTTTACTTGGTGTTCTGAAAGCTCTTTCAGTGGGTGAAGAAAAACTGACCATAGCACGCCATCAGAAACCGCATATTTTACGTCCAAAGCCGTGTGAAAATTAGCTATTAATGCTGCTTTTATCAATTCATCAGTTAAATTATTGGAATCTACTATTGGAGAGATAATACGCATTCTATTATGATTAGTATCTGTTATACACATCATAGGAATCTCTCTAATAAAAAACTGCCATCTGCCTAAATCGCCATTTATAGAATCGCTTACAGAAGTATAAATATCTTGCAGTTTTTCATTATTCATATTTTGACTCATTCCTAAAAACGGAAGTAATAGAAAAAGGAAGGTTACTCTTTTCATGATGAAGAATTTTACGTTCAGTCGAAATGAAATGAGATTACTTAATTATTTAAAGCCTTTTTAAGTAAAAGGATGGCGCTCCTTCCAATCTTTAGAAGGATTCATAAAACGAAATATTTGCTTCAAAAGCATATTCAAAATAACGTTGGTATGCTTCAGATAAATAACCATTGGTTTTGGTTTTGCGCCAACCGAACTCTTTATTTCCATAGCGGTTCTGGCATAAACAATCTTTTTAAAATCATGGTCAATTCCAAACTTTGCCATTTCGTAAAGCATATTTAAATACAATTGGTTTGGATGTTGGTGCTCCTTATCATAACCCAAAAAGTAAGTCTCTAGTTGGTTGTTGTTTAAAATTAAAGTAAAAAAACCAATAAGTTCACCCTTTAAATAATACCCAAAAACTCTGAAATTTTCCTTTAGAAGCAGTTTATATGTATAAAAATGTTGCTCTGGAAGTATAAAAGTATTGAAGCTTGCATTATCCGATACATTACGATAGAGATTATGAAGTACTTTGGCATTTGCTTCTACCTCTTCCAAAGTCATTTCCCTGCAAACAACACTATTCAATTTCTTTTTAGCTCTTTTGTATCTATCTCTGTATTTTTTCTTCATACAAGCGATATAATCTTCATTACACCCCCAAACCTCTCTTACATCCATTATCATATTTGGTTGTACAATGGCGCGATGCAAATTTTCTTTTTGAAATGCATCCTCAAAAAGGAGCGCATCATCCTCAAAAAAGTCCTTTAACATTAGTAGTCTAATAGTCTTTCCTTGAGTTCTCTTTATCAGAGCTTCTATTTCAGCCACACCCTGAAACAAATAGTTATAAAATTCTGTTTTAGTGATTTTTTTAGAGTCAAAATACATACCATGTTGACCCGTGTGAGTAAGGTTACCAACAACCAGAATATTACCTTTAAGAACCTTAGACAACACTTCTTGAAGAAAGGTTTTTAAACAAGAAACTTTGGTGTCTCTAAACATGTCTTTTAGATACAATTGTACGCGCTGTACTAGGGCAACACCAATAAGTACTTCATCTTTAAAAACACCTAAATAAAATAAACTTATGTTATCAGGAGGCGCCGTTTCTAAAGCTTTTAGATATGCTTTTTTTAATAACTCATCGTGCATTACTAAGGTATCCCATTCCTCTGGAACCTCATCTACATTTTCATAAACCTTAAACTGTACCAATACAAAAAGAAAAGACTGAAAAATACACTTCTTCAGTCTTTAAATATGTTAAAACTTTACAAAATTATTTAGTGCCATCCACAAATAATAGCGCCCATAATAGCCATTACTACCATCCAATAGCCGCTATTTATAAGAATATATTTTGCGCCTTTACGCTCAAACAAAGCATTAGTTCCTAAAACAGGAAGCACAATAAACAAAGCTCCAAAAAACCCATGTAATGCACCATGACCAAAAGTTCTATGTGCGGTACCGTAATCTGCCATAAAAGCAGCATAGGAGGGAAGTGCGCCTTCAATATCTCCGCCAACCATTCCCATAGCACCAGTTTGATGAACTGCCAGAGTAAACATGCTCATTGCAAGTAAAATGGCAAAAATAAAAGCCATTGCAAATATTTTACCCATATTGGCACCTTTCATCTTTTCCTCAGTCATATCTGCTGCTTTCATCCAAGCGGTACCAAATACTTTCGGGTTATACCAAACAAACCCAACAACTAGAGCAGAAACAGCAGCAACAAGAATTGCTAAAAAATTGATTTCCATGATTTTTAAAGTTTATAGTTAGTAGTTAAATATAATTAAAAATCTAACTGAAAGATCTTTTTTAACGTTTTAACCACCTTTTAAACTTTGCTCGCCTCCAAAACCAAAAGCCTGTTGGAATCTTGTTTTGCTTTATTTAAGAAAGCCTTTATAACATCATTTTTTTGAAATCCATTTTTCAAAAGCACACTTAAAACTAAGGTAACCGCTATTCGAGTACCCGCCTTTTTAACTGCGGTATTAAACAAAGGTTCCAATTCTTCATAAGACACTTCTTTGGCCAATTCTAAGATTTCTGTGCGTACCTTTTGTTGTTTGATTTCTGGTAAGTTGGTATATTTTTTACCAAGCTGTTTTATCACATCAATAGCCTTTCTTTTTGGAGGGCTATTTTGTGGTTTTTGACTCTGGCTATTGTTTTGCCTAAGTTTACTTCGACTCCGCTCAGTACCAGTAATTTTCGCCCAAGTATCTCGCAAACCAACAGTTTTGTTAAATACCAATCGCTCTGTAGTAGCATCTTTGTCTACATTAAAATAACCCAATCTCTGAAATTGGTATCTATTTTCTATCACTGCTTCAGCAAGACTTGGCTCCACAAATGCTTCAATAGTTTTTAAAGAATTTGGGTTTAAAAACTCCATGAAATCTTTATCCTGATGACCATCTGGAGCTTCATCCATAAATAACCTATCATATTCTCTAACCTCCGCTTTCAATGCATGCGGAATAGATACCCAATGCAATGTACCTTTAACTTTCTTAGATGTGTCTTCGGAATACGTGCAATGTATTTCGGTTACTTCGCCATTGGCATCTTTAATAACGCTTTCAGCTTTTACGATGTATGCGTTTTTAAGGCGTACTTCTCCTCCTAATTTTAGTCTGAAAAATTTATTACTAGCCTCTTCTTTAAAATCTTCTTTTTCAATATATAATTCCCTTGAAAAAGGTACTTTTCTATAACCTGCACTTTCATCTTCTTGATTATTCTCAGCATCCAACCACTCTACTTTATCCTCTGGATAGTTGATAATTATCAACTTTACAGGGTTTAAAACAGCCATAACACGAGGTGCGGTCTTATTTAAATCCTCTCTGATACAAAATTCCAAAAGTGATACGTCAATCACATTATCGCGCTTAGCAACTCCAACGGTTTCCACAAACTTTCTTAAAGCAGTAGGTGTATAGCCACGTCTTCTCAACCCAGAAATTGTAGGCATTCTAGGGTCATCCCAACCTTTAACAATACCATCCTCTACTAACTTGAGAAGCTTTCGCTTACTCATAATAGTATAGCTTAAGTTTAAACGTGCAAATTCACGTTGCTTTGGTCTTAATTTACCGGAATCTACTACTTGATCCAAGAACCAGTCGTAAAGCTCTCTATGAGGCTTAAATTCCAATGAACAGAGCGAATGCGAAATTTGTTCTATATAATCACTTTCGCCATGTGTCCAATCATACATTGGGTAAATACACCAATCATCACCAGTTCTATGATGTGCTCGTTTCACTACGCGATACATTATAGGATCGCGCATCAGCATATTGGTATGCTTCATGTCGATTTTTGCACGCAAAATATGCTCACCTTCGTCAAACTCTCCATTCTTCATACGATCAAATAAGGCCAAATTCTCCTCCACAGTCCTGTTACGAAAAGGACTATCAACACCTGGCTCTGTTGGGGTGCCTTTCTGTTCAGCCATAGCTTCACTAGATTGAGAATCTACGTAAGCCTTTCCTTCTTTTATCAACTGAATTGCCCAATCGTATAACTGCTGAAAATAATCTGAAGAAAACAATACCTGATCCCATTGATAACCCAACCAAGCAATATCCCGTTTAATGGCATCTACATATTCTTGTTCTTCTTTTGCGGGGTTCGTATCATCAAAACGAAGGTTTACAGGAGCATCATAATATTCTCCTAAACCAAAACTAATACCAATAGCTTTGGTATGGCCTATGTGTAAATACCCATTTGGTTCTGGCGGAAACCTAAAACGTAAGGCATTCTTAGACATACCATTTGCTAAATCATCTTCAATAATTTGCTCTATGAAATTGAGCGATCTTCTTTCTTCAGACATAAATTATGCTGTACTTACAAGGTAATATGAGATACCTTAGAAATTAACTAAAAATATTGGCAAAATTAGGTAATTTTACCGACTTAAAATTCACTTGATGGGAATAATAAAAGTTGAAAACATAAGGGTTTATGCCTACCATGGTTGCTTAAAAGAAGAAACCAAAATTGGTAGTGATTACCGCGTAGATATAGAAGTGAAGGCGGGTTTGAAAAAATCAGCAAAAACGGACGAATTAAAAGATACAGTAGACTATGTGTTTCTAAACAAAGTGGTAAAGGAAGAAATGAAGATACCTTCTAAACTTTTAGAAACAGTAGCAAGACGCATTCTAGATAGATTTTTTGAAGAAGATGTAATGATAAAAAAAGCTACTGTGAGTATTAGTAAGTTAAATCCGCCTATTGGTGGTGATGTTGAAGCTGTTACTATAAAAATGACCGATAAGCGTAAAAAGTAGTTTTTTGTGAATAAAAGTCTCAAATTTTTTTACATTTGCGTCACCGTTTTACGGCGTCGTGGCCGAGTGGCTTAGGCACAGGTCTGCAAAACCTGCTACAGCGGTTCGATTCCGCTCGACGCCTCTATAAAGCTTTCAGTTTACTCTGGAAGCTTTTCTTTTATTGGGTTAATTTTGTCTAATCTCTCTTTTAGAATTTTTTTCTCTTCTGGAAAAAAGCCTTGTAAAAGTAGTAACACACCAAACCCTAAAATAACGAGGGCTATTATCTTTTTTGTTTTGAAAATAAGACGCGGAGTCAACTTATTTTTCAGTTGCTTCGCTGCAACGATTTTTAAAAGATCTACGAAAAAGTAAGTGATTAAAATGGTAGTAAGAAAGACAATGACGCCATTACTAGATTCTGTTAAGGTATTGCCCAATACAATAAAAGCTACCCAGCCTAAAAGCACACCTATATTGATGAAGTTTAACAAAAACCCTTTCAAGAATAACTTGCCATAGCCTTTTTTTATCTCAACCTTATGATATTCTCTAACTATTTCCCGAAAGGATTTAGATGTTTTTATAAATGAAATAAGCCCATAAGCAACCAATAAAACACCGCCAAAAACCAGAAAATTGGGGTCGTCCTTAATTTTATCTAGAAGTTTATTTGTGCTGAAGAAGGCAACTATTATAAATAGAACGTCCGCCAAAATAACACCTAAATCGAAGATTAATGCGCTTTTAAATCCTTTTGTTGCACTCGTTTCGAGCAGCACAAAAAATACAGGTCCAATGGTAAAGGCCAAAATAATGCCAAAAGGAATAGCCGAAATAATGTCGTCGAACATGAATAATTTATTCTTATAAACAAAGAAAAGAAATAAATAAACAAAAAAGGCGCTTTTAATAAAAGCGCCTTTTCACATCAACTAAACTTTGCAACTATTGCTTAATCAGCTTAACACTACCGTTGCCAGATAGCGTATTTATTCTAGCGAAGTATATTCCAGATTTTAAGCTTGAAGCATCAATTGTAACTTGCTCTTTATTTGGTTTAAGAGCCAATACTTGCTTACCTAAAATGTTATATACACTTATACTTTCTATTGGAGTATTTCTGCTGTTAATTGTCCAAGTATCTCGGGTTGGGTTAGGAAAAGCTTCAAAACTATCTACCACATTATCCTCTAGACCTAAAGTTGTGTTTTTATGTAAGTACAAATTATCGTACCATATAAGATCTTTTAAGTTACTCACCACTGTTGTTTGTCTTATTGTTGTTGGTGACAGACTAACTGCCACATCATAAGAATACCATGTTCCAGGAACTGGAGCAGGAGAAAGCGCGTTAATATCTATAGGAACCAAAAGATCTCCTTCACCATCAGGGTAGACTAGTATAATATTGAAAACCTTACCTACTAAATCAGTACCCGCTTGAATAAAGAAGTCAACATGTAAGTTGGTCAAACCAGTAACGTCTTGCGTGTTTGCAGAAAAGTCAATACCCTGACAATCTTTATCATTGTAAGCCATTGTTGCATTGCCTTCAACCATAATCTCTGTAGCAGCCATAGTACCACAGAATCCAGCATCATAATTAATTCCTGGTATTGCGGCGTAAGCATCACTAAAAATAGAAACAACATCAGCTGCTGGTCTCGAAGGAGGTGCTGGAGCAGCCATAGTTGGTGGAGTAGGGCAGGCATCACAATCAGGTCCGCCACAATCTACTCCTGTTTCATTTCCGTTCATTATACCATCACTACATGTTGGAGTACAAGCGTTCGGGCATGAGCCGCCACAATCCACACCGGTTTCGTCTCCATTTTGAATTCCGTCAGAACATGTAGGACCGGGATCCGCACCAAGACTAATATTGTCAATTATATAAGTTCCTGAAAGACCTGGAGTGGGTGTTCCAGATTGACCTCCAGTACCAGATTGTGCTCCAAAATCTCCAACATCGGTAAAAATCACCATTTTTTCTCTTGAACCTAAATTTGCTCCGAAGTTTAACTCTACGTTAAGAACGTCCGTTCCCACTGTTTGAAAATTCATCTCAATGGCGCCACCTCCACCTTGGAAACTAACACCATGTTGATGTACTTCGTTCATGGCCGCTGTAGTCGATTGTATGGTAAATCTTAAGGTGTTGTTAGCATCATCAGAAAGATCAATTGGTGATGCAAAAGTAACCTGAGCATTGTCCCAATCCGCTACAGCGCCAGTAATTTCAAGAACGTCGCTTCCTGTACCATTGCCAACAGTTGTGCCTCCATCACCTACAAAACCATGTAAGGTATTGTCAAAATCAAAAGGGAGTGCTTGCGAAAACCCCAAAGAAGTAATGAGCATCACAATCCAAAATGTAATTTTTTTCATAATAATAATGTTTTAATTAATAATTAATTGAGTTAATTCGACTCTAGTAAAGTTGAACCTCTAAATTATATTCAATCATTATTATATTGTAATTAATCGCCCATACAAAAAACATACAACTCATTAATATTGTATTTTTTTTGAGTTTTTCGCAATGTTCGACTGATTTTATTAGGTTTTTCGGGGTTTCAGAATAATGTCTCTTGACAAATATTGAATTAAAAAAAACCCCAAAAAGTAAAATGTTGTGGTGTTGTATGGGTGTGTTTTACTATCGTAGTATCTTAAAAATACCGTTCTCAGTCAAACATTCTCAAGTAAACACTATAAATGTAAATTGAGTATGGCCGAAACTTGAAGTTTTCAACTTGTTTATTTCTAATTTATTAGACTTTTAAATGTAGTTAAACTACTATCGTTATTGGATACGATAATTATATTTTGCTGTCCACTCTTAATGTATGCAATATCTCTGGAATCATAAGCTACGTTAAAACCACTTTGTATAGGCGACTGAACTATAAAATTGTTATTACCATCTCCTAAAAGTACTGATCCAATGCCCGCATCATATCGTGTTGTTTCAACCTCAACACCATAGTGATTACCAACAGTTACAATATCTTTGTTCCCATCTCCATTTATATCAAACACAAGTGAGGATTTGATAGGTGAGACCTGAACCTCATTAGGTAATATTTTTAACTTTAGTTCGCCATTGTTGTTTATAAGAATTATGCTCTCAAAACTTTTAATCTCATACACCATGGCGTCATTCACCTTATCTTCAGGTAAAATCTCAACCAGTTTAGAAGACGCAAAACTATGGTAGTCTTTAAACTTATCTGCAACATAAGGCATTTGTTGGCTTGTACACTCTCTTCCTCTTACAGGAACATAATCATTTTTATAAAACTTTGCTAATACGACATCGTTAGTACCGTTTTCATCAAAATCATTTGCATAAAGTTTAAATGGGTGCTCCTTCGATGCCTTAAATTTATTGTTCAACCCTAGGTTACCAATAATATAATCATCGTCTCCATCGTTGTCTAAATCTTCTGCCGTAATAGACCACCATATTCCTCTCGTGTCTCCTAAGCCATATTCATCTGTCTTTCTTGAGAATTTCCCATTGTTATTCGATAGCACTTCAATATTCATCCACTCCCCAACAATGATTAGATCTTCATCATTATCTTGATCTATATCCGTAAACACAGCATCTGTAACCATTCCTAAATTACTCAAGGCCGGAGCAACGTCATCTATAGCCTTTTCAAATTTTCCATTTTCATTTATTAAAAGATAACTCGTTGCAGGAAACCCATATTTACCAGCTATTAACCTTGTGCCAACAAAAAGATCTATATCACCATCTTCATCAATGTCCGAAGTCTTTACGCATTGCGAACTTTCATAAATATTTGGAATTGCATCTTCGCTTTTGCTAAATACTCCGCTGCCATTGTTTAAATACAGTCTGTCTTTCAAAAAAGCATTCCCTCTACTATACTCGCTACCACCACTAGCAACATAAAGATCCATATCGCCATCAGAATCGGCATCAAAAAATAAAGCTTCCAAATCTTCTGATGCTTGATCCGAATTCCATGGTTGAGAATTGCCCTTAGTGAAACCTCCTGTGGCTTCTTGAATGTAAAGCACCCCACTTTGTCCTGCGGCACCACCAATAAACAAATCCTCAAGATTATCACCATTTACATCAGCAACGGCAGTAAAAGGACCATTCTCCGAAATGTTGTGAGGTAGTAAAATCTCATCCTTGTATTCGTTTACTTCATTTTCAACATGTTGAAAATTCAAACCATAGTCTGTTGCCCTTACTTCTTCCAATAAAGGAGAAATTCTTTGAGCTTTTGAGTTTGCCGTTATTGCATCAGAATGTTTCGCAGTTATAACGGTATTTGCACTTTCATTTTCATATATATTGGTTTTTCCATCTGGCCATAACACCTCAATTTTTTCCAATTCTATATCCTTTCCTAATCCGAAAAAAATACCTGGTTCTACAGAAGATAAATACCCTCGAGTTACTGTATTATCCGCAATTTGGGTTATACCATTATGATGAATAATTGCCTTAGCGCCGTAACCAAATTTGTTTTTATCAGGACCTTCAAGGTTTATTCTCAAAAAATTACCCGTTGCTTTATTCTCATAAACAAAGGCAGGTGATTCCATGTTATTCACGACAATATCCAAATCTCCATCGTTATCTAAGTCTCCATAAGACATTCCGTTAGAAAAACTAGGCTTATTAAAACCCCATTTTTTAGCGACCTTTTCAAACTTGAAATTTCCAGTATTTCTATAGGCATAATTTGCTAAAGGTTCAGAAGGTGCCTTTTTCGCCATATTGTAAAAATCTTGAGACCCTGTTTTTAAGGTTTTATTTATTTCCGTAAGGAAATCATTGTTTCTAACATCTTTTTTTACACCATTGGAAATGATGATGTCTTTTAATCCGTCATTATCCAAATCAACCAATAAACCAGCCCAACTCCAATCGGTCTTTGCTATACCTGCAATATTTGAAATATCAGAAAAAGAACGTCCCGCATTATTAATTTGTAATGTGTTTGTCATATACTGATAATGGTTTCCGTCTGACACCAATTGATTAAATTTTTCGGTACTCATAGACCCCATATTGGTTTTAGATCTATAATGATCTGCCGCCGCCATATCTAGAGTAAGTAAATCCATAAAACCATCGTTATTAATATCTCCGGTATCTGTGCCCATACTAAACTGAGAGGTGTGCTTTACTTTTTCATGTATTACATTTTTAAAGGTGCCATCACCATTATTGTAGTAGAGGTAATCTGGTCCATCGTAATCATTTGCAATGTAAATATCCGCCCAACCATCATTATTAAAATCGGTAATACTTACACCTAATCCGTAGGTTAATTGCCTTGAAATACCCGCTTGTTCTGACACATCATAATACCTTCCATTTTCGTTCTTATAAAGCTTATCTGAATAATACTTTTCACGCTCTTTAGGAATATTAATATAGCGACTGAAGAGTCTTGCGTCTGGTAATTGATTTACTTGATACATGTCTAAATCGCCATCATTATCCATATCGAAAAACACCGCCTGTGAAGAAAAACCTGCATCTGCCAAACCATAAGCCATTGCCGATTCTGTAAAGGTTAAATCTTGATTATTTATAAATAGTTGATTCTTGCGTTCTTCGGGAACCATAGATTCTCCATTTCTAGACACATAGATGTCCAGATAGCCATCATTATTAACATCAGCCATAGTTACACCCCAAGACCATCCATCATTACGAGCTACTTTAGATTTTTTAGTAATATCTTCAAACTTAAAATCACCTTTATTTAAATACAGTCTATCACTTACTTGATTTCCGCAGAAAAAAATATCTGATAATCCATCATTGTTTATATCCCCAATAGCTACCCCAGCCCCACTATAGATTTGATTGTAATATAGATGGTTCACTTTGGTAGATTCTTTAATCGTATTATTAAAATCTATTCCTGTTCTCTTGGCATCAAGAAGCTCAAATCCACCCTTAATTTCAGAAGGGTTTAAATCTCTAATAGGCGTATTACAAGAGGAATAAAAGACAATTGATAGAATACAAACTTTAAAATAAAGGCTGTTAACTTTCATTCTAATTAATTTTTAAATTATGAAGTTTAATTATTGGAAGTTGGTTTCTCTATATGAAAGATAAGAAAAATTACACCTTTACTTCAACTAATTTTCTGAATATTAAGTTAATGTTTAGGTAAAAATCTTGTTCTTAAGAGATAAAGGCTTGGTGTAAAATTTTGGTTTCTCATTTTTGTCCCAGATACCCCAATAAGCTCCTACATCTCCCTCGGCACCTACTTTCCAGGATTCATCAAAAGAGGAAAAATAAAATATATCTATATTCTCTTCTTGTGCCCATAGCTGACTATTGATAAAATATTTTATAGCGTTTTCTTTGGATGGAAAGGCGCCATTTAATCCTTCACCTTCACTAGGCCATCCTGTTTCGGTTATAATAACCTTTTTACCACCTCCTGCTTTTAGAGCTTTGTTGTACATGTCCTTCATATAAATTAACGAATAATCTATACTACAGCCTTCCCAATAGGGATAACAGTTAGCCAAAATAACATCGCAAGCATCTGTAATTTTAGGTCTATGTGCAAATTCGTAATACGCATCAACATAGCCAACGGGAACGTTTGTAATTGCCTTCTTTACATCGTATATATTCTCAACCAGTTCTGCTTCTGTTAAGTCTCCTCTATACATTACCTCATTTCCAACTGCAGCAATATCTACAAATCCCTCACTAGACAGTTTCTTTAAGCCTTCTATTTCTTTAGCATTTATAGTAGGCTCGTTGCTCAACCATGCGCCAACCAAGGTTTTCATTCCCATCTCTTTGGCAATTTTAGGAATAAGTTCGTTGCCTTCTGTACATGAAAAAGATCTTACCCATTCGGTATACGGCTTAATAATTTTAAGTCTGCGTTTTATTTGTCTTTCGGTAAGTTGATCTCCTGGTTCTTGTCCTTCACCATAAGGACTAAAGCATAAACCGTGCATACCTCCGTTCAGTACCCGTTTAAAAAGATTTTGTAAACCCTTGGCTGTTTTATTATCCAGATTATACCCAGATAAAGACAATATTTTATCTGATCTATACGACATTTATTCAATCACATTTAAGTTATAGCCTTCTCTTCGTTTATTTAATTTTACTCTAATTTCATTGGATCTTTCTTCGGAAACACCATAATCCCTCATGATATACATGGCTATCAACGTACCAATCATGGGGAAAAAGCAAAAGAAAGCATGCAACCCATCCACCGCCGATTGCTGCTCTACCGTGGATAAATCCGGATTAAATCCAACAATAGCAATAATTACTCCGCTTAACCCACCAGCAATCGCAAATCCTATCTTTACCATCCACCAATAAATCGCTCCAAAAATACCTTCTCGTCTCAAACCAGAGTTTAATTCATCTATATCAATAACATCTGCCGTCATAGACATCATTATAGTGAACAAACTTCCTATTCCGAAGGAAAAAAATGGTAATGCTATGATATACATCCAAGGTTTCCCAGGAACGAACAGAAACCATAGCATAATATATCCGATAACAGATATCCCCTGAGACAACAAAAATGCTTCTCGCTTACCCATAACTTTAGACATCCAAGTTACAACAGGTATCACGATGAATGTAGTACCCAAAGCACCTATACACCCAAATAAGGAAACCCAAATACCGCTAGCTGCAGCATCTCCGTTGAATAGTTTATAGACAATTACAAAAAACGTAAGTGCCGCAACTGTATTAAATGCGTTAAAAATTAAAAATGTTGCTAGACAAAGTTTTCTGAATTCCTTAATTTTAAAGGCTTCCTTAACAGTAGTGTGAAATATTTTCTTCAAGCTGCCAACAACTTTTGAAAAACTTATTGGTTCATAATCTTTATCCAAGGTTGATTCACTTTTAATGAATATTGCTGGCACTATAGCACAAATAGTACATGGAATTGCAACCCATATTGCCAATTGCCTTACCGCTACATCGGCTGATGGAAACCAATTTGGATCGTACATAATAATCCAGAATAATGGTGCTATTACCCATGCCCATTGCCCAATCCATTGTGCTATCGCCATAATACTTGTGCGCTCATGAAAATCGTCACTCATCTCGTATCCCATCGCAACATATGGCACGCTAAAAATTGTAAGACCTATATAAAACACTAAAGACCATAAAAAGAAATACCAAAAATTAAATTGTAAGCTGTTTTCCCTAAAAAGCTGCCACATTATTATATATGCAATACCCATAACGATACCACCTATTAAAACGAATGGACGTCTGCGTCCCCATTTAGATCTAGTGTTATCGGATATATAACCCATTATTGGGTCTGTAATAGCGTCAAAAATCCTTGGGAAAAAATAAATGATACCCCATACCCATCCTGGAAAACCCAAATCTTGTACAAGTACTACCATAAAAATTCCTAGAATAGCTGGAAACATTTGGTTGGCCAACATGCCTACTCCAAATGCCACTTTTTGCCTCATTGGCACTATATTTTTAGATATTTCTTTGCCCATCTACATTATTCAATTCCATTCACTTAAATGCGTAAATAATTCTGTTTATGGCTTTGTAGTTAAAATTTTAAATTTTCATGCTTGTCCCAAAGGCCCCAATATGCACCGACATCGCCTTCATCGCCTGTTTTCCATGATTCATCAAAAGAAGAGAAATAGAAGATTGGGATATTATTTGCATTTGTCCAGTTTATGGTATCAATGAAATATTTCATGGCACCTTCTTCCGTGGCCACGGCTCCGTTAAGACCTCCTCCTTGACTCGGCCATCCTGTTTCTGTAATAATTATTGGCTTTCCTTGAGCAGCATCTACAACCGAGCCATACATGGCTTGCATATGCCCTAATGCATACTCAATCGGGCAGCCTTCCCAATAAGGATATAAATTAGCCAAAACAACATCTGTACTCTCTACTAAAATTGGGTGTCTTGAAAACTCATAATATGCATCTACATACCCCACAGGAATATTCAATCCTGCAAATGCTTCTTTTACCCTATTAATATATCCGACTAGCTCTTCTAGGGTTAAATCATTTCTATATAAAACTTCATTACCTACAGCAGCAACATCTACATTTCCCGATTTAGCAAGCTCTATCAGTCCTTCAATTTCGCGCTCGTTATCCTCTTTATCATCTCCTAACCAAGCACCAACAAGAGTTTTAAGTCCATGCTTTTTTGCTACAATTGGAACGAACTCATTGCCCTCTATACATGAAAAAGAACGAATGGCTCCAACATAGGGTTTCAAAATATTGATACGTTCTTCCACTTGCTCCATACTAATATCGTCGCCTGGTGACTGCCCATCACGGTACATGCTAAAACATATTCCATGAAAACCATCATTCAAAGTTTTTCGCCATAACGCCTTTAACTCCTCAAGAGAATAGTCCTCAAGATTAATTCCTTTAGTAGCTATTTGACTATAATTTGATTTATAATACGATTCTTCTCTATATGACATCCTTTTTAGTTTTTCTTATTAAATTTTAATCTTAACATTTGCTATCAGGTTAGCGCAATTAAAATACACCTCTACAATTTTTTCTAGTGTAAATTTTTATTCTATCCACTTCTTTTGCTCCAGCCGGCATTTCTTCAAGCTTTAATCCAGGGTAATCATCAGCCGTTTTCCAACTCTCGATTGTGGTGCTG
The DNA here is from genome assembly GCA_002428965.1 of Jejuia sp. UBA6058. GTDB lineage: Bacteria > Bacteroidota > Bacteroidia > Flavobacteriales > Flavobacteriaceae > Jejuia. Next base: position 590,487 of record DIYI01000012.1, on the reverse strand, counting down.
AAAAATTCAGACGCTGCAGTATCTGCTTCATAAACGATTAAATCATAAGCTTCTCCTAAATCACCACCAAAACGTGTAACTACTTGCCATTCACCATCTCTTTTATAAGAAGTGTTTGTATGATCTGATTGTGGATAGTAACGATCGTCTGTTGGACGAATTAATACCCAAATATCATTTTGATTAGATTCTGGATAAACACCCATTGTTAAAATCCTGCAATCCACCGAATCTTGATCAATCGGAGAAATAACCTTTGTTTGATTTACATCACCTTCAATCTTTAATTTATTTCCAATGGAAATCTGCTCAATTTGTTTGTTATAACTCACTAAATCGGATGAATAACTTGCAAAAATTAGTAGAAGAACTCCAATAACCCCTGAAGTTATACCAATTTTGGAACTAATAAATCTTGAGCCTGAGCTCATTTTTATACTACTTAGGATTGCAATCAAGACGAGAACAATGCCTATTATGATTAATACTTTTGTTGACATAATATTTTCATTTAAGTTTCTACGCTAATTAGGATTATAATTTTCCTCGTCTTTCTTCCAGTTCTTCTTTTATCTCTCTTGCTCTTTCTTCGGTTAAGCTATACCTCCACATGGCCCAAATGGCTAAACCTGCAGTAACTACAGGAAATACAATATCGGCTATTCTAAGATTTAATAATGTTTCTTCTGACTGCGTCGCCAAACCACCATCAAATCCAATAAATTGGAGTACAAGACCGCCAAAAACCAAAGCAAGACCTTGACCTAATTTTACAACCCACCAGTACAAAGCGCCAAAGGTTCCTTCTTTCCGAGGCATTCCATTTACTAATTCGTCCAAATCACAAACATCCGCAGTCATACTCATCATAAGTGTAAATAAACTTCCTAATCCAAATGATATTAGAGGTATTGGAATGAACATTAACCAAGGGTTTTCTGGTGTAAATGTCCACCACTTAAGTATATATCCAATAATTGAAAGTGTCGTAGATATGATAAAGGCATTTTTCTTTCCCCATCTATTGGCCATAGCAGATACTATAGGAATTACCACTAAAGCAGATACTAAAGCACTTATAGAACTAAACCAAGCTGGCCAAGTTCCAGTCGCTCCATAATCACCGCTAAATAAATAAAACACAATAATGAAAAAACTAAAAGAAGCAACAATTTGAAAGCCATTGAACACCAAAAACGTTGCGCCGCATAATTTCATAAAAGGCTTGTTTTTTATAGCTTCACCTATGCTCGACACTAAATCTTTTAAATTGCTAAAAATGGTTTTAAGCGTCAATTTTTTTCTATCACCCATATTTCCAGCATCGATGCCACGGCAAAATATAGCAGGTAATATTCCTAATAGTAAACAGCCTAAACCTACGTATAATGCTAATGTTCTAATGCCGACTGCTTGACTCTCAAATAAACTTTCATTTGGTATCATTGGCCAGAACCAAGGCACAATAACCCAAGCCACTAAACCTACAGTTTGAGAGAACGCCATTAAACGTGTTCTTTCATTGTAATCCGTAGTCATTTCAAAACCAAGTCCTACCAATGGTGTTGCAAACATAGTATTGCCAATTAGGAACACTAGAGACATTATTAAAAAATACCAGAAGTTGAACGTGGCAGAATTATTCTCATCCATTTGCCAGAGCAACACAAAAAATATGGCACTTAAAATGGCTCCAACAAAAATGTATGGCCTTCTACGACCATATTTAGAACTCGTGTTATCCGATATAAAACCCATTACAGGATCTGTGATCGCATCAAAAATTCTTGGTAGTCCGCCTAAAATTCCGGCTTGAACAGGATCCATCCCAAAGACCGTTAGTAAGAAGAACATAAATACACCCAAGGCGCCAGGTAGTAGGTTCAATACTAAATGGCCAGCACCAAAAGCTGCTTTCTGGCCCAAAGGCACTCTGTCTGCTGCAGCCGTTTTTACATTTGACATAATTTTAATCTTTTTTAGTTAGTTTTAGTGGTTATGCTTTTGGAATCACAATAGTTTGAATTGCTTTCGCATCTATTGCAATTTTAGCATGTCTTTCGTTTAAGGAAAGGTTTATGGTCTTTGGGGTATTAAGTTCATTAAATAGCACGACAACTGTGGATCCATCCAGATTAATTGCAGCCGTTGCCATTAAAGTGTTATCTGAATTATCTAAACCTATGACTTTAGCGTTTGGTCTCATATATTTACTAAAATGAGCCATAGTATGATATAGTGGTGTAAAGTATACCTCATCAGCTTCTGGATCGACAACTACAGGAGCAATACACCAATTTTTAAACCAATTAGGACCTCCTTTTTTATCCAATACCATATTCCAATCTACCCATCCATCAACCCAATTGTTTAGGCAACCTATAATATCTCTAGCGTAACGATTTACTGGGGCATATTTTGGATGCATATGCTTATCATCTTCTGGCGCCCAATCCCAACCCCAATCGGTGGCTTCCTTTTTCCAATACCATGCATCGTCCTTCCAAACAGGTACTTCAGCATCTATACAAGCTTCAGATTGAATTAAAAGTTTTTCTGGTGCTTTACTATGGGCATATTGCAGTTCCACAGGAAAATAATGGAACGTACTAGCATACCAGTGAATGGCTGTCCCGTCAAAATATTTTGATGTTTCTTCATTCTTATATTGGGAATCTATCCACTCTTTAAGGTGTTCTCTATTCTGATCGTATCCTAAAATCTTCAAATCACCTTTACCATCAGCTTCTAACTTTGGCCCCAAATAATTCTGAACAAAGTTGGTCATCTCATCAGGTGTGTAATGCATACTTTCCCAGTTGTTGCCATTGCCTAAAGGTTCATTCTCAACCGTAAACCCCCATATATCTATACCTTCAGCTTTATAAGCATCTACGTATTTTGAAAAAAACAAGGCCCAGGTATCATAATATTCTGGTAGTAGTTTACCGCCCACCCATTTGTTGTTATCCTTCATCCAAGGCGCAGCAGTCCATGGTGAGCCAAATATTCTAAACCCATCTGTTGAAGCAGCCATGGCTTCCTTTATAAACGGAATTAAGTCATCTTTATCTTCTTCAATAGTGAAATGTTCAAGTTCCTTATCATCTTCGACGGGTGTATATGAATAGTTGCTTAATGAGAAATCACAAGAGTTCATATGGGTTCTTGTTAGCGAATAATGCGCCCCTTCTTTACTGAAATAGGCATCAATTATTTTCCGACGGTTCTCTTTGCTCAATTTATTTAGAAGATATGCAGAAGCCTCTGTAAACGCACCACCAAAACCGGTAATGGTTTGGAGTTTTTGTTGAGGTTTTAAGGTTATAGTCACTACACTATCTGTGGTTTTAAACTCATTTATTTTAGTGAGTTTGTTACCAGCTGCTGAGGTTTCAAAAACCTCAACCATCAATGTTTTATCCTCTGTATTACAACCTGTCATAATTAGAGTTGCTAAGACTATTGCTATGTAGTTTAAACATTTCATTCAAAAAGAATATGCATTTTAATGTTGATTTGCTTTCCACGCTTCTGGAGTTGGAGGTACTTCTACATCTTTCATTAAAGCTTCCTTATCTCCATCGTAGGTTTTGGTAATAGAATTACCATTTCTAGTTAATCCTTTAAAAGTGCCTTTATCAACTTCATCCCAAAGGGCGAATTTTGCTTTACCATCAACCGTGAACAAACCAAAATGTTTCTCAGAATTGCCAGTATTGGGACCACCTTTCCAAGGTTCATCAAACCCTTCAAAGTAGAAACAAGACATTCCTGCTTCATTCGTCCAATCTCTCATGTGTTGATAATACAAAGCTTCTTTATATTCATCACAAGCTTTAGAGCCTGTTGTTCCATAATGCCCTGAAGAAAAGCTGGCCCATCCTGTTTCACCAATGTGAATCGGTTTACTTACGCCAAGGCTTTCCATGTACTTTTTTACATTCGCTGTTTGATTGATAGCATATTCTTTTGCTCTTAACATGGAAATTTCAATTTTTTCCATATCTGTTTTTCCTTCAAGCCCTTCTTGATTTAACCAAAAATCAGGTTGGTAATGCGTATCATGCATAGGGTAGGTGTGTACTGATAAAAAGTCTACTGCTTTAATTATGTTATTTAAATCTTCAACATGATACTCTTCACCACCTCCGCCCCAAGAGGCAAAATTATCTGAACTAGTTACCCATAAATCTTTAGACAATTTTCCTTCTTTCTTTAAATCTTGAAGGTAGTTTACCCACTTCAAAATCACCCAAGGCTCTACATAATAAGATGCCGCCCATTTTACCATTGCCTCGTTTCCAACAGCAATTACCTTTACGATATCTGGGTATTGGTTTGCCAATGCCACAGCTTTTTCCATTTGAGGTTTGTTATCTTCACTTTCCTCGTTATGTATTGGTTCTTTATCTGTCCAAGCATTTTTACAATCTATCCAAGCCCCTAACATCACGTACATTTCAAAATTTGGATCTTCCTGTTTTATCTCGCTAATCACTTTTAGCACATTTTCAGCTTGCGGTTTATGAACTTTATAGGTGCGAATCATTCTAATACCTAATGCATGTAGCAATAACATATCTTCTTTAAGCTCATCCATTGTCGGTTCAATGCTATGGTCTGCGTTTCTATACCCTCCATAGGACATTGCTAAATATTCTTTGTTTCCAAGAATGTCTTTTGCTGTTAATTCTTTTATCTCTTCAATTTGGTTCACTTCCTCCTTCTTTTTTTCATTACCACAAGACCAGATAAGGCATATCAAAAGTATTAGTGTATATTTTTTCATCATTAATGATTTAAAATGAGTTCTTCTTTTCTTGGGGGCACAAGTACATCTTTCAGTACATCTTCCTTTTTACCTTTGTAGGTCTTGGTAATCGTATTTCCATCTCGGGTAAGACCTTCAAAAATTCCTTTATCCACCAAATCCCAAATTGCGTATTTTGCCTTTCCGTCTACAGTGAATAATCCAAAATGATTTTCAGATCCGTTTTCGTCATTAGCATCCTTCCAAGGTTCATCAAAAGCTTCAAAATAAAAACATGATATTTCTTCGCTATTCGTCCATTGTCTTAGCAACTCATAATACCTTCCGGATTTAAACTCATCAGTTGCTCTAGAACCACTTTTATTGTAATGTGAGCTCGATCTTGTAGCCCAACCCGTTTCACCAATATGAACAGGTTTGTTAATTCCTAATCTTCGCATGTAACTCACAACCGCATCAAATTGGCGCTGTGAAAATCGCATAGCGCGTTGCATTGCAGATTCTACTTTTTCGGCATCACTACTTTCTCTTTCCCTGTCTCTAACTGTCCAAAAATCTGGATTGTAATATGAATTATGCATGGGGTAGGTGTGCATGGAAATATAGTCTACGGCTCTAATTAAATCATTCAAATCTTCAGTGTGATATATGGGATCGCCTCCGCCCCACGAAGAAAAATCATCAGAACTTGTTACCCACAAGTCTTTTGGTAATTCTCCTTTCTTTTTCAAATCTTGCACATGATTTACCCATTTGAGTATCACATTTGGTCTCACAAAATAAGTAGTAGCCCAATGTACCATAGCTTCGTTTCCAACAGCCAAAACCTTAACAATGTCTGGATATTGTTGCGCAAGGGCAACGGCGCGATCTATTTCAGAGGCATTATGCTCACTTTCAATCTCATGATTTGGTACTTTTCCTGTCCAGGCATTTTTACAATCAATCCAAGCACCTAACATCACATACATTTCAAATGATGGATCTTCTGCCTTCAGCTCTCTTATTACTTTCAACAAATTTGATGCTTGCTGTAATTGCACATTGTAGGTGCGCAATATTCTTATACCCATTGCAAATAATATTTTCATATCATCCTTTAATTGTTGCATTGTGGGTTGAATATCTCTTGTTTTTTGTCTATAACCTCCGTATGAAATCGCTAAATATTTAGGATTTCCCAATATATCGGCAGCAGTAATTTGCTTTTCCGTTGTTGGCTTCTGTTTATGTTTTAGCATATATATTACTTATGATTGTTATATATATTCTTTCTAGCTTTTACTTTTTAATTGAGACTTTAATAAGTCTTACCTCTCCTTTTCTTTCAAAAATAGATTTTGAAGTTTCTGCATCTATTTGAAGAGTTTCAATGGCTTTATTTCCTGAACTCGATTCAATTTCTATTTTTTCGTGATCTGATAATTGATAAATTACTGGGATTTGACAATAGGTAAACGCTAAAGCATTAGCACCTATTAAAATCTGTTGTCGTTCTCCATTAGCATCTGTAAAGTCAAATGTTCTAGATTTCTTTAGGAGTTCTTTGGTTTGTAGTAAGGTAGGGTTAAACGTTATTTTACCGTTCTCTACAAAAACACCCAACTCCCCAATTCTGCTTAGAATATCTTCTTTCACCTGACCCGTCATTCCTGGTTGTTGTGCCCCTTTAGTTGCTGGTGTATGCGAATATGGATCTGTTGGAAATGCGCCATACAACTCTGGTGATTTATGAACACCAATACCTGCATTAATTTCGTAATAATGATCTAACAATCTACCGATAATTTTTGGGTCTTCGTTTTGATGAATCGCCATCCAACAATTTTCTTGAACCGCTAGCAATAATTTAGACACCATGTGCCAGTAAATAGAACCTAAACCTTCATAACCGAAGAACGTTCCCGAACGCCCTGTGAAGGATTTATGATCGAAAATCTCTTCGAAAATTTCATTTAACAATACTCTATCATCCGATACTCCTTTTTTATACGCCTCACCTAATTTATCCAGTGCTTCATTTAAACTTCCAGCATTATTGAAATTTCCATTAAAGTGATAATTGCCTAAAACATCTTGCTCAATTATTTGCCTATTCCCATCCTTAACCAATTGATTTAAAAGAACAGATTGTTCTACTTTTTCCTTAGGAATGTTGTTCTTTTTCTCAAATTGCGCAAGATTCTTGTTAGGGTACAGAATATAACTATACTGATCATCCCTGAACAATGCACTCTCCTTCATACCATCTAAAGCAGCAAGAACCTGAGTAGGAGAAAGGTAGCCTGCACTTAAAGCTGCAACCTGCCCTTCTAACATTTCAGATAGATAAGAAATAGATACTTCACTGTCGTTCTCAACCGTCATTAAATTGTACGCGTGGTACATATTATCATCACGCTTATTCGCATCAATACTTTGCTCTAAATAAGATTTTGTAACTTCTATAAAACTTGAAATGGCCTCTAAACTTAATTCTGATTTATCTCCCGAAAACGCATTTTCATAAATATTAACTCGGAACTTGCTTCCTGCGTGTCCTAAACCATCAAGAACCGTTTTTCTATCACTATCAGAAATTGAACCTGATAAAATAGATGCATTATTTTGAAGTGTTTCATGAACTTCGTTAAAGAACAGTTTCATTTCATTTGAAATGGCTACACTTTCAACATCTGCATTCTCAACAATTTTTTCAAAAAAGGTTAAGAATCTGTAGATATAGTAGAGCGTTACCATTGATACACCATTACCCACCAAAGCATTATTAGCATCATTCCATTCTGGTCTTTGGGTATTTAACCAAATACCGCCTTCTGGTATGAAATTTGAAATTTTAGATAATACTGTGGCTAAAATTTTCTCAATAAAATTGACTCTATATATGTTTGAATCTTTATCTAAAAGTATGGCTCCATCTGCCCCTAGAGCATCACGTCTTTTGTGAATGGTTTGGTCTAACTTATGATCGAAATCAATAGTGTCTTTCGGATTCTTAAGCGTATCCTCGTAACTTTTTATAATGTACGGCACATTGGCGTAAACAAATACGTCTTGACTAAAACGCTTTTCCAACTGCCCCGGATAATGATCTTCGATAAACTCCAAGAACTTAAGTAGATAGATGATTTGATGATCTCCCCAATAGCCAATGTAAGACCACGGATCGTTTTCTTCAATCACTTCCCAATCAAAGCCGTCCTTTGTAACACGATACGGATTATACCCTTCAAAAGTTGTAGCGTTCAAGAACTTATGAATCATTCCTTCAATAAACTCTGGATAAGCATGCGCTAAGGCCTCCCAATTCTGGAAAATATCTCTCCAATTCCCTTCATAATCCAGAATTTTAGAACCATCTATTTCACTACGTGTATTAATAGAGAACTTGTTCCAAGGTCTACTTGGGTCGCCATGACGTCTACTAAACTTAAGCGGCAAATATTCAAAGCATAGGCGCTGAAAATCTTTATTAGAATCACTCTCAGCAATCTTTTGAATGTCTTTTAAAGTAAAGGTCTCTCCTAAACTGTTGAGCGCATCTTTACTTTCTTTGAAAACTTCTTTATTCGCTTTTGAAATGTATTTTACAAAATCTGACTTCTCAATACTATACCCATCATCAAAAATACCTCCACGCATGATGTTGAAGAGCGTGTTGGAGAAATGCCTCATATTTGTTAGAGGATCTTCTGTTAACTGTAAACCATCAGATGAAGCTGTTAAGTTGATAAGGCGTTTTGTACCTAAATCAACATCATTTTGAACCTCTGCAACAATATCATCTGTACTTTTAATTCTTTCTGAAATAGCAACAATATCAGAAATGGACTGGTTTACATTTGCTGCAAATATCCATGAGTTTTCTTCACCGTAATTTAAGCTGAAAGTAGCGTTAACAAAATAGGCTCCTTTTTCAGCTTTTACATCGGTTTCTTGTGTAATAGATTTACCTCTTCTGAAGTTATCCAGTTGTAAAGAAGACACCAAATAATTGGAAACGTTTAACCCTGCGGACCATACTGTATTTGCTTTTAAAGCTTCGCTAGGCTCCGCTTTATCCACAATCACAGAACTTAAAGCATAAATACCTAAGCCTACATCTTCATTCAGTTCATTTCTTTTGTAGGCATCAACTAAGTTACTTCTAATGTTTTGTAAATTCTCAGAAACACTAGCTGGAATTATGTTTTGTAAACCATCTAAAACCTCTATTTCTGCATTGGTCTCAGAAGTGTTAATTAATGTTGATTTTTTTATAAAACCGAATTGGTTACTAGAGTTCCATTGGTACCTAAACGTTAACCCAAGATCAAGGTTATTTTCTTCAAAAACTACCTTATTCCCGTATCTGTTTTTATAGAGATTTGTTTGCGTATTGTATATTCCTGTTTGCCGAATAGAAAATGGTTCCCACAATCGTGTTTCTCCATTTCTTGTAACTCGTAGTAATGTTTTACTACCAGTAATTTCAGCCATTTCGGTAATCTTATCATCTGTATAATAAGGAAATAACGAATAATCCGCATTCTTTCTTCCTGCAGTAAGCCCTCCGTTACTGGAAATAAACATCCAGTGGTTAGAGTCGCTAACTATACTCATGAAAAATGGACGCATTTCGTCACTGTTCGAAATCTTATAATAAGTTTCGTTATTAAAATTTATCAATTCTCCTTTAACAGTTTTCATTTGGTTTGAAACTTTAGGTTGGTCTTTTAGTGTTAACAGCATTATTTTCTAGGGAAAAAAGGCTAGCAATACATTTACAGCTAGCCTTCTAACCATTTTTAATTTATAATTTTATTCTAGCCTTATATCATCAAAGTAATAGACGCCATCTGCAGTTGTGGTTTCCCCATCTGTACCTTCAGGATTATCTGGTTTTATTACCAACTGGTTAAGACCTGTGTTACTTGGAGGAATACCCGTAAATGTTATTGATACCTCTGTCCAAGTATTCGCATCAGTAATTGTCGCAAATTGAGGCCCTGGATTTCCAGAATCTGATGGTTGAGGCTCAGAATTAACTTCAAACCTCATAACGACATTGGCTTTTGTGGAATAGATTTTGAATTTGAACGTTTTAGTAGCATCAAAATTACTTGGGAATGGGTTTTGGAAACCAGCCCATCTATTACTTCCAGAAGCTTTATTAACTCTTAAAACATAATCAGAAGTATTGATACCTGTTTTTGATGGGTTATCATCAAGAGTTGTTGTCATGCTACCGCTATCGGTAAATGTACTAATAAATGATTCGCATGATTCAAAAGTCACTGGAAAAGACGTAGCAGCAACAGCATCACCTGAACATCCACCACCGGTGCCACCACCACCTCCGCCGCCAGAGGAACCAAGATTTAATTTAAGGTCGTCAAAATAATAAGCATTAGTATTTGCGGGACCTTCTAAGTCAAAGAATATAACTAACCTGTCATACTTATCGCTATCTGCAGCATCAAATGGAATGATAAGCTCCTCCCACTCATTAGTTTTTGTTGTGGTTGCTGTGGAAGCTCTATCTCCTGATGTTGTAGCTCCCGCAGAGGTTTTATCCTCCAGCTTCAAGGTAACTTTGTAACCCGATACTGGTGAAAATACCTTAATTGAAAAATTAGAATTGTCTGTTATGGTGAATTTATCAGCAAAGTCAATTTGCAAATTATCCCATGGTTGTACACCAGATTTGGTAACCTTTCCTACTTTACACGATGTATTTATAGCGTTATCAAAGTCTGGATTATCAACATATTCATACGTTACATTATCTTGGAAGAACTTATCCAGTTCACTACCCTGTGTAGCCGTTGTTCCCGGATCATCCATAAAGCTTAGATTAAAACTATCAGGGTTTAAGGATTGCATGGTTTCTGCTTCGCACTGACCGCCACCGCCAGATCCTTGATTTAGTTTAATATCATCAATAAAGTATGAGTTTGTATTAGCAACACCTTGTAAATCAAAGAATATTACCATTTTATCATACTTTCCACTATCTACCGCATTGAAAGGAATTGTTAATTCTTCCCATTCGTTTGTTTTTGTGGTTTGTGTTGTAGAAAGCACGTCGCCAGAATTTGTTGCTCCAGCAGAAGCCTTATCTTCCAACTTCATTGTGATGTTATATCCTGCAACAGGAGAGTATACTTTAATTGTGAAATTAGAACCATCGGTAAACGTAAACTTATCATCGAAATCGAACTGTAGGTTGTCCCACGGTTGCACTCCAGATTTTGTTACTTTACCCACTTTACAAGACTTATTTGCATCAGTAGAAGGATCTGGATTATCCACATATTCGTAGGTTACATTATCCTCTAGAACAGTTATACCTCCTGCAGTTTCAGGGTCACTTAAAAACGTTATATTCAAGTCTGCAACGTTTAAAGATTCCTCTGTTTCCGCATCACACGGCGGTAATATTGTTTCTTCTTGGGTGATATTATCAAAGTAGAACGTACCTGACGCTGTACCAGGTCCATCCACAAATAGCACCAGTTTTGGATAAGCACTTGAAGAAGAGAAGTTAAATAAAAGCTCTTCCCAACCAGTACCTCCGTGAGTTACTGTTACTTCCGTAAATTCAGTAGCTGATATTTCTAATTTCAGTAAAATGGTTATCGGCGTATTGGACCAAAAATCCATTTTAATTGTTCTTAGTTCAGATAAATCTACAGGTTCACCAAGCGTAAAAACTATACCCTCGAAAGCGGCACCAACATTTGTAATGGCACCTACTTTGTTGGCTTCAGTATTAGATCCTGAAGGGTCTGGGTTATCTACAATTGAAAATGACGCTCCACTAAAACCTTCAACATTATAGACCGTATTAGTCCCGTCAAACGAAATTGGTATAGCAGCTATTTCTGGTATTAGAATAGTAATTTCACTTTGAAATGTATCTGATCCACCAGAACCATCATTAGCTTTAAGCACAACAGTGTATGTGCCGTTTTCATATACTTTTACAGGGTTGATAAGCGTTGATGAAGTCCCATCGCCAAAGCTCCACTCATAACTCCCTGCATTTTCAGAAGTGTTTATAAATGTTACTGTTCCTGTCTCAATATCTAAAGTATATGTAAAGCCTGCATCTAATTTTGCGACAACCACCACATCATCACCTTCACAACTAGCAAGACAAAATGCTAGCAGGAATATAGGAATGCAGGTTATTATATTAAGAATTTTTTTCATGTCTCTATTTTTTTTGATTTAGTTGTTCATTTCATATACTCGCACATAGTCTACAAGCATTGTTTGAGGAAATACAGTTTCCGCATTTGGCGCTCCTGGTAAGGACCCTCCAACTGCAATATTTAGAATAATGTAAAACCTATCGTCAAACACCCATCTTCCAGTAACATCTTCTGGTGTAATTTGGTTATAAAGCACATCATCTACATAAAAATTGATGTATCCAGGACCCCATTCAATTCCGAATATGTGAAACCCTGTATCAAACCTATCGCCTTCCAATTCATAAGATTTAGTTATTGATTCTCCTGCGGAATACCCTGGACCATGAACTGTTCCAAAAACTTTGGTAGGCTCATCACCTAAATATTCCATTACATCAATTTCTCCTATTTCTGGCCATATTTCGATACCATTTTTATCGTCTCCTAACAACCAAAACGCGGGCCATATACCCTTGCCATATGGCAATCTTATTCGTGCTTCCCAACGACCATACTTTTGTTCGAATTTGCCTTTAGTTAAAAGTCTAGCTGAGGTATAAGACGAACCCTCAAACTGCTCTTCTCTTGCGGTTATAATTAATATACCGTTTTGTACAACCACATTTTCCGGACGGCTTGTATAGTATTGCAGTTCATTATTTCCCCAACCGTTTTGACCAGTGCCAATATCAAAATTCCAAATGTCTGGGTTAGGTGCGCCATCAACATCAAACTCATCGGCCATAGTAATTTCCGTAAAGTTTGTTACTGTTTGCGTTTCATCTGTATTACAACTATAGATAACACATATCATTACCAACAGAAGAGACATGGCTAAATAGCTGTTTTTGCTCATATTGTATTTATTTATTTTAATCATCTTTCTAGTTTTAAAATGTGTATAGACTTCTTTATTCCCTGTAGTAGTATATGTTATCTACATAAATGTCTGAAATGGTAGCGTCTGAGATAAAGAATATCAATCCTAATTGATTTCTTGCAGCTAAGCCAAAGTCATCTAAGGCAATATCAAAACTAGCCCATTCTTGAGATAATAATTGATCGCCAGTAATTGTGTAAGTTCCTGAGCTTTCAAGACCTCCTACGTTGTTAAGCAACTGTATTGTAATAAAATCTCCAGGTTGTATCGCTTCGCGAACATTAATATCTACATGAAAATGCGTCATGTCATTAGCGTTTATAGGTGATACAGTATTAAATGTACCAATACCCACAAAATTTAAATCAGTGTAGCTTATTGTAACTTCACCATTAATAAAAATATCAGCTCCACCTTGTGTAGTTTGACCATCTGGTGTAAAAAAGCCATTATAATAGTCTACAGGTGTAAATGCATAGGCATCACTGAAAATTGAAATAACATCATTTGGATCTCTCGCTGGTGGTGTAGGTGCTGCCTCAAATTCTCCTAAAACTTCTATCCTTAACGATCCTTCAGCCTCCACTCCAGCCATAGTTGCTGTTATTGTGGCCTCACCGCTTCCAATTACTTCAGTAACTCCTAAATCTGAAATTCCTACAACACTTGGGTTTGAAGATGTCCAATCAAAATAACTTGGTTCAGCGTTAACCTTTACGTTTTCTCCAGTAGCCAAATTAAATGTAACACTATTAGAAGGAATAGGAGCGGACGTCCCTATAAATGATAATTCAAAATTCTCTTCTCCATCGAACATTGCTGGTCTTACCTGCCCAATGGTTCCAAGTTTTTCAAACCTAATTTCATCTAGCCAAAAGGTATAACCCATACCGTTGGTACTTTCTGTGCCCGCAGAGAAAATAAACATCCCTTTCTCTTGTGTTAACTTAGATGGGTCTGGAATTGGTATGATATATTTTCTCCAATCCGTAGAAAGCTCTACATTTCTAATGGAAGCGGCGTATCGGTTTTCAACAAAATCAGTTCCAAAACCTATTTGTCCAACTACGGCTGTAGTTGAACCTTTAGCCCAAAATGTCAAAGCATCATATCCTGTTAAGTTTCTACCAGCACCTCGATCTGTAAAAATGCCTCCTATATAACTTCCGTTAGCATCGTTTGGACTTGGCACATCTATTCTTATTGAAGAATTTCCTTGATAAGCTACATTATCATCTGTACCAAAGCCTTCTGTATTTGCGCCAGTAGCAGGATCGAAAGATTCGAAGAACTGATCTGTTAAACCTACAGGAGCATCTGTAAATACTTCTCCTGTAGTTGGAAAAGTAGCTAATACTGCATCATCTGAAAGTTCTCTTTCACAGCTTATTAATAGTGTTGAAACAACAACTAATAAGCCTATGGTTTTTCTATATGTGAATATTATATTTTTCATCTTAGTTAATTATTTGCCTATGTTGATGTGTATGTAAGTTCTAACCTCCCATTCTGAGCCGTTGGGAAACCCTACCGGACTAAGCGCTGGTTCTGTTTCAAACTCTGCGGTTTGAGTTGGTGCAAATCTTGGTGAAAACTGATCTAGTGATCTCCAAATACCACGAACACCAATTTTCGTGTCAGGAAGAATAAACCAGTCTGGTTTTCCTATTGAAGTAGAAATATCAAACATGTTTTGAACAGGGAATGTTAAGTTGAAGTCTCTGTGGTAATCAAAAGGACCCCAGTCATTAATTTTTACCTGATACTCAAATTTCCATTTCTTATAAATCATTTTTAAGTCTGCACCAAAACGATCGATAGTTCTATCGCTATCACCATTTGCCTGTGCATTACCTCCGTAAAAGTTTCCTATAATTCCTAAATCAGGGCTTATCTTAGAAACAACTCTGGAACTTATCTCCCATAAATCTTGTGCTGGTGCAGAGTTAGGGAATGCAAAAAACGTACGATTTGCTAAAAAACCAATATGTGCATCTTGTGCTGTTGGTTGGTGTCTGTAAACAAAACCTAAATTGAAAGCAATTTTTGCATCTTCTGCACGGTCATTATCCCATTGGTAAAACCAAGAACCAGGTGTAGGGTCATAGGTTAAAAGTAACTCTCCAGCTGTTGTTTCTCTGTTGGCTCTTACCGCAAACGGATCATCAATAAAGTTTCTTAATCTACCCGGTGCGCCTATATCGTTTGGCATTGGGTCAACTAATGGCTTTTGCCATAAGAAGTTTGGCGCTATTTGCCAATCTCCGGTCATAACTGTGAAACCAGTTAAGAAATTTACTTGGTTTCCGCTTCCTGTATCTTTAAGCTTCCAACCTGTAAAGGTTCGTGTTGCGTCTGCTCCTCCATTAGCAACTAAGCCCATGTAAGCAGATTGCGCGTACCAATTAAATTTGCCACCTTCGTAGGTGATTTTTGCTTTACCACCCCAATTATCACTAGCTTTAATTTTATCTTGAAACACGGTATAATCTCCAGGACCACCTGTAAAATCTTGGAATGCAATACCATTTAAAGGATTACCTCCCCAAATACCTCCTAGAGAAACACCAAATTTTCCTAACTCGCGTTCAAGCGCTAAAGTGGCTCTCTCTGTTGGCCATGGCGGAATAACACCACTTCGTACTTGGTTCGCATTTAAAAATCGCAAACCATTATTATCAAATTCTAAACTTGTATCTAAATCTCTGTGATAAATACCTGTAATATCCCAATGGTGAAAGTTTGTTCTATATTTCAATAACACAGTTGGGTTGGCACCCCACCATAATTGCGGACCAAATGCGGCTTTTAAACCTTTTAAAGAGCCTTTACCGTCAACTTCCATTCCTAGAATTTCACCGTTATAGATGTCTAGGTTAGGACCATAATTCGCCTCTGGGTAAAGACCAAAGAAATCACCTTCGTAACCCCAATGGTAATGGCCTGTTCTGTAAAATCCTCGTATATCTGCTATTTTAGTATTCCATTCGTACTCTGCATTGTATACGCGAACCCGGTTGTTGTCTGTAATAATAACATCTTCTCCCTGTGCATTTTGTACGGTTATTGGCCTGCCAACATTTTCGTAGAAGATTTCGTTAATTGGATTTTGCGCCACATTTCCAAGAATATTGAAGTTAACTTCTGCTCTCATATTAGATGATGGCTTTCCTTCAACTCCAACAAAATAAGATTGCATATGATCGAAACCTGTTTGATTTGGAAACGCCTCCTCATCAGGATCTGCAGTTACTGGTGTGGTTAACAATGTACCACCTGTACTAAATGTTGAAATTTCTGCTCTAAGCCTGCTAATTTTGAGCTTTCCCCCATCCATGGCGTCCAAAGCTGCCTTATCGCCTCTCGCTTTTAAAACAGCATCCATAAGATTGATGTTTTTAAAGTAGTTGTCGATAAAATCCAAATCTACACCTTCACCATATGGGTTTACAGCATGCGCCTCTTTTAAAGCGTAATATGACGCACGCGGATATAAATCGTAAAGTCCTCGTTGGTCAGTTGGCCCTTTAGCACAAATACCAAACCACTCTTCGTTCATATTATTAGACCCGTCTTTGGTATCGTGATAATAACCTCCATTACTCCAAGAAGCTCCTGTTTCATGTGTGTCTGCATCCTCACGTTTATCAAAACCTAACTTCCACCAGCCATCACTAAATTGGAATGTGAAACCCCCTATGGAGTTTCCTACTTTTCCCAGTCCCGCAGCATTCTCGTAAATTTCTTTCCAATTTAATACGTTATAATGTGCTTGCCAGTATTGGTCTTCTTTACCTGCCAATGCGTTATAAGCATCCGCTCCAAATTCTGTAAACATTACTGGAATATCTAGTTGATCTTTCACCACCTGGAAGAAATCTCCAAAAGATTCTCCTCTATACGTATTGGCACCATAAACATCAACATCTTTACATTCTTCAGCTATTATATCAATAAATAAAACATCACCATTACAAATAGCAACTGGGTGGTTCTTATCCATTGCTTTCATTTTTACCGCAACTTCATTCATTAAACGGTACATTGGTCGTCCTCTTCGTTCTCCAACAGCTCTTTTTTGTTCTTCGCCTTCTGGAAAATCTTCAGTTTCCGCACCTTGCCAAAACAATCCATAGTTGTTTTCATTACCCATCATGTACATCAAGATCCCGGGAACATCTTTATAATCTTCCACTAATTTCATCATTTCCGATACTAGTAAGTCTTGTGTCTTTTTGTCTGAGTAGTCGGTAATTGGAGTCCAAACGCCTTCGATAGTTAAGCCGTAACGCCCAAATTGGTGGTTTAGCAACGTATAAATACCGTACTTTTCGTAAATGTAGGTTACCCATTTTGCAGGAACACCAACATATTGACGCACTACATTTACATTCATGTTTTGTAACAACCCCATTTCTGTATCTAAACCTGCTCTTACTATTTCATCAGGCTGCTCGTAAAAATTGGCATTTGTTACATCGGTACCAATAGGGACATAATCCCAGTTTATACCATTAATCATAAAATCTTTTCCATTAACAACCAGTCTATGGCCATTAACATCCTTTACTATTTGTACATTATCTGGTTGAGCGTACAAAGCGCAGGAGCACAGAAAAAGAATAAATTTAAAGAAGTGTTTTTTCATTACATTCATAATTAATTGTGTCTATTAGTTTTAGTTGTGTTATTACCTAAGACGGTAAAATTTATATTGTCCATGTGGTTAAGGACACTTGTGGATTTATAAAATTACCTTAAAGAAATGTTAATTTGATAATTTTTACCACAACAAAAAATATACATCTTAAAAAAACAGTGTTTTTATTAACAAAACCTTAATAACATAGGGTTTTTACTAGGGTTTGTCTATGTTTAATATTTGTTCAAACAACATTTTGTTTAGTTTATGTTGTGGTAATGTATAGGTGTAAGACTAGCGTGTTGTAATGTTTGTAGATTTAAATTTTTTACAAACAGCAATAAAACATGCTGTTTTGGTTAGAAGATCATTATCTAGTGTATAGTCATATAACTATATAATTAAAAGAGAAGAAATTAATAATTAACTTCTTCTCTTTAAAACAACACAATTATTAATTAGTCATTAGGGTTATCTGTTTGAAATACGCAGTACCAAGCAAATCCAGGTTCTGTAACTCTAACATGTAATCTTTCTGCAGTAATATCTATAATCTCAAAGTTACTGTTTGCAACATACCAACTCATAAAACCACCATCTGTGAAGCTAATCGTAGTTCCTCTGTATCCACCATCTACAGTTGCAATAGATGTAGAAGGAATTAATTGAACACCTTTTACTCCTCCTAATGACGGCACTACGTCAGTTCCATGGCATGTGTCTCCGGCTACGCCTAACGTGCCAGCAAATGTTCCAGGAATATAAGCTTGACCCACTGTTTGTTCGAAAGTTAAACTTCCATCTGATGTTTGGGTAAACACCATTTCGGCATCATACATACACAATTTATCAGCATGAAACGCATTAGAGTTGAACCATGCGTTAAAAGTATGTTCTCCACCGCCTTGTACTTCGTTTGGTCCCAAACCTATGTTTCCAGGTTTATCCGCCGCCCAATACCATGTTTTACTAAGACCTGGACCACCACTTAGCAAGTCTCTAGCTTCTCCATCATCAAAAGAACTAAACACCTCAATGTTCATACTTTTCGAGGTAGTTACCCCTCCAGTTCCCGAAGCTAAAATTGTAACAGTATAGGTGTTAACCCCTGTTTTGGCGAATACATGAGATATTTCACCTAGAGGAGCAGACTTTACATCCGATCCGTCTCCGAAGTCGTATCTGTAGGTCAAAGCGTTGTCACTTGTCCCTACAAATTTCACAATACCAGAACCGTCACCATAGGGATTATTAGCATCTTGTCCCATAATTTCTGCTGTAATAACAACATTAGTTGGTGCTATTAGGTCTCCTAACTCTTGGCTTTCATCTTGACACCCCATAAAAAGAATGGTGCATAAACTGAATAAAATATATTTAAATTTTTCCATGATTATATTTTTAATTAGTAGTTAGCGATACATTATCGATATTTACTGAGCCAACGGCGGCTCCCATGTCAAAAATTACACGAGCATCTAAAGCTCCAAATCCCGTTGCCTCCAGATTAAGTGTATATGTTGTTCTTGTTGTTGTTATACTTACCTCTTCTGTATCACTGGACCAAGGGTCTGCACTCAAGCCTATGCCAGCAACAATGGTTCTATTAGTATCTGACCAGCAATCAAAAGATAGTGCATAGCTTTGTCCTTCAATAATTTCCAGCTTTTGGCTCATGTTTACTTCCCATGGGTTGCCTGCAGACTCCACATTTACCGAATAATATGTGTTTCCACCATCGGTAACCACTGAAATAGGTGCATTATC
This sequence comes from Jejuia sp. UBA6058, assembly GCA_002428965.1. Taxonomy (GTDB): domain Bacteria; phylum Bacteroidota; class Bacteroidia; order Flavobacteriales; family Flavobacteriaceae; genus Jejuia. The sequence continues at coordinate 571,243 of DIYI01000012.1, read as the reverse complement.
ATCCACCCCTACAATCCAGGGGTCGCTCCCCGCTTCATAGTCACCATTTACTAAAAGGCCATCATCAAACGGTCCGTCACCTAAAAATAAGGATACATTGTCTATGTTTACCATTCCTACTGCTGCGCCCATGTCAAAAATAACACGCGCGTCTGGAGCTCCAAATCCTGTAGCCGTTAAGCTTAAAGAATATGTTGTTCTTGTTGGGGTAATATTAACTTCCTCAGTATCACTAGACCATGGGTCTGCGCTTAATCCAATTCCTGTGACCATTGACCTATTAGTATCAGACCAAGCATCAAAGACTAATGTATATGTCTCGTCTTGTATGATTTCTACCTTTTGACTCATATTAACTTCCCATGGGTTTCCTGCTGTTTCAACATTAACAGAGTAATAGCTATTCCCAGAGTCCGTTGTAACACTAATCAATGCATTATCATCAACCCCCATAATCCAAGGCGAACTTCCAGATTCAAAATCACCATTAGATAATAAGCCATCATTAAATGGTGCAGCGCTTTGCTTGTAGAAGTATATATTATCAATAAACACTGTTCCCGTAGCCCACGGCTCTCCCACAAACTTTAATTGGAAAATTTCGGTTACAGTTAACCCCTGATCAACATAATCTGAAATAGGGATTTCTATTGAAGTCCATTCTCCTGCAACTAAATCACTCCATACAGGTGCTTCAGTAGCGCCTCCAGCAGTGTTATTTATTAATGATGTTTCTAATCTCATACCCTCATCTGCTGTCCAAACATCAACATGCAAAAACTCCATTCCAGAGACATCTATTGAAGTTCCTTCTGCCAAAGCAATTCCTTGGTAACTTAAATTAATGTATTGCAACATTGTATCCCCAGCTAAATCAAATTCTGCCCAAGAACTACCTTGACCACCTTGTCCCCAATCAGGAAAGTAATCTGTATCGGGTACATCACTGTAAACTGAACTATAAATTGAAATAACATCTTCCTCTGCTCTGTTTCGAGGTCTCGGTGCTGAGTCTATAGGCGCCAAAATTTCTGTGACTTCAAAGGTTTCTGTATATTCCGTTGTTGCTATAGCCGCACCCATAACTACAACTTTTACATCATATAAACCTGCATTTTCATATTGATAAGCAATAGGGTCTCCAATATTAGCAGTTGCCACTGGCTGATCAACTCCGTCTTCTCCTGAATAAAATTCATATGTTATTGCAAAATCTGCATTTGCTGATATATTAACTCTTTTAGACACCGCTACATCATTTTCAATTTCTACAATCAGATTTTCTGGTGCCTTAAAAGAGACCACTAGCTCTTGTGTTGCCTGTGCTTTTAATCCTGTGAGGCCAATAGCCTCTATCGTTACGGTATATGTGCCTTCAGAATAAATATGAGAAGCACTTTCTCCTTGCTTTACGTTCATTGGTTGTTCAGTTCCATCTCCAAAAGTTATATTGAAGTTTGAAGCTCCAGTGGCGTTTGGGGTTATGCTAACCATTCCGCTATTGTCCTGTTCTACATTAAAAACTGCCGACACATCTGTTGGTGCGACAAGTTCTTCTATAAAACTTAAATCATTGTCATCCTCCGCACAACTAATAAATAATGCGAGAATTAAGTTTAAGCTGAATAAATACTTTATTATTTTCATATCTCTCAATTTTTTATTTTAATACATTGGGTTTTGTTCCCATCTATTGCCTGCTAATTGTATTTCTATTAGTGGAATTGGAAAGACTTCGTGCTTGCCCGTTACAAAACCATCTATTTCTTGAGCAGCTCTTCCTGTTCTGACCAAATCAAAAAACCTATGTCCTTCTCCAACTAACTCTACTCTTCTATCTTGATAGATTGCATTGGTTAGATTGGTTCCTGTTAAACTTACATTAGACAAACCAGCTCTATTTCGCACTCTATTAAGATAATCTTGCGCCCTAGTGTCGCTAACACCTCCCTTGTTTAAAGCTTCAGCCGCCATCAATAGTACATCGGCAAAACGAATAGCTCTATAATTATTGGGGTTAGTAAGATTAGGATCGCCTGTATTTAAATCGCCTTGACGTGAAATATATTTTCGGTTAAAGTATCCTGTATGCTCGTATCCCGTATTAAATGTTGCACCTGTTGATTCTGCCCAAGCATCAATATCAAGTATCGCTACCTCTTTACGCAGATCTCCTTCTTCAAAGGCATCAACCACTTCTTGAACAGGCACATTAAAACTGAAACCTGATTCGAAAAGTGGACCAGAATAGTTCCTAATACCATTAAAGCCAACAGCTACGTTACCTTCACTACATTGCAAACAATCAAAACTTGCGCCTTGTTCATCGGTATACTGTACTTCAAAAACAGATTCTATGTTGTTTTCATTGTCGTTCTCAAACATTGTAGAATAATCTGCCAACAACTCGTAAGGCCCGTTTTCTATTACATCTTCCAAAACAGCAGCAGCCTCTGTATATTTATTCTGAAATAAATAGGCTTTACCAAGCAAAGCTTGAGCAGCCCCTTTAGTGGCTCTACCCGCTTGGGATTGTATATAAGGAAGATTTTCTGAAGCAAATATCAAGTCTTGTTCTATCTGGGCATATACTTCAGCTTTTGGGGTTCTGTCAATGTCAAATTCCTCGCCCAAAACAAATCTCCTGTCTACCACAAACGGAATATCTCCAAACCACTTTACTAGTTCAAAATAGTAGTATGCTCTTAAAAATCTAGCCTCTGCCAAAACAATATTTTTTCCTGAAAAATCTGTCTTGTCTTGAAACTCAAGTATGAAATTAGCCCTATTAACACCACCATACATCCAGCTCCAGATGTCTCGTAATTGTTGGTTAACAGGTGTGTGAATCATATCATCTATTTCCTGAATTCCAGGAACATCTGTTGCACTTTCACCACCAGCTAAAGTATTGTCTGAGGCTATTTCACCCAACATAACATTTAGATAAGTAGAGTGAAGTAGGTCGTAAGCAGCGATTAACGCTGATCTGTATTCTGCTTCGTTATTAAAGTAAGTGTTAGAACTTGTTTCTTGTGGATCTACATCTATAAAATCATCACTACAAGAACAAATTGCCAATAGCACGAAAAGTATGTTGTATTTGAATATATTTTTCATGTTGTATTAAAATTTTAAGTTTAGTCCAAATAAATACGTTCTTGGGTTAGGATAGAACCCTTGATCAATTCCACCACCTATAGGTGCTCCTGAAGAAGCAGTAGGATCATAACCTCGATATTTCGTTAATGTAAATAAGTTACTCGCAGAAATATATAGTCTCAGCTTATCTATTTTCGTGTTTTCTAAAAGCTCATCAAAAGTGTAGCCTATTTGCATATTCTGGAGTCTAACAAAAGACCCGTCTTCTACAAAGTAATCGGAGAATAAGCCATTTGAGGTTGCTCCTGTTGTTACTCTAGGTTCAGTATTTGTTGTTCCAGTCCCTGTCCAACGATCTAAAAAAACAACACTTCTGTTTGTTAGTTGTTGATTACGTTCGTAGTTTCTAACGATTTCATTTCCTACAGATGCGAATGCATATGCTGAAAAATCAAAGTTCTTGTAATCAATAGAAACATTCAACCCCATGGTTGCATCTGGAATAGGATCGCCAATATATGTTCTATCATCATCATCTATTACACCATCATTATTGATATCAACAAACCTTATATCTCCAGGAAGCACCTGATCGTTAATAGGAGTACCAGCATCTATTTCTGTCTGAGTTTGAAATATCCCATCGGTTTTAAACCCTCTGAAATAACCTATTGGTTGGCCTGCCTCCATTCTTGATGGCGGATCTTGTCCAACACCAAAAGAGCCTCCAGCAATAAAACCTCCATCAGTATTTACAGATAATACTTCATTATTTATAGTTGTTACGTTGTATTTCACTCCAAATCGAAAATCATCCGAAAATTGGTTGGAATACCCTATTGCAAATTCAAAACCACTATTTCTCACCTCGCCACCATTAACCACTGGAGGGCCAGCACCGGGAGCACCTACACCTAAAATACCCGAAACTTGTGGTACCACTAACAAATCTTCTGTAGTTCTAGAAAAGTAATCTGCGGTGATATCCACCGTGTTATTAAATAGTCTTAAATCAACACCAACGTCAATGGTTTTTTGTTTTTCCCATCTTATCTCTGGGTTGGCAACAGGACCTAGTGCAGGTCCTGCAACAACTTCTTCATTAAACACATAAGTACCTTCGCCATTTAGGAGTGATACAAATCGAAAATCAGGAATTCGGTCATTTCCTAATATACCATACGAAGCTCTAAACTTTAAGAAATCAATGACCTCACTATCCGCTAAAAAATCTTCGTCTGAAGCTACCCATCCTAACGATCCTGAAGGGAAATAACCAAATCTATTTTCGGGTCCGAATTTTGTCGACCCGTCTCTTCTTATTACGGCAGATAATAAATATTTGCCTTTATAATCGTATTGTACTCTTGCGAAATAAGATAGTAAGCGCGAATCAAATCTTGGATCGAAGCCTAAATTAACATTTACACTCTCAACCTCTTGGGCATCTTCTATACTTGGTGTGGTTCCGATATCAAAACCTCTAAAACCAGTAAAAACACCTTTAGTTTTAAATACAGAAGTTCCTAAAAGCACATTCAACTTATGAGTATCATTGAATGTGTTTTCATACTTAATGAAAGCATCAAATGTATAGTCTCTAAAATAATTAAGTGTTTCCACTATTTCACTTCTGTCTACATTAAATACTTTTCCACTTCCATAATTCTGTACTGGCCTAAAAACATTACCATCAACCTCTGAGTAATTAAATTGAATATTAGCTTGAGCCGTGAAATGGTCTAAAAAATTATAAGATAACCCTGCATTTCCACTTAATCTCAAGGTCTTCGTTCTGTCATTAGCATTTGCCATTTGAGCAATTGGATTTACCACCTCGTTACCCAAACCTTCAGCTATAGTAAACCCTCCGCCTTCAGCAAAAACCGATTTGGTTGGATCCATGTTCAGGGCGTTAAAAAGTACCGAGCCCAAAGCTGATTCTATTAAATTTTGCTTACTAGACCTTGTCAAAAACAAACCAGAAGTAAGTTTAAAATTCTCTAAAAAGTCTAGATTATAGCTTCCACGTTGTGTAAGACGGGAAAAGTTTGATTTTGATCCGCCTACAATACCATCTTGTGTGATATATGAGCTACTGAACGCATACGTAGATTTTTTCTTTCCACCTTTAATAGTGATAGAATGATTGAAAATAGGAGCGTTTTCAAATACTTGGTCTTGCCAATCTGTACCAACACCAAGCTGAGATAAATCTGCAAATGGAGGGCTTTGCCCACCGGCAGCAAAAGCCTCATTTACCAAAGCCCCATACTCTGAAGCGTTTAACACTGGTATTTTTCTTGTAGTTTCTTGAAATCCTACATACATGTCATACTCCACGGTAGTTGGCATTTCCTTTCTTCCGGTTTTAGTAGTAATTAAAATTACTCCATTAGCCGCACGAACACCATAAATACCAGCTGTAGCATCCTTCAATACATTTACGCTTGCAATGTCATTGGGGTTTATTACGCTTAGGTCTTCAATAACATTACCATCAACTAAGATTAATGGTCTGCTGTCGCCATTGGTTGATACACCACGAATACTGATAGTAGTATTACCTCCTGGAGACCCAGACTGGGATGTAATATTTACACCTGCTACCTGACCTTGGAGAGCTTGTTCAACTCTAGTTGGTTTGAGAGCTTCAATAGTTTCACTCGAAACAACACTCACAGCGCCTGTGGTTTCCTTTTTGGTTTGCGTTCCATAACCAATAACTACTACCTCATCCAACTGCGCCAAATCCTCAACAAGTTGAATCACTAGCTCTGTTTCATCGTTTACTACAACCTCCTTGGTTACATAGCCTATATAGCTAAAAAGAAGAGTAGCGCCTTTCTGCACATCACTAATAGCAAAATTACCATCAAAATCAGTAACAGTTCCATTAGTAGTGCCTTTAACAAGAACGTTTACACCTGGTATTGGAAAACCAGTATTGTCTTGTACAGTTCCATTGATGTCTAGATTCTGCCCTTGTAAAGTAAAGACGGAAGCCAGCATCAACATTCCAATTAATGTCAATCTCATATTTAGTTAGTTTTTAGATGTTTTAAAACTAACAGAGATCTTTGATATATCCTTATTTTATTATGCAACAAAAAACATACATCTTAAAAAAAGGTGGTGTTTTTTATTAAATACTCAACAAAACATCTTATTTCTTAGGTGTTTCAGGCTTTTTTGAAAAGCGGAAAATCTAATAAAAACCTTAAGTGTTGTGGTAATGTATGGGTTGAGGTTGGTTCTTTTGGGGTGTTATACTTCCAAAATATAGTCTGATAAACTAGCTTCGTGGGGTAAATTCATTTTTTTTCTTAGTCTATAGCGCTTAACTTCAACACTTCGTGGGGATATATTTAGTAGAGGCGCTATCTCTTTTGAAGACAAATTAAGGCGCAAGTAAGCGCATAATCTTAAATCGTTTGACGTAAGATTTGGGTGTAAGCTCTTTATCTTTTTCAGAAAGTCTTTATCGGCATTATTAAAGGCTTCTTGGAACAAATTCCAATCATCATTGTTATTAAGGTTTCTATCAATAATCTTAATAACCTTTTTTAGGTTTTTAGCATCTTCAACTTGCTCAAGCTCACTTTTTATCGTGCTTAAAAATTCATTTTTCTTAATAAGGTTCATGGTAGAAATACCTAGCTCTCTATTTTTATTTTCAATATCTTCTCTAAGTTTGTCATTTCTAAAGCGCATTAGTTGTTGCTTGTTTTCTAGTTCTTTAAGCTCAAACTCTCTTGTGGTTTTTTGCATTAAACGCTCTCTCTGTTTTCTGTAATAACGTTTATAAATTGTATGCATAAACAACGAAAATAAAAGCACTCCTATAATATAACCCGCAATAGCCAAATTTGAATAAAACCATGGTCTTGCAATAGAAAACTTAAAGGTTGCTTGGTTTATGGTTGGTCGGCTACCAACCCTACCGTTTACCACAAAAGTATAATCTCCAAAAGGAAGGTTTTCAAATAAAACACTTCCTGTAGTTGTCCAATCACTCCAATCGTCATAAATCCCTTCTAATTTATAACGGTATTCTGGTTTTTGAGTTTTTAAAAACTCTGTAATACTGTATGAGAATTGAATGTTGTTCTCGGTGTTTTCAAAATCTGCATTTTGCGTTATATCAACTAAATATTTAGAATCATCAGTAAGTAGTTTACTAACTTCTATTTGATTGATGTTGATTTCATGGCTTTCAGTCTCATTTTTATCGAGGTCTAGTATAATATAACCCGATCTTGAGCCCAATAAAAACTTTTGATCTTTAAATAAGCTTACACTTTCGTAGCCAACCACATCTTCTCTTATATCTTCTGGAAAAGGCACATTATTTATTTTTACTTCCCCACTAAGTTTTGAGGTTGTTAAATATTTTATACCATAAGACGAAAAGCTCCAAAGTTTATTTGTTTTATTGTCTTTTACCAGTTTTGCAGAGGTAAAGTTGTTTTTTTCTATCAGCTTACTCAACAACGTGTCCCTTTTAAAGGTTTTAGGCGTTTCATCTAATTTAAAAACACCATTTTTGGTACTATATAACAATTGACCTCTATATTTGGACAAGCTAGAGTTTGGTCCGTTTTCTATATCATTAACTAAAATGACTTTTTCCACTTTAGTATATTCTTTATTCAACTTTAGTCTAAAAACACCTTTATACTCATGACTCAAATAAATTTCATTGGAATCTGAAAATTCAAAAAATCTACTTGACACGTCAAAACCCTCCAGCCTGTTTCTTATTTGCCAAACATTATTTTTGTTTTCTAGTATGTAAAGTCCATCATAATTTCCCTGAACCAACAAATCTTCATTGCCCAACACAGACTTAACAGCCCAAGTGCCTTGTATGTTGGCAATCTTATTAGCTTCGTTATTGGTGATTATAAGTGTACCGGAATTATGTCCACAAAATAGCGTGTCTTTGATAACGTCCAGGAACCATACCTGCCCTTGTGTTCCTTTTATGAATTGAAACTCATCATCGCTATCTAATGATTTTACAAACAAACCCTGATTTGTGCCTAAATACAAACGATTATTATATACTACAGATGCATAAACACTACCAATCCTACCTGTTTTGTCGTAATGAATACTATACGGAGACTTCATGTTTATACAATTAATCCCATTATCCAAGCCTAACCATAAATTATTATCCAAATCTTCATAAATAGCCAAAACGGTATTGTTGCTAAGACCATTTTCTTGAGCTATTTGAAAATTTAATTCACCATCGGCAGATAAATGAAGTATTCCGTTGGAAATAGTACCCAACACAAAACTTTGATCTGCTAACTGAATGCTACTAAAAACGCTTACGCTTTCCAGAACATTTTTGGCTGGAATATTCCATTCCACCAGCTGGTTACCTACTAATTGATAAAAACCATTGTTTTGAGTTAATAGTAATGTTTCTCCTTTATACCTATATGCGTTTACAATGATATCTGATTTTAGTATATCATCATCTGAAACAAGAGTAGATTGACCATTATCAATTCTAAATAACCCAGAATTAAAACCATGAAAATAGAAACTATTTCCACATTTAAATAGGCGAGATATATCACCTTCAAAATTAATTACGTTATAAGATGAAGTGGATTTGTTGTAAATGTGTATGCGGTCTAAGGATTGAAAAATGACCAAATTATCGAGAGCTAATATATTCCAAAACTCCTCATCCTCTAAAAACCCTACAGACAACTCTTTAGAGAGAGATGTGTAGGTAAGCATTCCAAAATTATTCCTTTTCCAATAACCAAAATTGTGATAACTTCCTGTATAAATTAAACCATCCACCACCTTTACGCTTCTTACTATGGTTTCATTTGGAGAATTATATAGCGTCCATTTCGAACCATTAAATTCTAGCAAACCTTTATTATTGGCTACATATATGTACTTATTGTTAGATTGAGAAATAGACCAGTTTTGCGAAGAAGCATTATAGTCCGAAGGGGTAAAAATATTAATAGGCGGTCTGTCTTGTGCAAAAATATCCACAAATACACCTACAAGTAAAAACAGAGATAAAAGGTTGGTGTTTTTCACTAGTTTAGTTGATGTTGGGTCTCTAAAGTAGTAAAAACAAGGCTTATAAACAACTTTGTATGGTTTGGTGTTGTATAAAAAATAGATGAATGATGTAGAAAAAACAAAAAGAGCTCTTTTTAAAAGAGCTCTTTTTCTTATGTTTTTGTTGTATTTATCTACTCTTCCATTCGCTTTATGCGTCCTCCTAAAATTCTATTTTCATTAACTTCTTCTGGGTTTCCATATATGTATATATCGCCTCCAGCACGCACTTTGGCTGTAACTTTTTTACTCGCATTTACATAAGCTTCACCTGCTGCACGAATTGAAACCTCTGTAATCTCAGATTTTAAATCTTCTCCATTATAATCTCCACCAGTATAAATAGATATGTCCTGACGTTCTGCTTTGCCTGTAACAAAAACATCACCACCTGTTACCGCACGCACATTAAGGTATTTTACATCAACTTTTACTTTTATCTCAGCGCCTTCTTGTGTGTTTAGATCAATTTCAAACTGTTCCATAACTTCACTTGAATGTACTTTAGCACCTTCATTTGCATCTATCACATCAATATTAGTGTAGAACAACTTCACTTTAGTTTCTGCTCCATCATAAGCTTCTTCTAACTTCATTTTAATTTTTAGTGTACCATTTTTGTTATTTACTAGTACATCTTTTTTGTTTTTTCCTGAAATAATAACTTTATCGGTATCAGATTTTATGAGTTCTACCTCTATCAAATCATATACTTTCAATTCACTAAACTCTCCTACGGTTTTTTCAATTTCTTTTTGAGCTGATGCACTAAAAGACATTATTATTGCTAGAACGAATACTATATACTTCATGTTAAACCATTTTAATTATTTGTGTAACGCAAAACTATCACTATTTATTCCTTGAAGCTTTAGTTTTAAGAAAACATAAACATTTATAAAGTAACCTTTACCGCAGTTCCGGTGACAGAAACCATGGTATAATTACCTGTTGTAAGTTCTGTATCAACTTTTACACCTACCACTGCATTTGCGCCCACCTTTTTAGCATTTTCAATTAATTTTTTAAAGGCTTCTTCTTTTGTGGCATCAATACTTTCTTCAACTGCTCTGTAATATTTTGATACACTAAAACCCATAGCAACTGTTTTTTTACTCATTACTACACCCGTAACTATGGTTAAATAATCCTTTATTTGGTGACCTTCAATTGAATTTGTTGTTGTGAGAACCATGACTGTTGCTTTAATACTTAATAAAATATAAAGATAGAACTAACTGATTTGAATTCATTGATATTGTTTAATTTTTCACCTAACTTCGTGAACAAAGAGATTAATTGATAAAACCCACAACATATGTTATCAAAATTCTATGATATTAAAAATTTAAAAGGTGATTTTACTGGTGGTTTGGTTGCTGGTGTAGTTGCACTACCATTAGCTTTAGCATTTGGTGTACAATCTGGAATGGGAGCTACCGCAGGCCTATACGGTGCCATTGCGGTTGGAATTTTTGCTGCCATGTTTGGTGGCACCGAAACTCAGGCTAGCGGACCCACAGGGCCTATGACTGTAGTTTCGGCAGCCTTAGTAGTTACAGCTATTCAACTAAGTGGTAGTCTTGAAAATGGTATGAGTGTCATTTTGCTCACCTTTTTACTTGGCGGTGCTTTTCAAGTAATTTTTGGCTTTTTAAATATTGCTGGTTACGTCAAGTATTTTCCGTATCCCGTAATATCAGGGTTTATGAGTGGTGTGGGACTAATCATAGTCATATTACAATTGTTTCCTTTTGTGGGCTTGGGCTCTGCGAAATCTACCTGGGCGGTTATTCAAGATTTTCCAAGATTGTTTACCGAAGCAAACCTCAATGCACTGCTATTAGGAGGCATTACTATATTCATCTATTTTGTGTTTCCAAAGATTACCAAAGCCATTCCAAGTGCTTTAGTAGCTCTAATTGTTGCGACACTTGTTGCCTTTTATTTTAAGATGGATGTACCGTTAATTGGAGAAATACCCTCTGGTTTACCATCATTTCAATTGGGAGGTATACTTGAAGTTGATGCCAGTTATTATCCAAAAATTATTGAATATGGTTTGGTGCTTGCTGTTTTAGGAAGTATTGATTCCCTTTTAACTTCAGTAATTGCCGATAATATGACGAAGACCAAACATAACAGTAATCGTGAATTAATCGGACAAGGTATTGGTAATATACTAGCTGCAGCCATAGGCGGTATACCTGGGGCCGGTGCAACAAAAGGCACCGTAGTAAATATAAATGCAGGTGGTAAAACACGTTTATCAGGAATCTTTCATGGTATTTTTCTACTGGCAGTATTGCTTGGTTTAGGACAGTTGGCTGCTCATATTCCCCTTTGTGTGTTGGCTGGATTATTAATTCCTATCGGATTTAAAATTGTAGATTTTAAAGGCTTGAAGCACTTATTGAAAGTACCGAGAGCAGATACTGTGGTGTTAATTTTGGTATTATCGGTAACTACTTTCGGAAGTTTAATTCATGCTGTTGGTATCGGTATTGCCTTAGCTTGTTTATTATTTATGAAGAAATCGGGAGACATTAGCGAACAAGGTTTAGAAGTTGGTGCAGTAGCCGATATTGATGGCAATAAACCATGGCAAGATGAAATTGAATTCTACGAGAAGTACAAAAATAAAGTGATTATCAAGCATTTATATGGTGCTTTATTCTTTGGATTCACGTCTTACTTTAAAGACCAAATTAAAGCCTTACCAGAGGAAATAAAAGCAGTGATTCTAAGAATGGATCGTGTGCCTTATATGGATCAATCTGGTTTATATGCTTTAGAAGATACTATTTTTGATTTACGAAATGAAGGTATTGAAGTACTACTGGTTGGACTTAAGGAACAACCTAACGACATGCTAGAAGCCGTAGATATTATTCCTGATTTAGTGCCAAAAGAGGATGTTTTTGAAGATATTGATGATGCTTTTGGGTATTTGAAGGATAAATTGAAAAATTAATTAAATTGGATTCATTAGCACAGATATTATTGATTTTAGTGCTCTTATCTCCGCTAATTATATTTTTTATTGTTTGGAAAGTAAGTAAAAAAAGAAAGGTAGTTAAGCTTTTGATAGCACTTATATTGTCTTTAATTATATGTTTTATTTTATACGTCGTTAGCATAAGTATAATATTTAGAGATGGAATGGGGCCAACATAGAAATAACTCATAATTATGAAAATTTAAATAAAAATTATAACTCAACCTTCCCCACTAAATTAAAATCCAAATGCTTCTTAACTAAATCGGTATTCTTAACTTTTACGATGACTTCTTCTCCTAATTGATAGGTCATTCCTGTGCTTCTACCCACCATAGCGTACAAATCTTGATCAAATGCATAATGATCATCGGTCATATCTCTAACACTTACCATACCTTCACATTTATTGGTAATAATCTCCACATAAATTCCCCAATCGGTAACTCCTGAAATTACGCCTTTAAACTCTTCATCTTTATGATCTTCCATAAAGCGTATTTGCATGTATTTTATAGAATCGCGTTCTGCTTTAGTAGCCAGCATTTCCATATTACTGGAATGTTGGCATTTTTCTTCGTATTCATCTTCTTTGGCAGATTTTCCACCATCCAAATAATGCTGTAACAACCGATGTGCCATTACATCTGGATAACGGCGAATTGGTGAAGTAAAGTGACTGTAATAATCAAACGCCAACCCATAATGCCCAATATTATGTGTGGTATATTCGGCTTTACTCATACTACGTATCGCCAAAGTATCAACCAAATTCTGTTCTTTTTTACCAACTACTTCTTTCAATAAGTTATTCAACGAAGCTGTTGTTGATTTTCTATCTTTAAAATTGAGTTTATACCCAAACCTGCCTACCACATTTTGTAAGGCTGCTAGTTTGCTTTCATCAGGCTCATCATGCACACGATACACAAATGTCTTTTTTGGCGATTGTTTTCCAATAAATTCTGAAACTTTTCTATTCGCTAACAACATGAATTCTTCAATCAGTTTATTAGCGTCTTTGCTGGTTTTAAAATAAACCCCTTCTGGATTGTTTTCTTCATCTAAATTGAATTTTACCTCTACTTTATCAAAAGAAATCGCTCCAGAACTCATACGTTGTTTTCGCATGATTTTAGCTAATTCATCCAGCTTTAAAATAGCATCAGCCAATTTTTGGTCTGTTTGGTATGCTTTTCCAGTTAGCGACACTTCAGCAGGAATTTGATTGGTTTTAGATTCAATAATTGCCTGCGCTTCCTCATAAGCATAACGCGCATCACTATACATTACTGTTCTCCCAAACCATTCATTTTTAATTTCAGCTTTATCATTCATTTGAAATACTGCTGAAAAGGTATATTTCTCTTCATGAGGTCTCAATGAACAAGCATTATTAGATAACACCTCTGGCAACATGGGTACCACACGATCTACCAAATAAATTGACGTAGCACGCTCGTAAGCTTCATCATCTAACGGTGTACCTTCTTTTACATAATGCGATACATCAGCAATATGGATGCCAATTTCATATAAACCATTCTCTAAAACTTCAAAAGAAAGTGCATCATCAAAATCCTTAGCATCTTTCGGATCTATGGTAAAGGTTAAATCTTTACGCATATCCCTTCGTTTTGCAATTTCTGTTTCAGTAATTGAAGTATCTAATTCGTTTGCAAAAGCTTCCACTTCATATGGGAATTCATGAGGTAATCCATATTCTGCTAAAATTGTATGAATTTCGGTACTGTGGTCTCCTGGTTTTCCAAGAATTTTAGTCACTTTTCCATAAGGAGAATCTGCGTTTTCTGGCCAATCTTCAAGCGATACTAAAACTTTATCACCATCTTCTGCTTTCAATGTCTTGTTTATTGGTACAAAAATATCCTTATACATCTTCGTACTATCTGGCACTACAAATGCATAATTACTGTTCTTTTGGATTTGAATTACACCAACATATTCAGATTTAGCACGTTTGATGATGTTAGTAATCTCACCTTCTATTTTACCACGTTTACGTCTTTTGTAAGCGTAAAATTCTACCTCATCTCCATTAAGCGCTTTGTTTATATTATTGGAGGCTATGAATACATCTTCATCAAAATCATCGCAAATAATATAACCTGTACCTTTACCAGATAAATCTAATATTCCTGTATGGTATTCGGTATTAATAATTGCTTTAAACTTACCACGATCTACTTGTTGGATCTCTTGTTTAGATGCAAGTTTAGCTAATGTTTTTATAATTTGATTTCTGCTGCTGGCATCGTTTACACCAAGTTTAGCAGCTATTTGTTTGTAGTTAAAGGCCTGATTTCGGTCTTTTTTTAAAATACTAAGAATCGTATTTGTTAAGTTAGATATTTTATTATTTGATCTTTTTCTTTTCTTTCGTTTTGCCATTTAAATTTTTGTCAATCTTTTTCATTTCCTGAAAGTGTCAGGAATTCATTCTAAATACGCTCAATAGAAGGTGAAGTAAAGCTAATGAGTTTTCACAAAACTACGGTTTTAATATTAAATGAAAGTTTATAAAGTTTTAAACTATTCTATAACAACCTTTTTTATAGACTTTCCCTGATCAGTTTCTACTTCTACAAAATATAGGCCGCTATTTAAGTTTGAAACGTCTATATTTTGTTTTTTCGTTGAGAATAGAAATTGGCTTTGGGTGTTGTAGATGGATGCCTGTTTAAATATTGTACCTTTTGATAACTTGATTTTTAGTTGATTTTTTGCTGGATTGGGGTATAGAGAAAAATAATCTTTATAAATTTTATTATTAGATAAAGCTTGGCTTAAATCAAAAACACGGACATGGCCTGAATTTTCGCCTCCTCCGTCATTCAAAATAGCCCCTATAGCAATTTTAGCACCATCGGAAGATAAATCCATACCTTCCCAAGCAAAATAGTCTATTGGAGCTTCTCCATTAATATCATTGCCTATTTGAATCCATTCGTTATTAATGTTTTTAAAAATACGTACTTGACCAGAAGCTCCCCCTTTGTATGGCGCGCCTATTGCCACAATCGAGCCATCGGAAGATAAACTGATAGTTCTTCCAAACACATCGCCTTCTACCTCTCCATGGATATCATTTCCTATCTGAACCCACTCTCCAGATTCATTCCTATAAATACAAGCGTAACCAGGTTCGTCTCTAAATGGATTAAACCCTGTTCCTATAGCAACAATAGAACCATCGGAAGATAAACTTATACTTCTCCCAAAATTATCTGAAATATTTCTACCTTCTATATCGCCTCCTATTTGAACCCATTTGTCTTCAATATTTCTATAAATACGAGCACGACCCTTATTCCCTGTACCTCCAATTGCCACAATAGAGCCATCTGAGGATAGATCAATACCATATCCAAAAAATTCTCTTCCATCTTTACCATCAATATCACTCCCTATTTGAACCCAATTTCCATTACTATTTCTGTAAATCCTTACATGACCTGAATCTCTGCCATGTGTTCCATCGTTATAACGTGCTCCTATAGCTAATATTGAACCATCGGAAGATAAACTTATTGCCTCACCCAAACGATCATCATGTGCTTCTCCGTAAATTTCACCTATTTTGATCCAAACATCAGATTGATTTTCGAATATAGTTACTTGTCCAACGGATCTTGATTCGTTTGTATCATACCATGGTGCTCCAACAGCTAATATTGAGCCATCTGAAGATAGGCTTAAACCTCTTCCGAACCTTATGAAGTCGGCCTCTCCGTTAATATCATTTCCGATTTGAGTCCAAACTCCAGATACGTTTTTAAAAACAAGTACATGGCCAGTACCATTATCTCTTCCTACCCCTGAAGAATTCCAAATTGAAGCTCCGATTGCAACAATAGAACCATCTGCTGATAAACCTACCGTTTCACCTGTTTGAGCTAATTCAAACCTACCATCAATATCCTCCCCTATTTGAATTTGGGAAAATGAAACCATAGGAACCAAAAGCAAAAAAAGCAGTTTAGTTTTCATAAATATATAATTAATAGCTCTTTAAATTTATGAAAGTAAATTAAGTCTTACAATTTAATCCGTATAAATGAAATATTAATCTTTCAAATGTAAAGGAACTATAAAATTTAAATCATAACATTTATCAACACTATATATTATATTAATAATCTTTCTTTTAAAATTTAAAAAATAAAATGATAATTATAATAGGGTGTTAATATGTAGCATAACTTTTTTAAGCTTTGTTTTGAAAAGTATCTTATCTTATTTTGTTGATAGGAAATTAACAGGTTTATAAATGATAACTCGTTAAAAATAAATTGATTTCAATTTACTATTAACAATTGTTCACAATAGTGTTTAACAGGTATTTTTTAATAAGTTTTGAAGTTAACAACACTTAAAACCATACATTGAAGTGCTGATAACTTAACCAAAAATTTACATAAACTAATTTGGATGTTAAGGAAATGTTATGGATTTAAAAATTAAACTACTTTTCAAAATATATTTTATAAAAAATAAGCACGAGATATTAACAAGTATTCAAAAACCTAGTTAACAGGATTTGGTTTTACTAACTTTGTACTTTAAAACTACTTATTTAAAATATCATGACAATTTCTATTGGTAACGACCATGCTGGTACAGATTACAAATTTGCTATTAAAGACTATCTTGAAAGTAAAGGATATACGGTTAATAATTATGGAACTGATGTATTTGATAGTGTAGATTACCCTGATTTTGTCCATCCCGTAGCTAAAACTATTGTTGATAAATCTGCAGACTTCGGTATTTTAATTTGTGGTAGTGCCAATGGTGTTGCTATGACGGCCAATAAATATCAAGAAATTAGAGCTGGTTTATGTTGGACTAAAGAAATAGTAGAATTAATTCGCCAACACAATAATGCTAATATTTTGTGTATTCCAGCACGTTTTACGGCTATACCACAAGCCATACAAATGGTAGAAACCTTTTTGAATACAGACTTTGAAGGTGGGCGACATCAAAATCGCATCGATAAAATTCCGTTATCTTGTTGATGCATGTCTCATTCGCATGATCATAGTCACACACATCACCACCACGGCGATCTAAAAGGTCGTAATCTTTTTATTTCCATACTATTAAATATAGTCATCACTGTAGCCCAGGTTATTGGTGGTTTGGTTTCTGGTAGTTTATCACTTTTAAGTGATGCACTGCATAATTTTAGTGATGTGCTATCGCTTATTATCAGTTACGTCGCTAACCGACTTTCTAAACGCGAAGCGTCCAATAAAAAAACGTTTGGTTATAAACGCGCCGAAATTTTAGCAGCTTTTGTTAATGCAGCTACGTTAATGATTGTGGCAGTTTTATTGATTATTGAAGCAGTGGAACGTTTTCAAAATCCTCAAAACATCAAATCAAATCTCGTAATTTGGTTATCTCTTATTGCTATTTTAGGTAATGGTTTTAGTGTACTATTATTGAAGAAAGATTCAAATACTAACATGAATATGAAAAGTGCTTATCTTCATTTATTAACAGATATGATGGCAAGTGTAGCGGTGTTGGTAGGTGGTTTATTAATGAAGTATTACCAATTGTATTGGGTGGATAGTGTACTCACATTTCTAATTGCTGTGTATTTGATTTGGATGGGCTGGGATTTACTAAAGAATTCTACCAAAGTATTAATGTTGTTTACACCAGATAATATTCCAATTCCGACCATTGTAAATGAAATAAACGCTATTGAAGCTGTAAAAAATACGCATCATGTACACGTATGGCAATTAAATGAAGATGAAATTCATTTAGAAGCACATATCGATTTTCATAAGGATATTACATTATCAGAATTTAATAGCATTCTCCAAGATATAGAAGAGTTGGTGTTTAGAAAATATGATATTAACCATGTAAATATTCAACCAGAATATGGAAAGGATGATGCTAAAGAGGTGATTGTTCAGGATTAATTTTTGTCATACTGAACTAGTTCATTATATTAATAAATGATGTTAGAAATTACAGTAAAAACTTTTGAAGCGTTAACAAAACAAGAATTGTATCAACTACTGCGACTAAGAAGTGAAGTTTTTGTAGTGGAACAAAATTGTGTATATCAAGATATTGATGGAAAGGACGAAAAAGCCCTACATGTTTTAGGTTTTAAAGATAGAAGTTTGATGGCGTACACACGATTTTTTAAACCTGGTGATTATTTTGATGAAGCCAGTATTGGTAGAGTATTGGTAAAGAAAAGTGAGCGAGCTTATAAATACGGTTACGCTATAATGGAAGCTTCTATTAAAGCTGTTGAAGACTACTTAAACGAAACAAAAATTAAAATATCAGCACAATGCTACTTAAAAGGGTTTTATCAAAACATAGGTTTTGAAGTTATTGGCGATGTATATCAGGAAGATGGTATTCCGCATGTAGCTATGATAAAGATGTAAGTTACCTTTTTAAAGCAAAATACCCTCGCAATATTTCATTTGTATTTAATACCATTTCATACCAATACGTATCATTTGGTAATGTTTGGTTGTTTAATGTACCGTTCCAGCCTTTTGAATTATTGGGTAAATATTTTATAAGCTTACCGTAACGATTAAATATAGTTATTTTACTTATGGTATTATTAGTATCAATTACTTTCCAATAATCATTAATACCATCGTTATTTGGCGTAAAGTATTTTGGGATAAATAGTCCGTCTACAGTAATAAATACGTTAAAGCTAGACTGGTTCTCGTAACAATTATTTTGGTTATAGATATAAATAGTTTGCGAATTTGTAATTGTTGAACCAGCGTTCAATTGTACACCATTACCAAAAGGTTCTGTAAAATAAGAACCAAAAGTAAGATTGGGTAAAATATAGGATGCTGCAACTACATCATTTAAAGCATCTATTGCTATAAAATTATCCAACACATCAGCGCACTCATCTAAAGTTGAAACAAAACTGGATTGTGCATCAATAGCAGTCCAATTAGTTTGACTATAAGCTACATTATCCACAAAAATACAAGCCAATTCATTATTCTGAGAAGCATCAAAAAACA
The DNA here is from genome assembly GCA_002428965.1 of Jejuia sp. UBA6058. GTDB lineage: Bacteria > Bacteroidota > Bacteroidia > Flavobacteriales > Flavobacteriaceae > Jejuia. Next base: position 551,977 of record DIYI01000012.1, on the reverse strand, counting down.
AAACATTAGAATTATTGGTATTCTTCACATTTAGTTGGCAAAGGTTATTATTACTACAATTAAGACTATTTAAAAACCTATTAGTTGAAAGATCTAAGAATTGAATCTGATTGTTTTCACAATATAATTCTCTAAGATTAGTATTTAGTTGTACATCTATTTCAGTAAGCTGATTTTCGCCACAGCTTAAAACTGCCAGATTTGGATTATTGCTAAGGTTTAACTCTATTAAATTATTTGATAGACAATATAAAAATTCTAGTTCTGCATTATTTGATAAATCAATAGTTTCAATAGTATTATATTCGAAATTAAAATCAGTTAAAATTTGGTTTTGAGAAATGTCTAAAGTAGTAATAGCGTTGTTACCACAATGCAGAATGCGCAATTCAAGATTAGATGTAACATCTAGGTTGGTTAGCTGATTACCTACGCAAAAAAAGGTGTTTAGGAAAGAATTGTTTGAAACATCAATGTTTGCTAATAAGTTATTGCTACAAATAAAAGAGAGCAAATTAGGATTATTAGAAGTGTCTAAATTGCTAATGCGATTGAAATTACACCAAAGAATACTAAGTTCTGGATTACTTGAAATATCAAGATTTTCAATAGCGTTAAAACTGCAAAAAAGCTGTCTAAGTTTACCGTTGTTAGAAATATCTAAAAATGTAAGATTGTTTTCTGAACATTCCAAAACTTCTAAATCGGTAAAATCTTCAATACCCGTAAGATCATTGATACCTAAAAGCGAAATGTTTAATTCTTTTATTGTACTGATGTTAGCAGTTGGCACTACATCATCCAATGGCGGGGTATCCAGTCCTAGATTAATTAAGGCTTGTTCAAAGTTATCATCCGGAATAAAGGTGTTTTGGGAAAAACCAAATAAAAAGATGTTTAAAAAAGCGACGAAAAGAAAGAATCGCTTATTTATTTGCATTGTTACCCACATAAGTAATAACAATTTCTACACGTCTATCAAACTTTGGGTCGCCACCAAGCGGAAATTTTCTGCGCATACCAAGGTAGCGCATACGTTTTTTATTCACGCCTTTTTTAGCAAAATAATCATACACATATTTTGCTCGCGCCACGGATAAATTACGTTGTTTGGTTTTTTTATCTACAGCATCACGCGTGTATTTTGTACAGCACACATGGCCTTGAATAGTGAAGTAAATATCATCTCGTTCTACTAAAGCCTTGGCAATATCTTCTAATGTTTTTTTAGACTTTGGCACTACTGTACTATAACCCGTTCTAAACAAAATATCTTTAAAAATAATTTTATCACCAACCTTTAAATCGCCCTTTATTTTATCGGGAACGTTCTCTTCTTTTGTGCTGGCTATTTCTGGTGTTACCGGTTCAGGTTCAGGAATCTTTTCAGAGACTATAATTTCAACTTTTCTATTTAAACCACGAATCTTTAAAACATTTTTTTCGTTGACTATTTTAAGAAGAATTTCTCCTTTACCGTCCACATTATGTATTAAAGACTCACTTATTTCGTTATTTGAAAAGATCGTTTTTATAGCATTGGCACGTTGTTGAGAGAGCACCATATTATAGGAATCTGCACCAACATCATCACAAAATCCGTAAATAGCAATAGATTCAATTTCTATGTCTTGAAGTTTAGAAATGAAAAGCAACAAACGATTTTCTTCAGTAGTAGGTACTACATATTCATCAGTATTAAAATAGACTTCATGTGTATATTTTGATTGAGCAAAAGTTATACACATTGAAAGACACAACACTATGTTTACAAGTAGTCTATGCATTCGGGGATGAATAATATTGAGCTAAAGATAGTGTTTTTCAGATATTTACCTTAAATAATCCATGTAAGTCATTGTATTTCCGAGGATTTGCGCACTTTTGCTAATATGTTCGTCAAACGACTTATAATACTCGTATAAACCTTCACGATACGCATAACGCTTCACAATTTCTTCAGTAAGAGATTTTAGAATAACTTCCTTGTGTTCGTTGATAACTTCGTTTTTAGATGCTCTTAACCCAGATAAGAGGGTTTCATAATCAGATTTAATAGCATCATTCAAGTTTTCTTGTACGGAAGTTTCAAACGCTTTATTAAGCGCTTTTTCAGTATTGGTAGTAAATGAAAAATTGTTTTTATTTAAATAACTTTTAAAATCTTTGAAATCATTATCCGAAAGCCTAAAGTTTTCTAAATCTAAAGAAGAGTGTTTGTAATAGTAATCTGTGGCAAAATCAAAAATTAAATCACTTTTTAAAATGGCATTTGCAATGGTGGAGTTTTTTATTTTGGTAATGGTAACATCTGGAAAAATACCACCACCATCATATACTTTACGTCCGTTTTTGGTCTTAAACTCGTTATAATTTTCTTGTTTTACGCGTACCGCTTCACCTTTTTCATTTCTATTCCAATAATCTAAAGATTGTATACATCTCCCTGAAGGCGTATAGTATCTTGAAATTGTAATTTTCACTTGGGTGCCGTAGGTGAGCTGTTTTGGGCGTTGCACCAATCCTTTACCAAAACTTCTGCTTCCCACGATTACCGCACGGTCTAAATCTTGTAAAGTACCAGATACAATTTCACTTGCTGAAGCGCTGGAACCATCAATTAAAACCACTAAAGGAATTGCGGTATCTAATGGTTCGCTGCGTGTAAAATATTGCTTGTTGTATTTTTTAACCTTAGATTTTGTGGTAACTACCAATTGGCCTTTAGGCACAAAAAGGTTCACAATATTTACGGCTTCATTTAGTAAACCACCTGGGTTTCCTCTTAAATCTAAAATGATATTTTGTGCGCCTTGAGCTTTTAAATCTCTTACGGCGTAACGTGTCTCCGCAGAAGCTTTTCTATTAAACTTACTTAAAACAACATATCCTGTTTTACTATTTACCATAGAGTAATGAGGCACTGCTTTTATCTCTACTTCAGCACGTTCTATTGTTGCTGTTTTTGTTTCATTATTTCGATTAAAGGTTACGTTTACTGTGCTTCCTGAAGCACCTTGCAATAAATTACCAGCATCGTCTTTGTAGTCCGCAACAATAATATCGCCAACTTTAATAATTGCATCACCAGCTTTTAAACCAGCCTTATCTGCTGGATAATCTTTGTAAGGCTCCACAATAACCAGCTTATCTTTTAAAGTTTTTACTCGAGCACCAATACCTGTATAATCTCCAGTATTATTTATTCTTGCCGCTTCTACATCTTGTTCGTTCATAAAACGCGTATAAGGGTCTAGATCTTCTAACATACTTTTTATAGCAGTATCCATCAAATCTCCAGGGTTGGTTTCATCAACATAATTCATGTTGATTTCTTTATATAAGGTGGTGAATATTTCTATTTGCTTAGCAATTTCAAAGAATCCACTTTTAAAGGCTGTGGTACTTAGAAATACCAAAACTAGAATAGTTGGAATAATAAATTTCTTGCTTAGGAGACGTTTCATGTATTTATATTTTATGAGAAACGGTAATTGAAAACTTTTCAAATAATCGTTTCATTGTGCTTTCAACCTGGGCAAAAGATGGCAGCTCTTTGCCAATGTACAAAATCATAAACGTATGTTGCGTTGTTAAATTGTTAAAATAATAAGCTTTATTTAATCGGTAAGCTTCACGTAACAAACGTTTTATACGGTTTCTATCAACCGCTCTTTTAAAATGTTTTTTAGATACCGAAACACCTGTTTTTGCCATAACATTATCTTCAAAAGTAGTGCTTAGATACACCAAGCGCAAAGGAAAAGCTGAAACAGATTGACCTTCTGAAAACAATTGATCTATCAGTTTTTTGCTCTTAAGTTTTTCTTTTTTTGGGTAAGTAAATTTCAACAATACAGGTTTACGGGTTAAAGGTAAGAAAACAAAACCTTGCTGCTTTCTTATTCAGGCTTACTTCTTCAATCAGTGTTATAGAATTTGTAAAGTTTTTTTAGTTCTCAGATATTTAATCCTTATATCACTCATGACCAATGTCATATATTAACCCACAGTATTACAATAATTTAACACCCTTAAAACCTTACAAAAATTGTGCTATGGGTAATATGGATGTAATTAAATTGGAAAAGAAAAAGGATAGAGCCAACTATGTGCATCATTTGTTAAATGATATTGAAGCCCTAGATATAATGTTGGAGAAAGGTTTGGTTGAAACGGAACCCATCCGAATAGGTGCAGAACAAGAGTTTTGCTTAGTAAAGCCAAATTTTTCGCCTAGTAATAATGCCCTTGAGATTTTAAAAGATATTGATGATGCTCATTTTACAACAGAAATTGGAAATTATAATTTAGAGGCTAATCTTGATCCTTTAGAGCTTAAGGGTAGATGCTTTTCAAAATTACATGATCAATTGCGAGGCTTGTTAAATAAGGCTAATGATGTTGCTAAAACACGAAACACAAAAATTGTTCTTACAGGCATATTACCCTCGATAGGTCTCGATAATATTGGCGAAAATCAAATGACGCCTTTAAAGCGCTATACCGTTTTAAATGAGGCTATAATGGATTCGCGTCAACAAGATTTCAATATTCATATTCAAGGTGTTGATGAGTTAAACTTGCTGTTTGACTCGGTTATGTTAGAGGGCTGTAATACTAGCTTTCAAATGCATTTACAGGTAAACCCAGAATCCTTTATTGATACTTATAACTGGGCACAAGCTATTGCGGGACCGGTCTTGTCTGCTTGCACGAACTCTCCTTTGCTTTTTGGAAAGGAACTTTGGAATGAAACAAGAATTGCTTTATTCACACAAAGTATAGATACTAGGGCAAATTCATTTTTGCTTAATGAAAACCAATCTAGGGTTAGTTTTGGAAACAATTGGTATACAGGTTCTATTACTGATATTTTTAAAGATAATATTTCCCGTTTTAGGAGTTTTTTAACTACAAACTACATTAAAGATAGTGTGGATATGCTTCAAAGCAATCAAATACCAAAGTTATTAGCATTGCAATTACATAGTGGAACGGTCTATCCTTGGAATAGGGTTTGTTATGGTGTTTCCAAAGATAAACCTCATTTAAGAATAGAAAACAGGTATATTCCTTCAGGACCAACTATGGTTGACCAAATTGCCAACATGGTGTTTTGGGTTGGTCTTATGATGGGAAAAACCAAAAAGTACAACAACATCCATGAGCAATGGGATTTTAAAGATGTAAAAACTAACTTTTTTAATGCAGCTCGCTATGGAATGGCAGCTCAAATATATTGGGACGGGAAGTATATGTCTTGTCAAGATTTAATTATAGACGAGTTATTACCTATGGCTTATAAAGGACTTTACAAATATGGTATTGCTCCCGAAGATGCAGAGTATTATTTAGCAATTATTAAAAATAGGGTTAGAGCTCTTAATGGATCTGAATGGACTTTGAGAAGCTACAGACATCTATTAAAAAGCCACAAACCTTTTGAAGCGATGCAAATTTTAACCTCTAAAATATATGAGAAGCAGATAAGGGATTACCCTGTTTCAACATGGCGTTTGTTAGGAGAAACTACAGAATTACCAGATCGTGGGAGCAAAGTAGTAAAACATATTATGCAAACAGATGTTTTTTCTGTGTATGAGAGTGATAGCATTGAACTAGTTATTCATATTATGAAATGGAAAAACATTCATCATATGCCAGTAATTAATAAGGAAAAGGAATTGATAGGTGTATTATCATGGCGGGATATTGAAATGTTTGAGGATCTTAAAGAAGTTAACTCTAAATGCGTTGGAAGTATAATGACTAAAGATGTTATTTCAATATCCGATCAAACTAAAATACCAGACGCCAAAGCTTTAATGTCTTTACACAATATTCATTTTCTGCCAGTGGTGAAACAAAATAAATTAATAGGATTAATAAGCTCAAAGGATGTTTAAACTTAAAGAAGAAGTTCTAAATAAAGAGATAGATCCTTCAAACAATAAGCATATACTTTTTCGAAAAGAGAAAGATGCTGGTTTACCTACGGTAGTTTTTTTTGCTGGTATTCACGGTAATGAGAAAGCAGGTGTTGTAGCATTGAACCAAATACAAAAAAGCCTAGAGGAAATACCTTTAAAGGGAAGTGTGTATGGTATTTTAGGTAATTTAGAAGCTTTAAAAAAGAACCAACGTTATATTGATGAGGACTTAAATAGGTTATGGACTGAGGATAAAATAACCCATATTCTGTCAAAACGAAACACGAATATTGAAGAGTCTCAGTTTATAGAACTTTTTGTGTTATTACACCAGATTATAAACAAACATAATGGTCCATTATATTTTATAGACTTGCATACAACTTCTAGTAAGACTCTGCCTTTTATCACTATTAACGACGCCTTGATTAATCGTGAATTTTCAAAGCAATTTCCGGTTCCAATAGTTTTAGGTATTGAAGAATATTTAGAGGGTCCACTATTAAGTTATATAAATACTTTGGGTTATATCTCCATTGGTTTCGAGTCAGGACATCATATGGGTATTGCTTCTGTACAAAACAGTTTTGCTTTCATAAATTTGGCGCTGGTTTATGCTGGAATTGTAAATGAAAAACATGCAGATGTGATGACGTATAGAGAAACCTTAAAAATAGCATCAGACCATATCCATAATTTTTTTGAAATAATTCATCTTCAAAAAATTACGAATGGTGATGATTTTTCTATGAACTCTGGGTTTAAAAGTTTTCAGCACATAGAAAAAGGAACTTCCTTAGCGAAATTAAATTCTAAAGAAGTTTTGTCTGAACATGAAGGCTATATTTTTATGCCCCTATATCAAAAGAAAGGAAAAGAAGGTTTCTTTATAATACAATATGTACCAAGGTTTCTTTTAAGACTATCAAAAATTGTAAGGCGTTTTAGAGCAGATAGTGTTTTAACAATGTTGCCAGGAATTACATGGTTTAATAAATCAAAAGGGGTGCTTCGAGTAAATCTAAAAATTGCTAAGTTTTTTACGAAACCGATTTTTCATGTTTTAGGTTACAGAAGCAGACAAATATCACCATCACACTTATTTCTTCATAACAGAGAACGTGTCGCAAAATCTAAGTTATACAAGTAAAACACAACGCAAAGCAAATTACATTTTGTTATTCTCTAGGTTTACGTCTGCCATAAGACCACTAGGATCTATTTGTACAGATTTTATAGCTTTATTTGTTTCAAAACTGTAAGTGGGGTAAGCCCAAGCCCAATCTTTTATAATAGTTGCACTTGTTGGTTTTTCACCACGCATCATTTGTAAAGGAATGTAAAAGTCTTCTGTTGTTCCATCTTCATAAGTAACGGTTAAATCTATTGGCATTGGCATTAAACCTATACGCTCTAAGGTAATGGTTTTGCCCTCAACAGATTTTACCGCATAATCAATAGTGTTGGTGGTTTGTGTAAAATCAGTCAAATACCAGTCTAATTCTAAGCCCGAAACGTGTTCTGCTGTTCTTAAAATATCAAGTGGTTTTGGGTGTGTAAACTTAAAATCATCAAAAAAGGTTTTGATAGTTGTTTTTAAGTTTTCTTCACCTATAACATAGCCTAATTGAGCCATAAACACAGCGCCTTTAACATAGGTTGCTACGCTATATGCGCTGTTATAAGCATATCTATCAGAATGGGTAGTCATAGGTTGCTCATACTCCGTGGAAGCAAAACCAGCATAACTTGCGTAAAGCCTTGTTAAGGGTTTTTCCTTTGGGTTGTTAGAAAGCTCATTTTCAGCTAAAGTTGAAATATAAGTGGTAAAACCTTCATCCATCCAAGCGTGTTTAGCTTCATTGAAAGCCAAAACAAACTGAAACCAAGAATGTGCAAGCTCGTGAGCTGTTACACCTACTAAACTTCCAAATTTACGTTCGCCAGTAATTAGAGTACACATGGCATATTCCATTCCACCGTCACCACCCTGAATTACAGTATATTGGTCATAAGGATATGGGCCAATATGCTCAGTAAAATATTTCATTAGCGCCTCGGTTTTAGGCTGCAATTTTTTCCAGTTTTCTAAATACTCCTCAGAAAGCGTCTTTTTGTAATAAAAATTAAGAGTAGGTCCATTTGGCATTTCGTATACATCATGAACATAATCAGGGTCTGCAGCCCAAGAAAAGTCATGCACCTTAGGCGCAACATAATGAAGTGTCTTTTTACCTTTTTTGGCTTTAGTTTCACTTTGTAAATAGCCTGAGCCGCCAACAATATAGTTTTTATCGATTGTTAATTTGATGTCAAAATCACCCCAAACACTATGAAACTCTCTTCCAATATATGGGTCCGCGTGCCAACCTTCTTCGTCATATTCGGCTAATTTAGGATACCATTGCGTCATAGAAAGCGCAACGCCTTCCTTGTTATTTCTACCCGAGCGACGAATTTGTTTAGGCACCTGGGCATCAAAATTCATTTTAAATGTTACACTTTCTCCAGGTTGAATAGGGCTTGCTAAATCTACCTCTAAAACAGTACCTACTGTTTCATACTTTAAGCTTGTTCCGTTTTGAGTTAAAGTATTCACTTTAATATAGCCTATTTCATTGGGCTGAAGCTTGCTTATTCTATCACCAACTCTGGAATCGGGGTCTTTTATTGTTCTAGACCTCACATCCATTTCACTTCCTGGTTGAAATGCGTTAAAGTATAAATGATAAAATACTTTATTCAAAACATCTGGAGAATTGTTAGTGTAAATAAGCTCTTGTTTTCCTTTATATTGATAGGTCTTTACATCCATATCAATTTCCATTTTATAATCTACATGTTGCTGCCAGCGTGTTTTTTTTGTCGTATTCGGATTATCTTTTTGTTGGAGGGTTTCCCCATTTGTTGAAGCATATATTGCACCAGCTTTAGCCGTATTACAAGACATTAAAAAGAAAATGAAGCAAAATGTAAAAAGAAGATGTTTCATAATTAAGGTTTTTTGTGAGGCCTTATAATTTCAAATATAAGGTAGAGTGATAAAATTACTTGTTAGCCATTTTCGATGCCATAATTAAAGCGTTGTAGGCATTTACAATTTTTCCAGATTTTACAATATTAGCATAGGGTTGTACATCGTCTGTATTACCTCCAACAACCACTTTGGTTTTTATCTCAAGCCCCGAATCCATAATTACTCTTTTAACTTGAGCCGCAGTAAGTGAAGGATAATAAGACCGTATTAATGCAGCTACACCAGCTACACCAGGAGCCGCCATAGAAGTGCCTCCTTTTGTATCATATTCGTTTTCAGGAACAGTAGAGTAAATCTGACCTCCTGGAGCAAATACATCTACATTTGCCTTACCATAATTTGAGAATCCCGCTAACAAACTAGACCCATATTTAGGAGCTAAAGCACCTACACGAATATATGTATCCGAGATTTCTTTGCCATCTATATTATCATCTGGAAAATTTGGCTCGACATCAACATTTTTACTATCGTTTCCAGCAGCATGAACAAAAACAACGTCTTTTTCTGCAGCATAGGCAATAGCATCTCTTACCCAATCGCTATGAGGTGAAAAACTTTTTCCAAAACTTCCGTTGATAATTGAGGCACCGTTATCTACTGCATAACGAATAGCTAAGGCAACATCTTTGTCATATTCATCACCATTCGGTACCGCTCTAATACTCATAATTTCTACATTGTTTGCAACACCATTTGCGCCTTTACCGTTATTTCGTTCCGCTGCGATAATTCCTGCAACATGAGTACCATGGCTTTCGTCTTTAACTACTGGTTTTACATTACCATTACCGTAAAATTTGCTGTTCGCATTATTGGGGTCATCACCGTTTTTTCTGCCCTCAAAGGTCTTATTTAAACTATAGTTTAAGCGTTCGTTTATACTTTTCAAGCCATCTTTAATTTCAGTTACGGCATCTGCCATAGATTCTAGACCATTACTGAACATATATTGTGCAATTTGTTTTGATTGACTAAGCGCTTGATCTTCGGTTTTTATACCCGCTACTTCTTTTTGTGTATAATCAGATTTTCCAAAGTGTTTGGTTAAGGTTTCATCTGCATTTTTTATTTGTTGGTAAATCTGTTCATATTGAGTCTTTCTTTCGCTCCAAAGCTTATTAGACTTGTCATACTCTTCTTGAGCCCGCTTATAATCTGGATTGTTAGTGTCTCCACTTGCCAAAATTCTAGTATATTCTAATTGCTCATGATAACCATCCCCTAAAAAATTCCATCCATGTATGTCATCAATATAGCCGTTGTTGTCATCGTCTTTTCCGTTACCTGGTTTTTCATCTTTGTTGGTCCAAATATTATCATTTAAATCTTCGTGGTCTATATCTATACCAGAATCAATCACGGCAACTATAATCTTTTTTCCTTTTTTATTTTTGATAATTTCAGCATAAGCCTTATCCACACTCATTCCGGGTATTGTGTCTTTAAGTAAATCTAAATGCCCCCAGTTTTCTTTTTCTTTTTCAGTTAAATCAGAAACTTTTAAAGGAACCGCATCTATATTTTCTTCAGGAGTTAATAAAATTGAACCAGTGCTTCCACATCCGGTTAAAAACACAGAGGTTACTGCAATAAATGTTAGATTTCTTATGTTTCTCATGGTTGTTTTAGTAAATAAAAATTGTTTAATTAAATATGTCTTTGGCGGTGTAAGTTTTATCTAATCGAACACCTTTTTCTGTATGTTTTACTGTTATTATTTCATTGTGCGCATCATGCTCTAAAAATAAATAAAACCCTTTATTTGCGGCCATATTTAAAAAATTTTCTTTTTCTGTCAATGTTTGAAGAGGGCGCATATCATAACCCATAATATATGGAAGTGGCAAATGACCTGCCGTAGGTAGTAAATCAGCCATGAAGCATATGGTTTTACCCTTGTAATGAATCATGGGAATCATCTGTTTTTCAGTATGGCCATCTGCAAAAAAAATATCAAAACCCAAAGGTGAATTTTGCAACATATTAGTTGATTGCATCTTAGTAAACTTTAGTTGACCGCTTTCTTCAATTGGGAGGATATTTTCCTTTAAAAAAGACGCTTTTTCACGAGGATTCGGATTCGTCGCCCACTGCCAATGATTTTCATTACTCCAAAAATAGGCGTTTTTAAATGCTGGTTCATACCCTGTTTTGTCTGTATTCCAATTAATAGCACCACCACAATGATCAAAATGCAAGTGTGTTAAAAACACATCGGTAATGTCGTCCCTATGAAATCCATGTTTTTTTAGAGACGTATCAATACTGTCATTACCCCACAAATAGTAATACCCAAAAAACTTATCAGATTGTTTATTACCCATACCGGTATCAATTAAAATGAGCCGTTTGCCATCTTCAATAAGCAAACATCTGGCGGTTAACTCAATCATATTATTAGCATCGGCAGGATTGGTTCTATTCCATAGAGATTTAGGAACAACCCCAAACATCGCGCCACCGTCTAGCTTAAAATTTCCTGAATTTACGGGGTATAAGTTCATAGCCTCACAATGTACAAAATATGCCTAAATTGAATTAAAACGTTAAGAGTAAATTAAGAAAAGGTTGAGAATTGAACGTTACTTTTTTTATTTTTTAGCCCTTCCATTCATATACCGTGGTAATCTCATCATTTTACTTAAATTAGTATCTTCAAACTAAATAACGTTTATGTTAGAATTAGCGGGTATAATAATTCTTGGTATTTTGGCGCAATGGGTGGCTTGGAAATTTAAAATTCCTGCGATACTTCCTCTTATTTTAATTGGTTTACTGGTAGGACCAATTGCGGCAACCTATTTGAGTGAAGATGGTACAAAATGGATTGAGCCTATTTGGAATGGCAAGAAAGGATTGTTTCCAGGAGAGGGTTTGTACTATTTTGTATCTTTAGCTATTAGTATTATTCTTTTTGAAGGAGGGTTAACGCTTAAGCGTGCAGAAATAAGAAATGTTGGCCCTGTAATTACCAAGTTAATTACTTTGGGTTCGGCAGTTACGTTTTTTGGAGCTGGTGCTTTGGCGTATTTTGTATTTGAATTAAGCTGGGAACTCTCTTTGCTTTTTTCAGGATTAATAATTGTTACAGGGCCAACCGTAATTACACCTATACTTCGTAATATTCCTTTGAAAAAAGACATTTCAACAGTACTAAAATGGGAAGGTATTTTAATTGACCCTATAGGAGCTTTAGTGGCGGTTTTAGTCTTTGAATTTATAAGTGTTGAAGGCGATAGTGGTTTTACCAAAACAGCCTTAATAGAGTTCGGAAAAATTATTCTCTTTGGAACTACATTTGGATTTACATTTGCCCATGCTCTAGCTTTTGCAGTTAATAAAAAGCTAATACCCCATTACCTACTAAATGTAGTTTCTTTGTCCACGGTATTACTTGTTTTTGTAGAGTCTGAAATTTTTGCTCATGAATCTGGTTTATTGGCGGTTGTAGTGATGGGAATGGTTTTGGGTAACGGAAAATTGGAAAACATCAAGGAGCTGCTGTACTTCAAGGAATCGCTCAGCGTATTATTGATTTCCATTTTATTCATTTTATTGGCCGCAAATATAAATATGGAAGATATGGAGCTGCTTTTTACCTGGAAAACAGCCATTCTATTTGCAACTATTGTATTTATTATTAGGCCAATAGCTGTTTTTGTTAGCACACATGGTTCAAAATTAAAAATACAGGAAAAACTTTTTATTAGTTGGGTTGGTCCAAGGGGTATAGTAGCTGCTGGTATTGCATCACTTTTTGGAAGTAAGCTTATAAAACAGGGTGTTGAAGGCGCTGAGTACATCACACCTTTAGTGTTTATGATTGTGCTTGGTACCGTATTACTTAATGCGACAACAGCACGTTTATTTGCAAAACTTGTTGGTGTTTTTCTGAAGCGCTCTGAAGGTATTTTGATTGTTGGCGCATCCCCTTTTGCAAGATTAATAGGAGAGTATTTAGAGAATAACGGAAGACATGTAGTGCTTATAGATAGCAATCAAACCAATGTACAATTGGCACAGGAGCAAGGTTTAGACGCAATTAACGCTGATATTTATTCCGAAGAGTTAAGCAATAACATTGAATTGAACGATGTGGGCTTTTTAATGGCATTAACAGGAAGTAAAGACATTAACAACTATGCCATTAATAGGTTTAGAGAGCAGTTTGGTGAAAGCGGTTATTTTCGGTTAATTACTTCAGATGAAATCGATGACCCAGACAGCATTCCCAAAGAGGCACTGTTTTCTCCAACAGATGATTTCAGTTCGTTAACCGAAGTCTCTCGAAATTTCCCAAGAATACATGAAGCCAATATAGAGAGTAGAGAGCATTATGAAGCACTTATCGAAGAGACTAAAAAACAAGAAGATATGATTCCTCTTTTAGTCAAGGACAAAAAAGGCGTTCTTGAAGTAATATCGTCTCACAACAAAGCTATTGAACATGTTGATGAAGGCTATAAATTTGTGTATTTAGGAAAGGCCTTAAATAATAAGAAAAGCAACAAAAAATAATAGACGGTAATAAAGAAGCCACGCCCAATTGGGCGTGGCTTTTCTCATTTGAATTTGATAATGCTTAGCCCACAATATGCAACTCAGTAAACTCCTTAATTAAAGTTAAAGAGTTATCTCCATTAATTTTTAAATCATTTAAAGGAATATCAACATTATCTACCTGAACCTTTTTAATTTTAAATGGTAAACCATGAAGCTTTAATTTAAAAGTTTTATAGGTAGTTGTATATTTTCCCGTTTTATGCTGTTGAATAATTAGTTCTTTTTTCTTTCCAAGTAACCTAAAGTTACGCAGACTGTAGCGTCCTTTAATATAATCATAACCATCGTTTGCATCTTCATAAACCATAGACTCTTCTTTACCTTCGGTGTAATACACGTCTAAAAGCAATTCGTCAATAGTCTTTTCTCCAACATATTGTTGAATAGGATATTTAGGAATTATCGCTCCCTCTTTCACGAAAATTGGCATACTATCTAAATCGGCATCAACCCAAACTTCCTGTCCTCCTTCAACAATCTCGTCTGTCCAGAAATTGTACCAATTTCCTCTAGGAACATACATACGTCTTCCTTTTTGGTTTGGCCCGTTAACAGGGCATACTAAAATCTTTTCACCAAAAACAAACTCGTCATTTCTATAATGAGTTTGCTGATCTTCTTGATCGTAGAGTACCAAAGATTTTAAAATAGGAATACCCTCATCAGCGTATCTCCAAAAAGCCGTATATAAATAAGGTAAAAGCTGGTATCTTAACTCAATAAACTTACGTACAACATCTGTAATGGTTTTTCCAAACGCCCATGGTTCTTGATCGCCATGATCTCCAGAAGAGTGCGTTCTACAGAACGGGTGGAAAATACCTAGTTGAATCCAGCGCGCATATAATTCGCCATTTGGTTGTTCGGCAAACCCACCAATATCAGATCCTACAAAAGAAAAACCAGACATCGCCATGCGTTGTGCTTGAAGATTTGCAATATTTAAATGGTCCCAAGTAGCAATATTATCACCGGTCCAGCTGGAGGTGTAACGTTGTGTTCCAGAGTATGCAGCTCTAGTAATAACAAATGGACGCTTAGGGTAGGAGAATTTCTTTAAACCTTGATAGGTAGCTCTTGCCATCTGCATCCCATAAACATTATGCGCTTTTCTGTGGCTACAGGGGTTTCCGTCATAATCATGTCTTACATCATTTGGGAATGATTTTCCAGGAACATCCATAACAGCTGGTTCGTTCATATCATTCCAAACACCTTTAACACCTATATCCTCAATTAATTCCTTAAATAAGTCAGACCACCACTCTCTTACTTCTGGTCTTGTAAAATCTGGAAAATAACATTCCCCTGGCCATACTTTTCCTTTCATGTAAGGACCATCAGCACGTTTACAGAAGTAATCTTTCTCTAAACCTTCTTTAAATACAGAGTAATCCATGTCTATTTTAATCCCTGGATCTATAATAACTATGGTTTTGAAACCATCATCTGCCAATTCTTTAACCATACGTTTAGGGTCTGGGAAATATTCTTTACTCCAAGTAAAGCATCTAAACCCTTCCATATAGTCAATATCTAAATAAATAGCGTCACAAGGAATCTGTAATTCTCTAAATTTAGCTGTTATTTCCTTTACGTTTGACTCTGGGTAGTAACTCCACTTACATTGGTGGTAACCCAAAGCCCAAAGCGCAGGCATTTCATGAGGCTTACCTGTCAAATCTGTATAATTGGCCACTACTTCAGACATTTCGGGGCCGTAAATGAAATAATAATTCATTTCTCCTCCATGAGCCCAAAAACTGGTTATATTTCTACGTTCGTGACAAAAATCAAAGTAGGATCTAAATGTATTGTCGAAGAATATACCGTAAGATTTTTGATGATGTAATGCCGTGTAAAATGGAATAGCTTTGTAAATAGGATCTGTATCTCTTCCATAGGCATAGGAATCGGTAACCCAATTCTCAAAACGCTTTCCTTTTAGGTTATTATCTACAGGTTTATCACCTAAACCGTAATAACTTTCTCCTGGTTGAGAGGTTTTCGACATCTTAACTACGTCCCCACCAAATTCGTAGCTTTCTTCCCAGTGAAAACCAAGTTCGTCTTCGCAAATTAATGTATTGTCTTTGGCATCAAAAATAGAAGTCCTCAGATCTAATTTTGAAACGTGACAAATCAATTTTGCGGTAGTAATAATGTAGTTATCATCATCTTCTGTAACTTCCAAATGATTATAACCCCTACTTGCGTATTTTGTGATGGCATAAGAAAAATCATTTTCAAAAATGCCTGTAGTAGTAAATCTAAATCTTAAGATACTATCCCTACGTACTGTTACTTCTAGAACAACACCATTTTCCGAGGTAAAAGAAAGAACATTAAGGTTCTTTTCGTACTTTATAATTTTTGAAGGAAATAAGTTTCCTTTATATTCTAATTCTGTATTTAATATCATTTACGATTTGGTCTTAAGGTTTGTGGACGAAAGTACTAAATTTTAAGGGCTTACTTAATTACATTTTAGTAAAAAAACCTTTGAAAACCTTTGAAAACGTTAACCAAATATGACAAAAAATGGAAAATTATTAATAAGGAATAAAAATACTCTGTTTTGAGAAATAGAAGAAGTAAATAAATACTGAAAAAAGCAGCTCTTTATCAAAAAAATAGGCTAGAAAATCTTAGTAATTATTTGATTGTCAGAATATTCATAAAAACCTAGTTGTGTACTGCTAGAATATCAACAACTAGGTTTTTTTGACTTGTTTAATTTTTAAATTCGAAAACTGTAATAGCTAATGGGGGTAATGTGATTGAAGCAGAGAATTCTTTACCGTTCCAAGCGTCTTTTTTAATTGTGGTCTGCTTTTTATTGTTAATTCCACTACCACCATAGGCTTTATCATCACTATTAAATATTTCAACTAGCTTACCTTTGGTAGGAAGCCCTATTTTATAATCTTTTCTAACAGCAGGGGTTAAATTACAAACTATAACCACGTTATTTTCTTCTTCATACCCTTTTCTTATGTATGATATTACGCTATTTTCATGATCGTCATAACTAATCCATTCAAAGCCTTCATGACTAAAAGCCTTTTCATAAAGCGCTGGTGTTTTTTTGTATAACTTATTGAGGTGCTTTACATAGTTCTGTAAATCTTGATGTGGGATAAAATCTAACAAGTTCCAGTCTAAACTTCCTTGGAAATCCCACTCATTATACTGCCCAAATTCACCACCCATAAAAAGTAATTTAGTGCCTGGGTGTGTAAACATGTAGCCATATAACAACCTTAAATTAGCGAAACGCTGCCATTCATCCCCAGGCATTCTTCCTAAAATAGAATTTTTACCATATACTACTTCATCGTGAGACAAAGGCAACATGAAATTCTCGGTAAATGCATACGCCAAACTAAAGGTAATTTCGTTGTGGTGGTAATTTCTGTAAACTGGGTCTTTTTTGAAATATTCTAGGGTATCGTGCATCCAACCCATCATCCACTTCATACCGAAGCCCAAACCTCCCATAAATGTTGGCTTAGATACCATTGGGAACGCTGTAGATTCTTCAGCAATAGTTTGCACGTCTGGAAAAGAAGCATACACTTCTTCATTTAATTGTTTCAAAAAGTCAATAACCGCAAGGTTTTCACGTCCTCCGTAAATATTTGGTTCCCACTCTCCATCTTCTCTAGAGTAATCTAAAAATAACATAGAGGCTACAGCATCAACACGCAGCCCATCGGCATGATATTGTTCTAACCAAAAAATGGCATTACTTATTAAAAACGAACGCACTTCATTACGCTCATAATTAAATATTAAACTTTTCCAATCTTGATGATAGCCTTTACGTCTATCAGGGTGCTCATAAAGATGCGAACCATCAAAGAACCCTAAGCCATGGGCATCTTCAGGGAAGTGAGATGGCACCCAATCTAAGATGATACCAATATCATTTTGGTGTAACTTATCTACTAAGTATTTAAATTCTTCAGGATAACCGTAACGCGACGTAGGTGCAAAATACCCAGTAAGTTGATATCCCCATGACGGATCGTAAGGATATTCCATTATGGGCATGAGCTCTACATGTGTAAAGTTCATTTCCTTAACATAGTTAACCAATTCGTCTGCTAATTCAAAATAAGACATGAAGCGGTTTTCCTCAACATTACGTTTCCAGGAACCTAAATGAACTTCGTAAACAGAAAATGGCGCGTCTATAGCATTATTCTTTTTACGTTTTTTCATCCACCCACTATCTTTCCACTTGTAATTATCATCCCAAACTATTGAGGCTGTCTTTGGGGGGTGTTCGCTACGTCTTGCATATGGGTCGGCTTTTTCGGTTTTAACATCGTTATGGTGACTCTGAATTTTATACTTGTAAATCGCCCCCTTTTCTACTAAAGGAATAAAACCTTCCCAAATACCACTGGAGTCCCAACGTACATTTAGCTGATGCTCTCCTTCCATCCAATAGTTAAAGTCGCCAATAACAGAAACTTGTTTTGCACTAGGTGCCCAAACAGCAAAATACACACCTTCAATACCATCTACGGTTACTAGGTGTGAACCAAATTTTTCATAAAGACGAAAATGTTTTCCGGCTTTAAACAAGTTAATATCAAATTCTGTAAATAGACTGTACGGTTTTACGTGTGCCATGGTTTGTTCTTAGTTGTTTATAATATTTGATATACCTTTTAAAGGAATAATTGCCCATTGTGGGCGTGAATTAAGTTCGTAGCCTAATTCGTAAACCGCCTTTTCTAATAAGGCGTATTTTAATAAAAATATACGTTCTTGGTTGTAGCCAATGTTTAAGTTAGCGTCTCTTACTTCGGTAATGTAGGTACCTAAAAAGAGACCAATAATATAGTCGTACAATAGTTCGCCAGCCGCAAATAAAGTTTCTGTATTGCTTTTGTAATTTTTTAGATTGTTGAATATAGTCGTGTAAATAGCATAGTGAAAGCTACGGAATAAACCCGCTACATCTTTTAAAGGGGGTTGTTTTACCTTTCTATCCCGAATTGTACTTTCTGGCTCACCTTCAAAATCTAAAATATGAAAATCGTTATCCTTAACAAGAATTTGCCCTAAATGATAGTCGCCATGAACTCTAATACGCTGTCCTTTCAATTTGGTCCAATCAAAATTAACAAAGCGCTTTCTAATTGTATTTTTTTTATCTAGAAACTCTTGAGCTAGGACAAGAGCCATTCCATCCAGCTTATCTAAATTATTTTCTACAGTGTTTAGGCGGTTTTGAAATTGATATAATAATCTGTTTTTTAGCCAAACTTCGTAATCGCCATTATAATGCGAAGGTGTAAATGCCATTTCTTCAAACTCTGATCCGAGAGCAATATGCATTTCAGCAGTTCTCTTCGAAAGTATTTGAATTCTTTTAAGAAAATCTAATCCTACCCAATCGATTATAATCGCAGGAATATTATTTATGCTCAACTTTAAGAAGCGCTCTGTTTTGGGCACTTCATTAATATTTAATTTTTTAGAGTCGAAGGCATCAAAAATGCGCTTAAATTCCTTGAGCATAAAATCCCAAGCATCACCTTCATTTGGAATCATTTTTTGCATAAGCGCAATAGTGATGATATCTTTTTCAGAATCTTCAATATTAATACTGCCTAAATAAGGTGGAGTGTTTTTAAACTCTTTTTTTTCAGATAAATACCTGCTCATTTCGTAATCAGGATTTTTATCGGAATAGATTCTTCTAAAAAATTTTAGAACAGAAGTATCGTTATATATAATAGATGTATTACTTTGTTCTAGCCCCATGAATCTTGAAGATTTATAGGTGTCATCCAAAAGTTGGGCACTTTTATGATATTTAACCTTTGTTCTATCTATTGGTTCAGCTGTAATAATACGTTCAAACACAAGTTTTCTAAAGGCTTCAATATTCACCGCATCAATGATATATCCTGAGTTTCCTTTTATAGAAATTGGTAAAATTCTATCTTTTTCAGCCAAAGATTCATCAGTAACAAAAGCAATGGGTAGAAAGTAATGCTGGTAAAAGGCTTCAACAAAGTTAACTTCTAAAATTAAGCCGTAATACACTTCCTCTTTCTGTTGAATTCTGAAATATTCTGCTAGCTCAATATATTTAAGCTTGCTAGCCTTTCCGCCATACCAACGTTGTTTTTGGATGTATTCCTCTAAAACATCAGATAAAAACACCGAAACAAAATTTGAATCGTCCAGGAGTTGTTCCCAGGCAACATCAAAAACCAAAGGTGTTTTTATTTGAGTTTTAACAGAGGTTTCGGCCATGTACTACTTATTAATTTGAAATATATGAAATGGTAAAGTAGGGTGCAGCTCTACGTAGTTCCACTCGTTGTGCCAATTATAGCGGCTATCTGTTATTAAATCATGCATTTCTAAATTATGCCCCTGATGCACTCCTAATTCGTGCAAAGGCATTTGCACGGTACCTTTTTGTGAGTTGTGATGATCTAGACTTATTACCACGAATATGTGATTAGTTTTTGCTTCGTTCCATTTATAAAAGGCGATTAAATTATCGTTCTCAACATGACAAAACTTGATGTTTTTAGTTTGTTGAAGCGCCTCATTATAGTGTCTTATGTAATTGATTTTAGCAATAACGGTGGTTAGTTTATTCTGAATCGTCCAGTTGTAATGAGTAATTTGGAATTTTTCAGAATTAAGGTATTCCTCTTTTCCTAATAAGGAATCAGATAACATGTATTCAAAAACAGGGCCGTAAATACCAATACAAGAGCTTAATGTGGCAGCTAGAGCATAACGTTGCATGTGCTTCGAATCACCAGTTCCTTGTAAATGAAATGGATTAATATCTGGAGTATTGGGCCAAAAGTTTGGCTGCATATACTCTTTAAGCTCGCTTTTGGTTAGCTCCTCCATGTACTCAATAAGTTCGTGCTTATTGTTTCGCCACGTAAAGTAGGTATAAGATTGTGCGTAACCTTGTTTTGCTAGTTGCTGCATTACCTTTGGAGCCGTAAAAGCTTCTGCTAAAAAGATAACATTAGGGTGCTTTTCTTTTACTTTCGTAATAATCCAGTTCCAGAAATAAAAGGGTTTTGTGTGTGGATTGTCTACTCTAAAAATTTCAATACCACAATCAATCCAATGTAAAAGAATATCTAAACATTCTTCCCATAAGGCCTCATAGTTTTCACTTTCCCAGTATATTGGTAGAATATCTTGATATTTTTTCGGAGGATTTTCTGCATATTGAACAGTACCATCTGGTCGCCATTTAAACCAGGAAGGATGTTCTTTTACCCAGGGGTGGTCTGGAGCTGCTTGCAATGCATAATCCATGGCAATTTCTAAATCTTGTTCTTTTGCTTTTTGAATTAGGGCTTTAAAATCGTCTAAACTGCCAAGTTGTGGATGAATGTCTTTGTGTCCTCCGTACTGAGAGCCAACACCCCAAGTAGAACCTACATCACCTTCTTTAGCTTCGGTAGTATTGTTTTTACCTTTTCTGTTTACCTCTCCAATAGGGTGGATGGGGGGCAAGTAAACCACATCAAACCCCATACTTTTTACACGTGGCAACAACCTTTCGCAATCTTTAAAGGTGCCATGAACACCTTCATGTTCTGAAGCCGATCTCGGAAAGAATTCATACCAAGTACTAAATCTCGCTTTTTTTCTATCTACATAAATTTGAAAATCAGTAGAACTATTCTCTAATAACTTTATGGGGTTATCAAACAGTATTTGATACAATCTATCTGAAGTGGCTTCATTTAGGGCTTCGCCATAGTTGTTTTCATCTTTAAATAAGTTTTGAAGTTGTTCTAAATGCGCTTTGTCAACTTTTGAGCTTACTTGTTTTGTGATAGACGCTAAATATTCAGCTCCTTCTAGTAATTCTGATTTTACATACTGACCATCGTCAATTTTTCTTATAATACCATGCCTCCAATTTAGGGCATAATCTACCCAAGCTTCAACTTTATAGGTGTAATAACCTTGTTTTTCAACATAAAAACTGGCTTGCCATTCATCATTAAAATCTAATGACATTCGCACCTCTGTCCACTTTTTATCTTTTTCATGCTTGTAAAGCACAGAGGCGCCTAAAACATCATGTCCGTCGGCTAGTATAAAAGCTCTAACATTTACAACTTCGTTTATAATCCGCTTGATATAAAACTCGCCACCGTTTACACTGGGTGAAACATAATCAATAACAACACGTCTTTGATTTTTCATAGGTTTTTTGAAGTAAAAAATAAAATTTAAATTACGGTTCCTTTTGGTATTACAGCTCCTTTTTTGATGACAACTATGCCTTGTTTAACCATGTAGGTTTCAGTTTCAATTTCTTCTAAATGCGAACCACCATTTATTCTAACATCATCACCAATACGACAGTTTTTGTCAATAATGGCGTTTTTAATAAAACAGCGTTCACCAATACCTAAAAGTATTTCAACGTTATTTTTTTCAATCTCCTCAAGAGTTTCGTAGTAATCTGAACCCATCATGTAAGTATTTATAATGGTAGATTCGTCTCCAATTCTTGAGCGTATGCCTATTACGGATTTTTCAATTTTTGCAGCACTTATAATACAGCCTTCTGCAACAACTGCTTTTTCTAACATTGTTCCAGCAAGTTTGGTGGTTGGTAACATTCTAGCTCTTGTATATATGCGCTTGCTTTTATCATATAGATCAAATTGAGGAATATCATCAGTTAAGCCTAGGTTAGCCTCGAAGAAAGAATCAATGTTTCCAATATCTGTCCAGTATCCTTCGTATTGGTAGCTTAAGGTTTTGTGACTTTCAATGGCTCCAGGTATAATTTCTTTACCAAAATCATTGGTATCTGGGTTTTCCATTAGTTTCGTCATCAAATCTCTATTGAAAATATAAATACCCATTGATGCCAAATAGTTACGACCTTGATTTTTCATATCATCACTTACTTCCGAAGTCCAATCAGGTAACAAATCAGAAGCTGGTTTTTCTATGAAGGAGGTAATAACATTTTGATCATCAGATTTTAGAATACCAAATTCGGTAGCTTCTTTGGCTGTAACTGGAATAGTTGCAATTGATATTTCAGCACCACTTTCTTCGTGGGCATTAATCATTTCGTCGTAATCCATTTGATATAGCTGATCTCCAGATAGTATTAGGAAATAATCAAAGTCGTGCCTTAAAAAATGATGCATACTTTGACGAACTGCATCTGCTGTTCCCTGAAACCAAGTTTTATTCTCAGGAGTTTGTTCAGCCGCTAATACATCAACAAACGCT
Source organism: Jejuia sp. UBA6058 (assembly GCA_002428965.1). Lineage (GTDB taxonomy): Bacteria > Bacteroidota > Bacteroidia > Flavobacteriales > Flavobacteriaceae > Jejuia. Next base: position 529,165 of record DIYI01000012.1, on the reverse strand, counting down.
GCACTAAAAAAACTAAAATGATAGGTGTTTTTAATATGACGGTTTAAAGAAGCAGAGTTAAACTGAGTTAACACATACATTCTTTTAATATCTGCGTTAATACAGTTTGAAATTGGGATGTCTACCAATCTATATTTTCCTGCAATAGGAACTGCAGGTTTAGACCTGTCTTTAGTTAAAGGATAGAGTCTTGAGCCTTGTCCGCCGCCTAAAATTATGGCTAGTACTTTGTTATTAATCATAATTAGTTTTCGTTTAGTTTATTACAGTAATGATTTGTATAGTTCTTGTGTTTGTTTAGCAATTGCAACCCAATCGAAGTAGTCCTCAACACGCTTTCTTCCTTTTAAAGCCATAGAATTTCTAAGCTCTTCATCGTCTAAAACTTGGTTTATACCTTCAGCTAAATCTCTAGCAAATTTGTCGGGGTCAACAGGTTCAAAAGGCGCCTCAGTTTGTTGTTCTAACGGCACCAATAAACCTGTTTCGCCATGAACAACAACTTCTTTAATTCCACCTACGGCACTTGCAACTACAGCAGTATTACACGCCATGGCTTCAATATTTATAATACCAAAAGGCTCGTAAATAGATGGACAGCAAAACACTTCCGCGTGAGAATACAGTTGAATAATTTCTTCTTTGGTAACCATTTTATCTATCCAAATAACATTATCTCTGGTTTTTTTCACCTCATTTACAGCGGTTTCCATTTCAATGCCAATTTCCTTGGTGTCTGGAGCTCCTGCACAAAGTACTATTTGCGCTTCTTGGTTTATGTATTTAATAGCGTTAACCAAGTGGATGATTCCTTTTTGTCTTGTAATCCTTCCAACAAATAACACATAAGGCTTGTTCTTATCTATACCATAAGTTTCTAGAGTATCTGTGTCGGCGGTTGCTTTATATTGCTGAAGGTTTATACCATTATAAATTACTTTAACCTTGTTTTCATCAACGTTAAAATGTTTTATCACATCATCTTTGGTTTCTTCAGATACCGCAATAAGCGCATCAGCCATTTCAATTGCTGTTTTTTCCACCCAAGATGAAGCGTCATAACCGCGCCCGAGTTGCTCACGTTTCCATGGGCGTAAAGGCTCTAATGAGTGTGTAGTAATTACCAAAGGAGTACCGTAGCAAAGTTTTGAAACAATTCCTGCAAAATGTGCATACCACGTGTGGCAATGTACAACATCAGCATCTACTACATCCGCATTCATATGAAGAGAGGTGCTTAATGTTTTAAATACGGACTTTAGTTTGTCATCTGCATTTCCAAAAACACCATCATCAAAAGGAAACCCTTTTACACTTAAATTACTGTCTTGAGAGTTTTGATCTCCAAAACACCGCACATCTAGTTCCATAAGTTTTGATAGCTCATCTGCTAAATATTCAACATGTACTCCTGCGCCACCGTATACGTAAGGCGGGAATTCTCTAGTATAAAAAAGTGCTTTCATGAATGGTTGGTGTCGGTTCTTTAAATTCTAGTCAAAAGAAAGGAATTATACTACATTGGCAAGTTTTTACTTAAGGAACTTTTAAAAATTATGAAATGCATTTCTTTAGGTTGTAATCATTTGAAATGAAATAATTTAACCATTAAAAAATATGAAATTGTTAATAACATTTCTTTTAAAAATTGCTGTATTGAAAAACAAAAAATGCAGCAAACACCCCACTTGGCAGTGTTTATGTTAGTTATTAATTAGTTTTCCTCCAATGTACAAATTAATTATTAACATTTTTTGGAGTATAAGATTTTTAAAGAAAAAAAGGTGATTTTTGGATATCAAGAAATTATCAATAAAAAAATCAACTTAATCATTAATTGTTTTAGAAGAAATTAATGAAATATTTGAATTAACTGAAAAAAGTAAAAGAGGTTAATTAACCTCTTTTACTTGTTGTATAAGTGCTGTAAAAAAAGCTAATTCTTAACTAATTTTTCTGAAATGAATTGGCCATTCGACGTTGTGCCTTTGGCAAAATATACACCATTAGAAAGTGTCTCAATGTTGCATGAATTAGATTTTGATGATCTCACTAATTTCCCCAAAGCATTATAAATATGAATTTCAATGATTTTTTCATTAGAGAAAGAAACAGTTTTACTGGCGGGGTTTGGCACTAATTTAATGGAGGTTTCTTTTAATGTTTTGCTTTCTGTACTTAAAGTAATGGAAGAGACATCAACCCCTTTTTTTAACATCAGACCATAATTTGTTAGTAAAACAATTATTGCCTCAGTCTCATTATACTGTTTTAAAACCGTTTTAGAAATAGAGAAATCTTGAGGTAAGTTATTATTAAGAGTAGTTATTGGTGTGTCTGATATTTTCAAGATGTTGGAATTGAAAGCTCTCTTATCAGTATTAGAATTTTCTTCTTGTTTAGACATTCCACTTAATTGATAATTGCCGGTTGTTGATTCAACCCCACCTATCCAGAGCATAAGATAGTCTGCAACGTAATTTTCTTGAGTTACAGTCATCTCAGATCGAGCCGTATTATAGATATTATCTGGTTCTGTATCATCATTTGTATCAAAAGTTTGAGTACCAGTATCATCACCTTGTTTAGAGTCAACGGTAGTCTCATTCTTAATGAATATTGATATAGGCTCAGAAAGTTCTTCTATTAGCAATTTGGGATCGAAAAAAGGGTATGCCGTATATGCCTCATCAAAACTAGAACTCACATTACCTGCCGTTTGTTTTGGCATATTTAGCATTTCTCTATGTATTTCTCCTGAAGCACTTGTTTTCACCCCAACAACCGAAATCATCCCTGTATTTGGGTTTTCTGCGCCTTCAAACATTACACGTTTAGATTTATCTCTATTATCGGTAAAAATTTCCTCTGAGGCACCAAAAACTCCAGTATTAGTGTTACATGGCGTTTTATAAACGATGTAATTGGAGGCGGCATCAAAGCCCGTATGAATAAGTGTAACGTCTCCATTCGATGAATTTAGAGATGCCTTTTTTGTGGCTATTGCAAAGTAATCTGCAATACTATGATTGTGGCTGGTTGTATTTTTATCTCGATCTACAATTACCCAACCGTCATCATTTTCAACAATAAATTTATCATTTGCGGCTACTACGCTCAAAGCACTTTTACCTGCTGCAGGTGTTATTTCAGAAATACTTCCAAAAGCGCCATTAAACCTATCGTTTCTAGGTAGTGCTATATCAATCAGTCGATCAGCCCTCGTCATACCAATATAAATAGTATCAATTGGATTTATGATGTCTACATCTCTGATTACAGAGGAGTCACATTTATCAGGGCTTCTTAGGTAATTTACATCTTCATTAAGACAGTTGTAATTTGTAGGGTTTAGTTGAACTAGTTCTCCTGTTTGTGGAAAAGTTCTTGGAGAAACATAGGCATTGCCATCACCACCCCATGCAGCAGCATCAAATACGTTTTCGTTTAAACAATTAAGGCCATCGTTTCTAAAAGTCGTCCATGTGTCAGTCGATAAATTCGCGATGGTGACACCATAATAATAAGAATTAGCTAGTGAAGTTTGCAAAAGTAATTCTCCAGAACTTTCATTTAAGGACATGTCAAAAACATTAATAGGAAATTGATCTGCTGGATCGTTGTTTTGATATGTATTCCAGTTCCCAGAATCGCTTAGTGTATTAATACCTTGATAACCACCTATATAAAGTAAATCAGTAGCACTCATTAGTAAAGAGGTTAAGGTATTGGTAATTAAATCAGAGTTGGAGGCAGTATATTGCGTCCAAGTGTCTGTACCCTTTTCTAATTCCCAAAGACCATTATTTGTTGTAGCAAAATAAGCCTTTGTACCGGAGCTATTTTCTACAACATCTTTAACTCTAAAAGATGTTGTTGTTTCTGTTTGGAATGTATTGTTATCAAAAACTTGATATCCAAAAGCGTCCTCTTTAAAAATATATAAGGATCCATCTTTAGCATATTCTGCTTCTAGGTAGCGAAATTGAGACGTGTTTTCTCCAATAGTTAAATCAGAATCCCCATAACGAAAAACAGATAAATTAGTACCGTCGTATATTGCAATGCCGTCTTTTAAAGTCATTGCAATGTTGTTACTAGTTGGATCTTGAGCTATATCTTTTACAATACCAATTGCGGGATCTTGAGAGGTTAGGTTTAAAAAATCGGTAACCAAGTCAGTTGAGGTATTATACTTTATATAGCCAATATTAGTTGCTAAGTGTAGTTCATTGGGATTTGTATCTCCTTGCTCTATTGTAGTAATTTCAGAAGCTTTATTTAAGAGATACCAGTCGTTAGTTTGTGCAGAATTTATTAGAATATTGCACAAAACATAACAAAGGGTGATATACTTTCTCATTGAATGTAATATTTGATTGGTATTTGAATAAATAATTGAATCTAAATAGCTAGCGAAGATTGGCTGTTTCTCCGCATTTCATCTTTTACGTGTGTACCGAATGTTTTAAATTTTAAAGATTCTATAGAAATCACTTAATTTCTCGTTCTAGTTAATGCCCAAACTAGTGATATACCAAATATGTTGTTTTTGTTAACTAGACCCCAAGTGTCATTACTTGTTGTGTCTGGGCCATTTTCAGGTTTAAAAGTGTTACGCACATGTGCTAACAGGTTAGTTTGCATCATTAACGATAACTGGGTAGATAAAATAATTTGAAAACCAACAACTAATGCTAGTGTTAACCTATTGAAGTTTGTTTTCCCACCACTATCAAATTTATCTGCTCCAAAGCCATAAGCGGCCATTATACCATACAAAAAATTAACTTGATTATAGCGAGTTATAGGCCTAAACATTAGTGCCCTTAACTGAAGTTCTATTAAAGATTGATTAAAAAAGTTATTACTCAATCCATTGTACAATACACCAAGTGAGACATAAAGAGCGCTTTTTGCAAACATTGCCGCTCTTAGATAGTATGCGGCATGCAAACACCATAATGTATCATCACTACCAAACCCAAAACCCGCGCCCAATGCTAACAAAGTTCTAGCAAAAACTGCTGCAACCTCCTCTGGGTTTTGATCTTCTATAGTGTAAGACTCTCTAAATTCTTCGCTTATACCAAAGAGTTCGGTAGGTTCGGTGTCAATATTCATTTCCTCATAAGATAATATATCAAAAGAACCTTGGGAGTTATCCAGGATAGTTTTGAAAGCGGTCTCTTGAGAAATTAGGGATCCAGTAAAAAGCAAAAGTGTTAAAAAACACGCGATTTTGGTACTTTTAATTTTCATGACGAACTGTTTTAAATTGATTGGTGGTAAAATTAGATTTAAACCTTAGTTTGGCGCAATACCAGAGTTCCGGTAGTTTTTAATGTTCCTTAAAACAGAAAGAGGTTTCAAACGATATTGAAACCTCTTTTTCAAGATACCTGTTCAATCAATTTAAAACATACATCTTGATCTGCTCTCGAGGGCAAAATTGATTAATAGCATTTTAAATATTTTAAGACGTATTGTGTATTAAATTGATTGGGTTAAATCTAAAATAAAAGAGTATTTTAAAACAATACCGGAGCTCAGGTAGTTTTATATGGAATTGTAATTAAAATTAAAGTCCCTTGAGTTGCAGAAGAATCTATAGATAAGTTACCACCAATTTGTTGTACTCTAGATTGCATATTTTTAAGGCCCAAACCAGGTTTATCCTTCCTTGATTCAAAACCTATACCGTCATCTTCAATAGAAATACTTAATGAATCTTCTAATAGCATTAATTGAATATCAACCTGTGTAGCCTTAGAATGCTTTAAAATATTATTTAACCCTTCTTGCACAACCCTGTAAAGTTGTGTTGAGACGTCTTCTGGAAGGTTTTCAGGAAAATTATGACTGTTAAAATCTAGGTTAAGGGATGTTTGTTCAGATATATTATTAGCTAATTCTTTTACCGTGTTTTTAAAACCAACAAATTTTAAACTTGAGGGTGAAATTTCATGAGACAACGCTCTAACATCATCACAAATATTATCAATAGTTTTTTCTACGTTTTTATCTTTAAACTTATCAGAAACAACACGTTTTAAGTAACTTAATTGACTACCAATATTATCGTGTAATTCTTTACCAATGCGCAGTCGCTCTTTGTCTTCGCCTTTTATAAAAGCCGTTAGGTTTTTCTTTTCCTGAATTACAATTGCTTTTGAAAGTGTATTACGGTCATCATAAATATCCTTTACCATAAATATTACGGTAAAAGTTAGAAATAAAACTTCTAAAATTGAAGTATAAAAAAGCATAGGTAAATCATAAAAATACGTATTTAAAATACCGAAACTATGGTATAAAATACTTGCTGCAGTGCCAAGAATCATAAAGATGTATGCTAAGGCGAAAAAAGACGTTCGGGCATTATTTTTACGGTAATACATTATAATCTGTACAATAATAATGCCTATAAGCACAATAAAAATAGCATACCATATTTTCATAAAAATGGAGACCGCGTTTTCAAAAACTTCGGTAAAAAAGAAATGTAATAAAAGCCTTAATATGATAATTACCACTAGTAAAACTTCTATGCCTTTTTTTAGTTTGGGAGTGTAGGCTTTGGCTTCTAGAATTTTTTGCGAAAAAACAGCAAATAGAATTAATGAAATTTCACTAAATAAAACATAGTGCAAATACTTATCTACTTTGTGGTTTTCAGATAAAAAAACTTGTGAAAATACACCTATATAAGAACTAATAAAAAGCCCTAAAAACACAACATAAATAGCATAGATTAAATAAACACTTTGTTTTAAAAAGTAGAAAATAAACAGACTAAAAACCACAGAAAGTATACTTATACCAAAGTATGCACCTATTAAAAGTTGTTGTTTAAAATTTTCATTTTCAAAGTTTTTTTCACTTTTGATAATTGCTGAAGTAGCTAATGGTTTACCTTTTTCTTTTTTAAGTTTTAATTGAAAGGATGCTGTTTCGTTAGGTTGTAATTTGATAGGTAATGAAAACAACCTGTGAGCTTTAGGTTTTGTTTTAAGGTTGTATGCAGTACCTGTTTTATAAACAGGGATTATCTGATTGTTTACAATTTTGGAGAGTACAATTTCTTGGATATATACGTAGGTAAACTGTAATATTAAGTTACTATTTTTTTGCAACTTGTTTTTTATTGTAAAATCAATGGTATTATAAGTGTTTTCAAAGCCAAAATAGAAGAATTCTGTTTCATTGGTGTGGCTATTTTGAGCGCTATTTTTAATTAGTGAAAATTGCTTTAGGTTGGCTTGTTGGAAATTTGAATCTATAAAAAGGGTATCTATTTGAGATTCTATCTTAAGCAATGCACTTAAACCGAATATTAAAAGTAGTGTAAAACCTCTATGAAAGGAGTTTTTTTTCATTTACAAGTTTTACAAGGTCTATGGAATTATGAATATCTAATTTTTTAAAAATATTCTTTTTGTGGGTTTCAACTGTATGAGCGCTTATAAACAATGTTTCTGCAATTTTAGGAACATTATGTCCTTTAATTAATTCTCTTATTATTTCTTTTTCTCTTCTGGTAATTTTAATTTTTTGAACAAACCCATCATTTTCAACAACAAGTTGTTTTACACCTTTACCGATGTAGAAAGTACGATTTTCAAAAACATTATCTAAAGCGTTTAGTAAATCATCAGAAGAGCAATTTTTTAGAAGAAACCCATCAGCTCCCAGTTGTTTGGCTTTTTTTACAATACTTTGATTGTTATACATGGTTAATATAATAACCTTAACATTTGCATGTACTTTTTTAATCGCCGTAAGCAGATCTATTCCATTTTTATTAGGGAGATTTAGATCTAATAAAATAACATCAGGCATTTGTTTTTTAACTTCAGTAATTACTTCATTACCATCTGAAATAAAGCCCTTAACCTGATAATCTGATTGATTTTCAAAAATAGAAAGCAAGCCATCAACAACAATTTGATGGTCTTCGCATATAAGTATCTGTTTTGGTTGGCGCTCCATGTAAGCAATCTACATGAAGAAAGATACAAAAAAGATTAGTCACTTATCGTTTACCCATTACGAAGGGTTATTCCTAAAAGAAATATAAAAACTACCAATTCAGCCTAATTTTAACCCAATTCATAAAATAATGATTCCATAGCAATTAGTTTTTATAGAGTTTTACAATGTCAAAAAACTAAACAATTATGAAATCATCAATCTATTTTATTTTAGTCTTTTTAGTAAGTTCATTATCTATTTATTCACAAAACATAATTTCTGGAACAATTAAAGAGACTAATAATCGAGTTTTAGAATTTGCAAATGTTGTGTTATATAATGCCGATAGTAAAGCGGTAATTACAGGTGCTATCTCAAACGAAGAAGGTATTTACCGTTTTGAAGATGTTGTTAATGGGAGTTACTATCTTGAAGTTTCCACATTAGGGTTTAAGACAAATGCATCTGAAGTATTCGAATTACAAGGCAATAAGACTTTAGATTTTACTCTAGAAGAAGAAACACAAGTTTTAAATGAGGTGGTTGTAAAAAGTAAACGACCTGTAATAAGGCAAACCGCTGAAAAACTAATAGTGGATTTGGAACAATCTGAAATGATTAATTCAAATTTAGAAGATGTGATAAAGCGGGTTCCAGGATTATTGGTAACCAACAACGGAATTAACTTTGCGGGACGTAGTGATGTTAGAATTTTGATAAATGGCAAAACAACCGACTATATGGATATGAGGACTTTGCTACAAGACTTACCAGCGGACAACATCGTGAAAGTTGAATTAATTGAGCAACCAGGAGCGGAGTTTGATGCGGAAGGTTCTGGACCAATCATTAATATTATTTTAAAGAAAAATGTGCGTTTAGGAACTCATGGAAGTGTAAATGCTTGGATAGGAGAAGACGAAGGTTTAGAACATGGTACTAGCTTTTCAATAGCCAGCTATAAAAACAAACTAAATTGGCAAGCTAATATTGGGCAATCTAGCCCAACATGGCGTGACGATTTGTTTATTATTCGTAGAATTGAAGATCCAAATACTCAAGAATTAACCATATACGATCAGGCAACAATTGAGCCTTATGACCCTAAGACTCTAAGATTTGGCGGTAGTTTAGATTATTATCTGAATGATAAACATTCTATAGGCTTTAGTTCGCGTTACATAAGCACAAATTCAGACAGGATTTCTAGAAGCAATACATCTATAGCATCACCTAGTTTTGATGATATGTTGGTATCTCAAAATGCATTCGATAGAGAACGAAGAACCTTTAACATAAATCCGTACTACGAATTTAAAACTGAAGGTCATAAGTTAGTAGCAGATTTTAACTATGTAAACTATGTAAATAATAATACTGATGAAGTTTTTGCAGCAGATGGCAATACGGTGCCATTTGTTAACCAGCGTTACTTACAGGATGGAGAGTTCAATATTAGCGCCTACAAAATTGACTATATAAGAACATTTTCGGATAATATTAAACTAAGTTTCGGTAGTAAATTGGCTGACGTAAATACAGATAGCGACTTGCAATCCTTCACCCAAAATGAAACCACAGGCGAGTTTGAGTTTCAAGAAAATAATAGCAACCGCTTTTTAATAGACGAAACCATTTTTGCGCTATACACTAAATTAAATGCTCAAATAGGAGATTGGTCTTTCTCTGGTGGTGTAAGATTTGAGAATAGTAATACTGAGGGAATTTCTACCAATGCGAATGATAGTAGAACCAGAAAAATTACAAGGTTCTTTCCCAGTGCATCCGTTAGTAGAAAACTAACAGATAATTTAGGAGCAAACATTGCCTATAGCAATCGTATAAGAAGGCCATCGTACAATAGTTTAAATTCGTTTGTTCAGTTCTATGATCCTTTATCTTCTGAAGTAGGAAATCCAAATTTAAAACCGTCTTTTACAAATAACTATCAATTTAATTTAACCTTTGATGGTCAGCCATTCTTTACTGTAGCTTACAGTGAAACTAAAGACGATTTATTCTTATTTATTTCTCAAGATGATGCTACTGCTCAGGTAAGAAGAACAACAATAAATTTATCAGAACGTAGAAACTGGAATTTCAGACTTTTTGGGCCATTAGATTTTATAAAAGGGGTAGAAGGTTTTAGTGGTTTTATTGTTGATTATAATGAGTTTATGTCTTTCGATTTAACACCACAATTAGAGTTATCCAAATGGAATGTGGGTTGGTATACCCAAGCAAGCTATGAATTACCTGGGGAGGTTAATGCAGAAATGTCTAGTTACTTTGGTACAGGTGCTTTAGAAGGACAAATAGACGTGGGATGGATTGGAGATTTAAGTTTTTCTTTTGGTAAAAAGTTTATGGACGATAGATTAAAAGTAAACTTAGGCATCAACAAAGTATTAAATAGAGGTTTTGTTGGCACTGTAAACTACGATAATATTGATGCAGATATAGAAAGTAATGGTTCAAGACAAAATGTACAATTACGTTTAGCTTACAGTTTTGGTTCTAAATTCGGAAAGAAGAAAAGTAGAAGAAATTCTTCTAGAGAGGAGCAAAATAGAATAGAAGAAAACAACTAATTATCATGACAAAAAATAATCTTATAGGATATACAGCTACTATCATTATAGCTACATTTTTAACATTCTTTTTCCATGAAATGTGTCATTGGGTAGCTTATGAATTGATGGGATATGATGCAGGTTTTACGCTAAATACAGCTGGCGTAAAAAATTCGGAAATCGAGCTTTCAAAAGTGCAAAAAATAATAACAAGCGGTTCTGGACCTTTGTTTACCATATTACAAGCTATAGTTTTTTATTTTCTTCTAAAGAGAAGAAACAATATAATGCTATACCCATTTTTATTTCTTCCATTTGTAATGAGATTGGGAGCAGGAATAGCAAATGTTTTTCAACCAAATGATGAAGGAAGAATTAGCTTATACTTAGGTTTAAATTTGTATACAATATCTGCAATAGTTGTTTCCTTCTTTTTTGTTTTAGTCTATAAAACATCTAAAAGAGAGCAGTATGACATAAAAACTAATATTTTTACTTTCATAATGACATTATTGTTAATGCTCATAATTAGCTATGTAGATAGTAAATATAAAATAAGATTTATCTAATGAATACTAAACTAAACAGATCCGACTTTATAATTCTTGCTGTGTATTTCTTGGTGTCTTTAAGTATACAAGCTAACGATTATTATTCTAGAGATGCTTTGTTAATAGAGTATATAGTTGATTTTCCAGCACAAATTATTGCTATTTGTTGTACTATTTTTGTGTTTGTTTTTTGGTTAATTCCAAAGTTTGTAAGCGATAAAAAGAAATACGTATTATTTGCAATATATGGATTACTAACACTGATTTTATTTAGTGCTTTTGAGTACACTGTTGGGTTTTGGTCTGGAAATAACGATTGGAACAAATACCCAAAAGGCTTTAATTTTATTATAAACATGATAAATCGCGGCTCACAACAAACCGCATTTCCATTTGCATTATTATTGACTAAAAAGTTTTACGAAGGGCAAAATCAATATTTAAAAATTGAAAAGCAACAAAAAGAAAACGAGCTTAAATTATTGCGCTCGCAGATAGATCCGCATTTCTTATTTAATAACCTAAATACCTTAGATTCTTTAATTGACAGTAACACAGAAAAAGCTAAGGAATACATCAACAGATTATCTTTAATATACAGATACCTTATAAAAACTAAAGATGCTGAGGTTATGGAACTATCTGAAGAAATAGAATTAGCAGAAAACTATATGTTTTTAATAAAGACAAGGTTCGAAAATGATTACGATTTTCATTTAGATATTAAAACTGAGATTGAAGATAAGTTTATCCCCACGGGAGCCATACAAACACTTTTAGAAAATGTTGTAAAACATAATAAGCCGCAAAACGGCAATAGTATTGAAACCATTATTAGTATTGATGATGATGTTTTAAGAGTGATAAATACAAAAACTAATGCAAAACCTAAAAATGAATCTTTTGGAACAGGTTTAGAGAATTTAAAAACGCGTTATCAACTGCTTTCAGATAAAGAGGTTATAGTTATAAATACAGATAGAGAGTACAATATTTCCATTCCAATTATCAAACTAATTGAATAAGATTTGAGAGATATGAAAATTTTAATTTTAGAAGACGAAATACCAGCCTATAAAAAATTGCAAACCTTTGTAAACGAATATTTTGACACAGAGGTAGCGCATGATTGGGCAAGATCCAACAAAGACGGAAAAGCATTTCTACAGAAAAATCAATACGATTTTATACTATCAGACATTCAATTGTTAGATGGTATTTCATTCGATTTGTACAATGAAATTGAAATAACATCACCAATCATATTTTGTTCTGCCCACGACGAGTATCTGTTTCAAGCCTTTAACACCAACGGTATTGCCTACATTTTAAAACCCTATACCAAATTAGATTTTAAAAAAGCTATAGAGAAGTACCAAGCCTTATTTCAACAAGGCGATTACAATACGTTGAATAAAAAAACCATAACCGAATTAAAATCTGCTTTAAAAGAAGAACACACCAATTACAAAAAGCGCTTTGTTATAAAAAAAGCCAAAGGTATTCAGTTGTTAAACGTATCAGATATCAATCTTATTGAAGCTTCAGGAGACTTTTGTATCGCCACAGATAGCGATGGAAAACGACATACCATTTCCCAAAATTTAGGCACCATTCACCAACAGTTACAGCCCACAAAATTTTTCAAAATTAACCGAAGCGAAATTATAAACATCGATTATATCGAAAATATTGAAAGCCATTTTAAAAACCGCTTGCTTATAAAAATGACGAATGTAAAAGAAAAAGTAATGACGAGTTCTTCTACAACATCAGATTTTAGAAGGTGGTTAGAGCAATAATTTTTTTGGCGTTACCCACAAGGGGTCGGGCTTTCCGTTATATCTTTTTAAGGCGTCATTGCGAGGAGAGCAGCGACGTGGCAATCGTTTAAATTAATTGTACAGAATATTGATTATATAATAAAGCCTTAAAAAGGATGCCACTACAATCCCTAACGCGCCTGTTTGCTAGAGTCTGTGCTTAATCATTCAACTTTAATACCGCCATAAACGCCTGTTGAGGAATCTCTACGTTACCCACTTGTCGCATACGTTTTTTCCCTTTTTTCTGCTTTTCTAAAAGCTTGCGCTTACGTGAAATATCACCACCATAACATTTAGCAGTAACGTCCTTACGAAGTGCTTTCACGGTTTCTCTTGAAATAATTTTGGCACCAATAGCGGCTTGAATAGGAATATCAAATTGCTGACGAGGAATGAGTTCTTTTAATTTCTCACACATTTTTTTACCAATGGTTTGGGCGTTTTCTGCGTGAATTAAAGCAGAAAGCGCATCAACGGGTTGAGCATTCAATAAAATGTCTAAACGCACTAATTTCGACTGTTTCATACCAATTGGGTGATAATCAAAAGACGCATAGCCTTTTGAAACAGTTTTTAATCTATCGTAAAAATCAAAAACGATTTCTGCTAACGGCATTTCAAAAATTAATTCAACACGTTCAGTGGTTAAATATGTTTGATTGGTAATAATGCCTCGTTTTTCTATACAAAGCGACATTACATTACCCACAAAATCGGATTTTGTGATGATTGTAGCCTTAATATATGGCTCTTCAACACGATTTAGAGTAGAAGGTTCAGGTAAATCAGACGGATTATTTACTATGATGATCTCATCAGGTGCTTTATTGGTGTAGGCGTAATAAGATACGTTAGGTACAGTGGTAATCACTGTCATATCAAACTCGCGCTCCAAACGCTCCTGGATGATTTCCATATGAAGCATACCTAAAAATCCACAACGGAATCCAAACCCTAATGCTGCAGAACTTTCAGGTTGAAATACCAAAGACGCATCGTTTAATTGTAATTTTTCCATTGAGGCGCGAAGCTCTTCATAGTCTTCGGTATCAACGGGATAAATACCAGCAAATACCATAGGTTTTACATCCTCAAAGCCTTCTACTATATTTTGAGTAGGTTTTGCAAAATCGGTAATTGTATCACCAACTTTAACTTCCTTTGCGGTTTTTATGCCCGTAATTAAATATCCAACATCACCAGCTTTTACGGTTTGTTTTGCAACTTGATTTAGTTTTAAAGTACCAATCTCATCAGCATAATAGTCTTTATCGGTGGCAACAAATTTTATGTGTTGTCCTTTTCTAATTTCACCATTAAACACTCTAAAATAGGTTTCAATACCGCGGAAGGTGTTGTAAACCGAATCAAAAATTAAGGCTTGTAGCGGCGCTTTTGGGTTGCCTTCAGGAGCAGGAATACGTTCAATAATTGCAGCCAATACGTTATCAACTCCAAAACCTGTTTTTCCACTGGCATGAATCACTTCTTCTGGATCACAACCTAATAAATCAACAATATCATCAGTAACTTCTTCAGGATTGGCACTAGGTAAATCAACTTTATTTAATACAGGAATAATTTCTAAATCATTCTCTAGAGCCAAATACAGGTTAGAAATGGTTTGCGCCTGAATGCTTTGAGCAGCATCAACAATCAACAACGCACCTTCACATGCCGCAATGGAACGCGATACTTCATAAGAGAAATCTACGTGACCAGGAGTATCAATTAAATTAAGAACATACTTTTCCCCTTCATACTCATAGTCCATTTGGATGGCGTGACTTTTTATGGTGATACCACGCTCGCGCTCCAAATCCATATTATCCAATAATTGATCCTGCTTTTCTCTTGCCGTAACCGAACCTGTATAATCTAATAAGCGGTCTGCAAGCGTACTTTTACCATGATCAATATGCGCAATAATGCAAAAATTTCTGATGTTCTTCATAAAGTAGTCTAACCCTTGAATATAAGCTGCAAATATAGCTGTTTTTTCGGTGAGAGTGAGCCGAAATCGCACAGCAAAAATTTCTTCATTATTTTTGAATAGAAGCACACACAATCTATGGCAACCACTAAATCAGGAATCGTTACCAAAATACATTTAATCATTTCGATTTTAATTGTAGTACCTGTTGCGTTTTTATACGGCTTCAATCCAAGTTCAGAATTCGATATTCATTTGGACACTATTGATGAACTCAACGCATTTAAAGCCATCATGGGCTTGTATTTAGGCTTTTCAATACTTTGGGTTTTGGGTCTTTTTAGAAAGAATTACTTAAAACTGGCTTTGGTAAGCAACATGATTTTTATGCTGGGTTTAGGCTTTGGAAGATTGTTAAGTTTGGTAATCGACGGTACACCAACGTTTGCATACATTTTTGGAACCTTCGGCGAATTAATATTAGGGTTTTACGGACTTTGGGTATTAAAATCCAGCCATCATCGCACCACAAATACCTAGGCTGATAATCAAGTAAACTACAGCAATAATAAACAATACTTTGGCGGCTTTTTTGTTTTTACCTCGGATGCTAAATCCAATAATAGTTAACAAAATTGATGGCCCGAACATGATCAATAAAATGATAATGAACAAACCTGTAAAATCCATATTTGGGCTTAAAAGCAAAATCATATATAAACTTTTAAATCATCATACTTCCACAAATGCCAAGACCAATCAGTACGTAAACCGCTGCTGCTATAAGAAAACCTTTTGATTTTTTCTTGTTTTTATTTCTCAAAGAAATTCCAATAATGAGGAGAATTAAAGGAACTCCAAAGGCAACGAAAAGCCATAATAAAATTAGAAGTCCTAAGCCATCAAGTTCAATTAAAAACATATTTATGTACTTTCATTTTTTAATTCCTCCAATCGCGTCCGCTTATCATCTCGATACAACAAATTCATCGTTTCAAACGGAATAATCTTATTGTCCTTATCCACAATATGCACGCAAGATTTTTTTATGGCGCGCACATCAAAGTTGTAAGCATCAATAAATTGCATGATAATAATACGAAATAAATTATCGTAACCCAGATTTGGCGCATCAATATTTGGCAAGCAGCACATAATGCTTTTTAGGTTTTCCTCGGCAACTTCCACCGAGTTTCCTGTACTGAACAGCTCAATCATCTTTCCATGAAGTTGCTCATCCTGTTCGTAGATAATGGTGTTTTTGCTGTTGTCGAGTAAATCGTTAGGGTTGATGTAACGTGTTAACGGAAACACCTCACCATCCAGTTTCAGCGCATAACCCATTACCAAAGCATCAGGGTTACAAGGCACAGGCAATAAATCGTCCGAAGTAAAAATATCCGTTTGTTCCATTATTTTTCGTCGGACTTCGGTGAGCGTCATTCTATCCGTTTCAGGATTAAAATTATCCAAACGTCCCGCGATCTGAGTCGGCTGAAACGTTACCCCACGCACACATTTTTGTTGCAATGCAAAGTCAATAATTTTCCCGATTTCTCCATCATTCAGCCCCTTTTGCAAAGTAACCACCAAGGTGGTCGATAAATTCAACGCGTTCAAATTTTCTAAAGCTTGAGCCCTAATATCCCACAAATCCGCACCACGTAATTCTTGCAATACCGAATTCTCAAAAGAATCAAACTGTAAATAGATTTCAAAATCTGGCGCATAGGTTTTTAGGCGTTTAGCAAATTCAAAATCCTTGGCAATTTTTATCCCGTTGGTGTTCAGCATCAAATGCCGAATAGGTAGCGACTTTGCATAGTCCAGAATATCCCAAAACTGTGGATGAATCGTCGGTTCCCCGCCCGAAATCTGCACCACATCAGGTTCTTTTTCGTTTCGTACAATCGTGTCCAACATTGTCTTAATCTCCTCCAAAGTACGATGCCTACCATACGTTGGTGAAGACCCTGCATAACAGGTAGGGCAGGTCAAATTGCAACGGTCTGTCACCTCAACCACCGTAAGGCAGGAGTGCTGCTCATGGTCCGGACACAATCCACAATCATACGGACACCCATAATGCGTTTTCGTGTTAAACGTATACGGCGTTTCACTCGGCTTATTGTAGTTCCGTATGTTTTTGTAATAATCAATATCGTCCGCAATCAATACCTTAGAATTCCCGTGCACCGAGCAACGCTTCAGCATATACACCTTCCCATTTTCAAACACAATTTTCGCATCCACACGCTGTAAACACTCAGGGCACAAGCTCAGGGTAAAATCGTAATACGTATATTTTCTCGTTGGCATAGTTTAATTTTTATTTGGGCGCCTGCCTGCCTGCCGGCAGGTTACCCTCGATGTTACATGCGTCTGAAACATTGCACATTCATCCTCGGGTCGGGCTTTCCGCTATATCTTTTTTGTTTCTTAATTCTAACGTCATTGCGAACTCAGTGAAGCAATCTCCTCATTCAAAGAGATTACTTCGTCGTGCCTCCTCGTAATGACGGCCTATTCCCCAGCACAAAAAAGGATGCCGCTGCAATCCCTAACGCGGTCGTGTTTGCTAACTTTATAGCTTCTCCATCTGTTTTAACACTTTGTCAAGTCGTTTTACTTGCGACTCTTTTTCACATTCCACTTTGCGTTCAGTGATAATCCTTTGGTAAATCTCTTTATTATGTTTGCTTATCGAAACAGTCGACTTCTCCATATACTGAGGCAATTGTTTTATGGGGCATTTCCAAAGCAGGTCGGTCAATAAGTTTTCAATTTTGTCCTGATACTCTGGATGTACATTCAGTTTTGCAAATATCTGAACGCCAGCATCCACCGTTATCACCGAACCTTTATTTACCGTATCAGAAATCAAGTCTATAGACTCAAATAATTCCTTGAGTTTCAAATCTGCAATGGTGGATAGCGCAATCATGCCTCCCCAAACCAATCTATTGTTTTTGCTGGACAATAGCCTCAAAAACTCAGAATAATAATCCGCAATCAAAACAGGTTTTATATAAGCGGTTTCATAAAGTGTTTTTATGCAATCGGCTTGTATTTTTTTGTCCTTGTTTTCAAGATTGTTAACCAGCTCTTTAATGGCATCGCTATTTTCAGTTTTGGCAATGTCTTCAGCTAAAGCAATATTCGCGTCATTCCCTTTTTGTCCTTGTGATGATGAAAGTTGATTTATCACGGTCATGGTTTTTTAGCTTTTTATTATCCAATGCTTTTTGAACTAGTTATCTTATGGTTTTTGGTTTTATGGATGCTCTACGTGATTAAGTTGGGAAAGTTATTATTGTGGTAGTTTCTTATGCTTTATTAGCACTCAATACCATTTAATTGTCCTGAATATGGAGCCGTTTTATAAAACGTATCTTTCCGTTTTTATTCATATTGATTAGTTTCTATTTGGGCAAGTACTTCAGAAGCAAATTTTAATAATGTTTTTTGCCTTGTCAGTCTATTTTCTTCATAGTTAATCCTCTCAAGTAAATAGGATAAGAAAGCCTTATTTGTAATCAATTTTTTAATTGCACCTCTCTTTTCTTCTTCACTGTAAGTTCGTTCAAGCCCTAAATTTTGCCTATAGAAATTTGGCAACAATATATAAGCATACTCATTTGTGCTTTCTTGAATTAATTTTAGTAAATCCATACTTGCAGTTTCATCTTCAAATTCTAGCTTAGTAATTGCTGAAAATTGAGAAAGTGAATTTAATAATTCTTTATTTCTAATTATTGAAGTATTACCAGATCCAATTAATGCGTCATAAGTTCCCAAAACAGGTTCTACTCGATAGTAAGATAATGCTCCATAGGAATAATAAAAGTCAATAGAATCACTTTTCTCTATAGACATTTCTTTCTCAATTAGATTAGACAAGGCTATACTCCAGCGAACTACTTCTTTTTGGTTTTTAATCGTAACGTTGAGCCTGTCAATCGTCTCTTGGAAATCGTTTTTTATCCCTCTTAAGATATTTTCCTCTAGTTCTTGATTTTTTCGTTTTTCATTCCAATTGTTTATTGAGAGGGCTACTAAAATTCCAATAACAATAAGAACTATTTCTCCTATTGCATATTTAAAGTACTTTCCAGTTTTTCCTTGTGAAAGTAATTTTTGTCTAATTTTTCGATAGAATTTAATCATAGATCATAATTGGTTCAATTTAAGAGCAACTGTTTCAATGTGTATACTTACTACCTTTTATATCCTCCATAAAAGAAGTTCAATTATTTTACAAACAAGACAAAAAATCTTTTAATCTTATCAGCAATTACTCTCCAATAATACACCCAACAAACTACACATAAAATTTGAATCGTACTCAACCCAAAAACAAAAAATACATTTGGTTTTAAAAATTCAATACAAAATCGAAATCCGAAGTATAAAATCATAAACCATTTAAACAGGTCGCCATTGGGTAATTTTCGATGTTTTTGGAGCCATTTCAAACTAAGAAAAAGTAGAATTAAAAACACCAATTCATATAAAGATGTGGGATGTCGCAGTACACCATCACCCAAATCCATCCCCATAAAAAAGTCGGTTTCCTTACCATAAGTAAATTCATTGATGCCCGATAAAAAGCACCCTATACGCCCAATGAAAATCCCGAGAATAATGGGAAACACAAACAGATCACCTGAAGATTGGGTTTCACCAATTATTTTTTTGGCGATTTCCACTCCTAAAAGCCCACCAAACAATCCGCCCATAATGGTTTTGGTATTCAATAATTGAATAATACTGTGTTGCGACCAATCAAACGCAGGATTTTCCAAAATCCCCACCACGCGCGAGCCAATCAAAGCCCCTAGAGCAGCCCCAAGAATAATGGATAAGCGGTTATTAGAGGAAATATGATCTTTACTTTTTCGCCTTAGCACCACATAATATCGAAACGCCACAAAAAAGGCGAGATATTCTAAAATCAAGTGGATGTTTATTTTATAGCCCAAAACTTCAGGCTCAAAGGGTATTTGCAATGGACTAGAAATTATTTTGGAGATACAATTTTTAAATTAACTTTGATATCCCAACCAAGATACCACAATGAAACAACACCTAGCTTTTTCACTCGTCTTTTTTAATGTGTTATGCGGTAATGCACAAATTTCTAATGTGCAAGAGGAATTTGACTTACCAAATACTATTACAGAATCTTCGGGAGCCATTTATGTTGATAAAAAATTAGTAACACATAATGACTCCGGCGGACAAAACGAACTTTATGAAGTTACCTTAGATACGGAAACAATTTCTAGAATCATTACAATTTCTAATGCTACAAATGTAGATTGGGAAGATGTAGCGCAGGATGATACGTATATATACATCGGAGATTTTGGCAATAATAATGGCACAAGAACTGATTTAAAGATTTATAAAATCCTGAAAAGTGATTTTAATTCATCAACATCCATAACTGCCGAAGTGATTAATTTCAGTTATGCAGATCAATCCGATTTTACGTCTAATCCACAAAATACGGTTTGGGATGCTGAAGCTTTAATATCATTAAACGCAAATGAATTGGTGTTAATAAGTAAAAATTGGGTAGATGGTATTTCCAGTGCTTATTTAATTTCGAAAACTCCAGGAACCTATGCTATTTCTGCACAATCTACTACTTTAAGCACAGGCGGTTTAATTACAGGAGCTACTTTTAATGAACTTTCTAATAAGTTATTTTTATCTGGTTATACGCAAACCTTGTCTCCATTTGTTTGGGTTTGCGAGGATTTTACAGGAAGTACTATTTTTTCAGGAACAAATACGCAAACTATGTTATCCTCATTAGTCCTTGAACAGATTGAAGGCATTACACATACTTCGGTAAATGAATATTTAATCACTTCTGAATCATTCTCTTTTATGGTGGGTAGTATACCATTTGCAGACAATGCTAAAGTAGTTTCATTTGCAACATCTGACACGACTTTGTCAGCACCTGAAGAAAGAGAATCAAGAGTCACATTGTATCCCAATCCAGTCTCTAATAAATTACACATACAATGCGAAAATTTATCGAAAGTTGAGGTTTTTAATATTCAATCGGCATTATTGTTTTCTGGTAACATTAAACAGGTAGACATGAACAAATTTAGTGCTGGGATTTACTTGGTAAAAGTAAATTTTTACAATAATACCTCTGTTATTGAGCGAGTTGTAAAGCGCTAAAACTACCTTAGATTTCTGAACAATAGTATTATTTCTTAGTTTTGCCCAAAAATTCAATCCTTGGTAAAAATTGACAACATAGAATTAGGCGAATTTCCATTGCTTCTAGCACCAATGGAAGATGTGAGCGATCCACCTTTTCGTGCCTTGTGCAAAGAGCAAGGAGCCGATGTGGTGTATACCGAATTTGTGTCTAGCGAGGGTTTAATTCGTAACGCCGCTAAAAGCGTTATGAAGTTGGATATTTATGAAAAGGAAAGACCGGTTGGAATTCAAATTTTTGGAGCCAATTTGGATAGCATGCTTCAAACCATTGATATTGTAGAAAGATCTAAACCAGATATTATCGATATTAACTTTGGTTGCCCAGTAAAAAAAGTGGTGAGCAAGGGCGCTGGTGCTGGTATTTTAAAAGACGTTTGCTTAATGGAAAAGCTCACTGCGGAAATGGTGAAACGTACTAACTTACCTGTTACAGTAAAAACACGTTTAGGATGGGATCATGACTCTATAAAAATAGTTGAGGTAGCAGAACGTTTGCAAGATGTTGGTATAAAGTCTATTGCTATTCATGGGCGAACACGTGCACAGATGTACAAAGGTAATGCAGATTGGAAACCTATTGCAGCTGTAAAGAATAATCCGAGAATGTACATTCCAGTGTTTGGAAATGGAGATGTAGACACACCAGAGCGCGCTGTAGAAATGCGAGATAGTTACGGGTTGGACGGAGCAATGATTGGTCGTGCGAGTATTGGAAACCCCTGGTTTTTTAAGCAAGTAAAACACTACTTTAAAACAGGAGAGCATTTAGCGCCAATTTCTTTAGAAGAACGGGTGGAAGCTGCACGTAGGCATTTGCAAATGTCTATAGATTGGAAAGGTGAAAAGTTGGGTGTTTTTGAAACCCGTCGCCATTATACAAATTACTTTAAAGGTATTCCACATTTTAAAGACTACCGCATGAAAATGGTAACTAGCGACCATTCCGAAGATGTATTTGCAACTTTTGATGAGGTGCTAGAGAAGTTTGCTGGATATGAGTTTACTGCTTAAATTTTCATAATGCACTTATGAAAAACCAAATCAAAATAATTTACTGTACACAATGCCGATGGTTGTTACGAGCTACATGGATGTCTCAAGAATTATTGACGACATTTAGCGATGAGATTGATGAACTAACATTAGTCCCTGGAACAGGAGGTGTTTTTGAAGTTTATGCGAACAACCAAAGAATTTGGTCGCGAAAGGATATGAATGGCTTTCCAGAAATTACAACTTTAAAGCAATTGGTAAGAGATGCTATTGCCCCAGATAAAAGTTTAGGACATATTGATAGGAAAAAGACCTAAGCAAGTACGTCCAGCGAGAAGGATTGTAGCGGCATCCTTTTTGCGGAGCTTTTATTGATGTGAGATTTGGCTAAAATGGATGAGATCCCGAAACGAGTTCGGGACGCTTCGTGAAAAGATATAGCGGAAAGCCTGTTTGCCATTTGTTAAAAATGGCAACTCGCCCAAAACATTAATTACCTGTAACCAAATTTTCAGTTACTCTTGTTGCACTGATTTTTGATGAAATAATGCCTAAAACGGAAATGGTGAGGAATACGATTACGAAGTTCTCAAGCTTTACACTTACTGGGTAGGCAAGAGTAGGCGTTATAGGAACCAGACCAAATGTTTGCTGAATAAGAACAACAAGGAAGCCTAAAAAGAGCCCAACAAGACAACCAATTAAGGTAATGACAGACCCTTGTATGAAAAAAATCTTCCGCATGTTTTTAATTGGAACACCAAGATTAAAAAGGGTGTTGAGTGACGGTTTTTTCTCCAAAATCATCATGATAATAGAGCCGATAACGTTAAAGATGAGGAGTGCAGAAACGAGTGTGAGTAGCAGGTAAATTAATAGGTTTTCACTATTCAACATTTTGTACAGCGCATCGTTTAGTTGTATGCGGTTTTTAACCATAATATTTTCTCCTAAAATATTTTGAATTTCAGTTTTAATTGCAGTTTCATCGGCATTGGGATTGAGTTTAAATTCGATAGCTGAGATTTGATTGGGTTTATAATTTAATAAACGACGCGCTAAACTTATAGATGAATACACATAGGTATCGTTTAGCTTTTCGTTAATATCAAAAATACCCACGTTTATTGCTTTTACTTCGTTAAAATAGTTTTTAGTGGAGGTTATTTTTAATTGACCTTTTCCTGGTTTGGGTACATAAATATTTAAGGCTTTGCCATAATCTAAAACACCAAATGATAAGTTTTGAGAAACGCCCCAGCCAGCAACTACTTGATTGGAGTTTTGTTCTAACCAATCACCTTGTGTAATTTCTGAATCTATAGCATTTACTTTATTAAAATTACCGTCTACACCTTTTATAGTGGCTAGGTAATTTTTGCCGTCCGTATTAATCACTGCACGCTCTTCAATAATTTCGGAGTAAAATGCTATATCTTCAATGCTGTTAAGTTGGTATATCTGATCATTACTTAAAATAAATGATTTTCCTATAGTGGCTTCGGCTTTTAAATCTGGATCTACCACATTAGAAAATTGAAGCGTAAAATCTTTTAAACCGGCAAAACCAGAAAGTACAACAAATAAAGATGCGGCTCCTAAAACCACACCAACAAGTGCAATTATTGTAATGAAATTAATAGCGTTGTTACTACTCTTAGAGCGTAAATAACGTTTAGCTATATATAAAGAAACATTCAACTAAGACTTTTTTCTTTTATCTAATAAATCTGGATTTTCAATAGGGTTGTCCTTTCCTTTTAAAGACTGTTCAATGCGATCTATATATTCTAAAGAATCATCAATAAAAAATTCAAGATTAGGCATGCGTCGCAATTGATTTTTGGTACGTTGTGCTAATTCATGGCGTATTAAAGGCGTATTGCTTCGTATACCTTGAAGCAACTCTTTAGCCTTATCATTCGGGAAGATACTTAAGTACACTTTTGCAATAGACAAATCAACTGTGACTTTTACTTTGGAAACAGATATTATAATTCCATGCATACCACCTTGAGTAGCGGCACCTTGTAATACATCAACTAAATCGCGTTGTAAAACAGAACCTATTTTTTTTTGTCTTTGACTTTCTTCCATGTAAGCTTAATTCATCTTAAAACGATGTATGGTACAAAAATAGTGCATATTTTGTATCTTTCTATAAAAGTAATAGTTAATGAACAAAATAGAGCATATTGGTATTGCAGTAAAAAGCTTAAAAGATTCCAATACATTATTTACCAAGCTTTTTGGAACGCCTAATTATAAGATTGAAACCGTGGAGAGCGAAGGTGTAAATACTTCCTTTTTTAAAGTAGGTGATAATAAAATTGAATTATTGGAAGCTACAAAAGAAGATAGCCCGATTGCTAAATTTATTGAAAAAAAGGGAGAAGGCATTCACCATATTGCTTTTGATGTTGATGATATTGAAGCAGAAATTATGCGTTTAAAAGCAGAAGGTTTTATAGTATTGAATGAAATTCCCAAGAAAGGCGCAGATAATAAGTTGGTGGCATTTTTGCATCCAAAATCTTCTAATGGTGTATTAATAGAGTTGTGCCAGGAGATAAAGCAAGAAAATATCTTGTAGGATTTTAAAATATATAGTAATATTGCACACTCTTTTAAAGAGAATTGTAATTTATTGCAATAGGGCCTATAACTCAGTTGGTTAGAGTATCTGACTCATAATCAGAAAGTCCCTGGTTCGAGCCCAGGTGGGCCCACCCAAAAAGCCTAAGCTAGATATTAGTTTAGGCTTTTTTATTCTATTTTCTAAAGTCTTTTAATATGGATAGTTTTTATTCTTTATCCATATTTATCAATTCGGTTTTCACATGGCTAAATTATTATTAAGCTTTATTTTAAGTAATTAAGGAAGTTACTGGAATTGTTGTGATAAAAATGTTTTATGTTCTTATCATAGACTAGAATTTTGCTGTTTAAATAGAGAAATCATAAAATTTAAAACGCTGAACAAAAACTCAACAAGATTTGACAACCTTTTTTTTGGCAACCTTTTAAAGGTTTAAATACTTCATTCAGAACATCTCCAAAATGTACTTGTAAATGCTTTGATTCCTTATGTATAGTGGTAATAACAGGGTGTTTTTGGTTATTTAGTATAACATCAATAAGCTACATTTTCACAAAGACGTTAAGCCCTCAATATGGGTCATTAAAACTACATGTTGTATAAATGCGTGTTCAGTTTTTATTGATGGTTAGTCGAATAATTCAGTTTATGTATTTGATAATTTTACATCGGTTTTATTGCTAAAAAATCAACAACATACACATTTTAATGCAGACTTTAGAATCTGTGATTAAAATACTAACTATCTAATTCATTATTATGAACAAACAAAAATTAAACTTTATTAATGTAAGGGTCTTGATGCTATTCTTGGTTTTAGGCGTAGGATGGCTACAAGCACAAGAGAAAACTGTTAAAGGCGCTGTTGTTACAGAAGGAGGACTTCCATTGCCAGGGGTAAGCGTTCTTGTTAAAAACGCTGCTTCCGGAACAGCCACAGATTTTGATGGGAATTATGAACTAACTGTTAATTCTGAAGACATATTAGTCTTTAGTTTTATTGGTTATACGTCAAAAGAAATTAATGTTGGAGATCAAACCACTATTAATGTAACGTTGGTGGAAAGCCTCTCTCAACTTGATGAGGTTATTGTAGTAGGTTATGGTACACAAAAGAAGAAAGAGGTAACTGGTGCAGTAGCCAAAATTACTGCTGAGGAAATTTTGGAGGCCCCAGTACCTGATGTACTAGCTTCACTACAAGGTAAAGTAGCTGGAGTTAATATCCAAGCTGCTGATGGTCGCCCTGGATCTCCAGCTAACGTGCAAATTCGTGGACTCGTTTCTCTTAATGGTGGTGAGCCACTATATGTTGTAGATAACATTCCACAAGAAGGCAACCCTAATATTGCGCCAGAGCAAATAGAATCTATTGATATTTTAAAGGATGGTGCTTCGGCTTCAGTCTATGGCGTACGAGCCGCTGGTGGTGTAATTTTAATTACCACGAAAAGAGGTAAAGCAGGTAAAATGCAGGTGGATGTTAGTACATACACTGGTATCCAAAACATTACATCTGGTCCAGCTTTGTCGAACACAGCAGGTTACCTATACAATAGAGAAACTACAGCTGAAGCTGGAGGAGGAGAACCAAGCACATTTATTTTAGATGCCAATGCATTAGATTGGGAT
The DNA here is from genome assembly GCA_002428965.1 of Jejuia sp. UBA6058. GTDB lineage: Bacteria > Bacteroidota > Bacteroidia > Flavobacteriales > Flavobacteriaceae > Jejuia. The sequence goes on along the minus strand of DIYI01000012.1, from coordinate 502,835 downwards.
ACAAATTTTGTAGAAGAAGTCACAAATAATAATGCGCTTATTCAAAATATTACAGCAAATATTTCTGGCGGTTCTGATAATTTGACATTTAACTTTAACACAAATTATTTTAAACAAGATGGTGTAATTAAAGGCTCAGATTTCGATAGATTGACCAATAGAATAACGGGTCAATTTACTAAAGGAAAATTCAAAGCTTTTGGGTCTTTAAGTATGACTCAAGAAAATAGAAACCAAGAACCCTTCCTTTTTTATCAATATGGCGTTGGTCAAGCACCTCATAATAGACCGTTTGATCAAATACAGAGCCAAGGTAATGCGGTAGTATTGGATGTTGATAATGAAGTGTTTTTTAGTTTCTTATCTAGGCAGTTAGACAACGTGGATGAAAGACAAAATGATAATTATAGTTTGGCGCTTAACTTAGAATATGAATTTGTAGATGGATTGAAATACAAATTAAACATGGGGCGCAACCAATTTAATTTTTTTAGAAAGTTTTTTCAGCCACAATATTTAGCTATTGATAGAACTGGAAGAATAAATGAGTCTGCGTCTAGACCCAATGCCACTTTACAGGAATTTTACAATTTCGCTAAAAGAGAAACTATTGAGCATATCTTAAATTATAAAAAATCATTTGGTAAGCATGCCTTAGATCTTTTAGCGGTTGCTTCTTATGAAAGGTTTAAAAATAGAAATATTTCCACAGGAGTGCAGTATGACGATATAGCATCTAATGACGTTCAAGTGTTGTCAAATGGTGCAGAGGCAATTAAACCTACTGGTATTAACACCAATAATACTATTGCTGGTAAACTAGCTAGAGTACAGTATAACTATGATGGCAAATATCTCTTGTCAGCAAGTTACAGAAGAGATGCCTCTTCAAGATTCCCAAGAAATAATAGGTATGCTGATTTCTTTGGAGTATCGGGTGGCTGGAATGTAAGTGATGAAAACTGGTTTGATGTTGAAGCTATTAGCTCATTAAAGATTAGAGGAAGCTTTGCAGAAACGGGTTTCAATAATATCGGAGATTACAGGTTCCAACAGATTATTGAAACAGGAGTAAACTATCCTTTTGGACCTGATGAAGATATAGTATTCGGTCAAGTTCAAAGACAATACAGTAATCCAGATGTGGCTTGGGAAACTACTATTTCTAGGAATATTGGTATTGAAATAGGTCTTTTTAACAATAAATTAAATATCACGGCAGACGTCTATCAAAATGATAAGGAAGATATGTTGATCGACCAGCGTTTGGCCCCATCTACTGGTACATGGCAGCCATTTGCCGAAAACGCCTACAACAATATTCCAGTTAACGCAGGAAACATGGTTAATAAGGGAATTGAAGTAGGAATAAACTATAGGGATCAAATAGGTGAAGATTTTAAATTTAGTATATCTACTGCCTTTTCCAAGAATGAAAATGAAGTTACAGAACTAGATGGAGTTGTAAGAGGTTTTGCAAATGGTTTTATAAATGTAAATGTTCCTACTGGTGAGCCAACCACCTTTCTTGAGGTGGGCCGTGAGGCTTATGCTTTTTTCCTATTTCAAAATGATGGGGTAATTAAGACAGCCGAGGAATTAGCAGAGTATCAGTTATTAGATTTTTCAAGTGGAGTTGTGAGTACACCACAAATTGGTGATATGCGCTATAAAGATGTTAATGGTGATGGCGCTTTGACTGAAGAAGATAGAATATACTCAGGTTCTGGTATTCCAGAATTTGATTTAGGGTTAAACTTTAACTTAAATTACAAAAACTGGGATTTAGCATGTCAAATGTTTTATTCTAATGGGGCAAAAATTTATAACGGTGGTAAAAATATTGCTTACACTTTTGGACGCCATCAAGATCAAATATTCCAATGGACACCTCAAAATCCAGATTCTGATATTCCAATATTCAGGCAAACGTCTGGTCATTCAAATAATAAGCCAGCATCAGATTTTTGGTTAGAAGACGGTACCTATCTTAGAGTTAGAACACTTTCTATTGGATACACGGTTCCAGGCACTGAAAAACTTGGAATTGAGAAGTTTAGAGTGTATTTAAACTCATTAAACCCATTTACTTTTACTGAATATAATGGATATGATCCTGAAGTAGGAGGTAATGGTTTATCGAACAGAGGGATAGATTTTGGTAATTATCCTGTATCACGTCAGTTTATGATGGGATTCCAATTAAGTTTCTAAAAAAAATAATATTATGAAAAAAATTAAAAACAATTTAATTAAGCTTACACTGCTTTTTGTGTTGGGTCTTACGAGTTGCAACGAAAGTGTATTCTTAGAGGAACAAAATCCAAATTTTATTACGCCTGCAACATTTTGGCAATCAGAAGGACAATTTCAGGCAGCTCTTGCCACGGTATATGGAGCTTTGCAATACCGTTCTATTAGCGGTGCAGAATTAGTACAAGAATTTGTTTTAGGAGATATTGGCGGTACAGAATCTTGGTACAGACCTTTTGCTTTTAGAAACCTTGTATTTAATAATAATAGCATTCATGTCGTTGACAAATGGGAAGAATGTTATGTAGGTATTTTTAGAGCAAATCAGGTTATTGTAAGCCTGCAAACATTAGATGAAGGTGTAATAGATGACGACACAAAAGCATTGATTGAAGGACAAGCTCGTTTTTTAAGGGCATTTTTTTATTGGCAGTTGGCACATTCATATGGTGGTGCAATGATTACTACAGATATAGCACGTGGAACTGAGGACTTTAGCCAACCTTTTTCAGATAAGGATGAGGTAACTAGTACTATTATTATTCCAGATTTAGAATTTGCTGTGGCTAATTTACCTGAAACTTGGCAAGGCGAAAACGTCGGCAGAATTACTTGGGGTGCCGCAACAACCATGTTGGGTAAAGTATATCTATTTGAAGAAAATTGGTCAGAAGCAGCTAGACTATTTAAAGAAGTAATTGATTCTGGTATATATGCGCTCACTAGAGACATTACTGATAATTTTTGGCATGAAAATGAGTTTAATGAAGAATCTATCTTAGAGGTTAATTATTCTTTCGATATCAACTCTGGAAATTCAGGTTTCCCAGTTGATGATACGCCTTTCAATACTGGTTCAGAATCTACAACCTTGTCGACAGAAATTGGTCGTTTAGGAGCAGGTGGTTTTAATACTGTGCTTCCCACCTATAATCTGCATGAAATGTTCGTTGATGATGAAGTAGATCCAGATAATCCCATCAATGATGATAACGTTGAATCCAGAAGAATGAATGCCTCTATTGCCCCGCAAAATGGAGAAGGATTATGGTATCTTGAACCTTACGGGACCATCGGCGGCTGGGGTGGTGGCCAAAGTGCTTATGTAAAAAAACACTCAAACTGGTATCATTTGCCAGCTGAACCTGCGCAAGGGCGTGGTGGCATTAATTTTAGGCATATTCGATATGCGGATGTTCTTTTGATGTATGCCGAAGCAATTATTGAAGATAGAGGAGATTTTATGACGGCTTTACAGTATGTGGATATGGTAAGAAGTCGCGCGGGAGTTTATACCCTACAACAATATATGGATATGAATGGAGGAACTTTTCCTCAATTGCATGTAAGCAAACAAGTTGTAGTTAATCGAGATCCAGTTACTGATGATCGCCCATTCGTTGCACCGAGTGCAGAAACCGTTATGACTCACATTCGTCGGGTAGAACGACCATTGGAGCTTTGTTATGAAGGCCATAGATGGAAAGACTTAGTAAGGTGGGGTATTGTGCAAGAAGTATTTGATGAACTTAGAGATGATGAAGTCTGGCGTCAAGCTAACCTAGATTTAATTCAAGACCCTACTGAACAACCATTTGTTATTAATGGTTTAGTAAGGCCTGACTTTACTGTAGCCCAAAACATTTATGATTCAGATCAACACGATTATTTCCCAATACCAAGTACGGAAATTCAAGCCAACGAAATCTTTAATCAATAAAATTGCTTATCATGAAAAATTATAAAATTTTAACGCTTTTCCTCTTGATAAGCTTAGTGCTTACAAGCTGTGGAGAGGATCTGTCCGTTGGTACAATGGACACGAACCATAGAGTTATTGTAACCTCTGAAATGAATTTTGAAAATAGAGTTTCTGTGAACGGGCACATCGACTTTGGTGATATTTCCCGAGGTGTTGTTTCAAGATTATGGACTTTACCTGGTGATACAGATGTAGCTGTTATAGCAAAAAATGGAGCTAGTACCTCATCAGACGATGTTATTAAGGGTATTTTTTATAAGCCAGGTGTATATGATGTAACTTTAAATCAAACCTTTGGGGGTGATGTTTATCCAAATGAAGATAGTACAGAACCAATAAACAGCAGAGAATTAGATACTACCATAGTAGTTACTGTTTTGGATTCCCTTAGGGCAGATTTAAAATTATACTACATTAATGATGATGGTACTACAGGAGCTGAATTAGTATTAGCTGATGGTGCCGAAAACGAACTTACAGCGAGTAAATCTGTGAGATTGACTTTTACCTCCGTAGGGGAGGAAGATAATGTTACTTGGTCGTCTGAAGGAGGAAAACCATCATCTGAGACTACTACTTTAAATGAATTTGATATGAGGTTCAATACACTGGGATCTTGGGACTTAGATTTTAGAGCTTTTAGAGATCGACCTAGGGATGCAGATACACTATCCTTTGAGAAGCTTATAAAAGTAATCCCTTCGACAGATCCCGTTACTTTAGATCGTGTTTTTGGTGTAGATGGCAAGATTGGATTGGAATTTAGTAGAGATATTGATCCTGAATCAGTTGACCCATCCACTTTTTCTGTGCGAATTGAAAATGACGGCTCCATATTTATGCCTATGGTAAGCACTGCCACGATTAATGCAGATGAAGCTAATATTGTTATACTTGAATTGGATAATGAGACAGTTTATAACGATGATCAAGTGTTTGTGAGCTATACTCCAGGAACGTTAAGAACCTCTGATCTAGTTGATGCAACCGAGATTATCAATGCGGAATTGTCTGGTTTTAGATTAGTGAATATCTATGAATCTACAGATTTTGACTACAGTTTTGAAAACTCAACGATTGATGATTGGCCAAATCATGGTTGGGGTGGAATTTGGGGGCAATTTAACCATGAAATATCTTCAAATGTGGTACGTACAGGAAGTAATAGTTTGTATATAGAATTTGAGCCGAACGGTGGAATGATAATGAGGCATGAAAACACGGTTCCAATCGAAAGCGGAAAAGAATATGAAATAGGGTATTGGATGTATATAGTAGATGGAATTGCCAATGCTCCAAGTGGTGATGCGTCGTCAGATATTAGAATTTATGAAGTTGGTTTTGGTATTGCAGATTTAATACCAACAGTATTCAGCTCATCTTTACCAACAGGAGAATGGATTTATCAAAGTTTTCAATTTAAATCTGTATTTGGTGGAGATGCTACTTTATTAATTAGAGGGTTTAATGAGAATAATCCTGATACTTTAAAATTTTATTTAGATGATATGAGTTTAAGTGAAATAAGGCTAAGACCTTAATATAATTGTTGATTTAGTTTAGTTGAAAAGGGCTTGGAATTAAATTTGTTCAAGCCCTTTTTATTTAGGGTATTTTTAATCCTTACGTTTTTTATGGGAAATCTCTAAATTTTAGACATAAATTCTATCAAATTCCCGCCTTTCTTAAGTCCTAATTTTTTTCTTAATCTGTATCTAGAGGTGTGTACGCTTTCTATTGTAATTCCTAGTAGAGAAGACATCTCCTTACTTGAAAAACCTAATTTAATTAGTGCACAAATTTTCAAGTCAGTCTGACCCAAATTGGGATATTTTTTTCTAATAGTATTGTAAAAGCTTTGGTTTATAGAAGTAAATCGGGCTTCAAATTCCTCCCAATTACCTCCCGGGGAATTTTGAAAACCATTAATCATTCTATTAATAGATTTAAGATCTATTTCGTTATTTTTAGAAATACTATCCTTTAACTTTATTATAAACTCTTCTTTTTCTATAAGTTGTAAGGCAGAAGCTGTCAATTCCCTGTTTTTAAGAGCCATTACCTCTTTGGTTTTTTCATTTTCCAGCTTATGCTTTCTTCTAAGGTTTCTGAATAACAACAAACCGTATAATATTAGAAAAACAACAAAAAGCACCATCATTATATTCTGTAAAAAACTAATTCTTTTTTGATTTTCTAGTTTCTCAATTTTAGCTTCCTTCAACAGTGCTTTTTCTGTTTCTTTCTGAAGTCTGTACTTATCTTTAATTTCTATTAAGTGTTTATTGTTTTGACTACTTCTTCCAAATATTTTTTCGTTTAGTTCCAGCACAAGGTTCTTATAATAAAACGCTACTTTGTAAATACCTTTATCGTAATATAAATTTGAAAGCACCTCATAATTAAATAGTTTATAGCCCAAATGTTTGTTGTACATTTCAGAAAACTTGAGGGACTCTTCGTAATGTTTGATGCTATTATTAAAATCACCACTCATTCTGTAAACCTCTCCAATTAAAAAGTAAATTACAGTTAAGTAAGAAGGGTCTGTTTTCTCAAAAAAAGTTTTGGCTTCAATTAATATTTTTTGAGCACCTTCATAATTTTTCCCTACAACTGCTTTATAAAATGCTTTTTCCGACTCAACATAATATGATTTTTCAATTGGATTAATTTTTTTTAAGGCTATCTCACAACTGTCTAAATATACCTTTGTCATCTCCAAGTTGTTATTTACTCTAAAGCAATTCACAATTGCAAAATAATTGCTTACTAAATACGACCTGCTTATTTTATTTTGCTCAACTAGTTGTTTTTTCAGCTTGAGAGACATGTTAAAGTAGCGCAATGATTCTTCTTGTCTTCTATAGGAATTGTACAACCATCCTAGTTCTTGATATATTCTGGCTTTTGATATATTATCATTTGAGTGATCTGCAAGTAATAGGGCATCCCAGTAGCCATCGGAGGACTTTCCGTAATCTAAAACATTGTCATAAATGGCAGAGAGGTTGCATAATGTATTAATAAGATTTATGGTGTCTTTTTGAGCAGTGTAATACTCGACCCCTTTTTTTAGATTATAAATAGCGCTATCTAGATTTTTGGAAGTTAATAGGTTTGCTTTATCAATATATTTGTTGGTATCATAGGGTTCTTGGGCGATTGCTAAAAAACTTATTAATAAAGCAATTATTTGAACTATATTTTTCGATAAAAATCTTTTCTTCATTTTCTAAACTTATAAATTCTTAATAAAAGACGCATCTAAACAACTTGAGTTTTGCTCTGAACATACATCTTGCCAATTAAGCGATACTCAATATAACACTAGAGGAGTAAGTACTAGGAGCATATTGAGTTTTTTTTGCTCAATGTTCAGTTTTTGTTGATGATTTAAAAGAGCTTTTTAAAGGTTTAAACATAATCTTTGATGTTGTTATAAGACCTCTAATTATTTTAAATATAGTGCATTATATGTTTTCTGTAGAAGGAATAGGCACTTAACATGCAGCATCAATATGATTAAAAATGTGTACTATAAGTACACCTAAAATTAAAGTAGTAATTGAGTAACACATGACCAAATCATCATTTTAGTTATGGTGCTTTAAACATTAATGACAATATAACCCTCAATTTACAGATGAGGCGTTAGAACCATATTTATACTTTTTATCTAATTAATTTAATAACAACTAAAAATGACATTTAAAACCAAATTATTAATACAATTGGCTCTTACTATAATGTTTTGTTCGTGCAATTCTAATATCGAGTCTCATAAAGAAAACGAAGCTATTAATCAAGAACAAATAGATCACTTAGGAATTACCAATGTAGATTCTTTAAGTGCAGCTTCAAAAAGGGCTTTAAAATGGCCTACAGATTTAGGAAACGATTGGTTCATTGAATTCTCTGGATTACAACCTTTGAAAGGAGACTTAGCATACGAAGAAGGTGTGGTTAGAAGAGACCCAAGTGCAATGATAAAAGAGAATGGCAAATATTATGTATGGTATTCCAAGAGCACTGGAAAATGTGATGGTTTTGGGGGTGATGTAGAGAATGATAAAGTTTTCCCTTGGGACCGATGCGATATATGGTACGCCACATCTGAAGATGGGGAAACCTGGAAGGAGGAAGGATTAGCTGTTCCACGTGGCAAAAAAGGTTCTTATGATGATAGATCGGTATTTACAGTTGAAATAATGAAGCATAAGGATAAATATTACTTGTGTTACCAAACTGTAAAATCGCCTTACACTGTTAGGGTTAAAAATCAAGTAGGTCTGGCATGGGCTGATTCTCCTGATGGTCCGTGGGCAAAAAGCGAAAAGCCTATTTTGAGTCCTGCGGATAATGGGGTATGGAAAGGTGAAAAACAAAACAGACATGCAGTTATAAAGAAAGGCGACTTTGATAGTCATAAAGTTCATGATCCTTGTATAATTCCGTATAAGGACAAATTTTATTTGTACTATAAAGGAGAGCAGATGGGAGAGCAAATTACATTTGGAGGGCGTCAGATTCGTCATGGTGTTGCTATTGCTGATAACCCTTTAGGACCTTATGTAAAATCACCTTACAACCCGATTAGTAATAGCGGTCATGAGATTTGTGTTTGGCCATACAAAGGTGGTATAGCCTCTTTAATTACAACAGACGGCCCTGAGAAAAACACCATACAATGGTCTCCTGATGGTATTAATTTCGAAATTATGTCGGTATTACAAAGTGTCCCTGCACATGCTATTGGTTTAAACAGAAGTGCAGATAGTGAAAAGGATCCTACAGAAATATTACGTTGGGGATTATCTCATGTTTATAATAGTTGGAATTACCAGAGTATTATGAGTTTTACGTCCAAAAGAAAAACTACGCATTTAGCACCAGGTGAATAGTATAATAAGTTAGAAATTAGTTTTAAAGGGGTTGTATATGTATACAATCCCTTTTTTAATTATAACCAACCTGATACTACTCATAAAGAAAGCTTATTCTTTATTAAGCAAATCAAACAAAAGTTTTGATACTCTATTTAATTCTGATGAGATATTGCTTGAAAATATTGCGATGCGTTTTAAACGGACAGAAGGTGTTGACTAGTCCTAAAAAAGAGGTACAATATGTGGTGTACCTCTTTTTATTTATACGTACTTTAAATTAATTAATAGCTAATAATTCTGAAATCTATTTTTGTACCATGCTGTTTTAAATAGGTTTACATAGATTCTAATTTCCAGGTTCTAACCCAGTCTACGCGCATAGTATTAATACTGTCATCATTTAAATCTTCCTTATTTGCAAGTCCTCCTAAAAAACATTCATCGGCAGTCCATAAATCAAAAATAAGTTCTTGCTCTAAAGTAAAATCTTGTATTGTTGTAACTCTTCCTGCAGGCTCACCATTTAAATAAAATTGAACAGTACGAGCATCTATCCACCAACATCCAACAATATGATAATCTTCATTCCAAGTTTTATCTTTCTTAGGGTTCTCAGGTAATAACCATCTTGTATCGTAATTATCTTCATGTCGTTCCGTTACACCTCCTTTAGCAATGAAATACTGAGAATTCATTTGTGTTGGAAACAAGTGCGTAGTCCAAGGGATACTACCATTCTCACCAGCATTAATACATGGTTGTGTTGGTTTAGAATTATTCTCTACAATATCTATTTCATCACGATCATTAATATCACCATTATTCATCCAAAACGTATTAAAAGCAGAAATATGTGCTGTCTTCATACTACATTCAGTATACATTGGAAATTTAATCTGTGTGGTAGAGTGTACTCTTGCTGTTTGAAACCAATTAGGCTCTGATCTTAAAGTTGCCTTTATACACAACTTCCCATCTTCGGTAAATGAATTTTCAGAACGCATAAAAACTGGCGTACCTCCATAATTCCAATATGAATTGTACCATTTAGTAGAACCGTTAGGATCATTTCCAATATCCAATGGTCCATCAAATTCGTCTGATAATGCTTCTACTTTTACCCATTTTTTACCAGCCGGTGTGGTGTCATCTATAGAAACGAAAGAAGGTAAATTCGGATCCATGTTTTCAAAATCCTCCGCTGTAGGGCCTAGAGATTCCGTAATAGTTATATCAACAGTAGCCGAGTCATCATTTGCATCCTTATCGGCAATTCTATATACAAAACTATCCTTCCCAAAATAATCTGGATTTGGAATATACTCAAAAACACCATCGCTTATCTCAGAAACAGATCCATTAGCTGGTCCTGAAAGTAAATTGTAGTTATTCGTGTCAGGACCATTGGGGCCAATATCATCATTTAAGGATACGTCTATTTGGTTGGCTTCTCCTGGGATGCTGTTTTCAATAACCGTTAATATATCGTCATTTGCAGTAGGCCCCCCAGATCCGTTAGAGGAATCGGAAGAACATGATATTAACAGGGTAATAAGGCTGCAAATGAGAATTAAATTCGTTTTCATAAGTGTTTTTTATTTAAAAAAGTTGATTTTGTTCTTGTGTTAAAGCATCTATTTTTCGGATTTTTATGTCTTTAAAAAATATCTCTGCTGCCTCGCTTTGGAGTTGAATTTTGCCTTTTGTAAGAGGGATATGCTCTCCTTCATCTGTAATGTATCTCGAGTTTTTCAAAATCATAACCACATTGCCATTTACCACATGTAAACTCTTGTCTTCAAAGCAGTACAGATCAAGAGTATTCCACTCGTTGTTTAGCTTTTCATAGTTGCTACTGCGCATACAGTAATTCCGAAAAGGGCTATTCATGGTTAGAGTTATGAAGTCTTGAGACTCATGAGCAACGGGATCTAAGATGGATTCAGGCTTGTAAGCTCTTATATCTATGGCAGAATTTGCCTGACTCCAAAAATCTCCTGTATGGCCTTCCATAATCTGGAATTCTTGAGAAAGCATCCAAGAACGCCAATACTCCACTCCCAATGGGCCAATTGAATGGTATAGAATACCAGAGTCTTTAAGTAGATTTTTTCTGTATGCCCATGTCTTTGTACCCCACTTGTATTTTAGTTGAAAGTGATAGTTTTTGTATTCCTTTTTAGTAATAAGACAACCATAGTATTCGCCCGTGTTTTTTACGATAGTCTCATCATTCTCTTGAAAAGTACTGAACACATTATATGACGTTTTGTTTAAACCAATTGGAGGAATTTCTTCCCCGTTTTCATTTTTAGGAATAGAGCCATCATAACCAGGTTGATGCTTATAACTTAAGAATACGTCCCAGTTTGTTAAATCCTTATCTACTAGCATTTCCCATTTATGTGCGTTTTCTTTGGGTTGCTTTTCTGAAGTTTGTATTCCATTGCATGAAAAAAAAAGAACCGATAGAATAAAAACAGTTTTTCTTACTGCTTTATTGATATAAAAAGCCATTACTTATTTTGGTGTTTAGTTGATTTTACGAAATAAGGCAATCCAGTATATCCTTATTAATACTGTGAAATTACAAAACAACCTTCTTTAACAGTTGCTTGTTCGATACTTAAAATGTATTGTTGAGTTTTTGTTGATGTAAGGTTTAAAGAGATAAGAACTCTTATGTGCAACACAAAAACAGTGTTCAGTTTTTATGTAGTGTACTTTAAATGACTTCCACTTTAAATTGTAATAAATTCGTATAAATCATTTTTTATGCAAATCAACTATAACTTTAAGGGAATTAATAAAACAACTTCAACCAACATGATGTTCAACTATTTTTTGGCATTAATGACATTTTTAATGTTTTGTAATAGCAATTACGCGCAAAATGAAAACCAATCGAAAGAAGTTGAACAAAGCAAAGTAGATGGAAAAGTTACAGGTTTAAGGTATATTTGTGTACATGTACTTCAGTTGGAAAAAACCTTAAAGCTATATCGAGAAATTCTTGGGTTTAAATTAGAAGATGCCGAGGTACTTCATGGTCCAGGTCTTGAAGGAATGTTGGTAATGAAACTTAAGGCGAATGATCTAACTATTAGTCTTTCTCTCACAGCGCCCGAATTTTGGGATACGGTAGGTCCAGTTGGTAATACTAATCATAATCATTTTATGTTGAAAGTTGATAACATAGCTTCAATAGGTGATAAGTTAAAAGAGGAAGGTTATGAGTTGGAAAATGAGCATTATGCCCGAGATAAATACACCTTCTTTGTTGGTCCTAATGGTGAAATTATTGGTCTTTCAGGTTGGGATTAAGAATAACGATTTGTTATTTTTTGAAACACTAATTTTCTTGTGTTTCTGTGAATAATTTAGTCTTTTAACCCCTTTCTTAGAACATCTTTGATTCCCTCTAAATGCTCACTAAATGCCATCATTTGATTTAGAACCTGCGCCATTTCGTTTTGATTGCCGAAACCTCTGAGTTTGTTGTTTTTTACAAAAGTCTCTTTTATGGTATGCCAACGTTCTGTTTCGGAGTCGTCGATGGTACTTGTCAGTTCTTTATACTTTAACAGGTTAGCTTCCGCGGCGTTGGTTAAGGTTTGTGATTCGTTTTCGTAATGGGATAATAGGAGCGTTTGCAACTCTTTATCGTTCATAATTGGTACGACCTTGGCAACTAATTTGTTCATATCACGATAAGACCCTTGTAATTTAAATGACGGTTCAGTACGATAATTATCGTCCGTGGCTGCCGATTTAATATAGATTTCATTGACTCGCAATACTGTATCTCGTATGGTAACTACCTTATCTAAGACCGCCAAATAATCCTGAATTTCTTGCTTGGTGTGATTTCCTTTCAGTTCCAAATTATCGCGATTTCCCGATTCTACAACTTCGATGAGTTGGTAAATATCTTCAAAGTATTTACTGCTCAATTGGTGTAATACTGGGTTTGAAGTTAAGGAGTTTTCAATTAAACTCAACTTGAATAAATCTGCAGTATCACCAATAATATCACCTAAATTATAAATATCCGCACGATTAGCTAACATATCTGGAATTTGAAACTTCTCTCCTCTTTCGGTATATGGGTTTCCTGCCATAATCACACAGAATTTTTTACTGCGTAAATCATAGGTTTTTGGTTTGCCGTTATAGACACCTTCTATCTTCCTTGTACCGTCGGCTAAGGAGATGAACTTCTGTAAAAATTCCGGATTACAGTGCTGAATGTCATCTAAATACAACATGACGTTATTCCCCATTTCAAAGGCCAAATTGAGCTTTTTCAGTTCTTCTCGAGCTGCTGAATTATTGGCCGTCATTGGGTCTACCGAAGTGACTTCGTGACCAATCGCTGGTCCATTTATTTTCATAAAGATGAGCCCCAAACGGTTTGCCATATATTCCATTAGGGTGGTTTTACCATATCCTGGTGGTGAAATCAGTAATAACATGCCCATGCGATCAGTACGCTTATTGTCGCCCACACTTCCTAATTGTTTGGATAAGTTATCTCCAAATAATGGTAAATACACTTGGTTGATTAATTTATTTCGAACAAAAGAGGATAACACGCGTGGTTTAAATTCTTCGAGTTTTAAGTCGTCTTTTAATTGTTCTGTTACCTGGTGTTTTGCATCGCGATAGGCTTGGTATGCTGGTACTTCAACCATTTGAAATTGCTCTAACTGATTGATAAAACTATGATAATTGAATTTAAAATTACCGTCTTGAATCGTCTCATGACTTCCTTTTAAATTATCAATCACCAAACTTGGATGTACTTGAATCACCTCTGAACTAGCGTCACTTTTAAATAGCACCAATGCTACAATTTCGTGGATATATGCCTTGTGTTCTTTGGCTTGAGATTTTACAAATGAACTTACCCATTGCATCGCTAGTTGTACAGCTTCAAGTGTGATTTTCTTATCTACTAATGCAGTTTTAAGCGATGTTTTAAAAGCAGCTGTTGCATTCTTTTTATCAATGGCTTTAGTAAAGTTTTGAAATACCCCATCGGCGGTTTTACTAATGCAAAAGGTGTTGTTGCTTTGTAGCTCATCGAACAGATAGGATGCGGTTTTAAACGCCAAATCAGAAGTGTAGTCATTAGATATTAGGTTGTAAAATACAGACTCACCTATATCATTGCTTAGTTTGTGAATTACAGCTTTGTACTCTTTGCTTTCTGGAAATGCTGCAAGCACTTCACCAGATGCTTTTATTTTCTGATTCCAAGTTGCTTGCATGTCTTGGTCTAAGGCATTCCAAAAGAATTGCCCTAAGGCTCTCGTGGTTGGCTCATATCGTAATAATCCTAAATCTTGATGCTTGGAAACAACCGCTTTTAAAATCTTAGCAGCATCTTCATCGTGAACTCCTTTGATATAGCCTTCGGAATAGTTTTTACTGCTTTCACTTCTGACTAATTCTAATAGGGCTTTTTCTCCAAGATTTGGAAGGTTTTCCGAAGCATTTGAAAATAGTTTATATGCCAAATATGAGGAACGATAGATGTCTTGATTCTCCGAAATTAGATCTTGGTTCCAATATTTTTGAGAGCTTCCTAAAGTCTCGTTCTCAATAGTTTGATAAAAATCTGTTCCTGTTAAGTGATATTTTAAGGTATCGTCTTTATAAACAATAGTTAAATCTAATGGCTGTTTGTTTACACCAAACTTATGCTTTCCAAGCTTTATAATATTCTCACCATCTTCGTATAAATCTTGTGTGTCTTTAAGCTTTCGGATGGCATCTTCTTTGGCAACTTTTATACTTGTTTCAATGGCTTCAGCTTTTCCTGCATCGTCTAAGTCTTTTAAATCTGAAACGATATCTCTCAGCTTATTGATCATTAAATCTGAAGCAAAGTAACCATTGATTTCTATTGTACTTTTAAAGCTTTGTGCCTTTTTTGCAACGCCTTTTAGAATACGGTTTGCCGCAGCTTCAAGGGTTATTGCTTTTTTATTTCGGGCTTCAACAAGAGTGTTTTTTCGGGCTTCGAATGCATTATAAACTTCTTCTCGTTTTTCAATAATCTTACTGATGAAGTCTTCAAAATCTGCAAATCGTCCTTCTAAATCTTCAAGCTGAACGGATACTTTATTCAAAAGCTCGTCTGTCTTCTCTGGTGTTGTCGCAATATCTAAATAGTTGATAATACTTTGATCTACCAACTTTAATTGTGCTGCAAATTCTGCCGAAGCTTCTTTTTCCCCTAAAGATTTTAGCTTGTTTTTCAACCCTGCTTTAAGTTGATTTATCGTGGCAAAAATTAAGGATATATTATCGATGATTTGTGTAGAATGTGAGGCATCTTCAATCTCTAAATTAGAAACAATATCAATTAGCATTTCTAAATCAGTCGCTATTTGATTGACTTCTTCCTCTAGCTTTTTGGCATCAACAACTTTTTTAATATCGTTGAGCTCGGCTTCTTTTTCAGCAACACGTTTATGATAGGGCTCCAGTGCTTTATCGTTAAGTAAAAACTGCACACAACGTTCAGAAATTTTATCGTTCTGAACTATGATGTCTTCTTCTAGTGTGGTTATAAAATCGGGATCAACGTATCGAATTTCATTCAAACCAATAACCTCACCTCTTAGGGTACGTAATTGTGATAGAATCAAGACAAAATCTTCAATAGACTTGAAGGAACTACTTTTGATTTTACCAAAAATCTCATTTGCTTTTGCCTGTGTTTCTTTGGTAATATTTGCTGCATTTTTACGCAGCTGTACTACTTTTTCAAATTCATCAACCGCAGCATTTGCAGCGTCGTTTAAGGCTTTTAAAGGTTCGTTAAGCAGGAAGGTGTCGGGTTCGTTAATCCAGTAATAACTGTTTAGAATATCGCTAGATGCTTTCGAAATATCGGAATAGAGCCCCTCGTAACTATCTTCTTTATTTAAAAGTGTAACTAAGGCTTGACATTCTGCCATGGCCTTTACAATGTCCTTATTTCCTATTTTATAAAGGAGCGTATCAGTATGCTCAGAAGGCACAGCATCTCCTTTTATAAAAGGGGTTTGCCATATTTGGATAACATGATGTTTCGTTTGCTCATCCTCCGTTTTAAAATAACACAGTTCACCGTCATTCAAAATGGTATACCCGTTACAAATGATTCGTGTTTTTACTTGTTGTTCTATAACATTGTAGGGCATTAAAATATAAAGTCCGTTTTCACTTTGATAAAAAACAAAAAGAAAATCTTCGCCGTTGGGAGAACTAACTTTCTTTTTGAATTTAACATTGGAAATTCCACTGTCAAACAACTTAAAATCACCGGACTGTAGATAATATCCATCGGCAAAAACAATACCTTGGTCATCAGGCAATAACACACAAGCATCAGCAATACTAGGTATCTTTTTTACTTCTTGTATTTTATGATTGTAAACAAAATACCTTGGAGCTTCTTGAAAGGGCTTAATTTCAAGTGCAATTAAATTGCCAAGGTCAGCATATTTGAATTGTCCGTCATCTAAAGTTTGGTCTACATGCTGAACAGGTTCATCGTAAATGCCTTTACCATTATCCGTATTGTCTTCAATCTTTATAGTTAAATCGCCGCCAATAGTTTCAACAAATACTTTATCTAAAATTGAAATATGTGGGTGTTTGCCATAAACATGGTTGTCTCTAGTTGGCTCAACCCAGTTAAATTCATGCTGATTTGGAAATTTAAACTCATGTTCGCTTCGGTTATCAATGTACTCTAACTTACCATCATTAATCAACCATTTAAAGGTTTTAATATCGGTGATGCTTTCACTGAGCTGAAACACCATATGTAAATAGTTTCCAATAATGGCAAATTTTGAAAAGACGATATTTCGGTAGTATTTATAAAGATTTGTAAAGTCGTTTATAAAGGTGTCATCCTCAATTAAATTTAAAGGTTGAATGCTGAAATTTCCATTATCGTAAACATAAATACTGAATACATCAGCAAGTGTAATGCCAGTTCTTAATCCAAAATGGACATTGTATCCAAATAGACAGTAATCTCCAATAGTAACTATATCGCGAGCAATACAATTATTTTCAGTGTTAATGCGGTTATTGGCAATGAGTTTAGTTTCTACACTGCCAAAAACATCTTTTCTTGCATTATTTAAGTTGGATAACCTGGATAGTAATTCGGTTTTTTGCTTTTGCAAACGCCCTTGAATTATTTCGTAGGTGCCACCGTCTAGTTGTATGTTGTTATCTGAATTGGTTTCCGCCATTCTTAATTAATATTGAAATTGAAACTGCTAAAGCTGAAAAACATGTTTTAGGTGCTTATAACTTTCTGAAAGGAATTGTCCTATTTTTTTACTAATGAAGTTAAACCTCATTATTATGAATTTCTAGATACTTGTATCTTGATTTTGTAGAATAACAACGCCTTTTACATCGGTTTCAATCCACCCATTGATTTTCTTTTATCAATGGATGGATTAAATTATATTACCCAAGTTTCTTATTTGACAACCCTAATCCTTTAGCAAGATTAGAAAGGTTATCAAACAATGTAGCTTCACTGGAATCAGTAGTTTTAGACTTTAAATCCAGTAGTAAATTAGCAACAGTAAGGTTTTTAATATCTTCTGAAGAAATACCATATTTGGTAGCAAAGTCTTTGATTTTCTCTAGAAGATTACCTTTTACATCATCACTACCTAAAATGGCGTCTTTAACTTCAGTGATATTATCAGAATGATTTACAAAACGATCAATACCTTTAGATTTTGTAATCTGGCCAATAATTTGATCGAAGAACATGGTTTCGCCACCAACAATATCAATATTTGCGGCTTTTAATGCTTCTCCTATCACTTCTGCTTGTGCATCTGCAATTTCTTTTTGGATGTTGATTTCTGCTAAATCCACTTGAAGCTCTTTATCTAAACGCAGCTTAAACTCTTCATGCTCTTTACCTACACCGTCTAGTTTCTTCATCGCTTCAGCTTTTTCTTCTATACCAGCAGCATCAGCAAGTGCTTTCTCCTTAATAACTTCGGCCTCAGCTAATCCTTCTTCTTTAATCGCTTCAGCTTTAGCTAAAATACCAGCGGCTTCAGCTTTAGCCTTTTCTTCAATTATCGATGCTTCTACCAATCCTTGACGCTCGTTAGCATCTGCCTTAGCGTGCATTACTTGCGCTTCAGACATTCCAATAGTTGCTTCTTCTTTAGCTTTGGCCTCGGCTAATGTTTTTCTAGCTTCGGCTTCTTTTTCACTGGCTTGTTTCTTAGCTTCGGCTTCAATATTTATTTCTTCAGCTTTTTGTTTTGCAGCTTCTTTTTGTGCTTCGGCGGCCTTAATCGTTTTTATTAAGTCCTCTTGTGCATTGGCTTCAGCATGGGTTATTTTTACCTGCTTATCTCTATCTGCGGTTTTAAAAGCTTCAATATCCTTCATGTTTTCTTGCTCTTGTACCACACCTTTTTCTAGCATTACTCTATCGCGAATCACATCCTGAATATTTTTCTTTTCAACTTCTACAACTTTCTCTTTTTCAATTTGGGCTAGTGTTACAATACGCTCTCTTTCTGTAGCTTCAAGCATTCTGTCTTTTTCTACACGTTCTGTTTCTACAGCATCGGTTCGCGCTTTATTTTTGGCAGCTACAATTATTTGGCGCTCCATATTTTCTTCGGCAACTTTTACTTTTTCTTCGGTGGCAATTCTTGCACTTTCGGATTTTAAACGTTCTTCCTCTGCAACTTTTAAAGTCTCAGCTTCTTCGCGGGCTTTAATATTGGCAATCTCGCGTTTTTGTTGCTCCTCTTTCTCTGCCAATTGCTTATCAAGCTCTAAAATGGCTTCTCGTGCCTCGACGTCTTGTTTACGGATTACCTTTTCCTCATCACGTTTTATAAGGTTGGCTTTCATGTTTTGGGCAGCGGTAAGCTCAGTGATTTTCTTGATACCTTCGGCGTCCAAAATATTATCAGCTTTTAAAAATTGAACCGAGGTTTGCTCTAAATAATCAATAGCACAATCCTCTAAGGTATACCCGTTAAGATCGGTACCTATAATATCTACAATTTCATCACGAAACTCTCTGCGAGATTCATATAACTCTACAAAATTGAACTTTTTACCAACAGTTTTTAGGGCTTCAGAGAATTTTGCTTCAAACAGTTCTTCTAAAGTTGAAATGTCTGATGCGCGTTCGCAACCCACAGTTTGTGCCACTTTTTTAATAAACTCCACTTCATTATTCACTCTCACAAAGAACGCCACTTTAATATCGGCGCGCATATTATCTTTACATATTAGGCCATTTTCGGCAATACGTTCTATTTGAATTTTCTTTACCGAAATATCCATAATTTCAACCTTATGAAATACAGGGACTACGTAAAGTCCCTTATCGGTTGCTACTTTTGTGCCTTTAAAACCAGTTCTTACCAAAGCCTCTCCTTGTGGAACTTTCTTGTAAAAAAGAGCAATAATTGCAAAGTAAATAATGATTAAAAAGAGAATAAGCCCGATACCTATTCCAACAAATTGTGAGATGTTTTCCATTGTGAATTTTGTTTGTTTTTAAGAATTAATGTTTACGCTGTGTTTTAAAATTCAACTTTATTCAAGTTGAAAGAATCTTTATTTTCGTCTTCAAAAGGTAATACCCAATAAAAGTTTTTGTCGTCAGATTGTTTGATAACTACTATAGTTTGTTTGTATGAAATTGTTTCTCCATCGAAGGACTTTGCATAAATAGACATGGGGTTTCCTTCAGCCACAACCTCAGCAGATCCCATTTTTTCTCCTGAAATTTTGGAGAGCATAATACCTGTTTTACCAGCTAAATCTATTGGTTTATCTCCATCAGGATTTAAGTTTTTAAAAAATCCTTTAAAAGGTGTGGTAAAAATTTTGGTTAAGATTAAAGAAGGAATGATACCTGCTAATAATAATGTATAACCAAAATTAGTATTGTATGAATTTGTAATGCTAGTTGATATTGCGGTGCACAACCACCAAATAAAAATCCAACAGGTAAATGTGAACATAAATGGTAGTCCTACAAAATTAAAGTAGATAAGTACCATTTGCCACCATTCTAGCTTTTTATGAGGGTTTCTAATTACATCTTCCTTGTTGATTTCGGCATTAGCAAGATCAACAACATTGGTTGCCGTATCGACATCCACATCTGCATCTACATCCACGTCCACGTCAACATCTACATCAATATCCAGATCAAAATCGATTCCAGAAATCATATTAAAAATCCAATACAGAATAAGTAAAATTACAAGTATACTTAGCAGGAGATTTACAGGTGAGAAAGCAACGTCAATAACTGAGTTCAAAGGGTTTTAAGGTTTTAGTTGATGTGTTTTCGAGTATAAAATTACTCTTAAACAATAATAGGTAAAGTTTTTTACATTTTCATCAGTATATTCTTATTAGATTGTTAAAAGAATACCCTATTGAAACTGTATTAATATGTATGATAATCTTTAAAAATGTTACAGCAATGGTAAAATTATTTGATAATAATAGAGTTTTAAGTTTTGTCTTATTAATCTTGCTTAAAGATATGTGATATAATTGCCTGAACTAGTTCCCAATTCTGGTACAGCTTTTGTTGCACTTTTAAGAGTTAGCCAAAACATTAATTCTTAAACCAAACCAAAATGAAACGTTTTCAATTTCTTTTTATTTCCTTTTTAATTATTGTTTCCTATAGTTTAAACTGCCAAGAATCGCAAGATGAATGTAGAACAAAGCTTTCGCTTGCTCATGAACCAGTAAAGACTAAAGATTATGATAAAGCCTATACTCCGTGGGTTTTTGTAAAAGAAAATTGCCCTAAATTGAGTATTGCAATATATATAGATGGTGAAAAGATATTAAAACATAAAATTAAGAGCACTTCAGGTGATGCACAGATAGGGTTTGTTAAAGAACTATTGGATGTATTTGAAAAAAGAATAGAGTACTTTAAAGCAAAAACACCAATTGGAATTTATGGTGTTAAGCGCTGCCAGTTAATGTATGATTATCGAAAAGAATTAAGAATAGAAGATGAGCAATTATATGAATGTTTTGATAATGCCTTCATCTTAGATCAGGTAAATTTCACTCACCCCAAAAGTCTTTATACTTATTTTTCATTAGCCGTAGATTTATATAAGGCTGAAAAAAAGCCCATTGAAGAGATTTTTAATAAATATGACGATGTAATGGAGAAAATAGAGGAAGAAATAAAAAACTATTCAGAAAAATTAAACACCTTAATTAGAAAGGAAGAAAAGGGTTCCATATTAACCAAAAAAGAACAGCAAAGAAAGAGCGTATACCAAGACTATTTAAAAACCTATGCTCTAATTTCTAAAAATATAGATATTAAAGTTGGAACTATTGCGGATTGTGAAAATTTAATACCGTTGTACAAAAAGAAATTTGATGTTTACAAAACAGATGCAGTATGGCTTAAACGTGCAGTTGCAAGAATGTATCAAAAAGAATGTACTGATGATCCATTATATGAAGATATCGTAAAGGCTTATGATGCAGTTGCTCCTTCTGCTGAAACTAAAATGTATATTGTCACAATTTTGATTAAAAACGGAGGAAGTCAGTCTGAAATAAGTAAGTATCTAGATGAAGCGTATAATTTAGAAACTGAACCCTATAAAAAGTCTAAAATTGCATACCGAATCGGTTTAATTCTTAAAAAGAATAAGAGTTTTGCAAAAGCAAGAAATTACTTTAGAAAGTCTCTAAAGTTAAATCCTTCAAATGGAAAACCACATTTAGCTATTGCGGCTATGTATGATAAAAGTGCTAAAAATTGTGGGAATTCGAATTTTGATAAAAGAGCTGTATATTGGTTAGCTGCTAAAGAAGCAAGAAAAGCAAAAAAGGATCCTTCGCTTATTGATACTGGTGAAAAATGGGCTCAAATTTATGAGTCTAAAGCGCCGTCAAAATCAGAGATACACCAATGCGCTTGTTCCGGAGAGGTCATCAAAATAGGATGTTGGATTAATACGGAAGTTATAGTTCCAGAGATCTAATTTCTCATTTTAGCCTGAGCTAATTCTAGTCTTATATATTAAGTTTTGAAAAAACTGGTCAAAAATGGGCATATTTTAACTTTGGGCCTTATTAGGAAAAGAAATTGTAATACTTTTGGATGAGATTTTAAACTAAAGTGCTCTATGGGACCCATTCCCCAGCAGGCAATGACGCCTGAAATAATCCAGAAAATTGATGATACCGGTATTATTGCGGTTTTAATCGTAGATCATTTAAAACATGCCATTCCTCTTGCAGAAGCCCTTCTAAAGGGAGGTATAGATAGTATTGAATTAACGTTAAGAACGCCTGCGGCAATAGATGCAGCTAAAGCAATTAAAAAAGAACTACCAGAAATAAACCTTGGCTTTGGCACTTTAATAAGTGTAGATCAGGTTAAAGCTATTGTAGATATTGGGGCTGATTTTGCTGTTTCTCCTGGCTGCAACCCTAGAATTGTTCAAGAAGCTTACAAGCGCAATTTATCTTTTGCCCCGGGCATTATGACGCCTTCTGATATTGAGATTGCTGTAGAGAACGGGTGTAGAATTTTAAAGTACTTTCCCGCAGAAACATCTGGTGGTATGCCTCATTTGGAAAGTATGGTAGCACCCTATAAATATTTAGGTTTGAAATTTATACCGTTAGGAGGTTGTAATATGAAAAATGCTGAAACCTATCTTAGCTCACCCTTAATTACTGCCATTGGCGGATCTTGGGTTGCAAAGCAAAATTTGATTTTAGATGAAAATTGGGATCAAATCACTAAGAATGCTAGAGAAATTAGAAATTTAATAACTAAACTAAAATAATAAGCATGAATACAGTAGTAACTTTTGGAGAAATAATGGCAAGACTTGCTGCTCCAGCTAATTTGAGATTAAGGCAATCAAGGGGCTTAGATGTCACCTATGCTGGCGCGGAAGCAAGTGTTTCTGCTTCAATTTGCAATTTTGGCGGGAAGGCTCGTTATGTTAGTGCATTACCCAAACATGCTTTAGCCGAAGCTGCGGTTGATGCTGTTCGTGCAGTTGGTGTTGATACAGATTTCATTTTAAGAACAGATAACGGGCGTCTTGGTACGTATTTTTTAGAAACTGGAGCTAATCAAAGACCAAGCAATGTAATTTACGACAGAGAGGGTTCCGCAGTATCTATAACACCAGCGGAGAGTTATAATTGGGAAGCTATATTTGAAGGGGCAAGTTGGTTGCACTTAAGCGGCATTACACCAGCGCTTTCAAAAAATTCCGCAAATGCCACATTGGTTGCAGCGCAAAAAGCACAAGAAGCAGGTGTAAAAGTTTCTATAGACTTAAACTTTAGAGGTAAACTTTGGAAATGGGGCAGCTCTAAATCTTCTAGAGAATTAGCACAAGAAACCATGCGTGAGATTTTACCATTTATTGATGTTGTGATAGGCAATGAAGAAGATTGCTATGATGTTTTAGGCATTCAAGCAGGGGATACCGATGTGCATGCTGGAGCTTTAGACATTTCAAGATATCCAGATGTTGCAAGGCAAGTATCAAAACAGTTTCCAAATGTTAGTAAAGTAGCAATAACCTTAAGAGAGAGTATTTCAGCAAGTCATAACAATTGGGGCGCAATGCTTTTTGATGTAGCACAAGATAAGCCATTCTTTGCACCTTTAGATAATGACGGTAATTACGAACCATATCAAATAAAAAACATTGTAGATCGTGTAGGTGGAGGCGACTCTTTTGCCGGAGGGTTAATATTTGCCCTGACAACAGAAGAATTGAAAGAGCCTTCAATCGCAATTAAATATGCCGTAGCTGCTTCATGCTTAAAACATTCAATAAAAGGTGATTTTAATTTCTCAACACGAAAAGAAGTTGAGGCTTTAATGGGAGGTTCTGCCTCTGGGAGAGTTGTCAGATAAAATGGTTTGACTGATGCATTCGCTAATTGTGTAAACATTTGTTAATAATTTAATACGGGTAAGATTTAGGTCATTAAAACTTTTATATATTTGTGTTGTAATTATGTAAAAATAAAGGACTTATTTCTTCGTTTTACTACTTAATTGAAAGTTGTTTTTAGGTTTGATAATCAAAATCAGACGAAATTTTTGCGCTTCATCGGTGTTTTCAAGCTTTTAATAGAGGGTTTTTGAGGAAATACTTTTACTCACTTTCTTTTTTTTATACATTTGCGTCCCAATGATGATACAAAACAAAAGAATATTAGCCTCAATCTTATTTGTATTAATAAGCGGCTTTTGTATGGGTCAAACGCTTCCCCCTCCTGGACCACCTCCGCCAGTAGGTTTTCCAATTGATGGTGGTGTTATAATAGGCTTAGTAGTTGGGCTTATTTATGGTGGTAAAAGACTATTAGATAAGCGATAATGCCTACTTAATTGACATTAATTTTGTTACATACTTCCCTAGAACATCAAATTCTAAATTAACCATTGTACCTATTTCAAAATTCTTGAAGTTAGTATTTTCATAGGTATACGGAATTATTGCTACACTAAAACTATTTATTCCTGAATTTACAACGGTTAAGCTTGTTCCATCTATCGTGATAGAACCTTTTTCAATTGTTATATTACTTAAACTAGAATCATATTCAAATGTAAAAAACCAACTACCTTCTTCGTTTTTAATATCAGTGCAAATCCCTGTTTGATCTACGTGCCCTTGTACAATATGACCATCTAGTCGGTCTCCCAACTTCATTGCGCGTTCCAAATTTACTAAGTCTCCAACTTTTAAATCTCCAATATTTGATTTGTCCAAAGTTTCCTTAATAGCAGTCACAGTATATTCGTCACCATTAATTGAAACAACGGTTAAACATACACCATTATGAGCTACGCTTTGATCTATTTTTAGTTCATCGGTGATAATACTCTTTACTGTAATATTTAGGTTATTTTGTTGAGACTCTAAATCAGTAATGGTTCCTAAGGATTCAATAATTCCAGTAAACATATATATATGTGTTTATTTGGTTAAATTTGCTTTTTCAAAATTACGAACAAAAGTTAGTTTTCTTAAATGAAGAATGAGGAAAAAATTAGAGTTGGGATTTCGATAGGGGATCTAAATGGTATTGGAGGAGAAGTAGTATTGAAAACTTTTAAAGACTCAAGAATTTTAGAGCTATGTACGCCTGTGATTTTTGCTTCAATTAAGGTAATACAGTTTTTAAATAAGCATTTTAAAACAGGCATAGATTTTCATACAGTGCATAATTTGGACCAGATTCCTTACGGAAAAGTAAATGTTTTCAATTGTTGGAAAGAAGGTGTTAATATTAATTTTGGGCAAGAAGAAACAAAAATTGGAGAGTACGCGCTAAAATCGCTACAAGGTGCTACTAAGGCGCTAAAAGAAAAAAATATTGATGTTCTGGTTACAGCTCCAATTAACAAGCACAATATACAATCTGAAGCCTTTGTTTTTCCGGGACACACGGATTATCTTGCAAAGGAGCTCGGAGGAGACAGCCTTATGTTCATGGTAACCGATACTTTAAAAGTAGGTTTATTAACCGATCATGTGCCAGTAAAAGATGTGTCTAGTCATATTTCTGAAGAGCTTATCATCCAGAAGATAAATACTGTATATAACACTCTAAAAAAAGATTTTAGAATAGTAAAGCCTAAAATTGCTGTTTTGGGAATAAATCCCCATACGGGAGATAATGGTGTTATTGGAAATGAAGACGATGATGTAATGCGACCCACATTAAAGAAGATTAAGGAAGAAGGTAAATTAGTTTACGGGCCTTATGCGGCAGATAGTTTTTTCGGGTCTAATAATTACAGAAATTTTGATGCTATAATTGCTTCCTACCACGATCAAGGTTTAATACCTTTTAAAACGTTGTCTTTCGGTCAAGGTGTTAATTTTACAGCAGGTTTAACTCGAGTAAGAACATCTCCAGACCATGGAACTGCCTTTGAAATTGCAGGAAAAGGAGTAGCAGATGAAAGCTCGTTTAAAGAAGCACTTTTTATGGGGTTACAGATTTTCAGAAATCGTTCTGATTATGAGGAGCTTACCACAAATCCTCTAAAAAAACACTCAAAGAAAGTTCTTGTAAAAAAATAATAATCAACCAGTTGGGTTGCGTTAAAAAATTTTTATATTTGCAGGCTCAAAATAGATTTGATCATGAAGCCAATGAAAGAATATACAATTCCATTCGTGGGGTTAAAAGTTGGAAATCACGATTTTGAGTACAAAATAGACGAAACGTTCTTTGAGTATTTTGAGTATGACGATTTTAATGATGTAAAAGTAAACGTTGATGTTCTCCTAAATAAGAAATCAACTTTACTAGAGCTGAATTTTAAAATCACGGGATACGTAAATTTGAATTGCGACTTAACTAATGAGCCTTATGATCAAGAGATTACTCATGATTTTGATTTGGTAGTTAAGTTCGGTCAAGAGTATAATGACGAAAATATTGATATTCTGATTATTCCTCATGGAGAGCATGAGATAAATATTCAACAATACATTTATGAGTTAATTGTGCTTGCAGTTCCAGCAAAACGAATTCATCCAGGAATTGAAGATGGAACTTTAAATTCTGAGATACTTAAAAAATTAGAAGAGCTAAGTCCAAAAGAGGAAAAAGAAAATAAAGACGAGGATATAGATCCTCGCTGGAATACATTAAAAAAACTATTAACGGATAAATAATATAAAAAATGGCACATCCTAAGAGAAAAATCTCTAAAACTAGAAGAGATAAAAGAAGAACGCATTACAAAGCAACTGCGCCACAGATTGCAACATGTCCTACTACAGGAGAAGCGCATTTATATCATAGAGCACATTGGCACGAAGGAAAATTATACTACAGAGGTCAGGTGTTAATAGATAATACTGAAGCTGAAGAAAATTTAGCATAACTAATATGTATGCATATAATAAAACGCTCACTTGTGGGCGTTTTTTTTATGTTATGTAATTCCTAATACACGAAAAAAGTATTAATTTGGTCAAAATTTTCTATTTTTCGTCGAAATTTGGTCAATTTTAATGCGTTTTGGGACGATTTCGTTCAATATAACAAAAAGGTATGAGTAAAATCTCAGCAGCAATTACAGCGGTTGGAGCTTACGTTCCAGATTATGTATTAACCAATCAAATTTTAGAAACGATGGTTGATACGAATGACGAATGGATTACTACACGAACCGGGATCAAAGAGCGTCGTATATTAAAAGAGGATGGAAAAGGCACTTCGTATTTGGCCATAAAAGCCGCAAAAGACCTCATTTCAAAAAAAGGGATTAACCCAAAAGACATAGAACTAGTAATTGTAGCCACGGCTACTCCAGATATGAAAGCAGCCTCAACAGCTGCTTTTACCGCTTCTGAAATAGGTGCCACAAATGCATTTTCTTTTGATATGGATGCCGCTTGTTCCAGTTTTTTATATGGTATGTCGGTAGCCTCAACATATATTGAATCAGGTCGCTATAAAAATGTACTTTTAATCGGGGCCGATAAAATGTCATCTCTAATAAACTATAAAGATCGCGCTACCTGTATAATTTTTGGTGATGGTGCTGGAGCTGTTTTATTCGAACCTACAACAGAAGATTTAGGTTTGAAAGATGAATATTTGAGAAGTGATGGCTCTGGTAGAGAATTTTTGCAAGCCACTTATGGAGGTTCACAACATGCAATGACGCAGGATGCACTGGAGAATGGCGGCCATTATGCATTTCAAGAAGGAAGAACTGTATTTAAAAATGCCGTATTTAATATGGCAGATGCTACCGTGAAAATACTGGAAAAGAATAACCTTGATAAAGATAATGTAGATTGGTTGGCAGCGCATCAGGCTAATAAACGTATTATTGATGCCACTGCACAACGTATTGAGTTAGATGAAGAAAAGGTTATGATCAATATTCATAAATATGGTAATACCACTTCTGCTACCTTACCACTACTATTAAACGACTACGAATCACAACTTAAAAAAGGGGATAATATAATTTTCGCTGCCTTTGGTGGCGGATTTAATTGGGGCGCCATTTACTTAAAATGGGCCTATAATTCTTAAAAGACTAACCATTAAAAACTAATAGCTAATATGGATTTAAAAGAGATTCAAAACTTAATTAAGTTTGTTGCCAAATCTGGAGCAAGCGAGGTTAAATTAGAAATGGATGACGTAAAAATCACCATTAAAACAGGATCTGATAATGATGGTCCTACAACAGTGCAATATGCACCAGTTGCTGCACCACAACTTGCTCAAGCTCCTGCAATTCCAGTAGCAGAAACACCTGCACCCGCAGCAGAACCAGCAAAGGCTGAACCAACTGCACCCGCTGCAGACGATACTTCAAAATACATTACTATTAAATCTCCAATAATCGGTACTTTCTACAGAAAACCATCACCAGATAAACCACTATTTGTTGAGGTAGGACAAACCATTGCTGAAGGAGACGTGCTTTGTATTATTGAAGCCATGAAACTATTCAACGAAATTGAATCTGAAGTTTCAGGAAAAGTAGTTAAAATTTTAGTTGATGATGCTTCTCCAGTAGAATTCGATCAACCATTATTTTTAGTAGATCCATCATAACAATTGAAAATTCCAATGTACAAATCCCAAACCCAATTATTGGAATTTGGCGCTTGGAAATTGAATTTTTAAAGAAAAAGTTATGTTTAAAAAAATATTGATTGCCAATAGAGGTGAAATAGCGCTGCGCGTTATTAGAACCTGTAAAGAAATGGGAATAAAAACCGTTGCGGTTTATTCTACGGCAGATGCTGAAAGTTTACATGTAAAATTTGCGGATGAAGCGGTTTGTATTGGTCCTCCTGCAAGTACAGATTCTTATTTGAAGATGTCTAATGTGATTTCGGCCGCTGAAATTACTAATGCTGATGCGATTCATCCTGGTTACGGATTCCTTTCAGAAAATGCTAAGTTTTCTCAAATTTGTGAAGAGCACGGAATTAAATTCATTGGTGCCTCGGCTGAAATGATTGATAAAATGGGAGACAAGGCTAACGCCAAGGCTACTATGAAAGCTGCTGGTGTTCCTTGTGTTCCAGGAAGTGAAGGCGTAATTGAATCTTATGAAGAATGCGAGAAACTTGCCGAAGAGGTAGGTTACCCAGTAATGCTTAAAGCTTCTGCTGGCGGTGGAGGAAAGGGTATGCGCGGAGTCTTTAAAAAAGAAGATCTTAAGGATGCTTGGGATTCTGCAAGACAAGAAAGTAAAGCTGCCTTTGGGAATGACGATATGTATATGGAAAAACTCATTGAGGAACCAAGACATATTGAAATACAAGTAGTTGGCGATTCTCGTGGTAAGGCGTGTCATTTGTCAGAAAGAGATTGTTCTGTACAACGTCGTCATCAAAAATTGACAGAAGAGGTGCCTTCTCCTTTTATGACTGATGAATTACGAGCAAAAATGGGTGAAGCTGCAGTTAAAGCTGCAGAATACATCAATTACGAAGGCGCGGGAACGGTGGAGTTTTTAGTAGACAAACACCGTAATTTCTACTTCATGGAAATGAATACGCGTATTCAAGTAGAGCACCCAATTACGGAACAAGTAATTGATTTCGATTTAATTAGAGAACAAATATTAGTTGCTGCAGGTGTGCCAATTTCTGGTAAAAACTACGAACCAAATTTACATTCTATAGAGTGCCGTATTAATGCGGAAGACCCGTATAACGGGTTTAGACCATCACCTGGAAAAATAACTACGTTGCATGCACCAGGTGGTCATGGTGTGCGTTTAGACACGCATGTGTATGCTGGCTATTCCATTCCGCCAAACTACGATTCTATGATTGCTAAGTTAATCACCACGGCACAAACGCGCGAAGAGGCAATTAACAAAATGAAGCGCGCTTTAGATGAGTTTGTGATAGAAGGGATAAAAACCACAATTCCATTCCATCGACAGCTCATGGATCATCCAGATTATGTTGCTGGAAATTACACCACGAAGTTCATGGAAGATTTCGAAATGGAAAAACCAAGTGAAGCATAAATAACTAAGACTCCGAAAGCAATTTCGGAGTTTTTTTATTGCGTTACCATAAGGGTCGGGCTTTCCGCTATATCTTTTTGTGAAGCGCTTCGAACTTGCCTGTATCGAATTTGTATCAGTATCTTAGACTTTTACTTGACATCCATCTTTTAAAAACTTCCCAAAAAGGATGCCGCTGCAATCCTTAACTCGACTCAGAACGTCAATTTAAAATCCTAAATTAGCATTATGCAACTATCCTACTGGGAAATAAAATCATGGCTTTCAAATATTGATTTCTGTATCATTGGCAGCGGTATCGTAGGCCTTAATTGTGCCTTACAATTAAGAGCACAATATCCAACGGCTAAAATTGTCATTTTTGAAAAAGGTATGCTCCCACAAGGCGCAAGTACTAAAAATGCAGGTTTTGCTTGTTTCGGTAGTATGAGTGAAATCTTAGATGATTTAGAAACACATTCCGAAGACGAGGTCTTTACATTGGTCAAGAAAAGAGTAGATGGCTTAAAGTTGTTAAGACAAACCTTAGGAGATAAGCAGCTCGATTTTCAGCAATTAGGTGGATATGAGTTGTTTTTAGTGGCCGATAAAGCGTTGTTCAATAATTGTATTGAAAGGAAGTATCATATCAATAGTCTACTAAAGCCTATTTTTAAGGCAGATGTTTTCAGCTTAAAAGACAATATTTTCAATTTTAAGGGGATAAAGAATGACTATATGTTCAATCAGTTTGAAGGACAAATTGATACTGGTAAAATGATGGAAGGGCTTTTGCAATTGGTGCAATCAAAAGGCATTAAGATTTTAAATTCTATCGATGTTGAAGACATTTCTGAAGACATAAATTCAGTAAAAATTAAAACCAGTCATTTTGAATGTTCTGCTTCAAAAGTACTAATTGCTACCAACGGATTTGCCTCCCAATTAATTAATGAAAAAGTAAAACCTGCTAGAGCCCAAGTGCTTATTACCAAACCTATAGAAAATCTCAAAGTCAAAGGAACATTTCACTTAGATAGAGGGTATTACTATTTTAGAAATACTGATAATCGAATTTTATTAGGTGGTGGAAGACATCTAGATTTTAAAGGAGAAGAAACTACCGAATTTCAGCAAACAGAACGTATTCAAAGTAAACTAGAATACATCTTAAAAAACACCATTTTACCAAATCAGGATGTTGAGATTGAGCACCGTTGGAGCGGTATTATGGGAGTTGGTAATCAAAAGAAAGCCCTTGTTAAACCACTGTCAAATAATGTGTTTTGCGGTGTGCGTTTAGGGGGTATGGGAGTAGCAATTGGTAGTTTGGTTGGTAAAGAAATAGCGAAATTGACAATATGAGTATAAAACAAAACCTCTATAATCAATGTCATGATTTTGCTGAAAACAGATTGCAAACAATTCAGTCTACAATTCAAGATATTCAAAAATCATTGCTTTCAGAAACTAAAAGTTCGGCTGGTGACAAACATGAAACAGGTCGTGCCATGTTACAGTTAGAGCGGGAGAAAGTTGGAAACCAACTGGCTGAAATTCAAAAAGTAAAAGAAACACTATCCAAAATTGATATTGATACATCTTCTGAAATTGCTAGTATTGGTAGTTTAGTGTATACATCAAAACTTAATTATTTCATCTCGATTAGTGCTGGCGAATTAAAATATAAAGACGATATATTTTATGCAATTTCACCTTCTACACCTATTGCAAAACTATTACTATCCAAAAATGTAGGAGATGAAGTCACATTTAGAAACCTTACCTTTGCAATCACTAAAATAGTATGATTTATGCTTAAAATGTCTGTGCTCTCCATTACATGAAGCGTTTAGAAAACCTCATAAAAAGTATTATTAAATTTAGAATCTCTATTATTATCGTTTTAGTGATTTTAATGGGTTTTGCGGGCTACCAAACCGCGAATAAGTTGAATATAGACAACTCACTTACTATTTGGTTTTTAGAAGACGACCCTAGTTATAGGGCTTACATTGATTTTCAAGAAGAGTTCGGTTCAGACGAAATTTTTATTGCAATGTTTCCTGTTCAAAATGCAATCGGAGAGGAAGAACGTCAACAATTGTTGAATTTACATACCGATATTGAAGCCCTATCCTTTGTAAAAACCTCCTTTAGTTTAGCCAAAGCAAAATACCCTATTTACAATAATAACACTATTGTATTTGACGATTTATACAATACCAAACGTAGCGAAAAAGGACTAAAAAGTTTAATTTCTAAGTTGCCAAATATTAGTTCGCAACTGGTAACTAATGACTATAAAAATCAGTTTTTCTACATTCAATTAAATCCAACGCCTCAGATTGAGGAAAAACGAGAAATTATTGCTGGAGACATAAGAAGTACCATTGAAAAGAATTACAAAGATTATTTTTTAACAGGTCCGCCAGTACTAAATGAAGCTTACAGTAAAGGTATCTATAAAGAAAGTATGCTTTTTGGTGTCTTAACGGTTTTGATAATTACGTTAATGCTCCTGTTTTTATTACCAAGTAAACGTTATCTTATCATTTCTCTATTGTCTGTTGCAATACCTGTTTCCCTACTTTTTGGTATTATCACATCGTTAGGTTATGCGTTAAATATGATTTCAATGCTTATTCCCACTATTTTAATGGTATATAGCGTAAGTGATGCGGTTCATATTATCAATATTTACCATAAGGAAGGGCTTTTAAATAAAAACCTTAGTAAAGTTGAATTGCTAACCGTTGCAGTTCGCAAAAGTGTTACACCTTGTTTTTATACTACGCTTACAACATTTGTGGGTTATTTTGCATTGTATTTATCGCCTTTACCAGCATTTAAAAATATGGGGATTTTTACCTGTATTGGCTTGGTGTTAAGTTTTACCTTAGTGTACGTTATTACGATAATTGGGTTCAGCTATATGAACTTAAATTTTGAAGCAAGCAAACCTTTATTGTCTCTAAAGGTGTTTAGTCAAACCAAGTTTATTAATTGGATTAACCGTGTTACTACACAATATAAAACTAGCATTATTGTTGCGTTTAGCCTCTTGTTGATTTACGGATTATATTCAGTATTTCTTGTTCAAATTGATACTGATTCTTTAGATCTTTTGGCAGAAGGAAAAGCAAAACAAGATTTACGAATTGTAGAAGAACAACTAAATAGTAGCTCAAGAATTCAATTAGATATTTCTAGAACCGATGGCACATCTATTTTGAATAAAGATGCCATGAAACAGCTAGAAGTTTTTCAAAATAAGCTAGAAGAGAATCCTATAATCACCGCTCCTGTTTCCGTAATTGATATCAAACGATTTTTAGAAAAGCGTTCACCAGTATTATTTCAATCTAATATTCCAGAAGAAAAAATTAGAAACACTTTAGCATCAGTTGAGAATACTGATAATAGTTTCTTTAAATTATTTGCGAATGACCTGAGTTCAGTTGGAATCACCATTAGTCTAAGGGACGTTAGAACTTCACAATTAGAACAACTACTATTAGATATTGAAAATGACTTTGGAAAGTCATTCAACACAGAGGATTACAAGTTGAAAATAAATGGATTCGCAGTAGTCTTCGCGCAACTGAATAACTTCATTTTAGAAACCCAATTCAAATCCTTTTTTGCGGCCTTTTTTGTAGCGTTTTTGTGTTTATGGTTCTTTATAAAAAGCATAAGAACAACAATTTTGGTATTGATCCCAAACATATTGCCGCTAGCTATTTTGGCTATTTTTATGAGTTTGTTGGATATTCCATTGGATGTTTCAACAGCTATGATTACGCCAATAATGTTGGGAATAGCTATGGACGATACCATTCATTTAGTACATAAATACCGAAAAAGTAGGCGTATTCAAGGAACAGCTGAGGAACGTATGAATAATGC
This sequence comes from Jejuia sp. UBA6058, assembly GCA_002428965.1. GTDB lineage: Bacteria > Bacteroidota > Bacteroidia > Flavobacteriales > Flavobacteriaceae > Jejuia. The sequence goes on along the minus strand of DIYI01000012.1, from coordinate 468,949 downwards.
AATGCACTATACAGGTAGTGCGTTACTGTCTACGACAATAGCTCTTGTTGGAGGCTTTTTAATAATAGCATCAAGCGCTACACCATCGGTAAGAGATTTTGGTGCTTTATGTGCTATTACTGTCGCTATCGCACTAATTACCGATATCTTTTATTTGCCTGCGCTTTTGAAGAAATTTGATAAGTAGAATTACTTATCAATTTCTAGATAAACAGTATCTCTAATATCTAATGAATTATCATGTTTGAAGAATATGGTGTTCCCATTTAAATTGGCTTCAATCAAATAATAATCACCTTTGTAATAGGAGTTTGAAACCGTTACTTTTATATTAGATTCGGCCACTATTTTCAATTGATGGGCATAATAAATGTTGCTATCAATAACATTGAATTCTCCAAAAAAAGCAGCAATCAATTCAGATTTAGGATGCTCAAATAAAGCCTTCGGATGTTCATTTGCAATAATTGCATTATCATGCAAAACAATCATTCTGTCAGCAAACCCTAAAACATCCTCTTTATCATGGGTAGCGACAATACAGGTGATGTTATTTTCTTTCAGGTATTTAAAAACCTTACGCCTTAAGCTTTGCTTTTTAAAATTATCAATGTGGCTAAATGGTTCATCAAGCAATAAGATTTCAGGTTGTTTAGCCAAAGCTCTTGCCAAAGCAACACGCTGTTTCTGCCCGCCACTTAAGGTTTTTACTTTAGTTTTCGCAAAAGCCTCAAGCTCAACTACAGCAATAAGTTCAGTTACGCGCTGTTCTGCTTCTTCAGGAAAGAATCTTGATAAGTGTTTAGAGATGTTTTCTTCTACTGAAGTATATGGCATTAAGTCAAATTCCTGAGCCACATATTTCATGAAATCGTAACCAATCACCAAATTATATTTCGGACCTAAAACTTCAGTATCTTTCCAAAAAATATGTCCCTCATCCAAATCATATTCGCCATATAATACCTTTAAAAGGGTGCTTTTACCAGAGCCACTTTCACCAATTATAGCAATGTTTTCTCCTTGCTCCGCTTTAAAAGATACGTCCTTTAAAACCGAAGTTCTTCCGTATGAAAAATGGAGTTCTTGTACGTTCAGCATCAATTAAAAATAAGACCCACAAGGTATGAAAACCTTACAGGTCAAAAAACTAAATATTTTATAATTGGTTTATCCTTTTAATTTTTCGTTTGCCTTTTCCGGTAAGGTTTCAAATCCCATGTTATACAACGTGAAACCAAAGATATCAGCATATTGTTCGATGGTTTTGCTTACAGGTGTTCCAGCACCATGGCCTGCATCGGTTTCAATGCGAATCAAAGTAGGATTATCGCCAGTTTGCTTGCTTTGTAATTCCGCAGCAAACTTAAAGCTATGTGCTGGCACTACACGGTCATCATGATCTCCCGTGGTTACCAAAGTTGCAGGATATGCTATATTTTCTTTTACATTATGAACGGGTGAATATCCCTTTAAGTATTCGAACATTTCTTTGTCATCCTCTGCCGTTCCATAATCATACGCCCAACCAGCACCAGCCGTAAATGTATGGTAACGTAGCATGTCTAAAACTCCAACCGCAGGTAAAGCTACTTTAACCAAATCTGGTCGTTGGGTCATCACCGCGCCAACCAATAAACCACCATTTGAACCTCCTCTCAAGGCTAAATAATCTGATGAGGTATAGTTATTTTTAATCAGGTATTCTCCAGCAGCAATAAAATCATCAAAAACATTTTGCTTTTGCAGTTTTGTACCGGCAATGTGCCATTTTTTGCCATATTCGCCACCACCGCGTAAATTCGGAACAGCCAAAATACCGCCTTGTTCCATCCATACAGCGTTTGTAATACTGAAAGAAGGATTCAAACTAATATTAAATCCACCATAACCATAAAGGATAGTTGGATTTTTACCATTAAGTTCTAAACCTTTTTTATGTGTAATAATCATCGGGACTTTAGTGCCGTCTTTGGAAGTATAAAACACTTGGTTGCTTTCATAATCTTCACTATTAAAAGCAATAGACGGTTTCCAATATAATTCAGATTTTCCAGTGGCAATATCCAATTTATAAATACTGCTCGGTGTGTTGTAATTGGTAAATGAATAGTAATCGGTTTTATCCTCTTTCTTGCCCCCAAAACCATTGGCGTTACCAACTCCAGGAAGGTCCAATTCTCGAATTAGTTTACCATCATAATCGTATTGCATCACTTTAGAAATAGCATCAACCATGTATTCGGTTATAAAATAACCACCGCAAGTAGAAGGTAATAAAACATGCTCAGTTTCAGGGATGACATCTACCCAATTTTCAGAAGAAGGATTTGCTGCATCAACAGAAACAATTTTCTTGTTAGGCGCATCAAGATTTGTTACTAAATAGAGTTTACTACCCACATTATCAATCAAATAAGTATCACTCTCTGTATGATCTAAAATGGTAATTAATTTACTATTTGGTTTTGTTAAATCTTTGATATATAGTTTATTACCAGATGTTGAAACTTTTGGAGAAATCAATAAATATCTATCATCTTCAGTAACGCCTCCATAAATATAGCGGTGCTTTTCTTCAGGTGTTCCTCCAAAAATTAATTTATCAGATTTTTGTGGGGTGCCTAATTTGTGATAGTATACTTTATGTTGATCGGTTTTGGCTGAAAGTTCGCTACCTTCAGGTTTGTCGTAGCTAGAATAATAAAACCCTTCATTTTTATACCAAGAAATCCCACTGAATTTTATGTCCACTAAGGTATCTTCAGTAATTTCTTTGCTTTCAACATCCATTACCAAAACCTTGCGCCAATCGCTACCACCCTCCGAAATAGAATACGCCGCAATTTTGCCATTTTTGGAAAAACTCAAGTTACCCAAAGATACTGTCCCGTCTTCCGAAAAGGTGTTTGGATCTAAAAATACTGTTGCGGTGTTAGGATCTTCTCCTGTTTTATGCCTGTATACAACATATTGGTTTTGCAACCCGTCATTTTTATAAAAATAGGTGTAGTCGCCTTCAATAAAAGGCGCACCAACCTTTTCGTAATTCCAGAGTTTAGATAAACGCTCTTTTAAATCCTCTCGAAACGGAATGTTATCCAAATACCCAAATGTGGTTTTGTTTTGGGTTTTTACCCAAGCCTCAGTCTCCTCACTTCTATCATCTTCTAGCCATCGGTAAGGGTCTTTCACTTCAACCCCAAAATAAGTATCAACAGAATCAATGGTTTTAGTTTCTGGGTAATTCACTACAATTTTGGTTTTATCGGCGTTATTTTTGCAACTCATAATAACAGAAAAAACGAGTGTTGTTAGTAGTAGTTTTTTCATTTAAAGCTATTTTTTTGCAAAAATAGCCCATTCACGACGGGTAATCTGTTTAGGGATTGTTAATATTTGGGCTTACCCATAACACTTCGACAAGCTCAGTGCGGGAGGGTTGAGCTTTCACTAATGTCTAACACAGGTCTCTTTTCCATCAACACAAATTTATATTTTGTGATATCTATTTGCTAATGTAACTTTTAAAAACAAAAAAGCTCCTGATAATTCAGAAGCTTTTAAGAAATATAGAGTACACTTATACTAGATTATTCTCTACTAAATATTCAGCAATTTGTATAGTATTTGTTGCTGCACCTTTACGTAAATTGTCTGCAACAATCCACATGTTTAAAGTGTTTGGTTGTGTTTCATCTCGTCTAATTCTGCCCACAAAAACTTCGTCTTTCTCATGTGCATAAATTGGCATTGGGTAAGAGTTGTTTTCTAAATCGTCTTGAACAATTACCCCAGGAGTTTCACTTAATAACTCACGTACTTCAGTTAAATCAAAATCGTTCTCAAACTCAACATTTACAGATTCTGAATGTCCGCCAGCTGTTGGTATTCTAACCGCAGTAGCAGACACTGAGAACGTACGATCGTTCATTATTTTTTGTGGCTCTCTAGCCAATTTCATTTCCTCTTTGGTATACCCATTTTCTAAAAACACATCGCAATGTGGTAATGCATTTCTTCCGATAGGATAAGGGTAGGCCATTTCGCCTTCAACACCAGCAATTTCATTTTCTAATTGGCGCACCGCTTTAACTCCAGTACCAGATACAGATTGGTATGTAGACACCACTACGCGCTTCATTTTATACTTTTTATGTAGCGGGTTTAATGCCATAACCATTTGTATGGTAGAACAGTTAGGGTTAGCAATAATTTTATCGTCATTTGTTAGTTCATCAGCATTAATCTCTGGAACTACTAATTTTTTAGTAGGATCCATTCTCCAAGCCGAAGAATTGTCTACTACAGTAGTCCCTGCTTCTGCAAATTTTGGAGCCCATTCTAAAGACGTATCTCCTCCAGCCGAAAACAAAGCAATATCTGGTTGCGTTGCAACAGCAGTTTCCAAACCAACCACGGTAAATGGTTTCCCTTTGTATTCTATGGTTTTGCCCACGGAGCGCTCAGAGGCTACTGGGATTAATTCAGTTACTGGGAAATCGCGTTCCGCCAAAACTCTTAACATTACTTCGCCTACCATTCCAGTGGCGCCTACTACAGCTACTTTCATTTTTCTAGATTTAATAAATGCGTCCGCAAAACTAAATATTAATTACAATTTAATGTATAAAAAAAGCCTCTGTTTTCTTAAAACAAAGGCTTTTTAACAACAAATAACACATTGTTATTTAATTAACATATTGTTATTTTTTAAGTAAATCTCTAATTTCAGTTAATAAATCCTCTTGAGATGGTCCTGCTGGTGGTTCTGGAGCAGGCTCTTCCTCCTTCTTCATTTTATTTATTCCTTTTACCATTAAGAACATTACGAAAGCCACAATTATAAAGTCTATTACATTTGTTAAAAACGTACCATATTCTAGGTAAACAGCTTTTGTAGTAACTTCTCCTGCTGCATCTGTAACAGCTTCTTTCAATTCTAATTTTAAGTCTTTAAAGTCGGCGTTGAAAATTAATCCAATTAATGGAGACACAATACCTCCTGTAAATGAAGTAACTACCTGTTTAAAAGCAGCACCCATTACAAAACCAACTGCAATGTCTACAAGGTTGCCCTTCATTGCAAATTCTTTGAATTCTTTAAGCATAATTTTTGATTTTCAGTTAGTGAGTTGCTAATTTAATTAAAAAACAGCAATAATTTAACATATGTTAAAGTGTAGAACAGGGTTTATATCCAAATTTTCACTTAAAAATCACACGTTTTACACGTTGCGAAATACCTGTAATTAATTCATAGGAAATTGTTCCAGCAGCTTCGGCCAAAGTTTCAGCTGAGGTTGTATTGCCATCAAAAACGATAACCTCATCCCCTTCTTTACAGTCAATATCAGTGATATTAACCATGATCATATCCATACAAACATTCCCAATAATTGGGGCTTTTTTTCCGTGGATAGTAACATATCCTTTTTCTTTCCCATAAATGCGTCCTATACCATCGGCGTGCCCTAAAGGAAGTGTAGCTGTTTTGGTGAACAATGCATCACTCTTGTATGCTCGATTGTACCCAACAGATTCCCCTTTTTCAATATGATGAATTTGAGAAATTACTGTTTTTAAACTGGCAATGGGTTTTAGGTGTTTGCTTTCTTCTTCAGAATTCCCAAAACCATAAAGCCCGATACCAGAACGCACCATATCAAAATGAGCTTCGGGATAATTTAGAATTCCTGAGGTGTTACTCATATGTAACATCGGTTTATAACCTATTTTTTCTGCAAATTCTTTAGAAATAGATTTAAAGGTATGTATTTGGTTCATAGTGAAATTTCGCTCATTTAAATCTTCACTTGCGGCCAAATGTGAAAACAACGATTTTACTTTGATACTTTTCGTCTCTTGAAGTTGTTTTATAATGTAGTCCACATCGTCTTCCCAAAAACCAAGTCGGTTTAGTCCTGTATTGAACTTTAGATGAATAGGATATTCATTCTGCTTTTTGCCTTCAGCATAAGCAACAAACTCCTTCAAAATTTTAGCATTGTATAAATTAGGTTCTAAGCAATTTTCAACAATACTGTCAAAATTTACAGCTAAGGTATGTAGTACCAAAATAGGAGCGGTAATGCCGGCATTTCTTAAAGCAACACCTTCTGTCGCATAGGCTACAGCAAAATAATCTACTTTCAAATCTTGTAAATAAGTTGCTATTTCATTGGCGTCATTGCCATATGCAAAAGCTTTTACAACAGCTAGAAATTTGGTATTACTTTGGAGCTTAGATTTTAAATACTGAAAATTATGTTTAAGCGCCTTTAAATCTATTTCAAGAATGGTTTCTTGGGCTTTTGCCATCAGGGTTTCTTTTGTTTGGGTGCAACATCTTCGGCATCTTTAACCTTCATTGCCCTAATTTTTTCTCTCATTGTAGCTTTGTAGTAGGCTGCTCTACTTAAAGGTTCGTATTCATCTACTTCACCTAGCATCACGATATCATCGTTGTTAGCCTTTCTAAAGCTGTATTGTGCTAAATTCCCCGTTTTTGTACATACAGCATGCACTTTAGTAACGTATTCTGCTGTGGCCATTAGGTTGGGCATTGGTCCGAAAGGGTTGCCTTTAAAGTCCATATCTAATCCCGCTACAATTACACGTACACCTTTATTCGCCAAATCGTTGCAAACGCGTACTATTTCATCATCAAAAAATTGAGCTTCGTCAATACCAACAACATCACAGCCATCTGCCAAAATAGGAATATTTGCAGCAGCAGGAACGGGTGTAGAACGAATTTGATTTTCATCATGAGAAACCACCATGTCTTCATCATAACGCACATCAATAGCAGGCTTAAAAATTTCTACTTTCTGTCTTGCAAATTGGGCACGTTTTAAACGGCGAATCAATTCTTCCGTTTTTCCAGAAAACATGGAACCGCAGATAACTTCAATCCATCCAAATTGTTCTTTATGATTTACGGTATTTTCGAGAAACATTTTGTAATTTTAACACTAAAACTAGGCTATTGCGCGTTTTGTATAAAGGTGGCGTAAATTTATTAAAATCAAAAGTCTAAAACGCATTAATTTTTAAAATAAAAAGGATGAAGAAGAAGTTAGAATCTGAATTGATGAGTATTGCTCACAGAATTCTTAAATTAAAAGGAAAGGAAGATGTTTTAAAAATGCATGAGGAAACGCGTATGCTTTATGAAAAGCTTTCTGTTTTAAAATTTGCGCACGAAAAGTTTGAAGATGCTACCCCAACCATTGGTAACGATTCTTCGTTTTTTGATATGTTAGATTCTGCTTTTAACAATAAAATAAGCGATAACATAGAAGTTGAGGATAAGATTTATATTAACCTTGATGATGTAGTTGAAGATGATATTACAGAACCTGTGATGAACAAAATCAAGGATATGGTAGAGTTAATGCCCGAGAAAAGTCAAGAAGAAGTGGATGAGATCGTAGAATCAGTAGTTCCAAAAGCAAAATATCATAAAAATGATTTGGAAGAAATAACGGCAGATTTTAGAGACATGCCTGTTTTTGAGCCTATTTCTCAGGTGCAAAAACGTAACGGTCACGAAAAAGTATCGCTTAATGATCGCATTAAAAGTGGAGGGCTTAATATAGGCCTAAACGACAAGATTGCCTTTATTAAAAATCTTTTTGATGGAAGTTCAGCAGATTATGATCGTGTAATTTCTCAACTAAATACTATACAATCTCTAGAAGATGCACATCGTTTTATTGAAGCTATGGTAAAGCCAGATTACAATAACTGGGAAGGAAAAGAAGAGTTCGAGGAGCGGTTTATGCAAATTATTGAGGCTAAGTTTAATTGATATTTTGGTGTTACCCTCAATGACACTTCAGAATGTTTCATGAAATTACCATCCTCGGGTCGGGCTTTCCATTTATAGTTTTGGCTCGATGCTTGCCTCGCCAAAAGCTAACCACTGCAATCCCTAACACATGAGTAAACTCTACCTTGTACCAACACCAATTGGGAATTTAAAAGATATTACCTTTAGAGCTATTGAGGTTTTAAAAGAAGTAGATTTAATTCTAGCGGAGGACACTCGTACTTCTGGAAAACTCCTAAAGCATTTTGAGATTACTACACCTATGCACTCGCATCATATGCACAACGAGCATAAAACAGTAGAAGGCATAGTTCAAAAATTAAAAGCAGGAACTGCCATTGCATTAATAAGCGATGCTGGAACACCTGCGATTTCCGATCCTGGATTTTTATTGTCAAGAGCTTGTATAGAAGAAAATATTGAAGTTGAGTGTTTGCCTGGAGCAACGGCTTTTGTACCTGCGTTGGTAAATTCAGGATTGCCAAATGACAAATTTGTGTTTGAGGGCTTTCTGCCCGTTAAGAAAGGCCGTCAAACGCGACTATTACTTTTAGCCGAAGAAACGCGAACTATGATTTTTTATGAGAGTCCGCATAAACTGGTAAAGACCTTAGGACATTTCTGTGAGTATTTTGGAGAAGACAGACCTGTTTCCGTATCAAGAGAATTGACAAAATTATATGAAGAAACGGTTCGTGGAACAGCTAAAGAAGTTTTGGAACATTATTCTAATAAGCCACCTAAAGGAGAGATTGTTGTTGTAGTTGGTGGGAAAAAATAAACTTAGGTTTTATGCAATCGCTACTCCAATTAACTGAAACCAATTTTGAAGGACATATTTCAAAAGCACCTTCTCTCACAGAAGGCATGCTCGTTTTTAAATCTAAGGGTTTAACTTTTGTAGACAGCAATCTCTCCGAAGATACTTTCAATATTATTCACATTAATAATAGTGAGACTTTAAATATTGAAGAGCTAAGACAAGCCATTGATTATTTCAATAATTTGACTTTTGACTTTTGTATTTGGGTAAATAACGAAAATCTAACACCTGGTTTAAAGCAAATATTTTCGCAATTATCCCTATCAAAACAAGCTGAAGAATTAGGGATGGTATTAAATTTAGGCAATTATGTTTTAAATAGAGAAGAACAAAAACTAAATATTGTAAAAGTTAATAATGAAGAATTACTACTAACATATGCAACCGTTTTAGCCTCGCATTGGCATCCCATAAATCAAAATATTTTACAGTTTTATAAAACTGCTGAACATGTTTATCTGAACAATAGGAATAATATATTCCTTTTTCTCTATTATTGGGAAAACAAACCTGTTGGCACAATTGAACTTTATGCTTCAGACAAAGATACTATTGGTATATATGGTTTAACTACCTTAGAACAATTCCGAGGCAAAGGCATTGGAACTTCATTGCTTAGATATGCCTTAGATTTTGCAAAACAAAAAGGGTTTAAAAATATAATTCTACAAGCTACGGAAGATGGTTTCCGTCTTTATAAAAAAATAGGATTTGAAGTTATTGCCAGTTATTATGAGTATTCCTAAAGAAAGAGAAGACAAAAATCTTAATATACTTTTAGATAATATTTCACAATGTACCATCTGCAAAGAGAATCTACCTCTTGGTCCCAGACCTGTGGTTTCAGCGCATCCAGATTCAAAAATTGTAATTATTGGGCAAGCACCAGGAACAAAAGTCCATGCTTCAGGAATTCCATGGGATGATGCTAGCGGCAAGCAATTACGAAAATGGTTAGATGTAAGTGATGACGACTTTTACGATACAACAAAATTCGCCATAATTCCTATGGGATTCTGTTACCCAGGAAGAGGTAAAAGTGGAGATTTACCTCCAAGACCCGAGTGCGCCCAACAATGGCATCAACCATTGTTTGATCATTTAAAAAAAGTTGAGTTGATTATTTTAATTGGGATGTACGCTCAAAACTATTACTTGGGAAAGCAAGCGAAGAAAACACTAACAGAAACAGTAAAAAACTACCAAGAGTATTTACCGAAGTATTTACCGTTGCCGCATCCTTCTCCACGAAATAGATTTTGGTTGACCAGAAATCCTTGGTTTGAGGTTGAGTTGTTGCCAAGTTTTAGGCAAATAGTTTCTAAAACTTTGAAAAATGAATAAATTATTAATTTTAATAGTATTTTCTAGTTTCTTTTGTCTAGCACAGAACACTACCAATGATGATTCTTTTAAAAAAGAAATTTCATGTAATTTATTACCAAGCGTTAAAACAGGTTCAGCTTTATCTTTTTATTTGAAAGAGATTTCAGAATTTCAATATGAGTCCAAAAAGAATAAGACTCAAAATGAATTTGTATTATTTCAAAATAGTGATTCAATAGAAAATATACTTAACAAGGAATATCCTAAAATTTTTAAAAGAGTTAATGATGGATACGATTTGAATTCTTACGACGGAACTAAAATCAGGATTGAAAATAATATTACAGAGTCCAAATCTTATTCAAGGTATTCATTCAAAGGAAAATACGAAGAATATATCTTTATAATGGTTGAGTATTACGAAGGGAGCGAAGTTATAATTACTAACACAAAAACAAACAAAAGTATTAGCACTGTTGGGAAACCTCATTTTATCAATAATGAATTGATTTATAGTTCCGCCTTTGACTACGGAACTTTAGATATTCATATTTTTGATTTAAAGAAAAAGGAGTCAGTACTTCTATCTTTTGAAAACTGGCTTATTGAAGATTATTATAATTTTTCTATTTACATTCGCTTTAAAGTTAAGTGCTTAAACTCCGAAGAAAAACGATATATTGAAGTCTTAAAGTATTAAATAAAACCTCCCCATTTCTGGAGAGGCTTCAACAAAAAAGAATAGTGTTTAGTCTAGTTCTTAATGTTTATTGTATTACCAGGTATCCAAGTTTTAAATTCATCTCCGTAATATAAATAGGCAGTACTTGCTGGTGCCTGATAGTTTCCTGCAATATCTGCTTTAAGGTCTAGTCTTATAGTTTTAGTTTCATTTTTATCAAACTCACGCCAGTAGAATACTAGGTAGTTCTCAAAAACTTCATAAAAGGCCACCTTGTTTTGTTCTAATATTTCTTTGAGTTGCCAAGGTTGTGGGGTTGCTCCAGAAGGTATGCCAATTATTGCCGTAACCATTCCTAAAGGAGCACTTTTTTTATTAGAAACATTTATGTTCATACTCACATTATTACCAACCTTATGTGCTATTTGAGCAATTTTAGTTTCTAGAGCTATAGGACATTCCTTTGAAGTATCTGGTAAAGTACTTTCCCAGGATATGTTTAAGTCGTATGGAAAAGTAATTTCAGGATTAGTATATTGAATTTCTATATTTTGATTACCTGTATGAAAGTAGTTTGAGATATTATTAAAAGTAATTTTACCGTTCTTACTTACTTTCAATTTTTCCTTTACGGCATTACCATTTACAACAAGCGTTACAGTATCTGCATCACTAATTATTTTTTGTTTTTCCATTTTAGTATAAGCTATCAAAGCTTTTAGAGCCATTACAGTCGCTTGGGTAGAGCCAAATCTTCCGTATTTTCTCTGGTTCAATAAAGATTCAATTCCTTTGGCTATTAGAGTTTGATGAGCATTACTTTCTTTTAATAGCGCCAATAAACTAAAGGCAACTGTTTCAATATTTTTTGAATTACCATAAGATCTAGTAATTGTATTATTTACAGGTAGCGCTTCAAAACCGTATGTATTTATATTTTCTTTAATTTTTTCTACTAAATACTTTGCTTTTTCAGGGTGGTTTAAATTATAACTCGTCAATGCTAAAAGCGCCATTTTATAGGTGTCATTACTATTAACAGCATCCTTGTAAGCTGTATCATATTCTAAATTAAAAAGAGTATTAATTTTAGCTTCGCTTAAGGTGTAAACAATATATGCATTAGCAACATCAGCTGGAGAGCTTCTAAAACTATCATAACCCTTTTTACTTTTATGGAAACCTCCTCTTCCATCTCTTTGGTTTAATAACCATTTAACAGTTCTATCTATCATCTTTTTACTAACACCATCAAAAACGTTTTTCATCTCTGTAAATTCTAATATACCATAAGCTGTTAATGTTTCATGAGGCGGAGTTTTACCAAACCACTCAAAGCCACCTTCTTTTGTTTCAAAGCTAATCAATCGTTTGTATCCTTTTTTAATATAATCCATGGCTTTGGCTTCAATTTCTGGATTGCTTTTACCCGCTTCTTTCAAATATTGTAGCACCATTACATTTGGATAAGTTGCAGATGAAGTTTGTTCAAAGCATCCATAAGGTCGACGTAAAATACCTTCAATACCATTCATAACATCTCCCACTATATCCGTATATATATTAAATTCTGCTTCTAAACTGTTGTCTACACTATTATTAATATCAAAGCTAAAGGATTGGGATTTTGATCCTGATATGGACGTTTCTGTCGGGAAATATGGACTTAAAATTGTTGCTTTTTTATTTATAACATCATCACCATAACTTGATTCAAATCGCACTTGTATTGTAATATCTTTTGCTTTTTTAACAGGAACAACCTTAATGTTTTTAATTATTGTACTAAGGCTTTTTACTTCAATTTCGGCATCAAAGGATTCTATTAGTTTAAGGTGTTTTGGCAACACTATATCAAGACGTCCTGATACTGACGTTTTTGAGTCATTGGTAATTGAAATAGGCAAAACAACCGTATCGTTTAAAGCCATATAGTTGGGAGATTTAAAGTCTATATTTACTACTTTATTGGTAGCGTATAATTTTTCTTTTCTACCTAAAAGCCCATTAAACCCGATACCTTCAGTAGTTATTTTAAAAGATGTAATGGCGTCAGAATTGAAAAATTCAAACTCTGCCTTTCCGTTTTCATTCGTTTGTATTACAGGATTCCAATAAATAGTTTGTCTAAAGTCTGTGCGTTCTTCAGAAATTTGTTCACCATCATATTTAGGAATGTAAAACAATTTTGGAGTATAAACTTTTGATGAACTATGGCTATTAAAATCTTTGGTTACATAGTTGTTAAACTTAGCTTTAGCAAGTTTCTTTTGATTCCAACGACCGTAAGTGCCTGGGTTTTTTGTGGAAATTATTATAACACCATTAGCCCCATCAATTCCGTAATTTGCTGCTGCTGAGGCACCTTTTAGTACAGTAATATAATCTATATCATTTGGCTGAATGCTTGAAATATTATTTTCGTCGTAAGGCACACCGTCTACAATATAAAGAGGGGCATTGTAACCAGAAATTGAATTGAACCCTCTAATTCTAATTTTACCCTCCCCACCAGCCTGAAAACCTTCAGATATATTTATTCCAGAAACAACCCCGTTTAGCACACCTGTTATGGAACCTGCTCTTAAAATTTCCTCACCTTTAGTATAGGATACAGATCCAGTAACCGAACTCCTTTTGGAGGTTCCAAATCCTACCACAACTATTTCGTCTAGTGCCTCTACATCTTCAGTTAAGGATACATTGGATGTCACTTTTTGTTTGATGGGATTTTGTATTAGTTTACTGTTATTGGTAAATTTTTTAACATCATTCGTATTTACTTTAGTTTTGGTGGTCTTATCGTAATCATAAATTCCTTTCTGAAATCTATCATTAACTATTTTTAATTTTTTACCGTCTTCTGTATAAGCTAATAATGTTAATGTTGCAATGGCGGCAGATTGGAATTGAAATTCTCCTTGATCAGTAGTTTCAAAAGCTAAAACATTGTATCCTTTTTTATTAAACAATAGAAGTTTTGCTTTTACGGGTCGCCCTTTCAAATCTACAACTGTACCGGTATGCACTCCTATTTTTTCAGGTTTGAAATTAGCATTTTCATATGTTACATCTGATGTATGTATATAATCCCTCCAACCATGGGTTAACATTAAATAGTCTAAAGCTCTATAAGATTTTTTCTCTTTTGGGTTGAAATAAAAGGATGGTTTATGAATACGACCCTTAAGTTCTGAGGACAGTAACAAACAAGACAAAATATGGTCTTGTTTGTCATCGGCAAAAGATAACAGTTTATTATCTGAAACAGCTACTGAAAGATTTGAAGGAGTCGGATTGCCATTTGAATCGGTCGTTGTAATACTAGCTTTTACTTTTTCACGCGTATTGTATATAGATTTATCCAGCTTAATATCAACATTAAGTTGTTTATGGGCATTCAAAAAAACAAGGCGTTCGGCAATCACTACTTTATTAATATCCAGAATGCTAAACTTTGAAATTCCTATGGGGAAATCTTTAGTATTGACAATTATTTCGTCATTTGAAACAGGCAAACTTTTATTGAACAGCACTTTTGTTCCATCTGAAATTTGAAGAAACGAGTGTTGATTTTCAGATGAAAAAAGATTAATTTTTGTTTTCAAACTATCAGTGGTTACTGAAAATCTAGTCCCTGTTTGATGCACTTTTGGAAGAGTTATTTGTCTATTAGAAATAAAAGGTGTTTTAATTTTAGCAAAAAAAGTATTGGAGTTTTCTGGTGATATATAAAACGAACCCATGCCATCATGAAAACTATTAAATGTTGTGACTATTGTACCATTTTTATCAATAATATCTCCTGATACATCAACTGGTTTTCCAAACTCATTTATTGCTTTAAACGCAATACTGTTTTTAGTATTAGCAATCAGTTTTCCGCTTTCTGGGAAAAATTGCAAATCAATATTATCTAAAACTACAGGGACACTTCTTGAAATAGATTCAGTTCCTCCTTTATATGGAACCAAAACATTCAAAACAACATCTGTAGTATTTAAGTTTTGAGGTAACTTAAATGATGGGGTAGCTGTTCCAGCACCGTCCGTAGTTGTTGTTTGCGAAATAATTGTTTTTCCTTTAGTTGAAACTTTGAAAGTAATATCTGTTTGTGCTAAGGGATTGTTTTTTAAATCTTTCGCTTCAAAGTTAGCCACAACCTCAGAAGATTTACCGTAACCCTCCTTTTCAAATTTTAATTTTAATAGAACATTAGGTTTAACAATTTTTTGAACGGTAATTTTCTTTGTGAAGAACGTTTCCTCTCCAAAGTTTCGCATCCAATTGGTGTAAACTTTTAATGTGTAAATACCACCAACCCAATTTGTATTGATATAAAAATCGCCATAGGCGTATCCGTTTTTAACTGAAAGTCTAACTGCTTTTACAATAGCTCCTTTAGGCGATATTAATTCAGCTTTTACAATATCACTAGTATTAGAAATTGTATTATCCTGTTTTACCACATAAGATTTAAACCAGATAGTTTCTCCCGGGAAGTAAAACGGTCTGTCAGTTTGAGTATAAATTTTTTCTGAAGACACCTCCGAATCAGTGGAAGAAGTGAAAGACACTGATGAAATTAATACGAAGAACAAAAGCGAAACGCCTGTAATACATTGTTTTTGAGCTATCATAAGTTTATATTTTAAATTCTAGTTTTAAGCCAACATCACTTATTATTGGCGCATTAAAGAAGTTAAGACCTTTACCAGAGCTATAATCATAGAGGCTACCGTAAGGTGATGCACCTTTGTACTTTGCCCATGTGAAAAGATTATTCCCAAATAATCCAACTTTGAATGTGCGGAAAAAGGATTTTCTTGAATTTTTTCTAAATGTATAAGAGAGGTCTATTGATTTAAGGTTAATATAACTACCATCAACAATAGCATCTTCTGCGACTCCTTCAAAGCCATATCGCACAAATCGGTTTTCTGAAATAGGATTGTTTGGATTGTAAAAATCTACCGGAATTGTGTTTATTTCTTCTTGGGTGTTTACACCATTAAAAACAAAGTTGCTTATGTTTCTTTCGTTGGCAGATTGCTGTGATGTACCGAAGTAGTTTAACACATTTTGAGTACCATTCCAAATATTACCTCCTCTTTGAAAGTCTATTAGAAAATTAAGTGTGAACCCATGCAGATTAATTTCGTTGTTCCATGCCAAGTTGAATTTTGGAACTGGATTTCCAATAATTTGTGGTTCTGAATTCACCAAGGGAAATCCATCATTGTCAATAATTATAGTATTATTGTTGTTTCTGGCGTAGGCGGAGCCTACAATAACGCCTGCTGGTTGACCAACTATTAGGTTTTGAGAAATACTCGAAAACCCTGCGATTGGTAAACGATTGGATGCTGTTGATAGTTTAGTAACTTCAGGTCTGTAAGTTGAAAAAGTAAGTTTAGGATAATAGTAAAAGTTGTTAGAGAAGTTAATGCGACTAGATAAATCTATTTCAAATCCATGATTTTTTAAATCAGCCACATTTTTAAGCTGAAATGCATTATCGTTCAATATCGGAAAAACAACATTTTTATTTATAGTTCTAAAATGGGCAAAGTCAAAATTAAAATAAGCTCCTAGTGCATTAAAACTAAAACCAAAATTAATGTCAAAGCTCTGCTGCTCCTCAAGTATGAGGGTATTATCAAGGAATAAATCATTAACCGCTCTTAGGCTTAAACTTTCTTCGGGTAAAATATTTAAACTGTTATGACTAAGGTTATCATACAACAACGAAGCTTCATTAATGTCGCGAGAAATACCCGATGAAATATAAATACCAAAAAAGTCATAGATATCAATAACGTCCCTTAAATACCATTTAACCTGTAATGTTGGTAAAAACCATTTATTGTTTTGGAGCGAGGAAATATATGAGTTATTGCTTAATGCAATTCTTAAGCTATTTTGTATTAATTTCAGGTTAATTTTGTTGTGTAATCTTAGGGTACTTCTAAATAGCTTTTTTTGATTAGAAGTATTGTTTTGAGGGTTCTCAAATGAAAAAGCATTAAAGCCCTCTGCTTGTAATAGGTTGTAATTTAAATCTTCATAACGAAAATTAGTTTTAGAGTTGATATCGACTTTGGCGCCTTCAAAATCAAAATTAACTGAAGTGTTTAGGTTATTTTTGTCAACTAGTCTGTTACTTAAATATCCATTTTTAAAGCCGTTGGTATTTTTTACAAGAGCAAATTGTTGTTCATTTTTAAAATTACTGTAATTAATATTTGAATAAATGGAAGCCTCGTCTGAGATAGATATTCTACTATTAAGATGTGATATAAAGTGGTTTTGTTTTTCTGAATTCTGATTATTTTGAAGTAGCCAATTAGGATTGTTAAAACTATTAGGGCTGAAACTACGTTGAGATCCGTTATCTAATCTATCCGTTTGGTTATTATCAAAGCTAGGAGGAGTAACCCAAGAGTTCAATAATAAATTGTTTTGAAAACCATTAATGTTTGGTTGATTATTATCTTGGTTGCCAAATTTCAGGAAAGCTTCCCAAGACACCATTTTATGATAATTCTTGTTTTTAAATTTTATTACGAAATTGTTGGAACTATTTCTTTCAATATCATATAAATCTTTTCTTCTAATGTTGTTATAATTAAACTTAAAAGAGGAGTGATCAGAGTGAATATTGAAATAGGCGTTATATGAAGAATTAATACCCGTATTAAATATATAATTGTCATATACTTTTGCAGGTAAGCTATTACCATTGTCCAGATCAACTAGCCTTCCATTTGCGTCATATGCGTAAGTAGAACCATCAAAGGCAAGTAAACTTAGTTTTGGACCATAGGAAAATAGTGTTCCAGACTCGGGTCCTTCATGTGCCAGCATACCGTTATTCGGTAAACCTTGACTGCATGTTTTTTGTAGCACAGGCAAGTTGCTTTTTTTTATAAACTGAAAACTATTTTTACTTGTTAATCCAACTTCAAAAAAAATGTCAGGTTTAAAGTAGTTCAGATCAATTTTATAATTCTTAATATTTATGTTTTTTATTCTATTTAGTTGAGGTCTTTCTTTTTTTGATAGGGTATATTGAGAATCTGCAATTGATGGGATACGAAGAAGGGTGCTGTCATTTTTTTTAATAGCTTCTTCAAAAGCATTGCTCTCAACAAGTTTTACTTCTTCACTTTTTACGAGGCTACTTGTTTTAGAGTTATCAAACATATCTGGAGTTACATGAACTTCCTTATCAATAAATCCTAAATATGTAATATGAAGAATATCTCCTGCTTTGCAATAAATACTATAAATACCATCAAAATCTGTTGTAGTACTTTTATTGGTGTCTTTAATTGTAACTGAAGCACCCGGAAGTGGTTGCCTATCATGATCTGTTAATGTTCCAGAAATAATTCCTTCTTGTGCAAACAATATTGATGCAGATAATAAGAAAAGGAAAGAGTATAAATAGCGTAGAGTTATTTTCATTTGGCTTGGTTATTAATATTTCAAACCTAACTCTGAAAAGATTATTATAAAATCAAGAATGAGTAAACTGTCATTTTCAATGAGTAAACACACGGAATAAAAAACCTCTCCAGATATGGAGAGGTTAATCTAAATTTATCTAAAAACAAAAACGCTCTAATATTCTAAGATATCTAACTTTCTAAAAAGTCTAAACATGCTTCCCCTTATCCCAACCATGCTTGCCTAAGTATTGTTCACCGCTTTCTACAGCACCATCTTCAATTGAGGTTCCCATTGAATCGTTCCACCGGTTTAGGTAACCAAACAAAGAAATAACTCCAAGCATCTCTACAATTTCACCTTCATTCCAATGTTCATATAAACGCTTTTTAATAACCTCATCAACAGCATTTGGTACTTGGCTTGCAGCTAAACTAAAATCTAAAGCAGCACGTTCTGCTTCACTAAATGCGGGATGCGTTTTGTACTCCCAAATATTATCTAACTGTTCTTGTTCGGCGCCATAACGTTCTGCAGCGCGAATGGCATGCGCTTGACAATACCTGCAACCTGTAGCATTACTACTTACCCAAGCAATCATGCGTTTTAAAGCAGAAGTTACGCGACCTTCATTAGCCATAACTGCTTTATTCAAATTAATAAATGCTTTACTGATGGCAGGACGACGCTGCATGGTTAAAACCGAATTTGGGCAAAACCCCAAAGTCTCATTAAAGAATTTCGCAAGCTCCTGAGTTTCTAAATCGTGCTCGGGAGATAATGGTGTTACTAAAGGCATATTTTTAGTTTTTAAGTAGTATTTTTGATTCTTACAAGAAACAAAATTATTTAGGAATGGCAGTTAAAGTTTCCACAAAATGGTTAGGCGAAATGCGATTTGAAAGCACTAACCCATCGGGACATAATTTATTTATAGATGCGGGAGAAGAGAATGGCGGAAAGAGTGAAGGCTATCGTCCAAAGGCATTATTATTGTCCGGGTTAGCAGGTTGTTCAGGTCTTGATGTAGCAGCTTTAATTAAAAAAATGAAGCTGGATGTTGATGATTTTAATATTGAAATAGAGGCTAACTTAACAGAAGAGCATCCAAAATACTATGATAAAGTAGCGATGCATTTTCACTTTTATGGCGCAAATCTTAATGAAAAGAAACTACAACGTGCGGTAGATTTATCTGTTGAGAAATATTGTGGGGTTATGGAAATGTTCCGCCAGTTTTCAGATTTAGATATCCAAGCCTTTTTTCATAAGAAATAAGCGTACATAAAACACTTCAATATAATTTAATGCGTTGGACGCTCAAACCAAAACCAGATTTAGAAAAAGTAAATCATCTACAAGAAGTACTTCAAGTCGATGAAATTACAGCTGCACTTTTGGTACAACGCGGTATTGACTCTTATGATGAAGCAAAAACTTTTTTTCGTCCAAGTATAAAGGATTTGCACGATCCATTTCTTATGAAGGATATGGATAAGGCTGTGGCTCGTATTGAGAAAGCTATAGTCAATAATGAAAATATCTTGGTGTATGGGGATTATGATGTGGATGGTACTACGGCTGTAGCATTACTATCTTCTTACCTTAAAACAAAGCATAGTTTAGTGTATACATATATTCCTGATAGATATGCTGAGGGATATGGCGTTTCTAAAGAGGGAATAGACTTTGCGTCGGAAAATGATTTCACTTTAATTATTGCCCTAGATTGTGGTATTAAGGCGATTGATAAAGTTGCATATGCAAATGATTTAGGGATCGATTTTATTATATGCGATCATCATAGACCAGGAGCAACTATACCTGATGCTGTTGCAGTCTTAGATCCTAAAAGAACAGATTGTAATTATCCATTTAAGGAATTATGTGGTTGCGGCGTAGGATTTAAGCTCATTCAAGCCTTAGCTGAAAAGGATGGACAAGCTGCTGAAGATTTATTGCCATATTTAGATTTGGTGGCTACAGCTATTGGAGCAGATATTGTGCCGATAAATGGAGAAAACAGGGTATTGACGTTTTTTGGACTGCAGGTTGTAAACAATGATCCAAGACCAGGAATAAAAGCTATTCTGGAGCAAATTGAAAAATCTGAATTAACCATTACAGATGTGGTTTTTATTGTTGCGCCAAGAATAAATGCTGCTGGCCGTATGAAGCATGGTAATTTTGCCGTAAAACTGCTTACTGAAGATAATTACGAGGTTGCAAAAACCTACGCTGCAGAAATTAATGTTTTTAATACTGTCAGAAGAGATACCGATAAGCAAATTACAGCTGAAGCCCTAAAACAAATTGAGGAAAATCAAGAGGAAGGCCGTTTGACTACGGTTGTATATCAAGAAGACTGGCACAAAGGCGTGATTGGAATAGTAGCTTCAAGACTTACGGAAACTTACTACCGTCCCACCTTAGTGTTTGCAAAAAGTGGTAATATATTAGCTGCCTCTGCCCGTTCAGTTAAGGGTTTTGATGTTTACAATGCTTTGGAAGCGTGTTCACAATATATTGAACAATTTGGCGGACATAAATATGCTGCGGGCTTAACACTTGAAGAAAAAAATTATGAGTCTTTTAAACAAGCTTTTGAAGACGTTGTTTCTAAAACTATTGACCCTTATTTATTGGAGTCTGAAATTAAAATTGATGCACAAATTGATTTAAAAGACATTACCCCTAAGTTTTACAGAATTTTAAAGCAGTTTGCACCTTTTGGTCCAACTAATATGACGCCTGTTTTTATGACCGAAAATTTAAGAGATACGGGTTACGGGAAATGTGTGGGCGAAGATAAAAACCATTTGAGAATTACAGTAGCGCAACCCGATTCTCAAACTATGGTTGGTATTGGTTTTGGAATGGGTGATAAGTTTGACTTAATCTCAAATAATAAAAAGTTTAGGGCGGTATATTCTATTGATGAGAATGAATGGCAAGGTAATGTTTCGTTGCAATTAAAACTGCGAGATATAAAAAGTTAGAGATGGCTAAAAACGATCCGTACGCTGCACTAAGAATAAGAGAATTCAACATTTTCTTATTACTTCGTTTTGCTCTAGTTTTTGGTTGGTCTATGCAGTTTGTAGTTATTGAATGGCATGTTTATGCGCTTACAAACAATGAATTAAGTCTTGGGATTATAGGCTTGTGCGAATTTATTCCTGCGTTCTTTATGGCTCCTTTTGCGGGTCATATTGTAGACAGAAAAGAAAAACGAAATTTATTTGCACTAATAATAACCTTATTTTCTTTAATAAGTTTTGGATTATTTTGGTTGACCTCAGAGTATATAGAAAGTTCATGGTCAACAAATAATATTGTTTTTGGTATCTATGGTTTTGTGTTTTTTGGAGGTATTTTGAGAGCTTTTTTTGGTCCAACTATATTTTCTTTAATTGCGTTATTAGTTCCAAAATCTATTTATCCTAATGCCGCAACATGGAGCAGTAGTACTTGGAAAGGTGCATCAGTTACAGGTGCTTTAGTTGGTGGATTTCTAATTGCTTGGATTGGGGTTCATTATACATTAGGTGTCATATTTGCTCTGGTAATCATTGCTTTGTTGTTGGTGTTCTTTATAAGAAAGAAACCAATTTTAAACACTAAAACGGGCGAATCAGTAAAAGAAAGCTTAAAAGTTGGCCTTCGTTTTGTTTTTAGTGATAAGGTGATTTTAGGCGCCCTAACCTTAGATATGATTGCAGTACTTTTTGGTGGTGCAGTTGCTATTTTTAGCGTATTTGCTACGGATGTTTTGGATGCAGGCTCTGAAGGATTTGGTATTTTAAATGCATCTCTCTCTTTAGGTAGTATTTTAACTATGCTTGCTACCACTTATTTGCCTATTACCAAAAATACAGGCAAAAAATTACTGATTGCAGTATTTGGTTTTGGTGTTGCGATGATTGTCTTTGGAGCATCAAAACTGTTTTGGTTAAGTGTTGTGGCGCTATTTGTAGCTGGTATTTTTGACGGTGTTTCTATGGTCATTCGACAAACTATTTTACAACTTAAAACCCCTGACGATATGCGTGGTAGAGTAGGTGCCGTAAACTCTATGTTTGTAGGCTCTTCTAATGAATTAGGAGCTTTAGAAAGCGGTATTGCTGCCAAAATATTTGGCGCACCGTTAGCGGTTATATTAGGAGGTTGCGCCACATTAATTACGGTTACCGCAATGGGAATTAAAAACAAACCTTTACGAGAGCTAGATTTAACTGAGGATGTTGAGGTTGAATAATTCAGAATTTAAGTTCTAAAGTGTAATTGGTATAAGTCCTTTTCAATTTCGTGAAGTTGTAGAATCAATTTTTCTATATCTTTTAGGTTATATTGTTTAGAAGTATTTTTTATTTCACCTCCGAAAGAAGTATAATTATTGAACATGAAGTTTTCTTCGTTGTCAGCATTTCTCAAAACCAAGCTGTGAACTATAATATTTCTTTCTTCTCTC
Source organism: Jejuia sp. UBA6058 (assembly GCA_002428965.1). GTDB lineage: Bacteria > Bacteroidota > Bacteroidia > Flavobacteriales > Flavobacteriaceae > Jejuia. The sequence goes on along the minus strand of DIYI01000012.1, from coordinate 446,358 downwards.
AGTTTATTGAATTTTTCAATAATTGAGATATATTCTTGTTTATTTTTTAATTCAGACTTATTAAGTTTAGATATAAAACTATTTAGTTTTCTGGATGTCTGAGAATTTGCAAAAAGCTTAAGTTTCTCTTTAGAAAAACCTAGCTCAAAAAAAATATTTGACAGAGCAAATTCTATACTTACAAAACGGATGACAGTTTCTCCGATAAGATTACTTATCTTCTCCATTTATAAATTCTTTCAACTCCAAAGTCTTTCCATCAAACTCGGCATACGTATAGTATTGAATCCAGTCGCCTATGTTGATGTATTTGGAATTATTACCGAGATCGATATCAAGAGGTAAATGCCTATGTCCAAATAGAAAGTAATCACGATGTTTGTTCTCCAGTTTACGTTTGCAATATTGAACCAACCACTCATTATCTTCTCCAAGAAATTTAGCATCATCGTCGCCAGATATAAGCTTATTTTTCACCGAAAAATATTGGGCAATACGCATACCAATATCTGGATGACCCCATTGAAACACCCATTTGAAAAAGGGGTTTGTAAATACTTTTTTTAAGCGTTTATAGCCTTTATCTCCTGGCCCTAAGCCATCACCATGACCGATAAAAAACGTTTTATTATTAAAGGTGAATTCTTTGGGTTTGTGATACACGGGAATATTGAGTTCTTCTTCAAAATAACCATTCATCCATAAATCATGATTACCAACAAAATAATGAATTGGAATGCCAGAATCTGATATTTCGGCAAGTTTGCCCAAAGTTCTGGTAAAACCACGAGGCACTACGGTTTTATACTCAAACCAAAAGTCGAAAAGATCGCCTAACAAAAATATAACTGCAGCGTCTTTTTTAATCTCGTCTAACCATGCTACAAATTTCTTTTCTCTTGGCGCAGATGCTTCTCTTGTTGGGGCGCCCAAGTGATTATCGGAAGCGAAGTATATTTTTTTACCCTTTGGGATTTGCATGCTGTAAATATAAGAAGTTTAATATCTATAAATTGTAAAGGGCTTTTATATATTTGTTATGCCTATTAACTAGTATTCTTAGAAACGCTTCATTTATTTTAATTATGAAAAAACTTATTGCCCTTATGTTATGTTCTATTTCGTTTTATAATTTAAATGCGCAATCTCAAGACTTATTTAACCTTGCTTCGGGAACCTTTATGGATTTTAATATTTTATATAACAATTATGATCCTGAGGATACCTGTTACATATGCTCGGAAACAGATGATGTTTATGGTTATTATTCCCTTTACAATAACGGAGAAGTGTCTGAGAATTTAGAGGAGATAGAATATATATTATTAGATAAAAACTTAAACAAGTTTGCAAATGGTACTTTTAAAAAACTGGTAGCACCTAAAAAAGCGGTATCAAGACTACAGGTTTTTAAAACGACAGACACCCTTGTTATCTATAACTCTATTTATTCTACGGCAGTTTTTAGGTCGCTTGACTTTTTGGGCGTATATCAAAAACTAGACCTGAAGAAAAACGAACTATTACCAGCGTATTATTACGATAAAAATGGCAAAAGGAAAACCGTTAATCTTGACAGTTTATCCCAAACATTCACAAAGAAGAGGTTTAAAGAACTTGATGACGAAATTGAATTATCTAAAGAAAAGAAGGATTCTATGCAATTGCACGAAACACTTTTTTCATATAATGATAAGAGATATAAGGTTATACTAAATAAGGATGGAGATATTAAAAAGAGGTATATAAAGAACAAACATGATGCATCTTTATCTTTTGTTGATGATAATGAAAAAATATGGGAATCAGATCTTCTACAACCCGCTAAGGATGATCTTGTTGGGCATTACCCTTTGTTCTTAGATAAAGACAAAAAAAGTGTTGGATTAGTGCGCTATTACTTTGGAAAGAGCACGAGTATGTCTCATATAATGTTACATAATTTAGTGGATGGGGAGTTGAAACACTCTTTTAACTATAATACTAATGATGATTATGGTTATAGAGATTACTTTAATTTACAAGACCAAGAGTTAAGCATCCTATCCTCAGTAGTTTCCGGGTATAGTTTAAGAGGTTTTAACTTCAATAAATTTGATATAGAACAAAATGAGGAGATACATAGTGATACTTTTAGATGGGATGATGCTTCAAAATTTATTGAGATAAACAAAAAAGGGTTTGTTGAAAATGGTCTACAACTACGGTTCTTAAATCATTTCTTTCTTAAAAACGGTGATATAGGTGTACTTACCGAAAAATTTAAGGCAAAAGCCAACGGTAAAGTAGTAACCACAGACTATGTGTTTTTTATGTTTGATAAAGACTTTAAGTTGGCTGATGCTACCATTATACAGAAAGATAAATCAAAAAGTTATGCTAGTAATATAGATTATTTGTTCTCTCAACAAGTAGAAGGAGGCTCCATCATATTTTATAGAGATTATAAAAAAGATGCTGAAACCAAAGACAGAAACTGGGTGTTAGGTATTATTACTTATATAAATGGAGAGTTTGGACATCAAACACTACCTATTACTTCAGAAGAGTATAACATCATTCCGTTTTTAGCCAAAGAAGGCTATGTGCTTTTAGCAGAGTTTAATGCCAAAGAAGAAAAGTATAATAAGATAAGACTAGAGAAAATTAATTATTAGGGATAAGACTCTGTATAATAATCTGCTATTTTTTTCATTTCTGAAAGTCGCAAATTCCAAATAAAATTTAGAAATAAGTTATAACTATCACCTTGTTCTGTGGGGTTTAACTTTTCCACGTGTCTATTAAGGGTATAGGACTTTTGTGCTTTGTAAATTTCCATAAAATTGAGTCCAACATACTTTAATAAATAATGGTCTTTTGGATGATTATGCAATAGCGTCATACAAGAGTACAAACTAGCACCATATTCTTTCAAATCAAATAGGTTGGCTACTTGCTGAAATACGGCATTGTACTGCAGTTTTAAAAAGCCATCACTAGGTTTTACGACAGTTGAGTCTTGATTTTTTGGCATGTAAGACTTTATTTTGGCAATCCTTATGTCTAATTCTGGATGTGAAGCAATAGAGTCTTCTGAAATTTTTTCTTTGTAATGATTGTAATTGTAAGCGCTAAAATCTTCTTTTTTTAGCCATTTGGCATTAAACGGTTGTTCTTTTAAATCAAATAGACGCCGGTATATAGTCGAGTCTAAAACGTAATTGGGAGAATTTTCTAGTTGTTTTAATCTAAGAAAAGCGTTTGCAAAAGCCTGTTTAGGCCATTTTGTGTTATTGTATAAAATATAACCTATAGAATCAGCCTCTAGTTCTTCTTCTTGATTTTTTTTGCTCTGACTTATTAGTAATTTCTTCATTCTTTTAAAAGCTAGTCCGCCTTTGTTATAACGCGCATCTTTAATATCTTGAAGCGTTTTTTTTGAATCATCTGACAAGTTTCTTTTTGCTTTTGCAATAATATTATTCAAAGAATGCTTTTGTATATCATGAGCCAGTTCATGCATTATTACCGAACGTAATTGGTAACTGTTGTCTAAATATTTGAATAAACCCATATTAACCATCACAACATTATAACCAATGCTATAGGCATTTGGCGATGGCGATTTAGATAATAATAAGGTGTAATCTTTTTTTAGTTCTGGGTTTTGCGCAACAATAGTGTCTAATGATGTATTTAGAAATGTATTAAAATCATTATCAAAAAGAAGATCGCCATCAGTAAACAATTTTAAAATTTCATCTTGACTGCCTTCAAGAAGACGAAGTATTTCTTTTTTAAGTTTTCCTGAATATTCTTGAGAAATATCTTTATTAAATCTTTTAAATTCGGCTTCGTATTTACTTTTTAAAGCTTCGGTTTTTTCCCAACTTGTAGTATCTAATGCAACATAATTTTGCGAATTAGCAATACTAGCTATTACTATTAAAAAAGAAACTAGAAATACTTTCATGAAATTAGGGCTTCAATTATGAAGTAGTTATATGTTTATCTGTTAAGGGTTTGAATTAGTAAATATAGTTGTTTTATGCAGAAGACCTAGTAGTAGTAGTTTTAGAATTATAGTTGGCTGGCAAGTGCGCTAGGGATTGCAGCGTTAGCTTTTGGTGAGGTACGCATCGAACCAAAACTTTTAGCGAAAAGCCCGACCTGATAGGGTAGCGCCCAAAACACTTTCAAAATTATAGGGATATTATAGGTTAATCGAAAAAGATGCTTATTTTTACCCACTTACATACTATATGTATGAGTTTGTAGTTATTAGAAGCAAATAAAAGCGGATTGAAAATACATTTTAAAACAACATTAATATTAGTAATTGCTATTTTGGTGATTACCAGTTGTTCGCGTAAAAAAAGCACATTTTTAAGTAGAAATTACCACGCCGTAACCGCGGAATACAATGCCCTTTACAATGGATATTTAGCTTTAGAACAGGGAAAAACATCTTTAGCGGATAGTTATTATGACGATTATTGGGAGGTTTTACCTATTGAGCGTATGCAAATTGATGAGGATGCTATTCTGCCAGGACAAAATAGAAATGAAAATTTTACAAGAGCTGAAGAAAAGGCTGTAAAAGCTATACAAAAGCACAGTATAAATATTGAAAGTAAGGAGTACAATCCGCAAATGGATGAGGCGTATTTACTTTTAGGGAAATCTAGATATTTTGATCAGCGTTTTGTGCCTGCTTTAGAGGCGTTTAATTACATTTTGTATAAATATCCTGCTAGCGACAAGATTAATCAAGCTAAAGTTTGGCGAGAAAAAACAAATATTCGTCTTGAAAACGATGAATTAGCACTTAAAAATTTAAAACGATTATTGCGTCAAGAAGACCTTGAAGGGCAAGATTTGGCTGATGCTACCTCTATGTTGGCGCAAGCGTATTTAAATTTAAAGCATGCTGATAGTGCCATTACACAATTAGAGATTGCGGCAAGCCATACCAAAAACAATGATGAGAGAGGTCGCTACCGATTTATACAGGGGCAGTTGTACAACACCTTAGGTTATAAAGACAGTGCAAATATGGTGTTTGATAAGGTAATAGAACTTAATAGAAAAACACCGCGCATTTATATGATTAGTGCACATCTTGAGAAGATTAAGAATTTTGATTATGATAAGGGTGATAGATTAGCTTTAACAGAGCTTATGGAGGATTTAGAGACTAATCGCGAAAATCGTCCGTTTTTAGATAAAATTTATCATGTAATTGGATTGCATCATTTAAAAGGTGATGCTACCGAATTGGCGTCGCGCTATTTCAATAAATCGTTGAGAACAAATACTAACGACCAGAAGTTGAAAGCTAAAAACTATGAGATTATTGGCGATATGACCTTTGATAAGCGAATGTACGCAGATGCAGGGGCTTATTATGATAGTACCATGTCTAATCTTAAAGAAAACTCTAAACCGTATCGTACTATTAAACGAAAGCGTGATAATTTAGAAGATGTTATTTATTACGAGTCGGTAGCCAAAGTTGATGATAGTCTTTTAAGACTTGTTAATCTTTCAGAGGCTGAAAAGTTGCAATACTTTGAAGATTTTGTTGCTGATTTAAAGGAGAAAGCTGAAGAGGCTGAAAAAAAACAAGAAGCGCTTAAGCGTAATAACGGATTAGCTACCGTTAACAACCAAATAGGGCAACGCAATAATGCTAGTTTAGGAATTCCTGGGCAAGCAACAACTGGTTTTTATTTTTATAATTCCACTACTGTGGCTTATGGTAAAAACGAATTTTTAAAAGTTTGGGGAGACAGACCATTAGAAGATAATTGGCGTTGGGCGAACAAAGCATTTTCGGCAAGCGGAGGTTCTAGCAATTCAGCGACAGACATTGCTGCTACCGCAACTGAAGGAGACAAATTTGATCCTGAATTTTATATTTCGAAAATTCCTTCGGATGAGGCCGTAATTGATAGTATTTCAAAAGAACGTAATTATGCCTATTATCAGCTAGGGTTGATTTACAAAGAGAAATTTAAAGAATATGAATTAGCAAAGGATAAGCTTCAAAATTTATTGCAAAGTGATCCTGAGGAGCGTTTAATTCTACCTTCAAAATATAATTTGTTTAAAATTTATGAGCTTTTAGGGCAAACAGATGAGGCTTCTATTGCTAAAGATGATATAGTTGGAAACTATCCTGAAAGCCGATATGCAGCCATATTAACCGATCCTGATGCAGCAGCTTTAAAGGATGAAAATAGTCCGTTGGTTTTATATGAAAAACTATATGATGTCCACTTGAATCAAGATTATGAAACTGTTATTACAAAAAGTGAAGAGTACATAAAAACTTTTGATGGAGAGCCGATAGTTCCGAAATTTGAGTTGTTAAAAGCTACAGCTACAGCACGACTACATGGTTTTGAAGACTATAAAAAAGCCATAAACTATATTGCGGTTACCTATGCCAATACTGAAGAAGGGCAGCAAGCACAACGTATGGTGAATGAAATGTTGCCTAAAATAGAAAGCAAAGAATTTGTAAATGATAGTGTATCTGGTAGATGTAAAGTTGTTTTTAAATTCGATAGAGATAATACTGAAAAAATAAACACTTTTAAAAAGACCTTGGATGAGGTTTTAGAGAATGTAAAGTACTATAAATTAAAGAGTTCGGTTGATGTTTACGATACAAACACTACCTTTGTAATTGTTCATGGTTTGAGAACTTTACAAGTTGCTAAAACTTTTGATCAAATTCTTTTAGATAAAGATGTAAAGAAAATTAAAGACCCCTACTTTGCAGTGTCGTCTGCAAATTATCAAATACTTCAAATTCATAAGAATTTGGACACCTACTTAAACTTGAATAATCAATAAATCAAGAGTTATGTTTTCAGAAAACAAAAAAGAAAAAACAGGAACAGACAGTACAACACATACTAATAGTATAGCATATGGTACTAAAATAGTTGGAGATCTTAATAGTGAAGGCGATTTTAGAATAGATGGCACTGTTGAAGGTAATGTAAAAACTACAGGAAAAATATTTGTTGGAAAAGAAGGCTATATAAAAGGGACTTTACAAGGAACAGATGCTTACTTTGAAGGCAAATTTTCAGGCAAACTATCTTTAGGAGGCACACTTACCTTAAAGTCTACTGCCTTTATAGAAGGTGAAGTTGTGGTTGGTAAGTTAGCCGTAGAGCCAGGAGCTACTTTTAATGTTACTTGCGCCATGAAGGGTACAGTAAAACCAATGAATAACGGTGAGCCAGCAAGAAAAACAACGGGATCCGAGAAAACAGCTTAAACAAATAGCGGCGTTATCTGGAACTGCAATTCAAATGGGGCTAACCATTTATCTTTTTGTATTACTTGGTAAATGGATAGACTCTAAATATGATAATTCAGGAAAAACGTTCCTAATAATTTGTACTTTGGCTGGAGTAGCTATTTCTTTATATGCCGTCTTAAAACAAATTAAGAAACTAAATCCTTAATGTTAAAAAAAATAATAAGGAATTGCTCTTTAATTGTAGTAGTTGCTTCCGTAACATTTCTTTTGCATTGGGGAGTTGCCAGTTTTTTTAACTTAAAAACTTCATTTAACGAATTAGGATATTCTTATCTCATAAATTCTTTAATGGCTTTCGGGGTGATTAGTTTGATATTTTTATTAGAAAACAAACTAAGTCATCAACTAGGTTTTGTTTTTATGGCGTCCAGTTTATTTAAATTTGCAATCTTTTTTTTGTTGTTTTATCCCTACTACAATGCAGATGGTAATATCACAAAGGTTGAGTTTGTCATTTTCTTTATTCCCTATGCCATTTGTCTTATTACAGAGTGTATTATTTTATCCAGATTTTTAAATGGCTTAAACCCTAATAAATAGTTTATTAATAAGCCTTTAAATAATATTAATTTTTGTTTTGCCTTTACATATAAAAGTATACCTTTGCACCGATTTTTAAGACGCTATACATTTAGTTTATGCAAAAATTACACTCTTTGAAAACAGCCTGTTTGTTATTAATTTTCGTAACGTCGTTTTCCTTTGCAAAGGAGTCCAAAGAGGGGCATTCAGAAAGCGGTGATATCAAACAAGAAATCAAGGATTATATAGATCATCACCTATTAGATTCTCACGATTTTAGCCTTACATCATATACTACAGATACTGGGGAACATAAATATGTTGGTTTTCCGTTGCCTGTTATCTTGTGGGATGATGGTTTAAAGGTGTTTTCATCTTCTAAACTGCATCATGGAGAGTCGGTTGCAGAGGTTAATGGTAATTATTACAAGTCTTTTCATGGAAAGATTTACAAAACAGATGCTTCTGGAGAAATTACATTAGATGATCATCATCACCCAACAAATATTAAGCCTTTAGATTTTTCTATCACTAAAAACGTATTCACTATATTTTTGGTTGCTTTACTAATGTTCTTTATGTTTAGCCGAATGGCTAAGAAATATAAGAAAGGTGCTTTACCAAAAGGTATTGGCAGGTTTTTAGAGCCTATAATACTTTATATTAGAGATGATATTGCGATTCCTAATATTGGTTTAAAGAAATACAAAAGATATATGCCATATCTGTTAACTGTATTCTTCTTTATTTGGATTATTAATTTATTAGGGTTAACACCACTGGGTGTAAACGTTACAAACAATATAGCTGTAACGCTTGCATTGGCCTTAATAACATATTTTTTAACAACATTTACAGCTAATAAGAACTATTGGGGACATATTTTTTGGATGCCTGGTGTGCCATGGCCTATGAAAATTATTTTAGCACCAATAGAATTGTTAGGAACAATTATAAAGCCATTCTCATTAATGATTCGTCTATATGCAAATATCACTGCTGGACATATTGTATTAATGAGTATTATAGGATTGATGTTCATATTTAAAAACTGGATTGGTAGTTCATTGTCTTTCGGTTTAGCATTTGCTTTATCATTGCTTGAACTTTTAGTCGCTGCCTTACAGGCTTACATTTTTACAATGTTATCGGCGTTGTATTTCGGAGCAGCTGTGGAGGAACATCATGATCATTAACATTGAATGTTTAATTTTTTAATACATATATTATGACTATTCCAAACATTGTTGGAGCTGGATTAATTGTTATCGGTGCTGGTTTAGGTATTGGTAAAATTGGTGGACAAGCTATGGATGCTATCGCTCGTCAACCAGAAGCTTCTGGAAAAATCCAAACTGCTATGCTTATTGCAGCAGCACTTATTGAAGGTATTGGATTTGCTGCTTTATTTGCAGCATAAAACACAAAAAACAGCTTTAACGGTTGGTTAAAGCTGTTTTTAAAATTTAATTATTTAAAAGGAAATAGATAGTTATGGAAAAATTAATAAATGAGTTTTCAATAGGTTTATTTTTTTGGCAACTAGTTTTATTTATAGGATTAGTAATTCTTTTGAGAAAGTTTGCTTGGAAGCCTATTTTAGATGCAGTTGAAAAAAGAGAAAGTGGTATTGAAAATGCTTTAAAGGCTGCTGAAAACGCAAAGGCGGAGATGGAAAATCTTCAAGCAGACAACCAAAAGCTATTAAAAGAAGCTAGAGCAGAACGAGAGGCAATGTTGAAGGAAGCGCGCGATATCAAAAATAAAATGATTGAGGACGCTAAAACTGAGGCTCAAGAAGAGGCTAGTAAATTGGTAGCACAAGCTCAAGCATCTATAGAAGCAGAACGAAAAGCAGCTATTGCGGATTTAAAATCTCAAGTAGCTAATCTTTCAATAGATATAGCAGAAAAGGTAGTAAAAGACGAATTGTCTAATAAAGGAAAGCAGGAGAAGTTGGTTGAGTCTTTATTAGGTGATGCAACCTTAAACTAATAGCATTATGGCAGGAACAAGAGCAGCAATTCGCTATGCAAAAGCATTATTAAACTTAGCACTTTCTGAAAAGAAGGCCGATAAAGTTAATGATGACATGAAGCTTATTGCCAATACTATTTCTGAAAATACGGAGCTTGCTAATGTATTGAGTAATTCTGTTATTAAAACAGATGTAAAGAAATCAGCATTATTGGCAATATTTCCAAAATTAAATAAACTAACAGGTGGGTTATTTGATCTTTTAATTTCAAATAAAAGAATAGATATTCTACGAGCTGTTGCCGAAAAATATAGTGTATTATTTGACGAATACAACGGTAAAGAAGTTGCGCAAGTAACTACTGCTGTTCCGTTAACTAAAGCATTAGAAAAGAAAGTTCTTGCTAAGGTTAAGGAGCTTACTAGTAAAACAGTAGAGTTAGAGAGTATTATAGATGAAAGCATCATTGGTGGTTTCATCTTAAGAGTTGGAGATAAACAGTTTGATGCAAGTATCTCTAACAAATTAAACAAGTTAAAAAGAGAATTTATATTAAATTAATAAAAGGTTAGAGTAGGTGTATAACATCTAATATCTAACGTCTAATATCTAAAAAGATGGCAGAAGTAAAACCAGCTGAAGTATCAGCAATCTTAAAAAAGCAATTAGAAGGTTTTGAAGCCTCAGCTTCGTTAAATGAAGTAGGAACAGTTCTTACTGTTGGTGATGGTATTGTACGTGCTTATGGATTATCAAATGCGCAATATGGTGAGTTAGTTGAGTTTGATGGTGGATTAGAAGGTATTGTACTTAACCTTGAAGAAGATAACGTCGGTATTGTATTATTAGGTGGTTCATCAGGAGTAAGAGAAGGTTCTACAGTTAAGCGTACAGGTAAAATTGCTTCTATAAACGTTGGTGAAGGTATCGTTGGTCGTGTTGTAGACACTTTGGGTAACCCAATTGATGGTAAAGGTGCTATCGCGGGAGAAACATATCAAATGCCATTAGAGCGTAAAGCTCCTGGAGTGATCTATAGAGAGCCAGTAACTGAGCCATTACAAACTGGTATTAAGTCTATCGATGCCATGATTCCTGTAGGTCGTGGGCAACGTGAGTTGGTTATTGGTGACCGTCAAACTGGTAAAACAACAGTTTGTATTGATACCATCTTAAATCAAAAAGAATTTTACGATGCAGGTGAGCCTGTATACTGTATATATGTTGCTGTAGGACAAAAAGCGTCTACTGTAGCAAACATTGCTAAAACTTTAGAAGATAAAGGTGCTTTAGCTTATACAACTATTGTTGCTGCAAATGCATCAGATCCTGCTCCAATGCAAGTATATGCGCCTATGGCGGGTGCTGCAATTGGTGAGTATTTTAGAGATACTGGTCGTCCTGCATTAATCATTTATGATGATTTATCTAAGCAAGCTGTAGCATATCGTGAGGTGTCTTTGTTATTACGTCGTCCACCAGGACGTGAAGCGTATCCTGGAGACGTTTTCTACTTACACTCAAGATTATTAGAGCGTTCAGCAAAGGTGATTAATGATGATAGTATTGCTAAAGAAATGAACGATCTACCGGATACATTAAAACCACTAGTTAAAGGTGGAGGTTCTTTAACAGCTTTACCGATTATTGAAACTCAAGCAGGTGACGTATCAGCATATATCCCTACAAACGTAATTTCTATTACAGACGGACAGATTTTCTTAGACGGAGATTTATTTAACTCTGGTGTACGTCCAGCAATTAACGTGGGGATCTCGGTATCTCGTGTTGGTGGTAATGCACAGATTAAATCTATGAAAAAAGTATCTGGTACGTTAAAACTTGATCAAGCAGCATTCCGTGAATTAGAAGCGTTTGCCAAATTTGGATCAGACCTTGATGCTGTTACTTTAAATGTAATTGAAAAGGGTAAAAGAAACGTTGAAATTCTTAAGCAATCAGAGAACGATCCGTTTACAGTAGAAGATCAAATTGCAATTATCTATGCAGGATCTAAAAACTTGTTACAAGATGTTCCTGTGAATAAAGTAAAAGAATTTGAAAGAGATTATATCGAATTCTTAAATGCTAAGCATAGAGATACTTTAGATACTTTAAAATCAGGTAAATTAACCGATGAGGTTATTGATATTTTAACAGTAGTAGCTAAGGATTTATCAAGCAAGTATTAAATAGACTTTAGTCGTTAGCCGCTAGACTAACTATAGGCTAACTACTAATAACTAAAGACTAGAATATGGCGAATCTAAAAGAAATACGTAACAGAATAACATCAGTATCTTCAACGATGCAAATTACCAGTGCTATGAAAATGGTATCTGCTGCAAAACTGAAGAAAGCGCAAGATGCTATTACTGCAATGCGTCCATATGCTGATAAGTTAACAGAATTGTTACAGAATTTAAGTGCTACTCTAGATGCAGATTCTGGAAGTCAATTTTCTGAACAGCGAGAAGTAAACAAAGTACTTATTGTCGCTATTACGTCTAACAGAGGTTTGGCTGGTGCGTTTAATTCCAACATTATCAAAGAAGTTAATAGATTAACTTCTGAAACTTATGCAAACCAAGAAGTATCTTATGTAGCAATAGGTAAAAAAGCTAATGATGCTTTCAAAAAGTCTGATAAAGTTATCGCAAATTACAGCGATGTATTTGATGATTTAACGTTTGAAAATGTGGCAGCAATTGCGCAAGATTTGATGGATAAGTTTGTTGCTGGTGAGTTTGATAAAATTGAAATTGTATATAATAAGTTCAAAAACGCAGCTACTCAAATAGTAACAACAGAGCAGTTTTTACCAATAGTGCCTATTGAAGGTGATAATAATGCAAATGCAGATTATATTTTTGAACCTTCAAAAGAAGAAATTGTTGAACAATTAATTCCAAAATCGTTAAAAACTCAGTTATATAAAGGTATTAGAGATTCTTTTGCTTCAGAGCATGGTGCCCGTATGACTGCAATGCACAAAGCAACTGATAATGCCACTGAATTGAGAGACCAATTAAAGTTAACGTATAACAAAGCAAGACAAGCTGCAATTACTAATGAAATCTTAGAAATTGTCGGTGGTGCTGAAGCTTTGAATAATTAATAAAATAACGTGGATAGTCACTGAGCAAACGCGAAGTATATTATCTTATAAATATTAACAAAGACCTAACTTTTTTAAGTTAGGTTTTTTCGTTTTAAAAACCCTATTTTTAGCATAATAAACATCTTTTTTTTGAGTGTTCTAAAAGCCTTTTTTAAAGATACGGTAATTTATGGTTTGGCAATTGTATTGCCTAGACTTATAAACTTTTTACTTGTACGTTTGCACACAGACGTCCTTCCAAATGAAGGCTACTCAGAAAACACAGAGTTTTATGTTGTAGCAGCTTTTTTTAATGTGATTTTAACTTATGGAATGGAAACCTCATTCTTTAGGTTTTTCAGTAAAAATAAGGACAAAGAGCATGTTCTGTCAACTGCTATGATAACCATTGTTGCCAGCACATGTTTTTTTGGAGTCCTACTATTTTCATTGAGGTTACCAATTTGTGAGGCTTTAAGAATTAATAAAGATTTTTATTCTCTTTTGGTTGGCATCACACTCATTGATACTTTAATTGTTATTCCTTTTGCATATTTAAGAGTAACTGGAAGACCCATTAAGTTTGCTGTCATCAAACTAATAAATGTACTTATCATCGTTTTATTAAATGTACTGCTGTTATCTCAAACCTATGGTTCGGAATGGTTAAGGTCATTATTTAATGTTGAAAATAGTGTTGAATACATATTTATTGCAAACCTTATCGCAAGCGCAGTGGTTTTAATTCTTGTGTTGCCATATTTCTTTAAAACAAAATTCAAATTTGATGTACAGATTTTAAAACAATTATTGAATTATGGTTGGCCAATTATGATAGCGGGTTTAGCTTTCGTAGTTAATGAGAATTTAGATAAATGGCTATTACCACATATGGAAGGTGAATTTGTTAATGGAGCTTATAGTGCCTGTTATAAATTAGCCGTGTTTATGACGTTGTTTATTCAGGCGTTTAGGATGGGTGCAGAACCTTTTTTCTTTAATCATTCTAAAGAAGATAATGCCACTGAAACGTATGCCACAATCCTAAAATATTTTACAATAGTTGGCAGTCTTGGGTTAATGATAGTAGTAGTATATATTGATGTATTAAGACCAATTTTCATAAAAAAAGAAAGCTATTTGCTTGCTTTAGATATTGTTCCCATTGTATTACTTGCGAACCTTTGTTTGGGAATTTATCATAATCTTTCAATTTGGTACAAGCTTACGGATCGAACACGATTTGGTATGTACATTTCTATTATTGGAGCGGTAATTACCATTGGGTTTAATCTTCTTTTAATCCCTAAAATAGGTTTTATGGCTGCGGCATTCGCCACTTTAGCAGCTTACGGAGTTATGATGGTTGTATCTTATATATTGGGTAAACGATATTATCCAGTACCTTATGATTTAAAAAGAATTTCTATGTACTTAATTATGAGTGCTGGATTAAGTTTTATAACTTATTATTATTTGGATAGAAATATATGGATAGGAACATTATTTTTGTTGATATTCATAATTGCAATATTGTTTTTAGAACGCAAAGAATTGCAATTGATATTAAAAAAGAAATAGAAGATGGAAATCAAAATCATAAATAAATCCAATCATGAGTTGCCACATTATGAAACCATTGCTTCCGCAGGAATGGATTTACGCGCTAACATATCAGAATCTAGGGTTTTAAAACCTTTGGAGCGCAGTATTGTGGGAACAGGATTGTTTATAGAGCTTCCAGTTGGACTTGAGGCGCAAGTGCGCCCAAGAAGTGGTTTGGCTGCTAAAAAGGGTATTACGGTATTAAACGCTCCAGGAACTATTGACGCAGATTATAGAGGTGAGATAGGTGTGATTTTAGTGAATCTCTCCAATGAAGATTTTACCATTAATAATGGTGAGCGTATCGCCCAATTGGTTATTGCCAAACATGAACGTGCTGAGTGGATTGAGGTTGAAGAATTGTCTTCAACTGATAGAGGTGCAGGTGGATTTGGGAGTACAGGAACTAAATAAAAAGCCCCTCTGCCTAAAGGCATCTCCCCAAAGGGAGAAAAGGGGAAAGTATAATTTAAAAATTAAGAGTTCCCTCTCTTTTGGAGAGGGTTAGGGAGAGGCTTATGAAAATAATAGTCCCAATGGCAGGTCGAGGTTCTCGATTACGCCCACATAGTTTAACCGTACCAAAACCTTTAATTCCCGTGGCTGGCCAGCCCATTGTACATCGTTTGGTTAAAGATATTGCTAAAGTATTAAAACAACCTATTGATGAAATTGCTTTTGTTTTAGGCGATCCTGCTTGGTTTGGTGATGATGTGGTTTCTAGTTTAAAAGATTTAGCAAAAGGTTTGGGAGCTAAAGCTTCTATTTACCGACAGGATAAACCATTAGGAACGGGACATGCTATAATGTGTGCAAAACCATCTTTATCTGGTCCAGCAGTAATTGCTTATGCAGATACCTTAATTAGAGCTGAATTTGATTTAGACCCTGAGGCTGACAGTGTAATTTGGACAAAACAAGTAGACAATCCTGAAGCTTATGGTGTTGTTAAATTAAACGACAATAGTGAAATAATAGAATTAGTAGAGAAGCCCGAAACTTTTGTTAGCGATCAAGCTGTAATTGGTATTTATTATTTTAAAGATGTGGCGGTTTTAAAAGGTAAATTACAGGAGATTCTAGATGAAAACGTTATGAATGGTGGTGAATACCAAATTAACGATGGAATTAAACGTATGATGGCCGAAGGTAAAGTATTTAAGACTGGAACAGTAGATGAATGGATGGATTGTGGTAATAAAAACATTACAATAGAGACCAACCAACGGATGCTTGGATTTTTAAAGGCAGATGGCGAGGAACAATTGGTGGCATCTACGGCTATATTAGAAAACTCTAATATTCTGGAGCCTTGTTTTGTTGGAGAGCATGTGGTTTTAAAAAACACAACTATTGGTCCGTTTGTTTCGGTTGGAAATGGTACAGTTATTGAAAACTCTACTGTTAAAAATAGTTTAATTCAAACGAATACTGAGATTAAAAATGCTACTTTGGATAACGCTATGATAGGAAATAACGTTAAATATAATGGCGAGTTTACAAGCATTAGTATTGGTGATTATTCGGTTTTAGAGTAACACAATTCCTGCGAAAGCAGGAATCCCTAAGCAGGTAATGCGAACTAAAGGTTTAAGCCGGATGTTGACAGATAAGCCCGTGTTAGGGATTGCAGTGGTAGCTTTTGGTGAGGTGCGCAGCGAACCAAAACTTTTAACGGAAAGCCAGACCCCTTGTGGGTAACGCCCAAAAAGATGTGATGAATAAGTTGGTATACATACTTTTTTTCTTCGGAATGCTTATCATTCCCAAACTTACTTATGCTCAAGTTGATTTTAACAAAACACCTGATGATGATTTAGGGATTGTTGAAGACGAGTTTCAGGAGTTATTTTTTGAAGCTTTAAAGCAAAAGGGTGTTGAGAATTATGACAGAGCTGTAGTGGCATTACAAAAGTGTATTGCCATAGATAAGGCACCTGCTGTTCTGTATTATGAACTTGGAAAGAATTTTATGAAGTTGAAAAACTTTGGGGCTGCCGAGGATGCTTTAAAAACGGCGGTAGATAAAGACCCTGATAATGAGTGGTACTTAGATGAACTTTATGGTTACTATGTATCGCAAAACGATTTAAAAAAGGCATTGAAGACGGTACAACAACTGGTGGAGTATCATCCAGATTATAAAGAAGATTTAGCAACGCTATATGTGCGTATGGAAAAGTATGATGATGCTTTAGAACTGCTGGATGAATTGGATGCTTCGTTTGGTGTTTCTGCCCCTAGAGACGTTTTGAGAAACAGGATTTATAAAGCCACAGGTAGAGCAGAAGAACAAATTGAAAACTTAGAAACTAGAGTAGAGAATAACCCAAAAAATGAAGCTAATTATCTGGCTTTAATTTATCGTTATAGCGAACAAAATGAGAAGGAAAAAGCATTTGAGACGGCGCAGGAATTACTTAAAGTAAAACCAAATTCTCAAATAGTACATTTAGCGTTGTATAAGTTCTATTTGGATAAAAATAATACAGACGAGGCTATTAACTCCATGAAAATTGTGGTAAAAAGTGATGAAATAAAGTCTGATGCTAAATTAAAAGTGCTTTCGGACTTTGTTAATTTTGTTAAGGAAAATCCGCAATACGAGAATGAATTGCTTGAAGCGACCATGTTGTTAGATGGACAAACCGATGCCAACACACTTGTTGATTTAGGCTTATATTATTTAAACAAAAAGGATAAGCCCAAAGCGCTTAATTATTTTGAGCAAGCTTTGAAAATGGATAGTGAGAATTTCGATATTCTGAAAAATGTCTTGTTATTGCATATTGATTTAAAGCAGTTTGATTTGGCGCAAACTAAAAGTGAAGCTGCTATGTTGAAATACCCTGCCCAACCTTTGTGTTATTTAATAAATGCGGTTGCCTTAAATGAATTGAACAAGCCAAGTGAAGCATTAGATAGTTTAGAGTCTGGATTGGATTGGATTGTTGAAGATTTGAAAATGGAAGCAGATTTTTATAAGCAGATGGCAAAGGCTTATGAGTTATTAAACAATACCACAAAAGCAAAGTCGTTTAAGGATAAAGCAATTGCCCTGAAATCTAAATAATATTCATGTTTAAAAAAAAATCAAGCTTATTTTTTGTAATAGTGTGTATTGTTTTTTCTAGTTGTAAATCTGCTAAAACAATTACTGGCGGAGATGCTAACTTAAGGTTATCCGCTAAACAGCTTATAAAAGAAAACAGCAAACAATCGCCTAATTTTAAAACCCTTCAATCTAAATTAAAAATCACCTATTCTGAGGGAGAAAAGAAACAGTCTTATACGGTAAGTTATCGTATGGAAAAAGATAAAATTCTCTGGATGAGTGCACCTTTCAGTATAATTAGAGCTAAAATAACCCCTGAAAGTGTGGCTTTCTATAATAAATTAGATAAGACCTATTTTGAAGGTAATTTTGATTATTTGAGTGATTTATTGGGTACGGAATTAGATTTTGAGAAAGTACAAAACATCATATTGGGAGAAGCTCTATTTAATCTAAAAGACGAAGCCTACAAGGTCTCAGTTAGTGATGATAAATATGTGCTTCAACCTAAAAAGCAAAGAGCATTATTTGAAATATTTTTTCTTTTAGATCCACGACTTTATAAAGTAAGCTCTCAACAACTTTCGCAGCCTGCAGAACAAAGGCACTTACAAATAGATTATTTAGCACATCAAGAGGTAATAGGACAAATAGTACCGGCGCATGTAAAGGTAATAGCCTTAGAGGGTACTGAAGAAATAATTGCAGAACTAGAGTTTAAATCTGTTTCTCTGAATGAGGATGTGAGATTTCCATTTAAAATACCATCAGGATTTAAGAAGATAGAATTGTGATGCGATACAGAAGCTGTTTCAAATATCGTTTTCTTTTTTTACTTCTTTTATTAGTTGTTTCTCAATTGACTACTGCTCAAAATAGCAAGCAAAAGCAACTAGAATCAAGACGGCAGGAGTTGCGCAGAGAAATTCAAAAAATAAATGCCTTACGTGCTGAAAATAAAACAAAGGAAAAATCACAACTATCTCTTATTGAAGATTTTAATTATAAAATTAGCGTCTTAAATAACTTAATTAAAGTCACTAATCAGCAAGCTAACTTATTAACACGTGAGATAAATAATAACTTAAAACAGATTGATAATTTACGTAATGAGTTGAAGTTGCTGAAAGAAGACTATGCTGCTATGATTGTAAAATCATATAAGAGCAAAAACCAGCAGAGTAAAATTATGTTTTTGTTGTCTTCAGAAGATTTTAAGCAGGCTTATAAAAGGCTGCAATATATGAAGCAATATACTGCGCATCAAAAAGAGCAAGGAGAAACTATAAAGGCGAAAACTTTAAAACTACAAGAGATTAATAAAGCTTTATTAGTACAAAAGAAGGAGAAAGATCTATTGATTTCTGAAAATAGAGCATCACAGAAAACCTTAGAAAAGGAAAGAGCACAACATCTTGCTATAATGACAAGTATTAAGAAAAACCTGAGTAAGTATACAGCCCAAATTCGAAAAAAACAACGAGAGGCAGATAGAATAGATCGTGAGATAGAACGCATTATAAAATCGGCCATTGTAAAGTCTAACAAAACGGCAAAGACCTCAAGTACAAGTAGCTCTAGTTTTGCATTAACGCCAGCCGAACGTACTTTAGCTAATAATTTTACATCTAATAAAGGCAAGTTACCTTGGCCCGTTGAGAAAGGCTTCGTTAAGGTGCGTTATGGTACTCAGCGTTCTCCTATTGATCCTACATTAACTATCAAAAGTAATGGTGTAAGAATTGCTACCGCAAAAGGGGCAAAAGCTCTTGCAGTGTTTAATGGCGTTGTTACGAGAATTGTATATATCAAAAATGCGAATCCAGTAGTAATGGTGCGTCATGGTAACTACATTACAGCCTATAAAAACTTAGGAAAAGTATACGTAAAAGAAGGCGAAACCATAAAAACCAAGCAAGAAATAGGTGAGGTTTATACAAATCCAACTACTGGAGAAACTGTACTTAACTTTGTTGTTTTTAAAGATTTACAAACACAGAATCCTGCTAATTGGATTTATAAAATGTAAAACTCCGCACATATCTAGAGAAAGCGCGGTAACTTCTTGAATTGAATTTTACACACGCACAACAACAAAACCTTTAGGTGTTTTTCGGTAATGGTTGCCATTCCAAAAATAGTAACGCTTACCTTTTACCTTTACAATTTTGTAGTTCTTTGGTGCAGTTTTAACAATAGTTACTGAAGATGGGCTGTTTACTAATCTTGCAGCGCATGACGATAAACTCATCATGCAAATAGCTGAAAATAAAATAACAAAAGTTCTCATAGCATTAAGATTTTGGGTTTCTTTAATGCTAATTTGACTTTAATATAGTCCAAAGGTTTAATCAAATAACGCTTTTAGTTCTGTTGCATCATTTGGTTTCATCTTTCCAGCAAGCAATAAACTTAATTGTTTTCTTCGTAAAGCGGCTTCAAAACGCTCCTTTTCAATATCGCTTTCGGGTACAACTTCAGGCACTGGCACAGGCCTTCCAGTTTCATCAACAGCAACAAAGGTGTATATAGCCTCATTGGCTTTAGTTCTTGCACCAGATTCACGGTCTTCCATCCAAACGTCAATATATATTTCCATAGAGGTTTTAAACGCTCTAGAAACTTTAGCTTCAACAGTAACAACGCTGCCCAATGGTACAGCACGGTTAAAAGCCACATGATTTACCGAAGCTGTAACTACAATACGCCTACTATGGCGTCTTGCGGCGATACTTGCAGCACGATCCATTCTCGCTAATAATTCGCCGCCAAATAAATTGTTTAAGGGATTGGTTTCACTTGGTAAAACCATATCGGTCATTGTAGTTTTAGACTGTTCGGGTGTTTTTGCTCGCATTGTAACACATTAAATTATGCTACAAATGTAGTTGATATTAAATATTTTAAAGGAACGATTACTAAATATTAAGGAGAAAAAAATTAGTCTTCTACCTTTACTAGCCCAATATTTTTAATGTAGTTTTTGCTGTTATAGTATTCCAAACCTTTTTTTGCGGTTGCCAAGTCATTAAATTTTTCAACAAAAACAAAATGCTTTCTACTATCTTTATCGTAGAAAGAACCTGCTTTAGTTTTGATACTAGACGGAAGAGATTTTAAAAAGGTGTCCTTAGCTTTTGATGTTTCGTAAACGCCAATAACTGTGTAGAATCCGGTTTCGGTATTATCTATTTCTCTAAGAATAGGAATAATATTTGGGCTATTGTCAAAAATATAGTTTGGGTTGGTTTTTAATTGGTTTTTACCTGTGTTTAAATAGACACTAGACTCCTCGTAACTTTCAGTATGTGCCTCAATGGTTTCAACAGCTTTAGTTTTTAACCCTTGTGTATTATCTAACCGTTGTACTTTTAACCAAGCATCTGTATTGTGGTTTTTCTTTATCTCTCTCAATGCCTGTAAAGCTTCTAGCCTTTTTTCGTAGCTGGCATAAACAACTTCATACAGCCCATATTTGTTTTTACCAATTTTTCTGGCTGCAAACCCTTCTTTTTTCAATTGTGCTATTTTCTTATCACAATTTTCTTCTACACGAAAAGCACCAGCAATAATATGGTAATTACCTGATTGCTTTGTTACGTTCATAGTAATTGCAGGCAAAGGATTTAAACTAAAGGTAGCTTCTTGAATTTTAGCATCTAAATGTTGTTTGGCCTCTTCTGCAGCAAGCATATTATGTTCATTTATCTGGCTAACATAATATTTTGATGCTACCACACCTCCAAGAGATAAAGCAATTAAGGCTACTGCTGCATATTTTAAATAACCTCTACTTTTGCGCTTTTCTGGGGTAATTGCAATAGGAGTTGTTTCCTCAATAGCAATAACCTTCTCTTTATGTACTTCTCGAACAATAGCTTCAGATTGAAACTGAGATAATCCAAAGGCATTAGTTAAATAATTTAAGCTATAGGAAGGCTCAAAAACAATTTTACCTTCATTATTAAAAATTATCTCACCAATATTATTGAAGGTTATCGTTTCACCTTGTGTTAAATAAGACTTTAATGCTTTAACACGTTTTTTAATTTTTTTTACAGCAACATCAAAAGGAATTTTTTCTACATCAGCAATATATCTAGCTAGTAGGCCATCATTATTTTGAATACGTTCGTTAAAAGCAATTACTTTTCGAGGTGGATAGAAGGCATTCGAATCCTCAATTACCGTGGCAGATTGACGTTCCGTAATAAAAGCTCCAAAATCAGGAACTACAACACAATCATACCGATAAAGTAGGTCGCTAATGTAGGTTTCTAGTTGCATAAGGCAAATTTAAAAAAATATGGATTCTTTCAATTTTTTGCCTTAACTATTTATTAACAATAGAAAAATAACGTTCTTGTAGCAGAATTACATGCTTTATGACAGAGATAGACTTGCTATATACACTTGCCTTACAGCACGTTCCAAACATTGGTGATATTACTGCGAAACGTTTAATAGGACATTGTGGTTCGGCAGAAGCAGCCTTAAAAGAAAAAAAAGAGCGCTTACTTAAAATTGATGGTATTGGTACGCAGGTGCTAAAAGGAATTTTTGATGATATACATTTGAAGGAGGCCGAAAAGGAAATTGATTTTATGCAAAAGTATAATATAGAAGTAACATACTTTGAAGATACCGATTACCCTGAAAGGCTTAAGCATTGTATCGACGGCCCAATCTTATTATTTCAAACAGGTAATATTGATTTGAAACAAAAACACATTATAAGTATTGTTGGTACAAGAAAAATTACTAATAATGGTATTGCTTTTTGCGAAAAATTGGTTGAGAGTTTAAAACCATACAATCCAATAATTGTATCAGGTTTTGCATATGGAACAGATATTACTGCTCATAAAAGTGCACTAAAAAATAACTTACAAACTATTGGTTGTTTAGCACATGGATTGAATCAAATATACCCTAAAGTTCATAAAAAGTATATGCGAGATGTAGAAGAAAATGGTGGTTTTTTCTCAGATTTTTGGAGTACCGATGTTTTTGACAGAAACAATTTCCTAAAACGAAACCGGATTATTGCTGGTTTAAGCGAGGCCACTATTGTTATAGAATCTGCCGAAAAAGGTGGGAGTTTGGTAACTGCTGATATTGCACATTCTTATAATCGTGATGTTTTTGCGGTTCCTGGAAGAACAACTGATAAGTTGAGTTTAGGGTGTAACAATTTAGTAAAGTATCAAAAAGCGCATATGCTAACTACACCCCTAGATGTGCCATATATTTTGAATTGGGAGCTAGAAGAAAAGCATACTTCGACAGGCTCAGCAACCAAGCCAGTGGTACAAAAACAATTATTTGTAGAACTGGATGACACTGAAAAGCTCATTTATAATTATCTAAAAGAAAATGATAAAGCAGAATTAGATATGATAGCTCTAGGTTGTTATTTACCTATTTTTAAAGCTGCGAGCATTTTGTTGAATATGGAGTTAAAAGGTGTTGTTAGACCTTTACCTGGTAAGTTGTTTGAACTTACTTAAAATCAAGTTTTTTAGAAAAATAAAGTAGAATTATAGCAGCAATTAAATATTTTGATATTGGAATAAATGATACGTAAATTTTTAGTTGGGCTTGATTAATAATACCTTCATAATATAAGTTATAGGCGTCTGAGTATTTATCTTGTAAGCTACTTGTTATAAAAAAAGAATAAGCGAATTGTATTATAACGATTGCAAAAAATATTACAATAGATTTTATTAAAATTTTAGGCAAATTCAATGAACCTCTTTTTAACAGAAAACTCAGACTATAGAATAATATTAATCCAAAAACTATAGGACTTGTTAACACAGGTAATAGAAATATAGTTTTTGTATTGTAGTTTTGAATTGTTAAGATATCACGAGATAAAGTTGTTATAATAGTAGTTATTTCGAAAACAGAAAATAAGGTGAAAGCACCAATCCCCATCATACTTGTGAATTGTGAATTGTTTGATTTGAGGTTAAGTTCCTTCTCGAAATCTTCTAACAAAGCTATAGTTTTTAATATCCAACTTTTTCACGAACTCTATCTAAAACTTCATCTGCTACTTTTTTAGCTTTTTCTGCGCCAATAGCCAAAGTTTTGTCTATCTCGTTTAGGTTTTCCATATAATATGCGTAGCGTTCTCTAGGTTTGGTAAATTTTTCTAGAATCAATTCAAACAAAGCTTGTTTTGCGTGTCCGTAGCCATAACCACCTTTTTCATAATTAGCCTTCATTTTTGCAATTTCTTGTTCGTTGGCTAATAAGCTATAAATTGCAAAACAATTACAGGTTTTCCAATCTTTAGGATCTTCCAAAGGCGTGCTGTCGGTTTTAATGGACATGATTTGCTTTCGCAATTTTTTGTCCGCCAAAAATATATTGATGGTGTTATTTCTACTCTTACTCATTTTTTCACCATCAGTTCCAGGAATTAACATGGTGTTCTCCTGAATTTTTCCTTCGGGCAGCACAAAAGTTTCTCCCATTTGCGCATGAAAACGAGAGGCCACATCGCGAGTCATTTCAATATGCTGCAGCTGGTCTTTGCCTACAGGAATTATATTGGCGTCATACAACAATATATCTGCTGCCATAAGCATGGGGTAGGTAAATAAACCTGAATTTACGTCTTCCAATCTATCGGCTTTATCTTTAAAGCTATGTGCTAATGTTAAACGCTGATAAGGAAAAAAACAGCTTAAATACCAAGATAATTCTGTTACTTGAGGGATATCACTTTGTCTATAAAACACAGTTTTTTCAATATCTAAACCAAAAGCTAACCAAGTAGCAGCAGTGGAATAGGTGTTTTCTCTTAAAAGTGCAGCATCTTTAATTTGAGTAAGCGTATGCAAGTTAGCAATGAACAAATAGGAGTCGTTTTTTGGGTTTTCAGCCATTGCTATTGCTGGCATTATGGCGCCTAAAATATTTCCTAAATGTGGTGTTCCTGTACTTTGTATTCCTGTAAGAATGCGTGCCATAATTCTATTCCCATGTACTAGGGAATCTCATTTAAATTAAACTCAAATTTTGATGCAGGCAAAGGTAATCCATTTCATAAAAACCTCAATACAATTGTTTATTTTTGGCGAAGATGGTTGTGTTTAAGTATTTTTTTTGGTTGTTATATCGTATTTGGTTCTACATTTTGGTGGCTTTACCAATACTTATCATGTTCCCTGTACTTTTAATTGCTATCTCTAAAGTATCTTGGTATCCTTTCTTTTTTAAAATTGCACGTATTTGGGCAAAATTTATTTTAATTGGTATGGGGTTTCGGTATAAAATTGAGAGAGAAGAAATTCCAACGAAAGGCAAAAGTTATATGTTTATTGCCAACCATACCTCTATGACTGACATCATGCTGATGTTAATTGCCGTGAAAAATCCGTTTGTTTTTGTTGGAAAGAAGGAGTTGGCTAAAATTCCATTATTTGGTTTTTTTTACAAACGCACTTGTATTTTGGTAGACCGAAGTTCTGCTAAAAGTAGACAAGCGGTGTTTTTACGCGCACAAAGACGATTGCAACAAGGATTGAGCATTTGTATTTTTCCAGAAGGGGGTGTTCCCGAGGAGCATATAGTTTTGGACGATTTTAAGGATGGTGCATTTCGGTTAGCCATTAATCATCAAATACCAATTGTACCTTTAACGTTTGCAGATAATAAAAAGCGTTTTTCATATACATTCTTTAGCGGAAGTCCAGGAAAAATGAGAGCTAAGATTCACAGGTTTATAAGTACCAAAGGTCTAAGAATAGGGGATACAAAAACCCTTAATGCGAAATCTAGAACTATTATTTTAGATCAGTTAGACTTTTATCATAATTGTAAATAAAAAACTGCTCTAGGGGAAGAGCAGTTTTTTCAAGACACCAGTTTTCGAGCTTAAGGAAAACCGATATCAATCTAACCAAAAACCTAAAATTTAATTCCGAATCCGGTATAAACCCCGACAAAGAAGGGTTGAAAATCACCAGATGTATTTTTAAACATATTAATTTGGTACTTGAACATAGGCTCTAAATTCAAATTAATTTTATCTGATATCTTATAATTTAATCCCAAACCAAAATTGGCACTGTAACTTGTATTATTTACATTTTCGTTGTTTTGTACTGAAGTTCGTTCGCCTTCAATTACAGAGAACGCTTCATAATCGTTTAAAAATAATGAGCTAAATCCGCCAATTACATTTACACCAAAACGTTTTGTAGAGAGTGCATATTGCAACTCCAATGGCACTTCAATAAAACCAAAAGATTGGTTAATTGAAGTTGTTGTAGCTTTAAGTACATCTATATTGCTAGACTTAAATGTTGCAGCACTCATAATAGTAACATCCTCACCAGCAGCCAACATATTTTCAGGTGTGTTTTGGCTCACACTCCCACTTAGAGCGGCCAGAGTGCTTGGGCTAGCGCTTGCATTGACAGAATTAAATGCTACCACATCATTTGTGTTATAACCTAAGTTTACGCGATTAATGCCTGAACGTACTGTAAGCCTATTGGTAATGGCGTAACTAGCATTAATACCATAACTCATATTTACCTCGCCGCTTTTACTATTGCTGTTAAATTGTTCTGCGATAGAAGACCCCTTACCCAAAGTATTAAAGTATACAGGTGCAGCGTTAGGTGCAACACTCCATTTGTTGTAAGCAACTTTAACATCCTCTGCTTTAAGCAAGTTTTCATTTTCTTTTACAGCATCTTCTATAGTTTTAGTATCCTCTTTAGTATTGTTATCTGCAACGTCTGTCTTAGAAATGCCGTCTTTCAAACTATTAGAAATCTCTTTTTTAATATTGTTATCAGCAATATCCGTTTTAGAAAGGTTTGCCTTTTCGGGAACACCAATTTTATCAGTTTCGGATGGTTTTTCTTTAGAGGTAGTGTTTAGATTTTCTGCAACTTGTTCAACACTAGTTGTGGTGAATGCTCCTTTAGAAGGATTGTTATTCATTGAAGCATTTTTACCATTAATTGTTTTCTTATTGTTTTTAGTTTTTTCTTCTTTACTAGATGCAATGGTATTTGAAGAAGGCACTTCAGCCAGTTGATCCTTAACTATATCTTCTTTTGAAGTATCTGAAGTCTTATCAGAAACAGAATTGTCTTCTTTAGTGTTGGCTATTACGGAAGAATTATCTTTTTTAAGATCTTGTCTCTGTTGAAGTTTTTCATTAGACTTTTCGTTATCTGTATTTTCAGTGTCTACAACTTGTGGCACATTATTTCCATCGTTATTGTTAATATAAATGGAGCCAATAGTAAGCATGAGTAATAATAGTGCAGCCACACCAGCGTAACGCCACCAAATGGGCACCACTCTGCGCTTTTTCTTTTTATTGAGTTTAGCCTCAATATTTTTCCAAACAGCGTCATCAGGTTTTACTTCAAAATCTTTAAAGTTTTCCTGAAACAATCTGTCTATATGTTTCTTTTCTCCCATTATAAGGATTGTAGGTTTTGCTTTTCGTTATATTTCTCTATAGTATTTTTCAAAATTTGTCTCGCCCTTGCAAGGTTCGATTTTGATGTGCCTACAGAAATTTTTAGCATTTCTGCTATGTCTTTATGAGAGTAACCATCTAAAGCATATAGGTTAAACACCAGTCTATACCTATCAGGCAACTCTTGTATTATCTTCAGTAAAAAATCAATTGAAATATCATCTTCATCAACTTCTACTTCTTCATCTTCTGCTGTGTTTTCACTAACAATTTCAAATACTTTTTCTTTTCGATAGCGTTGTAAAACAGTATTTACCGTTATACGCTTTAACCACCCTTCAAAAGAGCCTTTGTTTTTATATTGTTCAATCTTATCAAAGATTGTTAAAAATGCGTCTTGTAAATTATCTTCTGCCTCAACATAATTGCGCGAATACTTTAAGCACGTAGAAAATAATTTACTCGAAAAGAGTTTATACAATTCCCCTTGCGCTTTAGTATCATTGGCTTTACATTTTTCTATGAGTTGTTCTAAACTCAAGTGATACAAAAATTAATTTATACTTATTTTAGTTAGTTACAGGTACTTCTATTTCTAAATAAATATCATCTTCGTTTTCATCTTGCCCTTGCCAAAATTTAAAAATATAAGAACCATTGCTAGTAACTTGAAAATTAAAAGTAGCAGTTAATGATTCATCAACTAAATCTACACAATTATTTTCTTCAAATAATGTGCTAATTACGGCTACTGTTCTCTCGTTGTTTTCTTTTAGATAGTAAAAGTCTCGAAATGCGTGACAATTGGTAGGTCTATCATAGGTTACAGTAATTGGATAGACCTCTCCTAAAGTGAACTCCTCTGGAATGTCCACATCTTCTATTGGTAAAATTTCAAAACTAAAACTAGGGTTATCATCATCTAGTGAACACGAAAACAAAAGTGTCACTAAAAAACTTAAAACAAAAAACTTCTTCATTATCAACTCAATTTGGGTTCTTCTATTTTTAGAGAAGATACATTTTAAGCAAAAAGGTTGCGTACAAAAGCAAAAAAATCCCGATATATCGGGATTTAAGAGTGTTTTTAAATTTTTTTATTCGGCTTTTAAGGCCTCTTTAATTTTTTCTTCTAATTCTTCAAATAATTCGGGATTATCCTTAATTATAGATTTAACGGCATCTCTTCCCTGGCCAAGTTTTGTATCTCCATAACTAAACCAGGAGCCACTTTTCTTAATTACATCGTGCTCCACGGCAATATCTAGAATTTCACCAACTTTTGATACGCCTTCGCCATACATAATATCAAACTCACACATTCTAAACGGTGGTGCTACTTTATTCTTAACTATTTTTACTCTGGTTTTATTTCCTAAAACGGCACCACTACTATCTTTAATTTGAGTAGATCGTCTAATATCTAACCTAACAGAAGCATAGAATTTAAGCGCATTACCGCCTGTTGTGGTCTCTGGGTTACCAAACATAACACCAATTTTTTCGCGCAATTGGTTAATAAAAATAACGGTACAATTGGTTTTGCTAATCGAAGCAGTAAGCTTCCTTAAAGCTTGAGACATTAATCTTGCATGAAGCCCCATTTTAGAATCGCCCATTTCGCCTTCAATTTCACTTTTCGGCGTAAGTGCTGCTACAGAATCTACAACAACAATATCTATAGCACCTGAACGAATTAAATTATCAGCAATTTCTAGGGCTTGCTCTCCGTTGTCTGGCTGAGATATAATTAAGTTATCAATATCTACACCTAGTTTTTCGGCATAAAATCTATCAAAAGCATGTTCTGCATCAATAAATGCGGCAATACCACCAGTTTTTTGAGCTTCGGCAATGGCGTGTAATGTTAATGTGGTTTTACCAGACGATTCTGGTCCGTAAATTTCAATAACTCTTCCACGCGGATAACCACCAACACCTAAGGCAATATCTAAGCCTAAAGAACCAGAAGGAATAGCATCTACATCTTCAATAGCAGCATCACTCATTTTCATAACGGTGCCCTTTCCGTATGCTTTATCTAGTTTATCTAAGGTAAGTTTTAATGCTTTTAATTTTGCTTCTTTTTCGCTGCTCATTGTATAGTTCCTCTAAATTATTCATGCTAAAATACTACAACTTTCTAGATGTTACAATATTACTTTTCAACATAAATTTTGTTGATTTTCCACTTGTTTTTTATAGCTGAAAATTGAATTAAATTTTTTTCGCGCAACCTTTTTATAGTTTTTGCATCTACATAATAAAGTGGGTAAAATTTTGCTGTGAAAAAGAAAAAATTTAGTCTCTAAATCCCATTTTACATATGGCATTAGGTGTTTCAATTGTTATAGTTTGGTTTATGAAAATTGTTAAAGCCCGTTGCAGTTTGCTCTTATTAAATTTAATGTGAAAAAGAAAAATTTTAATGATGAGTAACTCAAAAAGCACTTCGTTCCTAATAGGAGTGCTTTTTTTATGTCTTCGACTTTCTGAATATATATTTCGAGTAGAATTTTAAAGGACAGATCTGCGCTAGGGATTGAGCGATTGTTGGAGCTCCTCTTTCGAGAGCGACTCGTGAAAGCCCGACCCTTGTGGTAGAGCCCAAATACTTAATCCTGATCTGAAGCAAACCACTCTGCATAACTAGTGGCTGTTTCGTAAAGTTTTAAAGAATGTAGTTTTACGTTTTTTGGCAGGTGTGCTTTGATAATTTCAGCAAAATGGATGACCATCATTTCACTGGTTGGTTGATAATCTACCTCAATAATATCATGCCCTTGCTCTTTTAAAATACGGGCAAGTTCGCTATGAGGTGTGTTTTTATTGAATACCATTGTATGGTCGAAAACATCTTCAATATATTCTTTTACAATTTTCTTTAGATCACCAAAATCTACCACCATACCATATTTGGGGTTGGTAGCATCTGAAATAGGTTTACCAATTACCGTAACATGAAGTTTGTAACTATGACCATGTAAGTTCTTGCACTTGCCATCATAACCATAAAGTGCATGACCCGTTTCGAATGAAAACTTTTTGGTAAGTCGTATGTTGCTCATCTCTAAAATATTGGTTGGCAAATATACTACTTGATTCCCTTTTTATTTACAAAATATGAGATTTTAGTTGTCCTTATGTCGTTTTTTGCTGTAGTAATAGAGCATGTAGGCGATAATAACCAATACAACAAAAGGAATCATGGAACCTATGAACACCCCAATTTCGTAACCACTATCGGGTGCATTATTTATTTTTTCTTCAATATCTGGGGTTTGTTGTATTAGAAAAAGAACCATAGCATAAATTTAGTTGTTTTTTACTAGTGGGATGAATTGTTTTCTAAAAATGATAAGAAGGGGTAATGCTCGCGCAATCATCCAAAAAGTGAGCGCAATGAAAATACCTTTTAGTTCTAGACTTAAATAGTCTAAACCATGAAGTATAGGAAGGAATACTAAAAATGTAGATGCGAGAAGTACATTTCTTAAAGTTTTCATCTTACCCAAACCTTTAAAAATGCCATCGAAAATAAAGGCTATAGAACAAATAGGTTGCATGATGAGAACAATCCAAAATACGTCATAAAAACGCTCTAGAACTTCTGGTTCTTTAGTAAAAAGTAATCCAATAGGTTTATAAATTATAAAACCGACAATAGCTAGAATTACACCTACTACCAACCCAATTTTTATCAATTTGATGTTTAAAGCCACCAAATCTTTGTAGTTTTTAGCACCAAATAATTTACCAGACATGATGTTTCCAGCTCCCGCGTACCCATCAATCATAAAAGCTCCTAGAAACCATAAATTAATAGCAATGGTATATGCTGCTATATAGTTTTTGCCATATCCTGTGGCAAATCTTGTAGCAAAATATAAGGTGATATTTAGGGCTAACGTTCTTATAAAAAGATTTAAAATCATTATTAGGAAACGTTCTATTTCTCGATTGAATGGAAATTTTGGTAAGAGAGGAATAGAGGTCTTTTTTAACAGGTAATAGGCCGACAAAAGTGCCATTAATACTTGTGCTATTACACTTGCATACGCGGCACCTTCAATATTCATGGGTTCTAAATAACCAGAAGTGCCATATACCAAAATTACATCTAGAATAATGTTTGCTAAAGCACCGATAATTGCGATTAGCATTGGGTGATAGGTGTTTTGCAAACCTCTAAAGGTGCCAAAAACTGCAATTGTAAACAGCGTAAACGGGAAACCAAAAACCCTTATTTTATAATAGAGCACACTGTAATCTAAAATTAAGTTGGATGCATTATACAGTTTGAAGATTGCGGATGCAAAAGGGTAAGTGGCAGCGATAATGAAGGTGCTTAAAGAAGTAATAATAAAAATGGCTTGTGCGGGTAAGTTTTTTACAGCGTCTAAATTATTTCCCCCTAAATATTGAGATACTATGGCTGAAATAGCACTTCGTGTTTGCCCTAAAACCCAAATGAGCATAGAGAGAAATGTACCAACAATACCAACGGCTGCCAAAGATTCAACGGGGTTGACGTCAACATTTCCAACAATGGCAGTATCCGTTATAGATAAAATGGGTTCCGATATTCCAGAGATAAGCGCTGGAATAGCCAATTTGTTAATATATTTTAGGCTGATGTTTGAACTCAAAGCACTAATTCATAGCAATGAAAGGGATACTCACTTTGTTTGGGGAAATAAATATCACCTAATTTTTTATAACCGCGAAGTTCGTAAAACTTTTGGTTTCTTTTGTTTTGCGAAAAGGTGTCTAATCTTAGGGATATAAAACCATATTCCTTTACATATTGCTCTGCATAAGTTAACAACTGTTGCGCATATCCTTTTCCTTGATAATTTGGATGTACTGCTAACCGATGGATGTAAATATTATTCTCATTTGGCGTTAACCATTTTATTGGCATATACTCGTCGTCCATAAAAGTAGAAATAGTAATACACCCAATAATACGGTTTTCGATTTCTAAAACATAACATTCATTGCGTTCTATATCTTTTAAAAAAGCTTGGGCATTTGGATAAAACTCGTTCCACTGAAATATGTTTTGATTTATCATATGTCTTGCACATGCCTTGGTAATTTCCAAAATATTGGTGACATCTACCCCTGTTGCTCTGCGTATCATGAAATTGTTTTACTTTTGCCTCGAAATTTATCGTAAATTTAAGATTAAACTTTTAGGTCATGAAAAATATTCTTGTTCCTGTTGGCTCCTCAAAAAATGCTGTAAGTCATTTACAATATGCCATAGATTTTGCCGAAAACTTTAGCGCTAAAGTGTTTTTAGTGCAAGTGTACAACGTATTTACAAAGGCTGGTACAATGATAAAAGTAGAGCCAATCATTGAACGTGAAAGTTTGGCTTTTTTAAATGATTTAGTTTCAAAAGTTGATACTAAAAGCGTTGACGTTATTGTAAAAACGTTAAAGGGTGACTTAATTGACACTTTAGAATTGGCTTGTAAAGCTGCCGATGTTGATTTAGTGTTGATAGAACCACGTACTAACTCTATAAAAGATGAAGTTTATCTTGGTAAGACTTCTGGAAGAATCGTTAAACAAATGGATGTGCCTGCTTTGATAGTTCCTGAAGGGTATAAGTTTTCTGCACCATCAACCATTTTAATGGCTATTAAATCTGCCATTATTAAAAAAGACAACGTACTACACCCCCTTAATGACATAAAAGATAAGTTTAGAGCTGTAATTGACTTGTTATTGGTAAAAACACCTTATCATAAGGATGGTGATTTTAATGTTGATGCAGATTTAAGTTCGATTATTAGAAATACTACTGAAACAGAGAATGCCACTACCTTTCAAGGAGTTTTAGAGCATTTTCAGTCGCACAATCCAGACATGTTATGCGTAGTGAGACGTAAAAGAGGTTTTTTTGCGAAAAAATGGGAAAAGAACACTATTTTAAAGAAAGACTTCCATAGTTCCATTCCTGTATTGGTTTTGAGCGGGTTGAAATAGTAAGAGTCTTGTTTCTAAATGAACAATTCATTGTCGTTTTATCCTCGATAATTGTTACAGAAAATGTTTTTTAGTCATTTTCATGAAGATATCTCAGTCCTTCATATATTGCTATTAATGGGATTGAACTATGATTTTCTTCGTCAAAATATTAAATTTTGATATTTAGTTGAGTGTCAAACTCCTTTTTTAACATCTCATAAAACAAGTCATGTCTTTTTTTGTTTCTTTCATAATTGACCTCACCTTGATTTGCAGTAGCGATATACATCTTCTTATCTAATGATTTTGGAGTTATAGATTCAACTTTACTTTTCATTATTTCTTCATTCCACCAAATACTTGGATCTATGGAAATAAATGCATCGAATATGTTGTTTTCATCCATATAAGAATTTAATGTAAGAAGCCCTCCTAATGAGAGTCCTATTAATGTTCTTGTCGGTTCTGTTCTGTAGTTTTCATCAAGAAACGGCACCAATTCTTTTTGGATAAAATCTAAAAACATTTTTCCTCCACCCATAGTATTGGGGCGTCTTGTTTTTAGTTTAGTTACTGTAAAATCTCGTTCACGGTCGACATTTTCAATAGCCACAATGATACTTTTAGGCATTAAATAATTTCGGTTTCTATCTGAACTCATAAAATGTACTACTCCAATGGCAGTTTTAAAGAAGGTGTATCCATCTAATAAAATAATAACTGGATACTTTTCCTCCGTTTTAGAAGGATCGTTATATGAATCAGGAAGATTTATAAGACATGTACGCTTTTCGTTTAAAATGTTGGACTCAATGACAAACTTTTTCTCCTCTATATGACCCTCACCTATTTGACCGTTAGCTGTTTGACTGCATCCAAAAAGCAGACAAACTATACTAAAAATTAAATTTTTCATGTCGTTTATATATAAGCCAGTACTCAGAAATAGTAATATTGACTTTACGCGAATTATTTATAAACCTAAAAAGACGCTTTAATGTTTTTTGTTCTAAAAATAAGTCCAACAAATAAATTAAACAAGTAGAGGTGATTTTTTAGCAGTGGTTTTTTTGCTGTTAAATGCATACATTTGCTCAGTTTTACCTGTAAAAGTATGTGAACACTAGAAAAGGGGATGTAGCTCAGTTGGCTAGAGCGCTTGACTGGCAGTCAAGAGGTCGTCGGTTCGAGCCCGATCTTCTCCACAGTTAAAAGGTTATCAAAATAAGTTGATAGCCTTTTTTATTTGTTGACAAACTTTATAATCAAATTGATAGCACTATTTAATTCCTGAGACATTTTATCAATATCCCATGGATGTTTAGTGTTAAATACATGATCTGCCCCTTCAATGATTTCCAATTGACTCTTAGAATTCCAATTATGAAGATTATATGCTTCATCTATTGAAACACTGGTGTCATTATCACCATGAATAATCAAATACGGAATTTTAAGATTAGAAACTGCCCGTTTTATCGTTAAGCGTTTTTCATTTTGAATGAAATCTTCATAAAATTGATAATAATGAGGCATATTTTGTTTTGTACGGCCGTTTACAACATACTTTACACCATCTTCTTGCCACTGTTCTAAATCCCCTACTGTAGCTGTTCTTTTTCCATAATCGCAAACACCCGCTAATGAGATGACTTTTGTAATTCTCTCATCTTCCTCGGCTTTAATAGTTACAATACCACCTCCTCGGCTATGGCCAATTAAAGTAATATTACCATTATCTGCGTCTTCTGAATATGATTTATTTTCAGAAATCCAATCAACTACAGTTTGCAAATCATCAAGCTCTTTGGTGTAATTATTATTTCCAAAAGCTTCCAAATCTGGAAAATCAATTGGTTGCTCAACTGTTCCACCATTATGTGAAAAATTGAATTTTACAAAAAAATAGCCTTGAGTAGCAAAAGCCTCAGCCATTAAATCCCAGGGACCCCAATCTTTAAAACCTTTGTATCCATGGCAAAAAACTACAATAGGTTTTGGTTTAGTATTTTCATTGTAAAATACATCTGTTAAGATAGGTTTGTTATACTGTCCTTCAAGTACAATGTTCTTTTTAATTGTCATACTAAACTTCTTTTTCAATAAAGGGGATTTCGGGATTACAAATCTCTGAAATAAGTTGTTTCAATTCAAATTCAAACCTTTCTAGAGTTTCTTGTGTTATTAAGGTGTCTTTTTTTCTACCTCTCTCACTTACTTTTTGTCCAAATTTTAAAAACCCTGAACTTAAGTTTTTAAACGAAATGATTCCAGCTTCAATAGGTAAGTTAATCTGTTTAGAGTGATAGATAAGGTACGCATACATAAGTACTTGAAAACTCTTGCTATATTTTTTATAATCGGTTGTGATATCCTCCCAATCAACAATTTCAACTTGTGTCTGCTGAACGTTCCCTGTTTTATAATCTATTATTCTAGTAACGCCATTATATGCATCTACTCTATCTACTTTTCCAGTTAGCTTTATTGGAAATTCAAGAGTTGGAATTTCAATTTCAATAGTGCTAGTAGTTTCTATCTGAAGTATTTTTATGGTATTTCCCCCATTTAAATCAGCAATTTCCTTATCAAGAAAATTAAGGACGTATCGTTTGGCAATTTCATAAACAATAAGGTTTTTTCCCTTTGAAATATCACCATCTTTATATTCCATTTTAAAGTGATGCGTAACACGGCCTTCAACTTTTTTAATCAAACCTTTTATAATTTCAGTAGTTATAAATGTGTTTATAAAAGGTTTGTAGAGATCCTCTAAGGTATTGTGTACTACCGTTCCTAATGTGTTTACGGCTACAGTTTCCTCAACATCTTCAAATTCCTTTATTTTCAGAATTTTTTGATAATAAAAGTCGATGGGGTTTCTTATATAATTAGTTAAAGATGATGGAGAAAACCCTTTTTTTGCAACTGTAAAAATATCTTGTACTAATGTGTTTGTTTTCTCTACAATATTTATCTTTTTTTCAATTTTAGGAACTTTTGGAGCAATTATTTGATGATTAATACTGTGAATATTTTCTAACTGTAACTGTGCAATAAATCTACTTTTTTCTCCACCAAGAAGAGCATCTGCCTCTGTGTTATAAAGTATAAACACATTTTTAGCTCGTTGAAGTAACCTGTAGAAATGATAAGTGTATACAGCATCTTTTTCCTTATAGGTTGGAAGTTTGTTTTCTAATTTTACATCAAAAGGAATAAAGGAATTATTGGTTTTACCTGCTGGTAAAATACCCTCATTAACAGATGATATAATAACAGTCTCAAAATCTAATACACGAGATTCTAACATGCCCATAATTTGGAGGCCTTCTAAAGGTTCTCCCTGAAAATCTAATGTTTCTGTACGTAACAACTCTTTATAAACGGTGTGTAATGAAGATATATCTGCGATGTGCTTATATTCTGCGTTTAATCGTGAAATTTCATTGAATAAAATGTGAAACCTATATAAATATTCTAAAGACAGTTTGTTTCCAGTTTTATCCTCATCTAAATGAGCTTTTATTTTAAAAATGAGCTCTGAACAATTAGATAGCACTTTTTCGATGGAGCTTTTCCAATCAGCAAATAAAAGTTTGAGGAGAGATTCTGTCTTCGGAGCAATTTCAACAAGCGTATTGGTATTAAGATATACTATGTTGTTTTTATTAATATATTGAGTAATCTCGATGCCAAAATCATGTTTATCTACTATCAATAAAGGTCTTATAAATTGATGTGTTAGCACTGAGACAATATCTTTATAGTAAAAACTATTTCCAGAAACTTTATGGATCTTAAATAGCCTTTCAAAAAGAGAAGCTAAGGGCATAGATTTTAATGGGAACCCCATAGTTATATTGATCGACCCAACACTATTGGGAATTGAATTTAAAACGGGTAACAATAAATCCTCATCGCTTAACACAATTGCTGTCTGCTTAAGTGAAGTATTATCTTCTTGAACTTGAAGCAACAATTCTCCTATGTATTTTGCTTGACCTACATTTTTCGGTATTCCTACAACTGATATATTTTTAGGTTTTGAATAGTTATTAGTAACCCATTTAAATGAATGTTTTTTAAAATAGGGCCAATTGTTTTTGTGTTGCCTTGTAAATAGAGCGGCGTCATGTTTAGGATTATTGATAAATATTTCATCAATATCCCAGTATATTAGTGCTAGTTCGTTTTGTAATAATTCTTGTATTATGGTTTCTTCTGCAGTATTTAGCGCATTAAAACCTATAAAAATGTAAAATGTATCTTTTGTATTTTGGATAAAGGATTCAATATTTTCTACCGCTTCTCTATAAATTAATCCTTGGTATCCGATATTTTTATTGATCAAAGAAGTAACAAAATCGTCATAATAAGTAGAAAGCTTATTCCAGAATAGAAGATATTTTTTAATGAATTCTGTTTGATTATTTTCTGATGACCAATGATTTATGTTTTGAATGGCGCTTAAATAATCAAATATTTGTTTCTGAGGTATTAGATAGCGATCTATTTCATTAAAGTCTTGTAAGAGTACTTGTCCCCATTTAGCAAAAGAATCGAAAGTATCTTGTTCTTCTTTAGGAGTAATTTTTTGATAAATACTATAAAATTCAAAGAGTAAATCTGAATTTGATATACTTTGTAGTTGTGATAACTCTTCTACAAATTCTTCTATACTTAGTATTTCTGGTGCAAAAATAGTCCGTTGAGATATTTTTTGAATTTCGTGTTTTAAGAACAGTCCTGCTCGTTTACTTGGAAGAATAAACGTAAGCTTAGAAATATCGCTATAATTTTGTTCTAGGTCTTTTAAGGCATCAAAAAGGAAAGAGGTCATACATTCATAAAAATAAAAAACGCTTCGGAAATCCCGAAGCGCTTTTTACTTATTTTATTTAAAAATTATTCTAGCTATTATTTAGCTAAATTAATTTCTACACGTCTGTTATTTGCTCTACCTTTTCTTGTTTTATTAGTATCAATAGGCTTAGACTCTCCATATCCAAGAGCAGATAGTCTAAATGCATCAATACCATTAGTTACTAAGTATTCTTTCACAGAATTTGCTCTAGAATCAGATAATCTTTGGTTTAATTTTTCACTACCAACGCTATCAGTATGACCTTCAACAGTAAATTTAGCTGTAGGGTATTCTTTTAAGATTTTGATAATATCTTTCAATACTTCTTCAGACTGTGATTTAATAGTAGACTTACCAGTATCAAACAAAATAGTTTTAGCATATTCATTTAAAGTGGCTTGAACTTCTTCGGTTACTTCTGGACAACCACTATTTGCTACTGTACCAGCAACATCTGGACATTTATCGTCTTTGTCTAAAACACCATCACCATCAGTATCTGGCCAAGGGCAACCACCGTTTTCCGCTGGACCTGCTTCGTTAGGACACTTATCGTCTCCATCAGTAACACCGTCACCATCAGCATCAGGACAACCGTCTAAAGCTTTTAAACCAGCAACTGTAGGACACTTATCGTCTTTATCCACAACGCCATCACCATCTCCGTCAGGACATCCATTTAATTCGGCTGGACCTGCTTCGTTAGGACAATCATCTTTGCTATCTTCAATTCCATCGCTGTCAGTATCAGGACAACCATTGAACGCTTCTAAACCAGCAACATCTGGACAAGCGTCATCTTTATCGTAAATACCATCACCATCAGTGTCAGTACCACCGAACTTAATAGAAAGACCTGCAGAATGTTGGAAATGAGTATCTAAATAATCTTCGAATGCATTTTTGAATGATGTCTGAACTGTAAGACCAATGTTTTCAGTAAACCAAACATTGAAACCAAGAGTACCATTTAGTGTACCAGCTCCTATTTCATCAATCCAAGTGTAACCACCACCGATACCGACAAATGGATCAAAAGTTTTCCACTCTAAAGCTTCACCAATGCCATATTTAATAATACCATCGAGACCGTAGTATGAAAGGTCTTCAACGCCGCTTGTTTGATCAGGCGAAGATGCTGGGACATCTCCCCACTTGTCAATTTTATTCAACGAACCAGCAATTCCGAATGAGAACCCATCTCCAATATATTTTGAAACAGAAATTGTAGATAAGGAAGGCAAAATGTTAAAATGGTCTTCAGCATTAACAAATTCATCAAAAATAGTTTCGCTTGCAGTTCCACCAGTTGTTAATAGGCCATCACCAGAAGGATATGCATCAACGGCATTTACTCCTATGGTAATTTGCCATGGGTTGTTTTTGTCTTGCGCATTAACATTGCTGTAACTAATAACAAACAACATAACGAACAATAATCGGCTAAGATTTTTCATATTCAAAAGTTTAATTTTTACGTGTTAATTGTAAACAAAAGTAAGTTGTTAAATTTTATTAACAAAGACAAATATATAAAAAAATTGCAGACAACCTTTATTCATTGGTATTTCACAAAGATTTCGTCTAATTTTTTGAATAAAACTGGTGTCAAGAGTGAGTAGCTGTACTATACAACTTTTACATAGATTCTGTTATTAATATAGACAAGCATTTTGTTCTTTATTGCATAACCCATTTCTTGGATTGTTCTGGCATATTTATCTATTTGAATCTCGTGCATTTTCTTTTCTTCACCAGTTTTATAATCAATTATAACAGCTTCATTATTTTTTTCGTTTAAAACGAGTCGATCTGGTCTTATAGTTTCTCCTGTTTTAGTCAGTATGTCTTTCTCATTGAGAATTTTATAGTCGGAACTAAAATATTCTGCAAGTTTCGTGTTGTTTATTATTTGGAAAATTAATTCTCCTAGACTATTTCTTTGAGAAGAATTAATAATGTTATTTTGAGTATACAATTGCAAAACATCTTCTACATCATTAGAAGTAATAATTTTTGCCATGATATCATGAAGTAAATTGCCCTTTTCAATGGCCTTATTCTGGTCAGTGTCCCATAGCAAACCAGATTTTGTAATTACCTTAATATTTAATGCTTCTTTGGAAGTTGAAATAAATTTTTCTTGCCAACCTACATTGTTTCTTGCTTCGTTCTTTTCAGAACTGGTTTTTGCATGTCCAAATAGGCATTCTGTTTTATTGTAATCCCATTGATCAATGTCTCTTATATAATTTATTAATATATCAGAATAGCTCTTGTGTTCTTCAGATTTATTATTGTTTTTGGAGATAATATATAGTTGCTCTTTAGGTCGTGTTAACGCAACGTAAAGCAGATTTATATTATCTAAGCGTTGTTCAGCTTTATGCTTATTATATAAACGTAAACCCTCTTCGCCAAAATGAATAAAGTCATTATTAAAATTTAGCAAAGCATAAGAGAAATCTTTATATTTTACTTTATCCAAAGCAAACCATTCTTTAGGCTCAATTTCTTTATACAGGTCTAAATCGGCATAAGGAAAAATTACTACTGGAAATTCAAGCCCTTTAGATTTGTGTATGGTCATAACCTGAACGGCATTTTGTCCTTTGGGCGCAATAATACTAAGGTTATCCTTTTTCTTGTCAAAATACTCTAAGAACTCAGCAACATCCGTTCCGTTTCTACTATAAAAATCCAAAACAACATCAAGATAGTATTGTATGTAGGCGTTTGAGCTTAACGCTAAATTAAAATTTCTTATTAGGGTTTCTACTAAATCAAAAAGGGGTAATTGCAGAAGGTTTTCGTTTACGAATATGTCATAACCTTTAAGCCAAATGAATAATTTATGAACAGGTAAATTAATGGTTTTGATAAAAAATTCATGCTTATCTTGAATAGATAAATGTTGAGATAGATAGTTGAGTATTTCTATTTTAATTTCGTTATTTTCTGGATAAAGTAATAGTTTTAAAAAATTATTGATGAATATAACTTCTGGAGAATTTACCAGTAATAAAGTTTCGGATGAAATAATGGGGATTTCATGTTCGTTTAAAACATTTGCAACGGCAATACCTTCCTTTTTTTTTCTTACCAAAACCGTAATATCTCCATATGTATATCCTGAAGCTATACATTTTTCAATTGATCTCATAACTTCTTTGGCAAAAAGGGTATCTCGATCGTCTTCTTTTGTGATATCCAAAAAGGTGGTGGAGACTAAACCTTCATGAACACTATTCAAACCTTGAGCGGCGTTTTTATAAAGCCCAATGTAATCTGGGTTTTGAAGTACGTTTTTGGCAATAAATTCAAACAGGCCATTATTAAAATTAACTATAGCTTTAGCACTTCTGTAATTAGTGGTTAAATTACCAATCTGCTGCAATGCGTTAAAGGGGGTACTTTTTTTATTGTACAAGCCCATAAATTGTTCAGCTTTACCACCACGCCAGCGGTATATGGCTTGTTTTGCATCACCAACAAGCATTGTACTGCCATATTCAGAAGCTAAAGTATTATCAATTAATGGCATTAAGTTTTCCCATTGTTTTACTGAAGTATCCTGAAATTCATCAATAAAATAATGTTTAAATTTTTCTCCAATACGCTCATATATAAAAGGAGTTGGTTGATTTTTAATTTGCCGACTTATAATGGTATTAAATTCAGAAATTAATAGCTTATTTTGATCTTCTTTTAGAATATCCAGTTGATTACTAATGGCACTTAAAACTGAAAGAGGAGTAATGTTTTTTATGATAGCTTTTAAAAATTTACGGTGAAAAAAAGCAGATTTTGTTTTGTTAAATGTTACTGCTATTTCAGGCTGCATTTGCTCTATTTTGTAAGCTATTTCAGACGTTACTTTTTTGGGGTACAGAGTTTTAGTTTCCAAGTTTTCTTGCCACTTAGCCCCAAAGTTTATATTAAAATTACTATTTGATAGTTTTCTAAAGTGTTTGGGAAGGTATCCACCCGAGAAGTCTTCAAACAGAATACCAGGGCTTTCAATCAATTCCAATATCTGGTCAGCGGCGGAAGTTATAGAATACTCAATAGAATTGATCTCTTTTAATAAATGAGTTTTTAATTCTTTGAAATCTTCTATTGTTTTATGTTTCAATGCTTCTAAAAAAGGAATGTGATTTTCGTTAACCAAAGTTTTGGCAATCTTGTTAAAGTCCAGCGCAATATCCCAGCTTTTATCATCATCTGCCTTTTCAATTGCAAAATCAACTAAAATTTTGGTCAGTTCATTGTTCGTTCCAGCTTTGTTTATTAAACTGTCTACTGCTTCATTTAATAAAATATTCTGATCCAGCTCAACTTCAAAATTCATTGGCAATTTTAGGTCGTAGGCAAACGTTCGTATTATTCTATGCGTAAAGCCATCAATAGTAGATACATCAAAAGAAGCATAGTTATGCATTATATTTTCAAGAACTGATTTTGAGGTTTTATGAAGTACTTCAGGGGGAACATTTAATTCTTCGCAAAGTGAGATAAACATAGTGTTTTCCGGGGAGTTTAAAATAGAAGCATTTGAAAAGACGGTTAGCGTTTCAATAATACGATCTTTCATTTCGGCAACCGCTTTATTGGTAAAAGTTAATGCCAGAATACGTTTAAAAATATCATGGTTTTTAGGTTCTAGTATAATTTTTAAATACGATTTTACCAAAGTGTAGGTTTTACCACTTCCAGCAGATGCACTATATATTACAAAACTAGAGTTTGATTGCATAGATTTAATTTGTAGACAAGATAAAAAGTCTCAATGAGTTGATAACAATTTATTATTTTTAATTGAATCCTATTATGTATAAATTTGTTGAGATAAAAAATTAATATTTTAAACAAATACAATTATGGCTTTTGAATTACCAGAATTAGGATATGCGTACGATGCATTAGAACCACATATGGATGCACGTACCATGGAAATACATCATACAAAGCATCACAACGGATACACCACTAAATTAAACGCTGCAATAGCAGGAACAGGTTTAGAAGGAAAGTCTATTGAAGATATTTTAACGAGTTTAGATTTGGATAACGGTGCTGTTAGAAATAACGGAGGTGGTTTTTATAACCATTGTTTATTTTGGACAGTTATGAACCCTGAAGACAGAGGTTATTTGTCGGGAGAGCTTAAAGATGCAATAGAGTCTACATTTGGTTCGAAAGATGAGTTTATTGAAGCGTTTAGTGCCGCTGCTGCAACTCGTTTTGGATCTGGTTGGGCTTGGTTATGTGTTAAAGAAGACGGAGCGTTGGAAATATGTTCTACGGCAA
Organism: Jejuia sp. UBA6058; assembly: GCA_002428965.1. Taxonomy (GTDB): domain Bacteria; phylum Bacteroidota; class Bacteroidia; order Flavobacteriales; family Flavobacteriaceae; genus Jejuia. The sequence continues at coordinate 403,152 of DIYI01000012.1, read as the reverse complement.
ACCAAGACAACCCATTAATGCCAGGTATTGGATGTGGAGGAACTCCGATTTTAGGTATTGATGTTTGGGAGCATGCATATTATCTAAATTATCAAAACCGTCGGCCAGATTATATTAAAGCATTCTTTAGTGTAATTAATTGGAATGAGGTAGAGAAACGTTACGCCGAAGCGAAGTAACAAAAACAAAATAATTATATGTAAAAGCTCGTGTTAACGAGCTTTTTTTATGTTCTAAAATTAAAATGAAAAAGGTGAACGAGATGTTCACCTTTTTGCCCCAAATCTACCATAAACTTAACCTACTTATGTTATGGTGAGTCCAAAGATATATTGGTATTAAAGTTTGATGAAATATTTTGGCTGAACTGCTTATATATTGGCTTAAAAGGGATAAGGCTAAAAAATAAGGACGAACAGTAAATACAAACAACAAAGATATTGTGGTAGTGACGAATTTGGAGTATTTAGTGCTTGTAGAAAATAAAAAAAGGCGAACAGTCGTTCACCTTTTTTTGCCCCAAATCTACCATGAACTTAACCTACTTATGTTATGGTGAGACCAATTTATGCGTATTTTGAATAATGAGAATATTTATTAGTTAAAATGCGTTTTTTTCGGATGAAATACAAATTTTACGGTTTAACCGTAATAAAATTACGAAATTACCAATTAATACGCTCTTTCTTTATTGCCTTCATAAAAGTTGATAAATGCCCTGTTTACAACCCTATTTCCTCCATCAGTTGGGTAATTTCCTGTAAAATACCAGTCTCCTAAGTTGTCAGGACAGGCTTTATGTAGGTTTTCCACTGGCTGAAAAAGAATTTTTACTTCTGCCTTGATTGTCTCGTCACTTAAGAGTTCGGATATTTTTTCTGATATCTCTTCATCCGTAAAAGGATCGTATATTTCTTTAACGTAATTCTGCACGTTTTTATCTTCAAAATCTTCTTGAGATTTACACTTGTTATACACGTCCTCTACTATATCATACTGGTTTTTATCCTTTAACAATTCTAGCGCTGCTCTAAAAGCTACCAAGTCTTCTAACCTAGCCATGTCAATTCCATAACAATCGGGGTATCTAATTTGCGGAGCAGAGGAAACCACAACAATTCTTTTAGGACTTAGACGATCAAGCATTTTTAAAATACTCTTTTTAAGCGTAGTTCCCCTAACGATACTATCATCTATTATTACCAAGTTATCATTTGGTTTAATAACACCATAAGTAATGTCATAAACGTGCGCCACTAAATCATCTCTACTACTATCCTCTGTTATGAAAGTTCGTAGTTTCACATCTTTAATAGCTATTTTTTCAACTCTTATACGTTCAGATAAAATTTCCGTAACTTTTGCAGCAGAAATATTTCGTTGGCCTTTTAATATATAAGAGGTCTTCGTTTTATTAAGTTCGTTTTCTGCGGTTTCGATCATTCCAAAGAAGGAAGTCTCAGCAGTATTTGGAATATAGGAGAATACGGAGTTTTTCAAATCACCATCAATAGCTTCAAGAACCTTTGGCATTAATAATTTACCAAGCATTTTTCGTTCTTGATAAATTTCTGCATCACTTCCTCTAGAAAAATAAATACGTTCAAAAGAACAAGCTTTTCTTTCAAGAGGTTCTAATATTTGCTTAATTGAATACTCTCCAGATTTTTTAGTAATAATCGCGTGCCCAGGAGGTAATTCATGAACATCTTCAAATTCTACATTAAAAACTGTTTGAATAACAGGGCGTTCAGACGCTACAACTATTACTTCATCATCAGAATAATAATAGCAAGGTCTGATACCTGCGGGGTCTCTCAATACAAAAGAATCTCCATGACCAATTAAACCAGCCATGGCGTAACCTCCGTCCCAGTTTTTTGCAGCACGTCTTAAAATTTTAGAAACTTTAAGTCTTTTAGCAATTTGCGGAGATGCATTTTGCTTATTGTAGCCTTCTTTCTTTAGGTCTTTATATATTTTACTAACCGCATCATCAAGGAAATGTCCTATTTTTTCCATTATGGTAATAGTATCAGTATATTCCTTTGGATGCTGACCTAGTTCAATAAGATTTTGAAACAGCTCTTTAACATTGGTCATATTAAAGTTACCTGCCATTATTAGGTTACGATGCATCCAGTTATTTTGTCTTAAAAACGGATGCACACTTTCTACACTATTTTTACCGAAAGTACCGTAACGCACATGCCCTAATAATAATTCACCTATGTATGGAATATTCTTTTTTTGAGCCGCTACATCATTGTTATATTCAGGATGATTTTTAAACTCAGTATTAATGCGATCATTGATCTGATCAAAGATATCTTGGATTGGTTGCTGTTTAACGGAACGTATTCTACTTATATAGCGCTCACCAGGTTTGGTGTCTAATTTAATACTAGCAAAACCAGCGCCATCTTGCCCACGGTTATGTTGCTTTTCCATCATGAGGTACATTTTGTTTACCCCATAAAAAGCAGTGCCATATTTTTCTTTGTAATACTCTAGTGGTTTTAGAAGTCTAATAACGGCTATACCACATTCGTGTTTTAAATTATCACTCATTTTTAATTTTTTTTCGCCCCTAACATTCTGTAGTTAGACGTACGGAAATAATAAAATATAAAACTAGCACTACACTAGTATGATGTTAAAATTAAAACGCGCTCTATTTTGAGCGCGTTGGATTATTCTAATTCTATTTCAAACTGAGTTAATTGTTTAAACTGCGTCAACCTTTTATGAACTTCTTCACTTGATAAATCAATCATACGTTCTGTTCCAAATTTCTCCACACAAAATGATGCTAATGTAGAACCATATATCACAGCATTCTTCATGTTTTCAAATGAAATGTCTTGGGTTTTGGTTAAATATCCAGCAAATCCACCGGCAAAGGTGTCTCCTGCTCCTGTAGGATCAAACACTTCTTCTAAAGGAAGTGCTGGAGCATAAAACACGCTGTCTTCATGAAACAGCAAAGCACCATGTTCACCTTTTTTAATGACCACATATTTAGGTCCCATTTCATAAATTTTTCTGGCAGCAACTACCAGCGAATATTCGCCAGTTAATTGTCTAGCTTCCTCATCGTTTATAGTGATAACATCTACACGTTTTATCACATTATGTAAATCTTCTAAGGCCGAATCCATCCAAAAATTCATTGTATCTAAAATCACCAATTTTGGTTTAACGGTCATTTGATCTAAAACACTGCTTTGGACGATAGGATGCAAGTTTCCTAACATTACGACATCGGCATCAGTATAACCTTCTGGTACCTTAGGTTGAAAATCAGCTAGAGTATTCAATTCGGTAACTAGAGTATCGCGCGAATTCATATCGTTGTGATAGCGCCCGCTCCAGAAAAAAGTTTTTCCTTCTTTTATAATTTCAATTCCAGAAATGTTTAAATTTTTATTGGCTAGCAGATCAAGATAGTCTTGAGGGAAATCTCCTCCAACAACTGACACTAAAGATGCGTCAACATTAAAATGTGAAGCCGAAAGCCCAATAAAAGTGGCTGCTCCACCCAAAATTTTGTCGGTCTTACCAAACGGAGTTTCAATAGCGTCAAAGGCTACCGTTCCGACAATTACCAATTTACTCATAAAGAGACCCTGATTTTTTTTGCAAATATACAGTATTTATGTGCTTTGAGGACAATAATTTTTGATTACATTCAACGGAATTACTTTCTGCCAAAATCAGCAGGAATTTCACCCCAAGCTTTAGTTTCCCATTTTACAATTACAGTATTGAAGTTATTACTTTTTAACCATTCAATGGCACGATCAACCAAATCAAATACTGGCTTATTTCTACTATTTCTTTCCAACTTCGTATTGCATTTTTTTTTTCGAACCCAACTCATCGCTGTTTTCGAATCGGTGTATATAATACGATTGCTATTTTTCTTTTTAAGTAAAGCCAATGCATGTACTATGGCCAAAAATTCACCTATATTATTTGTGCCTTCTTCAAAGGGCCCTTGAATAAAGAGTTGCTTTTTGGATTTTGTATCAACCCCACGATATTCCATTTTTCCTGGATTTCCAGATGATGCTGCATCTACAGCAATAGAATTATAATTAGGCTTGCCTATTTTTTTTAATTGAGCTTCAGAAAGCTCAGAAGTGAATTTTTTGGTTTTACCAATATAATCTTTGTAGTTGCCTTTTAGAGCTTTTTTAGCGGCTTCAAACGTAGAAAAGGATTTGTATTGTGCTCCTTGAAAATCTTTTATTTGTGCCTTACAATCGTTCCAAGATTCAAAAACACCAGTTTTATGGCCCTTCCAAACTGTGTAATATTTCTTTTTCTTTTTACTCATTTAACAATTGAGCAATAACTTTCGGAAAATACTCCATCTCTAATTCATGTATTTTTGCCGCAACATCTTCGGCAGAATCATTTGAATCCACATCACATTTCGCTTGGAAAATAATAGCACCTTCATCATAATTTTCATTTACATAATGAATGGTAATACCTGTTTCGGTTTCATTATTAGTAACTACAGCTTTGTGCACATTCATCCCATACATGCCTTTACCACCAAATTTAGGTAGTAGCGCAGGGTGCACATTAATCACTTTGTTTGGAAATTCATTTAAAATAAATTCAGGGAACTTCCATAAAAAGCCTGCTAGAACAATTAAATCTGGTTTGGAAGCTTTTAAAATATTAAGAACATCATCCGTTTTAGAAAAGGCTACCCTGTTAAAACACAAAGAACTAACTTTTAAATTCTTAGCGCGATCCAAAACTTTGGCATGAGGATTGTTACACAAAACTTGAATAACAGAGGCATTATCGCTGTTGTGAAAAAACCTGATTAAGTTTTCAGCATTAGTACCACTTCCGGACGCAAAAATTACAATTCGTTTCATTTTACAGACTGTAGTGTTAAAAGTATTCCCATTAAAACACGAATTATTAATAATAAATTAGTGTGGTAAATGTAAATACTTGCGCGTAATTTTTTGTAAATTACAAACACATTTTTTTTACAAAACATTGTATTACAAATAAGTTTTTTATTTTTGCGCACTAATTAAACCTTTAAAATTAAAAGATTATGTCAGACATTGCATCAAGAGTTAAAGCAATTATCGTAGATAAGTTAGGTGTAGATGAGAATGAAGTTGTTGCTGAAGCAAGCTTCACTAACGATCTAGGAGCAGACTCTTTAGACACTGTGGAATTAATTATGGAATTTGAAAAAGAATTCGATATTCAAATACCAGATGACCAAGCAGAAAATATCGCTACTGTTGGTCAAGCTATCTCTTATATAGAAGAAGCAAAATAAGCATAACATTTTTATGGAAATAAAGCGCGTTGTAGTTACAGGACTAGGAGCTTTAACACCTATAGGCAATACCAAGGATGAATATTGGGATGGTCTTATTAATGGTAAAAGCGGTGCTGCACCTATAACATATTATGATACTGAAAAGTTTAAGACCAAGTTTGCATGCGAGGTTAAGAACTTTAATGCAACCGATTTTCTTGATAGAAAAGAGGCTCGTAAAATGGATAAATTTGCACAATATGCGATGGTAGCTTCCGACGAAGCGATTGCAGATGCAAAAATAAACGTTGACGAGCTTAACAAGTTGCGTGTAGGTGTAATATGGGGAGCAGGTATTGGAGGATTGGAAACATTTCAGCAAGAGGTTTTAAACTTTGCTGCTGGGGATGGCACACCTCGATTTAACCCGTTCTTTATTCCAAAAATGATTGCAGATATAGCACCTGCAAACATCTCCATAAAGTATGGTTTTATGGGGCCTAATTACACAACAGTTTCAGCTTGTGCTTCTTCGGCAAATGCTATGTTTGATGCTTTAAATATGATTCGTTTAGGGCATTGTGATGTTGTAGTTACTGGAGGTAGTGAAGCAGCTGTTACTATTGCTGGTATGGGTGGTTTTAATGCAATGCATGCTTTATCTACTAGAAATGAAAGTCCAGAATCTGCCTCTCGCCCGTTTGATGGTACAAGAGATGGATTTGTTTTGGGTGAGGGTGCTGGAGCACTAATTCTAGAAGAGTATGAGCACGCTAAAGCAAGAGGAGCAAAAATTTATGCTGAAGTAGCTGGAGGTGGTTTATCTTCAGATGCACATCATATGACAGCTCCGCATCCAGAAGGCGTTGGTGTAGTTGAAGTCATGAAAAACTGTTTAGAAAACGCAGGTTTAGATCCTGAAGATGTAGATCATATAAACACTCATGGAACTTCAACACCATTAGGTGATGTGGCTGAGTTAAAAGCAATCTCCAAAGTATTTGGAGATCATGCCAAAAACATAAATATTAATTCTACGAAGTCTATGACAGGGCATCTATTGGGTGCAGCAGGAGCCATTGAGGCTATTGCTAGTATTTTGGCCATAGAAAATGGGATTGTTCCTCCTACAATTAATCATACAACTGTAGATGAGAACATAGATCCAGAATTAAATTTAACGCTTAACAAGGCTCAAAAAAGAGATGTTAAAGTTGCAATGAGTAATACCTTTGGATTTGGCGGACATAACGCTTGTGTATTATTCAAGAAAATAGATTAAATTCCGAATGAGTGTCATTCGTAACATACTGAATTCCCGTTCCAAACGAAACGGGAATTTTTTTATGCAATTACATCAGATTTTAGGTTATAAGCCTAAAAATATGGATGTGTTTAAAAAAGCATTTACTCATCGCTCAATGAACTTAAAAGACAGTATGGGTAATGCGATTAATTACGAGCGACTTGAATTTTTAGGCGATGCTATGCTTAGTGCAGTAATTGCATTGCATTTGTTTCAGGAAGTTCCAGGTGGAGACGAAGGTTATCTTACTAAAATGCGCTCTAAGGTGGTAAGTAGAGAACACCTTAATGAATTAGGAAAGGAATTAAATCTTATTGAACTTGTAGAGAGCAAAATCCCATCAGGACAATTTGGAGATAATATTCATGGTAATTTATTTGAAGCTCTAGTTGGTGCAATTTTTTTGGACAAGGGTTATAAGCAATGTGAAAAATTCATATACAAACGTATTATAATTCCACATGTAGATATTGAGCAACTTGAAGGTAAAGTTATAAGTTACAAAAGCTTGCTTATTGAGTGGTGTCAAAAAGAAAAGAAAACTTTTGACTATAACGTTTATGAAGATACTGGTAATGATGATGTTCGTCATTTTTCCGTAAAATTATCTTTAGATGGTAAAGTTGTAGCAAAGGCGAGAGCAACCTCTAAAAAGAAGGCTGAGGAGAAAGCATCAAAACGTGCCTTTTTTGCATTTCAGAATAAAATATCTAAAATGTTATAGAAATAATAATTATCACTATAACGTTTGCGTTAACTTTTGATATTAAGAAATATTAAATCCGTTTAGTTCTAAATTTATTTAGCGTTATATTTACGGCGCTAAAACGTTAGGTTATGGCAGTACACAAACTTATGCTTGATGATGTTTTTGAGGATGTGTCTTGCTCTTTAATAGCCATGCATTGTACTATTGAAGATTATAGGTTGGCCTATATGTTAAATAAGTTCCTAAATATTAGGTTGGTTAGAAAATTTGAAGATTTGGATTTTGATAATGGAATTACCAAGTATTCGGTTTTTGAATATGAAGACGCTAAAAAGCTAATAAATTGGAGCCTAATATCTAATATTTGCAAAATAGAAACAGACTCTAAATTAAACTCTGATTCACTCTTTAGCCATAACCACAAAGTAATTAGAACATATAATCTTGTTCCAGAATATAGAAAAGTTAATTACTTTTTAAAGATAGATAGCGAGTTTAGTAATAGTAAAAAAAACCAAATAATAAATAATATTCTTAGAATACCGCAAGTGGCAATGACCTATAGTGTAGACATGAGCAAGTTAAAATCTAAGGATAATTTAATTTTTGATTAATGGGATTAAGAAAGAAAACAAAGATAGTAGCAACATTAGGACCTGCAACTAGTACCAAGGAAGTACTAAAGGGAATGATGGAAGAGGGGGCTAATGTGTTTAGAATAAACTTTTCGCATGCAGATTATGAAGATGTAAAAGCTCGCATTAAAATGATACGCGAGTTAAATGATGAGTTTGGATATAACGTAGCTATTTTGGCCGATTTACAAGGGCCGAAGTTGCGTGTGGGCGTAATGAAAGAGGAGGTTGAGGTAAAGCCAGGAGACGAAATTATTTTTGAAACAGGTGAGCGTTTTGAAGGCACGAAAGAACGTGTTTACATGACGTACGAAAAGTTTCCTCAAGATGCAAAACCAGGCGAGCGTATTCTTTTGGATGATGGAAAACTAATTTTTGAAGTTGTTTCAACAGATAAGAAAACACAAGTAAAAGCTAAGGTAATTCAAGGAGGACCTTTAAAATCGAAAAAAGGGGTTAACCTCCCAAATACGGCAATTTCACAACCTGCACTAACGGAAAAGGATATTGAGGATGCTATTTTCGCTATCGGTCAGGAAGTAGACTGGATAGCTCTATCTTTTGTTCGTCATGCAGAAGATTTAATGCAATTACGTGATTTAATAAAGGAGCACAGTTCGTACAAGATTCCTATAGTAGCCAAAATTGAAAAGCCTGAAGCTGTTGAGAATATTGATAAGATTGTCACTCAGTGTGATGGTATTATGGTTGCCAGAGGAGATTTAGGTGTCGAGGTTCCTGCAGAAGAGGTGCCATTAATTCAAAAGCAATTGGTATTAAGAGCCAAAAAGGCTAGAATTCCGGTAATAATTGCTACACAAATGATGGAGACCATGATTTCCAGTCTTACACCAACACGGGCAGAGGTAAACGACGTGGCTAATTCAGTAATGGATGGTGCAGATGCTGTAATGCTTTCTGGCGAAACGTCGGTAGGTAAATATCCTATTCAGGTTATCAAACAGATGAGTGATATTCTTAAGAGTGTAGAGGACTCACCACTTATTAAAGTACCAGAAATGCCACCGCATATTCGTACCAACCGCTACATAACCAAATCTATTTGTTATCATGCGGCTTCTATGGCTAACGAAATTAATGCAAAAGCCATTTCAACATTAACCAATAGTGGGTATACGGCATTTCAAATTTCTGCGTGGCGTCCATCATGTCATATTTTAGTATTTACCTCTAATAAAAGAATTCTAACCTTATTAAATCTTTTGTGGGGCGTAAAAGCATTTTACTATGATAAATTTGTATCTACAGATGAAACTATAGAAGATGTAAACGCCATGGCCTGTAAAATGGGTTATTTAGATGTTGGAGACATGCTAGTGAGTTTAGCTGCGATGCCAATTCAAGACAAGGGTATGGTAAACACATTGCGCGTTACTGAAATTGAAACCTGTAGTTTTTAAAATAATTATTTGGGCGTTACCCACAAGGGGTCGCGCTTTCCACTATATCTTTAAAACAAAAACCAGCTTTTTTTAAGCTGGTTTTTGTTTTAAAGGATGCCGCTGCAATCGCTAACGCGGGTGTAGTCTTTTTTTGATTGATACATTTAAGAACTTTTTGAATTTCGTATTCAAAAGTGATAATTACGCAGAGAATAAATTATAACCAATGAACAATTAAGTTATTAGCAAAAGAATTAAAACTAATAAAAGAGTAATTCCCAAACCAATTCTAAAGGAATATTTATTTTCTTGACAATCTTTAAACTTAACTTTAAATAAATTAAATGTCCAAATTACCAACGCACCTAAATCTCTAAAATTTCCAAATGCCCCGTTCATTTTATCTCAATTTAAATTTATTCCACTTTTCTAAAATTTCTTTTTCTCTTCTCATAAAAGAACGTTCACCAATAAGAATATTATCGCGTCTTTCTTGAGAAACAGCATCAGAATACCACCAAGTTTTGGTAGCATTTACAGTATCTGATAACGATCTGTAAGTCAGTCCAGAAGCAATGGCTTTTGTAGTATCTGCTTTAGACATGCCAGCATATTTAGGTAATTGAATCACCCAAGGCTGTATTCCGATAATACCATTTTCACTTAAAAAATTAACATCATCAATCTGTACGTAATTAATAGGAACATTATAATTTGCATGAATGCCGTGAACAAAAGCATTGGTTGTAAGTGCAAATCCGGGACCAGCACCATTAAAAACACCCGCCACCTTATTTTCAGCGAGTCGTATCATCCATTCTGTTAAATCTCTAACATCAATGTACTGTACCACTTCATCTGTTCCACCGGGAATTATCAGATCACCACCTTTTTCAATTCTCGCCAACCAATATGGAAACCGATCTGTTGGATCTCCTGGACCAACAATTAAATGAGGCCTTACAATAATGGCTCTGTCTTTTCCAAAAGTTTGTATTGCAGCCAATTCAGAATTAGCTTTCATAATACCATATTCATAAGTGCGCTTTTCGTTATCAGCAGCGTCTTTTGGCATTTCTGTTACTACTTTTCTGGTTTCAGAAAAATCATCACCAAAATATGGGTAATACACACTTACGGATGATGTGTACATGTACAGCTCCACATTATCCATTAGTAGTTTAGCAGTATCTTCTGTCCACTTCGTTTTTCTACCTGAATTATCAATTACCACATCCCATTTTCGGTTTTTAAGAGCGGTTAAATTATTTTCCCTGTCGCCTATTAAATGCTCTATTTTAGAAAAGAGTTCTGAGTATATTTTTGGTTTAGTTTTCCCTCGAGAAAAGATTGAAATTTCATGACCTCTTTTTAAAGCATATGCAATTTGATGAGGGCCTAAAAAGCTGGTTCCACCAAGAATTAGAATTTTTAATTTTTTCTCACTTGGAAAAATATTCATTAGTCCATTAATAGGACTAGCATTAACTAAAGAAGATAGCCCCAGCATTATGCTAATCCCTAAAAAATCTCTTCTGCTGTTTTTCATTTTATTTATTTAAAAGGGTTAGGTAACAAGTGTAATTTACATACTAAATTTAATAATAGTTAAATCAAAATCCCTAAAATCGATTTTTAATTAACACTTAGTTATCAAAAACCAAACTTTAATTGCACACTCACTGATTTATCTACTACAGGTTTTTCTTTTTTTTCAGTATTTAAATTAGATAAAGAAATACCTAATAGACGCACGGAATTGTTCAGTTCTTCTTGATACAACAAATCCTTAGCGGTTTCCAAAATCACACTTTTATCACTTATATAGTACGGTAAAGTTTTACTGCGAGTTTGCAAGGTAAAATCACTGTATTTAATTTTTAGAGTTACTGTTTTTCCAGCAACATTGCTTTTGTTTAATCTTTTAGAAACTTCTTGAGCAATCTGTTCTAATTTTTCCAACATAAAAATTTCAGAAGAGAGGTTTTCACTAAACGTACGTTCTGCTGCTAGACTTTTTCGTATGCGGTGTGGCTTCACTTCACTGTTATGAATACCTCTTACAATGTGATAATAATACGCCCCAGATTTACCAAAATTATCCTCTAAATATTCTAAGGATTTTTGCTTTAAATCCATTCCTGTAAAAATGCCTTTTTGGTACATGCGTTCTGCAGTTACCTTACCTACACCATAGAATTTTCGAATATCCAATTGTTCCAAAAACTCTAAAACTTCTTCAGGTGTTACGGTTTTTTGTCCGTTAGGTTTGTTATAATCACTAGCAATTTTTGCCACAAATTTGTTAATGGAAATACCTGCTGAAGCGGTTAATCCAACTTCATTAAGAATTCGCTCTCGTATTTCTTGTGCAATTAAGGAGGCACTTGGGTTGCCTTTTTTATTTTGCGTTACATCTAGATAGGCTTCATCCAATGATAGAGGTTCCACCAAATCGGTGTAGTCAAAAAAAATCTTCCGAATTTGTTTTGAAATTTCAGAATATCGCTCAAAATTATGCCTAACAAAAATTAGGTCCGGGCAAAGTTTAGCTGCCAACGTACCTGCCATGGCACTTTTTACACCAAACTTGCGTGCCTCATAACTTGCTGCACTTATCACACCGCGTTTTCCGCCCCCACCAACAGCAATAGGCTTACCTTTTAATTCAGGATTATCCATTTGTTCTACGGAAGCATAAAACGCATCCATATCTACATGAATTATCTTACGTATTGGTAAATCGACAGACATACTGTAAATTTAGGCATTAAATGCCTTTTATTTAAAATAGATATTTGATTGTGTATGATAGAGATTGAACGCAAATTCTTAGTAAAGTCAAATGCTTTTAAAAGTGAAGCTAATATTAAAACAAGAATAACTCAGGGGTTTTTAAATACCGATGCAACGCGAACAGTAAGGGTTAGGATAAAAGGTGAAAAAGGATTTCTTACGGTAAAAGGGAAATCTTCCAACGATGGTTTAAGCCGTTTTGAATGGGAAACGGAAGTAAAAAAGGAAGAAGCGGAAGCACTTTTAAAACTCTGTGAGCCAACAATTATTGATAAAATCCGTTATGAAATACTATACGGGAAACATGTATTTGAAGTTGATGAATTTTTAGGTGAAAACGACGGACTAATCGTGGCTGAGGTAGAATTAACTTCAGAAAGTGAAACTATTGTAAAACCAGATTGGTTAGGTGCTGAAGTTACAGGGCAAATACAATATTACAATTCGCAACTAAGTAAACAACCTTATAAAACTTGGATATCATGAAAAAAATGACCATCATTTACGCTTTAACAATGCTCGCACTTTTTAGTTGCAAGAAAGAAACATCACAGACAACTGTTGTAGCTGAAGAAATCCCAACAGTGAAAAATACGATTGAAACGGAAATTGATACTATCGAAGTAGAAACAGGACCTGTACAAACAGCAGCACAATTAAAAGCTGAACTTACCTCAAAAGGATTTAAGATTTTTGATTATGTGGATGAAAAAACAAAGGATACCGTTTTGATGCAACAGTATTTTATGGCCTTTTTAAAGCGAGGTCCAATTCGTGGGCAGAATGAAGAGGAAGCAACAGAATTGCAAAAACAACACTTAGCACATTTAGGGAAAATGTATGAATTGGGTTATGCTGATATCTCAGGGCCATTTGGTGATGATGGCGATATCAGAGGTATTACCATTTACAATGTGCCCACACTTAAAATGGCGGATAGTCTCGCAAATTCAGATCCCATGGTGAAGGCAGGACGATTGGAAATTGAAATTCACCCTTGGTGGGCGGCTAAGGGTTTTCCTTTACGGTGATGTGTTGAGGTATTTTTCAAAATATTTGGGGTGTCTTGTAGTATTTGGGCTAATTATCCACTTTTCTATAAAGGATTTATTCTATTGGTCTTCATTGGTTTTTTACGTGCTGCCTTTACCGATTCTAGGAGTTCTTGCTTTGCTAACAAGTTTTTCTTCTAGAAGAGCAGTAATTAGATTTATATTTTTTTTAATTACAGTAGTCGTTGTTTTAATATGGGTTTTAAGAAGCTTTAAAAGGAACGAAATGGTATTGGCAAATGAAGAAGAAGTTTTTGAATTTGTGTATTGGAATTCACAGCACAACAAAGGATTAAAAGAATTAATTTTGGAAAATGATAGCATTCCAGATTTATGTATTCTTGTTGAATGTAACGAAGAGAGTGTAAATTATGCAAAACACAATTTCCCCAACTACCATTTTTATTTATCAGAAGAGTCTATTGGTGTTTTTTCAAAAAAACCAATATATGAGCTTGAAGAAACTACAGCAAAAGATAATTCTACCTTATTAAATTTTATATATAAAGGTTGTCATTTTTATACAGTTGATATTTCTGCCAGTTTGTTTAATAATAGGAGGCATTCTTTTTCGTTTATAAAATCAAAAATAAATCATAAAGATGACGTTATAATTCTGGGTGATTTTAATACTCCAATTGAGTCCATGCACTATTCTTTTCTAAAAAGTAATTTTAATAATGCATTTGAAGTTAAAGGGAACGGATTTAGAGAAACTTGGTTTTGGAATTTACCCGTATTATCAATAGATCATGTGTGGATTTCAAAGAATTTAAATATTATTGAAACTCAAAAAATCAAAACTTGGAAATCTGATCATTCTATTCTCCGAACAAAAATCTCTTATTCGAAAGATAATGAAGCGACTTCAGTTGGTTTTTAAGAAATTTTCTCTAGTTAACTATACATGAACCATACATTCAAATGCAAATCGATTAAAAGTAATACTGCGTTTAGGTTTTTTTATATATTGGTTTCAAATGCATAAATTCACTTTTAATAAAGTTTGTAAAACACTTTCATTTTTATTGCTAATTTTTTATTCTACTGAGAGTTTAGCACAATTAAATGCTACAACCATTGGTAATGCAACAGACCAAGGTAATAATTGTTATATAATAACACCAGATGCTGAATTTCAATCAGGTGGTGTTTGGTATAATAACCCCATAGATTTTGCTGAGGATTTTACAATATATTATCAAAATAACTTTGGTAATAAAGACGGTAATGGAGCAGATGGGATGGCACTTGTTTTTAAAGGAACCTCAGTGCCAGAAATTGGAGACCCTGGTGGTGGTTTGGGTTTTAGAGGAATTTCACCTTCTTTGGTAGTTGAATTTGATACTTGGCAGAATCCAGAAAATGCAGATCCAACTGAAGATCATATTGCTATTTTAAGAAATGGAGAACCTATTCACAGCAATTCTTTCAACAATTTAGCAGGTCCAATTCAAGCAAGTATGTCTAGCGGTAATATTGAAGATGGAGCCGATCATGAAATAAAAATTACTTGGGATACCACGACTCAGGTTTTTAGTGTGTTTTTCGATTGTGAATTACGATTAAGCTTAAATTTGGATATAAAAACTTCTATTTTTTCGGGGGATGATACCGTTTTTTTTGGCTTTGTAGGTTCAACAGGAGGATTTTCCAATGTACATCAGCTATGTTTTAATAGTATTTCTTTTGTGGAAAACCTAACCTTAACAGATAGTTCAATTTGTTTGGGAGATAATATTCAGCTTGATGCCTCAATTCCTAGTGGGAATGCCTATTCTTGGAGTCCTACAACGGGTGTGAGTAATCCTAATATTGCGAATCCTACGTTTTCTCCAGTGGTATCAACAACATATACAGTATCAATTGCCGATGCCTGTGGAGAAATTACTACAGAAGATGTTCAAATAACAGTTTTACCAATTCAAGGCACACCTACCTTTAACCAGATACCAGACATATGCAGTGGTGGAAGTATATCACCATTACCATTAATTTCAAATGAAGGCATATCTGGAACTTGGAGTCCAATACTTAATAATACGGCAACTACAACCTATACATTTACACCAGATGATTTACAATGTGCACCTGACACAAATATGACCATTACTGTAATTCCTAACGAGTTGCCAACATTTACTCAGATTGCTCCCATTTGTTTTGGGGATATTTTACCACCATTACCAACAGTGTCTACCGAGGGTATAACAGGGAGTTGGAGTCCCGCACTAGATAATACTGCAACTACAACATATTTTTTTACCCCAGATGTTGGCCAATGTGCCCTTCAGCAAACTATGGTTATCGAAGTAAATCCCATAGTAACTCCAATATTTACTCAGGTAAGCCCTATATGCATTGGAGAGGCATTAAATGCATTGCCCCTAACATCTAATAATGGCATCTCAGGAACTTGGAACCCAGCTTTAAATAATACGCTCACAACAGAATATACATTTACTCCTAACGCTGGAGAATGTGCTTCTGAGCAGACCATGACAATTACTGTAAACCCAAATGAACTTCCTGTTTTCATTCAAGTCGCTCCCATTTGTTTTGGTGAATCTTTAACAGCCTTACCAATGGTATCAAATAATGGCGTAAGCGGAGTTTGGACGCCAGCAATCAATCAAAATCAAACAACGACATATACCTTTACCCCAGATCCTGGGTTTTGCCCCAATACAGTTGAAATGACTATCGAAGTTAATGAAAATCCATCGTTTTTTATAGAAGGTGAGTACTTTATTTGTTTTGATAGTACTGGTGATATTGTAATTCCAGTAAATATTGATACAGGCTTAAATACTCAGGATTATTCTTTTACTTGGTCATTAAATGGTACAGTTATAAATGGAGCCAACCAACCAGATTTTTCTCCAATAATCGGCGGTAACTATGATGTGCTAGTTCAAAACAATAATACATTGTGCGAAACAAGAATAACAACTTTAGTCACAGAACTTTCAGAGCCTGTTATTACTATTGATATCACATCTAATGTTTTTGTTGAAGATCAAACTGTAGAGGTTATGATAACTGGAAGTGGGGATTTTGAATTTAGATTGAATAATAGTAGTTGGCAAGATAGCCCCACTTTTTCCAATGTTTCTATTGGTGAGCATATTGTAGCTGTTCGTGATAGAAGAGGATGTCTTGAATATAAAGAGGAATTTGTAGTTATAGGATATCCTCGATTTTTCACACCCAATGGTGATGGCGCAAATGAAACATGGAATATTGTTGCCCCTTCAAGTCCAAATAGTTTTTTAACTACTGCTGAAATTTTTATTTTCGATCGTTATGGTAAACTACTAAAACAATTGAATCCTAATGGTGACGGTTGGACGGGAGTTTACAATGGACAGTTAATGCCTACAAGCGATTATTGGTTTGTTATTAATTATAACGAATCAAATTCTGGAGAAAGAAAAAGATTTACAGCACACTTCACTTTAAAACGTTAATTGGTAATCTCAATGCTTCGCTTCGCTTCATTACCAAATTCATCAACAACGGTAATTAGATGCTTCCCTTTTTTAGGTTGAACTCCCAATTCATGTATATCTTTTGTTGCACCAATAAAATGCTCATCTATATACCAAAACACTGTACTTTCAGATTTGGGATGCGCAATTTTTAGAATTAAATCGTTGGTTTCGCCATCAAAATCTTTAGGAAGAAATATGGTATTATTTGTCTTTGGATAAATGAATTCGATAGAAATTGAATTTTCACCCAAACAATCCTCACGAAATTTTGGCAAAGGTTTATAAAACGGATTTTTCGTTTTATAATAATGCGCCATTAATGAGGGCAAAACAAACCATGATTTATGTTTGATATTAGATAAATCTTCGCAGGAGGCATTTACCTGATAGGTTTCACTTTGATTCAAATGAACTAACTTATGATAGGGACAAGGTTTAGTTTTCAAACCGCTATTTTGAATGTATGTATTTTCAATAATATCACAATCGGATGAGGCGCGATAACCACTTATTTTACAAATTGAAACTTCCTGCATTTCATCAAAAGGCTTAGCAAACCATTCACTATTAGGTAGAATATCAAATACATCAAATAAAATTGGGGCAGCTGTTTGCACGCCGACTAATCCCGGACGACCTTCACCGTCAGCATTACCTACCCAAACACCAACCACATAATCTTTAGTGGTACCAATTGCCCAAGCATCTCTAAAGCCAAAGCTAGTTCCTGTTTTCCAAGCTATTTGTTTTGAGCTGTCAAAAAACTCCCAACTTTCATCACTTTCAGGTCGATTAACTTCTTTTAAGCTTTCATAAGTGAGATAGATAGATGCCGCATCAAACAAGGGTTTTTCTGAAATTTTATTGCCAAAATCTATTTTTTTATCTGCTAAAAGAATAGGATCACAAAATTCATTTTTAAAATATTCACTAGAAGTCTCCGAAAAATGATTCAATGTAGAAGACATGGCAGCATAAGTTTTACATAAGTCCCAAAGATTACTTTCCGCACCACCAAGAGCCAAAGACAAACCGTAATGATTTGCAGAATATTTTAGATCTTTAAGTTGTAATTGCTTTAAATAATGATGAAATCTATCCAATCCAAATTGTTGCAACATCCTTACGGCTGGAACATTTAAAGATTTAGCCAAGGCCCTATTTGCAGGAACTGCCCCTGCATAGGTTTTGTCATAATTTTCAGGATTGTAATTTCCAAACTGAGTAGGTACATCTGGCACCAAAGTATTTGGAAGTAAATCACCACTATCCAACATAGCAGCATATAAGAAAGGTTTTAAAATACTACCGGTACTTCGTGGTTTGTCAATAATATCTACTTGATTTTGATGTGCTTTATCTGTTGGAGTATTGCCAACATATGCCAAAACCTTTCGAGTGTGAACATCCAAAACCAGCACCGCAGCATTGTAAATTTCGTTCTGACTTAATTGATCATAATGCGTTTCCACAATATGATTTACCTGTTCCTGAAATGCCTTGTCAATAGCGGTTTTTACAAACTCGCCCTTATTAGTTTTACCAACTCTTTGCAATAAATGCGGTGCAATTTGAGGTAGAGGATATGGTTTTTGAGGAAGTGCTTCTTCAATAGAAAGCTCGTAAGTGAGTGTATCAATAATAGCATTGTCCCTCAGTTTTTTTAAAAGACGATTTCGTTTTTGCAGCAAGTGTTCTTGACGTTTGCCAGGATAAATCAAACTTGGTGCATTCGGTAATACCGCTAAAGTGGCACTTTCGGCCCAAGATAAGTCTTTAGGATTTCTATTAAAATAACGCCATGATGCAGCATCAAGTCCAACAACATTACCACCAAAAGGAGCATTGCTAGAGTAATACCCTAAAATCTCATTTTTAGAAGCTCGAAATTCTAAACGCGTGGCTAATACAAGTTCCTTCAGTTTTTCAAAATAAGTACGTTTCTGTCCTTTTCTCGATAGTCGAATTACTTGCTGAGTTAAGGTGCTTCCGCCTCTTTTTACACTTCCCGATTTTAAATTATCTCTAAGCGCTTTGTAGATTGAAACTGGATTAAACCCAGGATGTTTATAAAAATATTCGTCTTCAAATTGAAGAATACAGGTTTTAAACTTCTTTGGAACGGAATCATTATGCGGGAATCGCCATTGACCATCACTAGCAATTAAAGCTCCTATTAGTTCATTATTATTTGAAGTAATTACGGTAGCAGTTGGATCAATAAATAACCGCTTAGGCAAACAAAGTATATACACAGTTAATAAGACTGTAGTAATAACTACTTTTATTTTATGTTTAAACAAAAAACGCTTTATATTCATCATGTACCTTTATATACAACTTCAAAGCCCAAGGTGGATGCTTTTTAAGATAAATTTAATTCTAATATTAAGGTATTTGAGTTTATCAAATTCATTGAAAACTATACTAGTTTTGGTAAAAATTCGACAAAAGGTAAAGTTTGTTTCTAATAAGTAAGTTTATATCAAGTCTTTTATTTGGCAAGTAAACTTACTTTATAATAGTTTTAATTTCTCAACTAAACTCGATAACCATTGATTTCGAATCTAAAAAATTATTGCTATAATTTTAAAATATTATGTTTTGGTAATTATGACAACTTTTATCAAAAAGGTATTACAAAAACGCACATTGTTTTATTTGCAACAGTTTTAATCTACTTAACATCAGCTACTGCATTTTCGCAATCTTCTGATATAATAGTACATCCAACATTAACCTTTTATAGTGCCAACGCCCCTACTGTTGACGATTTAACGGTAAAGGCGCAAAATATAGCTGGAACCATAACATGGTATAATCAAAAAACAGGAGGGATGGCATATGCAAATACAGATGCCTTAGATCCTAATGAGTCTTATTGGGCAGAGTTACCTGGTGCAAGCATAGGAGAACGTTTGCAAACTAAAATCTATTTTGCAGATACTCCCGTTATTTTAAACGGTAATGGAGTTACACTTAATAATACTGATGGATTGTACTACGCTTGTGAGGGCGAAGAATTTATATTAGTAGGAGATAACTTAGGAGGTCTTGACGAATTTGAAACTGTTTTAACAACCCTGGGTTTCACAAGATTAAATACGGGGTTGCTAAATGGAAGTACTCATTTTATAAATAACGCAGCTAATACCTGGGCGTTTTATAATGAGTTGATTAATGGTGATCCAAACGTATCTAATTCTGTTGGCACCCCCGGAGTAAGTCTATACATGCTAAATGATAACGATGTAAATGTGAATAGGACTGAGAATACTTCGGTATGGAATGCTATAGTTGCGGCAGGTCTAGGAGGGAATTTTTATTGGATGGGAATGTCTCAATTTTTAAACTCTAATGATTATTCTGGAGTGAATGGGCTTGCAGAAGCCGAGGCTGGATGGTTTTGGGAAGATGGAAAGTATTATGATGTAAATATGCCTATTGATCCTGATGGAAGAGATTGGGGACCTAATGAACCAAATGACTTTGGTACAGCGTCTTTCACAATAGAAGAAGACAAACTACAACTTAGAAATAATGAGTGGGTAGATCAAGTTGGAAGTTCAACGGTACCAGCAAGACGTTCAGGTGCTATTATTGAATTTAACGATGCAAGCGGTATTCAGTGGTTTAGAAATGATGGTTCCGGATGGGTTTCTATTGCTGGAGCTAATGGTACACAACTTACAACAATTGCAGGGACAGCTGGAACAAGTATAGATTATAGAGTAGAAGCAACTTTTAACGGTTCTCCAGGGCAATCTGCCGTATTCACTGTAAATTTTGCATCAGATCCACCATTGTTTAATATTGTTGATAATGATGATGCAAACAATCCAAATGAAGAGTTTTTTGTTTGTCAAGTAGGCGAAACTCAAATTTTAAAAACAGATATTCCCGCAGGAATGTTAAACTATACATGGAATGCTTCGCCAGCAGGAATAGTAAATCTTACACCTTCTTCTAATACAGTTAGCGTTGAAGGAATTGCACCTGGTTCCGTTTTAATTGAATGTATTGCCGAAAATGCTAATGGTTGCAATTCAACATCTTTGGTAACTTTTTTAGTGGGAGGCCTAATGGCACCGAACCTATCAAGCCCTTATGATATTTGTGGAGGTACAGGTGATTTGTTACCTACTGTTGATAATAGTGGGCAAGATATAGCTTGGTATGCTACGGGTGATACAGTCACTGAACTTTCGGGAGACAGTATGGTTAACTTAATTGATGGTCAAACCTTTGATGTTTATAGTGTAATTCGAGATGCAAGTGGCAATATTGGCTGTCAAAGTACAGCAAGTTTACCTGTAACAATTAGGCTGCCTTATCTGTTAGAAACAGATCCTGCTTTGCCAGATCCAAACAGTGGACTCCCAGGACCAGGTGAATGGTTTCTTACACCGATGACACCAGGTGGAAACTATGATTTAAGAAATTTAGGCGATTGGTCTCCTGTAAGTGCGATAGGGACTAATCGCTATTATACGCTTTTTAGAGGAGTAGATCCAAATACGTTACCAGATACACCTTACCAGTTTAGAGTTTTTAGAAATAGTGATTTCACAAATGAGGTAACGGCAGGAATACAAAATTATGATATTAATTTAGCTGGCAATCCGGATGTTGTTTATGCCACAATTCAACCAAATAACTTTGACTGTATTTATCAATTTGGACCAATTTATTTGAGAGAGTGCAATGTAATGGATTTGGGTAACGAAATTACAGGAGGTAATGAAATTTGTCAAGTAGGTGAGTCCATTCAGCTAAATGCAGATACTACAAATTTACCTATTGGGTACACTATTTTGTGGTCTGCCTTACCAGATTCTGCAGAGGGTAATATAACTTTTGATGATGCTTCGGCTTCAATAGTAAATGTTACGGGAACTGTAGCTGGTACGGTAAATATTACATATACAGTTACCGATCCTGCTGGGATAGAATGTACAACATCAACAAGTAATTTGTTTGCTGTATCTATTGGAGAAGCATTAAACGCTCCTGATTTAAACTCAACACTAACCTATTGTAATGCATCTTTAGGTAGTGATTTACCTAGTGAAGATAATGCAACACCTACCGCAAATAAATTGGTTTGGTTCGATTCTGTAACAAGCCTTGAGGTAGAGCAAAGCGATACCCTGATTGATGGAAGAGTTTATAACTCATATTCGGTAAGACGTCAAGACCCCAACGATAACAATTCACCCATATTATGCCAAAGTACAAGCAGTTTAAATGTTACTATTAGTATTGCGCCTAATTTAGCAATTACTCCAATATCAGATTATATTCTTTGTGATATGGGAATGGGTATGGCGCAGTTCGATTTAACCAATCTGACAACAACGTCAGAAATACTTGGAACAGCCAACCCTTCAGAACATACAATAAGGTATTTTTTGGATGCAAATGTTCCAACAACTGAAATTACAACTCCAAGTGCGTACACGTCATCATCAAATACAATTGAAGTATTGGTGTTTAATAATAGTGTAGAAAATCCTGATTGCGAGGTGTATACGAGCACCTTTAATATAGTTGTGTCACCGCTGCCTTTGGTAAATGGAATTACACCAACTAGTATTACAAGCGTTTGTGGCGCTAATGACATGGCTACCATAATAGCTGATGGTTCTACAGGTGCTAATTATCAAATTAGTTGGACTTCAAGTAATGGAAATATAAGTATTTCACCAAACCCAACAAACGAATGGGAAATTGAGGTTACAGCGTTAACAGATAATGCAACTAGCGATATTACTTATATAATCACTGACGTTTCTACTATCGATCCAATTCAAAACCCTGAGGGGTGTTACTCAGAATATACTTTCACTTTTGAAATTAATACACCAAACACGCCATTAGGAGAGGTACAGCAATATTTCTGCGAAAGCGGATTTGTAAGTGATTTATTGGCAACAATTGATAGTGCTAATAGCGAAGAATTAGTTTGGTTAGATGCTACCTATACAGAAATACCGATGTTAGATTGGGCAACAACTCCTCTAATTTCAGGAACAATTTATAGGGCTTTAGCAAGAAATACAATTTCTGGTTGTGTGAGTAATACGCTGGATATTACTGCCAATATTGAACCAAGCCTAAATATAAACCCTACTGGAGCAGACTTAAATTTATCAGATTGTGATGATGGTGTAAACACTACAATTTTTAATTTGACGTTAAATGAAATCAATATTTTAGGAGGCGAAAGTGATGCAGATTATGAAATTACATATTTTACAGATGCTGGTAGAACCGATGTAATTCCAAATACAAGTAATTTTACAATTACCAATTCCAGTGAACAGCAAACCATTTATGTACGTGCTTTTACAAGAGCCATTACTGATAACACCTGTTTCTCAGATACGGAGTTTACAGTAACTAATTCGTTAATACCAAACATTACAGTAACCTCTCCTCAATCAATTTGTAATGGACAGACACTTGATTTAAGCTTTAACACTTCAGATGGTAATTATGATTACACATGGAGTACGGGCATTATAGCAGAGAGTATTTCTGTTGCTGTTGCTGGAACTTACACGGTTTTTGCCACCGATCCTATCACAGGTTGTCAATCTAATCTTGAAACAATAGAGGTTGTTAGTTCAGGAGCGCCGACTATAGATGCCACCGATATTAGAACAGAAATCAATAGTGATACAAATAGCAATATTATTATTGACAATAGCCCGGGAAATTTAGGAATAGGAGACTATGAATTTGCATTGGATAATGGCTCATATCAAGATTTACCAGAGTTTGAGAATGTTTCATCTGGAGTTCATATTGTTAGTGTAAGAGATAAAAATGGTTGCGGACCTGAGGCTTCGGTAGAAATATTTGTATTCGGGTTTCCTAGATTTTTCACACCCAATAATGATGGTGAGAATGAATATTGGCAAGTTAAAGGTTTGGATACTAGGTTTTACCAGCACTCAAATATCAGTGTCTTTAACAGATATGGTAAACTCCTTAAAGTGTTTAGTACTGCAACATTAGGTTGGGATGGTACTTACAATGGTATTAATTTACCAACAGAAGACTATTGGTATACCATGTCATTAATCGATATCGATGGTAACACCTCTATATTTAAAGGCCATTTCACCTTAAAAAGGTAAAACGACCTTAAATGTTTTTATAATACATTAGGAATATCAAAAGCAACTAACTTCTCCACTTTCTTATCTTCCATCGTAGTAAAAACAACCTTAAAACAAATCTTACTCATTGCCACTCTAGAAGCACCTGTGTTAATGGCATTATCCGCTTTTATCATATTGTACCATTCTTCCCCACAATGCTCTTTTACCTTGTTTTTAAATTCATTTATATCCACATCAATAAATTTTTCTGAGGCCTTTTTTCCATAGGAAATCGTTTGAAATACGTTAGCCTTTTTTTGAGGTTTCATAGGCTCCCAAGCAGAATAAAACGTTTTCCAATCATCCAAATGACATTCCGCTCCCTCCGCAGAAACCGAAACACTATTCTCATATCGCTGAAACACTTTTATGGCCTTATATTTTGAATGATGTCTTATTCTAATCTTTTTATTTTCAAGCGTTTCACCAAACTCTATAAAGGCATCTACAGCCTCAGCATCGTGCACGGTAACTTGAGGGTCACCAATAATTTCGGCACTCAAATCATTAAATTCAATTTTAAAATCTTCAAAATCAATATGAAACCGTTTTGCAAGCTTTTTGTCACTTAAAAATCCGTTAAACACATAACCAGTTCTACTGTTATACAAATCATCCGTACAGGTTACTTTCACCCATTCCCCAGAAATAATGTCGTTATTATCTCTAACATCAAGTTTTAAATTGGTGCGTTCGGTTACTTCCAAAGCAGTACCATACACCAATTTATCCACGTGTTTTGAACCTGGATTGGGGGTTTCTCTTAAAAACAAGCCGTTATCGGCGTTTACGTATCTAATTTCTTGTGCGTTAGCCATATTGAATCCAATCAATAGCGCTATCATATAAATATATTTTGTCATTTTTTTACATTTTTATGTTACCAATCGTGCATGTGTTTTGGGCGTTACCCACAAGGGGTCGGGCTTTACGTTTCAAGTCCTCGCTCCGCCTAAGGGCTCCGCTGTGGGCTTTTCTCTGCAATCCCTAACGCGGGCGTATCTGCCAACTATGAGTTTTAACTACTTAAGAAGTTCATAATCAGCAAACGGCCCTTTCTCAAAAATTTGAAAATATAACTCAGATTTTCAGGAGTTGAGATTCTGAATTCAGTTCAGAATAACAAAACACACACGCTTTCAGTAACGTTATTTTATTACTGTTATCCATTGCCCTTTAGTTCTTACTAAAAAGTCGTTATCATACATAGCCTCCGCTTGAATTCCCGGTAAATAATAGTTGCCTAAGTAACTTGCATTAAGCATTACCGAAAATGTTTTGGTGCTATTGGAACTTCCACTTTTGCTTAAGTCAAAATAGAAGTTCACCCGGTCGTCTCTAATATCTGTATAGCGCGCTTTATTAGAGGTTGTGGTTCCAAACGCTGTAAATCGGGTATTTACAATTTCCCATCCCGAAGGGAAAATTTGTGTCAGCGCCACATCATTTATGTTATAGTTTTTTAGGTTACTTACACTAACCGTGGCCACAAAATCCTGACCCTGCATTAGTTTAGAAACATCCAGTGTATTGCCTTGTAAATCTTTGTATTGTACCGAAACGCTCAACCCTCGTTTTTCAACCAGCTCTTGTCCAAGCGGTAGCCTTCCAGAGTTCAACACACGAACATACACGACATTATTTTCTTTATTATTTAAGCTTATAGTATTTGCACCATCCACAATGTTCAATGGTCTTTGTGCCACCGCATTTTTAGTATCAATACTTTCAGCTTTCCCATTGATACTGTAATTTATGTTTAGAGCTTTTCCACCATTAGCATTCACCATTTTAGCCATAGCCAATAAACTGTAAGCTGTAGTTTGTGTGCTCATCCATCTATTGCTAGATAGATCTTTAGCAATGGTTTCGGCTAAATCACGGGTTTTTGGATTTTTAGTCAATACCATAGTTTCTAATGTCATGGCTCGATTTCTGTCCATAGATCCGTATGTGTAATAGTTGTAACGATGCGATTTAAACTCAATATTAGCAGTCTGTGATAGTTGCTCACTTGCTTCTTTTTGTCCAGCCAAGGCGTAAGCAGCCGCTAATCGCCATTTGGCTTCATTTGAAATTTCACTGAACTCCCGCAAGCGGTTCATGCTTGCCAAATCTGGACTACCTGCTAAGGCCAACGTATATAAGCGATACGCCTGAGCTAAATCGGAGTTATAACGTCTGTAACTCGGTCTCCAATTTCTAGCAGTTTGTTTTTGGTATTTCAGCCAATTGCTCTTAAAAGTCAATGGCAAAACATACCCTTTCTTTTCGGCTTCAATCATAAAATGTCCTGCGTAGCTTGTGCCCCAGTCGTTGGCATTGTTTTCACCCATCCAATAGCTTAAACCACCATGTGGTCTTTGGAAACGCCCTAAACGTTTAATACCTTTTTCAACATTGTCTCGTATTTGTTGTTTCTTTTCAAAAGTCAAATCAAAAATATCCTCTAAAAATAACTGCGGAAATACGCTTGATGTGGTTTGCTCCACACATCCGTGGGGATAGCGAATTAAGTATTCCAATCGTCGAGTAAAATCCATAGGAGGTAATGTAGAAAATTCCACGGTTGCAGAATTTGTCCCAGCAACCCCAAACGTGGTGAAACTCATGGTTTCTGAAGCATTAGCAGTTAAAGTTTTATCAATGGATTTAGAAGTGATGGGGTTGGTATTCACCACATCCAATTCTACTTTATATTTGGAAGTTTCACCATTTCCTGAAGCGATGACTTCCACAGTATTGATACCTTTCGCTTTACTTACATCTAATTCAAAATACGCCATTTGCTCATCGGGTTTTGCAAAGCTTAGGGTCTTTTTCGTGTCGCCGACTATGGAAATTCCGTCACTTAATTTTAAACTGATATTGACGTTTTTCACCTTAGGCTCCATGGCAAAAACGGTAACTGGTAACGTAACTTTTTCACCAGGGCTTAATTTCCGCGGAAGTGTAGCTAATACCATCAATGGTTTTTTCACAGGAACAGTTTTATCAGTACTTCCATAAGCTTCATTTTCATTGTTTCCTGCAACCACCATAGTGCGCACCGAGCCAATGTAATTCGGCAATTTTATTTGATGAGTTTTCGATTTGCCGGCCTCCAATTTAAATGGCCCCAAATAGGTCACGACTGATTTAAAACGATTTGCTTTTTTGTTTTTTCCACCTGTTGCACTACCATCACCGCCAATGGCAAATACCTGATCGATACTTCCGGAATACGCTCCAATCACATCATCAAACACATCCCATGTTTTTACACCTAAAGCTTCTCGTTTATAAAATTCCTTCCAAGCATTTGGAGTTTTAAATCGGGTTAAATCCAGTAAACCTTCTTCAACCATAGCGATTGTGTAGGTCATGGGTTTGTTGTCTTTTTCAGAAACCTTAACTTCAAAAGTTTGTTCAGGTTTCAATTTATCAGGCATCTGCAATTCAGGATGCAATTTGGTGCTCGGATTTTCCACCATAATTGGGATGACACCGTATAATCGGATTGGTAAATCATTGGCAGTAATCGCATGGGGTTGCAATAACGAAATATTAACAAACACATTTGGAGCCATTTCCTCAGATATCGGAATATCAACCACGGTTTCACCTTTTGATGTTTTTACCCATTTGTGATCTAATACCTCTGTGCCATTTTCAATGCTTACCAAAGCGCGACCTTCACTTCCAGAGGCAAACGTTACTTTGGCAGTTTCGCCTACATTATAGTTTTCTTTATCTGCAGAAAATACTAACATTTTAGCGGCCTCTTTATCGCTCGATGGCGCTTTTTGCCACCAGTTTTTATGAAAATAGGCGGTTCTTCCAGTGGCATGACCACTAGCAGGATCGAGCACACGAATTAAATATCGCCCACGTTCGTTGTCTGGAATATTGACTTTAAAATTGGCTTTTCCATTTGCATCGGTGTTCACCTTTAGGGATTTAAAAGGCCTGTGGTAACGGCTTGATGTATAGCTCGCCAAATCATCATAGGAGGAATTCCACCACCATCGCCATTCAACTTTATAGATTTTAACTTCAAGATTATTACGCTGTATGGGTTTACCGTTTTTATCCACAGTAACCACATCAAACCTTTGGGTTTCATCAGTAAAAAAGGAACCGTAAGCATTCCCTTTAGGGGAACGTAAGCCAACAAAAGCGTTGTATGGCGCATATTTTTTGGTAAATGCATCTAGAGAGAAATCACCACCATTTTCAAAAGCGCGAACCAAAAATTGCACATTCAACATACCAGGAGCATTTTTACCAACATTCAGTTTTTTACTGATTTGAGCAAGCCCTTCATCATTTACCTTGCCCTCAAACACATTGATTTCTTCCGTTTGAAATTTCCGAGTGGGATCATTAAAGGTGTATTGCTTGTAGTTTTCAAAAGCGGTATAGGCTGAACTGAATTTTGCCTTTATTTCAGCTTTCAAGTTTTTTCCAGGAGCACCGTGCAGCCATTTTACATCCAAAGTGCCTTTTAGAGGTGCATTGTTCGTTAAAATTTCATCCTCAAAATCGACTTTTAATTTGAGACGATTTGGTTTTACGGTTTCAATTTTTAGGCCTTTGTTAAAGGTGGCTCCACCAACGGAAACCTTGGCATTATAGTTTCCGGTTTTATCTTCTGTAGACGTTGGTACTGTGAACTTATAGAAATTATTGAGATTATCGGAAGTTACATTTTTATAAACCAGTTTGCCATTGGGGTCGGTAATTTCCAATTTTATGGGGTGTCTTTTTGGTAGTGGATTCGCGTTGTCATTCAGCATAAAGGTTAAATGCAAAGTATCACCAGGTCGCCAAACGCCTCGTTCGCCATATAAATAGCCTTTTAATCCACGTTGCAAGCGGTGACCAGACACATCGAATTTACTTAGGGACAAGGAATTGCCTTCCTGCAATTTTACATAAGTGGTATTATTGCCTTTTGAAACAATGGCGAAGTTCGCATGTTTATCTGCATCAATGGTGGTCAAACCTTCAGTATCGGTAGTTCTACTCGCTAATTCCTGCTGTTGAAAATTGTATAAAGACACTTTAGCATTACCTTCAGGTTCAGTATTTAAAATGTTGGTTACAGCAAAGTAATAGGAGTTGTTTGCGCCTCGTTTTGCGATTACGCCCAAATTGGATGCCAATAAGTTTTGTGACACAATTTTGCGCTCATTGTAATACGCATCGTGACATGGATTTTTCTCTTCACGCCAATTGTACGTGTAGTTTTTATAGCGATATAACAAATTATCCCAATACTGTTCTTCGCGCAAATCTTCATCTTCAGAGGCTATGGCTTCATAACTATCGTCATAGTATTCTTCTTCATAATAGTCATCATAATAATCGTTGTCTTCAGTATTTGGACTTGGATTATTGGCTTCACAATCGTACAACGAATAACGTCTGTTAAAACTTAATTCCACCCGGTAAATGGCTCCAGCATCAGCTTGAAAGAACTTTGATAAATCGATGCTATAGGCTTTCCATTTTACCGTGTTTTCCGAAGCAGTTTGTAGTTGAATGGTTTGTTTTGCAATACGGCGCCCCACTTTTTTAATGTCGTAACGGTTGTTGCTATTCAGGTTATTGTCCTGTAAAAACTGAAGTACATTATCCTCAAATATTTTAATTACCCGAACATCAACAGCACTTAAATTCACCGCTTCAAAATTGAATTTCAATTCTTGGGAATTCGGTAAAATAGTGCCATTGCTAATCAATCGTACTTGAGGTTTTAACTCTTCGAAAGCAATAGTTTCAGAAAAAGGCGTTTTCAATTTGTACCCTTCATCATTTTTAATACCTTGAAACACATCCACCTGAATATTGCCCACCAATTTGCTGTCTGGATATACTTTTAATAGGTTGCCTTCAACAATAAATCTTGGGTTTTTCACCTTTTGAATGGACACCAATCCATCAAAATTCTGTTGTTTTCTAAGGGGATCCGAAAAGTTAATGGACAAATATTGTTCGGGAGCTTGTACCACTTCAGTATCTACAATAGTGAAATGATTTCGCCCTGGAATGTTCACTGTATTTTCACCTTCGTTATCTACTTTAATGGCTCTTCCATCCCATTTTATTAAAATTTTGCTGTCGTCCACCAAGCGATGAATGCTGTCAATTTTGAATTCGAAATGTTTCGAACTTTTGTTCAATTCATTAAAAACTACCGCCAAATTTTTTCCGTTTTGTGACGCTTCAACTAGGGTTTTAGCATCTTCAAGTGTAATTACATCAGCGGATTTTATAACTCCTTCTAAATATTGCCACTCCTTGCTGTAAGATTGTAAACTATTGGTAACCACATTAAAACTTGGGGTGATGGTTTTAAACTGAAAGGTGTAGTTTTCAAAACCCTTGGGCATGTTTTTGTATATATCATCAAGTTTAACGATGACGGTATATTCTGTGTCTGATTCTAAATGCTCATCGGGAGTAAAGACAAGCGTAT
Organism: Jejuia sp. UBA6058; assembly: GCA_002428965.1. Lineage (GTDB taxonomy): Bacteria > Bacteroidota > Bacteroidia > Flavobacteriales > Flavobacteriaceae > Jejuia. Next base: position 372,820 of record DIYI01000012.1, on the reverse strand, counting down.
GTTTATTAGCTGCCTTCAATGTGCCTTCAACATGGGGTTTTATGGAAACAATATTGTCGGTGATTTCCTGACCCATTTCCCAACCTTCAACTTCATTCGCTAAATTAATTCTGATAGGATTCGCCACCGAAGTCATTCCAGAGGTGGTGTAACTTATATAATCTCGAAACTTGAAGATATTATCAGTTTCTACGGCTTTCTTTTTACAGGAAGTTGCTAGCGCAATTACCATTACGAGAGCAAGAAGTCTTTTTAATGACATAGAGTTTGATGGTTTGAATGAACAAAATACTTAAATAACGAAAAGGAAGGTGTAGTCTGGTTATTTTAATTACGGAAGGAAAACTGTATTTAGCTTTTTACTAAATGTTAAATAAGTCTTAATGTTCGTGTTGAAACCTAAAACCACCGATGAAAGGTAAGTTTTCATGTCAAGTGGTCGAATATCTAAAAATAATTTACCTCTAAAACATTGATACTTGTATATTTCCATTCCCAATCTATTTATGTTATGAGAAATTTTCTTTTTAAACCTTGCGCAATTTTAAGTTGTTTTACGCTCCTTTTTTTCACTGCTTCTTGTTCAGAAGATGCTGTTATAGAAGAGGATATGCAGCAATCTGAAGTGCTGACTATAGCAGAAGAAATTTTAGCAATAGTAAATACCCATAGAGCAAGTATTGGTGAAAACCCTTTGGAGTTTGATAATCTTGCGAACGATTTGGCCTACGAGCACACCTTGTATATGATTGCTGAACAAGACATTAGTCATGATGATTTTGATGCCCGTTCTGATAGGTTGTTTTCTGAAGCAAACGCTTCTAGAACAGGAGAGAATGTGGCTTACGGACAACCAACAGCACAAGCTGTTATGGACGCTTGGTTAAATAGTTCCGGACACCGTCAAAACATAGAAGGCGACTTTACTCATATTGGTATTGCGGCTGTAAAGAGTGCATCTGGCAGATACTATTACACCCAAATTTTCTTTAAGCAACGCAACTTAAATATTTAATAATTTAGGCGATTGGTAATTAAAGAATCTACCTTTTTAGATTGCGCTAATGTTTGGTTAAACTGCCATGTTATTTCACTTTCTATGCCTCCAATAAGCACCAATTTATTTCGGAAGCTTAACGATTGAAGTGTTTGGATCGATTTAATCTCAAAAGCACTAAAATCAACATCGTTTTCTAAATAATCATAAAAGTATTTTATTTTAAAATCAACACCCTTTTCAGAAATTGTTGCTAAATCTTGTTGATACGCTTGTAATGTAGTAAGCTCCTTATTTAATTCAGAAGTTTCAGTGTTGTGGCGTTCTATGTAGCTGATTAAGTTGCTTTGTGTAAATGTATATGTAGTAATTCGAAGGGCTTCATCAAGATAAGAGATAATACTGTCTTTTTTATTTTCCAAATCATCAGCTTTTAAAAAGTTGTTGAAAGACCAGATAACTTCAGGGATTTTATTTCTGTATATTTCATCTTCGGCAAGAAAGTCAATAGTAATTTGGTTTTCTTCTTGCAGTTTTTTAAGCATTATTTTATCGTTATGTTCAGCTTTTCTATTTTCATTCCAGTTATTGATGCCAAGGGCTATTAATATGCCAATAACCACCAATATAATCTCACCAATGGCATATTTTAGATATGAACTTGTTTTATTTTCACTCATAAGATTATAGCGGATTTTTCTGAAGAATTTAAGCATTGATTATTTAAGGTTAAAACGCGATGTTAGTTCTCGTTTCACTTTGTCGCGAAGTGTTTCTGTCATTTTAATCATGCCTTGAAGAGTTTCCCATAATTCTAATTTATAATTGGACTCTAAAAGCAACGTTTTATTGAAAGAAACATCATCAGTATATTTGTTTAGGTTAAGTTTAGTTTTAGGTTGATAACCTTCATATCCATCTTCTTTGACTTTAAACTCAAAAGAATCTTCATAAAAACCTAAGTTTTCTAGTCTTTCATACTCCACTTGTCTTTTAACCTTATATTTTTCTTTGGTAGCCTCAAAAAAAGCATCTGCTCTTGGTATCCATACTTCGTAATAATTTGTTAGTGCAAATCTTAACGAATCTGTTTTAATCTTATCCAATCCGCTAGACTTTAAAGCTTCATATGGACCTTTATTATATGAAAATACAATACCAACGTTATACCAATTAATACTTGAACGAAGTTCGGTATCTGATAAGTGTATTTTGCCATTTCTTGCTAATAATAAATTGTCTATAGCTGTATCTTTTTTTCGAATCCGTTTTTCTAGTCTTTCAAAAAAGATCAAATCGTCATTTAATGTTTTGTGTATTTCTGTTAGAATATTTTCTTCAAAAAGTTGAGCTTTCGTATTCTCGTTCCAATTATTAATCTGCAATGCAATTAAAATCCCAATCACCACGAGCACAATTTCGCCAATGGCATAAAGCAAGTACTTTGAAAACTTATTTTCAGAGAGGAGTTTTTGGCGGATTTTTCTGAAGAATTTTATCATCAATGATTAGTTGCTTTTTTATTGTTCGATTAATTCATTATTAATTAAACCTAATATTTCCTTGATTCTCTTTCGCAAGGCTTCTGATTGTAAATTTGCCGACTTGTTCATTGTAATGGCATTCCCTAAAATTCCTTCTAGACTTCTATTGGTTAAGATTTCATTTAGCGTTGCTCCTAATTTTGATTTACCAATTTTAATTTTAGATGAATTTTCATCTTTATCCAAGAGCCAAAGATGGTCTTGTTCGTTCATAAAACTATTGGATAAGTCCCTGCCAATGCCCAATTCTAATGTTGTTAAATCAAGCTGGTTATAAACTATTTTAGTCCAAAGCGCTTCAATCTCAATTACCGCAATTACGTCGGATGACCAATTAGAAAGCAAACGACTTAATTTTGCATTTCTAATCAATCTTAAATTTTCAGAGCTGTTTAAATCATTCTGAATAGGATCAAAGGTTGGATCATTTCCGATAATTGCAATATGTTTTATAACAGTATCCCTATGCGCTCTCAGTGGATAGTCAAAGGCTTTTAACAATGCAACTGCCGAAACTAATATCTTTTCTCGTGTTGCTGTTTTTTCTTCAAGCTGTATAAGATTAGCTCGATAATCTTCTCGAAGTTGATAGAGTAAAACTTGTTCTTTTGCTCTTTCTTTTCTTTGTTCATTCCAATCATTAATCTGCAACGCAATTAAAATCCCAATCACCACAAGCACAATTTCGCCAATAGCATAAAGCAGATATTTTGAAAACTTATTTTCAGAGAGGAGTTTTTGACGTATTTTTCTAAAAAACTTAATCATTTTTAGTTGTTGTCTCTTGAATGATGTTATCAATAATACTAGCTAACTCATTTAATCCATTTTGAGCAACTATTGCTCTATAGAGATAGTCATCCATAATATTTTCAAACTCAATATCTTGAAATATTTTTAGTTTATTAATTTTTAAAGGCGATTTAGTTTTCCATTTAAGTGTTCCATACATATCAATATCTTTAACGGCATAATTTTTAGAAAGGTATGGCATCAATTCGTTATCAACTTTTTGTTCTAATCGTTTATACCTAACATCTGAAGATTTTAAATTTCGCGTCCATTGATAAATTAAATGCTTTAAATTTTCATTTTGCAATAGTTGTAAGCGACCAGATTGTATAAGATCTGAGATTGTATTTTCTGAAGGTCTAAAGGAACCCGTTTCCAATGAAGTATACAATACACTATCAATATTATACTTCAATATTTCTTTTTCAGATTTACCAATAAGTGACATAACAGTTTTTATCGAATGGTGTCCTTTTTTAAAATCTTCGTAGGTTTTTTCAATTACTTTTTTATTCTGTAAAAACTCTTTGTTTATGTTTTTGAGGATGGTTTTTTCTTCATTTTTTGCTATTCTACTTTCATTCCAATTATTAATTTGAAGCGCGATTAAAATTCCAATAACTACAAGTAGAATTTCGCCAATAGCGTATTTAAAGTATTTTCCCATTTGATTTTTTTGGATTAGCGATTGACGTATATGACGAAAGAATTTAATCATAGTCTTGCCTTTTAAGGAATTCCTCAATGGCTTCGTGTAGATGATGCGCTAATGACTTTTCTCTCAGAAGGTAGCGCTCTATAGAGTAGGCATAAGTTAGTTCCTTATTTATTAAACTGTGAAATTCGTCTGCCTTAAATTTTGCCAATATTCTAGGTACTTCCTGAATATTTACTTTATTAGGGAATTTAGAATTAAAGACTTTAATGGAGTTAACGTATGAAGCGTAGTCACTTCTAATATTCTCAATGTATGAGCTAATGAAGATTTTAGTGTAATAATAATCAACTATTCGTGTTCTTATCTCATCATCGCTTATTAAACTTAATGCTCCTGTGCTTTTTAATTCTTCGTAGGTATTGGATGTTCCTTGAAAACTAGCTTTACTATTTACCCCACCAAAAGACACTTTGTTTATAAAACTTAAAGTATCTTCAATTTTAGTATTCCCCAAAATATAGTCTTTCGCAAGATGCAAACCTTCAATTTTTTTGGTTTTGGCTTTAAACCAGGTTTCCTCTAAGGTTACTGAGTCTTCTTTTATTTCCTTGCTTAATGAGGTTAAGTATTTGTGTTCTCTTTTTTTGTTTTTAGTGTTTTCATTCCAATTGTTGATTTGAAGGGCAATTAATATTCCTATAACTACAAGTAGAATTTCGCCAATAGCGTATTTAAAGTATTTACCCATTTGATTTTTTTCGATTAGTGATCGACGTATATGACGGAAGAATTTAATCATTTTCTATCTCTGAATCTATGATTTCAATAGTGGCATTCACTTTTTTTTGTAGGGGAATTAGAAAGTTATTCTCTAAATACACTGAAGTTCCAATAAAAAGGACAATATCGTTCTCAAATTTTTCTGATTGAAGTAAAGCTTTATTTGTGTTTTTAAAAGGACTTTGAGGAAGATCGTACCAAGTTTCTGTATCCATAGAATTATCTAATATTTTTCTAAAATTACCATTGTCTCTTAATGTCTGATAGCACTGCAACCTAAAATCAAAAACAGTTTCTTCTTGTTTTCTTAATTGTTGTAATTCTGAATCGAAAGAAGAAAGAATGTTTCTTAGTTGATTATTTTTAATGATGCTTAGATTACCAGAACTAATAGCCTCGTTTAATACGCCTAAGCTAGGTCTAAAAATGGCTTCTCTTCTAAAAGCATTATCCCAGTATTTGGCAATTTCAGCATCAGAAATATTAGTTTTTTTAGGAGAAAGAACAGAAGCGAATTCTCCAGCACGTTCAATGTTATTATGATTAATGTCTATAACATATTCTAATTCTTTGAGATTATGTATTAGTTCTTGTCTTAAGGAACTTAATAAAAATTGTTCTTTCAAATTGGTTTTTCTTTTCTCATTCCAATTATTAATCTGAAGCGCAATTAAAATTCCAATAACTACGAGCAATATCTCACCAATAGCATATTTAAAGTATTTCCCCATTTGATTTTTTTGGATTAGCGATTGACGTATATGACGAAAGAATTTAATCATTCTAATTCGCTTTTAATCAAACTTAAAAGCTCTTCAGCTTTTCGTTTTGCCTCCTTCATTTCACCTAAAACTAAAGTGTGGCTGTATTTTGACCCTATAAGGCTATTCATAAAGACTTGATTATTAACCAAGTCTGTCAGGTCGTGTATAAATTCTTCTTGATAGACCAGCATTTCTTCTTTGGAATACCTTCTAGGAAACAAGGCTTTATTAGATTCGTCTAACACAAAAAAACTCATAGAGTTTACCGTCTTCCCGTAAGGCTCCGAAAAACCTTTTTCATGACCTATCTTTATGGTTTCATTGCGCTTTAAAACAATTTGATATTGCTGGTCGAGTTGTAACAGTTTTATTTTTATAGAATCATTTTGAATAATATCCAATTTTCCGCTGCTTTGCATTTCTTTAAAGGTAACTTGGTTGATGGTCATATCGTCCCATCGCAATACAGTGTTAAAATGAGGAAATATCATGCGTATAGAATCGCTGTTCTCCATCAGGCTGAACTTGATAAATGCTTTTACCCCTTCATTTCGTTTCTCCTGAAAAGCGATTAAACTTTCCAAATTGGCTATATTCTCCTCAAGATCTATTTTTAATCGTTTTAAAAAAGTTTGTTCTATCCTTGATTGTTTGGATTCCTCATTCCAGTTGTTAATTTGTAGCGCAATCAAAATTCCAATCACCACGAGAATAATCTCACCAATGGCATATTTAAAGTATTTACCCATTTGATTTTTTTGGATTAGCGATTGACGTATATGTCTGAAGAATTTAATCATTTAGTTATTTAATTTCAGCTTCAATTGTATTCAGGATATCGGTAATATGATTTTTTAAAGTCATTGATTCTTCGTTGCTAAACGTATTTATGCCAACAGTCCAAGCTAAATGAGATTCTAGCCTAGAATCATTCAATAAATTTATCATTCTATCCACGTCAACTGATTTATTGGTTGATGCCGTTTCAATAGTATTAGTTAATGTCATTAAACCCATTGATCCACTCTTATAGTTGCTTTCAAACATATCTCTAACTAAATTATGTTCATACAGTAATGGTCTAAAATAAGTATCAAGAGAATATAACCATCTATCTTCAGATTCATCTAATTGCAATGCATTGCTTTCCCATTTGGTAAGTAAACTTTTTAGTTTAGCATCACTAATTAAGGATAACTTATCACCTGTTGTTAAGTCGTTCCTAATCGGATCAAAGGTGGGATTCATTCTAGTGAAACTAATTAAAGGAGCAATACTGTCAGGAATCATGGTACTTTTATCATCAATCATATGGAGTAGTTTTTTTGCTGAATTCACCATTATCTCTCGCATTTCTATTTTCTGGTTTAGTTGCTCAAGATTTGATTCGAACTCTTGTTTTAATTGAAGAAGTAAAACCTGTTCACTATTTCTTAATTTCCTGTTTTCATTCCAATTATTAATCTGGAGCGCAATTAAAATTCCAATAACAACAAGTAATATTTCACCAATGGCGTATTTAAAGTATTTACCCATTTGATTTTTTTGGATAAGCGATTGACGTATTTGACGGAAGAATTTAATCATCGGTTATTCTGTTTAATTCATTATCAATCATTGTAATAATATCCTCAATATAAGATTGAATACCTTCTTCGTTTATATACACATAGCTCTGATTTAAATAATGGTCCATAATAACACCATCAACTTCTAAAGATGTTATAAACTTTGTATAGTTTTCTTTTGGAATAGTTATAGGTTTAATTATGCTATCTCTATTGTAGTCTGACCTATAGGCGTATTTATCTATATTTCTAGTTGGGACATATTTCCTCATTATTGGTAATAAGTAGTTTAACCAGTGTTCTCTTCTAATAACAATGTCTTCACGCAAATCGTCAAGTTCTCCTGTCCAATGACTAAGTTTATTTTTAAGAGTATCATTTTGAATAAGATCTAATTTACCGGAGGAAATAGTTTCGCTAACGATGCCCAGTCTAGCATCGAAACTGGCAAAAGTGGTAAATATGCCATTAATACTATCAATTTCATTTGGTGAAAGTGTGGTTTTATCAGATTGTAAAAAACCATATAAAGTATTGAGGCAAATGGTGTTAACTTGATGGTCAAACTTTAGTTCTTCCAGGTTAGTTTTAAATTCTTGTTTTAGATTTATTAATAACTGCTCTTCTTTAAGTCGGTCGTTTTTATAACTGTTCCAATTATTAATCTGGAGTGCAATTAAAATTCCAATAACTACTAATACAATTTCGCCAATGGCATACAGTAGATATTTACTGAAACGATTTTCGTTTACTAGCTTTTGACGGATTTTACGAAAGAATTTAATCATAGATTTCACTTTAGTTCGGTTTCTATGAGTTCTAGCAGTTTAATCACTTTAGTTTTTAATTCATTGTATTTTACTATTTGATTTTCGGTTACTCCTCTTTTAAGATAAAGGCTAGATTGATAATTTTTGTTTGCCTTAATTGTGTTTATAGATTCTTGATTCATTGAAGACTCTATACCATTATATTGGTCAATTACTTCTTTGGTCATTACCATATTCACAAAATCTCTTGTGATAAAATTATGTTGATATAACTGAATACTGGTTTCCATATTTTTGTCGTTTCTGTCATTTGCAGCGTGATATTCAAAGAGTTTGTCTTTTATGGTTTTTGATGAAATAATATTGGTATTACCCGAAGCTTCAAACTGGCGAATTGTACTTTTTTCAGGAATAAAATAAGATTCGTACATAATACTGAGATTATGGTTAAAAAAACGCTTTAGATCGTTATTTGTAAATTTTGCTTTTGTGTTTAGCATAAACTCAATAGAATCAATACTCTGTATTATAGTTTTATTGAGCTTTATACGTTCCGCTAAAAGCGTAGAGTCAACCACTAAATCTCTTTTAAAATCCTCCAGATATATGATAGAGAGTTGTTTGTTTTTATAATCTTCATAGGTATTATTTATCCATAACGCAATCAAAATCCCAATCACCACAAGTACAATTTCGCCTATGGCATAAAGCAGGTACTTTGAAAATTTATTTTCAGAGAGGAGTTTTTGGCGAAATTTTCTTAATAATGTAATCACGTTTTACTCGATTTGTTCGTCTAGATGGTTAATTATAGTTCTAATTTCTGCTTGTACTTCCTTTAGAGTGGTACTTTGAGATTGGGTAGACATTAGTATACTGAATAAATAAGCATAAAACTTAGAATCTTTATGAATACTTACTTTATCAATATCCATCAAACTGGAGTTGTGGCCAACTAATGCCTTAATAGACTGTTTGTTAAATGATTCAAGAGCTACATAATCTGCAAATTGCCTCGTTCTTTGCTTAACGCTTTCTTGGGTGGTTGAATTAAATTCTTTTTTATAGTACGTTGCCAATAGAGCACGTAAATTTTTGTCGGTAATCAAATCGATATTTTCAGAAGACACCATATTGTCAAAAGCAATTCTATTGGGTTCAAAAACTTGATATAGGGATACGGTAAACATATATTTAATTACATCGGGCATATAAATTCTGGGGTCATCATGAAGTTCTAGGGTAATAAAGATAGAGTCCATTAAAATGGATTTGTTAGTATTGAAATCAATTACACTATTCATAGTCTCAATATCATCGCTCAAATTTTCTCTAATATCTTTAAGATAGCTTTGTTCTTTTGATAATCGTGTTTTTTTGGTTTGCCATGAATTAACTTGAAATGCCAATAGAATTCCTATCATGACAAGTATTATTTCACCAAAAGCATATACAAGGTACTTTGAAAGCTTGTTTTCAGAGAGGAGTTTTTGGCGTATTTTTCTAAAGAATTTAATCATTTAAAATATGTATTAGTCATCTTCATTTTCCAAACGTTGGTTTAAATCGATTAAGAATGATTTCACATTTTTATAAATACTTGTCAATTCTTCGGAATAGTTAAACCGAGAATTCACTAAGTTTTCAAATTCCCTATTTGATAAAAGAGTAGCATAATTTGTTGCTTCCAGTTTAGACAGTCCAATTTTGTTTTTGTTTGTATTGAATACTTTAGAGTGAATGCTCCGCCTATTAGTGTTCTTATAAAGAAAAGGCACCAAATAACTGTTGTTGTCTCCATTTGCAATTTTTTCCCGCTCTATAACGAGATTATTAATACTGGCGAGTTGGTACAATCTGGCTCTTAAGGAATCGCTTTTAATCAATGAAATCTCACCATTATCCCGTGCTTCAATTAATGTGTTCAGGTTTAGCCCTAAAGTGTAATCGCTTGTAAACATAATCATTAGGCTATCCATTGTTGCGATATGGGATTCGTCAACGGATTCTCCAAACATTTGGATCAAAGTTATAATATCAGAATTGGCTTTTTCAGCAAGTTCAATGCCATAGGAAATGGATTGAATATTTTCTTGGGTCTCCTTTTTAAGCCTCTCGATTAAATGTTTTGTTTTAGAATCTTGCTTTCGGCTTTCATTCCAATTGTTAATCTGAAGTGCAATCAAAATCCCAATAACCACAAGTATAATTTCGCCAATAGCATAAAGTAAGTACTTTGAAAACTTGTTTTCAGAGAGGAGTTTTTGGCGGATACGCCTAAAGAATTTAATCATTTACCTGAGGTTACAAGTAAATTAGGTTGAGGTAGTTGAGGGTTAGCTATTTATAAGTACTAAAGATATTAAAATGTTACAGATAGTAGATATTAATTTTTGAGTGTTCCCCTCCTTGGAGGGGTTAGGGGTGGGTTTTCAATTTACCAATAATATCTCCAACTTGTCTAATTACCCAACTTAAGTTATTTTATCGTCATCGCTAAACCTAATAACGGTTACTCCAAATGATTCTAGTCGTTTTTGTCTAATCTCATCCTTTTCTTGATGACCTTCCTCAAAATGAATAGCTCCATCTACCTCAATGGCAAGATTTAAGTCTTTACAATAAAAATCAACAATAAACTTGTCGATCGGAATTTGACGACTAAATCTTATGCCCAATTTTTTACCTTTTATCTCTCGCCATAAGGCAATTTCACCTAAAGTCATATTATTGCGAAGTGCCTTGGCTATTGGCACTAAATCTGGATTATATGGGATTATTTTTCTCATTTTTATGTTTTACCCACACCTTAATCCCCTCCAAGGAGGGGAAGGTTTTAGATTTTACATGTTTCTTTCTTGTATTCCAAACAGTCTCTCTCGGGTATTGAAAATTATTAGCTCTCGTAATAAAAGCCGTTTATTAATCTTTAAACATCCCAATATATAATTCGCCTTTATCATTCATAGTGGCGCGAAACATACCTGGTGTATTAAATTCCATAGCTATATTTCCAAAGGCATCTAGAGCAATAATACCGCCATTGCCTTTACCGTCTCCAACACTTGGTAATTTATTTTGAATGACTTCTTTTGAAGCCTCTTCTAAGCTTAAGCCTTTATACTCCATAAGTGCAGAAATATCATAAGCTACCATACCACGGATAAAATATTCACCCCAACCCGTGCTAGATACGGCGCAAGTTTTATTATTAGCATAAGTACCCGCACCAATTATTGGAGAATCGCCAATACGCCCCCAACGTTTGTTGGTCATCCCACCAGTGGACGTACCCGCTGCTAAATTTCCATGTTTATCTAATGCAGCGCAACCTACTGTTCCAAATTTTGAGTTTTGGATGTCGGTATCATAAAATGAAGCCATCTTTTTTTGTTCAGAAGCTTTTACGCGCTCTAAAGCTTTCATACTCTTTTCTGTAAAGAAATATTCGGGGTCTACAATTTCTAAACCTTGTGCTTCAGCGAATTCCTCTGCGCCTTCTCTTGAAAGTATCACATGTGGGGAATTCTCCATCACAGCCCTAGCTAAATCAATAGGGTTCTTAACGGTTTTAGTTCCTGCTGATGCTCCAGCGTTTAAATTACTACCATCCATTATAGAAGCGTCATGTTCGCATGTGCCTTCATTGGTAAACACACCGCCTTTACCAGAATTGAAAAGTGGAGAATCTTCCAGAATATTTATCGTTTTTTGAACTGCATCTAAACTTGTACCACCATCTTTTAAAATGTTATACCCTACGCGAATAGCTTCTTCTAGCTTTTGTCGGTATTCAATTTCTTTTTCATCAGAAATATTATCTTTTCTAATGTATCCAGCGCCTCCATGAATAACGATAGCAAATTCAGCCTTTTCAGTTTGGGTAAGGTCTTCTTTAATTTCTGGTTTTACATCGTTTTTACAAGACGTTATCATTAAAGCGATACACAGTATAGGAAGCAACTTTTTCATAGTTCTAAGAAATTTTTTGAGTCCTAAAGATACTAATTTAGACATTGAAAAATTTTAATAAAATCGACTTTTTATTATTATATTCGCAAATATTATTTATATAACTGAATAATCTATAAAATATGGAATCAGTAGCAGTTGAATTCGGCATTCAAAATGCATTACAAATATTAGGGGTGCAGGCTGTAAATGAGGGTACGTCTACAGGGTCATTTAACTTTTCAAATGGAGATATCATTGACAGTTATTCACCTGTTGATGGTCAATTAATAGGATCGGTAAAAGCAACAACCAAAGCAGATTATGACACCGTTATGAAAGTAGCAACTGCTGCTTTTAAAACTTGGCGAGTAATGCCTGCGCCACAGCGTGGGGAAATTGTACGTCAGTTTGGAGATAAGCTACGTGATAAGAAAGAAGCGCTTGGTAAGTTGGTGTCTTATGAAATGGGTAAAAGTTATCAAGAAGGTTTAGGTGAAGTTCAGGAAATGATTGATATCTGCGATTTTGCTGTTGGGCTGTCTCGACAGTTACATGGATTAACCATGCATTCGGAAAGACCCGGGCATCGTATGTATGAACAGTATCATCCACTAGGTATTGTCGGTATTATTTCTGCTTTTAATTTTCCTGTTGCCGTTTGGTCTTGGAATACGGCATTAGCTTGGATTTGTGGCGATGTTTGTGTTTGGAAACCTTCAGAAAAAACACCATTGTGTGGTATTGCTTGTCAAAATATCATTGCTGAGGTGTTAAAAGCAAATGATTTACCAGAAGGCATTTCATGTTTAATTAATGGTAATTACAAAGTGGGTAAGTTTATTACGAAAGATACTCGAATTCCGTTAGTGTCCGCCACTGGTTCTACGAGAATGGGGAAAATTGTAGCGCAAGAGGTGGCAGGTCGTTTAGGAAAAACGCTTTTAGAGCTAGGAGGAAATAATGCCATTATTGTTACGCCCGATGCTGATATTAAAATGACCGCGATAGGTGCGGTTTTTGGTGCGGTAGGTACTGCAGGCCAACGTTGTACTTCAACGCGCCGATTGATTATTCATGAATCTATTTACGATAAAGTTAAAAATGCTATAGTTGATGCTTATGGGCAGTTACGAATCGGTAATCCGCTAGATGAAAATAATCATGTAGGTCCGCTAATTGATACTGATGCGGTTACTATGTATAAAAATGCCTTAGAAAAGGTTGTTGAAGAAGGAGGAAACATAGTTGTTGATGGTGGAATCCTTTCCGGTGAAGGTTACGAAAGTGGTTGCTACGTAAAACCAGCAATAGCTGAGGCTGCTCCTGATTTTGAAATTGTACAGCACGAAACCTTTGCGCCTATTTTATATCTATTGAAATATTCTGGTGATGTTGAAAATGCCATCGACATTCAGAACAATGTAGCTCAAGGCTTATCATCGGCAATAATGACCAATAACTTACGAGAAGCAGAACGTTTTCTGTCCCATGCAGGATCAGACTGCGGGATTGCCAATGTAAATATCGGGACTTCGGGTGCAGAAATTGGAGGCGCTTTTGGGGGTGAAAAAGAAACAGGTGGCGGACGAGAATCTGGCTCCGATGCATGGAAAATTTATATGCGTCGTCAAACCAATACTATTAATTACACTACTGAGTTACCTTTAGCCCAGGGTATAAAGTTTGATTTATAAACAGTATTTTATTAAGATTTTTGAAAGCTATTCTGAATTAAGAATGGCTTTTTTTGTAATTTAACTAACTCAATTAAACCTTTTTAAACTCCTAAAGTCTAAAGAGTTGTATTCACATTTTAGCAACCCCATAAACTGAATAAACGTATGAAGCAAGAAGATATAAAGCATTTATACTGGCGTGTTGGTTTTGGAATATTACCTTCAGAATTAAATAGGCTATCTAAAAAAAGTAAAAAGGAAGTTGTAAATGAACTTTTTAATAGTTCAAAAGGCATAACACCGCTTAAAGTGGATACTTCTGAAATTCGAGATGCTTTCTCTGAAATGATGGGTGATAAGCTCGATGCTAAAACAAGAATGAAGGTTCAAAAAATTAGTAGAAAAAAGCAAATTGAACTTAATGTATCATGGGTTGATAGATTAGCAAATTCTAATGAAATTTTAAGGGAAAAGATGACCCTTTTTTGGGCAAATCACTTTGTGTGTGAGGATAACTTTATCAATTACATTCAAAAGTTTAACAATACACTTCGCAAACATGCATTAGGAAATTTTAGAGATTTTGTAAATGCCATCTCTAAAGAGGCGGCAATGACCAAATATTTAAATACCAAGCAAAACCGTAAAACAAAACCTAATGAGAATTTTGCTAGAGAGTTAATGGAGCTTTTTACCTTAGGTGAAGGACATTATACGGAGCAAGATATTAAAGAAAGTGCCAAGGCTTTTACGGGTTATTCTCATAATTTAAGAGGAGAGTTTGTATTTAGAAAAAGAGCACACGATTATGGTGATAAAACTTTTTTTGGAAGAACAGGAAACTTTAATGGAGAAGATATAGTTGACATTATTTTAGAACAAAAACAATGTGCAACATATATATGCGAAAAGCTATACCGTTATTTTGTAAATGAAACTTTGAATAAGAGTCATGTTAAGGACATGGCAGAGGTATTCTATAAGGGCTATGATATCAATAACTTAATGCGTTTTGTGTTCATGTCTGATTGGTTTTACGACAAGGAGAATATTGGTAATAAAATTAAATCGCCTATAGAGTTTTTGGTAGGTATGAAAACAGTAGTACCAACCAACTTTAAAAAGCCACAGCAACTTATTTATATACAGCGTTTATTGGGGCAGCAGCTTTTAGATCCTCCAAATGTTGCAGGCTGGAAAGGTGGCAAAAACTGGATTGATAGTAATACCATAGCCTTACGTTTAAAACTACCATCTTTATTGTTAAACAACGCCTATATTTCCAAGTCTCTAGCAGGACAAATTGATGCGCAAATGGATAAGAAAAAAGAAATGTTTAAAAAAACTTATGGTAAGCGGTTTAGTACAGAAACAGATTGGAATTATTTTAAAGCCCGATTTAATGATGTAAATATTGATGACATTGGAAATTATATCCTGGCGTGCCCTATAAGTAATGAAGCTGGTGCATATCTTAATAATTTAGAGAAGGTATCTAAACAAGAATATTGTGTGCAACTAATGTCGTTACCAGAATATCAAATGTGTTAATCGAAAAGAAACTCCTCGGTGCGAAGTATTGAGGAATCCTTTGAAATTGTCATTCTCGCGAATGCGGGAATCTAAAAAATTTATTTTTTATGGACAGAAGAAAATTTTTAAAACAGTCATCCTTAGCAAGTAGTTTATTTTTTGTGCCAAGTTTTGTAAAAGCATTTGAGCAAGTTGCCAGCGCTTCATTAGGTTATAAAAGATTAGTAATTGTTCAACTTTCAGGGGGTAATGATGGTTTAAATACTATTGTACCGTTTAGAAATGATATTTATTACAGAGAGCGTCCAGCTATAGCAATACCAAAGACAGAAGTTTTAAAGTTGAATGATGAAGTTGGTCTAAATCCCAGCCTAACACCTTTAAAGAGATTATATGATGAAGGATATCTGTCAATTATAAATAATGTAGGATATCCTAACCCAGTACGATCTCATTTTAGATCTATGGATATTTGGCAAACAGCGACTGATTCGGATAAGTTTTCGCAAAGTGGTTGGTTAGGTAGATATCTAGACAACTATGGAAAAAGCCCATATTCAGCTATTGAAGTAGACGAAAGTTTGTCTCTTGCCATGAAAGGTGAAACCGTAAATGCCATTGCTACTAAAGATCCTAGAGCGTTTCACAATTTATCAAGAGACCCTTACTTTAAGAACATTCAAAAGCATAAAAATGATGCACATTTAAGCGAGCATAATTTAGGATACTTGTATAAGTCTATGATTGATGCGCATTCTTCTGCTAAATATATTTATGAAACCAGTAAAACGGTATCTACAACACAAGAATACCCTAAAAATAAATTCGGACAACAGTTAAAAACTACTGCGAAATTTATCAATTCAGGATTAGATACTAAGGTATTTTATACCTCACTAAATGGTTTTGATACTCATGCAAATCAGTTAAATACACAAAAACGTTTGTTAAAACAGTATGCCGATGGTATAGAAGCTTTTGTACAAGACCTTAAAGCAAATGGTACTTTTAAAGATACACTAGTTCTTACATTTTCTGAATTTGGGCGTCGGGTAAAGCAGAATGCAAGTGTTGGTACAGATCATGGTACCGCAAATAATGTATTCATCATTGGTGAAAACCTGAAGAAAAAGGGCTTTTATAATAATATGGCCAACTTAAGTAATTTGGACGATAATGGCGATTTAAAATTCGAAATAGACTTCAGAACTATTTACGCCACAGTACTTGACAAATGGTTGGAGGTTGATGACGAAAAAGTGCTGAATAAATCATTTAGTCAGTTGGATTTTATTTAGAGTAATTTGGGCGTTACCCTCTCAAGGTCGGGTCGAGCTATCCGCTATATCTTTTTTGAGAAAAACAAAAAAAGATGCCGCTTCTATCCCTAACACGGGCTAGTTTGACGTTGGGTTTTTCTAGTGACTCATGGCGACTTTTTAGGGAGGTTCGTTTAACGGTTTGTGTATGAGTAGTAACAGATTTAACACGCTAACTTTTCGATTCGTAATTTGATTAAGGATAAAAAACTAACTTTGACTAAGGTCTTAAACCGCTATTATTTATAAATGTTATTGCCAACCGTTATTTCAGTTCATATTCAATTTCTGTTATAATTCTTGGTTTTAACAAATATTCATCATCAATCGGATAATACTTAATTTTTTTTGGGAAATTGTAATTACCTATTTTTCCGAAATCTGCCACATATATTTCGTCATAGGTATAATGACCATCTTTATTATACCCATGAATAATTAATTTGCCTTCAATCTTAATAATTTGTCCTGTAATCGAATCTTCAGTCAATCGAATATCTTTCAGGTAATGATTAATATTCTCTAACCCACTTTTTATATAAATATATTTTCCCGCTCGCTTTATTGTATCCGACTTTGAAAAATATGGAAAGCTTGTTACACTACTCAAATCTTTGCTGGTTGAAGACAAATAGAGTGAAGTATCCTTTTCTACTCTTGGATATTTATTTTTAATATTTCCAATAGAATCATATTGATATACAGTAATAGTTTTCGTTCTAGATTTGATATTTTCTAATCCATATTTTTGATATTCAAATAGTGGCTCAATAAATATTTGTTCTTTAGCAATCAAATCCGCTGGAATTGAATTTGAGGTATCCATTTTAATCAACTCTGAAATTTTCTCTTTAATTGGAGAATAAGGTTGAATCATTACAATGAATCCCCACATTTGAATTCCTTTTCCAATAAACTTTTTACCCTCTGTAGACTGAAACAATAACATATGCTCAAAAAACGAACCTCCAACATTTAGCTTGTCAATCGATTTTTCAACCTTGTCTTGATTGTTATATATGTCGAGATTGAAATAATTACGACTCTTTACTTTTTGAGGGTTACCAGTCAATTTATAAGATTTGATTAATTTCTTTTTCTTAAAAGTTTGAAAAACATATAATGTATTATTGTGCAAATATCCAGATAAGATTTCATGTTTCTCCTTATTCTCCTTATTATCAAAGTCTGGATACTTTTTAATTATCTCTTTTAGAGGGTCTTTGAAGAATACGCTAACTTTCAAATCATTAATCTTAAATTTATCCACCTGTTCAAAATTTTCCAAGTCCTGAGAAAAAATAGAAGTTGAAATTGTTATCAGTAACATTGTTAATGCAAATTTCATGTAGTATCTCTTTTTAATTGTAGCCAACGGTTTCACAGATATGCGCCGTTCTTAATGGCTTATAGCCGACGTTAAACGAATTTATCTTTTTTTTCTGACAAAGCCAAGGAGCCATTAAGTTAAACGTAATATGATATTTAAAATAGTTTAGTTTCAATAAAACCACTTAAATTAAGAAGATTGCGATTAGTTAGTAGTAATCTATTTTTAAATATTCTCTAATGTTGTTTGGAGCGATTATTGCTATATTTAGTCTTTTAGAGTTATAAAACCATCCAACGCTTCTCATTCTAAATGAAACTAAAAAAACTTTCACTTCGAACACGTATTTTCATAGTAATGATTTTACTGGTTTTACTTGCCTCTGTATTAATTGCAGTAGTAGCTATTTATCAATACAATGAGGAAACCAAAGATTACCATGAACAGCGTTTGGAACGCAAAGAACAGAATATTAAAGCGCGAATTAAGAGTGATTTAAACGCTAGAGAAACCACCTGGGAAATAAAAACAAGAAATATCCCTTTAATTTTCAAAGAGAAGATTGGGAGTATCGCAGAAATACATAAACTGCAAATAAATCTTTACGATTTAGAGGGTAATTTACTAATTACCTCGAAGGCAGAATTAAAACCCGAAGAAGAAGATAAAATTGTTCGTGAGGAGATTTTAAATGCTATTTCTAATAGTGTTGATCATCGTTATGTAGATTTGCTGAGGGAAAATGGAGAGACATATCAATCTTCTTATACTTACATTTACGATAACAAATTTAAACCGTTGGCAATTTTGAATTTGCCTTATTTAGAAAAGGATGATTTTTTATCTAAAGAACTAAATGAATTTTTAGGAAGACTAGGGATAGCTTATTTATTCGTATTGATAATTGGTATCGGTATTGCATTTCTTTTATCTAAATACATTACAAAATCGCTTAAAACAATAAGTGATAAAATTAATGCAACGCGACTAGAAAAGCGTAATGAAAAAATAGAAATTGAGGATACGAGTGAAGAGATTTCAACACTTATAGATTCGTATAATAGCATGATTGATGAGTTGGAAGATAGTGCTGTAAAGTTAGCGCGTAGTGAGCGAGAACAGGCGTGGAGAGAAATGGCAAAACAAGTGGCACATGAGATTAAAAATCCACTAACGCCAATGCGGTTAACTGTTCAAAATTTTCAAAGAAAGTTCGATCCTTCCGATGAAAATATTAATGAAAAGGTTGATGAATATAGCAAAACACTCATTCAGCAAATTGATACTATGAGTTCTATTGCCTCGGCGTTTTCAAACTTTGCTAAAATGCCAGCACAACAAAATGAAACCTTAAATGTTGTAAAAATCACGAAACTAGCATTGGATATATTTAACGAAGGTTATATTGAATTTTCATCTGGTGCTGAAGAGATTATTGCAGAATTTGATAGAACACAACTCGTTAGAGTAGTTACTAACTTGGTTAAAAACGGTATTCAAGCCATACCAGAAACAAAAAATCCAAAAGTACTTGTTAATGTTTCTCAAGATGAAGATAATGTAGTAATTACCGTTGCCGATAACGGATCTGGGATCTCACAGGAAAACCAGAGCAAAATTTTTGAACCAAAATTTACAACTAAAACAAGTGGTATGGGTCTTGGTTTAGCAATGGTTAAAAATATTGTAGAGACTTATAAAGGTGATATTTCTTTTACTACAGAAGCCAATAAAGGTACAGTGTTTAAAGTAGTTTTACCAAAGAGGTCTTAAAATGAAAAACAGTATACTTCTAGGTTTGCTTTTTACAAGTATATATGCATTTTCCCAAGTTGGCACGTATATTCATCATCCCAAAAATAACGATGGCACGGTTATAAAATGGACTTTGAATTTAAATGCCGATGGTACTTTTCAATACCATTTTTTAAGAGACTTATCAGCAGTGTCTAAAGTAAATAACGAAGAGAATTTTCGTTGTGATGGTACATGGAAGTTAGAGGGGAAATCTATTATCTTCTCTTCAGAAGAAGTAGAAATTGTAAATACAAATAAAGAAGGACATCAGCATAAAAGTACTTTAAATTTTAATGGTACAAAAGCAAGATATATCACAAAATCACCCAGAGATACATCTAATAGAATTATAAAAACGGCATTATTATTTTACGAATCTGAAACATTTCATATCGAAGGACTAAAATTATTTAAAGAATAAAAAATGAGTTACACCAATTTACTTCTAAGTTCTGAAAAAGGCATTGCAACAATAACGATAAATCGTCCTAAAAAGCTAAATGCCCTAAACCAAGAAACTATCAAAGAGCTTCATGATGCATTTAAAACTGCAGAAAATAATAGTGAAACAAAAGTTATAATTATTACAGGAAGTGGTGAAAAAGCATTTGTTGCTGGAGCAGATATTAGCGAGTTTGCTGATTTTAGTGTCGAGGAAGGCACTCACTTAGCAGCAAACGGACAAAAAATACTGTTCGATTTTGTAGAAAATTTAAGCAAACCAGTAATAGCCGCGGTAAATGGTTTTGCATTGGGTGGTGGTTTAGAGTTGGCTATGGCGTGTCATTTTAGAGTGGCAAGCGATAATGCAAAAATGGGCTTACCTGAAGTATCACTTGGTGTTATTCCAGGCTACGGTGGCACACAGCGCTTAACACAATTAGTAGGCAAAGGGCGTGCAATGGAACTTATTATGACCGCAGGCATGATTGATGCTAATAAAGCTCTAAATTATGGTTTGGTAAACCATGTAGTGCCTCAAAATGAGCTTTTGGATTTATGCGACACCCTAGCTTCTAAAATTATGCGAAATTCTCCCACAGCTATAAGTGCGGCTATAAGAGCTGTAAATTCCAATTTCAAAGAAGGTGTTAATGGCTATCAAACTGAAATTACCGAATTTGGTAATTGTTTTGGAACAGATGATTTTGATGAAGGCACTACTGCTTTTTTGGAAAAGCGAAAGGCTGATTTTTCGGGGAGATAATTTTACCCCCTCCGAATTCTAAGCTGTTTTGTTTCAATATTACTGAAATAGATTGACGTTTTCTACTTCAATAGCATATAAGGGCGTTTTGTTAATAACACAATTACCCTTTAACAATTTCTAAAGTAATTTTTAGGTAATTTTAAAGAGCTTCTTTTAAGCATTTCAATCTAATAATTTTATTAAAATGCCCTCAAAAACTACTATAAAAGGACGTGGTGCGCAGCTTCACATCCCAAATCGTTTCTTCGAATTAAGTCATGAAATGCGTGATGATTTTCTTGAATTTTGCAAAAAAGAAGGAGAAAACTCAGATAACAATAAGACACAATATATTGATGTGTTTCCAAAGTCTATTGTAAACAAAGTTAACAGTCCGGATGTAGGAATGCAATACTCTATGAACCCCTATCAAGGGTGCGAACATGGGTGTGTGTATTGTTATGCTAGAAATAGTCATGAATTTTGGGGCTATAGCTCAGGATTGGATTTTGAACGACGTATTTTGGTAAAGAAAGACGCGCCAAGACTTTTGGAACAATTATTAGAAAAGAAAAGTTGGAAGGCGCAAACCATTGTATTGTCAGGAAATACAGATTGTTACCAACCAGCAGAGCAAAAATTTAGAATTACCAGAAAATGTTTAGAGCTATTTTTAAAATATAAACATCCTGTTGGTATTATTACAAAGAATGCAAGAATTTTGGATGATCTGGATGTGCTTTCGGATTTAGCAAAATATAATTTGATTGGAACTAGTATGTCTATTACCTCACTTTCCGAAGATACGCGAAGAATTCTCGAGCCCAGAACAACGACCGCAAAGAAAAGACTGGAGGCTGTTAAGACCCTGAGTGAGCATAATATTCCAGTCAATGTGATGATTGCACCAATTATTCCATCTATCAATAGTCATGAAATTTTAGATATTGCTAAAACTGCTTCGGAACATGGTGCCATGTCTATTGGACACACCATTGTACGACTAAACGGTGCTATTGGCGAAATTTTTTCAGACTGGATTAAAAAAACTATGCCTGATAGAGCAGAAAAAGTATTGAATCAAATTAAAAATTGTCATGGAGATAGCTTAAACGATTCTCAATATGGTACACGAATGAGAGGCGAAGGAAAAATGGCTGAACAAATAAATAACCTAGTAAGGTTGGCAAAACATAAATACTTCAAAAATAAAAGTATGCCTAAATTAAATTGTGCTTTACATGAATCCTATAAAAGCAATCAATTAAAATTGTTTTAAATTCACTCATTTTTAATTCTTTACCTGTTATGAAAACTTTAAGGTCATTTTCCAAGAATGTGTTTTACTGTGTGGTATTTCTTTGTGTTAATATGTTGTTGGGACAAAAGAAAAATATAATATTTCTTTTTGCTGATGACGCAGGTTATCATGACTTTGGGTTTCAGGGCAGTGAAACCTTTAATACCTCTAATTTAGATAAATTGGCATTGGAAGGTGTTATTTGCACACAAGCTTACACTACAGCCGCTGTTTGTGGCCCATCCAGAGCTGGACTTTTAACTGGTAAATATCAACAGCGTTTCGGTTTTGAAGAAAATAATGTTCCTGGTTATATGAGCGCTTCATCTAGGGATATAGCTGATGACATGGGTTTACCATTAGATCAAAAAACCATCGCAGATTACCTAAAAAACCTAGGTTATACATCTATCGTTTTGGGCAAATGGCATATGGGGAATGCAGATAGATATCACCCTTTAAATCGTGGTTTTGACGAATTTTATGGTTTTAGAGGGGGAGCGCGCAATTTTTTTCCTTTAATAGAGAAAAAAGCAAAGGAAAGTCCTGAAAAAAGATTAGAACGCAATTTTGGAAATTATAAAGAATCAGAATTGTATTTGACAGATGCATTGGCTTCAGAAGCATGTGAGTTTATGAAGCGCAACAAAAAGAATCCATTTTTTATGTATGTATCATTCAATGCGGTGCATGGGCCATTGGAAGCTACTCCTGAGGATTTAGAAAGTATAAAAGGATTAACTGGTAAACGCAAAACTTTGGCGGCAATGACCTTGGCTTTGGATAGAGCATGTGGCAAAATACTAGATACGTTAAAAGCACTTGGTTTGGAGGATGATACTTTAATTGTGTTTTCAAATGACAATGGTGGTCCTGATGGAACTAGTTCGTGTAACTATCCTTTAAGTGGCTGTAAATCAAATCATTTAGAAGGTGGTATTCGTGTGCCTTTTATTCTCAAACTCCCTGGAATTGTTGAACAAAATAGTGTTTATGAAAATCCCGTAAGTATGTTAGATTTATTACCAACCTTTATTAATGTGGCAGGTGGCGATGCAAATGGGATTGATGGATTAGATGGTGTAGATTTAATACCTTATGTTACAGGACAGAATAAAAGTGTGCCTCACGAAGTTTTGTTTTGGAAAAAAGAAAATAGAGGCGTAGTAAGACAAGGAGATTGGAAATTAATGCGTTTTCCGGATAGACCAGCGGAACTATATAATATTAAGACAGATATTTCCGAAAACACCAATTTGGCCTATGAATATCCAGAGAAAGTGAGAACATTGTTTAAACTTTTATGGGAATGGGAAGGCGAATTGGAAAGACCTATGTTTATGCTAAAAAGGCTTTATGAAGTAAATGCTATGAAACGTATGGATGAAAAGCGAACTCCTGTTCTAGATTAACAAATAAAAAGGGCGAACATTATTGTTCGCCCTTTTTCATATCGAAATTAGTGTTTAAGTTAAATGTATTCTACAAATAGTCTACCTTCTGTACGGTATACTATTTTATAATTCCCTTTTTCAAAATCTGAGATTTTCAAAATTCTTTCAATGTTTTTTGTACCTTTTATAGATTCAGAATGTATTAATTCATATTGATTTGTATCACTACTGTCATAATATACTTTAATATCTAATGCTTCTTTTTCTAAAGAGAGTTTAGTAATAAATACTTTGTCTTCTTTTAAAACGGTTACAGGTTTAAAAATAGTTTCTGTTTTTTCATCTTCAAAACTTATTTCTTTGCCCTTAACAGAAAAAGGTACGATATCTATTTCTACATCTTTATTTAATTCAAGAAAGTATTTTCCATCGGTAAGATTAGAAAAATCAAACCCTTTTTTATAAATACCTGCTTGTTGAATTAATTCTTTATATAGTACAATACCGTTTTCGTCTTTAATAGAGACAAGATTACCTGCTTTAACCTGAGTTAAAGTAAGTACAGTTTTGTTCGCTTCATTTTTTAAATAAAAAAATGATTTGTCGTTTGCGTATCCCATAACCGTAGCTGCCAATGCTACCATTAAGAATACTTTTTTGGAGTTGTTAATTACGTTTTTCATGATTTGGATTTATTAACGTTCGACAGGTCAAAATTACATTCAAGTAAGCGGGTGTAAAACATTGAAATTGACTAATTTATATGCAAAATTATCCGTTAATTTTGTGTTATCCTTTTGTAAAGTCAATATAGTATATAACGCAGTTAATATGATATAATTTGCGTTTTATCGATTTAAAATGAAAAATTCTGTCAGAATAAAATAAAGCTTGATTTTTTGAAAAACTTTGAAGAAGAGCATAAAAAAAGTGGGCCACCACAGCCCACTTTCAACCAACTAAACTAAATAAGACATTAAAATTAATTATTAATGTATGCTTTATAAGAATTACTACTTTCTAGTAATGTTATTATTATTTAAATATTTCAATTCATTTAAAGTCAAATCAACATTAAATACATCTTTAAAGGTATTTGTAAAACCTATCGTATTCCAAAAATACTTGTTACCGTACTCTACTTTTAATCTTTCTTGCAACAAATACTCCATTATTGATTTACTAACTAAATACACTACAAAGATATGAGCGTAATACGTTTTGAAAAACATCAATTTTAGCCTATTTATATGCTATATTAACCGTTAAGAGAGTGTTAAGCATATGTTAAGTTAATAAAACACATATTTTGAGCAAATCTATATATAATGTATGCATAATATGTTTTAAATTTGCACTAAAATATTGCCACAATGATAACTAAGAAACCTACATTCAAAAAGCTATCACCAACGTTTGGTTCTTCCATACTGGTGAAACAGCACAAAGACAAATTAGATAGGAATGAAATGTTTTGGCATTTTCATCCAGAAATAGAATTGATTTACGTAAATAGAGGACAAGGTAAAACCCATATTGGTAACCATCTTTCATATTTTAATAACAGTCAACTTATATTAATAGGCGAAAATTTACCGCATAATGGCTTTACAGATAGATTAACCGCAGCAGGAATAGAAACTACGTTACAATTTAGACCAGATTTTTTAGGGGAAGATTTTTTTAGCAGTGTCCCTGAAGCATCTTCTATCCTTACAATGTTTGAAAAGGCGAAAAAGGGCATACTGTTTAAGCGAGGAGCTAAAGAGTTTATTGGGCCTAAAATAGAAGATTTGATTAATCATGATGGTTTTGCCAGAATTTTAAAACTTCTAGAAATATTACAATACCTTTCAGTTACTGATGAGTATAGTATATTAAACGCAGATGGTTTTGTTTTTGAGACCGAACCACAAGATACCGATAAGATTAAAACGGTGTATAAGTATGTAAATGCTAATTTTAAGGAACATATTTCTTTAGATGATATTGCAGATAAAGTAAGTATGACAGTACCTGCTTTTTGTAGATACTTTAAAAAGACAACTGGTAAAACATTTACTCAAATGGTGAATGAATACCGAATTGTACACGCCACTAAATTACTAAATGAGAGTGAAATGAGTATAGCCGATATCTGCTATGAGTGCGGATTCAACAATTTTTCACACTTTAACAAGCAGTTCAATGAAATTGCTGGTAAGAGCGCATCTCAATACCGAAAGGAGATAAAACACATTATTCAATAATATTTATATTAAATACTTGAATTAAACCGCTTCTATTGAGGCGGTTTTTTTATGAATTAATCATTATTTTTGATTTCGAATTAAATATAAAGCTACCATGTACGAAACTATTCAAGTATTACACTCTTATTGGGCATATTTAGTGCTTCTTGTTTTAATTATAGCTGTAATCAATGCTATTGTAAAATCCGTAGGTAAAAAAGAATATGGACCAAAAGATTTTAGAATTTCTTTATTCACTTTAATTGTTTCGCACATTCAACTATTAATTGGTTTAATCTTATATTTTGTGTCTCCTAGATTAGCAGCTTTTGGTGAATTAGGTATGGGCGGCGTTATGAAAGATGCTATAAACAGATTGTATCTTGTAGAGCACCCATTGGTAAATATTATAGTAGTGGCTCTTATAACAATAGGTTATTCAAAGCACAAAAAGAAACTAACGTCTGCACCAAAGTTAAAAACAATAGCTATCTTTTATACAATAGCATTAGTGTTGTTGTTATCAAGAATTCCTTGGAGTGCTTGGTTGGGTAGCAATTAGTCCACTTGTTTTATAAGGTACGTATAAACAGGAAAGTGATCGCTATAGCCATTGCTAAATACGCCGCTACTCCAACTTCTGAAAGGGTAACCTTTATATTTTCCGTTTGAAGTAATTAGATAATTTTGATTGAAAATACCAGCTTTATAAAATTTAAAAGATGTGTAATCTTTATCTAAAAACGGTTTAGAAACAATAATTTGATCAAATAAACTCCATATATCTCGATAGGCAGTGGTGCCTAAACCATCGCGGTAGAAGTTTTCAAAAGGATTAAAAAGTCCTTTGAAGTCCACTTTTTTCCTTTTGTATTCTGTTTTTAAAACCTCTTTAAGGCTTTTATCGTTAGGATTGTCATTCAAATCGCCCATGAGTACAATTTTAGAATATGGGTCTTTTGATTGAAGAGAGTCTATAATATGTTTATTCAACTTTGCCGCAGCAACACGTTTTGAGCGACTTCTCATTTCACCGCCACGGCGCGAAGGCCAGTGATTTACAATAATATGGATCAAATCACCTTCTAACTCACCACTTACAACTAATTGATCTCTAGTTGTGATGCGTTCTTGGTCCTGGTCGTCGTAAATTTTTAACTCATAAGTTGTTGAATTTATTGGTGTAAATATTTGTTTTTGATATAATAAGGCTACATCAATTCCCCGAGCATCTGGAGAATCAAAATGTACAATCCCATAATCCTTTTCAATCAAGGAAGAATCGTTGATAAGATCATTTAAAACACTTCTATTTTCAACTTCACAAACACCCATTATTGCTGGTGAATTTTTGGTAAGATCTTTACCAATTTCAGAAATTACCCTTGCCATATTCTTTACCTTTTGCTTGTATGCTTCGGCGCGATTCGCCTTCAGTTCCATAATGGGACTGTACTCATCAAACTTCAAAGGGTCATTTATCGTATCAAATAAGTTTTCAAGGTTGTAAAAACCAACAGTATGAATTTTAAATGTTTTCTTTTGTGCGATGGAATTTAATGTGATTCCAAATGTTAGAAGAAGAAGGATAGCTTTTAAAAGTTTCATGCGTTTAAGACCGGATGTTTGTAGTTGCAATAGCAATTCTTAAGCCAAAGTTAGAGCATTGATTTAAAATTTACAGAATCCATCAGTTACTTTTTCTTTATATTGGTGTCTTAAAGGTATCTATGAATAAAATATCCCTCATTTTTTTATTCGGACTTTTTGCAATCCACCTCAATGCACAAAAAACTATTATCAAAGGTAGTGTTAAGGATGCTGTCTCATTCCAACCAATTTTAAATGTTACTGTTGAATTGGAAGGTACTCAATTGGTACTTTTAACAGATGTTCTAGGTGAGTTTACCTTTTCTGAAAGCGTACCTTTAGGCGAACAAATTCTAAAAATTTCGAAAACTGGATATACCACAAAACGTTTCCCAATCATTGTAAACGAGGGACAAACACTGGATATTTCTGATATGACATTAGAGCGAGATTTATCCCAAAGTCAAGATTTATTTACCATCACACTATCGGATGATGAGTTGGATAATGACACTGCCGGTGCTGATAATATTACAGGTTTATTGTCTTCATCATTGGATGTATTTCAAAGAACAGCGGCTTTCGAATTTAGTCAATCCTTTTTCAGATTGCGAGGATTAGATTCTGAAAATGGGACGGTTTTGATTAATGGTATTCCCATGAACAAACTCTTCAATGGGCGACCACAATGGAGCAATTGGGGAGGTTTAAACGATGTGATGCGAAATCAAGAGCTCACCACAGGTTTAGCCCCCTCTGACTATAATTTTGGTGGTATTTTAGGAACTACAAACATCAATGTTAGGGCATCTCAAGCTAGAAGAGGCGGTAGATTAACCTATTCGTCTTCAAACAGGAGTTATACCAATCGTTTAATGGCGACTTATGCTTCTGGCTTGCTGGAAAACAATTGGGCGTATAACATTTCTTTGGGAAGACGCTGGGGAAATGAAGGGTATCAAGACGCTACAATTTATGATGCGAATTCAATATTTCTTTCTGTTGAAAAGCAACTGAACGAAAAGCACAGTTTAAATTTCACAGGAATTTATGCTCCCAATCGTAGAGGGAAATCCTCTCCAAATACTGAAGAGGTTATTGATTTAAAAGGTATACGTTATAATGAATATTGGGGATGGCAAGATGGGGAAAAACGAAATTCTCGCATTAAAGAGGTTGAAGAGCCTGTTTTGATGTTGAATCATTATTGGAATATCTCCTCAAATACTAAACTAAATACGAATGTTGCTTATCAGTTTGGGAAATTAGGAAATAGTAGATTGGACAATAATGGTACTGATTTGGTAAACGGTGTGCCTGAAGGTGGTGGCGCAAACCCAAGTCCAACCTATTATCAAAAATTACCGAGTTATTTTGAACGTAATTTTCCAGACGATTTGCAATTTGCTTATTTGGCCCTTCAGGAATTTCAAGATAATGGGCAAATAAAATGGAATGAATTGTATGAAGCTAATATTTCAAATTCAGAAAACGGAGGAAATGCAAGATACGCCTTGTATGAAGACCGAGTAGATGATACTCAATTGACTTTTAATACTATTCTAAATTTAAGTTTGAATGACGATGTAAATCTAAATGCAGGTGTTAGTTTTCAAACTCTAAAATCTGAAAATTTTGCTGAGGTTTTAGATCTACTGGGAGCGTCAACATATTTAGATGTAGACCAATTTGCAGATGATATTAATGAGGCTCAAAACGATCTTCAGAATCCAAATAGATTAGTTGGTGAAGGTGATAGATTTAAATACAATTACAATTTATTTGCCAATGTACTTGACGGTTTCGCGCAAGCCCAATTTCGATATAACAAACTAGATTTTTATGTGTCTGGAAGTTTTACCAGTACCCAATATCAAAGGGAAGGGTTGTATCAAAACGGCGCATTTCCTGATAATTCATTAGGCAAGGGCGAAATGCTAAATTTCTTAGGTTTTGGAGGAAAAGGAGGTGTTACTTATAAAATTTCAGGAAAGCATTTATTGAATATTAATGGAGGTTACATTACAAGAGCACCATCACTAAGAAATACATTTTCTAATTCTAGAGAAAACCATAATGTGGTACCGAATATCAAGGAAGAAAAAACACTGACTACCGACGCGAGTTATGTGTTTCGTTCTCCAATTATAAAAGCGAAATTAACCGGATATTACACCAAAATTCAAGATGCTAATGAAATCTCGTTTTTCTTTGCAGATGGTATTGGTGGCGATAGTGATGCCTTTATTCAAGAGATTTTACAAGGTATTGACAAACAGCATATTGGTGCCGAGTTAGGCATTGAAGCACAAGTAACTCCGACTATTAAATTGAAAGGTGTCGCCTCTATAGGGCAGTTTACCTATGCCAATAACCCTAATTTGTTCTTAACGACTGAAGCGGATAAGGAGTCAATCAAGGCAGGTTTTGTTGATGGAGCCAGAGATTTTGGAGAATCAAACTTAAAAGCTTATAAAATTGCTGCTGGCCCACATCGTGCCTATTCTGTTGGGTTTGAATACCGCGATCCTGATTTTTGGTGGTTTGGAGCAACAGCCAATTTTTTCACACATACTTATACCGATGTAAGTCCACTAACACGTTCTTCAAATTTTACCACAGATTTTGATGGGAATGTGTTTAACGATTATGATGAGGCCCTGGCTAGAGAATTATTAAAACAAGAACGTTTTGATGATTATATGGTAGTGAATTTGATTGGTGGAAAATCTTGGAAAATTGGAAATAAATACATCAGTGTTTTTGCGAGCGTAAATAATTTGTTAGATGAAGTTTTTAAAACTGGTGGTTTTGAACAAGGGCGTAATGCCAATTTTAGAGAATTGAGAGATGATAAGGCTTTAGATAAACCCGTGTTCGGATCTAAATATTGGTATGGCCGCGGAGCGACGTATTTTATAAATGTGAATTATAGATTTTGACAATTAACAGAATTGTCATCCTAAACTCGTTTCAGGATCTCAAAATATATTAATTATGAAAAAATTTAGTAACCTTTTAATTTGGACATTAGTATTGTTTGCACTTTCATGCGTAAAGGATGACGATTTTGGCGTTCCAAATATTTTAACAGAAGATCCTGAAATTCCATCAGAAAATATCATAACCTTCAAAGCCATAAAATCGCTTTATGAACAAGCCGTAAATGGGGGAAATACTACTGCAATGATTGAAGGTGAAGTTTATATTGAAGGCTATGTAGTATCTTCTGATAAAGGGGGTAACTTTTTTGAAGAATTAATAATTCAAAATAAAATAGATGATAGTAATCCAGATAACGACCCACGTTTAGGTTTTAAGATTGATATTAATCAAAGTAGTTTATCCGACACCTATCAATTCGGTCAAAAAGTACTGGTAAAACTAGAGGGATTAACCATTGGAGAGACTAGTGGTGTGTTGACTATTGGCAGAGGTAATGGGACTGAAGTACAGCAGATTCAACCTTCGGAATATCGTGATATTGTGTTACGAACGAATACAATTGCTGAAATACAACCCAAAATTGTTGAACCTCAAGAGTTGACTGAGGCTGATGAAAACACGCTCGTTCAATTAAACAATATGCAGTTAAACCGTTTTGAGTTAGGAGCAACGTTTGCAAGCGAATCTTTTGATGAATTTGATGGTTTCCGATTGATGGAAAGTTGCGATTCTGGTGTTCAAATAATCATGCAAACCAGTACATTTTCAGATTTTAAATCCTTAATTGTACCCCAAGGAAAAGGAAGTATGATAGGTGTTTATAGTCGTGATTTTAGAGATGATTTTAATGTGATACTGCTCAATAGTTCGTCTGATTTAAAACTTGATAATGAAGAGCGTTGCGATCCTTTAGAGTTTTCATGCGGCATAGCTTCAACCTTTGGAGCAGAAAATCTATTTTTCGAAGATTTTGAATCACAACGTAATAATCGTCCAATAGAAGGCAATGGCTGGACAAATTATATCGAAACGGGTTCAGAAGCTTGGGAAGCTTGGTCTTCAACCTCTACCAATGCGTCTTTAGGGCGTTCCTGTAGATTTCAATCAGGCAGTTCTGGAGATCTTAGCAATATAGGTTGGTTAATTACACCAGAGATTGATTTGGATGCACAAGATGGCGAAACATTGCGTTTTAAAACATCCAACAGTCGTGCAGACAGCAGTTATATGGAGGTGTTTTTTGCAGATGATTGGGATGGAACGGAAGAAGGTGTTATCACTGCCTCATGGCAAATTTTAACCGATGCTTATGTTGTAAAGGATAGCGACTCTTTTGTGGAATGGTTACCATCAGGAAATGTGGATTTGTCCTGTCTTTCAGGAACCATTCATATCGCTTTTAAATACACCGGTGGAGGACAAGATAGTTTTGATGGGCTATATGAATTGGATGATGTCAGTATAGATTATACCCCATAAGGTTTGAATATTTTGGGTGTTCCCCTCGATTTTGCATTCAGATGTTTCATGATGCACTCTTGCTCGGGTCGGGCTTTCGGAAGTCGCTCTACTCTGCGTTGAGTAACTTCAACAGAACTGTACTGAGCTTGTCGAATGTATGCCTCAATCCCTAACGGTAGCGATTTTCAATTTTTTCAAATCTACCGAAAATAGCGTATCTTATGTAAAAAAGAAATGAGAAGAATTGTATATCTATTTCAACTATTTGGAGTTATAGTTCAGCTATTAAACGCCCAAACCACTATTCAAAAAACAGAAAATAGCTGGCAACTCTTAGTAGCTGGAAAACCTTTCGATGTTAAAGGTGTCACCTTTGGTTATGATAAAGACATAGATAACTACGACACATATTTTAAAGATCTAAATTTTCTGGGTGTTAATGCTATAAGAACTTGGGCGACAGGAGACAATATGCCACAACTTTTGGCTTCGGCTCATAAGCATAATATCAAAGTTATGGTGGGTATTTGGATGCGCCATGGTCGACCTGGAATGGAAGACGATGATAGTTTTAACTATCTAAAGAATAAAGAAGGGATGGAAGATATGTACAACAATGCCATACGCGTTGTAAAGCAATACAAAGATCATCCAGCGGTATTAACTTGGGGTATTGGAAATGAAGTGTATCTTAATATGGCAACTGATGAAGAGAAACAAGCGTATTCTAAACTTTTAGAACGTATTTGTTCTGATATAAAAAGGATAGACCCAAACCATCCAATAACGTCTGTTGAGGCTTGGACCTTTGGATTAGAATGGTGGGAAACTTATGTGCCTTCCATTGATATTTATGGGCTTAACAGTTATGGTGCAGGAGTTGGAATTTTAGCTTCTGAACTAGAAAAACGAGGCATTGATAAGCCCTATATAATTACTGAATTTGGAGTAACTGGAGAATGGGATATTACTGCAGAAAATTATGGTGTTAAACAAGAACCATCGGATGAAGAAAAATATGATGCCATTGCCAAAGGATATCATAACTGGATAGCCAATAAACCAGCAAATCTTGGTGTTTTTGTGTTTCATTATGCCGATGGGAATCATTTTGGATCACCATGGTTTCATACACATCACAATGGTAGCTATCGCCTCCAATATTGGGCAATTCGAGATGCTTTTACAGTAGAAAAGCCGTTAAATTATGTGCCTAAAATTGAAAAATTAGAATTACCAGAGGAAGAATTTGAAAGTGATATTTGGGTTCCAGTAAACTTGGAAGTTATAGATATTGAAGATGATAAGTTGGATGTTAGTTTTCACTATAATCAACGCACAGGAAGCAGAATTCGTAGAAATCAGATAAACACCTTAGTGCATAAAGGAAATTTACAAGACGGATTTCAAATTCAATTACCAAAAGAAAACGGCGCTATAAAAGTTTATGTTAATGTAAAAGATAGTTACAATAATGTTGGAATTGCTTCAACCGCAATAAGAGTTATTGACGAGGAAGCTAAAAGCAGAAAATATTTAGTACCAAAAGTGGAGTTACCTTTTTATGTATACCAGGATGGAGATGATATGCCCTATGCGCCCTCGGCTTATATGGGTAATCATAAAAAAATATCAGTAAACACTAAGGAAACGAAAGAGGTGTATTCTGGAACTGCTTCATTAAAAATAAGCTATAAGCATCATTACGATTGGTACGGATTAGGTTTGGTTAATCCTGCAAATGATTGGGGAGACATTTTGGGCGGTTACGATATCTCTGGAGCAACGAAATTTAGTTTTTGGGCCAAGGCTAGTGAGGATAAACTAACGGCGACGATTGGTTTTGGACTAATTGGAAAAGATAAACCTTATCCTGATACAGCTAAAGAATCTATTAAAATAAAACTTGGAAAAACCTGGAAAAAGTATACTATTAAGCTTAAAAAACTAGATTTAAGCTGTATTCGTTCAGGATTTACGTTGTTTTCTCAAAGTAATGGATCAGGTCATGATATTTATATCGATGAGGTGGTTTTTGAGTAGTTAGTTTCAACTTTCTTATATAGCATTATACAAATATCATTAGATTTTAAAATCACTTAAAAGAATAGTTTTTATAGTACTCTTTTTTATTTCTAATACGTGATATAAGTCATCAAATCTTAAAGGATGCAGAGGTAGTTTTGTCGTTAGATAAAACTATTTAAATGATGAAAAGTGAGTTTATTATAGTGTGTATCCTTTTATTAACTAGTGGTTTAGGATTTTCCCAAGAGCATCAAGAAGCCAGCCATAAAGACACTACCAATCAAAGGCATAAAAAACATAGAGTGGCTTTTATTTTAGCACATTCTTATATCTCATTAGAAAACAACGAAATACTTTCTATCCCCACTTTTGGTTTAGACTATGAGTACTGGTTAAGCAAACGTTGGGGTATTGGCATTTTTAGTGATGTAGAGTTAATCACGAAAGAAGTAAGTCCTACCGTAGATGGAATGATTACAGAAAGGGAATATCCCATAGTAGTAACTTTAGATGTTTTATGGAATCCTATTGAACATTGGGAGCTTGTTTTGGGGCCAGGATTTATTTCGGAAAAAGGAGAAATAAGATCGTTGGTAAGAGTAGGTTTGGAATACGATTTAAAACTATCACATCACTGGGATGTTGCACCAAATATTTTTTACGACCGAAAATTTGATGGTAATTATGCGGTCTCCATTGGAATCGGAATAGCGAAAAGTTTTTAATAGCTCCAATATTAAGTAGCTTCTACCTCTTCAAAATAGCATAAACAGGAAAATGATCGCTATAACCACCTTTATATTTTTTGCCAACATAAGTTCTAAACGGTGCTCCTTTAAAAGGGCCTCTAAACTGCTTTAAAAAATCAGCATCAAAAACATTGGCTTTAAAGAATTCGAACTTTTCTTTTGAGCTTTTAAAGAAGTTGGTAGATATCAAAACTTGATCAAACATAAACCACTGGCGTTTGTGCTTTACAGTGCCTCTAGTAAATGATCGCAGGGTTTCAAAAGGGTTGAATAAACTATGATCTTCAATCAATCGTTTTATACTTTCATTTTGAGGATTATCATTAAAATCGCCTAAAATCAAGATTCTAGCATCTTCATCTTCAGAATGAATAGAAGAAATAATTTCACTTACTTTTTCTGAAGCAGCCAAACGCTTAAATTCACTTTCTTTTTGACCTTCGCGTCTAGAAGACCAATGATTAACGATGATGTGTACATGTTCGCCATCTAAATTTCCACCAACTAACAAAATATCTCTTGTGTAATCAGGCGAACCATCATCATCTGTTAAAATCACAGTAAATGTTTCGGTGTGTAATGGCTCAAATACATTTGTATCGTAAATCATGGCTACATCAATCCCGCGTTCATCAAGCGAGTCGAAATGTACATAGTCATAATCTAAATCATCTAAATGTTTAGAATCTAATAAGTCCTCGAGAACTTTTGCATTTTCAACTTCGGCTAGACCAACAATTGCGGGGGCTTTACCTGTTTCTTCTCTACCAATATTAGAAATTGCAAACCCTATTTTGCGCAGTTTATTTTCGTAACGTTTAGGTGTCCATCGTTTTGCAGATTCTGGTAAAAAATCGTTGTCGTTGGTAAATTTGCTATCGCGTAAATCAAATAGATTTTCAATATTGTAAAAAGCTACAGTTTGCATATCATGTCGCACAGGAATGTTCTCGAAGTCTTCGCTCATACTTCAAAAATATAAAAATTAAAATGACCGCAATTATGTACCTTTGTTTCGAATTATTTTAAGTGTTGGAAGGCTTATATGGGATTAGAAAAGGCGGTTTTAATAGGAGTTATAACAAAGGAACAAGATGAAGTTCAATCTAAGGAATATTTAGATGAACTAGAATTTTTAACCTTTACTGCGGGTGGTTTTGCTGTAAAACGTTTTACGCAAAAAATGGATATGCCAAATCCTAAAACGTTTATAGGCACTGGTAAGATGGAAGAAGTGTATCAGTTTATTAAAGAGAATGAAATTGATACGGCTATTTTTGATGACGAATTATCTGCTGCTCAAGAACGAAATATTAGTAAAATTCTAAACGTAAAAGTTCTAGATAGAACGAATTTAATATTGGACATTTTTGCGCAACGTGCGCAAACAAGTTATGCAAGAACGCAGGTAGAATTGGCACAATGTGAATATTTATTGCCTCGATTAAAAGGGATGTGGACACACTTGGAACGTCAAAAAGGTGGTATTGGTATGCGCGGACCTGGTGAAACAGAAATTGAAACAGATAGACGTATTGTTCGTGATAAAATAGCTTTACTAAGAAAGCGAATTAAAGCCATTGATAAGCAAATGGCGGTGCAACGTGGGAATCGTGGCAAAATGGTGCGAGTGGCTCTTGTTGGGTATACCAATGTTGGAAAATCCACTTTGATGAATACCATAAGCAAGAGTGAAGTTTTTGCTGAAAATAAGTTGTTTGCTACCTTGGATACTACGGTTAGGAAAGTGGTAATTCAAAATCTGCCATTTTTGTTAAGTGATACTGTTGGTTTTATTAGAAAATTGCCCACGCAATTGGTAGATAGTTTTAAAAGTACATTAGATGAGGTTAGAGAAGCAGATTTGTTATTGCATGTGGTTGATATTTCGCACCCTAATTTTGAGGAACATATAGCGTCTGTAAATAAGATTTTAGGTGAAATTAAAAGTAGCGATAAGCCAACAATTATGGTTTTTAATAAGATTGATGCTTACCAACCTGAACCCATTGACGAGGATGAATTAGAGCCAGAAAAAACTAAAAAACATTATACGCTTGAAGAGTGGAAAAGCACTTGGATGAGTAAAATAGGCAACAACGCTCTTTTCATTTCTGCTATTAATAAAAGTAACTTGGAAGATTTTAAAAAGCGTGTTTATGATGAGGTTCGCGAAATTCACGTAACACGATTTCCATATAATCACTTTTTATATCCCGATTATAATTATGAGGATATGAATTAATTTGAAAGTGCTTCTTGAGCAATTTCGATATCCTTTAAGACTTGTGATCTAAATAGTTTCCAAGAAAATTTTGTGGTTTTAATATGAAGTAATGACACTTCTTGATATTGTTTGCTGGTAGTTTCAATAATGGCGTCCCAATGTTTAACTGCCTTTTCAAAATGATCAATTGATTTTTCTTGTAAAGCTTTGTTTTTAGATTTTATAGCTTCATCTAAATAGATACCTCCTTTCAGTTTTTCTGAAAAATAAAGGCTTAAATATGCCCAGGTTTTAATATCATTAAGTTCAATTTCAAAATTGATATTATTTTTTGATGCCTTTCCTGAAACGGCATTGCATAATGAAAGAATCTTGTTACCATTTTGTTCCATTTCTTCAGCAAGTTTTAAGGGTGTTGTAATGCCTTCAGGAATGGATTCGTTAGCCAATTTTTTGTTGGTATAAGTATCAATATTTAGATAGTTTTTATCCAAAGCAGGATGAGTTATCATCTCCTTCACATTGATAAATGCTTTGGTAGCTTCTTTGTAATTCCGATAGATTTGTTTCCCGTTAAGGAATCCTTCACAGTAAAGGGTAAAGTCCCAAGTACCTTGATAAAATGAGGCTAAAGCTAAAGGCATTCTGCTCCCTAGTTTAAGTGCCTCAAACATATCTTTGCCAACATTGTCGCCATATTTTATGTTGAACTGATTAATAAAAAATGAATCGTCTAACTCTGGATTGTACAAGAGTCTGCCCCACATTTGGTAAAACTCCCATTGCTTTTCAAAAGCGTATTTCCAGTTGTAATCAACGCTTTGCTTCATTCTAAATTCCTTGGCAGGAATATAAGTTTCAGAGCCAACGAAATAGCCTGCTACAAAATCTTGTCCGTTAGCTTTAATATGTGATTTTATAAAATCCGGGTGACCCCAATTCAACATGATAAAATCTTCATTTCGCATCATCCACGCCATTTCGTAATTGGTAGGTTTAGGATTCCAATATTGGTCTTTTATTTTGCCACCATGGGTAATTGACAGGTTTGGAGATGAATGCCCGTGCGACCAATTATACTTAAACTCCATGATAATCGGACTCTCAAAATCGGTATAGGATTCTATATATTTTCTAGCTTCAATAGGATTTATGGAAAAAGGTGCACGATGAATAAATTTTGCTGGTCGGTTTGCATTTTTTATACCTTCCACAAAGGTTTGTTTTACCCAATTCATCGCATCATCAATGGGCATTTTCATTCGTTCACCGATACTGACTCCAACTCCTGTAAGGTTTGGGTATTCGTTGATGACTTGGGTAATGCATTCCCGCATATAATCCACAATAATAGGCGATGTATCTGCTGGTGTAAAACCATAATGCCACTCTAAATCGTCTTTGTAGTTGGCTACATCATGAGCTTCGGTCATCTGTGGAGATGTGATAATATTCCAATTGATAATGTAGGTTTCAATGCCTCTATCCTTCGCCATTTTAAATAGTGAGCTCCAAAAGTTTTGCCAATCTTTAAACTCTTGCCCAGTGAACTGGGTAGCTTCTGGAAAAGCCTTGGGTTGAATCATAAAGGTGAATGGATGTAAATTCCAAAGTGTTAAAGCATTAAATCGATTATCGGCCATCATATCCAAAAAGTCTTCCCAAAACGCCAAATCTTTTGCTGTTTCCATATGAAGTTGCAAGGATTCGTTCAACCTATACGACGACCATGGTAAATTGAATTTTATCGCTCTAAAATGAAACCTTGGGTTTTCGGTTTTCTCTTCAACTAAATTGATGTCGTTTTGATATTTGAGTTGATCTCTAAGATCTAGAATGCCGTACATGAGCCCTCTATCATCGCCACCAATCACATAAATTGAACTTTCAGATTTGGTGATTTTATAACCTTCAGATTTTAGAGAACTTGCATCGATATTTAACTTTTGCAGTGTCTTAATTTCCTTTTCTGAATTTATGAAGAAGATTCCTATTGGGTTATTACTATAATTTATTTCACTTAAACTGAGGTTGAACTTATTAATAGCAATTTCCACTATATCGCTTTTACTGGCCTCATTCACTTGAATGTTTAGAGAAGGATTATTAGCAAAAATTGAAAGACTAAAAAATAGAATAATTACAGGAAGTACAGATTTCATTTACTTGAAGTTTTTCGCGATTTCAATATCTTTTTTAACATCTTCTAAAATTAATGACCAATCCAACATTTTGGTGCGTGCTAGCATTTGCGGATGATAATTTTGCTCACAAATATCTTTGTAGTGCGTCCAATCTTCTATAGCTTTTTCAAGAAGTATTATAGCTTGTGTTTTATGAATTTGTTTGCCATTTTGTTTAAAGAATGCCAACTCGGTAGCTGCTTCAATTTTTGAAGCATAGTATAAACCTAAATAGGACATGGAGTTGATATCTTCTAAAAGCGTAGATAATTCGGCAGAATTTGAGGGTGATTTTAGTTTTTCTGTCGCCTCTAAAGAAGCACTAGCAAGTTTCTTAAGTTCTTCAACAACCTGATATGGTGATGTTTTTTGAATATCCTCATTTTTACTTTTAGCAGTTGCAAAATCAATCGGGCTTAAGTAATTGCCTTTTGGAATTGTAGGGTTTGTTATGAATCGCTCCACATTATGAAAGCCAATGCGCGCATCAATACAGGCTTCTACAGACCACTGAAAATCCCAATTATTCCAGTGAAATACATTCACAAGGGGAATAATTTTTGAAGCTGTTTGCCAGCTTTCATAAAGTAAGTTTGCATTAGTGTTTGGAAAATGAGCTTCAATTTTTTTAATAAAAAAGTTGGTATCCAAAGTATTGTTGTATCCCAATCTTCCCCAAAGCATGAAGTTGAACCAATGCTTTTTAATTTCGAGTTCTCCAGATAGTTCAGGGTGTTTACTCGTAAATTCTTTTCCCCAAACATAACCATCAGACCCCATATAATACCCTGCCGTATGCTCTTTTTGAAAATGACCAATAAACGCTTTTACATAATCCGCATCGCCCCAACGGTGAACAAAAATGTCGTCGTTTCGTAAATTCCACCACGATTTTAAGTTGTAATTTTTCATGGCTTCTATATGTTTATCTGCAAAGCTAAGATAAGGTGTAGAGTATAAACGCGCCTTTGCATATTTAAAACTCGCCTCAAATGACCCAGGATAATCTTGCCAGTAATTCATAATTTTAGTCATATCTGTATTCCATACACGGTGAATAAAGTTAATTTCACGTTCTGGTTGAGATTCTAATACATCTATCATGCCTTTACCATAGCTTTCCCAAATCCATTGTTCTCTAGTGAAATCTCCAGCTTCGTCTTGCATGTGTTCACCTGCTGTAACACCAATGCCTTTTACATCTGGATAAGTTTCCAAAAACGTCTTTACAGATTCATGATAGTAGTCTAAATTTACAGGATTATCCATTTGATTATTAATACCGTATTTCCCTGGAGCCTCGTCCCACATAGGTTGGTTGTAGGTTCTATACATAGGAGGCAAAGGTTTTGCAGCACCATTAGCACATAAATTCCAATTGAAAAAGTAAATATCAATACCTCTATTTTTAGCATAGCGCATTACTTTTTGCCAAAATTCTATTTTTTCATCAATAGTCATTTTTTTAACCAGTTCCATATTTTCAACTACGTTGCTTGATACCATTTGCGGTTCCGCCCACTCATTCTCTAAACCAATAGGTTTCAAAGTTGTAACATAAACATCATCTAACGCAACATCAGGATAATTAGGTAATTTCACCATAGAAGGAAAAGGGTGAGGATTCCAAAGTGTAAGCACATTATAGCGGTGAATTGCTAAATCGTCTAAATACGCTTCCCAAAAGTCCCAATTCCACATTTCAGCATAATTTTTTAAAGCGGCATCACCTGTATCATCATAACTTGGTGTTCGAGAATCCAAGGGAATATTGAATTTAATACCTCGTTGTTTTATATAAGGTTGATCTTTAGTGTTTTTAACCTCGCCATAAAGTTGAAGTTGTTCTGCAACTTCAAGTCCGCCATACATTAAACCCGTTTCGTCGCCTCCTTTTACTATAATATTTTTTGAAACTTCAATATTGTAGGCTTGCTCTTCTAGATTAACTGTATCTATTTCAAACCAAACATCTCCAATCTCTGAAGTCTCAAGATTTACTTTGGCATTCTCAATTTCTTCAAGCGCAAATTGCACTTGAGGTAATTGATTGAGTTCATTTTCTTTTTTACAGGACGATAGTATTAGAATGCATAAAACAAAAAAAAAGAATTTGGATTTCATTATAGAAGCAGTTAGAGAAGTTGGTTTAGGTTTGCCTCTAAGTTAGCTTAATTTTAAATTAAAGACATAAAAAAACCTGAGAAGTAATGTTCTCAGGCTTTCAAACGAAGTATATAACTCTAAATATTTTAGAACTTATAGCTTAGACCAAGTGTCCAGTATGTTTGTAAGTCGTTATCAACCGTTTCAAAAGTAGCGTTAGGATCACCACCTTGCGCCATATCTAGAGTTTGAATATAATTTAAAGCTTCTTGTTTGTTGCTGCGTAAACCAAAATCGAAACCAACACCAATCATTTTCCATAAAGTATAACTAAAGGAGTTAGTCCATGTCCAGTTTGATAAATCTCCAGATTTATAACTTTGAAAGGCAGATAAATTTGTTTTAAAAGCAACAGCTCCAATTTGTCTTGTA
Organism: Jejuia sp. UBA6058; assembly: GCA_002428965.1. Taxonomy (GTDB): domain Bacteria; phylum Bacteroidota; class Bacteroidia; order Flavobacteriales; family Flavobacteriaceae; genus Jejuia. The sequence goes on along the minus strand of DIYI01000012.1, from coordinate 331,502 downwards.
TAATCTGCTACAATTTTAGCACCTAAAGAAGATTCGAAAACTGTATCGTTATCAGCAAATACAAAGTTGTAGTTTAAAGGGTGCACAACAACAACAAGGTTCGTAATAGGTGTCCATGTGGCGCCAATACCTAAGTCTAAATATCCAGGATTATTAAAATTATTTAAGATTGTAGTTCTGTATTCCAATAATCCCGAAGCAGCTAAGGTTTTAGTAATATTCCTACCATAAAGTGATGATAAGTTAAATACATCAGTCGTTGGCTCAAAACTGTCGCTATCAGTAGCAATATCCTTATTATCAAGTTTTACCCAATTTAAATTGGTAGTTAAAGCATTTCTCCAAAAGAAATCTTCTTGAATTAAGTTAGCAAATGCATTTAAGGTAAATCCAATGTTTCCGGAAGAGTTATTAGGCGCACCTTGGGCGTACCAATTATTGAAGTTAGATAAACTACCTCCAATAACACCAAAAGCTCCTTTTTTCCATCCAGGAAGAGCATCTATTTTGGCTTGTAAAGCATCAGCCTCTGCTTGAGCAGCATCAGCCTCTGCCTGCTTTTCAGCTTTTTGTTTTTCTAGTTCTTCTTTTGTTTGAGCTTGTGCAACACTAAAACTCATTAATAAAATAGCTAAGAATAATAATTTTTTCATAATAATTAGTTTTCAGTCTAGGCAAAGATATGCCAATTTTTAACAAATGTTAATTTTTATGTTGAATGAAATTCGAGTTCTTAATGTTTGACTAGGCTTATGACACCCAGCCAGTAAACAAGTCACTATTTTTTATTTTTATAAAGTGGAACCGAAGAACAAGCTTCTCCATACATAATAGATCGTGCAATTGGTTTTAATTTGTTGCTCAACATGATATAAGCATTTTGCGGCACTGGTTTATTAGAACAACCTTTTATGATGATAGGTTTACCTTCAAATTCAGAAACATCTAACTTATGAATAATGTCTTGATAAACAGAAGTTTCTAATTGTTCTAAATCACCGACAATTACTTTTTTAGTGTAGGCATCTAAGTTGATGCTAAGTAGCATATATGCCCAACCAGGAATAATAGCATCTGTGCTGCAGGTTAGCGCTACATATTCATCTTTATGTTGGCTCCAATCATAGTCTGAAACATGCTGCCTGAAGTCTTTTTCCCGAAGCACAAAACCTTCAAACAACCAGTCTTTAATGTCAAAAAGCACGCGTTTGCCTGAAGGATAATAATCCTCAAGGTCTAGAGTGACCAATTTACTATTCGCAACGCGGTTTATAATCTCATCTGCCATTTCACTTTTTCTAGTTAATTTCAGATTGTATCCAGTCCGAAGCTGTCGATACTCTAATAAAAATACTAATGTCTCCGTAGCTACTGTCTTTATGATTGTTTACAGGTGCTTCTGCTCCTCCAGAAAGCACGCCTGCAACTTTCCATGTACTACCATCTTTAACAAATAATGGGCCACCACTATCACCTTGCACTGTGGCACCTTCATAAGTTTTAGGTGAAGCATTACTTGTACCAGAACCTAACAATTGTTCATCTTGATTTACAGTAGTATCTCCTAATGTATTACTATTTCCGTCTGGCGAATCAAAATCAAAAGCTAATAAACCTCCAGAATACGTAATGTTATTCGCAACCGATGTAATACCGCTAATTTTTCTATCAAGAACATTTTCAATAGCATGCTTTTTAGAAAAATTATCTGGATTTTGACCCGCAGTTTCCGAGTAATCTCCAAAACCAGAGTACCATACTGTGCTTCCAATAGCTTCGTTTGCCGAGGTGAATAAAGGTGCAGGAGTAATGTTAGTAATTGAAGTTTCAAGTTCTACCAAGCATAAGTCGTTTCCAGAAGCGAATAAATTATCATCTACTAACCAAGATGGATGAAATACTAGACGCTTTACATTAATAATTTGCTGTGGGTTATTGGGATCGTTACCTATATTAACAATAATGCCACTAACAGGCGCAGGATTAGTTTGCTCATCTGAAGAAAAGAAATTGTGTCCCGCAGTTAAAATCCAATTAGGACTTATTAAAGTTCCTGTGCCAACAAATTCTCTGTTAGTGCTACCATCTAAACTATATTCAAACATTACTACTGCTTCAAAACTGGGCATAGTATTGGTTGGGTTTGCGGCAATTGCCTCATATTCAGACAGGGCTTTATCATGCCTGATGCCGAAAGTAGTTGTGGCAGTATTGGGCGGGTTATTATTTCCTTCCTCTTCTTCGAAAGGTTCATTATCAGTAGTACAGCTAAAAACAATAAAACAAGCCGCAAGTAAAACTGCAAGGTACTTAATGTTCAACTTCATAGATTTGGGTTTTGAAAAATAAAATATTATAGCATTCCCAACTCTAGCTTAGCCTCTTCACTCATCAAATCTTGAGACCAAGGTGGGTCGAATGTAATCTCAACTTCAGCATCATTTACATCGTTTAACGACTTTACTTTTTCCTCAACTTCAAGCGGCAAAGTCTCTGCAACTGGACAGTTAGGTGTCGTTAAAGTCATCAAAATTTTCACATCGTAATCTTCATTTACAAATACGTCGTAAATTAATCCTAATTCGTAAATGTCTACTGGAATTTCTGGGTCGTAAATCGTCTTTAAAACGTTTACTATTTTTTCGCCTAATTCGGCTGTATCTATTGTTGTTTCATTCATTTTTCAAATGTTTAATCGTTTATCTGTTTAAATGTTGAATCGACTTAACGATTACACGATTCAACACATCAACTAATTTAGTTGCGTTTGGTATGCAATGGCATACATTTTTAATTGTTTCACCATACTTACTAAGCCATTTGCTCTAGTTGGTGATAGGTGTTCTTTCAAACCTATTTTATCAATAAAACTGGTATCGGCATCAATAATATCTTTCGGACGCTGATTTGAAAACGTTCGTATCAAAATAGCAATAATACCTTTTGTAATAATGGCATCACTATCAGCAGTAAAAGCCACTTTGTCTTCGTCCATTTCAGCATGCACCCAAACCTTACTTTGGCAACCTTTTATGATGTTGTTATCAGTTTTATATTGGTCGTCAATCAAGGGTAAATCTTTCCCTAAATCAATCATATATTGGTAACGCTCTTCCCAATCATCAAACATTGAGAATTCGTCTATAATTTCGTTTTGAATTTCTTCAATACTCATACATTCAATTTTATGCAAAAATACAACAACAAATGTTGCTATTCAATGTTTTCGGTGGATGATAGGATTTCTTTAACTAGGGCTTCAATTTCTTTTGGCGGATTGCCATGATCGAAAGATGGAGATTCGTAGGTGTTGCCGTTTAGCATAATCTTTAATCTCGCCAATGGGGCGCCATCAAACTGAAAGGATTTACTCGGAGCTTCCAATTCTGAAATGCTTTCAATATCTAAAGAATTACATAGTTTTATTAAGTTGTTCCAGTAAGTCTCTTTACAAGAGATTTTATAGGGTTTTCCTTTTCTTTTCTTTGAAAAGGAAATAGAATCTTCGTCAACGATAATACGCTTATAGCTTTGCATTGATGTGGCAGAATACTCAAAACTTATGTTGGTTTTAAGTTGAACTTTAGTTGCCGATAGCAAAGGCTTTTTATTATCGAATAGTGTAAAACCATTTTTAGAAAACAAAACTCCATCTGTTTTATTTAGGGCTTTAAAGAGTTTTGTTTCAATTTCATTCTTATCATCAGAACACAACATTTTTGTTGCGCCTAAAGCTTTAAATTTTAGGACATTTTTATCTAAGATATATGAACCAAAAAAGCGGTTGCAACCCAAAAAACCGAAAACCTTTTTATCACCGTCATCAAAAGTAATATAAAGTTTAAAGGACGATATGTCGTCACCGTTTACAGTATTTACGTTGTATTGTCCATGTAATATCATCTCAATTGATTCTCCTTTTTGCAGTCGTTTTAGTTCTTGATATGCTGAAGGATTGCAACAACAGGTGCTTAGAGCAATCATGCTAAAATAAAACAGCACTATTTTCATTTTGTTCTAATTTAGAATTGAAACTACAAAAAAGAGGCCAAAAATTTAAGACAACATCATTTTAGCTTTCTTCACACCTGCTACTAACGCATCAATTTCAGCTTTGGTGTTGTAGAATGCGAATGAAGCGCGAATAGTTCCTGGAATTTTGTAGAAATCCATGATAGGTTGCGCACAGTGGTGTCCTGTTCTTACGGCTATTCCCAATTTATCTAAAATTGTACCAACATCATAGGGGTGAATACCCTCTAAATTAAATGAAATTACAGAAGTTTTATTTTCAGAAGTCCCGTAAATTTTTAAGCCATCAATAGCTAATAATTTTTCAGTAGCGTATTTGAGAAGCTCATTTTCATATGTGGCAATATTGTCAAAACCTACACTTTGCATATAATCTATAGCAGCACCAAAGGCAATACCGCCACAAATATTTGGAGTGCCTGCTTCAAACTTATGTGGTAAATCGGCATATGTAGTTTTTTCAAAAGTAACTTCAGCGATCATCTCTCCACCACCTTGGTAAGGCGGCAGTTTTTTTAGCCACTCTTCTTTACCGTAAAGTATTCCCATTCCTGTTGGACCGCACATTTTATGAGCCGAAGTCACATAGAAATCAACATTTAAAGTCTGTACATCAGGCACTAAATGTGGTGCAGATTGCGCACCATCTATTAAAACGGCAGCACCAACCTCATGCGATTTTTCAATAATATATTCCACTGGATTTATAGTGCCTAAAGCATTTGAGATATGATTGACAAATACCAATTTGGTGTTTTTAGATAGCAGGTTATCAAACTCAGACATGATAAGTTCGCCTTCCAAATTCATTGGGATAACCTTTAAAACAGCTCCCGTACGTTCACACAGCATTTGCCAAGGCACAATATTGCTATGATGTTCTAGTGCAGATACTATAATTTCATCTCCTTTTTTTAAGAAATGAGAGAACCCGTTGGCCACCAAATTAATTCCATGTGTTGTGCCTGATGTAAATATGATTTCATGCGAACATTTTGCATTAAAGTGCTTTTGAATTTTTTGACGAGCTTCTTCGTATAAGTCTGTGGCTTCTTGACTTAATTTGTGCACACCGCGATGTATATTGGCGTTGTAGTTAGAATAGTAATCTACAATAACATCAATCACCTGCTGAGGTGTTTGAGAGGTTGCTGCATTATCAAAATACACCAAAGGCTTTCCATTTACTTCTCTATTTAAAATTGGGAAGTCTTTCCTTATAACATCAACATCAAACATAGCGTATATTTTATTAGACAAAAGTACTAATCCAGCCTTTTAAATAGAAATATCTTTTATCGATAATTCTATTATTATATTTGATAAAATTTCTAACAAGGCATTTAAAATGAAGTATCTAAAATGGATTTTGGCCGTAATTGTTCTTTTATTGACAGTTGCACTTTATTTAAACTATCCAAAACTAAGTGTGCTTAATGGTTACTCCTCTAAATATATTGCGTCTGGGGTGTTTACCGCGGATAGAGACTTTGAATCTTTAGACACTTTAGATAATGGTTCTGGGCTTATAAGTCTTGCTGATGACGAATTGAATAAGGAAATGCAAAGTGTGACATCTTCGGTTTACGGACTTAATCCAAGAACTTCAATTTATCGAGAAGGACTTGGTGCAGTATTATTACCGAAGGATTACGAGTATAAACCACTTGGATTAAAGCCAAAGCGAAATTTTGAAACCATCAACAAACCGTATCCTTTTGGTCATTTAGCACCTAAAGACACAGTGTTTTCCAATATAAATTACAAAAAATTAGAGGAAGTGATTTTAGAATATTCGGCAGATAGTATGAAGACAACGGCGCTATTGGTGTTACATAAAGATCATGTTATAGCTGAGAAATATATGGATGGATTTGACAAGAATTCTGTACTTCTGGGATGGTCTATGACAAAAAGCATAACAAGTACTTTGTATGGGATTTTGCATCATAAAGGTAAGGTCGATGTAAATGACCCTGCTCCAATTAAGGAATGGCAAAACGATGATAGAAGACAGATTACCATTAACAATTTACTTCAAATGAATTCTGGTTTGGAGTGGGATGAGGTTTATGATAAAGTATCGGACGCCACTAATATGCTTTTTGAAGAAGCTGATATGACAAAATCTACTATTGATAATAAATTAACAGGAACACCTAATCAAGATTGGAACTACTCTTCGGGAACCACAAATTTATTATCTGGGATTTTGAGGCAACAGTTTAGTACACATCAAGAATACTTAGATTTTTGGTATACTGAATTGATTGATAAAATAGGGATGCATTCTATGATTGTGGAAACCGATATTAAAGGAAATTATGTGGGATCTAGTTATGGTTGGGCAACGGCAAGAGATTGGGCGAAATTGGGAACGCTTTATTTACATAAAGGTCAGTGGAATGGTGAAACTATTTTTAACCAAGACTGGTACAACTATGCTATTACCCCTACGAATACCTCCAACGGACGTTATGGAGGACAGATTTGGTTGAACAAAGGTGCTTTTTTACCAGATGTGCCCAAAACCATGTTTTCATTTAATGGATTTAATGGTCAGCAGGTATTTATACTACCAACAAAAAACCTAGTCGTGGTTAGACTAGGTCTTCAGTATATTGATTTTAATAAAATGTTGAAGGATATATTAGAAACGATTGATTAAAGATCGAAGCCAATATTTACACCCAATTTCTTCGCAATAATCTTTGTGATACGTTGCTTTAGTTGTGGAATTTTAACAGACTCCAATACATTGTTGCTAAAAGCAAACATTAAAAGCGCACGCGCTTCTTTTTCAGGAATTCCACGCGAACGCATATAAAACATTGCACTTTCATCCAATTGTCCAATAGTACATCCATGAGAGCATTTTACATCATCGGCAAAAATTTCAAGCTGCGGCTTGGTGTTTATGGTAGCTTTATCACTTACCAAAATATTGTTGTTGGCCTGAAACGCATTTGTTTTTTGCGCCTCTTTTTCAACAACCACTTTTCCGTTAAAAACGCCAGTTGCACGATCTCCAAAAATACCTTTGTAATCTTGATGACTCTCGCAATTTGGTTCGATATGATGTACTAATGTATTATGGTCTACATGCTGTTTATTTCCAATAATCGTAATACCCTTTAAAGTTGAATCGATACGCTCACCATTTTGGTAAAAGTTAAGATTGTTTCGTGTTAACTTTCCGCCAAAAGCAAACGTATGTACTGATGCTATACTTTCTCTTTTTTGTTTTATAAACGTATTATCAATTAAAGAAGCTGTTTCTTTATCATTTTGAATCTTGTAATAATCTACAATAGCGCGCTTGTTTGTAAAAATTTCGGTTACACTATTAGTTAAAACAGGATTGTCTGTTAAACTTTGGTGACGCTCTATAATTTGTACATGAGAATTCTCATCTACTACAATCAAATTCCGAGGTTGTAGCATGATAGCAGATTCGTCTCCTGTAGAAAAATGAATAATCTGAATTGGTTTTTCTACAATTTTATTCTTCGGAATATGTATGTAGGCACCTTCCTGAGAAAACGCAGTATTTAAGGCAGACAAGCTGTCTTGTTCTGCAGCTTTATTGAAGTAGTTTTCAATGATTAGCTGATACTTAGGCTTACTTAATGCGGCAGACATCAAACAAACATCTATACCTTCATGAGTAGTCTCAGATAAATGTGATGAATATTTACCATCAATAAATATAATCTTGTACGTATCGATATCATGAATCAAATAATGCTTCACTTGATGATACTCTAGGGCATTTTCTTGTTTAGGAAACACGCTATAATCCTCTTTTAAAACACTATTTAAAGATGTATATTTCCAAGCTTCGTCCCTTTTAGACGGAAAACCCTTTTGTTCGAATATTTTGATAGCTTCAGATCTAACATCATGAGCGTAGGCATCAAGATCTACCTTATTCTCAAATGCTAAAAAGGAGGAAACTAATTTTTCTTTTAAATCCATTTTCTTCAGTTTTCAGTCGCAGTCTCAGTTTTCAGTAAAAAACTAACAACTCAGCATAATAACTTTTTAAATTTCTGATAATCAAGCAAGAGTAAGCAGCTGCCAACTGTGACTGATTACCGTGACTATTTAAGCCCCAACTTCTTCTTTAATCCAGTCGTAACCTTTTTCTTCAAGCTCGTGTGCCAGTTCTTTTGGTCCAGATTTAACAATTTTACCATTATGTAAAACATGAACAAAATCAGGTACTATATAATCCAATAAACGTTGGTAGTGCGTAATAACCACAACCGCATTGTCTTTGCTTTTTAGTTTGTTTACACCATTAGCAACAATGCGAAGCGCATCAATATCTAAACCAGAATCTGTTTCATCAAGAATAGCTAGTTTTGGCTCTAACATTGCCATTTGGAAAATTTCATTACGCTTCTTTTCCCCTCCAGAAAACCCTTCGTTTAAGGAACGTGATAAGAACTTTCTATCGATTTCTAGCATTTCAGATTTTTCGCGAATTAACTTTAACATATCTTTTGCAGGCATTTCTTCTAAACCTCTAGCTTTACGAGATTCGTTAATGGCTGTTTTCATAAAGTTTGTGACAGATACACCAGGAATTTCAACCGGGTATTGAAATGATAAAAATACTCCTTTGTGAGCACGTTCCTCAGCAGCTAATTCCTCAATATCTTCACCATCAAATACAATGTTGCCATCTGTTACTTCATAGTCTTCTCTACCAGCAATAACTGATGCTAACGTACTTTTTCCAGAACCATTAGGTCCCATAATAGCGTGAACTTCACCAGGTTTAACTTCAAGGTTAATGCCCTTTAAGATGCTTTTGTCTTCAACACTCGCGTGTAAATTGTTTATTTTTAACATAGCTTTTAGCTTCCTAATTTTATAATGTTGTTATCTTCTTTTGGTAGAGGTTTTACGTTTAGAATTTCCATCACTTCTACCTTATTTTCCCAGAGAATCTTTGCGTGTTTTTGCTTTGTTATTTTTCCTCGTATTTCAATTTGAACCATGTCGGTCGATTCAGTTTTAAATGCTTCAGCTTTTTCATTTAGTGCGTCAAACTTATGCGTTGGTAAAACACCATAAATTTCGGCATGTGTTTGTAAAACTGCTGCTCCACCATGATAGACATAATCGCCCTTTAATAAGGTTAAACCATCACTTTGTTTAGCTGTTCTTTCTTCAGTGTCAGTCGAGATTGTTTCGTTGGAAGTTTCAGTCTTAACCTCTTTTTTACAGCTAAAAAGTACAACCAAACAAAATGTGGAAATGATTATTTTCTTCATCTGAACCAATTTATCCAACACTACCTTCTAAACTAATTTCTAATAGTTTTTGAGCTTCAACAGCGAATTCCATTGGCAATTTATTCAATACTTCTTTACTAAAACCGTTTACTATTAGTGCAATAGCTTTTTCGGTGTCAATACCGCGTTGGTTACAATAGAAAATTTGGTCTTCACCAATTTTACTCGTTGTGGCTTCGTGCTCTATTTTGGCTGATTTATTTTTTGCTTCAATATATGGGAATGTATGTGCGCCACATTCGTTACCCATCAATAAACTATCACATTGCGAGAAGTTACGAGCATTTTTAGCCCTAGAATTTATTTGCACCAAACCACGATAACTATTTTGAGATTTTCCTGCAGAAATACCTTTTGAAATGATGGTTGATTTCGTATTGTTACCTAAATGAATCATTTTTGTTCCAGTATCGGCTTGCTGATAGTTATTTGTTACAGCAATTGAGTAAAATTCTCCTACGGAATTATCACCTTTTAATACGCAACTGGGGTATTTCCAAGTAACAGCAGAACCTGTTTCAACCTGTGTCCAAGAAATTTTGGCATTATCTTCGCATAAACCACGCTTCGTAACAAAATTGTAAACTCCTCCTTTACCTTCGGCATTTCCTGGAAACCAGTTTTGAACTGTAGAATATTTTATTTCGGCATCCTCTAAAGCAATCAATTCGACAACGGCAGCATGTAATTGGTTTTCATCACGACTAGGAGCGGTACAACCTTCCAGGTAACTTACGTAACTACCTTTATCCGCAATTACTAAGGTTCTTTCAAACTGTCCTGTACCTGCCTGATTAATTCTAAAGTATGTCGATAATTCCATCGGGCATTTCACGCCTTTTGGAATATAGCAAAAGGATCCATCACTAAATACAGCAGAATTCAAAGCTGCATAAAAGTTGTCTTTTTGTGGAACAACAGTACCAATATATTTTTTTACCAATTCTGGGTGTTCCTGAATCGCCTCAGAAATACTCATGAATATTATGCCTTGTTCTGCCAATGTCTTTTTGAATGTTGTAGCTACAGAAACAGAATCCACAACCACATCCATAGCCACACCAGCTAATTTCTTCTGTTCATCCAAAGAAATACCGAGTTTGTCAAATGTTGCCAATAATTCTGGGTCAACTTCATCCAAACTGTCGTACTTAGGTTTGCTATTTGGTGCGGAATAATAAGAAATTCCTTGAAAATCAGGTTTCTCGTAATTAACGTTAGCCCACTCAGGTTCTTCCATATCTTTCCAAACTCGGAAAGCTTCCAACCTCCAGTCTGTCATCCATTCTGGCTCTTCCTTCTTTTGAGAGATGGCACGAACAATATCTTCATTTAAGCCATTTGGAAAAGTATCTGATTCAATATCAGTGTAAAAACCGTATTCGTATTCCTTGGTTTTTAGCTCCTCACGAAGATCATCTTCTGTATACTTCGACATAGTTCTTCTTTATTTATAATGAAAATGATTCGCCACAACCGCAAGTTCGGTTAGCGTTAGGATTGTTAAATACAAAACCAGTGCCGTTCAAGCCACCAGAATACTCTAATGTTGTTCCTATGAGGTATAAAAAGCTCTTTTTGTCAACAATAATTTTCACACCATTGTCTTCAAAAACTTTGTCTTCTTCCTGCTGCTCCTTATCAAATTTTAAGTCGTAAGATAGACCTGAACAACCACCACTTTTAACACCTACACGCACATAATCCGTAGCCGCATTGTAGCCGTCGTCTGCCATAAGCTCTATTACTTTCTTTTTAGCCGTTTCGGAGACTTTTATCATATTAATTTTAATTTAACTTAGAAGCACTTTTTTGTTTAAAGTATCTCCTAATAAAGTGTACAAATATACAATATAAGTCCCTCAAAACGACATAACCTAACATTATATTAGTATATGGTTTTATAGGTTTTTGTTATGCTTATTATTAGAATTTCTTATGATTAAGAAAATTAAATAAAATGAAATTAGTAAACGGTTCAATTATAGAATTCTATGCACCCAAGAATTGCTGTAATCGTGAAGAAGCTCTTTTCCTTTTAAAGTAACTTTCATGAGGGTTTGTATCTCTTAGTACAGGAAGATCTACTAGACTACCATTTTCTGTGGAAATAAAATGACTTTGGCAAGTTTTACAAACAAGTTCGGAAATATCATCGTCAATTTTGGCGACAAGTTTTAGGTTGTGACCGAAAACCGAACAAAAAGGATGTGTAGGCTTTTCCATTATTATTGCTCTTAAAAAGATTTGGGATTTTAAAGATGCTGAAAAAGATTTAATTAACCGTTAAAACGTTAATTTATTCGACGAAATACATTTTTGTTGCAATTGTATTTCCAAATTTGCCCTTAGTTGTTGGTGAAATTTGGGTCGTTTACGAATTCAAAATCAGACAGACTTAGTAGAAATGCTTTTAAGTCAGCTTTGTCTTCATCGGAAAGGTTAACACCTCCTTGGTCTATCTTTTTCATCAAAGGATCAATAGTTGTTGAATTTTTAAGGCCTTCACTGTAATGATTGATGACATCATCTATAGTTGCAAACCTACCATCGTGCATGTAAGGTGCTGTAAAAGCTAAATTTCTTAAAGAGGGTGACCTGAACTTTCCATTATCCGCGGGATCTCCAGTAATAGCTCCTAAACCCAAATCTGCAAATGTTTCATCAAGTCCGTTATTATGAAAATCATTGTCTGTCCATAATGGGTTTTTATCACTACCATGGCAATGAAAACAATCACCTCTGGCTTCATCCATAAAAACATCAAAACCATTTTGCTCCTCAGGGGTCAATTCAATTTCGCCTAAAAGAAATTTATCAAATTTAGAATTTGCAGAAATAAGAGTGCGTTCAAACTGAGCAATGGCTTTGGTTACTAAAGTTGAATCGATAGATGTTGTTCCAAAAGCTCTTTCAAATAATTCGGGATACTCATTATGCTGTTGTAATTGTTGTTCTACATTGGCCCATGTGTTTTTCATTTCTTTTGGGTCGGTAACGGGCAGAAACGCTTGATGCTCTAAATTAAAGGACTTGCCATCCCAAAAGAATTTTTCGTCGTAATTCCATGCTAAATTAAAAAGTGGCATGGAATTTCGGATGCTTAAACTACCATCAATACCATCGCTAAATCTGGATGTATCTGTGAAGGCGTTCTGTGGAGCGTGACAGTCTGCACATGCCTGAGTATTATTACCTGATAAAATGGGATCGAAAAATAGCTTTTTTCCTAAAATAATACCTTCCATAGTTTGAGTGTTGCCAGCAGGAATAACAGGAGCAATAATATTATCTGAAAATAATTTAGGAATCTCTAAACTCACTTCTGTCGACGCATAATTATCGATACTTTCATTTGAGCAAGAAACACAAATAAAAGTTATTAAGAAGAGACAATATATGGACCACGTTTTCAAAATATATTATTCTACAGATTTTAAACTAAACACATTTTGTCCATTTTCAAACATCTTAATTTGAGCTGCGGAGTTTGGCATTAGCATTTGGTTGAGTTCGTTTAAATCCCAACGATTTGGTGTTTTGAACCACTCCGCTATATTCATTTCAACATTAATGATGCTATTGTTTGAGATGCTTACAGTTCCAAGGTTAACTTCGAAAAAAGTATCCTTTGGAAAAGTAGGGCTGTCTCCTGGGTTATCAACAGCTCTAATAGCATGGTAATTAAATCCTTGTTCTATGCTCGAACTATTGATGAATTTACCATCAAACTGCATATAATGATAACCGCCACCTAACATCGCAGGCACAAAGAAATTTGCAGAGTTCAAATCTGCATAACCATTAGGGGTATAATTATCTTCATTGTTGAATCCGAAAGTAAAAGCAACATTTTTATAAGTGCCATTAGGAATTCTAGTCGCTGTAGTAAAGGTGAGGTTTTCGTTATTTGTCACGTCAACTAACTGATATCCAGGTATATTTAACACTTCGTTATTGGATGTAGTGAATGTTACTTTTGAAATTAGGTATCTTAGGCGTTCAATACTCAATTCGTCACCATTGTCGTTGGTAAATTTAATGGTGTTAAAATCTGCATTAGTTACCGGTATATCGTCCCAAGTATGGCCAAAGTTTAGTGTAACATTAGTCTGGATAGGAGCGTTGTCATCCGCATCACTTTCACATGATGGTATTAAAATTAGTATTAAGCATAAAAGCAATAATTTTTTCATTTTTCATTTATTTTAAATATTAGGGCATCTGTAAAACCTTTATTTTCCTGAATATCTTCATTGGAGCTACTGGATTCTCCAACAGCTATGATTGAGCCATCTATTAATTCTACGAGGTCAAAGGCTAGATCTACATTAGAGCCACCAATTGTTTTTTGCCATTCGAGGTCGCCATTCTCGTTTAATTTTGCAACTAGAGCATCATTTTGTCCATTGTTTTGCGACAAATCTCCATCTAAGCTCCTTGTACTTCCAGCTATTAAAAACCCACCATCATTAGTTTTTGAAATAGATCTACAGGCATCGAAACTTGTACCTCCTAATGTTTTCTGCCAAATCAAATCTCCTTCCGTGGAAATTTTTATTATTAAAATATCTGAAGCACCAGCATTTTCAGTAATATCTTGATCATTACTTCGTGTATCGCCAGCAATGATATAATTGCCATCGTTTGAAGAAACAATACCCCAAGCTTCATCAATTTGAGAACCTCCAAAAGATTTCTCCCAAAGCAAATCTCCTTCATTAGAAATCTTTACAACCCAAAAATCATAAGTACCCTTATTGTTCTTTATATCAACATCGTCGCTATCTGACGAGCCAACAACAACATAGTTATTGTCATCGGTTTCAACTACATTGTAAGGTGTGTCTGTAAAAGAGCCGCCAAAAAATCTACTCCATTCTTTTGTGCCATCAATGTTAAGTTTTATCGCCCAATAATCTCCTCCAGCATGTTTCGATGCACTAATTTTGCTATTGCCTTCACCATTAGATGCACTTACATCTAAAACGCCAGTAATTAAATATCCATTGTCAGATGTTTGAACTATTTTATAACCTCTATCTACACCTGCAAAACCAAGAACGGTTTCCCAAATTATATTTCCATTGCTATCTAGTTTTAATACCCAAAAATCATCATTTCCAAAATTTTCAGAAACATCGCGGTCATTACTGTTACTGTAACCCAAAATTGCATATCCGCCATCTGCTGTTGCAACGATGCTTTGTCCTCGGTCATTACCACTTCCTCCAAATACTTTTTGCCATTCCAGTGTGCTATTGTTGTCAAATTTTACAATCCAAAAATCAAAAGAAGTATCTGTTTTTATCTGAATATCCCCATCGTTGCTTTGCACCTGACCAAGGACAACATAACCTCCATCATTGGTTTTGTCTATAGATTGAAAACTTTCATTAAGGCTTCCTCCCATGGTTTTAATGAAGTCGGTTTCTATAGTCTTGAAAGTTTCATTTGGATTAGACTCATCGTTTGAGCAACCAAAAAAAAGGAATACTGTTGCAACCGAAAGAGATATGTAAAGGTTTAACTTTTCCATTCTGGAAAGCAGTCAAATTATTGACTTTTGCGGACAACGAATAGCCCTCTATTGATATCGCTAATAACGATATTCCCACTTTCGAAAAAAGGATAAACATTCCAAGCGCCATCAAAATTGGTGTCGTCATCCTCAGGATATGTGTCAAAAAAAGCAATCTCTGTAAAGGACCTATTTGCAATATTTGAAATGTCTAACACGCGTAAACCAGCTCTGTAACTTGCCTGATAAAATGTATTGCCCTTAACATAACCATTATGATCTATTGAGGGGTTGTTGGCAACATATTCAAAGTGATTTAGGGGGTTGTCTAAATCTGTAAAATCGAAAATAATTAGTCTTGTGTTGTTGCCTACCCTAATTTCATCAACCTCATCACCTAAAATAAAATAGCGCATATCTTCAGTAAACCAACCTTGATGTGCATATTCAACATTGGAATATGAAATAGTAGATATTATAGTAGGGTTAGCTTTATCTGTTACATCTGCAATAACAACTTCGTTCTCATTACTGCCAATTAATATTTCTTTACCTGTATAATCAGAATCTGGTCCACTATAAGTTACTACTTGTGCATCATGAGAATACCCACCTTGTGTTAAACTGCCTTCAACTAATGGGTTTTTTTGTTCCTGTATGTTAACGAAAATTGGGCCGCCATTTGCTGAGGTTCCTCCAACAATATACGCATAACCAGTACTTTCGTTAATAACTATGTTATGAGCTCTTCCAATATCAGTTAAGCGGGCATCTTCCCTTAGAGTTTGTGGAGGATTTACAACATTTCTTAATCGTGTAAGATCGAATACCTGCATACCATGGCTATCTTCTCCTTGCACATTATCAGCAACAACAAAGGCATGGTTTTGATAAACTTTTACATCACGCCAAGGGCTTGAAATAGTAGCTGTTGGCATATTGCCAATATAAATAGGGTTTTCAGTATCTGTAATATCAACAAATACCGTTGAACGGTCTGTACCAACAAGTGCATATTCTTTGCCTGTTTCAGGATCTGTCCAACCCCAAGAATCATTAGCTTCAGCAACCCCGAAGGTACTTAGCGGCATATGCGTCATTAAATCATAATCATTGCAGGGGTATATGCTTGCAAATCCGTTTTCACAGAAAGCCATAGGCATCGTTTCCTCCATTTCTTCCATTTCGTTCATGTCTTCCTCTTGAATTTCGGTACTTGGCATATTTCTATTGCAAGAGAAGAAAAGACAAAAAAAGATGACGCCGCAGAATAAAGTGTATTTAATTTTAAGCATAAATTGTAAATTTTCTAATTCAAAAGCAATACTATAACGCAAAAGGCCATGTGCGTATTGTAGATAGTATTTTAACGTTTAAAACAAATTTACAGGAATAAAATTAAATAGTTCGGTTACATTACTAAATTAAAATCCTTGGTTATTTTTGCAATATGATAGAAGATAAAAACCAACAGCGTACAGATCTAAATAATTTAGGTGAATTTGGTCTTATTAAGCACTTAACAAAAAACTTTGAAATTCATCATGAATCTACAGTTAAAGGCATTGGTGATGATGCAGCTGTTTTGGGTTTTAAGGATGAGCATGTTGTTGTTTCTACAGATTTACTTGTTGAAGGCGTTCATTTTGATTTAAGTTATATGCCATTAAAGCATTTAGGGTATAAAGCTGTGATAGTTAATCTATCTGATGTTTTTGCAATGAATGCAGAGGCAACTCAAATTACTGTTTCTATTGCTGTTTCTAACCGTTTTCCATTGGAGGCTTTAGAAGAGCTTTATGCTGGAATTGAAACCGCTGCTAAAATTTATGATATTGATGTTGTTGGTGGGGATACCACATCTTCAACTACAGGATTGCTAATTTCTGTTACTGCTCTTGGTGTTGTTAGTAAAACCGAAACTGTATATCGTTCTGGTGCTAAGCCAAATGATTTGTTGGTGGTTTCTGGCGATTTAGGTGGAGCTTACATGGGTTTACAAGTGCTAGAGCGAGAAAAGCAAGTGTATAAAGTGAATCCGAATAATCAACCAGATTTGGATGCTTATACGTATATTATTGAGCGTCAATTAAAGCCTGAAGCGCGAAAAGATGTTATTAAGCTTTTAAAAGATTTGGAGGTGAAGCCAACATCTATGATTGATATTAGCGATGGTTTGTCTTCCGAAGTATTGCATTTATGCGAAAATAGTGAAGTAGGTTGTGATTTATATGAAAATAAAATCCCATTAGATCCTCAAGTGATTTCTACCTGTGAAGAATTTAATATAGACAGTACTACTATAGCATTAAATGGCGGAGAAGATTACGAATTGCTTTTTACCGTAGATCAAAAAGATTATCCTAAAATAAAGGCAAACCCTAGTTTAACCGTTGTTGGTTTTATTAAAGAGGAAAGTGCAGGTAGACACTTAGTAACAAGAGCTGAAACTAAGATAGAGCTTAAAGCTCAAGGGTGGAAAAATTTTAATGCGTAAAAAGTAAAAGTTCTTTATCAACGTTTTTGGTAATAAGCCTTATTCTTTGTTTTCGTTTTTGATGTATTCGGGCTAAAACGTTATTAATTTCTTTGAATTTTGGAGTGAGATCAGTTAATGAACCGTTGCTATTTGTGGTAAGTTGTTTTCCGCAGTTTTTGCAGGTGTATTCTTTTACGTGGTAGGTTACGTGTCTTGACACTTCATAATTGTGTCCGAAAACTTTGCACTGTAAATGTTTCATTCTGTTCGCATATTATAAGGTTTTAGTAAGAACGAGATGAATTTATTAAAAACGAATTATAAAATGTTGATAAGAAGTTAGTAAATCGATGAAGTGATTGTTTTTCTCTTTAAACGTTTAGTTTTAGCGAGGTAAATACGCTCGAGTATAAGGTTAATCTCTTTGAACTTTGGAGTCAGTTCAACTAAGCTACCATCACTGGTAGTGGTAAGTTGCTTGCCACAGTGCCTACACGTGTATTCTTTTACATGTTTTGTTACTTTTTTAGTAACGTGATAATCATGTCCAAAAATACTACAATATACTTTAGGTATAAGTGCAGCTCTAGTAGCTTGATTTTCCATAGGTTAAGTTGTTGGGTAGTGTGAAAATACAAGTTTAAATGTATAAAAAAAACAAAACAAATCTGATATAACGTAAAATTATTCGATGAAATGCATTATTTTGTGTAGTAATTCTCTCGTATTTTCAATATAGCTCATGTGCCCATCTTCAAACACAGCTATTTCGACGTCTGTATTTTTTGTTTTTACCAATAGGTCATTATAATTTAGAACAGGATCTTTTTTTCCCAAGATTAGCATTTTTTTATATCTACCAGAGTGAAACAATGCTGTCCTGTCTTTCCTTATTTTCATACCTTTAAGAGCAGCTGCAATACCTCGTACGGGTGTTTTCAAAGCTTCTGTTTTTAAGGTTTCTATTTCATTACTAAAAAGCTCTCGGTTTTGAGGGCTAAATAAATTTGAAATTGCCATCCTAACAAAGGTTTCTTTACTTTTCTTAACTGCAGCTATTGCTCTTTCTCTATTAAGCTGCTTTTCTTCACTATCTGCAGAAGCTGTTGAATTTATTAGACAAATACCGCTAGTGTTGTACTTTTCTGCCAAAGCTAATGCAACATAGCCACCCATAGAGTGTCCAAATAAAAAGGCCCGTTCTATGCTTAAATTGTTTAGGATAGTTTTAACCGTATCTGCCATAACTTCCATAGTATGAATTTCATTGAGACAACCAGTTTTACCATGACCCAATAAATCAATGCAAATTACTCTTTTGGTTTTAGATAACTCAGGAATGAATGGATTCCAAATACTGCTATTTTCTAAAAACCCATGTAAAAAAACTAAAGCTTGCCCTTCGCCATTATCAGTATAAAAAACAGGTATACCGTTGTGTTCTAGTGTCATATTGTTCTATATTAGACAAAGATAAAATCTTAGACGTGAAAAATACTAAGGAAACTTTTGTATTCGGGTTTGCACTGTTTGCAGGTTTTTTTGGAGCAGGCAACCTAATTCTTCCACCTTTTTTAGGTTTTCACTCTGGTTCGGATTGGAGTTGGGTTGCTGTTGGTTTTTTGGTGTCAACTACCGTAATTCCTCTTTGTGCCATTAGTGCTCATGCCAAATTGCAGGGTACAATGTTCGATTTCGGAAAGAAAGTATCTCCGTTGTTTAGTTCTATTTTTTGCTTTGTTCTGTTGGTTATCACAACAACTTTACCGTGTCCAAGGACTGCGGCAGTAACCCATGAAATTGCTATAGCTCCCTTTTTTGCTTCCCCAGCACTATTAACTAGTATTGTTTATTTCTTTTTGGTCTTTCTGTTTGTTATGAATAGAAGTCAGGTTCTAAGTTTTATCGGAAAATTTTTGACCCCAATTATTCTTATTATTCTTTTCGCAATTATCCTTTTAGCCATTTATGCTCCAGCTACGGAAATAGAAATGTTATCTAACGGCATACCATTTGTAAATGGTTTATTGGAAGGTTATCAAACCTATGATGCCATGGCAGGAGTTATAATGGGCGCTGTGGTTTTAACTTCCTTAAACAGAACGTTTCCGCAGTTACCCGTAATTGAAAAAAAGGCGATTATATTTCGTTCTGGCGTAATTGCCATGACAGGGCTTTTTGTGGTTTATGTTGGTTTAATTTTTGTAGGCGCAAAGTATAGCTCTCAGTTTATCGGGCAAGTATCGAGAACAGAATTACTTTTGGGTATTGCGAACAAAACGTTAGGTAGTTTAGGAGCTTCCATACTTGGAGCTTTAGTAGCATTGGCGTGTTTTACAACTGCAGTGGCTATTGTGGTAAGTGTTGCCGATTTTTTTAAAGCTTATTTTCCGAAAGTTAAAAGTATGTATTTGGGTACAGCTATTGTGTGTTGCGTAGTTGGTGTTTTAGTTGGACAAATGAATGTTGGGTATATCATAAATATTGCAGTGCCAGCTTTAATGCTAGTGTATCCTTTGTGTATTGTATTAATCTTACTTCATATTATTCCTGAAAGATTAGCTTCAAAATTAGTGTTTAGAGTTGTGGCAATAACCACTATTTTTTTTAGTATTCCAGATGCATTGGGTGTTCTTATTACTTCTGAAAAACTAAATCAAATGATTGGTTTAATACCTCTTGGAGAAGATGGAGTAGGATGGGTTTTTCCATCTATTATCGCTTGTATTTTAGTGAATTTTTATGAGAGGCTATCTTAAGATTTTACTTTTTTAATCGCAGAAAATGCCTTGTCGACAAATTCATCTTCAACCAAAATGGTAAATTCATTTGTAGTTGAAAGCACTTCGTAAAGCACAACGCCTTCCCATGCTAAACGTTTGAAGAAATGATAGTACAAACCAGCTATTTTTGAATTGTCCTGTGGCAGATTTATACTAATTGCAGATAGATTTTCTTGAACTGCTATAAAAAATTCATTCTTTAAATGATTTTTCACAAAATCATTTAAACTGCTGGAGACTACAATGTTACTTTCATGAATACCTCGAGTAAAAGTGTAGAACAATTTATCTTCTTTATTAATACGCTCTAGAATTTTAGCATGATTATCAATAAGTGTAGCAGAATTTTTTACGGTGAAGTCCGTGAGGTTAGAGCGTACAGTAATATCACCTAAATTTTGAATCACCCGCTTCATTTTTACTGTATTTCCCAAAGTAGGTGGTGGATTATAGCGTCGTAATGCCATCATTATAGCTCCAGGTTTTACGTCCTTTTTCAGCATTTTGCTAATAGGTTCTGTGAGTTCTATGGCCAAAGCACTAAAGTTTATGATATTTCTAGCCAAAGCCTCCTCAAGATACGGTTGTGTAATTAGAATATCTTCTACACAGTTTGAAACGGTCTTCATGTTAAATATTTAACAATTTGTGTAAAAATAAACGTTTTTTTATAAAAATACATAGAGTTTACATTTGAATTCTACTTTTGCCTTCAAATTAGTTGAAGATGAAAGTTTTAAAGTTTGGAGGTACGTCTGTTGGGTCTGTAAAGAACATGGCTAATGTTAAAAACATTATAAACGACGGTGAGCAAAAAATAGTTGTACTTTCCGCAATGTCTGGTACTACAAATAACCTAGTTGAGATTGCCAACTGCATAAAAATAGAAAATTCGGATCAAGCAATTGCAAGCATTAATGCATTGCATGAGAAGTACACTGATGTTATTGATGAGTTGCTTCATGATAAACCGCTAAATAGTAAAACCAAAACGTATATTTCAGATCGATTTAACTTTTTAGTTGAATGCACTTATAAAGAGTATTCTCAAGTTTTAGATAATGAAATTTTGGCTCAAGGGGAACTAATGTCAACGTTTATGTTCAATAGCTATTTAAGGCAAGAAAACATAAGTGCAACATTGCTTTCAGCTTTAGATTTTATGAGTATTGATGCAAATAACGAACCTGCTTTTCGCACTATCGAGAATAAATTGGCTAAGGTTTTGGATAGTGCTGAAAATGCAGATATATATATTACTCAAGGATTTATTTGTATAGATGGTGAGGGTAATATTTCTAACTTGCAAAGAGGCGGAAGCGATTATACAGCTACTATAATTGGGGCTGCAATTAGAGCTGAAGAAGTACAAATTTGGACTGATATTGACGGAATGCATAATAACGATCCAAGATTTGTTGAAGGCACAAAACCAATTTCAGATTTGTCATTTGACGAGGCTGCGGAGTTGGCTTATTTTGGGGCAAAAATTCTGCATCCACAAACCGTATTGCCAGTTAGAGGTTATGGCATTCCTGTTCGGTTAAAAAACACCATGGAACCTTCTGCCAAAGGAACTTCTATTACAAGTAATCATTCCGAAACAGGTATTAAAGCTATTGCAGCAAAAGATGGTATAACAGCCATAAAAATTAAGTCTGGGCGAATGCTACAAGCTCATGGGTTTTTGAAAAAAGTATTTGAAATATTTGAAACCTACGAGACATCAATAGATATGATAACAACATCTGAAGTAGCTGTATCTTTAACTATTGATAACGACAAAAATTTAGAAAATATAGTATCAGAATTAAAGGAATTTGCTTCCATAGATGTTGATACTAATCAAAGTATTATTTGTCTGGTAGGACATTCTATAGTTAATCATGAAGGTACGCACAAGCTTTTCAAAATTTTAAAAGATGTAAAGGTGCGAATGATTTCTTATGGTGGTAGCAAAAATAATATATCACTTTTGGTGGATACAGATAATAAAATAAAAACACTTCAAAAGCTTAATAGTTATTTATTTGAATTAGTCACTCTGTAGAAATAATGTTAGTATTTTGGATATAGGTCGCTCTTCAGATAGGGCGACTTTTTTTTACGCATTCATAAGTGCTTCAATTTCTTCAACTTCGATAGGAATATTTTTCATTAAATTAAGAGGCTCTCCCTGCTCTTGAATTACGACGTCATCTTCAATTCTAATTCCGAAACCTTCATCAGGAATATAAATACCTGGTTCTACAGTAAACACCATATTAGCCTGCATGGGCTCAGTTAAAATACCATAATCATGAGTGTCTAATCCTAAATGATGACTAGTACCATGCATTAAATATTTTTTATAAGCTGGCCATTCTGGGTTTTCATTTTGCACATCTGCTTTGTCAAGTAGCTTTAAATCTAGTAGTTCAGATGTCATTATTTTCCCAATTTCAACATGATATTCACCCCAATCTGTTCCTGGAATAAGCATTTTGTTTGCTTCGTTTTTTACTCTCAAAACAGCATTGTATACTGCTTTTTGTCTATCGGAAAATTTACCAGATACTGGAATCGTGCGAGTCATATCGCTAGAATAATTGGCGTATTCTGCACCTACATCCATTAAAATTAAATCGCCGGTTTTACACTCTTGATTGTTTTCAATATAATGCAATACGTTAGCGTTATTTCCAGAAGCGACAATTGGAGTGTAAGCGAAACCTTTAGATCTATTTCTAATAAACTCATGAATGTATTCTGCTTCAATCTCATACTCCATAACTCCCGGTTTTACAAAATCTAAAACACGACGAAATCCTTTTTCCGTAATATTACAAGCTTTTTGAATTAGATCGATTTCTACATCTTCTTTAATGGATCGTAAACGTTGCAAAATGGGGTTGCTTTTTGCTACTCCATGAGCGGGATATTTTTCTTTCAACCACTTTGTAAACCTGTCTTCTCTTGTTTCGGTATCTACATTAGAGCGGTAATGCTCGTTAGTATTGATGTAAACGGTTTCACATTGTGTCATTATTTCAAACAACACCTTCTCCATGTCTTGCAACCAAT
Organism: Jejuia sp. UBA6058; assembly: GCA_002428965.1. Lineage (GTDB taxonomy): Bacteria > Bacteroidota > Bacteroidia > Flavobacteriales > Flavobacteriaceae > Jejuia. Next base: position 308,318 of record DIYI01000012.1, on the reverse strand, counting down.
AAACGGTTTTTATACCACTTACCTCAAGAGCTTTTTCCTTTGTAAGTTTTTCGCCTTCCCATACCGCAATATGCTCGTTGGTTTCTCTTAAAAATAAAACTTCTTTGTGCTTTTCTTTAGGACAGTCTGGAAATAGAACAAGAATACTTTCTTCCTGATCTACGCCGCTGAGGTAGAAAATATCTCGATGTTGTTGAAAAGGTAAGGTGCTATCTGCACTTATAGGATAAATATCATTTGAATTAAAAACAGCCAAACTATTAGGTCGCATTTGCGCGGTAAACTTTTTTCTATTTTTAATAAAGAGTTGGCTGTTAATTGGGAAATATTTCATGCTTCTAGAAAGTTGATTTTCATTTTAAGGTAAAATTAAAAATAAAATCAAGATTATTTTTTTGGTGGTATTAGATATTTAAAACTGCTTGTGAGGAATTGTAATTATTCATAGTATTGATTATAAAGACATTGTGTTAAACAGGTGACGAATAATACTTAGTTTTTCAAAAACTAAGTATTATTACTTAAAATGATTCTAAATAGTAAAACATGATATTTGTTAGTTGTCTATAAAAGCGTCCGTTATTATCTTTGTGCAACTTAAAAAAACTAAATAATGAGCGGATTTTTTAAATCTTCGATTGGTAGAAAAGTAGCGATGGCACTATCGGCTTTTTTCTTAATGTTTTTCTTGCTTCAGCATTTGGCAATAAACATCACGTCTGTTTTTAGTGCAGATTTATTTAATGAAATATCTCACTTCATGGGAACCAATCCTTTGGTGCAGTTTGCGTTACAGCCAGTGTTGGTCTTTGCAGTTGTTTTTCATTTTGTTATGGGATTTGTTCTAGAACTAAAAAACAAAAAAGCCAACGGAGTATCTTATGCGAAAAACAATGGAGGTGCTAATTCTTCTTGGGTTAGTAGAAATATGATTTATAGTGGATTAGTTGTCTTAGCTTTTATCGTTTTACATTTCATTGATTTTTGGATTCCAGAAATAAACACCAAATATATTGTTGGAGACATGTCTGGAATGCATGATGGGGAATACAGATATTTCCATGAACTAGTTGAGAAGTTCCATAGTCCTTTAAGAGTTGGTGCCTATGTGGTTTCCTTTGTTTTACTTGGATTGCACTTAGCACATGGATTTACTTCTGCTTTTCAATCTGTGGGTTCTTCAGCAGGTCGCAAAAAAACATTACAGACCATCGGGAAAGCTTACTCTATTTTAGTGCCATTAGGTTTTGTAATTGTAGCACTATATCATCATTTAAATCCTCACCATTAATCTTAAATTATTATGGCTTTAGATTCAAAAGTACCAGAAGGTTCATTAAAAGATAAATGGACAGATTATAAAAATAAAATTAACCTTGTTAATCCCGCCAATAAGCGTCACATTGACGTTATTGTAGTTGGTACAGGTTTAGCAGGGGGTTCTGCGGCGGCAACCTTAGCAGAACTTGGATATAACGTTAAGGCATTTGCTTATCAAGATTCCCCACGTCGCGCACACTCTATTGCAGCACAGGGTGGAATTAATGCAGCTAAAAATTACCAAGGAGATGGTGATTCTACTTACAGATTATTCTATGATACTGTAAAGGGTGGTGATTACCGTTCTCGTGAAGCGAACGTGTATCGTTTGGCTGAAGTGTCTGCAAATATTATTGACCAATGCGTGGCTCAAGGTGTACCTTTTGCCAGAGATTATGGTGGATTATTAGATAACCGTTCTTTTGGAGGGGTATTGGTTTCAAGAACTTTTTATGCCAAAGGACAAACTGGGCAACAATTACTACTTGGAGCGTATTCTGCAATGAACCGTCAAATTGCGCGTGGTAAGATTGAAATGTTCAACCGTCATGAAATGTTGGATGTTGTCATTGTTGATGGAAAAGCAAGAGGAATTATTGCGAGAAACTTAGTAACGGGTGAAATTGAGCGTCATTCAGCGCATGCTGTTGTTGTGGGTTCTGGAGGTTACGGAAATGTATATTTCTTGTCTACTAACGCTATGGGAAGTAACGTTACGGCAGCTTGGAAAATCCATAAGAAAGGGGCTTATTTTGCAAACCCATGTTATACGCAGATTCATCCAACGTGTATTCCACGTTCGGGAGATTATCAATCTAAGTTGACATTGATGTCTGAATCATTGCGTAATGATGGTCGTATTTGGGTACCGAAAAACATCGATGATGTTCTTGCTATTAGAGAGGGCAAAAAGAAACCAACGGATTTGTCGGAAGACGAAAGAGATTACTACCTAGAACGTCGTTATCCAGCCTTTGGGAACTTAGTGCCTCGTGATGTAGCATCAAGGGCTGCGAAGGAGCGTTGTGATGCGGGTTATGGTGTGAATGCAACAGGTGAAGCGGTTTACTTGGACTTTGCTGCAGCCATTGAACGCTACGGAAAAGAGCAGGCAAAAATTCAAGGGATTGATAATCCTTCTAAAGGAAAAATTACTGAATTAGGGGAGAAAATAGTGGAGGCTAAGTACGGTAACTTATTCCAAATGTATGAGAAAATCGTAGATCAAGATCCATACAAAACGCCAATGATGATTTATCCTGCAGTACACTATACCATGGGAGGTGTTTGGGTAGATTATAACTTAATGACTACAGTTCCTGGATTATACTGTATTGGTGAAGCGAATTTCTCTGACCACGGAGCAAACAGACTTGGAGCTTCGGCTTTAATGCAAGGTTTAGCAGATGGATATTTTGTATTGCCATATACTATTGGAGATTATTTAGCAGATGATATTAGAACAGGAAAAATTCCAACGGACACCAAAGAATTTGATGAAGCTGAAAAATCAGTGAAAGATCAAATAGAGTTCTTCACCACAAATAATGGTACTAAGACCGTTGATTATTTCCATAAGAAACTTGGGAAAGTCATGTGGGATAAATGTGGAATGTCACGTAACGAAAAGGGCCTTAAAGAAGCAATAAAGGAGATTAAAGAAATTCGTGAAGAATTCTGGAAAGATGTTAAAGTTCCTGGAGGTGCTAACGAGATGAATCCAGAATTAGAAAAAGCAGGACGTGTAGCTGACTTCTTAGAGTTAGGTGAGTTGTTCGCTAAAGACGCTTTGGTAAGAGAAGAATCTGCCGGAGGACACTTTAGAGAAGAATATCAAACCGAAGAAGGAGAAGCAAAACGTATGAAGGAATTCCAATTTGTTTCAGCTTGGGAATATGTTGGAGAACCGAGTGAAGCAAAACTTCATAAGGAGAAGTTAGTTTATGAGAATATTGAAGTAAAAGAAAGAAGTTATAAATAAAAAAGACACTATGAATTTAACACTTAAAATTTGGAGACAAAAAGACTCTAGTGCAAAGGGTCAGATGGTAGGTTATAAGGTAAGTGACATCTCAGAACACATGTCTTTTTTAGAAATGATGGATGTGTTGAACGAGCAGTTGGTTGCCGAAGGAGAAGAGCCTGTAGCTTTCGATCATGATTGTCGAGAAGGTATTTGTGGTATGTGTTCCATGTACATCAACGGAGAAGCTCATGGTCCAGATAGAGGTATTACAACTTGCCAATTGCACATGCGTATGTTTAAAGATGGTGATACTATTACCATTGAACCATTTAGAGCAGCAGCTTTTCCGGTAATTAAAGATTTAGTAGTAGACAGATCTGCCTTTGATAGAATACAGCATGCGGGTGGTTATATTTCTGTAAACACCTCAGGTAATACTCAAGATGCAAATGCAATTCCTATTTCTAAGCACGCAGCTGATGAAGCCATGGATGCAGCAACGTGTATTGGATGTGGCGCTTGTGTAGCCACATGTAAAAACTCTTCGGCAATGTTATTTGTTGGAGCAAAAGTATCACAATACGCTTTATTACCTCAAGGACAAGTTGAAGCAGCAGACCGTGTAAAAAATATGGTAGCGCAGATGGATTTAGAAGGTTTTGGAAACTGTACGAACACAGGTGCATGTGAGGTAGAGTGTCCTAAAGGTATTTCTTTAGATAATATTGCAAGAATGAATCGCGAATTGATGAAAGCTTCTATATAGTAAAATTTTTATTAGAATTTAAAAGCCCAAAACTTCAAGTTTTGGGCTTTTTCGTGCTATATATCTACAGTCATTAAATTAAATTATATCTTTAATTTATAAAATTTGGAACTTCATAAATGTTAGTCAAAAAACCGGTTTATATAATTGTTTCTTTTTGGTGCCTTCTTTTTTCAATACACTTTCACGCACAACAATTTGTGGATGATTTTAAAATCACCTCTTTTAAAGTGCCTATTGAAACAAACACATATAATATTTTGGAAGATTCTTATGGTTTTGTTTGGATAGGTTCTACAAACGGATTATGGAGATATGATGGAAGTAATTTTAAAAACTACGTAAAAAATGAAAATGACGAAACAAGCATTACTGATAACCAAATCTCATCAATTTATGAAGATAAGCAAAAGACACTATGGATTGGTACGTATGGGGGTGGTCTATTAAGATATGATAGAAATTGTGATTGTTTTCAACGATTTATTCATGATGATAAAAATGAAGAAAGTATAAGCTTTAATGAGGTAAGAACCATTTTTGAAACTTCAAATAATCAATTTTACATAGGTACTGACGGCGGCGGATTAAACTTAATGAATCGTAATACCAATACTTTTAAATCATTCAAATTTAATGCCAACGACTCCACAAGTATTAGTCATAATAACGTGTTGTCTATTGAAGAATTACCCAATAAGGATTTGGCAATAGGAACTTGGTATGGTCTTAACATTTTTGATACAAAAAATCAAAGTTTTAAGCGCATTTATAAGCATCCCTTAACCGAGCCCCAATATCATTTTACACTAGAATATTCTAATGAAAAATTAATAACTAATTCCAAGCGTTTTTATTCCTACGACTTCAATAATGAATTTACACTTTTAGATAATTTCAAACGTAATTCTTTAGGGATGAAAATGAGCAATGACAATAATTGCTGGTTTTTAACTTTAAATTCTGTATTCATTGCAGATTCAGAGTTAAATGTGAAGCAGGAAATTAATCTTAAAGAACTGTTTAATTCTGAAAAAAATATTTTTCTAACAAATATATATCACAACAAATTAAATAGCTCCACATGGTTATTAGACCGATTAGGCAATTTTTATTTGGTAGAAAAAAAAGTATCACCATTTAAACAGTTTACCAAGAACTATTTTAAAGGAAAAATTTATAACACAAACAGTAATTTTTGGATTTCCTTTGGGAAGAACATCTATATATTAGATAAGCAAACGAAAAAGCATAAAAAGTTAAACATAAATTTTAAAGAAAACCTAAATATTGCCACTAATGATAACGAAAATGTATGGGTTGTAGACGATCAATTTTATTATGAATTTTCAACTTCGGGTCAATTAGTTCAAAAGATAAAACAAAATACGATACCACGATCTTTAGCTCTAACTCAAAAAAAACAATTATGGATTGGTGAAATACTTGGTGCATCAAGATATGATATCGCAACCAACGAAAATATTAAATATAAATGCGATTGGAATGCGCCAAATGGTATTGGGTATTTTCATCGAGCCTCTATCATATTTGAAGATATTGAGGGTAAAATCTGGATTGGTACCCAAGGTGATGGCATAAAAAGATACGTTCCTGAATCTGATGAATTTATACACTACAGACATAAAATTGGAGACAATACAACAATTAAAGATAATTTTGTAAATGAAATCTTTGAAGACAAACAACAAAATTTATGGATAGGAACTAAATCTGGTTTATGCCGATTAGATAAAACTACAAATACTTTTATTCAATATGAACTTCCAATTTTAAAGGATAAAATAATTAAATCTATTGAGCAAGACGTTGATAACAATTTGTGGATTGGGACGCCCAATGGCCTAATTAAATATGACTACATAGACAATAAGATTAGAATTTTGACAGAGCAAGATGGTTTATTGTCTAACGATATAGGCTCATCAAGTTTATCATTAGAAAATAATGAACTGGTATTTAATACAGGAAAAGGCTTAATGGTATTCAACCCAGAACAAGTTAAGGAAAGTGAGGAGCCTTCTAAACTATATATCTCAAAGCTTTGGGTGAATAACGAAATAGTAACTTCAAATAGCTCATATATTTCAAAAAATATTGAAGTAGAAAATAAAGTAGACCTTAATTATGATGATAAAAAGTTTGAGTTTGAATTCCAGGTTATCAATTTCAATAATAACGACCGATGTAAGTTTGCCTATAAGTTAGATGGCTACGATAAATCATGGATTAATGCGCAAAACAATCAAAAAGCAACGTATACGAACATACCTTCTGGAGATTATACCTTTATGGTTAAAGCTACTAATGAACATGGAATTTGGAGCGATAAAGTAAAACAAATAGAGGTAACTATAAAACCTCCTTTTTGGGAATTACTTTGGGTAAAAATCGTTGCGCTCTTATCGGCAATTTTAATATTTCTTTTAATCTTTTGGTTAGTAATTAAAAAAGAAAGAAACCGCTCAAAATTTGAAATTGAAAAGGAACGCGTTTCGCAATTTGAGGAACTGACTAAAATGAAGCTTAAATTCTTTACCAATATATCACATGAGTTAAGAACTCCCCTTTCACTAATAACGTCGCCTTTAGAAAAGTTCGTACAAGAAAACACAAAACCAAATAACAAGGTTTTAGAAATGATGCACCGTAATAGTTCTAGGTTACTGGAATTAGTAAATCAAATTTTAGACTTTAGGAAGCTGGAGAGTAATCCAGAACTTCAAGTTATTTCGCAAAAAGATTTTTCAGTATTTAACAATGTAATTGCGTCGTCAAACTATTGGTCTAAAGAAAAAGATATCACTTTCGTTTTTGAACTTCCAAAGACGAGTTACGAGTTGTTTTTTGATGCTGATGTTCTAGAAAAAATAGTAACAAACCTTATTTCAAATGCGTTTAAATATACACCTCAAAAAGGCAAAGTAGAACTTTTAGTTAGTTTTAAGGATTTAAAAATAAACAACAAAAAAGTTGAAAGCGGACAGCTAGAAATACATGTTATTGATAATGGTTCTGGGATACCATTAGAATATCATGAAAAAGTTTTTGAACGCTTTTACCAATTAGATGAAAATCCCGATTTTGGTTACAGCAGTGGCATTGGTTTATCGCTTACAGCAGAATTAGTAAAACTTCATAAAGGTACAATTGAGTTGAAGGAAGCTCAGGAAAAAGGCTGTCATTTTAAAGTTGAAATTCCAATTGGTTATGATCATTATTCTTCGTTAGTCCTTGACACAGAGAACACCCCGTTGGAAATTGATACTGAAAAAACCCTGGTGTTAATTGTTGAAGACAACAACGATATCAGAAATTATATTCATGATGAACTGAAGGATAATTATCAAGTGATTGAGGCCAAAAACGGAAAAGAAGGCCTGCAAATGGCTTTGTCTACTTTACCAGATGTTGTAATAAGTGATATTATGATGCCAGAGTCTGACGGTATTCAATTTGCGAATCAGCTAAAGAGTAACGATTTAACTTCGCATATACCTTTACTGTTTTTAACGGCCAAAACTGGGCTGGAAAATAAAATAGCGGGACTTACTACAGGTGCTGAAGACTACATTCAAAAGCCCTTTAATATTTCAGAGATAAAACTAAAAATCAAAAATGTTTTAGAAAGTAGAAATCAATTACTTAAAAAGTTTAAACAAAATAGTCAATCAGAAAACGAAACTAATAGTTTAAAAGAAACTGATAAATATTTACAAAAGGTTAATCTAGTGCTAGAGGAGCATCTAGAAAATTCTGAATTTTCAGTAGAAAATCTTTGTAGTGAACTAGGAATTGGTAGGTCTCAACTTTACAGAAAAATTCAAGTGCTCACGGGGAAGTCTATTATTGAATATATTAATTTTTATAAGCTTTCTATAGCTATGCAATTCATTCAAAAAGGTGATCTAACTTTAAAGGAAATTGCATATAAAGTAGGGTATAACGACAATCGTTATTTTAGTCGCTCCTTTAAGAAAGAGTTTGGTAATCCACCTTCTTACTACCGTTCTAAAAAGGCTTCTACTAAATAGTTGTTCAATAATTACACCATTTTTAATAAAAAGTCCACCTCAATAGTTATGGTCATAGTTTAATTTTGATAGTCCTTCTTTTTAGAAGGCCCAACTATTCTAAATAAAACATTGAGATGGCGCATTCGCGTAGAGATTTTATTAAAAAAACAGCACTAGCAAGTACTGCTTTAACCTTACCGTCTTATGGGTTTACGATTTTAAAGAAACCTGAATTGCAAGACCAAATTTTAGGCCATGGTGATTTTAAATACCGCGTGCACAAGGCATGGGGAAATCTCGATCCGGCCAATACACCAGTAAAAAATTGCCATGAAATGGTGATGGATTCCAAAGGTCGATTAATTATGGTGACTGATGAGGTTAAGAATAACATTATAGTTTATGATAAATCTGGAAAGCTTTTAACCTCTTGGACGCTTAATTTAGGTTCTGGTCATGGACTCACACTATTTAATGAAGGGGGAGATGATGTTCTATTTATTTCAGATGCGGTTCGAAACAAAGGGCGAGTTGTGAAAACAACAATAGATGGTAAAGTCATAATGGAATTGCCAAATCCGAAAGACATTGGTGTATATTCTGAAAAACAGAACTATCGCCCTACCGAAACGGCAATAGCTCCCAATGGTGACATTTATGTGTCAGACGGTTATGGTTCAGACTTTATTCTTCAATTTAATAAGGATGGAGAATTCATTAGAAAATTTGGAGGAAGAGGACACCAAGATGAAAAATTAAGTAATGCGCACGGTGTCGCTATTGATGATAGAGATCCCAATAATATAACGCTCTTATGTACTTCACGAGGGCATAATTCTTTTAAAAGATTTACATTAGATGGTGAGTATCTATCTACTATTTTTCTTCCGGGAGCTTATGTATGTAGACCAGTAATTGATGGCGAAAACATTTATTCTGGTGTATGCTGGTCGAGAATGAAATATTTAGAACGAATTCCCGATTCAGGTTTTGTAACCATTCTTGATAAGAATAATAAAGTAGTCTCCAATCCAGGAGGCGCAAAACCTAAATATAAAGGGGGTGAATTACAGTTAATGTTGCAAAACACAGCACTTTTTAATCATTGTCATGACGTTTGTGTAGACGAGGATAAAAACCTCTACATCTGTCAGTGGAATGCGAATAAATCCTATCCTATTAAATTAGAGAGAGAATAAATGAAATCATTATATCTACTTTTTTTACTGCTGATAGTAAGCCTTTTTTCGTGTAAAGATAAAGGAGATAATTATGTAGCCATTCCTAAAAAAAAGATACCTGAAGTTGTGGATTATAACTTTGATGTAAGACCTATTCTTTCAGATAAATGCTTTAACTGCCACGGGCCAGATGCAAATAAAAGATTTGCAGATTTAAGATTAGATACGGAAGAAGGTGCCTATTCTGCTTTAAAAGAATCTCCAGAGAAACATGCCATTGTAAGTGGAAAACCAAAACAGTCTGAAGTCTATTTGAGGATTACAACCGAAGACACTACAAAGGTAATGCCACCTCCTGAATCTAATCTAAAGCTTTCGGATTACGAAATAAATGTAATTAAGAAATGGATAAAACAAGGGGCGCAATATCAGCAACACTGGGCCTTTATGCCAATAGCTAAACCAACATTGCCTGAGGTTGGGAAAGCAGAATGGACTAACAATGAAATAGACTATTTTATTTTAGAGAAAGTAGAAGCTTTGGATTTAGCACCAAATGAAAAAGCAACTAAAGAACAATTATTAAAACGTGTGTCTTTTGATATTACGGGTTTACCACCAACATTGGAGATGCAGGAAAAATTTTTAAATGACAACTCCGAAAATGCTTATGAAAAAGTAGTAGATGAATTACTTGAAAGTAAACATTATGGCGAAAAAATGGCAAGTTCTTGGTTAGATGTGGCACGTTATGCAGATTCTCATGGCTTTCAAGATGATGAATTACGAACGATGTGGCCTTGGCGAGACTGGGTGATACATGCGTTTAACGAAAATTACAGTTATAAAAAATTTGTGACTTGGCAATTAGCAGGTGATTTGTTACCCGACAAACACATGGAAACTTTATTGGCTACTGGCTTCAACCGAAATCATAAAATTACGCAAGAAGGCGGTATTGTTGTAGAAGAATATAGAATTGAAACCATTACTGACAGAACCAATACTTTCGGGAAAGCCTTCTTAGGATTGACTTTTGAATGTGCCAAATGTCATGACCATAAATACGATCCCATATCTCAGAAGGATTATTACAGTACGTTTGCTTTTTTTGAAAACACACCCTACAAGAAATCTAGTGCCATAAATGCAAAATTGAGAGTATTGGCAGAACCTCCATTTTTATCCATTTCAAATCAAATAGTAAAAGATAGCTTGCCATTTGTCAACAAAAAGGAAAACTATAAAAATGTTGATGTGATGGTAATGGAAGAACTAAAAAAGAAACGACCAACACATATTTTGGATAGAGGCGCATATGATGCAAAAGGGGATACCGTAACTCCTAATTTACCAAAATCCATTTTAGCCTTTGATAAACAGAAATACCCTTCTAGCCGATTGGGACTGTCGCAGTGGTTATTTAGCGAAAACAATCCACTAACAAGTCGTGTATATGTCAACCGCGTTTGGCAAGATATTTTTGGTTCGGGCATTGTGAAAACATCTGGAGATTTCGGTATGCAGGGTGAATTGCCATCTCATGTAGGACTACTCAATTGGTTGTCTGCTGACTTTATAGAAAGCGATTGGAACACCAAAAGATTGGTAAAAAATATTGTGATGTCTTCTACCTACCAACAGTCTTCGGTTGTAAAGGAAGAGAAGTTAGCTATAGACCCTGAAAACAAGTATTTGTCATACATGCCACGTGCAAGATACACCTCTGAAATGTTGAGAGATCATGTATTAGCGAGTAGTGGGTTATTAAGTAGAGGTATAGGTGGGCGAAGTGTAAAAACATACCAGCCCGATGGTTTGTGGAAAACCTCATCATCAGGAAGAGGTATGTTAGTGTATTATGTGCAAGATCACGGAGAAGATTTATATCGTAGAGGTATTTATACATTTATAAAAAGAACATCGCTACCTCCGGTTCAAATGATTTTTGATGCAACAACTAGAGACCAATGTGAAGTTAGAAGATTAAGCACTTCTACACCTTTGCAGGCACTAGTGCTTCTGAATGACCCTACGGTTCTAGAAGCCTCAAGAGTTTTTTCGGAGAAACTTTTAGAGGAAGAAACGTCTTTGGAATATAAAATTGAAAAGGCATTCAGAAGTATCTTATGTAGAAACATCAAACCTGAGGAAAAAGTATTGTTTTTGGATTATTATAATAAACAAGAAAGGCAGTTTAAAGAAGATAAAGAAAGCGCATACGATTTTGTTAATGTTGGAGAATATCCACAAGCAGAAAGTGACAAAACTAAAGTGGCCGCTCTAATGCAAATTATTCACACTATGTATAATATGGAAGAAGCCATTGTAAAAATTTAAGGAAAGAATGAAGAAAGATATTTTTGAACATCATTTGAATATAAATCGTAGACATTTCTTTAAGAAGGCAGCAATGGGCTTAGGAGGTGTTGCATTAGGATCTTTATTGGTACCGGATTTATTTAAAGGCTCTCAAGAGGCTACACAACAACTACCATTGGGTTTAAAGCATTTTGCTTCTAAAGCCAAAAGAATTATCATGTTAGTTCAAAACGGGGCGCCTTCACAATTAGAAACCTTCGATTTTAAGCCTAAATTAAGAGAAATGTTTGGGCAGGATTTACCAGATTCTATAAGACAAGGACAACGACTAACAGGTATGACGGCTAATCAAAAAAGTTTTCCTTTAGTAGGTTCTAAATTTGGGTTTAAACAATATGGTAACAATGGTGCTTGGGTAAGCGATTTGCTTCCTAATATTGCCAAAATAACCGATGATATTTGCATTGTAAAAAGTATGCACACCGATGCCATAAATCATGATCCAGCATTAACATTTTTACAAACAGGTGCGCAGGTAGGTAATCGTCCAAGTATGGGATCTTGGTTTAGCTATGGGTTAGGTAGCGAAAACAAAAACTTACCAGCGTTTTGTGTATTGCTATCCAAAGGAGGTGGTAATGGGCAAGGGGTATACTCCAAATTATGGTCAAATGGATTTTTAGATAGTACGCATCAAGGTGTACAGTTGAGTGCTAGCGATGAACCTATTTTATACTTAAATAACCCTAAAGGAATGAATAGAGCATCAAGAAGAGACATGCTAAACCATTTAGGGGAGTTAAATGAAATGGGTTATAAAGAGTTTAATGATCCTGAAATTCATTCTAAAATTCAACAGTACGAAATGGCATTTAGAATGCAAACTGCTGTTCCTGAGATAACAGATATTTCAAAAGAACCAGATCATATTAAGAAATTATATGGTGCAGATTGTATGGTTCCTGGCACCTATGCTGCAAACTGTCTATTGGCTAGAAAATTATCAGAATCTGGCGTGCGTTTTGTGCAATTATACCACCAGGGTTGGGATCAACATGGTAATTTGGTGAGAGAAATTCAAGGACAAGCTAAAGACGTAGATCAAGCTTCTGCTGCCTTAATAACCGATTTAAAACAACGCGGTTTATTGGATGAAACACTTGTAATTTGGGGAGGCGAATTTGGAAGAACTAATTATTGCCAAGGAAAACTAACTAAGGAAAATTACGGTAGAGACCATCACCCGAGAGCATTTAGCATTTTTATGGCCGGAGGTGGCGTAAAGGCGGGTACTGTGTATGGAAAAACGGACGAGTTGGGTTATAATATTATTGAAAATCCCGTACATATTCACGATTTACACGCAACAATTATGCATCTTATGGGCTTAGACCATGAAAAGCTGACTTATAAATATTTAGGTAGACGATTTAGACTTACTGATGTGCATGGGCATGTTGTAAAGGATATTTTAGCGTAAGTATGAAAAAAATCACCTCTGTAGCCTTAAACACGCTGTTATTTCTGCACTGTTTATTGTTGTTTTTAATAGTTTTTGAAGCGTCTGTAGAAATTCCTTTTTGGTTGCAACCTTTGGGAAGAATACATCCCATATTGCTTCATTTCCCAGTAGCTTTTATAGCCTTATTGGTGTTGTTAAATCTATTAAAAAGGCACTTAGATAAGGATACTTTTCAAAAAATTAATCAATTTCTCTTATTGATAACTGCTTTATTTACAGTTTTAGCCACTTTAATGGGGTTTGTGCTTTCATTAGAAGGATATGAGTCTGAATTAATGTCCTTACATAAATGGGCAGGTATAATTTTATGCTTTTTAGTTTATGGATTGGTTGTATTCCGCAGAAAAAGAATAGTATATCAAAGCTTGCTTTACGTAGGTTTAATAGGCGTTATTTTAGTAGGACATTACGGAGCTGGTTTAACCCATGGAGTAAATTTTATTACAGAACCTTTACTTGCAGTAAAGGCACCAGAAGTAGATGAGAACACGCCTGTATACCTTGCATATATAAAACCTATTTTAGAGGCAAAGTGTGTGAGTTGTCATAATGACCAAAAGCGAAAAGGCAGTTTAAATCTAAGTTCAATAGAAGCTATTGCAGAAGGGGGTAAAAATGGGGCACTTTGGATAGCTCATGAACCAGAGAGAAGTCTATTTATGCAAAGGGTTTATTTACCCATAGATGACAAGGAACATATGCCACCAGAGGGCAAGCCTCAATTAACCCCTTCAGAAATAGAACTATTAGAAGCTTGGATTCTTCAAGGTGCCAATGATACTGTTTCTTTAGCACAATTGAAACAAAAGGATCCTTTAAAATCCTTAGTGGAAAAAAAATGGCAAAAGTCTAATACATCTAAAACAGAGCAATACACCTTTAAATTTGCTGATGCGGAAGTGGTGGAATCTCTTAATAATAGCCCTTATAGAACCGTAATTCAAAAGTCTCCCAAGTCTCCTGCCATTGATGTTTCTATTTATGGTGTATCAAGCTATGTTTTGGAAAGTTTAACTGAATTATCTCCGATTAAAGAACAGTTGGTAAATCTAAATGTAGCCAAGCTTCCTTTAGGTGGTAAAGCTTTGGGGTTTATTGGCACATTGAACAATTTGGAGCAATTAGTATTAAATGGCACTCCTTTAGAAAGCGAAGATTTGAAAGCACTCGCTACATGTTCTAAACTAAAATCCATTTCGCTATCCAGTACAAAAGTTGATGCTTCAATTTTAAATACTTTAAAAAAGTTTAAAGACTTAAAAGAGGTTTTTGTTTGGAATACAGCCCTAACTCCTAAAGATGTTGAAACCTTTCAAAACGAATTACCATCTGTTAAATTTTATGAAGGCTATGTTGCAGATACAAATGTTGAAGTAAGTCTAACACCGCCAATTCTAGAAGGTAGAGTGAATGTTATAAACTCTGGAGATAAAGTAAAAATTTGGCATAAAATGGATGGTGTTGAAATACGTTACACCGATAATGGTGATGTGCCAGATAAAAATTCCAAAATCCTAGACTCCGATTTAACAATAGCATTGGATGGAAAAAGAACAAAAACCATTAAAACAATAGCCTATAAAGAGGGGTGGAAACCTAGTAGTGTAAGCAACTTTGTGTTTTTGGATAAAGGTTTTATACCAAAACATTTTGAGTTAGAATATGATGGTATTTTAAGTGAATATACTGGAACAGGTGAGAGAATTCTGTTGGACAATGTGGTAATGAATAATAAAGTAGTTTTTGTTTCTAAATTTTGGTCTGTTTTTAAAGAGAAACCTATGATTGCTATTGCTGACTTTGGAGAAGATTCGCCTCCTGAGTTAGAGGAAATTATTATAAGTGCGGGATATTCATTTTATCAAAGTAGGGCTAAGACTTGTCCGGTAAAATATGCGGAGTTATGGACTTCTAATGATAAAGTGAATTGGAAATTAGCTGAAAAACGAGACTATCAAAACACAAAAAATTTCGATAATATCAGAAATATATCTTTCAAAGTGCCTAATGGTAAGCATAGATATTACAAGATTGTTGCCCAACCCAATGGTATTAAAATGCACTTAGATCAATTATTCTTTTATTAAAAATAAGCCTTCAACTGAATATTACCAGTATGAATTGTTTTGCTAGTTTCTGTTTTTCTTCCGAAGTAACTCAAGTTTAAATCTAAAAATTTGGTCAGTTTCTTTTGAGCGAGTAAAGTCCAAGTAAAGTTGTTTCCTGGTTGTAAACCTTCTAGCATTTGGAATGCTACAGGCGTATTGGGGTTACCATTAAAGTTGTTTGAGAAATAATTGACTTCACCGTTTACCGCACCTTTTTCGTTTTTAGATAAATTGAAACCCAAACCAAATTTCTGTTGAGATAATGTTTCTAATCCATCTATGGTATTGTCCTTAGTTGTGTATTGGTAAAAGATATCGAATCGGCTATTTTCATTAAATAAATAGGAGAGTTTAGGATTCAGCAACGCTTCATCAAACTTGAAATTTTTACTGGTGAAGTTTTCACTAGAACTCTCATTGGAACCTATCGCAGATTGAAAGGTAATCAACCAATTCTCTTTTATTTTGTGGTTGAAATTCAATTGATGACTTTTTAAATTATTCTCCAAAAGCCCAACTGAAAGTGTGTTGCTTGATTTGTTTGATAGATAAGTGTAAGAGGTGGTATACTTTTGTTTACCACGATTAAAGAACAACACATTTCTAAAGTTAAGTTGTAGACCTAATTGATTATCAGCATCACTTTCAAATGGGTTTAAATTGAAATTACTCCCATTTCTTTTAATTTTTCTATCGATTAAATAACTGGTTTGGTTGTAAAAGTGAGACCAAAACTGTTTTGACTTACTTTCAGAAACACGCCATTGTGAGGGGTTAATCGTTAGAGTTTGACTAAATCGATTTTGGTGTGTTCTTATAAAAACGCGATTGGGCAATAATACACGAATATAAGTGCCTTGATCTGTAAATTGTGCAATTTCAAACTCCTCAAGTTCTTGGATTCCATTTTCGTTATAATCAATCCACGTGTAAGTGCCTTGTCCGGGTTCTACTTCAACATAGGAGAAATCTTGTTGAGGTAAAAACCCCGAATTGGTTTCAAAAACCGTATTGCTTTGTAGGATGTTTTTAAACAACTTTTGGTTGTATTGTAACCTCGAGTTTAATGAATTTTCATCTTCAATAGTATCACTTACATGATTTAGAGTTCTATAATTGGCGTAAAGTGAAAGATTGGTGTTTTTGTTTTGAATTAATCGAGAGTTGACATAAAATGTATTAGAAGTATTTACCTTTTGAAGTTGGTTGTTGCGAATACTATCATTTACGCGGTGTTTATATCCAAATTGCGCAAATACTTTGGTACTATCACCCACACCAACAAATGCTTCGTAAGAAGAAAATTTTTGACTTAAAGGTGTGAGGGTTTCTGTGGCTATTTCAGTTTGCACATTATCTTCAATAGATAATTTTCCTCCAACCCAACTTTTTTTCATGTTGAGAATAACACTATTATAAGATCTCAAAAATGTAGAAAGATTAATGGTCGATTCAGCATTTAAGTAACTTGTATTTGAAAGAATACTTAGGCGATTCAACAATAGGTTTGCATTGGCGATATGCCGACTACCATTAAAACCAGAAGCAAAATTTAAATATTCGAATTGATAGTTGATGCGTCCTTTTTTAAAGTGTGACAAGTTAAGTCCAGAATTCACGAAGGTTTGTGTTCCTAAATCTCCAACACGTTGATTGCCTCGGGGTTGCTCTAAGTTCCAATCTCGATTAAATTCAGCATTGTATAAAATTTCAATACTTCTAAAATTATCCTGAATATAATCGGTTTTTACATAAGCGTCCAGATTCCAGAGGCTGTCTTTTTTAATGATGTTTTGATTGACTCTTAAAGTTCCTGCAAAACCATCATTATCGTCATCATCTAAAGAAGAGAAGAGGTTTAAATCATTTTTACTTCCCGCCAATTCAAAAGTAATTTGTGTATTTTCTGAAGGCGTGTAATTTCCATTTACAACCGCCATCTGTAGTTTAACCGGAGCTACTAATTGAACAATAGGCGCATAATTACCTTGCAGTTCGCCAGCATATTCATAAATATTGTTGATGGCATTGGAACTACTTAATACATAATCTCCTTGATTGGGACCTACAAGTGTGAAAGACACCCTAAATAATTCCTCATTTGGGTCGTTAGAGAATACAAATATTTCCTCGCCGCCAACAATGTCTTTTCGGTATAAAATACGGTTTTCACTAAAAGCTTCTTCAACTTGAGAAGGGGCAATCATTTGGGTTCTGTCATCTCCAGCATTTGAAAGGATATTGACTTGGGCTTCAGACAAATTTTGTTGCAAGGGTTGATTTTTAGCATCATTTTCAGAATACACCGAAACACCTATTTTTAGTTTATCGCTATTGTAATTTCCGCCACCATAAGCCACCAAGCGAGAGTAGTTGCGATCACTAAATTGATAATCGACAGTAATTCGCATTTCGGAAGTAATGGGGAATGTAGTGTTAAAAATAATTTCGCCTGCATTATAATCGATGATATAATCCCTGTCCTCGCCACGTTCTAAAGGAATGCCATTAACATAAACCGTTTCACTTCCAGATACAATCAACACAAAGAGTTCGCCATTTTGTCCTTGTAATTTGTACGGACCTTGGTTGCCCTCTTGCGCCACAAATTGACTCGTGGTGAATTGTCCGCGTACCAAAGCACCAGCAGCAAAAACATTAGTTGTTGAGGTGTCGCCTCCCAAATTTGCATTTACCGATAGTCCTTGTACACGTTTTGAAAATGCACCAAAGAATGAATTGGTGTTTTGCAAATCGATATCCCCTGCACGAATGTTCCAATTGTCACTAAAAAGCTCAATAAATACTTGGTCGAATTCATCCAGTCGTTGACTATAACCACTTTCTTGCAACGGGATATTGGCGTCTTGAATGGAGGCACGCAGCGATACTTTATCGTTTAGTTTTCCTGTAATTTGTAAATCGAGTTCGCTATTTAAAACTGAGTTTTGGTTGTTACCGACGGTGACGCCACGAGAGATACTTCCTGAAGTGGTTAAGCCATCAAAGGGCACAAAGTTTCTCGAGGTATTGGGTTGCGATAGTTGGTAGAGGCGGTTGGTAGCATCGTTGTTTTTTACAATAATACTTTCATCCAATTGCTTATAGGTTTTGGTGAGAAACTCTGGGAATTTTAAATAGTTGATTATGATGGAATCGGTATTAACCGGTTTTTTAAACGTAAGTTTTGCCTTTGGAAAATCAATGTTGTAAAATGTGGAATCCAGTAGATTTCCATCCTTGGTTTTTACCGAAAACCAACTAGAATTGATACTTACGCTATCCACAAAAATAGTATCTCTTACCACAACTTTTTTGGTTTTGTATTTGCTGTTTTGGTTCTGGGAAAAACCACCAAAACTTGCTAAAACGCATACAAATAGTAGGAAATACTTCATCAGGTATTTAAACTGTGATTAGTTGAAATTATTTTGTTAATAGTTTTTGTTAAAACTCCCCTTTTCAACTGTAGCGTAAAAGTAAGGTATTATTTATTTTAGCTGAAATAGAAAAGACTTGCTTAAGAATTGCGTCTGAGTGAGATTCCCCTCCTTTGGAGGGGTTAGGGGAGGCTTTTAGTTTGAGTGAGCGCGTTAGGGGTTGCAGTGGTAGCTTTTGGCGAGGCGCGCATCGAGCCAAAACTTTTAACGGAAAGCCCGACCCCTTGAGGGTAACGCCCAAAAAATTATTAAAAACATAGATGTATGAAGATTATATCCTATAACGTTAATGGCATTAGAGCTGCCGTAAATAAGGGTTTTGTAGATTGGTTGAAAAGTGCGAATCCGGATGTGATTTGTTTGCAGGAAATTAAGGCCATGAAAGAGCAGTTGGATTTGAGTTTGTTTGAGGAGGCTGGATACACTTACCACTATTGGTTTAGTGCCGAAAAGAAGGGTTACAGCGGTGTGGCCATTTTGAGTAAAATTGAGCCGAATCATGTGGAGTATGGCACGGGAATTGCTTCAATGGACGCTGAAGGTCGCAACCTTAGGGCAGATTTTGATGGTGTTTCGGTGATGAGTTTGTATTTGCCATCAGGGACAAACGATGCGCGATTGCGGCACAAGTTGGATTATATGGATATGTTTCAGGCGTATATTGATGGATTGAAACAGGAGATTCCTAATTTGATTATTTGTGGCGATTACAATATTTGTCATGAAGAAATTGATATTCATAACCCAAAAATGAAAGGGGTATCGGGGTTTTTGCCCGAAGAACGCCAGTGGATTGGAGAATTTATTGATAGCGGATTTGTGGATTCGTTTAGATATATACATCCTGAACGACAAGAATTTAGCTGGTGGAGCTATCGTGCTAATGCGCGCGCCAATAACAAGGGTTGGCGATTGGATTATGCCATGGTTGCGAAACCCTTACAAGAAAATATTAAAAGAGCCGTTATACTAACCGAAGCAGTGCATAGTGACCATTGCCCGATAATAGTAGAAATTGAACATTAAAATAAATCAACAAAAAACAACCCAAATGAAGATTAAAACTTATCTATTAATCGTACTAGCAGTTACCGTAATTACCTCTTGTGTGTCGCCAAAAGTGTATAAAGATTTAGAGAGTAAATACGCTACTTTAAAACAAGAAAATCGAAAATTGACGAAGGACAACGAAGATTTGTTAAAAGGAAAAACTACTGCCGAAAATGAATTGGCCAAATTAAAAACAGCTTATAATGAAGCCGTTGCGGAACGCGACCAATTGAGAGCAGATTATGCGGCAACAAAATCTAATTTAGATGCGCTAAAAGATTCTTATGCTGCATTGGAGAAAAATAGTTCTGCGGCAATTGCTAAAAATTCTCAGAAAAATAGAGAACTTCTGGCAGAATTAGAAGCTAAGGAGCAAGCTTTAGCAGCAGAAAATGAGCGTTTAGAAAAGTTGAAAAAGGCGTTGGAAGAGCGTTCAAGTCGCATTGCAGAATTAGAAAATGTAATTGCCACTAAAGATGCTGCAATGACACAGCTAAAAGACGCCATTTCTCGCGCACTTACTGATTTTGAAGGCAAAGGCTTGACCGTTGAACAACGTGGTGGAAAAGTATACGTTTCTATGGAGAATAAGCTGTTGTTCCAGTCTGGAAGTTGGGCGGTAAACGCCGATGGAAAAACGGCGGTGAGAAGCTTAGGTAACGTACTGGCTGAAAACCCAGATATTGCTGTGTTGATTGAAGGTCATACTGATAATGTGCCGTATTCTGGTAATGGTGCGCTTACTAGCAACTGGGATTTATCTACCAAACGCGCTACGGCTATCGTGAATATTTTGAGAGAAAACGCAGCCATAAACCCAGAAAATTTAACCGCTGCGGGTCGTGGTGAATACGCACCAATAGCCACAAATACCACAGAAGAAGGAAAAGCTAAAAACAGACGTATCGAGGTGATTCTAACGCCTAAGTTGGATGAATTGTCTCGTTTGTTGAATGAGCAATAGTATTAGGGCGTTACCACAAGGGTCGCGCTTTCGGCAGTCGCTCTCTGCGAGGAGCTTCAACAAATGCCTCAATCCCTAACGCATAAAAAACCGTTAAAAGCCTTAATAGGCTCTTAACGGTTTTTTATCTTTGAAAGTCTAAAAAAATAGCTAAATGAAATATACAAAAATACCAGGAACAGACATAAAAGTTAGTAAAATATGCCTTGGCACTATGACTTGGGGTAATCAAAACACACAAGACGAAGGTTTTGAGCAAATGGATTATGCGTTAGACCAAGGTGTAAACTTCTTCGATACTGCCGAATTATATCCTGTACCTGCCAATGCCGAAACCTATGCCGAAACAGAAAGAATTATAGGTAATTGGTTTGAAGCAAGAGACAACAGAGATAAAGTAATATTAGCTACAAAAATTTGTGGACCTGGTGCTTATACAGCACATGTACGTACCACGGGATTTAGTACACATGCACTTAAAGAAGCTTTAGATAATAGCTTAAAAGGCTTAAAGACTGATTATATTGATTTGTATCAATTGCATTGGCCTGAACGACAAACCAACTTTTTTGGTCAGCGTGATTATAAACACAATCCTAACGATCCTTGGGAAGATAACTTTAATGAAGTTCTACAGACATTAGATGGTTTTGTAAAGGAAGGTAAGATTAGAGAGGTTGGAATTTCTAATGAAAACGCTTGGGGTGTGATGCGTTATTTGGAAGAATCAAAAACTAATAATTTACCACGGGTAAGAACCATACAAAATCCATATTCCTTATTAAACAGAACCTTTGAAGGAGATTTAGCGGAATTGTCTTTACGTGAAGATATCGGACTTTTAGCGTATTCACCATTGGCTTCAGGCTCCCTTTCTGGAAAGTATATTGGAGGACAATTACCTAAAAATTCAAGATTTGATTTGTTTCCAAGGTTTGCAGGACGTTATAATAGTGCACAAGCTTTAGAGGCTACGGAAAAATATAGTGAGATTGCCAAAGCACATGGTTTAACCTTAACGCAAATGGCATTGGCGTTTATAAATCAACAGCCATTTCTAACAGGAAATATTATTGGAGCTACTACTATGGAACAACTTAAAGAAAATATTGGCAGTATTGATATTGAGTTGAGTGACGAGGTTATTGCTCAAATCAATGAGGTTCATGGTGCTATTCCTAATCCTGCGCCGTAAGTTTTACGATATATAATTATACTTTAGAATACTGAATGTAGTCTAAAATATTAGAGTTTAAATTTTAGGGTAATGTGTTTGAGTAATTTCATGTTCTACACTACCAGTATGGGCAGTACTCTGTTTTTCGATTAAGAGCACATGAACTTCTTCATTGTTTTTGGTGCAAGGGTTGTGCTCCACACCTTTAGGGACTACAATAATTTCGCCCTGGTTTACAACTTCTGTTCTATCTCTAAATTGCATGTAAAGTGTTCCCTTAATTACTTGAAACAGTTCATCTTCGTTATCATGACTGTGCCACACAAATTCACCTTTAAATTTGGCTAAAATCACTCGCATATTATCCACAGTCGCAATTTGATGTGGATGCCAGTTTTCTCTAAACTTAGATAGTTTTTCCTTAATGTTTATTACATTCATAGTGTGAAATTACAAAGTTTTGCGTTAGGGATTGAGGCATTTGTTGGAGCTCCTCGCAGAGAGCGACTGCCGAAAGC